>NZ_JBIANP010000006.1:0-267927 GCF_042874705.1 Micromonospora sp. NPDC003816
GGGGCGGCGGCGGCGCGGGGCGGCGTCGTGCCCCCCCCGCCTGGGTGGTTGTGGGGCGCGGTGGGGGGGGGGGGGGGGGGGGGGGGGGGGGGGGGGGGGGCCCCCCCCCCCCCCCCCGGTCGAAACGGGTGTCAGTGCTTCGTGTCGTCCTGCTCCGGATGCGCGAAGTTGAGGTGCTCCGGGGGCAGCGGGAAGGTCACGTCGTCGCCGAAGGGCGAGGGGGCCGCCGCCCGGTCGAAGGTGAGCTCCGTCAGCGGCAGCTTGCCGCTCGCGTCGACCGCCGGGGCGGTCGGCCGGGGCACCTCGCGGTGCCAGTTGACGCCCTGCTGGGCCTGCACCTCGGCGTCGGTGTCGTGGGAGCCGCCCGCGTGCGAGTGCACGCCGTGGCCGCTGGCGCTGGAGCGCACGGCGCCCGGGGTGTGTTCGCTGGTCACGCTGGTCTGAGGCACCTGACCCCTCCGGAAGATCTTGCTACCGAGCCATACGAGTGGATCATACCTGCGATCGACGACCCGTTCCTTCATGGGGATGATCCCGTTGTCGGTGATCTTGATGTGCTCGGGGCAGACCTCGGTGCAGCACTTGGTGATGTTGCAGAAGCCGAGACCCTGTTCCGTCTGCGCGTACTCCTTGCGGTCGGTCCTGGTGTCCAGCGGGTGCATGTCCAGCTCGGCGGCCCGGATGAAGTACCTCGGCCCGGAGAACGCCGGCTTGTTCTCGTCGTGGTCACGGATCACGTGGCAGACGTTCTGGCACAGGAAGCACTCGATGCACTTGCGGAACTCCTGCGAGCGCTCCACGTCGACCTGCTGCATCCGGTAGTCGCCGGGGGCCAGGTCGGCCGGGGGTGCGAAGGCCGGGGTCTCGCGCGCCTTCTCGTAGTTGAACGACACGTCGGTGACCAGGTCCCGGATCACCGGGAAGGTGCGCAGCGGCGTCACCGTGACCGTCTCGTTCTCCTCGAACGTCGACATCCGGGCCATGCAGCTGAGCTTCGGCATCCCGTTGATCTCCATCGAACAGGAGCCGCACTTGCCCGCCTTGCAGTTCCACCGGCACGCCAGGTCGGGCGCGTCGGTCGCCTGCAGGCGGTGGAGCACGTCGAGGACCACCTCGCCCTCGTTCACCTCGATGGCGTAGTCCTGCAGGTCACCCCCGTCGGCGTCACCCCGCCAGATCCGGAAGTTGCGCTTCGTACCCATTCCTCAGCTCTCCTTCCCGGCAGCGTCAGCGGCGGCGACGGCGTCGAACTCGGCCAGTTCCTCGTCGGTCAGGTACTTGGCCAGCTCCGCGCGGTCGAAGAGGCCGATCAGTTCGGTCCGCATCTTCGGCAGCGGCTTGCGCTCCAGCCGGACGGTGTCGCCCTCCAGCGAGCAGACCAGGTTGACCCGGCGCCACTGCGGATCCATCGTCGGGTGGTCCTCGCGGGTGTGGCCGCCGCGCGACTCGCGGCGTTCCAACGCCGCCTTGGCGGTGCACTCCGACACGACCAGCATGTTGCGCAGGTCCAGCGCGAGGTGCCAGCCGGGGTTGTAACGCCGGCCGCCGGAGGCGCTGACCTTCGCCACCCGCTCGCGCAGCTCGGCCAGCCGGACCAGCGCGTCCTCCAGTTCGGCCTCCCGCCGGATGATGCCGACCAGGTCGCCCATCACCGCCTGGAGGTCCTGCTGGAGGGTGTACGGGTTCTCGCCGGTGTCCCGGTGCAGCGGGGCCAGCGCGGTCTCCACCGCGTGCTCCACCGCCTCCACGGCCACCCGGGGGCGCCCGCCGAGCTGGTCGAGGTAGGTGGCCGCGTGGCCACCCGCGCGCTTGCCGAAGACCAGCAGGTCGGAGAGGGAGTTGCCGCCCAGCCGGTTCGAGCCGTGCATCCCGCCGGAGACCTCACCGGCGGCGAACAGGCCCCGCACCGATCCGTGCGCGGCACCGCTGTCCGGGTCGACCTCGATGCCGCCCATCACGTAGTGGCAGGTCGGGCCGACCTCCATCGGTTCCTTGGTGATGTCGACGTCGGCCAGTCCCTTGAACTGGTGGTGCATCGACGGCAGGCGGCGACGGATCTCCTCGGCCGGCAGTCGGGAGGCGATGTCCAGGTAGACGCCGCCGGCCGGGGTGCCCCGCCCCTCCTTGACCTCGGTGTTGATCGCCCGGGCCACCTCGTCGCGGGGCAGCAGCTCCGGCGGGCGCCGGTTGTTGTCCGGGTCGGTGTACCAGCGGTCCGCCTCCTCCTCGGTCTCCGCGTACTGCTTGCGGAAGACGTCGGGGACGTAGTCGAACATGAACCGCTTGCCCTCGGAGTTCTTGAGCACGCCGCCGTCACCGCGTACCGACTCGGTGACCAGGATGCCCTTGACCGAGACCGGCCAGACCATGCCGGTGGGGTGGAACTGGAGGAACTCCATGTTGATCAGGGTCGCCCCGGCACGCAGCGCCAGCGCGTGGCCGTCCCCGGTGTACTCCCACGAGTTCGAGGTGACCTTGTAGGAGCGACCGACGCCGCCGGTGGCGAGCACCACGGCGGGCGCCTCGAAGAGGACGAACTCCCCGGACTCCCGGTAGTAGCCGAACGCGCCGGCGACCCGGTCACCGTCGAGCAGCAGTTCGGTGATGGTGGTCTCGGCGAAGACCTTGATCCGGGCGTCGTACGAGCCGTGGTCGCGCTTGTCCTCCTGCTGCAGGGAGACGATCTTTTGCTGGAGGGTGCGGATCAGCTCCAGGCCGGTCCGGTCGCCGACGTGCGCCAACCGGGGGTACTCGTGGCCGCCGAAGTTGCGCTGCGAGATCTTGCCGTCCTTCGTACGGTCGAACAACGCCCCGTACGTCTCCAGCTCCCAGATCCGCTGCGGCGACTCCTTCGCGTGCAGCTCCGCCATCCGGAAGTTGTTCAGGAACTTGCCGCCGCGCATGGTGTCCCGGAAGTGCACCTGCCAGTTGTCCCGGCTGTTCACGTTCCCCATGGCCGCCGCGGCGCCGCCCTCGGCCATCACCGTGTGCGCCTTGCCGAACAGCGACTTGGAGATGATGGCGGTCTTCTTGCCGGCCAGCCGCGCCTCGATCGCCGCGCGCAGGCCGGCGCCGCCGGCCCCGATCACGACGACGTCGTAGTGGTGTCGCTCGATGCGGGTGGTGGTGCTCGGTCCGTGCTGAGGATTGGTCATGTCGGGGGCCCTTAGTTGATGAACCGCAGGTCGGAGATCCACCCGGCGGCGATCGACATGACGTAGAAGTCGGTCAGCGCCAACGTGCCGAGGGTGATCCAGGCGAGCTGCATGTGCCGGACGTTCAGCCAGGAGACGAAGCCCCAGGCCCGGTAGCGGACCGGATGCTTGGAGAAGTTCTTGAGCCGTCCGCCGATGATGTGCCGGCAGGAGTGGCAGGAGATGGTGTACGCCCAGAGCATCACCACGTTGCCGACCAGGATCAGGTTGCCCAGGCCGAAGCCGAAGCCCTCGGGACTGCGGAAGGCGGCGATCGCGTCCCAGGTATTGATCAACGAGATGATCGCGGCGAAGTAGAAGAAGTACCGGTGCGAGTTCTGCACGATCAGCGGGAACCGGGTCTCGCCGCCGTAGCTGGCGTGACCGTCGGGCACCGCGCAGGCCGGCGGCGAGAGCCAGAACGACCGGTAGTACGCCTTGCGGTAGTAGTAGCAGGTGAGCCGGAACAGCAGCAGGAACGGCAGGGTGAACGCGGCGTCCGGGATGATCCACCAGCCCGGCAGGTACTGCCCGAAGTGCGACGCCTCCGGAATGCACCGGTCGGTCACGCAGGGGGAGTAGAACGGGGTCAGGTAGTGGTACTCCTCGACCCAGTACCACCGGTGCATGAAGACCCGGACCGTCGCGTACGTGATCCATGCGCCGAGCCCGATGACGGTGATCAGTGGCGCGAGCCACCAACGGTCCGTACGCAACGTCTTCGCCGCGATGGCGGCACGTGCCCGCGCCCCCCGCGGTTTCGGTTTCGTTGCCGATGATGTCATTCGCGTCGTCTCCCTGACGGGGCCCTGTCACGGGCGGCGGAACACTTCCGGTCGGCAGGCGGACCGGTCATCCCGCGCCCACGTGCCACGTCATGCGCACACCAACGACCGCACCGGGTTTGTCGGCGCAGCTAAGTGACACACGTTACGCCGATCTAGGCGGGCCGTCCGCGCAAGGCAGTGTCCCGTGTGTCCCGAACTTTGGAAAGTCTCTCGCCATGATCAATATGTGAGCGTCCGAAAAAGATCGACAAACGGCCGATGAGCTGGTCAGCCGGACGCCCCGCCGGTGAAGTTCCACGCGGCCAACCGCAGCGACGGCGCCTCCCGCCAGACACCGTCGAAGCGGTCCGGCTGGCGTACCGCCCGGCGACCCACCTCCAGCACCCCGCCCGGCGCCAGCGCCCGGGGGTACGACTCGGTGAAGCGCAGGTCCCGGACCGCGCGGGTGACCCGACCCTCCTCGACCAGCCAGACCCCGTTACGGGTCAGCCCGGTCACCACGAGACTCTTCGGATCGAGCACCCGGGTGTACCAGAGGTCGCTGACCAGCAGGCCACGCCCCATCCGGGAGACCAGGGCCGCGGTGTCGGCGTCCGCCACCGCCCCGGTCGGCGGCACCGTCGCCCCGACCGTCTCCACCGCCTCGGCCCGACCGGACGGGACCAGCCGCAGGTTGCGCGGCATCGGACCGAACGTGGCGCTGCCGGGCGCGGCGTGACCGGTCGAGGTGGTGCCCGACTCGGCGGCGCTACGCCGGTCATGTGCCACCGCCGTGGTGGTGCCCGCGTCCACCAGGGTCACCGTGCCGGTCGGCGTGCCCTCCAGGTCGAACGGCAACCCGCTGGCGCCGAGCGGATCGTCGACGAGTGTCACCGCCGGGTCGAGCTGCGCCGTTCCGGGCTCGGCGAACGACTGCCGCTCGGCGTACCGCTTGCCGTTGAAGCCGTACCAGGCGAGGTTCTGCAACAGGTCCGCCACCGCGGCCGGCTCCAGCACCACCGGGTACCGCCCCGGCGCCAACTCGATCGGGTCCAGGGCCGCCCGCGCCTTCGCGGCGGCCCGTCGCCCGAGAGCGGCGCCGTCGAGGTCGGCCAGCCGGTCGACGCAGTGCCGGGCCATCCCGTCCGCGCCACCGGCCCGGGCGATCCCGTCCATCGCGGCCTCCGCCGTGCGACCCTGCGCCGAGTGTCCGGCCGAGTTGGCGAACGCCACCGACCGGTGGGCGGTGCGGCAGTAGCCGGCCGTCTCCAACCCGTCGGCCGCGTCGACGAAGGCCCGCACCAGATCGGCCCGCTCGTCCGGACCGGCGTCGGCGGTGGCGACGTCCCAGAGCGCCGGTGCCGGCATCGTCGTCGGCGGGGTCAGGCCGGGCCAGCCCCGGTCCGGCGGCGTGAAGCGGGTCGCCGCCACCACCCGCTCCACCAGCGCGCGCAACCCGTCGGTGCTGACCGCGCTGCCCACCCCGGTGGCGGTACGCCCCGCCAGGTGCAGCCGCAGCCGGACCTCCACGGCGGACTCGGCGACGTTCTGGTGGATCGCCGAGTTCGCGAACCGGGTCAACGCCAACTCGCCCCGGGACACCGTCACCTCGGCCTGGGCGTCCGTCCCGCCCAGCCGGGCGACCAACTCCACCACCCGCCCGGCCAGCTCCAGCTCGTTCATGACGCCACTCCGCTTCGCTGCGTGCCGTCATTTTGGCTGAGCTTGATGATTCGCTCGCTGCGCTCGTTCATGACGCCACTCCGCTTCGCTGCGTGCCGTCATGTCGGCTGAGTCTGACGATTCGCTCGCTCATGCGCGCACTCCTACCCGGACGCCGCGGAAGCGGGCCGGCGCCGCCGGATGGCCGGTGTGGCCGGTCTGTCCCGGCTGGCCCTTGCCGCAGTTCGGGGTGCCCCAGGGGACGATCTCGGAGGAGAGCATGTCCATCGAGCGCCAGAACTGCGGCCCGATGCCGGTGTACGTGGGATTGCGGACCATCCGCCCGCGCCGGCCGTTGCGGATCTCCCAGCCGATCTCGCAGCCGAACTGGAAGTTGAGCCGCTTGTCGTCGATCGACCAGGACCGGTTGACGTCCATCAGCACCCCCTCGTCGGTGGCGGCGACGATCTCCTCCAGGGTGTGCGGGCCGGGTTCCAGGCCCACGTTGGTCATCCGCACCATCGGCAGCCGGGCCCAGCCGTCGGCGCGTACGCTGCCGCCGTAGTCCAGGCCCGCGACGGCGGCCGAGTCCCGGCCGGCCAGCACGCCCACCCACCGCCCGTCCCGGACCGCGTCACGCCGGACCGCCGGTGAGCCCTCGTCGTCGTAGCCGAAGCTGCCCAGCGCGCCGGGGATGGTCGGGTCGATGGTGATGTTCATCAGGTCGGAGCCATAGCGCAGCGAGCCGAGCCGGTCGAGGTCCAGCCAGGACGTGCCGGCGAAGGCCGCCTCCCACCCGAGGATGCGGTCGAGTTCGATGGCGTGCCCGACCGACTCGTGGATCTGGAGCGCCAACTGCTCGCCGCCGAGGATCAGGTCGGTCTCGCCGGCCGGGCAGAGCGGCGCGGTCAGCAGCGCCCGGGACTCCTCCGCGATGCGGGCCGCGTGCGCGGTCAGGTCCAGTGAGTCGACCAGTTCCCAGCCGGTGGTGCCGTACTGCCCGCGATAGCTCGGCCAGGACCGGCGCTGCGTCTCGCCGTCGCCGACCGAGGTGGCCGAGATGCCCGCACCGCACTCGCGGATGTGCTGGTCGATGCGGTGGCCCTCGCTGGAGACGAACCACTTCGAGGTGTCCCAGACCTGGTAGAGGCCCTCGGTCAGGTCGGCGCCGTGCTCGGCCATCGTGCGGGTCGCCGCCACCAGCAGGTCACCCTTGGCGGCCAGCGAGACGCCGAGCGGATCCACCTCGCACGGCGAGGCCCAGGTCGCCGTGGTCGGCGTCGACGGCACCAGGTCCACCGGGGGGCCGGGCACCCGCGCGCTCGCGGCGGCGATCCGTGCCGCCCGCCGGCCGGCGTCACGGGCGGTCGCGTCGGAGACCTCGGGTACGGCGTGGAAGCCCCAGCTCGACCCGACCAGCGCGCGGACGCCCAGCCCGATGCTCTCGTCCTGGGTCAGTGCCTCCACCTCGCCGTTGCGGGCCGTCATCGACTCGTAGCGCCGGTGCATCACGCGGACGTCCGCGTACCTGGCGCCGGCGTCCAGCGCGGCCTGCACGGCGACCTCGGCCGCGTCGAACTCGGTCATCCCCGCACCCCGTCGTGCTCGCTCATGGGCCGACCCTAGGCCAGCCGACCGACGTACGCGCGACGGACGGCTCGTGCCGTGCCGGGCCCTGAGATGTAAGGAGGGGTCCCCTGCTATGCACGAGGCGTTAGTAAGGTGCCCTTCCTTACACGGACAGGTGGGTGCGGAGGAAGTCGAGTTCCAGGCGCAGGAGGCGCTCGGCGAGCCCACCGGCGGCCATGTGCGTCGCACCGGTCAGCGGCAGCACCGAGTGCGGTCGGCCGGCGGCCAGCAGCGCGGCCGAGAACCGCAGCGTGTGCGCGGCCACCACGTTGTCGTCCACCATGCCGTGCACCAGCAGCAGCGGCCGGGCCTGCGCCGGGTCGGTGGGCGGCTCGGCGGCCGCCTCCACCAGCGAGTGATGGGCGTACACGTCCGGGCCGTCGTCGGGCAGGCCGAGATAACGCTCGGTGTACGCGGTGTCGTAGAGGGCCCAGTCGGTCACCGGCGCGCCGGCGATCCCGCACTTGAACAGCTCGGGGTGGCGCAGCACCGCGAGCCCGGCCAGCCAGCCGCCGAACGACCAGCCGCGTACCCCGACCCGGGACAGGTCCAGGTCCGGGTGCTTGTCGGCGAGCGCGGTCAGCGCCTCCACCTGGTCGAGCAGGATCACGTCGGCGAGCCGCCGGTGGATGGCCTTCTCGAACGACGGCGCGATGCCGGGCGTACCCCGGTTGTCGACCACCACCACCGCGAAGCCGGCGTCGGCCCACCACTGCCGTTCCAGCCAGGCCGCGCGGGTGGCGACCACCTCCTGGTGCCCCGGCCCGCCGTACACGTCGAGCAGCACCGGCAGCCGACGGCCGGTGACGTGGTTGTCCGGGTAGAGCACGGCCGAGGGCAGGCGTCGGTCGGTGACCCGTTCCAGCAGCGGCAGCGGGGAGTAGCGGGGCGTGGCCGCCAGCGACCGGAGCACGGCCACCTCGCGGTCGCCCTGCCGGACCGTCCACCGCACACCCGGGTGGTCGAGCGAGGCGACGCCGACGACCAGCACGTCCCCGCCGACCGCACCGTGGTGCCATCCCGCGTCGCTGGTCAGGCGGCGGGCGTCGACGCCGCCGCCGATGCTGGTGCGGACCCGGAACAGGTGCTGCTCGCTCGGTTCGCCGTCGCTCGCCTCGACCAGCAGGTCCGCCGGCCCGGTGCCGGTGGCCAGCCGGCCCACCACCCGGCGGACGTAGAGCGAGGGCGGGGTGAGCAGGGTGCCGTCGGCGAAGAGGCACCGCGCGTCGTACCCGTCGTGGGCGAGTTCGCCGCCGACCAGCACCCGCCCGTCCGGCAGGTGTGCGGGCGTACCGGCGATCGGCTCCACCCAGCGCGGGTCGGCCAGTTCGGCGTGCACCTGGGTCTCGCCGGTGCGCGGGTCGACGGCGAGCACCAGCCCGTGCTGCTGCGCGCGGCGCAGCACGGTGACCAGCGGAGCACCCTCGGCCCAGTGCACCGCGGTCAGGTACGGGTAGGTCTCCCGGTCCCAGTGCACGTCCACCCAGCCGCCGTCGAGGTCCAACAGGTGCAGGCTGACCTCCGCGTTGGGTCCACCGGCCACCGGGTACGCGACGCTGACCGGCGGGCTCGCCGGCTGCGACGGGTCGTGCAGGTGCCAGCGGGGCAGCCGGGACTCGTCGACCCGGGCGGCCAGCACCGACCGGCCGTCCGGTGCCCACCAGTAGCCACGGTGTCGGTCGAACTCCTCCGCCGCGATGTGCTCGGCCAGCCCCCACAGCACCCCGGAGTCCTCGCCGGCCAGGATCGTGTCGGTGCCGTCGACGTCGACGATCCGCAGTTCGCCCCGGCGTACCCCCTCGGCGGCGTCGGTGACGTACGCGAGCCGTTGGCCGGTCGGGTCCGGCCGGGGATCGAGGACCGGGCCGGCGGCCGGCACCTCGATCACGTCGCCGTGCACCAGGTCGGCCCGGAACAGCCGACCGGCCAGTGCGAACACCGCCACCCGGCCGGCGGCGTCCAGGGCGTACGCGCCGATGCCGGCGGCGGAGAGCCGCAGCCGCTCCCGTCGGGCCCGTTCGCCGGGGCTGAGCGCGGCCGGGTCGGCGTCCTCGCCGAGCAGCGCGACCGGGTCGGCGACCAGGTGTTCCTCGCCGCTCGCCACGTCCAGCTGCCAGAGCGCGTCGGCCGGGTTCTCCGGCCCCGCGGAACGCAGGAAGACCACCCGGGCCCCGTCGTCGGCCACGGAGACGGCGCGCGGCGCCCCGTGGCTGAACCGGCGGGTGCGGGCGGCCAGCTCGGGAAAGTCCACAGGCCAGATCGTATGCGGCGGCCGAGCGCGATGTGCCGGACCCGAGCGGACGCGTCGGGGCTGATCGGCGAGAACCGCCGGTTAGAGTGACCCTCGTGACGACGCTGCCCGACCGCCGCCTGTTGCTGGTCCACGCGCACCCCGACGACGAGTCCATCGGCACCGGTTCGACCATGGCGCACTACGCCGCCACCGGGGCCCACGTCACCCTGGTCACCTGCACACTCGGCGAGGAGGGCGAGATCCACGTGCCGGAGCTGGTCGGGCTCGCCGCCGCCGAGGCCGACCAGCTCGGCGGGTTCCGGATCGCCGAGCTGGCCGCCGCCTGCGCCGAGCTCGGCGTGACCGACCACCGCTTCCTCGGTGGCGCCGGACGCTACCGCGACTCGGGGATGATGGGCCTGGCCACCAACGACCACCCGCGCGCCTTCTGGCAGGCCGACCTGGACGAGGCCGCCGGCCAGCTGCTGGAGGTGATCCGGGAGGTACGCCCGCAGGTGGTGATCACCTACGACGGGAACGGCTTCTACGGCCACCCCGACCACATCCAGGCGCACCGGGTGGCGATGCGGGCCGTCGAGCTGGCCGCCGCCTGCGGGATCGCCCCGGCGAAGGTCTACTGGACGGCCATGCCGCAGAGCGTCCTGGAGGCCGGGATGACGCACTTCGAGGAGTCCTCGGACAACCCCTTCGCCGGCATCGAGAACGCCACCGACCTGCCCTTCTGCACGCCGGACAAGGACATCGCGGCGCGGATCGACGCGACCGAGCAGCACGCCGCGAAGGAGGCGGCGATGCGGGCGCACGCCACCCAGATCCCGGCCACCTCCTGGCTCTACTCGATCGCCGGCAACTTCGGCGCCGAGTTCATGGGCGTGGAGTACTTCACCCTCGCGGTGGGCGCGAAGGGACCGGGCAGCGGCCCGTACGGCTGGGAGTCGGACCTGTTCGCCGGGCTGGAGACCGCCGACGACCCGGATCGCACACCGGTCGGTACGGCCGGTCTCCGGTGACCGTGCCCACCGCGATGTCGGTCGCCCCGCCCGGACACCAGCCGCCACCGCCCGCGCGGGCCTGGCGGCGACCCGTGGACCTCGGCCTGCGGGCGCTCGGCGGGGTGGTCGCCCTGGTCGCCGGGGCGGTGACGGCGGTGCTGGAGTTGCTGCTCGCCCCGCTGCGGGTCGGTGGGTACCTGATCGGGGCGGCGGTGCTGGTGGCCGTGCTCGCGAACATCGTGCTGAGCTGGTTCGCCATGGAGACGGTGGGGTCCCGGTGGGCGGTGGTGCTGCCGGCGCTGCCGTGGGTCGTGATCATGGTGGCGGCGGCCGACCGGACCACCGAGGGCGACGTGCTGCTGGTCGGCAACTGGGTGGGGCTCACGTTGGTGGTGGCCGGGTCGATGACCTTCGCGGTGATGGCGTTCCGGTCGATCCTCGCGCCGAACCCGCCGTCCAGGCGGTACTGACGCCACCCCGTCCCGGGTGATAGACATTCCTGCCAGGAGGCCCGCCACCGGGGCGGGCGGTACGGCGGGAGGCGTGCGATGGGGCAGCGGTGGCGCGCGATCGGAGTGCTCGCGATCGCGTTGTTCGCGGTCAACGTGGTCGCCCGACTGGTGATCCGGTTCGGCTTCGACGGTGACGAGGCCGCCGCCGACCGGGTGACCCTCGGGATGTTCGCGGTGATCGGGTTGATCCTGGCCGGGATGGCCTACTCGTGGGGCCAGTCGCGTCCGGTGGCCCAGTGGGGCCCCGAGCTGGCCGGCGCGATCGGCATCGCGCTCGCGCTGACCATGTTCGTCGGGCCGCTGCTGGTGGGCCGGAGCCCGTTCGCCGACGGCAGCGCCACCTTCTTCTGGCAGGTCGTGCTCTACCTCGTCGCGACCACCGTCGGCACGATCCTGGGTTACCTGCTGCTCACCACGCTGGGCCGCGACCACCGGTCGCAGAGCCTCCAGGAGTACGCCGAGAGCGGCTCGGGCAAGCCGCGTCGCAGCGTGCGTCGCTGACCGGGTACGCCCGGCACGGGCCGCGCCGTCAGCTCGGGGCGATCCGGCTCCGGTAGGTGTGGTGGGTGGTGAAGCCCAGCGTCCGGTAGAGCGTCACGGCGGGCACGTTGTGCTGTTCGACCTGGAGGAACACGTCGGTGGCGCCGGCCGTGCCGGCCCACTCGGCGAGCGCGCCGATGACGGCCACGGCCACCCCTCGGCGGCGGGCCTCGGGCAGCACCTCGATCAGGGACAGTCCGAGCCAGCGGCCCGCGCCGGTGACGGTGCCCCGGCCGACCCCGACCAGCGTGTCCCCGTCGTACGCGTGCGCGAAGCGGACCTGTCCGACGGCGGTGAGCACGTGCCGGGCGGCGGCCGGCAGCCCGCCCTTGCGGCCGGCGGCCACCGTGAGCCAGTCGTCCGTCGGCGCGGCGGCCAGTTCGACGGCGGGTCCGGCGGCGGTGGCCGCGCGGGTAACCCGGCCGTCGGGTGCGGTCAGGGCGGCCAGCGGCACGGTCTGCACCAGCACCAGCGGGCGGCTCTCCCAGCCGCGCAGGTCGAGTTCGGCGCCGACCGGTGCGGCCAGCGGCAACGGCGTGTTGACGATCGCCGGCCGGCCCCGTTCGGCGTACCAGCGCTCGACCGCGTCGAGTGCGGCCGGCAGCGGCCGGTCGGGGTCGCCGACCGGCAGCGCGGAGTTGGCGCGGCCGGTCCAGCCGTCGGCGGAGCGCAGCAGCCAGTCGCCGAGCCGACCCCGGACGGGCGCCGGCCACGCCTCGTCGGCGGCGAGTTCCAGCTCGACCACGGCGTCGGCGGTGGGCCGGCGGGTCGGCGGGACCCGTTTGGCGCGGTGCACCTCGGCGATCGGTACGCGCAGCCGACCCTGCCGGGTGGTCATCGTGAGGTGGGTCTCGGTCAGCTCGACCAGCTCGCCGAGGGCGTCGGTGAACACCGGCCGACCGGCGCGTGAGCCCACGATCCGCCGGACCACGATCCGGTGTCCCACATCCTGCTCTCGGAGCACGATCGACCTCCTCCCCGGCGAGATACTAGGCTCTTACCGTCGCGTGTGATCGCGACGAGTCTTGCGGAGGAGAAGACCGGTGACCTACATCATCGCCGAGCCGTGCGTGGATGTGCTCGACAAGGCATGCATCGAGGAATGCCCGGTCGACTGCATTTACGAGGGCAACCGGATGCTCTACATCCACCCCGACGAGTGCGTCGACTGTGGTGCCTGTGAGCCTGTGTGCCCGGTCGAGGCGATCTTCTACGAGGACGACGTCCCCGAGCAGTGGAAGGACTACACCGGCGCAAACTACGAGTTCTTCGAGGACCTGGGCTCGCCCGGGGGTGCCTCAAAGGTCGGCAAGGTGGAGAAGGACGCCACCTTCGTCGCCGCGCAGCCGCCGCGCGGCGAGGGGCACTGAACGCCCCCGCGCCGGTCTCGTCGCGGCTGCCCGAGTTCACCTGGGACACGCTGGACGCCGCGGCGACCCTGGCCGCGGCGCATCCGGACGGCCTGATCAACCTCTCCATGGGCACGCCGGTCGATCCGGTGCCCGAGGTGATCCGGCGTGCGCTGGCCGAGGCGTCGGACGCACCGGGGTACCCGCTCACCGCCGGTACCCCGGACCTGCGTGCGGCGATCACGGCCTGGGTGGCCCGGTCCTGCGGGGCGGGCGTCGACGGGCTCGGGGTGCTGCCGACGATCGGGTCGAAGGAGCTGGTCGCCTGGTTGCCGACCCTGCTGGGGCTGGGGCCGGGTGACGTCGTGGTGGTGCCGTCGGTGGCCTACCCCACCTACGAGGACGGGGCCCGGCTGGCCGGGGCCACCACGGTCCGCGCCGACTCGCTGACCGCGGTCGGTCCGACCTCCCGGGTACGCCTGGTCTGGGTCAACTCGCCGGGCAACCCGACCGGCCGGGTGCTGCCCGCCGCCCACCTGCGCAAGGTGGTGGACTGGGCACGGGAGCGTGGCGCCGTGGTCGCCAGCGACGAGTGTTACCTGCCGCTGGGCTGGGACGCCGAGCCGGTCTCGGTGCTCTCGCCGGAGGTCTGCGGCGGCTCGTACGACTCGGTGCTGGCCGTGCACTCGCTCTCCAAGCGGTCCAACCTCGCCGGGTACCGGGCGGGGTTCGTGGCCGGTGACCCCGCTCTGGTGGCCGAGCTGCTCAAGATCCGCAAGCACGCGGGGATGATCGTGCCCAAGCCGGTGCAGTCGGCGATGGTGGCCGCGCTGCACGACGAGGAGCACGCCACCGCGCAGCGGGAGCGTTACCGGGCGCGCCGGGAGGCCCTGCGGGCCGCGTTCACCGGGGCCGGGTTCACCGTCGAGCACTCCGAGGCGGGGCTCTACCTCTGGCTGACCCGGGGCGAGGACTGCTGGGACACGGTCGACTGGCTGGCCCGGCGCGGCATCCTGGTCGCCGCCGGTGTCTTCTACGGGCCCACCGCCGGGCAGTACGTCCGGGTGGCGCTGACCGAGTCCGACGAGCGGGTCGCCGCCGTCGCCGCCCGCCTCGCCGGCCCCTGATGCGCGCGGCGGTGGTCGGCACCGGCCTGATCGGCGGGTCGGTGCTGCTCCGGCTGCACGCCGCCGGGCTGGACGTGACGGGCTGGGACCCGGACGACGCGACCCGCCGCCAGGCCCGGCTGGCCGGCGTACCCACCTCCGAGCGGCTGACCGACGCGGTGGCCGGCCGGGACGTGGTGTTCCTCGGCGGGCCGCTGCCGACCCTGCCGGAGACCCTGGTCGAGGTGGCCGCGGCGACCGGGCCGGACTGCCTGCTCACCGACGTCGGCAGCACCAAGGCCGAGCTGGCCGCATTCGCCGCGACCCGGGGCCTGACCCACCGCTTCGTGCCCGGTCATCCGATGGCCGGCACCGACCGGGCCGGTCTCGGTGCGGCCCGGCCCGAGCTGTTCGTGGGCGCCGCCTGGGTGCTCTGTCCCGCGCCGGACGGGCTGGGCGCGTTCCGCCGGCTGGCCGCCCTGGTCACCGAGGTGATCGGGGCCCGGGTGGTGCCGATGGCGGCGGACCGGCACGACGCCGTGGTCGCGCTCTCCTCGCACGTGCCGCACCTGCTCGCCGGTGCCCTGGCCGGTGCCGCCCAGCGCTCGCCGCTGCGCGACGCCGTGCTGACGCTGGCCGCCGGCAGCTTCCGCGACGGCACCCGGGTCGCCGGCACCCCGGCCCCGCGCACCGCGAACATGCTGCGCGGCAACCGTGAGCAGGTGCTGGCCGCCCTGGCCGAGGTCACCGCCTACCTCGACGAGCTGACCGAGGCGCTGCGAGCCGTCGACGGTGACGCGCTCACCGCCCGGTACGCCGAGGCGGGTGCCGCCCGGGTCGCCCTCGCCGGACGGCCGTACCAACCGACGGTCCGCCCGTTCCCGGTCGACGGTGAGGCCACCGCCGAGGTCGCCTGGCTGACCGGGCTGGGCGCGGCGGGCGGTCACCTCAGCGGGTGCCGGGTCCTCGACGAGGTGGTCTCGTACACTGCGCAGCTCCCGCAGGCCGGCTGATCCGTCGGGCGGGACGCATCGGTGGGCGCGGTACGTGAGCCGCCGCTAGGGTGAGGGCATGGTGGACGGACCGGTGGTGACCGTACGCGGTGAGGCGTACCGGGAAGTCGCTCCGGAGGAGGCCCGGTTCGCGGTGACCGCGCTCGCGCGCGACCGGGAGCGCGAGCCCACGCTGACCCGGCTGGCCGAGCGGGCCGCCGCGATCCGGGTGCTGCTCGACTCGTACGGGCCGACGATCGACCGCCGCGAGACCGGCGACCTGCGGGTGCGGCCCGAGACACGACGGTCCGGCGAGCGGGTGGTGGCCTGGCACGGCTCGGTGGTGACCACGGTGACGGTCAGCGACTTCACCGCGCTCGGCGAACTGATGCTGCGGCTGGCCGACCAGGACCAGGTGGCGGTCGCCGGGCCCTGGTGGTCGCTGCGGCCGGACAGCCCGGCCTACCGGGAGGCCCGGCATGCCGCGATCGCCGATGCCCTGCTGCGCGCCCGCGAGTACGCCGAGGCGCTCGACGCGCGGGTCACCGACCTGATCGAGCTTGCCGACGAGGGCGGCGGGCAGCCGATGATGGCCCGGATGTCGTTCGACGCCGGTGGGGTCGAGTCGACCGCCGTGCCGGAGTTGGAGCTCGATCCGCAACCACAGTCGGTGCACGCGGCGGTGCGGGCCCGGTTCGCGATCACCCGGCCGGTCCTGTCCTGATGACCGAGGCCCGGGTGCTGCCCGTCGACGAGTTGGTGCGGCGGGCCCGCGCCCTGGCCGACGCGGGTCCCCGGCAACTGCTCGGCATCACCGGCGCACCCGGTGCGGGCAAGTCCACGCTGGCCGCCGAGGTGGTCGCGGCGATCGGTGCGTCCGCCCGGCTGGTGCCGATGGACGGATTCCACCTGGCCCAGGCCGAGTTGCACCGGCTGGGCCGCGCCGCCCGCAAGGGGGCGATCGACACCTTCGACGCCAACGGGTACGTCTCGCTGATGCGCCGCCTGCGGCGCAAGGAGCCGACGTCGGTCTGGGCGCCGGAGTTCCGCCGGGAGCTGGAGGAACCGATCGCGGGCGCGATCGAGGTGCCGCCGGAGGTCCGGCTGGTGGTGACCGAGGGCAACTACCTGCTCGTGCCGGACTGGCCGTGGGACGAGATGCGGGCGTTGCTGCACGAGGCGTGGTTCCTGGATCTCGACGGCGACCTGCGACGGCGTCGGCTCGTGGCCCGGCACGTCGGGTACGGCCGGTCGGCCGAGGAGGCGCGCGCCTGGGCGCTGGGCAGCGACGAGGTCAACGCCGCGCTGGTGGCCGAGACCGCCGTCCGGGCCGACCTGGTGGTCCGGCTAGCCGACCCCCCTCCGGGGTGACGGCACGGCCCGACGCAGCATCCACGCCACCCGGGACCGTTCCCGCTGGAACTCGGCCGCCTCCGGGTATCCGCTGTGGCTGCGGATCGGCGGGTCGGCCACCTCGCCGTCGCTGGGGTGCAGTGCCTCCGGGTCGGTGACCGCGATGTCGCGTTCCCCGGCGGTGACCGGCCAGCCGAGCGGGTCGGTGTCCCGCCAGAAGTTCGTCCACCGGGTTCCGGCCGAGGGGCGGGTCAGTGCCCGGGTCAGCACCGGCAGCCGGTCCGGGCCGAAGTACGCCGGGAAGATCCGGCCGTAGAGCCGCGTGAGCTGGCACCCGTAGGAGAAGAACCAGATCCGTTGCCGCCAGCGTTGCGGTATCTGGAGGATGACGGCGGTGCAGATGACGGTGCCCTGGCTGTGTCCGGAGAGGATGATGCCGTCCACCCGGCGGGGATCGTGTTCGGTCAGGGCGAGCAGCCCGGCGGTGCGGGTGAGTAGTTCCGGCACGGCCCGTTCGGCGTAGCTCGGTGGGGCGAGCGGGTGCGCGGCGCGCGGCCAGAACGTGCCGACGTCCCAGACCACGCCGACCGACCGCCGGACCGTGTCGTTGCGGTAGACCAGCAGACCGACCGCGGCGATCGCCAGTGGCAGCCAGCCGAGCAGTCGGTCACCGACGTCGGCGACGACCCCGATGACGGTGCCGGTGGTGCCCGAGGTGAGATCGTGCGGGCGGGCGGGGGAGAGCACGACCATGCAGCCGAGCGCGGCGAGTGTCCCCGCGGTGCCCGCGTACCAGCCGATCAGGCGCAGTGCGTGTTCGCCGACCAGGCGGTGCAGGGCCTTGTGGGTGCTGACGTCCCGGGCGCGGCGCAGGTCGTGCGCGGAGAGACCGCCTTCTGCCCGCAGCTCGTCGTACTCCTGTCGGCGCAGTCGGCGGAACAGCACGACGGCACGGATCGCGACCAGGGCGAGCAGCAGCAGTGCCATGCCGAAGACCAGACCGGACCAGGTCACCGGGACCGGCGGCACCACCGGGGGACGTCCGCTGTCGGTGGCGTCCCGGTTCAGCAGGTCGCTGACCCAGTAGAGCAGGCCGGTGCTGTACGCGAGGCAGAGCAGCCACCCGAATCCGGCGATGACGGCCGGGCCGCGACCACGCCAGGCCAGGTCCGTGTAGGGCCCGAGGGGCTGGGTCACGTCGCTGGGTCGGGTACGCGGCATCAGCAGGCCGGCTGCGGCGAGGAGCAGCAGTGCCGGGACGACCTGCCACACCGCGAGCGGTGCCGGCGGCAGGAACGGCAACCAGCCCTGGCACCAGGCGGCGCCGACGGTGATCAGCACCGTGGCGGCGGCCGGTGTGGCACCGCCGCGCCGCCCGGAGCGGGCGGTCGCGCCGATCGCGATGAGGAGCAGCAGTTGGCCGGTGCCGAGCCAGGCGAGGACCCGGTCGAAGCCGGGCAGGGACCGGTCCTCCTGGCAGCCCGGCAGTGACGACGCGTCGCCGCATCCGGCGGGTGGGCGGAGGGTGGCCAGCTGTGCCGCACCGCCCGCGCTGTCCGGCAGCATCAGCACCAGGACGGTGCCGACCAGCCCGAGGCCGGTGAGGACGATGACGGTGACGCTCCACGGGCCGAGCGGCGTCGCCCCGTCGCGCCGGGTCAGGAACGGCCGGCCGATCGCCACCACCGTGATCACGACGACCGCGACGAGCAACGCCACGGTGGGCCAGGCGATGACCGCCCGGGCTCCGTGCGGTGGGTGCAGGGCGAGGGTGGTACCGAGCGGGACGGCGACGGCGGCCACCGTACCGGTGCAGAGGTGCAGGACGGCGGCGCGGCGGAGCTGCCCCTCGCCCCACCAGAAGGTGGGATCTTCGAGTGGGTTGGCGAGCGGGCCCCGGGGTGGCTCGGGCGGCGACGGCGGCTCCTGTTCCGGCTGGCCGTCGGGCAGGTTGGCATCGGCCGGTCCGGGTGGCTGGCGGACCGGCGGATCGGTCGGGTCGGCGGGCATCACCGCCTCGTACTGGTAGGTCCGCCAGGCGACCAGGCCGAGCACCACGATCAGGGCGAGCGGCACGAGCAGTCCGACCGCGAGCGCGCGGCTGCCCCGCTGCCACCAGGGGTCGGCGAGGAACTGCCAGGGCCCCGGGATCCGGCCCAGGCAACTGTCGTCGACGCACTGCCAGCCGATGAGGTCGACGCCGACGCCGGTGAGCGCCAGCACGGGTGTGGCCGTCAGCGTCAGGCAGAACAGTCGGATCAGCCAGGCGGTGATCCCGGACCGGCTGGCGAACCGTTCGCTGGTCGGGTCGGCCGGGATGCCGGGCCGGGCGTGCAGCGCCACGTTGGCCAGGGTGAAGGGCAGCAGCAGCGTCCACAGGGCCCGCTCCACGTCGCGCGCGGTCCGCGCGCCCGAGGTCAACTGCCCCCAGCTGTACGCCTCGACCACGATCGGGTCGCCCGTCGAGGTGCCGGGGGAGCGGTAGAAGCCGGTCACTGGTCCTCCGGCGACCAGTCGCGGCGGAGCGGGCTCGGTGCCCGGTTCGGTGGGCACACCCAGGGTCTCGGCCGGCGGCGTGTTCGACACGCCGTGTACGCGCAGTTCGAGGATCCGACCGCTCATGGCACGCCTCCCGGTGACGACTCTGTAACCCAGAGTGCCTGAACTGTGGAGGGAGTGCCATCCACCGCGAGGATGTTTTCGCAGGTAGGAACGTTTTTCGCGGAGATTGGTCCGGTCCGGACGGTGACCGAGTGTGCGCGGGCTATTGGTCCAGTTGGCGGACCGGGCGGGCCGGGTTGCCGACGGCGACGACGTTGGCGGGCAGGTCCTTGGTCACCACGGCACCCGCGCCGACCACCGTGTTCTCCCCGACGGTGACACCGGCCAGGACGATCGCCCCGCCGCCCAGCCAGACGTTGTCGCCGATGGTGATCGGCTTGGCCGCCTCCCACTTCGCCCGGCGCTGCTCCGGGTCCACCGGGTGGGTCGGGGTGAGCAGTTGCACGTTCGGGCCGACCTGCACGTCCGCGCCGATCGTGATCGGTGCGACGTCGAGGAAGACCGCGTTGAAGTTCACGAAGCTGCGTGGCCCGATCCGGATGTGGTAGCCGTAGTCGCAGTAGAACGGCGGGCGGATCCAGGTGTCCTCGCCGAGTTCACCGAGCAGTTCCCGCAGGGCGGCGAGCCGGGCGTCGGGGTCGTCGGCGGGGCTGGTGTTGACGCGTTCCATCAGTCGGGCGGCGCGTTGGAGGTCGGCGAGGATCTCCGGCCCCTCGGCGAGGTACGGCTCTCCGGCCAGCATGCGTTCCTTCATGGATGCCACCCGCACGATCATGCCGTCATCCGCGACGCGCTGGTATCGACTTCGTCGAATTCTTGACTCCTTTGTGCATACTCGGTATGCAATCCTGGCAGGTGTCGATGTGACTCACATCGATAAGACACTCCAGAAGGAGGGTTCGGTTGCCTCGCAAAAGCAGACTGACCGCCATCGGGCTGGTGCTGGGCCTCGTGCTCGGCGCACCGGGCACGGCCACCGCCGGTCCGTCCCCCACCGCCGCACCGGGGTCCACCCCGTCGCCCGCCGCCCGTGCGGCGTCGGCCGGGAACACGACCGTCACCCTGATCACCGGTGACCGCGTCACGGTGAGCCCCTCCGGTGCGGCGAGCGTGCGCCCGGCCGAGGGCCGCTCGGGAATCCGCTTCCTCACCCAACGCCGGCAGGACCACCTCTGGGTGGTGCCGCAGGACGCCCTGCCACTGATCCAGGCGGGCCGCGTCGACCGGCGTCTCTTCGACGTGACCGGGTTGATCGCCGCCGGCTACGACGACCGCCACCGCAGCGACCTGCCGCTGCTGATGACGTACCCGGAGGGCGCCGCGCGGCGGACCGGGGTGCCCGACGGGGTGACCGTCACCCGTGACCTGGCCGCCATCGGTGGCGTCGCGGCCACCCTGGACAAGCAGGAGTCGAATCGGCTCTGGGCCGCCCTGGCCGGTGGCAGCGCGCGGATCGACGCGGCGGGGGGTGTCGAGCGGCTCTGGCTCGACGGCAGGCGACACCTGACTCTGGAGCACAGCGTGCCGCAGATCGGCGCGCCCGCCGCCCACCAGGCCGGCTTCACCGGTCGGGGCGTACGGGTGGCGGTGCTGGACACCGGCGTCGACGCCGCGCACCCCGACCTGGTCGGGCGGGTCGGCGCGGCGGAGAACTTCACCGAGGAGGAGAACCCCGGCGACATCGTCGGCCACGGGACCCACGTCGCGTCGATCATCGCCGGCAGTGGCGCCGCATCCGACGGCCGGAACCGAGGGGTCGCCCCGGACGCGACGCTGCTCGACGGCAAGGTCTGCGAGGAGTACGGCTGCCCCGACTCCGCCATCCTGGCCGGGATGCAGTGGGCCGCCGTCGACCAGCAGGCCGACGTGATCAACCTGAGCCTGGGCGGGACGGACAGCCCGCAGGTCGACCCGTTGGAGCTGGCGGTCGACACGCTGACCGCGCAGACCGGGGCGCTCTTCGTGATCTCGGCCGGCAACAGCGGCCGGGCCGGTTCGGTCGGTTCACCCGCCAGCGCGGACTCCGCACTCGCCGTCGGGGCCGTCGACCGGGACGACGACCTCGCCTTCTTCTCCAGCCAGGGTCCGCGAGTCGGCGACGACGCGCTGAAGCCGGACATCACCGCGCCGGGAGTGGACATCGTCGCCGCCCGGGGCGAGGGCACGCTGCTCGGCGATCCGGTCGGCGAACAGTACGTGTCGCTCTCCGGCACCTCGATGTCCGCGCCGCACGTCGCCGGTGCGGCGGCACTGCTCGCCCAGCAGCGCGGCGACGCCACGGCAGCCCAGCTCAAGGCCACCCTGATGTCCTCCGCCGCGCCGCATCCGGAGCTGACCGCCTATCAGCAGGGCGCCGGACGGGTCGACGTGGCGAGGGCGATCACCCAGCAGGTGACCAGTGACCCGGCGAGCGTCTCGTTCGGCCGCACGCTCTGGCCGCACGCCGACGACGAGCCGATCACCCGCGAGGTGAGCTGGCACAACACCGGGAGCACCGCGCTCACCCTGGACCTCGTCCTCGACGTCACCGGCCCGGACGGGACGCCCGCACCGGCCGGCATGTTCACGCTGAGCACGAGCAGCGTCGTGGTGCCCGCAGGCGGCACGGCGTCCGCCACCGTCACCACCGACACCAGCGTGGACGGCCCGGACGGTCACTACACCGGCCGGATCGTGGCCCGTGCCGGCGACACCGTGGCCCTCACCCCGTTGGCGGTCCACAAGGAGGTGGAGAGCTACACCGTGACGGTGCGGCACCTCGGGTCCGACGGTACGCCGACGGAGGACTACAGCACCTCACTGCTGGGCCTGGACGACTTCGTCGACTACTTCGCGTACGACCAGTCGGGCACCGCCGAGGTCCGCGTGCCCAAGGGCCGGTACGGGTTGAACAGCTACCTGTTCGACATGGAGACCGAGGAGTCCGCGTTCCTCGTCCAGCCGGAGCTGGCCGTCACGAGGGACACCACGGTCACCGTCGACGCCCGCCGGGCGAAGCCGGTGCGGATGACCGTGCCGCAACGGTCGGCGACTCCGGCCCTGGTGGACATCAGCGCGAACTTCCTCCTGGACGATGGCGGCGCCAGCTACGGCCTGCTCGCCTTCGACTTCACCGGCATCAGCACCGGGCAGCTCGGCCGACCCGTCTCGCCGAAGAGGTTCCTCGGCACGGTGGGCAGTCAGTGGGCCGACGTGGAGGCGGAGAGCAGCTCCTACCTCTATGCCCTGGCGGAGAGCGTCCCGGGTCGGATGCCGACCGGGCTGATCCGGAACTACCGCAAGCGTGACCTGGCCACCGTCACGCAGAAGTTCCGCAGCGGGTACCCGGACACCGTCGCCGAACGGGCCGTCTATCCGGTCCACGAGGTGAACGTCGGCGGCTGGGCGATCATCCTGCCCACCGAGGCCCCCGGCAGCCGGGTCGAGTACTACAACACCAAGGGCATCCGCTGGAACGGTGACCTGACCTTCGGCGTACCGTCCGACGACGGGTGGCCGGTCGGGGTGGCCCTCCTCTTCTCGGACCCGACGGCCTACCGGGCGGGGAAGAAGTACGAGGACACCTGGAACAGCGCTCCCTACGGGCCGTCGTTCGCGGTGCCGCAGTGGCCGGGGGAGGGGCTCACCCGGCGGGGTGACGTGATCAGCCTGGCGGTGCCGCTGCACGGGGACGCCGCGGGGCACCACGGGGCTTCGGTGGCGGACACCTCGCGTACCGCGCTCTACCGCAACGGCAAGCTGGTCGGCGAGAGCCCGGACAACGGCTGGGGTGACTTCGAGGTGCCGGCCGGGACGGCGACGTACCGGATGGAGACCTCGGTGAGGCGCAGCTTCACCGACCTGAGCACGGAGGTCGCCGCCGCCTGGACGTTCCGGTCCCGGCACGTCCGGGGCGACGATCCGGTGGCGTTGCCCGCCTCGGCGATCAGGTTCACGCCTCGGCTCGACGGGGCGCACACCGCCCCGGCCGGCCGGTCCTTCGTGATCCCGGTCCAGGTGCAGCGGCAGCCCGGTGCGCCGTCGGCGCGGACCACCTCGGTGACCGTCGAGGTCTCCTACGACGGTGGCCGGACCTGGCAGCGGGCCCGGGTGAAGAAGGCCGGCAGCGGCTGGAAGGCCACCGTGCAGCATCCGAAGGGCAACGGCCACGTGTCCCTGCGGGCCGCCGCCCGGGACAGCGACGGCAACACGGTGACCCAGCGGATCATCCAGGCGTACCGCCTGAAGTGATCACGCCGGTGGTGCCGGCACCGTCGGCACCGATGTAAGGAGGGGTCCCCTGCTATGCACCAGGCGTTAGCAGGGGACCCTTCCTTGCACGAGTCCGCGCGGAGGCGTCAGTCGTTCGCGTGCAGGGCGGCGTTCAGGGTGATGCCCTGACCGGTACGCGGCCGGGCCTCCAGCCCACCCGTGATCGAGTTGCGCCAGAACAGCAGCCCGTCGACTCCGGACAGCTCGCGGGCCTTGACCACCCGGCCGTCCGGCAGGGCGAGCTTCGAGGCGGCGGTGATGTAGCACCCCGCCTCGACCACACAGTCGTCGCCCAGCGAGATGCCGACACCCGCGTTCGCCCCGATCAGGCTGCGCTCGCCGATGCGGACCCTGTCGGTGCCGCCGCCGGAGAGCGTGCCCATGATGGAGGCGCCGCCGCCGATGTCGGAACCGTCGCCGACGACAACGCCCTGCACGATCCGGCCCTCGACCATGGAGGTGCCGAGCGTGCCGGCGTTGAAGTTGACGAAGCCCTCGTGCATCACGGTGGTGCCGGAGGCGAGGTGGGCGCCGAGGCGGACCCGGTCGGCGTCGGCGATCCGGACACCCGAGGGCACCACGTAGTCGGTCATCCGGGGGAACTTGTCCACCCCGTACACGGCCAGGTGACGGCCGGCGGCCCGCTCGATGACGCGCAGCTCGTCGACCCGCTCCGGCGGGCACGGGCCGGCGGAGGTCCAGGCCACGTTGGCCAGCTTGCCGAAGACGCCGTCGAGGTTGAGCTCGTTGGGCCGCACCAGGCGGTGGGAGAGCAGGTGCAGTCGCAGGTACGCGTCACTGGCGTCCTTGATCGGGTCGTCCAGCGAGCCGATCACGGTGATCACCTGGACGGTACGCAGACCCGGCAGGGCCCGGTCGCCGATCGCACCCGGCGGAAGGTCCAGCACGTCTGCCTGGTCCTCGCCGGGGACCAACGGCAGCTCGCCGAGGCCCAGCTTGCCGGTCGGATACCAGGTGTCGAGCACCTGGTCGTCGGCGGTCACGGTGGCCAGGCCGATGCCCCACGCGGATTCTGTGGACGTCACTTACTCACCTCTCGCTCGCATGCTGCGCTGGCTGCTGCTCGCGACTGCGGGGTGCGCGAGCTCACTCCTCGCGCGTCGTCGAAGGGCTCGCGGGCTCGCGTCTCGCGGTCGCCGGTTGTGACGGTACCGTGCGGACCATGGAGAACCCGCTTACCCCCGAGGTCCTCGCCGATCCGGTGGCGTTGACCCGCGCCCTGGTCGACATCGAGTCGGTCTCGCTCAACGAGAAGGCCATCGCCGACTGCGTCGAGGAGGTGCTGCGGAAGCTGCCCCACCTGGCCACCTACCGGCACGGGAACACGGTGATGGCGCGTACCGACCTGGGGCGGGCGTCCCGGGTGGTGTTGGCCGGTCACCTGGACACCGTGCCGTTGAACAACAACTTCCCGTCCACGCTGCGCGGCGACCTGATGTACGGCTGCGGCACCTCGGACATGAAGTCCGGGGTGGCCTTCGCGCTGCACCTCGCGGCCACCCTGCCCGACCCGCGCTACGACGTGACGTACTTCTTCTACGAGGCCGAGGAGATCGAGTCCCGGTACAACGGCCTGCGGCTGGTGGCCGAGGCGTACCCGGAGTGGTTGACGGCCGACTTCGCCCTGCTGCTCGAACCGACGCACGGGATCGTCGAGGCGGGCTGCCAGGGCACCATGCGGGCGAGGGCGGTCACCACCGGCGTACGGGCCCACTCGGCGCGCGCCTGGCACGGCGTCAACGCGATCCACGGTGCCGGTGAGATCCTGCGGCGGCTGTCGGAGTACCAGGCGCGGCGGGTGACCATCGACGGGTGTGACTACCGCGAGGGTATGAACGCGGTGCGGATCAACGGTGGGGTGGCCGGCAACGTGGTCCCGGACCGGTGCGAGATCGAGGTCAACTACCGTTTCGCGCCGGACCGTACGCCGGCCGAGGCGGAGGCGCACCTGCGCGAGGTGCTCGCCGGGTACGAGGTGACGGTGACCGACTGCGCGCCCGGTGCGCTGCCCGGCCTGGAGGCCCCACCCGCCCAGGAGTTCCTGGCGGCGGTGGGTGCCGCCCCGATCGGCAAGCTGGGGTGGACCGACGTGGCCCGCTTCGCGGCGATGGGGATCCCGGCGCTCAACTTCGGTCCGGGTGATCCCAATCTCGCCCACCACCCGGACGAGCACGTCGAGATCGGCAAGATCCGTGACGGTGCCGCCACGCTGCACCGCTGGCTCGCCTCCGCCTGACCCTGCGGACTCGCGCGTCCGGTCGTGCGGGCGGCGGTGCGGTGCCGCCGCGCCCGCCCGGGTGACCGGCGCGCGGGGCTCAGGCGCAGGGTGTCCAGGCCCCGCGCTACACGCGGGTGAGCGCCGTGTCGGAAGCGGGCTCCGCGGGCGGTTCGGGCGGGTCTTCGAGCAGCCGGGTACGGCGGCGCTCGGCCACCACGTCGCGGATGCGTCGCTGCATCTGACGCCTCATCCGGATCCGTTCGTTGCTACTGATCACGCTGTCTCCTCCCCCGAAGCCTGCGCGCCGGGCATACCCGGTATGTGAATAGTAAGACGTACGGGAAAGCGAATTGGTTGCACAAGATCACGAAGTGTTTGCCGGGCGCCCCGGCGGAACTCCACTACGGTTGCTCCCATGACTCAGAGCAACCGCCGCGAACCAGGACGGGAGCGGCACCGCGGCGCCGTCACACTGCGCCGCCAGGCGATCACCACCAGCACAGCGGACCAAGGGCTACTGGATTCGCGCACCCGTGCGGACTGGAAGACCAAGGACGCCTGGCGGGCGCTACGGATACTCTCCGAATTCGTCGAAGGCTTCGACACCCTCGCCGACCTGCCGCCCGCCGTCAGCGTCTTCGGTAGCGCCCGGAGCAAGCCGGACAGCCCGGAGTGCCAGCTCGCCGAGGCGCTCGGCGCGGCCCTGGCCCGTGCCGGCTACGCGGTGATCACCGGGGGTGGACCCGGCGTGATGGAGGCGGCCAACCGGGGCGCGAGCGAGGCCGGTGGGCACTCCGTCGGTCTCGGCATCGAACTCCCCTTCGAGCAGGGCATCAACGAGTGGGTCGACCTGGCCATCGACTTCCGCTACTTCTTCGCCCGCAAGACCATGTTCGTCAAGTACGCCCAGGCGTTCGTCGTGCTGCCCGGCGGCTTCGGCACGATGGACGAGCTGTTCGAGGCGCTCACCCTGGTGCAGACCGGCAAGGTGACCCGGTTCCCGGTGGTGCTGATGGGTGCCGAGTACTGGCAGGGGCTGCTCGACTGGCTGCGCGACACGATGGCCGCCGAGGGCAAGATCGGACCGGTCGACCTGGAGTTGATCTGCGTCACCGACGACGTCGCCGCGGCGGTCCGGCACATCGTGGAGGCCGAGGCCGCGCTCAACACCGAGCAGGAGGCGGTACGCGCCGACGCGGTGGCCCGTACCGCGGCGGACCAGCAGGCGGCAGCCGAGTCGGCCGAGCGGGCCGAGCAGGCGGAGCGCTGAGGTGGCGGCGATCTGCGTGTTCTGCGCCTCCTCCCGTACCCTCGACCAACGGTGGCTCGACCTCGCCGAGGCCACCGGCGCGGAACTCGCCCGACGAGGGCACACGCTGGTCAGCGGAGGTGGTCGCGTCGGCATGATGGGCGCGCTGGTCGAGGGGGCCCGCGCGGCCGGCGGCCGGACCGTCGGGATCATCCCGCAGGTGCTGGTCGACCTGGAGGTCGCCGACGTCGCCTCCGACGAACTGCTGATCACCGACTCGATGGCCAGCCGCAAGGTCCTCATGGTCGAGAAGTCGGACGCGTTCCTCACCCTGCCCGGTGGCTTGGGCACCCTCGACGAACTCTTCGAGGTCTGGACCACCGCCACCCTGGCCCTGCACCGCAAACCGATGGTGATGGTGGACACCGACGGGTTCTACACCCCGTTGATGGACTGGCTGCGCGCGGTCACCGACCAGAGCTTCCTCAAGCCCGCCGGCTTCGATCTCGTCCAGGTCGCCGACACCGTCCCCACCGCCCTCGACGTCATCGAGGCAGCCCTCACCTAGACGGCGCCACCCACACCGCGCCCGACCCTTGCCGCCTGCCGCACGCCGGTGTGGTGATTCGCGCCGTCTCGGGTCGCGCCGTCTCGGGTCGCGCCGTCTCGGGTCGCGCCGTCTCGGGTTGAGCCGACTCCCGGGGTATACCTGCTCGCCGCCTTTGCTCTGCTTCACCCCGCGCAACAGAAGTTCGTCCGAACCGTTGCGTGGGTTGAAGCAGAGCAAAGGGGCGACCAGCGGGGTACCGGTCGGGGTGGCGGCACGCGGACCACCGCACGTCACTGCCGGGGCCGGCGAGAGAGGCGACCGGGACCAGCGGACGGGACCGGTGAGGACGGGTGGGCGTCGGATCGTCGGCGGGTGTGGCGCGTCTGGCAGTGTCGCAGGGCCGTGATGGGATGGCGGGATGCAGGCGTACCGGTTGGTGCGTCGGTCCGGCGGGCCGACCCAGGAGAACGACCCGGCCACCGGGCATTCTCCGGACCTGGCCGGCCCGCCGTCCGCACCCGCGTCCGCACCCGCGTCCGCACCCGCGTCCGCACCCGCGTCCGCACCCGCGTCCGCACCTGCACCCGCACCCGCGTCCGGCGGGGAGCAGACCTCGGCGGATCCTCGGCAGGCCGAGGTCGTGGCACACACCGACGGGCCGATGCTCGTCCTCGGAGGACCGGGCACCGGGAAGACCCACACGCTCGTCGAGGCGGTGGCCGCCCGGGTCGAGGAGGGGGTCGATCCGGAGCGGGTGCTGGTGCTCACCTTCAGTCGCCGGGGCGCGGTCGACCTGCGGCACCGGATCGAGGCGCGGATCGCCGCGAACGGGCGGCGGGTGGTGCGGGAGCCGCTGGTGCGGACCTTCCCGGCGTACGCCTTCGGGTTGTTGCGGCGGGCCGCCGCCGAGCGGGGTGAGCCGTCGCCACGGCTGCTCACCGGTCCGGAGCAGGATCTGATCATCCGTGAGTTGCTGGACGTGGTGGGGGAGGAGCCCGGCGACGAACCGGGTGGCTGGCCGGAGGAGTTGCGACCGGCACTGCGTACCCGGGCGTTCGCCGCCCAGCTCCGCGACCTGCTGATGCGGGCGGCGGAGCGGGGCGTCGGTCCGGTCGAGCTGGCCCGGCTCGGCGAGCGGCTCGGCCGCGCCGACTGGCCGGCCGCCGCCCGCTTCCTGCGTGAGTACGTCGCGGTGCTGGCGCTGCGGGACGTCGCCAACCGGGGCTCGGTCGCGTACGACCCGGCGGAGCTGGTCCGGGCGGCGACCGGTCTGCTGCGCGACGACGCGGAGGTGCTGGCGTCCGAGCGGCGTCGTCTGGCGTACGTCTACGTCGACGAGCTGGCCGACACCGACCCCGCGCAGCTCGACCTGTTGGACACGGTCGCCGGGGGCGGCACGCCGCTGGTGGCCTTCGCCGATCCCGACTCCTCCACGTACGCCTTCCGGGGCACCGATCCGGCCGGTGTGACGACGTTCCCGCACCGGTTCCGCACCGCCTCCGGTGCGCCGGCCGCGCAGGTGCTGCTCACCACCAGTTACCGCGCGGGGGAGCGGCTGCTCGCTGCCGCGTCCCGGCTGGGTCGACGGTTGCGTGGTCCGGCGGCACACCGTCGGCTGCACCCGTTGCCCGACGCGCCACCGGGCACCGTCGAGGTCCGGACCTTCCGTTCGGCCACCAGCGAGGCGGCCTGGCTGGCACACGCGCTGCGCGAGGCGCACCTGCTCGGCGGCGTGCCCTGGGCCCGGATGGCGGTGCTGGTCCGTTCCACCGGGCGGCAACTGCCCGGGTTGCGGCGGGCGCTGCACGCCGCCGGCGTACCGACCGTGGTGCACGGCGAGGACCTGCCGTTGCACCTGCAACCGGCGGTCGCGCCGCTGCTGCTGCTGTTGCGCTGCGCGTTGGAGCCGGAGCGGCTGGACGAGGAGGCCGCCGTCGCGTTGCTGCACTCGCCGCTCGGCGGTGCCGATCCGCTGGCGGAGCGCCGGCTGCGGCAGGGCCTACGCGCGCTCGCCCTGGCCGGCGGCGACCGTCGGCCCTCCGGTGAGCTGATCGTCGAGGCGTTGCAGGACCCGGCCGAGCTGGCCGGGGTGGAGCGGCGCTGGGCCGAGTCGGCGCAGACGGTGGCCGGGCTGCTGGCGGTGGCCCGCGAGACGGCCGGTCGACCGGGCGCCACCGTCGAGGACGTCCTCTGGGCGGTCTGGCAGGCCAGCGGGCTGGCCGAGCTGTGGTCCGCCGCGCTGGCCCGGGGACCGGCCGTGGCCGGTGAGGGCGACCTGGCCCGGCGGCGCCGGGCCGAGGCGGCCGATCGGGACCTGGACGCGGTGCTGGTGCTCTTCGACGCCGCCGCCCGGTTCACCGACCGGTTACCGGGCGCGCGGACCGAGGTCTTCCTCGACCATGTGCTCGCCCAGGAACTCCCCGCCGACACGCTCGCCTCCTCCGCCGACCGGGGCGACGCGGTACGCCTGCTCACCGCGCACGCCGCGAAGGGCCTGGAGTGGGATCTGGTCGCCGTCGCCGGGGTGCAGGAGGGCGTCTGGCCGGACCTGCGGTTGCGCGGCAGCCTGCTCGGTTCGGAACGGCTGGTCGACGTGATGACCGGCCGGGCGGACGGTGCCGGGGAGGTCGCCACCCTGGTCGGGCAGACCTCCGCGTTGCTCGACGAGGAACGGCGGCTGTTCCACGTCGCGGTGACCCGGGCCCGGCGGCGACTGCTGGTCAGCGCCGTCGCGTCGGCGGCCGTCGGCGGCGACGACCACGAGGAGCAGCCCAGCCGCTTCCTCTACGAACTCGGGCCGACCGATCCACCCGGCGACGGACCCACCCCGACCTCCGATGGGACACCGCCGCCCGCTTCTCCGGAGCCGTCGACGCCCGGAGCGGGCAGCGGAGCGTCGCAGGTCGACGACAGGCACGACGCTCAGCACCAGGGGGACGCTCCGGACCGGGACGATGATCCGGACCGGGACGACGGGGTCGGGCCACGGACGCTGCCGTTGAGTCGGCCGCCCCGGGCGTTGACCCTGCCCGCGCTGGTGGCGGAGCTGCGTACCGCGGTGGCCGACCCGGCGGCGTCGACCGCCCGGCGGCGGGCGGCAGCGGCCGAGCTGGCACGACTCGCCGCCGCCGGGGTCGCCGGCGCGCACCCGGACGACTGGTGGGGGCTGCGACCGCTCTCCGACGACCGGCCGCTGGTGGACGAGGGGGAGCCGGTCCGGGTGACCCCGTCGGCGATGGAGAGCGCGCTGCGGTGCAGCCTGCGCTGGCTGCTGGAACGGCACGGCGGGAGCCCACCGGCCAGCGCCGCCCAGGGGGTCGGCAACCTGGTGCACGCGGCGGCGATGCTCGCCGAGGACGCCAGCGCGGACCGGGGCGCGCTGCTGGACTACGTGGCTGCCCGGTTCGACGCGATCGAGCTGGCCGCGCGGTGGATGGTCGGGCCGGAGCGGACCCGCGCCGAGGCGATGGTGGACAAGCTGCTGCGCTGGCTGGCCGCCAATCCGCGCCGGCTGCTCGCCATCGAGCACGAGTTCGCGGTACGCCTGGACGATCCGCACCGGCCGATCGAGCTGGTCGGGCGGGTGGACCGGCTGGAGGTCGACGCGGACGGCCGGCTGGTGGTGGTGGACCTCAAGACCGGCAAGTCCACCGCCGTGACCGAGCGGGACCTGGCCGAGCACCCGCAGCTCGGCGCATACCAGGCGGCGGTGGAGGCGGGGGCGTTCGCCGAGTACGGCGACGAGCCCGGCGGGGCGACGCTGGTGCAGCTCGGCACCGGCGCGCGGGACGCCCGGGAGCAGGCGCAGGCCGCGTCGACCGACGGACCCGAGGCCGGCTGGGCGACCGCGCTGGTCCGGCGGACCGCCGATACGATGGCCGCCGCCACCTTCGCCGCGGTCGCCAACTCGAAGTGCCGGGTCTGCCCGGTGCGGACCAGCTGCCCGGTCTCCGGGCAGGGACGGCAGGTGGTCGAGCCACCGACCGTCCGGCGACCGGAGCACCAGGAGTGAGCGTGCCAGCTCCGAAGAAGGCAGCATGACCCAGCCCGCCCTGTTCAATCCCGCGGCACCGGCGCCCCGGGCGGCCGCCGTCGGTCCCCGGTACACGCCGGTGGAGCTGGCCAAGCTGCTGAGGTTGCCGGCGCCGACCCGGGAGCAGGCGGCGATCATCGCCGCGCCGGTGGAGCCGCTGCTGGTGGTCGCGGGAGCCGGTTCGGGTAAGACCGAGACGATGGCCGCCCGGGTGGTCTGGCTGGTGGCCAACTCGTACGTCCGGCCCGAGCAGGTGCTCGGTCTCACCTTCACCCGCAAGGCCGCCGGTGAGCTGGCACACCGGGTGCGTACCCGGCTCGACCAGTTGGTGCGCCGGCTGGGGCGGCGCGGACGGGACCCGCTCGACGACCCGTTCGCGGGCGAACCGACGGTGGCCACCTACCACTCGTACGCGGGACGGATCGTCACCGAGCACGGCCTGCGGGCCGGCTACGAGCCCTCCACCCGGCTGCTCACCGAGGCGTCCCGCTGGCAGCTCGTGGACCTGATCGTGCGCAACTACGACGGGGACATGTCGGAGGTGGACCGGATGCCCAGCACGGTCACCGACGCGGTGCTGGCGCTCTCCGGTGAGCTGGACGAACACCTGGTCGACCCGGACTCCCTGGCCGCGTGGACCGGCCGGTTCTTCGCCGACGTGCAGTCCCGTCCCGGGCGGGTCTACGCCGACGTGCGCAAGGCCCTCGCGCTCCAGCAGACCCGGTTGAAGCTGCTGCCGCTGGTGCGCGCGTACGCCCGGCGCAAGGACGACTTCGAGGCGATGGACTTCGCCGACCAGCTCGCCCGGGCCGCCCGGGTGGCCCGGGACCATCCGGGCGTCGGCGAGATCGAGCGCGGGCGCTACCGGGTGGTGCTGCTCGACGAGTACCAGGACACCAGCCACGCCCAGGTGGTGCTGCTCGGCGCGTTGTTCGGCGGCGGTCACCCGGTGACCGCCGTCGGTGACCCCTGCCAGTCCATCTACGGCTGGCGGGGGGCCAGCGCCGGCACCCTGGACCGCTTCCCGACGGAGTTCGCCCGCACCGACGGGGAACCCGCCCAGGTGCTCGGACTGACCACCAGTTGGCGGAACCGGCCGGAGATCCTCGCCGTGGCGAACGCGCTCTCCACCCCGTTGCGGGCGGCCGGCGCCCAGGTGCCGGAGCTGCACGCCGCGCTCAGTGTCCGCGATCCGATCCCGCACCGCAGCGCGCGTGGCGCCGCCGCCGGCACCGTGCACTGCGCACTGCTGACGACGTACGCCGACGAGGCCGACTGGATTGCCGACAGCGTGCTGGCCGCCTGGCGTGGTGCGGCGCGGATGCCGGGTGTGCTGCCCGAGCAGATCCCGGTGACCCTGCGCCCGACCACGGCGGTGCTGGTCCGGCTGCGCAGCCAGATTCCGGCGATCGCGGGGGCGCTGCGGGAACGTGGCCTGCCGGTCGAGGTGGTGGGGCTGGGCGGGCTGTTGGACACCCCGGAGATCCGCGACGTGGTGTGCACGCTGCGGGTGCTCGCCGACCCGACCGACGGTGCCGCGCTGTTGCGCCTGCTGACCGGTGCCCGGTGGCGGATCGGGCCACGGGACCTGGTCGCGCTGCACCGTCGGGCCAAGGCCATCGCGGCGGCCCGTCGCCAGCTCGCCGACGACGGTACGGCCGAGATCACGCCGGACCGGCTGGACGAGGCGACGCTGGTCGAGGCACTGGCCGACCTCGGCCCCGCGCAGGCGTACTCGGCCGAGGGCTACCTGCGGCTGCGCGCGTACGCCCGGGAACTGGGTCTGCTGCGGTACCGGCTGGACCAGTCGCTGCCGGAGCTGATCGCGGACGTGGAGCGGACCACCGGCCTGGACGTGGAGGTGGCGGTACGCGCCGGCGGCGAGGGCGCCGGCGACGCCGGTCTGGCCCGCAGTCACCTGGACGCGTTGGGCGACGTGGCCGCGCGGTTCAGCGGGGAGACGCCGGGGGCCACGCTCGCCGGTTTCCTGGCCTACCTGGCCGCCGCCGAGGACGAGGAGCGCGGTCTGTCGCCGGGCGAGGTGGAGGTGGTCGAGGGGGCGGTGCAGATCCTGACCGCGCACGCGGCCAAGGGTCTGGAGTGGGACGTCGTCTCGGTGGCCGGGCTGAGCCGGGGGGTGTGGCCGGGACCGGTCCGCAACTCCGACCACTGGCTGGGCGGGCTGGGGGTGCTGCCGTTCCCGTTGCGCGGTGACGCCGACGGGCTGCCCGAGCTGGCCCTGGTGGACGTGGACGACCAGCGTGGCGTGGCCCGGGCGGTGGAGGACTTCACCGACGCCTGGCGGGCCCACGACGAGCGGGAGGAGCGCCGGCTGGCGTACGTGGCGGTGACCCGTCCGCGTCGCCTGCTGCTCTGTTCCGGCCACTGGTGGGGTGAGGGCACCAAGCGCCCGCGCGGCCCGTCCGGGTTGTTGCGCGAGGTGCACGACGCCTGCCTGGACGCCGGAGCCGGTCACCTGGTCGACGAGTGGGCGCCCGAACCGTCGCCGGACGCGGTGAACCCGACGACCGAGGTGGTGATCCGGGCCGAGTGGCCGGCCGACCCGCTGGGCGTACGCCGACCGACGTTGACCGAGGCGGCGGCGCTGGTGCGGCGTCACCTGACCGACGACGTGCCGGACCCTCCGGACGACGAGGCGCGGGATCCGGAGGTGGACCGGTGGCGGCGGGAGACCGATCTGCTGCTCGCCGAGCGGGCGGAGTTGAGCCGGCTAGCCGGTCCGGTCGAGGTGACGCTGCCCGGGCACCTGTCGGTCACCCAACTGGTCGCGTTGCGCCGGGACCCGGCGGCGCTGGCCCGGTCGCTGCGTCGGCCGCTGCCGTCCGCACCGAACCCGTACGCCCGCCGGGGCACCGCCTTCCACGCCTGGCTGGAGCAGCGTTTCGGCGCGGACCGGCTGCTCGACACCGACGAGTTGCCCGGTGCGGCGGACGCCGACGCGGCCCCGGACGAGGTGCTGGCGGAGCTGCAACGGCGGTTCCTGAGCAGCGAGTGGGCGGACCGTACGCCGATCGAGGTCGAGGTGCCGTTCGCGACGGTGCTCGGCGGTGTGGTGGTACGCGGCCGGATGGACGCCGTGTTCCGCCGGCCCGGCGACCGCTTCGACGTGGTCGACTGGAAGACCGGTGCCCAGCCCTCGGGACCGGCGGCCGAGGTGGCCTCGGTGCAGTTGGCGGTCTACCGGCTGGCCTGGGCCGAGCTGGCCGGGATCCCGGTCGAGCGGGTCGGCGCGGCGTTCCACTACGTGCGGGACGGGGCGACCGTCCGTCCGGCGGACCTGCTGGACGTCGACGGACTGTCCGCCCTGATCACGTCGCTGCCGGAATTCGGGCTGGACGGGTAGCGCGGGCCCGAATCCGTGGTACTGTGCCCGCGTTGCAGTTTTGGTTCCAGCTCTGTTTGCGCCTGGCGGATTGTGGCCCCAGGCGCTCTTTGTTATGTCCGGACCTCTCCGGGCGGGGCGACCAGCAGCGACAGAAGTTCCGGGAACCGCCCGGAGCTCTCACTCTTTCGGCCCCGCAACAGGTGCGGGTCCGACGTTCCGTCAAGGAGACGAAACAAGCATGGCTATTGGCACCGTCAAGTGGTTCAACGCTGACAAGGGCTTCGGCTTCATCACCCCGGACGGCGGCGGCGCCGACGTCTTCGCCCACTTCTCGGCCATCCAGAGCTCCGGCTACCGCAGCCTGGACGAGAACCAGCGTGTGGAGTTCGAGGTCGTCCAGGGCCAGAAGGGCCCGCAGGCGGAGAACATCCGCCCGCTCTGATCTGCCGGGTTCGCCCGCGACGGCCGGGCCGCCTCCGCCACCCACTGGGACCGGAGGCGGCCCGGCCGTCCGCATGTCGGGCGCCGATTCGGCGGAACCCTGAGTCGGTAATCAGCCGTCCAATCGTCGGGTGGACGACTGTCACCACCTCCCGGCCAGGGAACGCTGGGTGCCGGGGGATGAGCCGGGGGGATCGGCTCAGCTCGGGGAGGAACGACCATGGTGGGTTCGGCGGCGGTGCGGGAACTGCTCCTGGTGGTCGCGGTGGCGGCCGTCGGACTGCTGCTGGCCACGGCCGTGGCGTTCGCTCCCTGGCCCGTCACGCCGGGCGGGGCGGCCCCGTCCGGCCTGGTGGACCTGCACGGCCCTGCCCCCGCGACCGCGCGGCCGGGCAGCACCGCCGGATGAAAGGAAGGGCCCCTTCCTAACGCCTCGGGTATAGCAGGGGTCCCCGGCTAACACCCGCCGCCGCCCTTACCCGCCTCCCCGGCTCGGCGGAGGCGTTAGGGTCGGAGCCGTGCCGACGCGCAGAGCGAGAATCCCAGCCGCGAAGTACCCCGTCGAGCGGTTCACCCTCGACAACGGCCTGCGGGTGGTCCTGACCCCCGACCGCAGTGCTCCGGTGATCGGCGTGGCGGTGGTCTACGACGTGGGCATACGGTCCGAGCCCGAGGGACGGACCGGCTTCGCGCACCTCTTCGAGCACCTGATGTTCCAGGGCTCGGAGAACCTGGAGAAGCTCGCCCACTTCCGGCACGTCCAGGGTGCCGGCGGCACCTTCAACGGCTCCACCCACCTGGACTACACCGACTACTACGAGACCCTGCCGAGCAACGCCCTGGAACGGGCGCTGTTCCTGGAGGCCGACCGGATGCGCGGCCCTCGGCTGACCGAGGAGAACCTGCGCAACCAGGTGGACGTGGTCAAGGAGGAGATCCGGGTCAACGTGCTCAACCGGCCGTACGGCGGGTTCCCCTGGCTGACCCTGCCGCCGGTCATGTTCGACACCTTCCCGAACGCGCACGACGGGTACGGCTCCTTCGACGACCTGGAGTCCGCCACCGTCGCCGACGCGGCCGACTTCTTCCGGCGCTACTACGCCAGCGGCAACGCCGTGCTCGCGGTCAGTGGCGACATCGACACCGCCGAGGCCGTCGAGCTGATCGAACGACACTTCGGCGACGTGCCGGCCCGTCCGGCGCCGGCCCGCCCGGACTTCGCCGAGCCGGCGCCGACCGTCGAGCGGCGCACCGCGTACGACGACAGGCTGGCCCCGCTGCCGGCGGTGGCCTCCGGCTGGCGGGTGCCCGACCCGATCGGGAACTTCGCCGACTACCTGCCCTTCGTGGTGTTGGCCGAGGTGCTCACCGACGGCGACGCCTCCCGGCTGGTCGAACGGCTGGTGCACCGGGACCGCACGGTCACCAGCATCGGCGGCTACCTGGGCTTCATGGGCGACCCCTTCGACGTGCGCGACCCGACCGCCCTGCTGATCCAGTCGCACCTGCCGCCCGGCGGCGACGTCGACAAGGTGCTGCGGACCGTCGACGAGGAACTGGACCGGGTCGCCACCGACGGCCTCACCGAGGGTGAGCTGGCCCGGACCCAGGCCCGGATGGCCACCCACCTGCTGCGCGACACCGACGCGGTGCTGGCCCGCGCGCTGCGGATGGCGGTGCTGGAACAGCAGCGCGGTGAGCCCGGTCTGCTCGGCGAGCTGCCCCGGCTGGTCGGTGAGGTCACCGACGAGCAGGTCCGCGCCGCCGCGGCCACCCTGCGGCCGGAGCGCCGCGCGTCCGTCGAGGTGATCCCCGGAGGTGGCCGCTCATGAGCACGAGTACGCCCACACGAACGCTGCCGCCGCTCGGCCCGACCCGTCGGCTCACGCTGCCCCGGCAGGCCGAACGCACGCTCGCCAACGGGCTCACCGTGATCGTGGTACGCCGCCCGGCGGTGCCGCTTGTGGAACTGCGTCTCTGGATGCCGTTCGTCCGCGCCCACCTGGCCCGGGGGCACCTGCTGGCGCAGACCCTGCTCTCCGGCACCGAGACGATGAGCAGCGTGCAGATCGCCGCCGAACTCCAGCGGATCGGCGGCGGGCTCTCCGCCGGGCTCGACCCGGACCGGCTGATGCTCTCCGGCACCGCCCTGGCCACCGGGCTGGACCGGATGCTGGAGATCCTCGCCGACGTGGTGACCGGCGCCAGCTACCCGGCCGAGTGGGTCGGCGTCGAGCGGGACCGGCTGGTCGACGGAATCCAGGTGGCCCGCAGCCAGCCCGCCCATCTGGCCCGTACCGCGCTGCTGCGGCGGATCTTCGGCCGGCACCCGTACGCGGTCCAGACCCCGGAGCCCGAGCAGGTCCGGGCGGTCCGTCCGGCCGCCCTGCGGACGCTGCACGCCCAGCGGGTCCGACCCGCCGGCGCGGTGCTGGTGCTGGTCGGCGACGTACGCCCGGAGCGGGCGCTGGACGCCGCCGAGAAGGCTCTCGCCGGTTGGCAGGGCGGCGAGCACGTGGCCGAGGTGCCGCCGGTCCCGCCGCTGGAACCGGGCCCGCTGCTGCTGGTCGACCGGCCCGGTTCGGTGCAGTCGTCGATGCGGATGGCGTTGCCGGCGGTGCCGCGTACCCATCCGGACCACGCCGCGCTGCAACTGGCCAACCTGATCTTCGGCGGCTACTTCTCCTCGCGCTGGGTGGAGAACATCCGCGAGGACAAGGGCTACACGTACGGCCCGCACTCGATGGTCGAGCACTCGGTCGGTGGTTCGGTGCTGCTGGCCGCCGCCGAGGTGGCCACCGAGGTGACGGCACCGGCGCTGCTGGAGACCACGTACGAGCTGGGTCGACTGGCCACGGTGCCGCCCAGTCAGGAGGAGTTGGACCAGGCCCGCCAGTACGCCCTCGGCACGCTCCAGCTCGGCATCGCCACCCAGGCGGGACTGGCGTCGTTCGTCAGCGCGTACGCCGGCAGTGGGCTGCGACTGGACTTCCTCTCCGAGCACGCGGCCCGGCTGGCGAAGGCGACCGTCGACGACGTCACCGAGGCGGCGGCCCGCTACCTCGCCCCGTCCCGCGCGGTCACCGTCGTGCTCGGGGACGCCGCACGGATCGAGCCCTCGCTGTCCACGCTGACCCCGGTCCAGACCACACCGGCCACACCGTGAGCGGGCCCACCGGCACGGCGCTGCCGTCGGACGGCTGGGGACAGCCGATCGACTGGGTACGCGGGGAGGCGGCCCCGCCGCTGGCCCGCTCCACGCTGGACCGGGCGGCGCATCGGCGTACCGACCCGCAGTGGTTGGCGGGAGCCTGGTCCAGCGCGCGGGTGCTGGTGCTCGACGTGGAGGCCGGCGGCCGGGCGCTGGTGCGGACCGACACCCCGGTGCCGGAGCTGGTCCTGGTGGCGGCGGACGACCTGCCGTCGACTCTGGCCGCCGACGCGGTGTTCCTCGGGGTGGAACCGGACGGGGTGCCGATCTTCTGCGTGCACACCGCGTTGACGGTGCTGCCGGACACCCGGTCTGCTCACCTGCGGGGCGTCGGGCACCTGCTCGGTGACCGGGACGCCGGGCTGTTCACCACGGCGCTGGCGCTGACCAACTGGCATCTGCGGCACCTCTATCACCCGGTCACCGGCGCACCGACCCGCACCGACGAGGCGGGCTGGTCCCGGGTGGACGGCTCCGGTGAGCGGGTGTGGCCGCGTACCGACCCGGCCATGATCGTGCTGGTGCACGACGGTGTCGACGGCGTCGACGGGCGCTGCCTGCTGGGCAACAACGCGGCCTGGCCCAGCCCGAAGGGGCAGCGCCGGTTCTCCTGTCTGGCCGGGTACGTCGAGCCGGGCGAGTCGGCCGAGGCGACCGTGCTGCGGGAGGTACGCGAGGAGGTCGGCGTACCGGTCCGTGAGATCACGTACGCGGGCAGCCAGGCGTGGCCGTTCCCGGGCTCGCTGATGCTCGGCTTCCTGGCCACCGCCGACCCGGAGCACCCGGTCCGGCCCGATCCGGCCGAGATCGCGCAGGCCCGCTGGTTCACCCGGCACGAGATCGGTGCCGCGCTCGCCGGCCGGGACGTGGACGCCGGAGGCGACCGCCTGCTGTTGCCCCCGCCGTCGTCGATCGCGCTGTTCCTGATCCACCGCTGGTTCGACGGGCACTGCTGAGGTTGTAAGGAGGGGTCCCCTGCTAACGCCTGGTGCATAGCAGGGGACCCCTCCTTACACCCACGCCGAGCACGGCGGCGGGTGCGGCGGGTGCGGCGCGGGTGCGGCGCGGGTGCGGCGCGGGTGTGCGTGCCGGTGCGGGTGCGGGAGGTGCGGCCCCGACCCGTGGCCGTCGTTGCCGCGGCGGCCACGGGCCGGGGACACGGGCCGTCGTGGTCGGCTGGGTGAGGAACACGGCGGGGGAGCCGGCCGACCACGACGGACGTGGGGAGGTCAGGTGTCGGGCGGACCCGGGTGGGCCCGCCAGCGCTTCGGGTCGTCGAGCGGCAGCACCTTGACCCGCTGCTTACCGCAGCGCACAGCGCCGACGGTGGCGATGGCGCGGGCGAGGTGCAGGGCGGCGTCACGGTCCTCGGCGTGCACGACCTGGCGACGCGGCTCGGGCCGGGTGGTCTCGTCCCGCAGCCGGTGACCGCCGGCCCAGGCGGCCGTGATGTCGGTGTCGACGACGGCGCGGATGTCGGTGCGAACGATCAGGAACCGCATGTGGGTCTCCGATGTGCCGCGACGGGTGGAACCGTGGAAGTTCCACGTCAATACTCGGCCATCGTACGCCCGGCCCGCATCTCAGCAAGTGAAACACGGCGATTGATTTCAGCCCCGTCCGATCATCCGATGCCTGCTCACCGGGGTGGTCGGTGTGGACGACGACGGGGCCGCCGGTGGTGTGCCGACGGCCCCGCGAGACGTACCCGAGCTAGTTCAGGTCGAACTGCCCGTTCTTGGCGCCGGAGATGAAGCCCAGCCATCCGGCCCGGTTGAACAGCAGGACCGGGCCACCCTGGTCCTTGCTGTCGCGCAGCGCCACCGCGGCGGGACCGGTGCCCAGCGGTGCGACCTCCACGCAGTTGGAGGTCTGGCTGCGCGTGCTGGTACGCCAGGGGGCGTGCGCGAGCTGCGCGAGGACGGACGGCGTGGTGCGAATGTCGTTCATGGTTGAGCTCCTGACGTGGACCGATGGATCGAGCAGGGCCGCACGTGTCGGGCGCGGTCCCTTCTCGGTCACCGCTCCGTCAGGCTCCCGGAGGAACCACGGCGCTGGGCCGGCGCCGTTGCCGATCCATTGGCCACAATGGACGATGCTCCCGGACTGGTCAGCCGTTCCGACGACTTGACCAGCCAGGAGTGGGTATCCGTTGCGGAAAGTGCCGCCGTACGTAGCCACTCGAACACCACTTTATAGTGATTTAGGGCGATTACGTCGGTTGACATGACGTCGGTGAAGCCACCTTCGATGGCGAGCGTCTCCGGATCGAGTGGGTCGGCGAACCGATAGACCGAGAACGCGGTCGGTGGGAGGTACCACTGCCCGATCGGCGTGTCCCTGGGCAGGACGTGCAGCGTGACGTTGGGCAGCATGGCCAGCTCGCACAGCTGCGCCAACTGCTCCCGGAGCACCTCGGGCGGCCCGGCACGGTGCCCGAGCGCCGCCTCCTCCAGCACCGCCGTGTACCGGGGCGCGTCGTGCTCCCGGGTGAGCAGCAGTTGGCGGGCCTGCCGGGCCTTGACCTGGGTCTCGGTCTCCTCCTCGGCCTCCGGATCGCCGGCCTCCCGACCGACCTGGTACGCCGAGGAGAGTCGGACGCGGGCGTACCCGGGGGTCTGCAACAACCCCGGCACCAGCACCGGGTTGTACTCGGAGATCTCGACGCAACCGGCCTCCAGCTCGGCGAAGCCGCGTTGCTGCTGCGTCATCGCCGGGTAGTTCTTGAGCCAGCCACGCATGTCACCGGCCTCGTCGGTGATGCCGAGCAGTTCCGCCCGCCGTGCCGTGTCGGCGTCGTAGAGGTCGAGCAGGTCCCGGACGTCCTGCGGGTCGGGTCGACTGCGGCCGTTCTCCAGCCGGGACAGCTTCGACGCGGAGGCCCAACCGACACGCTCGATGACCTGGTCACCGGTGAGTCCGGCGGCCTCGCGCAGCTGGCGCAGTTCGCGGCCGAGCCGCTGCCGACGCAGGATCGGACTGGGTGCGGCAGGAGGCACGGTGTCCTCTTTTCCGTCGACCGCCGCAGACGCGACGGTAACTGTATGAAATTCGCCCCCCACGGCCAGTATGGACGTCGCGACCGGCGCCGGAGGTACCGGCGGGGGCGTGTCATGAGAAATACGGACACCCGACACACCGGAACGAGACCGCCTTCACCTGCGTCCCCGCCCCGGACGGGTTCCCGACCGCGCCCGAGTCGCGCCACCCCCGGAGGGATCAATGCGAACCGTCCTGAGTCGCCCGGACTTCCGCCTGCTGTTCGGCGGACTGTTGGCCAGCATGACCGCGGAGTCGATCCTGCTGCTGGCACTCGCCATCTGGGTGAAGGACCTCACCGGATCGGACGGCCTCGCCGGTGCCACCATCTTCGTCATCCTCGCGCCGAGGACCCTCGCGCCGCTGGTCGGCTGGTTCGTCGACCGGTACCCCCGGCAGCCCTTCTTCGTTGTCACCCACCTCGCCATGGCGGTGCTGCTGACCCCGCTGTTCGCGGTCCGGGACGCGGGCGACATGTGGATCATCTATGCGGTGGCCGCGCTCTACGGCCTGTCGAACCTCACGGTCGGTGCGGTGCTCAGCCGGCTGATCCAGGAACTGGTCCCGTCCGACCTGCTCGGAGAGGCCAACGGCGCGTTGCAGACCGCACGGCAGGGCCTGCGGCTGGTCGGTCCGCTGGCCGGTGCGGGCCTGTACGCGGTGCTCGGCGGCTGGGTGCTGGCCGCGGTCGGGATGGTCGGCTTCCTGGCCGCCGCCGCCGTGGTCGGCACGCTCCGAATGGTCGAGTCGCCCGCGCGAGCGGCCGATCCGGAGGACTGCCCGGCCGTCGCCGTCACCCGGGTCCGACGCCTCTCCTCCGAGCTGGTCGCCGGGCTGCGGCACCTCGCCGGTGAGCCGGCGTTGCGGCGGGCGTTGGTCGGCTACGGCCTCGGCTCGCTGGTGATGGGCTTCACCGAGTCGCTGATCTTCGCGTACGTGGACTCGGGGCTCAGGCGGGACGCCACGTTCGTCGGCGTACTGGTCACCGTGCAGGGCATCGGGGGACTGGTCGGCGGACTGTGCTCCCCAGCCGTCCTGCGTCGGCTCGGTGAGCTGGGCACGCTCGCCGCCGGAGTGGCGTTCTTCGGCCCGGCGGCACTGGCGCTGGCGTACCCGAACCTGTGGCTCGGCTTCACTGCGGTGCTGCTGGCCGGTCTCTCCCTGCCGCTGACCCTGGTCGGCCTGCACACGCTGATTCAGCGGCGGACCCCGCCCGAGCTGATCGGCCGGGTCGCGGCGGCGTCGGAGGCGGTGATCCGGGGTCCGCAGGCGATCTCGGTCGGCGTGGGCGCGCTGATCGTGGGAGTGCTCGACTACCGGCTGGTCTTCGTGTCGATCGGCCTGGCCACCCTGCTCGCGGGCGGCTACCTCTGGGGCGGGCGCCGGCTGAGCCCGCCGGCCGGACCGGCGGCGCGTACCCGGGTGCCGGCACCACGCCCGGCCACCGAGGACCGGAACCCGGCGCCGGTCGGGACGCTGACCGGCCGGGGCGGTCACTGACGACGACGCGGCGGCCGGCCCCGGGTGGGGACCGGCCGCCGCGGGTACGTCCTCGGTCAGACGGTGATGCTCGCCAGGTGCTGCTTGACCTGGTTGATCGACGGGTTCGTCAGCGCACTGTCGTCGGCGAAGCGCAGGGTGGGCACGGTCTGGTTGCCACCGTTGACCCCCATCACGAACTCCGCCGCCGCCGGATCCTGCTCGATGTCGACCACCTGGTAGGCGATCCCCTCCCGGTCGAGCTGCGACTTCAGCCGGTGGCAGTAGCCGCACCAGGGAGTGGAGTACATGGTCAGCATGGTGAGATCCTCCAACGTCATGCGCGCCTGCTCGCGCAGATCAGCACAGGCTAACCGCTGCAACGTCCGGGCGAGCTGCGACAATTCCCCGCTGTGGTGGTTAACTCCGCGTCCGAACGCGTGCTGACCGGGCTCGACCCGGAACAACGCTCGGCCGTGACCGCCGTGGCCGGGCCGGTCTGCGTACTCGCCGGGGCCGGCACCGGCAAGACCCGGGCGGTCACCTCGCGGATCGCGCACCGGGCGCTGAGCGGGGAGATCTCGGCGCGGCACGTGCTCGCCGTCACCTTCACCGCCCGCGCCGCCGCCGAGCTGCGGCACCGGCTCGGCGCGCTCGGGGTGGCCGGCGTCCAGGCCCGGACCTTCCACGCGGCGGCCCTGCGCCAGGTGCGCTACTTCGCGCCCCGGCTGCTGGCCGGGCGGGCCATGCCCGAGCTGCTGGACAGCAAGGTGCGCCTGGTCACCCTCGCCGCGGCCCGGGCCGGCCTGCGGACCGACCGGACCGCCGCCCGGGACCTCGCCGGTGAGATCGAGTGGGCCAAGTCCTCGCTGGTCGAGCCGGGGGAGTACGTGGTGGCGGCGGCGAAGGCGCTGCGCGAGACGCCGCACGAGCCGGCCAAGGTCGCCGAGGTCTTCGCCGCGTACGAGAGGCTCAAGCGCACCGGAGGTGTGATCGACTTCGAGGACGTGCTCCGCGCCGCGGTCTGGGGGATCGAGGAGCACCCGGACGTCGCCGAACAGGTACGCAACCAGTACCGGCATCTCGTCGTCGACGAGTACCAGGACGTCAACCCGTTGCAGCAGCGCCTGCTGGACGCCTGGCTCGGCGGCCGGGACGACGTGACCGTGGTCGGCGACGCCAGCCAGACGATCTACTCGTTCACCGGGGCGACGTCGTCGTATCTGGTCGACTTCCCGCGCCGCTACCGGGGCGCCACGGTGGTCCGGCTGGTCCGTGACTACCGGTCCACCCCGCAGGTGGTCGGGCTCGCCAACGCGGTCATCTCGCAGGCCCGTGGCACCGAGGCGCGGCTGCGCCTGGAACTGGTGGGCCAGCGTCCGCCCGGTCCGGAGCCGGAGCGGCGGATCTTCACCGACGAGCCGGCCGAGGCCGCCGCGGTCGCCGCGCGCTGCCGTGCCCTGGTCGACGCCGGCACCCCGGCACGGGAGATCGCCGTGCTGTTCCGCACCAACGCGCAGTCCGAGGCGTACGAGAAGGCGCTGGCCGAGGCGGGCGTGCCGTACCAGGTCCAGGGGGCCGAGCGGTTCTTCGAGCGGACCGAGGTGCGGCAGGCGATGGTGGCGCTGCGCGCGGCCACCCGGTCGATTCCCGGCGAGACCCCGCTGCCGGTGGCGGTGGTCGAGGCGCTCGCCGCCGTCGGGTGGGCACCCGACGCGCCCCCGCCCGGTGGGGCCGCCCGCGAGCGGTGGGAGGCGCTGGCCGCGCTGGTCCAGCTCGCCGAGGAGTACGCGGCCACCCCCGACCTGATGCCGCTGGGCGTGGCCGCCACGGTCGAGCGCCCGGTCACCCTCGCCGACTTCGCCGACGAACTGGCCCGACGGGCCGCCCAGCAGCACGTACCCACGGTGGAGGGGGTCACCCTGGCCTCGCTGCACTCCGCGAAGGGCCTGGAGTGGGACGCGGTGTTCCTGGTCGGGCTGGCCGAGGGCACCCTGCCCACCACGTACGCGCGCACCACCGAGCAGGTCGAGGAGGAGCGCCGGCTGCTGTACGTCGGCATCACCCGGGCCCGTCAGTGGCTCTGGCTGTCGTACGCCTCGGCACGCTCCCCGGGCGGGCGGGCCCGGCGGCCGTGCCGTTTCCTGCCCCAACTCGCCCCGGGCGGGACGGAACGGGCGAGCGCGGGCGCCCCGGCGCGCGGCGCACAGCGGCGGGCGGCCACCCGGATCGTCTCCTGCCGGATCTGCGGGACCACCCTGTTCGCCGGGCCGGACCGGAAGCTGGGCCGCTGCGCCACCTGTCCGTCCGACATCGACGACGAGTTGCACGAGCGGCTGTGCGAGTGGCGGTCCCGGGTGGCCGGAGCCCAGCGTGTCCCCGCCTACGTGGTCTTCACCGACGCGACGCTCGTCGCGCTCGCCGAGCGGCGGCCGGGCCGGTCCGAGGAACTGGTGGCGATCGCCGGCATCGGCCCCCGCAAACTCGGCCTGTACGGGGAGGCCGTGCTGGCGCTGGTGGGGGGCGCGGCGGTCGATGAGATCTGCCCTCAGAAAACTTTCTGAATCTGACCGTTAATTCGTTTGCCCTCGCCCCACCGACCGTCATAGCCTCAGGACACACCTCGGCGAGGGGCCCTGTTCGGGCTGCTCACGGGGGATCTGTTCCGAGTCGATCGTTGAGTGAAGGTCTGGAGGTGGCACCGATGGAGAGCTACATCAACCAGCGTCCGACGGCGCTGCCCGTTGCCGTCGCTCCGCTCTCGGCTGCCCTGATCTCCGTCGTTCCGGCGACGGATGTTCGGGCGACTGTCGTCGCCACGCGACCGTGGGCTCCGCAGGTGCACCGGGTCGAGGTTCAGGCCGAGCTGATCCTCGCACCGAAGCCGAACGGGATCCAGGGGACCAGTGGCTTCACGGGCAAGGGCGTCGATGGCGCCAGCAAGCGGATGGACGTCCGCGGTGTTCCACCTCGAGGTAGACCGGTCTGACCAACAGACCACCGGCTCACCTCGAGGCCGCGGAACCCGCATACCGGGATCCGCGGCCTCAGTTTTTTTTGCACCGCCGAGTACGTCGGAACAGCGATCCACGAGATCGAAGTGAGAGAGAGGTGACCGGGCGATGAGTCTGGCGTTGGCCCCACTTGACCTGAGCGTCGAGATGGAGGCGAACCTGCCCTGCCGGAAGTTCGACCCCGACCTGTGGTTCTCCGACTCGCCCACCGACCTGGAACTGGCCAAGTCGCTCTGCGGGGACTGCCCGCTGCGCGTCGAGTGCCTGGCCGGTGCGGTCGAGCGGGCCGAGCCCTGGGGCGTCTGGGGCGGCGAGATCTTCGAGCGTGGCGCGGTCGTCCCGCGCAAGCGGCCCCGTGGTCGCCCGCGCAAGGAGGACATCGCCCGTGACGCCGCCCTGCGGGTCGAGGCCGAGGCGCGACTGGCCGCCGACGGGCTCGCCCCGTCGCGCAACGCGGTCCGGCTGGCTGCCTGACATGTTCCCGAACCAGACCGACCCCGGCACTGCGCCGGCCGAGAGAGAGCTGACCACGATGCTGCACCTGCCGAACGGAACCACCGACATGTACCTACTCCACGAAGCGTTGGCGCGGGTACGAATGCTGCGGCCTCAGGCCGGCCGCACCACCACGAGCACTGAGGCAACCCGATCCGCCCGTACCGTCGCCATGACCGGCCGTACCCGGTCGGCCCGCGAGTTGGGCGTCCTGTAGGACCGACACCGCAGACGGCGGGCGGGGACCAAGGGGTCCCCGCCCGCCGTCGTCGTGTGGTGGGTCGGTGTTCAGCCGACCGGGGCGAAACCGGGCAGCCAGCGTTCCAGGATGCCCCGGTAGGGCGCCTTGGCCTCCAACTGGCACAGCACCCCGATCGAACCGAGCGTCACCCGGTGGACGAGCAGGTATGACGGCGGCAGGTTGAGGTGCCGGCTGAACTGGTAGGCGGGGGAGCGCGGGTTGGCCAGCCGGGTCGCCTCGGCGCGCAGCCAGGCCCGGGAGAACCGGAACTCCTCGACGGCGATCGGTTCCAGCATCGGCCGTAGGAACTCCAGCAGCGCGCGGGCGTCGATCGGGTCGTCGGTGCTGAGGAAGCCCTCCGAACGCAGCCCGGCCTCCACCCCGTCGGCGTCGCCCCGCAGGGCCAGGGCGGCGATGCGGCCGATCGGTTCCGGCGTACCCTCCGGCATCCGGGCCACGGCGCCGAAGTCGATCACCCCGAGTCGGCCGTCCGGCAGCAGCCGGAAGTTGCCCGGGTGCGGGTCGGCGTGCAGCAGCCCGGCCCGGGCCGGTGCGGAGAGGTGCAGCGTGGCCATCAGCAGGCCGGCCCGGTCCCGTTGCTCCTCGCTGCCTTCCCGGATGATGTCGGAGAGCGGCGTGCCCTCCACCCACTCGGTGACCAGGACCCGGGGCGAGGCGGAGAAGACCGCCGGGACGTAGATCTCGGGGTCGTCCTCGTACGCGGCGGCGAAGGCGCGTTGCGACTCCGCCTCCAACTCGTAGTCCAACTCCTCGGTGATGCGTTCCCGCAGCTCGGCGAGAAGCGGCTTGACGTCCAACCCGGGCTGGATGGCCCGGAACATGGCGCTCAGCCGGGAGAGCTGCTTGAGGTCGGCGAGCAGGGCGTCACCGGCGCCCGGATACTGGATCTTGACGGCCGCGTCCCGGCCGGTGCCGTCCGGCATCCGCCACACGGCCCGGTGCACCTGCCCGATGCTGGCCGCGGCGGCGGGGGAGTCGTCGAAGGTGACGAAGCGCTCACGCCAGGCCGGCCCCAACTGCTCGGCGAGGACCTTGTGCACGCTGGCGGCGGGCAGCGGCGGCGCGGCCTCCTGGAGCTTGGTCAGGGCCTGCCGGTACGGCGCGGCGACCTCCTCGGGCAGGGCCGCCTCGAAGACCGACAGCGCCTGGCCGAACTTCATCGCCCCGCCCTTGAGCTGGCCCAGGACGCTGAAGAGCTGCTCGGCGGTGCGTTGCTGGATCTCGGCGGAGATCACGTCGGAGGCGAGCCCGGTGACACGTTTTCCCATGCCGAGGACGGTCCGCCCGGCGAAGCCGAGCGGCAGTGCGGCGAGCTTGGCGGTGCGGGACACGGCCCGGCGCGGGATGTCGGTCACGAGGTCATTGTTACCGACTCGGCGGGCCCGCTGCTGCTCTGCGGCCGGGCTGGCGCTCATCTTCGGTGTACGCACCGCACCGGCAGCGGGGGTGCGGTGGCCAGTGCCGGCGTCGGGCGACGCCCGCCGGACCGACCTCCACCGCCCCGCCGAGCGTCTCCGGTGTGCCGCCGTCGAGCTGCGTCAGCGCCTCGGTGACCGCGTAGGCGGTGGCCGCGAGCAGCGTGCCGGTGGCGCAGGTCGGGGTGGCGGGCGCGCGGGCGATCTGGGCGGCGAGCGCCGGCCAGTGCGGGTCCCGGTCGGCGCGGTGCAGGTCGAGGCAGCGCAGGCAGGGGCCGGTCGGCGGCTGGACCAGTGGCCCGATGACCGGTACGCCCTCCCGGACGTCGATCAGCAGGTGCGGTTGCCGACGCTGGGCGTGACCGGCCGCCACCAGGGCGGCCGGCCGGTCGAGGCCGAGCTGGATCACCAGGTCGGGCCGGGTCCGTCGCAGTGGGCCGGTGGTGGTGCCGGGTGCGGCGCGCGTCACGGCCGCCTGGACGGCCGCGTCGAGTGGCCGGCCGAGATCGGCGGCGGCGATACCGCTGCCGACCAGGTCGACGGGGCGTACGGGGCCGCTGAGGTCGGGTCGGACGTGCCCGACGCCGGCCTGGGCCAGGGCCAGGGTGACGGCGGCGCCGAGCGGCCCGGGACCGGTGACCGTCACCCGGGCGGCCAGGCGACGCCGGAGCACCTGCGCGGGAGTGCCGGGCAGCCGGGCGGCGGCCAGGGCCAGCGCGCCGGCCTCCGCGGCGAGTCGGCTCCGGCGGGGCTCGGCGAGATCCCGGGGCACCAGCGTGTGCGCCGGCACCACCAGGCCGGCCTCACGCAGCGCGTCGAGCAGGGCGCGGGCGTGTTCCGGACGGCCGCCCGTACCGGTCAGCACCTGCCGTTCGCTGCGGGTGCCGTCGAGCAGGTCGAGGAGCCGGACCGCCCCGGGGTCGGCGAACTCGACCAGGACGGCACGCTCCGGTGCCAGCCCGAGCTGGAGGGTGTGCCGGTCGCGCCAGAGTCGGCTGAGGCCGGGCAGCAGGGTGGGTCGGGGCGACGGCGGGTGGTCCGTGATCGGCGGCATGGGTACGAACAGTGACCGATTCCCTGCTGTCCGTCGATCGTTGTCCACAGGTGGCCACCCGCAGATCCAGGGCTGTCCACAGGATTTGGCGAGTTTTCCACAACTCGTCGGTAACCCTGTCGGTGGCCCGACAGTGAGCGGAAACGCCGCGAGGGGGTGGCCGACGGCCACCCCCTCGCGCGGACGCTTACGTCAGACCTTCGCCTTGCCCAGGATGCGGTTCACTGTTGTGCCACACACCGGACACTTGCCCTTGGCCATGTTCATGCCGGTCTTCGAAACCTCGACGCGGCCTTCGAAATCCCGCTTCTCCTTGCACTTGACGCAGTAACCGTTGTAGGTCTGGGCCTGGTCGGCCACGGTGTGCCTCCTCGTCTCGTCCGCCGGGTCGATGCCGGTCCGGCGGTTCTCCCGGCGCGGTCGCCTACGACGTCCGACATCGGGTCTTCTCCGTGGTCATCCACATGACCACCGGTTGGCGGACCCTACCCAGGTGCGGGTGGTTCCATGTCAGTTGCGCGTTGCCACTGTGAGCAAGGCGACGTCGAGAGTGTGCACGCCGAATTGCGCCAGATCAGTCCTTTTGGCGGGGACACGCCGACTGGAGGCCGCTAAATCCGCTGGTCGGGCGGTGCGGCCGGAGATTGGGACCCCGCTGGCGGGGTCGAGTGATGATCACTTACCGTGGTGCGGGTCGGTGCTGTGACACCTCACCGGCCGTCACGAAGGGTGATCGTGACGCCGCGCGATGCTCCGGCAAGAATTTTTTCGGGACTCCTGGCGACCAATCCCCATTTTCCGGGCGCGTGTCGGGGGGTTGACCCTTGCGGACCCCTGGTCACAACGCATTAGCTTGCCAACGTGACAGCAAACCGAGGCTGCGCGGTCCACTGATGGCGGGGGCGCGGAAGCCTGTCGTCGAGGTACGGCGCAGCCAGCGTCGGCGACGTACGGTGTCCGCCTACCGAGACGGTGAGCGGGTCGTCGTCCTCATCCCCGACCAGTTCTCCCGGGCCGAGGAGAGCGAGTGGGTCGACCGGATGCTCGCCCGGCTCGCCGCCCGCGAGGGGCGCCTCACCCGTTCCGACGCCGAACTGGTGGAGCGGGCCGGCCGGCTGATCAAGCTGTACCTGACCGAGTACGGCGACCAGGCGGTGCCGGCCAGCGTCCGGTGGGTGAGCAACCAGAACGGCCGCTGGGGCTCCTGCACCCCGGCGGACCGCTCGATCCGGCTCTCCCACCGGCTCCAGGAGATGCCGGAGTGGGTGATCGACTACGTGTTGCTGCACGAACTCGTCCACCTCATCGTGCACAGCCACAACGCGCAGTTCTGGGCGCTGGTCGGCCGGTACCCGAAGACCGAACGCGCCCGGGGCTACCTGGAGGGTGTCGCGGCGGTGGGCGGCGCGCCCTGAGCGGTCCGCCGCCCGGCGGTAGGGTCGACGCATGGCCCGACGTGTGGTGGTGGCGCTGCTCGCCCCGGTCACCTGGACGCCACCCGGCATCGACCCGGTGGACTGGCGGCGCGCGCTCGCCGAGGACGTGGTGGACCTGCTCGCCATGCTCAACGAGGTCGACACGGCGGTGGCGGTCACCCCGGCGGACCGCCGGCTGGCCGACGAGGTGATCTGGCCCGGCACGACGGTGTACGAGGTGCCCGAGCCGACGCCCAACGCCGTCTTCGCCGCCCTCGATGCCTCCGGCGACGGCTACGAGCAGGCGGCGGTGGTCGCCGGGGACGCCCCCGACCTGCCCGGACTCACCGTCGGCAAGCTCCTGCGCCCGCTCACCAGTCGGCCGGTGGCACTCGCCCCGGTCGAGGGTGGTGTGCCGGGACTGCTCGGCGCGGCGGTCCGGCTGCCCGTACCCTCCTGGCTGCCGGCGCTGGATCTGGACAGCGCCGTGCCCGCGGCCGTGCGCGCGGCGGCGCCCGAGCCGGGCGACCTCGCGGTCACCCCGTCCTGGCACCGGCTACGCGGCCCGGCCGACCTGGCCCGGCTCGACCTCGCGCTGGACGGCTGGGAACACACCCGGGCCCTGCTCACCGGCGCCGACCGGACCGGCTGACGCGCGACCCACACCGCCGGTCCGGCTGAGGCCGGACCGGCGATGCTCGCGTGCGGCGGGGTCAGGAGCGGCGGTCGTCGCCCTCGGTGTCGTCGGGGCGTTCCGGGCCGTCCGGGCCCTTGCCCTCGACCTCGCCCGGGATCTTCTCCTCCGGGCCGCCCGGAGCGGAGAAGTCGAACTTCTCCAGCTCGGTCATCAGGTCCATGTCGGCCATGGCGAAGGCCACCGGGTCGGCGAAGTCGGCGTCGGACGGCAGCAGGTCGGGGTGGCCCCAGAGGGCGTCCCGTCCGGCGATGCCCCGGTGCTCGGTGAGCGCCGCCCAGAGCGCGGCGGCCTCACGCAGCCGGCGAGGGCGCAGTTCCAGCCCGACCAGGGCGGCGAAGGTCTGCTCGGCCGGTCCACCCGCCGCCCGCCGCCGACGGAACGCCTCGCCGAGCGAGACCACGTTCGGCAGCCGGCCGTCCGCAGCACCGTCCACCACGTGGCAGACCCAGCCCTCGACCAGGGCGAGAGCGGTCTCCAGGCGGGCCAGTGACGCCTTCTGTGCCGGGGTGTCCTCCGGCGTGAAGATGCCCTCCAGGGCGATCGCCTGCATCGACTCCGGGTCGGTCGGGTCGACCCGACCCATCGCCTCCTCGATCGCCTCCCGGTTGACCCGGATCCCGGCCGCGTACGTCTCCACGGCGGTGAGGACGTGCCCGCGCAGCCACGGCACGTGCTCAAAGAGTCGCTGGTGGGCCGCCTCGCGCAGGGCGACGTAGAGGCGTACCTCGTCCTCGGGCAGCTCCAGGCCCTCGCCGTAACCCCGGATGTTGGCCGGGATCAACGCGGCGGTCCCGGCGGGGCCGAGCGGCAGGCCGATGTCACCGGCGGAGAGCACCTCCGCAGCCAGCGACCCGAGCGCCTGACCGAGCTGACCGCCGAAGAGGGCACCGCCGAGGGTGGCCACCATCGACTGCATCGGGCCGAGCTGGGCGCGCGCCTCCGGCGGCACTAGGTCGCCCATCGCGCCGACCATCCGGCTTGCCACCGGGTCGCACAGCTTGCGCCAGACGTCCAGCGTCTTGAAGATCCACTCGTTGCGGTTCCAGGCCACCGTGGTCTTGATGCCGGAGGGCAGGGCCGACGCCGGCTCCAACCAGAGGTCGGCGATGCGCAGCGCCTCATCGACCGCGTTGCGCTCATAGGGCGAGACCGCCGGGTCGCCCGCCGCCGCGAGCTGACTGGCCGCCACCTGACGGGCCAGATCCCAGTTGACCGGCCCGCTGCCCGGCGCGGAGAGCAGGTGCTGCAACTGCGACATGAACTGCTGCATCTGCGCGGGGTCGTTGGGGTCGGGCGGCTGCCCACCCGGGAGCGCGAAACCGAACGGAATATCAGGCACGAGCTCTACGGTACGCGCGCCGTGCCCCTGGTCGCCGTCACCGCAGTTGCGCTGAGGGCGAAGTCGTCGTCGTGCCGCCCGGAGGCCGAGAACCGGCTCGGTACGCTCTGGCGCATGAGACGACGTGGCGTGACCGTCCTCCTCGGTGCTCTGCTCACCGCTCTGCTCAGCATCGGGGTGCTCGGCGCGCCCGTCCCCTATGTCGTGCTCGGTCCCGGTCCGACGGTGGACACGCTCGGGCAGGAGGACGGCAAGGAGGTGATCCAGGTCACCGGCGGGGAGACCTCCGACTCGGCCGGGCAACTGCGGCTGACCACGGTGGGTGTGCAGCCGACCGTGAAGCTGCGCTCGGCCATCCAGGGCTGGCTCTCCGACGACCAGGCGGTGGTGCCGCGCGAGCTGGTATACCCGCCCGGCGAGACCCGCGAGGAGGTCGAGCAGCGCAACGCCGAGGACTTCCAGGTCTCGCAGACCAGCGCGGAGACCGCCGCGCTGCGGGAGCTGGGGTACGAGGTGCAGGTCGTGATCAAGACCGTCGCCGCCGACGGACCGGCCGCCGGAGTGCTGCGTCCCGGTGACGTGGTGACCTCGGTCGACGGGGAGCCCGTGCCGCTGGCCGGCCGGTTGACCGAGCTGGTCAGGGCGAAGCCGGCGGGCACCGCGCTCCGCGTCGGGTACACCCGAGACGGTGCCGCCCGCACCGACACCATCACCACCCAGGAGCAGGACGGCCGACCGCGGATCGGGGTCGAGATCGAGCAGCAGCAGCCGCACCCGTTCACGCTCTCCTTCGACCTCCAGGACATCGGCGGGCCCAGCGCCGGGCTGATGTTCGCCCTGGGGATCATCGACAAGCTGACGCCGGAGGACCTGACCGGCGGCCGGGTCATCGCGGGCACCGGCACCATCGACGACTCCGGCCAGGTCGGGCCGATCGGCGGCATCCCGCAGAAGCTGGTCGGCGCGAAGCGGGCCGGCGCCACGGTGTTCCTGGTGCCGGCGGCCAACTGCGCCGAGGCGGTGTCCAACCGCCAGCCGGACCTGCCGCTGGTCCGGGTGGGTTCGCTCGACGAGGCGCTCAGCGCGATGGAGACGCTGCGTGCCGGGGGCGAACCGACGCTCTGCTGACCGCCGGACCGACCCGGCGTCCCGCCGGGACCACGCTCTTGACCTGGGCCGACTTCGGGTCGGTGCGATCGCTCGCGGGCCGGGTGTCGGCTGCGCGGCGCGACCTGCCACAACGCATTCAGGAACACCCCGTACTCTGGGTGCCTGGTCGGAGCCGATCATAACGAGCGTGCGGAGCCAACAGTGGTCATGCGTAGCAGCAGCCCCCTGCCGAGGATGAGCCGACGCGGACGCGTCACGATCGGGGTGCTGATCGGAGTGTTCGTCCTGTTCACCCTGCTCGGCTGGGGGGTGCAGGCCTGGACCGACTGGCTCTGGTTCTCCGAGGTCGACTACACCTCCGTCTTCCGTGGGGTGATCGTCACCCGGTTGCTGCTGTTCCTGGCCGCCGCCGTCGCGATGGGTCTGATCGTCGGTGGCAACCTCTGGTTGGCGCAGCGGCTGCGCCCCCGGATGCGTCCGCACTCGCCGGAGCAGGCGACGCTGGAGCGCTACCGGATGCTGCTCGGCCCCCGGCTCGGGCTCTGGATCGCCGCCGCCGCCGTGGTGGTGGGTCTCTTCGCCGGCCTGTCCGCACAGAGCCGCTGGAACCAGTGGCTGCTCTTCCTGCACGGCGGTGACTTCGGCGTGCAGGACCCGGAGTTCGGTGTGGACGTCGGCTTCTACGTCTTCCAGCTGCCGTTCTGGCGCTTCCTGCTCGGGCTGGGCTTCACCGCGGTGGTGCTGGCGCTGATCGGTTCGCTGGCCGTGCACTACCTCTTCGGCGGAGTACGCCTGCAGGGCGTCGGCGACCGGATGAGCGGGGCGGCCCGCGCCCACCTGAGCTCGCTGGTCGCGGTCTTCGTGCTGCTCAAGGCCGTCGCGTACGTGCTGGACCGGCGGTCGATGCTGCTGGAGTACAACGACGGCGTCGGTGTCTACGGCGCCGGGTACGCCGACATCAACGCGCTGCTGCCGGCGAAGGAGATCCTCGCCTACATCTCCGTGGTGGTGGCGATCGCGATCATCGTCTTCTCCAACGCCTGGATGCGGAACCTGGTCTGGCCGGGCATCTCGCTGGCGCTGCTCGGCGTCTCGGCGGTGGCGATCGGCGGCATCTACCCCTGGGCGGTGCAGACCTTCGAGGTCAAGCCGAGCGCCCGGGACAAGGAGGCGCCGTACATCCAGCGCAGCATCGACGCCACCCGAGCCTCGTACGGGTTGGACATCGCCGAGAACTCGGCGTACTCGGCCAGCAACCTGACCCCGTCGGAGAACCTGGCCACCGACACCTCGGTGGTGCCCAACGCCCGGCTGCTCGACCCGCAGCTGGTCAGCGAGACCTACACCCAGCTCCAGCAGGTCCGTGGCTTCTACGACTTCGGCCCCAAGCTGGACATCGACCGGTACACGGTCGACGGCAAGACCCAGGACTACGTGGTCGGCGTCCGTGAGATCAACTACGGCGAGCTGACCGCCCAGCAGAGCAACTGGATCAACCGGCACACCGTCTACACCCACGGGTTCGGCGTGGTGGCCGCCCCCGCGAACCAGGTCGTCTGCGGTGGCCAGCCCTTCTTCGTCTCCGGCTTCCTCGGCGAGCGGTCGCAGGAGTCCTGCTCCTCGCCGACCGACCAGATCCCGGCCAGCCAGCCCCGGATCTACTACGGCGAGCGGATGCAGGACGGTGACTACGCCATCGTCGGCAAGCCGAGCGAGGACGCCAACCCGGCGGAGTTCGACCGGCCGGCCGGCGAGAGCGGCGAGGGCCGCGAGTCGTACTACACCTACACCGGTGAGGGCGGCGTGGACGTCGGGTCGTTCTCCCGGCGGCTGCTCTACGCCATCAAGGAGCAGGAGCCGAACTTCCTGCTCTCCGAGGCGGTCAACGACAACTCCAAGCTGCTCTACGTGCGGAACCCCCGGGACCGGGTGGAGAAGGTCGCGCCCTTCCTGACGCTCGACGGCGACCCGTACCCCGCCGTGGTGGACGGCCGGGTGCAGTGGATCGTGGACGGCTACACCACCTCGGCCACCTACCCGTACGCCGAGCGGGTCAACCTCCAGCAGGAGACCACCGACGAGCTGACCGGCCGGGGCACCATCCAGCTGGCCCGGGAGAACGTCAACTACATCCGCAACTCGGTCAAGGCGACCGTGGACGCGTACGACGGCACGGTCCGGCTCTACGAGTTCGACGAGAACGACCCGGTGCTCAAGGCGTGGAACAAGGCATTCGGCGGTGACCTGATCACGCCGCGCGAGGAGATCCCGCAGGCGCTCGCCGACCACTTCCGCTACCCGGCCGACCTGTTCAAGGTGCAGCGCAACCTGCTGACCCGGTTCCACGTCACGAACCCCGGCGACTTCTACTCCGGCCAGGACTTCTGGCAGGTGCCGAATGTGCCGGACGCGCCGGACAGCGGGGTCAAGCAGCCGCCGTACTACCTCTACACGCAGATGCCCGGGCAGGAGCAGCCGACCTTCCAGCTCACCAGCGCGGTCACCCCGAACGGCCGGCAGAACCTGGCCGCGCTGATCTCGGCGTCGTACCAGGACGGGCGGCCGAGGTTGCAGGTGCTGGAACTGCCCGACCAGACCCGGGTCTCCGGCCCGGTGCAGGTGCACCAGCAGATGACCAACAACGCCAACATCCGGCAGCAGCTGAACCTGCTCTCCTCGAACCAGGCCCAGGTGCAGTACGGCAACCTGCTCTCGCTGCCGTTCGGCAACGGCATGCTCTACGTCGAGCCGGTCTACGTGAAGAGCAACCAGACCGACGCGTACCCGCTGTTGCAGAAGGTGCTGCTCTCGTACGGCGACGGTGGTTCGTTCGTGGTGTTGGCCGACAACCCGGCCGACGGCATCCGGCAGCTCGTGGAGCAGGGCAAGCGGGCGGCGGCCGGCAACCCGCCGCCGGCCGCCGAGGAGCCGCCCGCAGGCGAGGAGCCGCCGCCGGGCGGCGAGGAGCCGGCGCCCACGCCCACGCCGACCGAGGCGCCGCCGCTCACCGGCGACCTGGGGGTCGCCGCCGACCGGGTGCGTGCGGCGATCACCGAGGTGCGCGACGCGCAGGCGTCCGGTGACTTCGAGCGGTACGGCCGGGCGCTCAAGACGCTGGACGAGGCACTGACCGCGTTCCAGCAGGCGCAGCAGGCGGCCGGGGCGAACGGTCCGGCACCGACCGGCAGCCCGTCACCGACCGGCTGACGAAGCACGTTCCGACAGGGCCCGTGGGCCGGCGATCCGTCGCCGCCGCGGGCCCTTCGGCGTCCGGGCCCACCGGTCGCCCACGGTGTTCTGTGAGTCGTTTTGCGGCGGGGCGGGGTGGTGCGCTACGGTGGATCTACCGACGCGGGGTGGAGCAGCTCGGTAGCTCGCTGGGCTCATAACCCAGAGGTCGCAGGTTCAAATCCTGTCCCCGCTACTGCACGAGAAAGGCCCCGGGATCTCCCGGGGCCTTTCTCGTTGTCCGGAGTGCGGCGGCCCGTCCCGACCGGTGCCGGAACACCTTCTTCGGGGGTGGGTGGGGTGGTCGGTGCGGCTCGTACCGCATGGGGTAGGGTTGTCACATACCGACGCGGGGTGGAGCAGCTCGGTAGCTCGCTGGGCTCATAACCCAGAGGTCGCAGGTTCAAATCCTGTCCCCGCTACTGCACGACGAAGGCCCCGGGATCTCCCGGGGCCTTCGTCGTTTCCGATCCCTGCCGTTCCGGCCTTCGTCCGTCGGCCGGTGGGCCCGCCTCGGCGGTGCGCTGTTCCCCGGCAGGGGTTGCGGACCTCCGCGAGGATGGGGCCATGTCTTCAATCGGCAAGTGGTGGGGGCGGCTCGGCACGCTCCTGGTAACGGTCGTGCTGGCGGTGTTCGTGCCGGTCGCGGCGTGGGCCTCGACCGGCCCCGGGGAACTGGTCGTGGAGGCCGCCCGGCGGCGTGGGCGCGGTGGCGGCTTCTTCGGTTTCCTGGGCCTGCTCTGCTGCCTTGCGGTGGTGGCCGTGGTCGTCCTGCTGCTGGTGCGGCTCACCCGTAACCGGCGGCGCTGAACGGGTTCCGCAGCGCCTCCCGCGCGCTGCGGTCCCGGCACGGTGGTGCGTCCGGGGCGTGGTCTACTTGTCCGCGTGGAACTTCTGCACTCGGGCAAAGTGAGGGACGTCTACGCGGACGGCGACGACCTGATCCTGGTCGCCTCGGATCGCATCTCCGTCTACGACGTGGTGCTGCCGACTCCGGTCCCGGACAAGGGCAAGCTGCTCACCGCGTTGTCGCTGTGGTGGTTCGAGCAGCTCGCCGACCTGGTGCCGCACCACGTCATCTCCGCCACCGACGTGCCGGCCGAGTTCGCCGGGCGGGCGATCCGGTGCCGCCGGTTGCGGATGGTCCCGGTGGAGTGCGTCGCCCGCGGCTTCCTCACCGGGGGCGGCCTCAAGGAGTACCAGAGCACCGGGGCGGTGTCCGGCGTCGCGCTGCCGCGTGGGCTGGGCGAGGCGTCCATCCTGCCCGAGCCGATCTTCACCCCGTCGACCAAGGCGCCGATGGGCGAGCACGACGAGCCGATGACCTTCGCCGAGGTGGTCGACGAGGTCGGCGCGGAGACCGCCGAGCGGCTGCGGAAGCTGACCATCGACGTGTACTGCCGGGGCGCCGAGCTGGCCGCCGAGCGCGGCATCCTGGTCGCCGACACCAAGATCGAGCTGGGCTGGGCGGCGGACGGCACCCTGGTCCTCGCCGACGAGGTGCTCACCCCGGACTCGTCCCGCTTCTGGCCCGCCGAGTCGTACCAGCCGGGCCGTACGCAGTTCTCCTACGACAAGCAGTACGTGCGGGACTGGGCGGCGGGCAGCGGCTGGGACCGGCGCGAACCGGCGCCCGAGGTGCCGGACGAGGTGGTCGAGGCGACCCGGGCCCGCTACGTGGACGTCTACGAGAAGATCACCGGCAACCGCTGGGAGTGACCCCGGCGCCGGTCGTCACTCGCTGCGGTGCCGGCCGATGTGCTGCTCGGTGGGGAGGGTCGCGGAGGTGATGCGGACCGTGGTGCCCTCCGGGCCGGTCTCCACGTCCATCGCGTCGGTCAGCTCGCGGGCCAGCCAGAGTCCCCAACCGCCGGCGGTCTCCGGCGCCGGCCGGCTGCGGTCGTCGAGGCGCTGCACACTGATGCCCTGACCGTGGTCGGAGACCTCGCACACCACCAGTTCCGACTGCCGCCAGAGCCGGAGCCAGCCCCGCCCTCCGCCGTGCCGGACCGCGTTGGTGATCAGCTCGTTGACCGCGAGCACGAAGTCGTCGAGGCGGTCGTCGCGCAGCCCTGCGGCACGCACGCACGAGGCGACCGAGTGCCGCAGCTCGGTCACCTGTGCCTGGTCGAAGGCGTCGGCGATCAGGAGGGTGTGTTCGATGGGCACCACCGTACGCGGTGTGCGGGGTTCTGCGTTCGTCATGGCCCCGTCCCGACAGGAGATCGCAGAGCTTTAAGCGGCTTTTACCACCGTACGTCAGGATTCGTGGGACCGCATCGGCGAGGACCCGTCACACAGGCTGTGGCATGGTGACGGGCGTGTCCGCCCCCGGTGGTTTCGAACTCCCTCTCTGGCGGGCCGTCGCGGTCTTCCGGGTGGCCTCGCTGGCGTACGTCTGCGTGGTCGTGCTGCGCGACGCGGACCGCTACGCCCACCCTCTGCTCGCCGGGGTGCTGGTGCTGGCGATGGCGGTCTGGACCGGCGTCACCGCGATCGGCTACGCCGCTCCGGCCCGGCGCGGCTGGCCGCTGCTCCTGGCCGATCTCGGCGTCGTGGTGGCGATCCTGCTGGCCACTCCCTGGGTGATGGGCCGCGACGCGCTGGACGCCGGCCTGCCGACCATGGCGGTGGCCTGGTTGAGCGGCCCGGTGCTGGCCTGGGCGGTCTGCGGCGGACGGCGACGCGGCGCGCTGGCCGCGCTGGTCGTCGGCGCCACCGACCTGGCCACCCGGGGGATGGCCACCCCCACGGCGATCAACGGCGCGATCCTGATGTTGCTCGCCGGCGTGGTGGTCGGGCACGTCGCCCGGCTCACCGTGACCGCCGGGGAGCGGTTGCAGCGGGCGGTCGAGATCGAGGCCGCCAACCGCGAACGGGAACGCCTGGCCCGTGACATCCACGACTCGGTGCTCCAGGTGCTCGCCCTGGTGCAGCGGCGCGGCGAGCGACTCGACGGCGAGGCCGGCGAACTGGCCCGGCTGGCCGGTGAACAGGAGGCGGCGCTGCGCATGTTGATATCCGGCACCGGCCCGATGTCCGTCGACGACGTGGACTCGCCGGTGGACCTGCGCGCGCTGCTCGGCCGGTACGCCTCGGGCGGCGTGTCGCTCTCCGCGCCGGCCACCCCGGTGCCGCTGGCCCCGCCGGTGGCCCGCGAACTGGCCGCCGCGATCGGGGCCGCGCTGGACAACGTCGCCCGCCACGGCGACGGACGTGCCTGGGTGCTGGTCGAGGACGAGGGGACGGCGGTCACCGTGTCGATCCGGGACGAGGGACCGGGCTTCACCCCGGAACGACTCGCCGAGGCCGCCGCCCAGGGCCGGCTCGGCGTGACCCACGCGATTCAGGGCCGGCTCGCCGAACTCGGCGGGACCGCCCGGATCAACTCCACCCCGGGCTCCGGCACCGAGGTCGAGCTCACCGTGCCGAGGAGGGGATCGTGAACGGCGTACGCGTGATGGTGGTCGACGACCACCCGATGTGGCGGGAAGGGGTGGCCCGCGACCTCACCGAGGCCGGCCACGAGGTGGTCGCCAGTTGCGGGGAGGGCCGGCAGGCGGTCCGGGTGATCGCCGCGGCCCGCCCCGACCTGGTGGTGCTCGACCTGCAACTGCCGGACATCTCCGGTGTGCAGGTGATCCGGGGCCTGCGGGCGGAACGGCCCGAGGTGCGGGTGCTCATGCTCTCCGCCAGCGGCGAGCAGCAGGGGGTGCTGGACGCGGTGAAGGCCGGCGCCACCGGCTACCTGCTGAAGTCGGCCGGGCTGGCGGAGTTCCTGGACGCGGTCCGCCGGACCGCCGCCGGTGAGCCGGTCTTCACGCCGGGCCTGGCCGGGCTGGTGCTCGGCGAGTACCGCCGGCTGGCCGCCGTCCGGGAACAGGCTCCCGCCGGTACGCAGGACACCGCACCCCGGCTCACCGACCGGGAGACCGAGGTGCTGCGGCTGGTGGCCAAGGGGATGTCCTACAAGCAGATCGCCGAGCGGCTCGGACTGTCGCACCGGACGGTGCAGAACCACGTACAGAACACGCTCGGCAAGCTGCAACTGCACAACCGGGTCGAACTGACCCGGTACGCGATCGAACGCGGCCTGGACGAATGAGCGAGCGCAGCGAGCGAACCATCAGGCACAGCAGGTACGGCGGCACGCAGCGCAGTGACGTCGTGAGCGGGACTCAGACCGAGTGCGGCGGCCGGGTCTCGTGCACGGCCAACTCCTCCGCGCTGGCTCCGCCACCGGCCGCTCCCGCGTCGTACGCGATGGAGTCGGTCTCCTGGTCGGTGTGCGTGCCCTCGTCCGGTTCGACCAGTCGGCCCACCGTGGCGTCGGCGACCGTGCCCAGCCGGTCGTGGTCGTAGAGCGACACCGGGGAGTTCGGGTCGGAGGTCGGGCCGGGATCGATCACGTCGGCGTCGAGCTGCGCCTGCGCCGCCTGCTCCCGGCTGTCCGCCTCGGCCGCGATGTCCGGGTCGACCGGACCGGCCAGCGGGTCGTCGACCGGCAGTTCGAACCGCTCCCGGCCGAGCTTGTAGTCCAGCGACTCGCCGTCGAGCTGCTCCTCGGCGGTGGTGCCGAACTCGTCCACCGCCACCGGGGTCCGGTCACCGGGCAACTGGGCCGGCGCCGGGCCGTCCGCCTCCCGGCCGGTCAGCACGTCGTCACCGGCCGTCGAGTCGTCGTCGGCGGTGTCCGGCAGGCCGTCGGCCTCAGGGTCGGACAGGGGGGTCGGGTACTCGTCGTCGCGCATGACTGACCACTACCCGTTGCCCTCCGGCCGTAACCGGTCACGTCCGCGTCGTTCGGGCAGCCGCCGCTGGCGGGCCACCGCGGCGAATCGACGCGGGTGGTGGCGGGGTGCCGCGAACGGCGTCACGGTCGCGCTCGATGCAGGATCGAGTGGCTTCCGGTGCACTCCGATACCACTCGACCCGGGATCGGGCGTGATCAAGGGCGGCCCGTGGCCGGTGCCGTGGCGGTTCGGCGAGCTTTCGGGCGAGGGGCATTCCTCATCGGTACCCCCTGGTGTCCGGGTCATGCGCGCCGGACACCAGGGGATCTGCCATGTTTCGGCTCGTCGGAGCCCGGTTAATGGGACGCTCTGACCGGAGACCACCGCCCCATCCGCATGGAGGTGACCCATGCGCGTCGGCCTCGTCTGCGCCCACGCCGCTTCGCCGCCGTCCGGCGACGGTAACGTCGTCGGCACCTACCAGCACATCGCACGGGTCGCCGCCGAACTGGCGGGGAGAGGCCACGACGTCCGGGTCTACACCCGACGGGACGATCCGGAGGTCGCCGAGAGCGACCTCGTCGACGGGTACCGGATGGAACGGGCCCCGGTGGGTCCGATCACCCCGATCCCCACCGCCGAGCTGGTGCCGTACGTGCCGGCGTTCGGCCAGTGGCTGGCCGACCGGTGGTCCGGCGACTGGACGCCGGAGGTCGTGCACGGCCACTACTGGGTCGGTGGACTCGCCGCCGCGCAGGCGGTCCGGGAGACCGACATCCCGGTGGTGCAGACGTTCCACTCCCTCGGCATGGAGCAGCTCCGCCACCTCGGTTCGCAGTACGACGGGCCGGGCACCCGCATCCCGTTGGAACGGGCGCTGACCCGGGCGGTGGACATGGCCGTCGCCCAGTGCAACGACGAGGTCGACGAGCTGACCCGGATGGGCCTGCAACGCAGCTCGGTGGCGATGGTGCCGACCGGAGTGGACATCGACCGGTTCCACCCCGACGGCGAGGCGGCACCCCGGGACCAGCGTCCCCGGATCCTCTCCGTCGGCGGGCTCTCCCCAGGCCACGGGCAGGACGACCTGATCCGCGCGATGCGCCTGGTGGGCGACGCGGAACTGGTGATCGCCGGTGGCCCGCCGGCCGAGGGGCTGGCCCAGCACACCGAGGCCCGTCGGCTGCGGGAAATGGCCGAGCGGATCGGCGTGGGGGAGCAGGTGCACCTGGTGGGCGCCGTGCCGCACGAGCAGATGGCCACCTGGTACCGCTCGGCCGACGTGGTCGCCTGCACCCCGCACTACTCGTCGGCCGGACGGGTGTCGCTGGAGGCGATGGCCTGCGGGGTGCCGGTGGTCGGCTACGCGATGGGCGGCATCGCCGACGCGGTGGTGGACGAGGTGACCGGCAAGCTGGTGTCGCCGGGCGACGTCCGGACGCTGGGGATGACGCTGCGTCGGGTGCTCACCGACAACGCGGGCCGGTTCGCGTACGGGCACGCGGCGGTGGACCGGGTCCGGTGCAGCTACACCTGGGAGCGGACCGCCTCCGCCCTGGAACGGCTCTACGAGCGGGTGGTCGGCCGGCGCAGGCCCGTCGAGGCGGCCTGAGCCAGACCGGAGCCGGTCGGGGAGAGCTGGGCGGCGGGGTGCGGCATCGGCCCGTCCGTGCCGCCCGGGCGTGCCCGGCTCGGCTGCGGCCCGATCAGCGGCTTGCCGGCGACGACCGCCCGCGAGGTCTCCTGAGCGACGGCGTGGTGGTGCTGCGGCTCGGCGTACCGGGTGAGGCCGATGACCGAGGCGAGGGTGACCAGGAAACCGACTCCGGCCAGCCACTCCCGGCCGGGCCAGATCTTGTCGTTGAGCAGCAGTAGCCCGACGATCGCGGCGGGGACCGCCCCGGCGGCGTCCATCGCGGCCACCGCCGCCGTGGTGGAGCCGCGCTGCATCGCCAGGCCGAGCAGCAGCTGCCCGACCACGGAGTGCCCGACCAGCACGTAGAGCAGCGGGTCGGCGAGGAACGCGTCCCAGGTCGGTGCGGAGGCCAACGGGCGGGCGGCGATCGCGGCGGCGGAGAAGGCCAGCCCGGCCAGCGAGCCGAGCGCCACCGAGCCGGGAGCGCCGCGTAGCCGGACCGCGAAGAAACCCAGCACCGCGATCACGCCGAGCGTCACCAGCAGGGCGATCATCCCGGCGGTGCCGAGGGGCTTGGACTGTGCCGGCTGGGCGGCGAGCACCAACGCGGTGATCCCGGCGAAGAGCAGGAGCAGCAGCACCACCTCGGCCACCGGCAGCCGCCACTTCAGCACCAGGACACCGAGGATCGCGGTGACCCCGAGCCCGGCCGCCACGCTGGCCTGCACCAGGAACAGCGGCAGGTCGCGGCGGGCCAGGAAGGCCAGCACGAAGCCGCCCACCTGGCAGACCAGGCCGATCAGGTAGGCGCGGTGTCCGGCCAGGCGCAGCAGCAGACCGGGATCGAAGGTGTGCTGCACTGTGGTGCGGGCTGCGGCGACCGACTGCAACAGGTTGGCAACGCCGTACGCGACGATCATCGCCGCGAGAAAACACCAACCCGAGGTAGCCACCTGGCGAGGATAGAGGTAACCGGACGTCAGTGCGCGGCGGGCCGACCGAGCCTGTCGAGGAGTTCGGCGTGCAGTATTCCGTTGCTGGCCACCGCGCTGTTTTCGCCTCCGGCGGGGGCCGGTCGACCGGCCAGATCGGTGAAGGTACCCCCCGCCTCGGTCACGATGGGTACCAATGCGGCCACGTCCCAGAGCGACAGCTCGGGTTCGACCATGACGTCCAGTGCGCCCTCGGCCAGCAGCATGTAACCGTAGAAGTCGCCGTAGGCGCGACTGCGCCAGGTGTCCCGCATCAGTTGGAGCATCGGCGCCAACCGACCGGCCTCCTCCCAGCCGCTGAGGGAGGAGTAGCAGAAGCTGGCGTCGGCCAGCTCCGCGACGGCGGAGACCCGGATCGGTTCGCCCGAGGCGGCGTCCGGGCCCGCGTACGCCCCGGTGCCGGTAGCCGCCCACCAGCGGCGGCCCAGGGCCGGTGCGGAGACCAGCCCGGCGACGGGTCGGCCGTCCTCCAGCAAGGCGATCAGGGTGGCCCAGACGGGCACTCCCCGGACGAAGTTCTTGGTGCCGTCGATCGGGTCCACCACCCACTGCCGGGTGCCGGCGGCCGGCGACGCGCCGTACTCCTCGCCGAGCAGCCCGTCGTCCGGCCGGTGCGCGGTCAGCAGCGACCGGATCGCGCGCTCCACGGCGGTGTCCGCGTCGGAGACGGGGGTGAGGTCGGGCTTCGCCTCCACCCGCAGGTCGAGCGCGCGGAACCGGGCCGCCGAGATGGCGTCGGCGGCGTCGGCGAGCCGGTGGGCGAGAGCGAGATCGTCGGCGTACCCGGTCATGCCGGACACGGTAGCGAGGCCGGTCGCGGCCGGTCCCGCCGGGCCGTCGTGACCTGGGCGCGGCTCACTCCGGGTGCCCGCGCGGCTCGACCTCGCCGCGTGGCTCCAGGTCGCCGGAGCGGGAGGCCAGCAAGCGGCGGTACGAGGCCAGCCGGCGCGGATCCGCCCGCCCCTGCGCCACCCAGGCGTCCAGCGTGCAGTCGGCCTCGTCGGCGGTGTGCGGGCAGTTGGCCGGACAGTCGGCGGTGGCCTCGACGAGGTCGGGGAAGCCGTGCAGCAGGCTCTCGGCCGAGACGTGTGCCAGCCCGAAACTGCGGACGCCCGGCGTGTCCACGATCCAGCCCGGGTCGTCCGCGGCGCCCGGCAGGGCAGGCAGCCGCAACGCCACCGCGCTGGTCGAGGTGTGTCGCCCCCGGCCGATCGCGCTGACCGTGCCGACCGCCCGGTCGGCCTCCGGGACCAGTCGGTTGACCAGCGTCGACTTGCCCACCCCGGAGTGCCCGACGAGCACCGACACCCGGCCGGCGAGCAGGCTGCGGAGGGCGTCCAGCGGCGAGTCCGGCCGGATCAGCACGTACGGCAGTTCCAGCTCGGTGTAGTAGTCGAGCACCGCCTCGGGCCCGGCCAGGTCGGCCTTGGTCAGGCAGAGCAGCGGCTCGATGTCCGCGTCGTAGGCCGCCACCAGGCAGCGGTCGATGAACCCGGTACGCGGCGGCGGGTCGGCCAGCGCACTGACGATCACGAGCTGGTCGGCGTTGGCGACGACCACCCGTTCCAGCCGCCCCTCGGCGGTGCTGGCGTCGTCCTCGGCGGTCCGCCGCAGCACCGAGTGGCGGGGGGCGATCCGGACGATGCGGGCCAGCGCCCCGGCCGCGCCGGAGGTGTCCCCGACCAGGGCCACCCGGTCTCCGACCACCACCGACTTGCGGCCCAGCTCGCGGGCGCGCATCGCGGTGACGGTGGGGTCGTCGGGCCCGGCTCCGGTCAGCACGCATGTGTAGCGTCCCCGGTCCACCGCGAAGACGAAGCCGTCCCGGGCGTCGGCGTGCCGGGGGCGGGTGCGGGTACGCGGACGCGAGGACTTGCCGGGCCGGACCCGGACGTCGTCCTCGTCGTACTCGCGTCGCTTGGTCGCCAGGTCCGCCCCTCCGTCGTCGGTCAGCTCTTGCCGGTCACCATCGCCGACCATAGTGCCGGAAACTCGGGCATGGTCTTCGAGGTGCACGCCACGTCGTTCAACTCGATGCCGGGGACGGCCAGGCCGGTGATCGCCGCGGCGTGCGCCATCCGGTGGTCATCGTAGGTGTGGAACACGCCACCCCGCAGCGGTCGGGGGCGGATCTCCAACCCGTCGGACGCCTCGGTGACGTCCGCACCCAGCGCGGCGAACTCCCGCGCCAACGCGGCCAGCCGGTCGGTCTCGTGCCCCCGGATGTGCTCGACGCCGGTGAACACCGAGGGGGAGTCGGCCAGCATCGCCAGCGCGGTCAGGGCCGGGGTCAGCTCGCTGACGTCCGAGAGGTCGGCGCGCAGCCCGTGGACCGTCCCGGTGCCGCGTACGGTGAGCCCCTCGGTGGTGAGCGCGACCTCCGCGCCCATCTGCTGCAACAGCGAGCGGAGCCGCTCCACCGGCTGTGCGCTGCTGCCCGGCCAGCCCTGGAGCGTCACCTCGCCGCCGGTGACCAGCGCGGCGGCGAAGAACGGCACCGCGCCGGAGAGGTCGGGCTCGATCTGCCAGCCGCGCCCGGTCAACGGGCCCGGTTCGACCACCCACACGTCCGGCGTGCTGTCGTCCACTGCCGCGCCGGCCGAGCGCAGCATCTGCACGGTCATCCGCAGGTGGGGCGCGGAGGGCACCGGCGGGCCGACGTGGCGTACCACCAGGCCCCGGTCGAAGCGCGGGGCCGCCAGCAGCAGGCCGGAGACGAGTTGGCTGGAGGCGGAGGCGTCGATCACCACCTCGCCGCCGGTCACCCGCCCGGTGCCGAGGACGGCCAGCGGCAGGCTGCCCGGACCGGTGGTGTCGATGCGGACGCCGAGCGAGCGCAGCGCCTCGATCAGCGGGCCCAACGGCCGGGTGCGGGCGTGCGGGTCGCCGTCGAAGGTGACCCGGCCGTCGGCAAGCCCGGCGACCGGCGGTACGAACCGCATGATCGTGCCGGCCAGGCCGACGTCGACGTGGGCCGGGCCGACCAGCGGGTGCGGCCGGACCAACCAGCGCTCGTCGTCGGCGATCGACACGTGCGCGCCCATCGCCCGCAGCCCACCGGCCATCAACTCGGTGTCGCGGGCGCGCAGCGGCGCGGCCAGTGTCGAGGGGCCGGTGGCCAGCGCGCTGAGCACCAGGGCCCGGTTGGTCATCGACTTGGACCCGGGCAGGCGTAGCGACGCCGACACCGGATCGCTGGCCGTCGGGGCGGTCCACGGCTGTAGCGGCCGGGTCGCGGTCAGGTTCCCCACGGTTCCCATTCTGCCGTGTGCCGGGCGTCGGCGGACCTCGCCGTTTCCCACTCCCGATGAACGGGACAGCCGCCCGGCCGGTGGCGCGCTAGCGTGTCGGACATGTGCGGGAGGTACGCCACGACCCGGAGCTCCGGTGACCTGAGCGGGCTGTTCGAGTCCGCCGACGAGACCGGTGGCGACCTGGCGGTCGACTACAACGTGGCGCCGACCGATCCGGTGCCGCTGGTGCGGGTCAGCTCCGAGGGGCACCGGGTGCTCTGTCTGGCCCGCTGGGGGCTGGTGCCGCCGTGGTCCCGGTCGCCCGCCGGCGCCGCACGCATGATCAACGCTCGCGCCGAGACGGTCGCCACCAGCCGGGCGTACGCGCCGTCCTTCGCCCGCCGTCGGGCCCTGGTCCCGGCCGACGGCTGGTACGAGTGGGTCCGTCGACCGGACGGCACCAAGCAGGCGTTCTATCTGACCCCACGCGACGGGTCGGTGCTCGCCTTCGCGGGCATCTGGTCGGTCTGGGGCGGCCCCGACGACCCGCTGATGACGTGCAGCGTGGTGACCACCGGCGCCCTGGGTGAGCTGGCCGAGGTGCACGACCGGATGCCGTTGCTGCTGCCGCCGGAGCGGTGGGCGACCTGGCTGGGCGGGGGAGGTGAGCCGGCGGAGCTGCTGGTCCCGCCGGCACCGGAGTGGCTGGCCGGGCTGGAGGTGCGCCCGGTGGGGCCGGCGGTCGGCGACGTCCGCAACGACGGTCCCCGGTTGACCGCCCGGGTGCCACTGTCGTCCCCGGCCGGCCCGGAAGAGGCGACCCTGTTCTGATTGCACCCCGCATATTGTCGGGAGTGATTTGCCGCAGTTGCGGGTGAAAGGTGCAGGGCTCTTTCTGGCAACTTCCCGGCAGACACTTGTCCCCGTGCCAGTAAATGCGATAGAACACAGCGCCGGTGGTGGGTGTCGTTCGCGTCCTGTGAACGATGCTCATCGATATTGCTGGTCCCACGGGGGAGGTGGGTGGATGACACGGGCGCGTATGCCCCGTCCGCACGAGGTGGCCGCCGCACGGCGTGATCCACGACTGTTGAGGGCGCTGCACGAGCGGCGACAAGACGAAGCCTGGCGTACCAGGGGGACATGCCAGAGCGTCGATCCGGAGACGTTCTTTCCGGCACCGAACGAGCCGGCCGACGCGGCGGTGGCACTCTGCAACAGCTGTGACGTGCAGGGTTCCTGTCTCGCCTGGGCGCTGGAAGTGGGCGACTGCCACGGCGTGTGGGGTGGCACCACACCCCGCGAGCGGCGGGCGATGTTGGTGGCCTGGCGTGACGAGGTCCAACCCGATCCGGACGCCGCCAGCGAGGCGGGTCCGCCGGTGCGTGATCGACTGCTCACCCTGGTGCCGCTGAGCTGATCGATGAGCCGGTCCGGAGCGGGACGCCGTGTCGTCGGACGCGACGGTCCCGCCCCGGAGCCGGCCAGACGGCGTCGGCGGGAACGAGGCACGCCGACCTGCGGACCGACCGGCGGTGGTGGTGCCCGGACACCAGCCCGGCCGCCGGTGGCGCGGGCGGCGGCGTGACCGCCGGTCGCGCAGAGCGTGCGGCCCGCAGAATGGAGCCGTGCCGCACGACGACCTCATCGAGACCCCGCACGGCCCGGCGCGGGTGGACACCGACCGACCGCCCGGCCCGGCCGGCGCGCTCCTGGTGCTCGGGCACGGGGCGGGTGGCGGTGTCGACGCACCGGACCTGCTCGCGCTACGCGACGCGGCGGTGGCTGTCGGGTTGGTCGTGGCCCGGGTGACACAGCCCTACCGGGTCGCCGGTCGGCGGGCTCCGGCTCCGGCCGGACACCTCGACACGGCCTGGACCGCCGTGTCGACCGTGCTGCGGGGGCGTCATCCGGGCGTACCGGTGCTGGTGGGAGGTCGCTCCAGCGGCGCGCGGGTGGCCTGCCGGACGGCGCGTGGCGTCGGCGCCGCCGGGGTGGTCGCGCTCGCCTTCCCGCTGCATCCGCCCGGCCGCCCGGAACGCAGCCGGGCCGCCGAGCTGGACAGCGGGGTGCCGACACTGGTCGTCAACGGCGACCGGGACCCGTTCGGGGTGCCCGAGCCGGGCCCCGGCGTGCAGGTGGTGGTCCGCCCGGGCCAGCGCCACGACCTGCGTGGCGACCCACCCGGCACGGCGGCGTTGGTGATCGACTGGCTGCGCGCACACGGCTGGGTGCGGTCCTGACCGCCCGTCGTCCGCCCGGCCGGGACGCGGCCGCCGCGGTGCCGGTCGGGGCCCGCGCCGTGTCCGGTGGCCGCGCCGGGTCGTTGCATCCCATGGTGTCGCCCGCCCGGTCGGGGCGGTCGCACCGGGCTCCCAGGCCCTTCCTGGTCCCAGCCGTGTGATCCGCGCGGCCGGGACCAGGATCGGGAGTCGGATCCGGAATGCCCTGGCCTGCGGTGGGTGTTGAACCCCTCGGATGACCACTGTGCGAGGGGGTGACCGGTGCCGACCGAGATCCGGAACCGGGAACGCGACGAGCGGGACGCGCGGCAGCTACGGCAACTGCTGGCGGGCCCGGACTGGCCGGCGACGGTGTCACCGGCCGAGGTGGCGACGGGCACACCCGTCGGAACCGAATCTGCCGGGAGGTCCGTGCGCGTATCCTCGGCGGGGAAGCATCCGACCCGAGGGGATGTGCGGTTGACCACCGAGAAGACGGACGAGCGCAGGGCCCGGTTCGAGCGGGACGCGATGCCATTCGTCGATCAGCTCTATGCGGCCGGCCTGCGAATGACGCGTAACCCGGCGGATGCCGAGGACCTGGTCCAGGAGACCTACCTGAAGGCGTACGCGGCCTTCCACCAGTTCGAACAGGGCACGAACCTGAAGGCCTGGCTGTATCGGATCCTGACCAACACCTACATCAACTCCTACCGCAAGCGGCAGCGGCAGCCGGTGCAGGCGCCCACCGATGAGATCACCGACTGGCAGCTCGCCGAGGCCGAGTCGCACACCTCCAGTGGGTTGCGCTCCGCCGAGACGGAGGCGCTCGACCGGCTGCCCGACAGTGACGTCAAGGAGGCCCTCCAGCAGCTGCCGGAGGAGTTCCGGCTGGCGGTGTACCTGACCGACGTCGAGGGGTTCTCCTACAAGGAGGTCGCCGACATCATGGGTACGCCGATCGGCACCGTGATGTCGCGGTTGCACCGCGGTCGTCGTAATCTGCGCAAGCTGCTTGAGGGCTACGCCGCGGAGCGCGGCTTCTCGGCCGCGCCGTCGACGGCCCGGAGTTCCGCTGCCACCGGCCGGGAGGTGTGACGTGAGCTGTGGAGACCCGCACGAGACGGCTTGCCGCGAGGTCCTCGCCGAGGTCTACCTCTACCTCGATCTGGAGTGCGCCCAGGAGCGGCGCTCCCGGATCCGTCACCACCTCGACGAATGCGGTCCCTGCCTGCGGGAGTACGGCATCGAGCAGGAGGTGAAGGCGCTGGTGGCCCGCTGCTGCGGCAACGAGTCCGCGCCGGACGAACTGCGCGAGCGACTGCGGGTACGCCTCAGCGAGATCGTGGTGTTCGAGAGCACCGAGTCCCGCGAACTGGCCGACTGACCGGTCGGCGAGGGAGGGACGACGACGCCGGTGGCCCGGACGGGCCACCGGCGTCTCGCTGTCCGGTCCGCCGGGACCGGAGCGTCGTCGTCAGGAGTTGGGGCGCTTGCCGTGGTTGGCGGCGCTCTTCTTCCGGGCCTTCTTCTTGCGGGCCTTCTTCGCCATGGTGACCTCCTCGTGATGATCGTCTGCGCACGACCTCGACCCCGGGGCACGCTACCGGCCCTCCGGAGCCAGGGTCCGACCTGTTGATGCTAGTGCGGTCGGCGTCGACGCATCCTCGCCGGGGCTGCTGCTCGCCGCCCGGGGAGGACCGCCACATGATTGGATGTGGCGCAGGCAGTCGCGAGAGAAGGGGCCGGGAGATGGCCGAGGAGATCCGCGCCGAGATGGTGGCGAACGTCTGGAAGGTCGTCGCGTCGGCCGGGGACACCGTGTCCGAGGGGGACACGCTGGTGATCCTGGAGTCGATGAAGATGGAGATCCCGGTGATCGCCGAGTCCGACGGCGTCGTGCAGCAGCTCGCGGTCAACGAGGGCGACGTGGTGCAGGACGGTGACCTGATCGCGGTGATCGGTTGACCGGCGTCCTGGTCCGCGCGGCCGAGCCGGCCGACTTCGCCGCGGTGGCCCGGTTGACCGTCGCCGCGTACGAGGCCGACGGCCAGTTGAAGGGCGAGAACGGTTACGCCGAGGTGCTGGCCGACGTCAGTGGTCGGGCGGCACACGGCCGGATCCTGGTCGCCGTCGACCCGGCCACCGGTCAGGTGCTCGGCACGGTCACCTTCGTCCTGCCCGGCAGCAGGTACGCCGAGCTGTGCCGACCGGACGAGGCGGAGTTCCGCATGCTGGCCGTCGATCCGGCCGCACAGGGACGGGGTGCCGGTGCCGCCCTGGTCGAGGCGTGCGTGGCGGAGGCGACCGGGCGGGGCTGCACCGCGCTGGTGATCTGCGTACGCGCCGGCCACGCCGAGCCGGCGCACCGGCTCTATCGGCGGCGGGGCTTCGTCCGCGTACCGGAACAGGACTGGTCGCCGATGCCCGGTGTCGACCTGCTCGCCCTGCGACTGACGCTGACCCCGGCCGGCTGAGCGCTCGGACCTCCGGCGGGCGTCGGCGGTCGGGCGGTCACGCCTCGGCCGGTGCGGCCGGTACCGCGATCGCGGCCAGCAGCTCGTAGGCGACCTCCAACGCCACCCGCTTGCGGTCGGCGTCGGTGATGTCCGGCGTACGCAGAGCGAACCAGCTGCTGTGCACGGCGAACAGGGCCAGCACGGCGCGTAGCTGGGCACCGGCGCTGTCGTCGCCCCGGCACAGCACGGAGGCCAGCCGGAACATCCGCTCGCGCATGTCCCGACCGGCGGAGAGGTTCTTCAGGGCGGTCTGGTTCTGCTCGAAGAAGCGCATCACCGACGGCTGTTCGCCGCCGAACATCGCGTCGGCGTACCGCTCGATCAGCGCCCGGCGGGTGGCGAGCGTGTCCGGTTGGCCCTCGCCCCAGGAGATCAGCGTGTCCATCCGGCCCAGCCGGTCCTCGACGACGCTGGTGACGATCTCGTCCTTGCTCTTGAAGTGGTAGTAGAGGGCGGCCTTGGTCACGCCGAGTCGTTCGGCGACCTCACGCAGCGATGTCGCCTCGTAGCCCTGCTCGGTGAAGAGTTCCAGCGCGACGGCCTTGATCCGCTCCCGGGTGCCGCCTGTGCTCTGGCTCACCTGCACCACCTAATCCAGTTGACCGTCATCTGCTGTCCAACTTACCGTCCGGCTAGTAAGGTAGCTAGCCGGTCGGCAAGTAAGTGCGTCACGTCTCGGGGGGAGAGCTTACCGATGGCCTCACAACAACAGGCCGCCGTGCGACCCAACATTCGACTCGTCCTGTTCGGGCTGATGATCGCCATGATGCTGGCGATGCTCGACAACATGATCGTCAGCACGGCGCTGCCCCGCATCGTCGGCGAGTTCGGTGGGCTCAACCACTTCACCTGGGTGGTGACCGCGTACGTGCTGGGCACCACCGTCTCCACCCCGATCTGGGGCAAGCTCGGCGACCTGTACGGCCGCAAGAACGTCTTCCTCACCGCCGTGGTGCTCTTCCTGCTCGGCTCCGCGCTCTGCGGCATGGCCGGCTCGTCGGCCCTCGGCGGACCCGACGACGGGATGGTCCAGCTCATCGCCTTCCGCGCGGTGCAGGGCCTCGGTGCCGGTGGCCTGATGGTCGGCGTGATGGCGATCATCGGCGACCTGGTCCCGCCTCGCGAGCGCGGCCGGTACCAGGGCATGATCGCCGGCATCATGGCCATCGCCATGGTCGCCGGACCGCTCGTCGGCGGCTTCATCACCGACCACCTCTCCTGGCGCTGGGCGTTCTACGTCAACCTGCCGCTCGGCGGCGTGGCGCTGGTGCTGCTCATCGCCACCCTGCGCCTGCCCCGGTACCGCACCGAGCACCGGATCGACTGGCTCGGCGCCGCGCTGCTGTCGGTCGGCATCACCGCGATCGTGCTGATCACCACGTGGGGCGGCAACGAGTACGCCTGGCGCTCCCCGCAGATCCTCGGCCTCGCCGCCCTGGCGCTCGTCGCGCTGGTCGCCTTCGGGTTCGTCGAGCGGCGCGCCCCCGAGCCGATCCTGCCCCTGGGTCTGTTCGCGAACCGGAACTTCGCCCTGATCTCCACGATCGGCTTCCTGCTCGGCTTCGCGATGTTCGGCGCGATGAACTTCCTGCCGCTCTACCAGCAGACCGTGCAGGGCGCCTCGGCCACCAACTCGGGCCTGCTCCTGCTGCCGCTGATGTTCGGCATGCTGGTGGTCTCGCTGCTCGTCGGCCGGGCCATCACCCGGACCGGTCGCTACCGGATCTATCCGATCGTCGGTGGCGCGGTGATGGCCGTCGGGCTCGCCCTGCTGAGCCTGCTGGACGTGCACACCAGCAAGGTCCAGTCGTCGCTCTACATGATCGTGCTCGGCGTCGGGATGGGCTTCCTCATGCAGACGTCGATGCTGATCGCGCAGAACAGCGTGGAGCAGAAGGACCTCGGCGCGGCCAGCGGCGCGGCCACCTTCTTCCGCTCCATCGGCGGCTCGTTCGGCATCTCGCTGTTCGGTGCGATCTTCGCCAACCGGCTGGCCGGTACCGCCGCCGGTGGTGCCTTCAGCGGCGGCGGCGAGGCCGGGGCGGCGATGAACATCGACCAGCTCCGGGAGTTGCCGGCACAGGCGCGCGAGGCGGTGCTCGGCGGGTTGGCCGACGCGATCTCGCACGTCTTCCTGTGGGCGGTGCTCTTCGCCGTGCTGGTGCCGGTGCTGGCCTGGTTCATCCGCGAGATCCCGCTGCGCACCAGCAACGAACCGACCGGCACGCCCGAGGAACAGGCCGAGACCGCTCTGGCCCGCTCCCCGTCCGCGTGAGCCGCGTGAGCCGGCTGTGCCGGATGTTCCGGCTGTGCCGGATGTAAGGAGGGGTCCCCTGCTAACGCCTCGTGCATAGCAGGGGACCCCTCCTTACGTCCGTGAGCGCGAGATGCGCGGATCAGGGTGGGCCGGGTAGGCGGGGGCGGAACGGGCGCAGCAGCCGGTGCAGCAGTGCGCGCAGCGGCGAGCGGTGCCCTCCGGCGGGTGCGCCGGCCAGGGTGCGCGCCAGGGCGACGCTGTCCGGGTCGAGATCCGGGGCGGCCAGCGCCAGGTGGGCCAGGGAGGCGGCCATCGGCACCGGGCCCTGCCGGGTCGCCTCGGCCACCGTGGCGAGTCGGGCGGCGACCAGCCCGGCCACGTCGGGCCGGACCGACGGGTCCACCCAGGCGGCGGTGACCAACGCGAACAGGGCCGCCTCGGCGACCTCCTCGGTGTCGGTCAACTCGGTGAGCACCCGCCGTCGCGTCGAGGCGGCCCACGGCTCGTCGGTGCGGTGGTGCAGCAGGCCGAGGCAGGCCCACACCTGGACGCAGCGCACCCAGAGCGCGGGATCCTGCCCGGCGAGCACCCGGCCCAACGCGGTCGGCGGAGCCTCCGGCGGGTGGGCCAGCAGGCCGAGCAGGTCCGACAGGTCGAGCGTGGCCAGGCCGACCGCCGTGTCGTACGCGGCCGGTGGGTGCGGCCAGGCGGGGTGGGCGAGCTGCTGCAGTCGCCGGGCCGCGTCCGCGGAGGGCGGTGGCGGTGTCGGGCGTGCCCGCTCCGCGGTGTCGAACGGCGGGCGGGCGGCGACCGGCGTCACCTGTCCCAGCCAGGGGCGGCCACGGCAGCACTCGGCGAGGTCGCCGTGCTCGTGGGAGTCGTCGGGATGGTCGCGGACGAAGTCGGCCAGCGCGACCAGGTGGCGTACGTCGGCGTCGCGCTGGAACCGCAGCCGGTGCGCGGTGTGCACGGCACAGTCGAAGGACGGGTTGCGGGTCAACGCCCGCTCGATCCAGACCAGCGCCTCGTCGAGCCGGCCGTGGTCTGCCAGCGTGCCGGCGATGTCGGCGTACACGGCGAGGTCGTCCGGGTCGTGGTCGACGGCACGGCGCAGCGCGACGAGCGCCTCCCGGGTACGGCCCGCGCTGCGCAACGCGTACCCGAGCCAGACCTCGCCGATCTTGGACGGTGCGGCGCGTACGCCCCGACTGGCCCAGCGGACCGCGAGCGGCACCTCGCCGACCCGCCGGGCCAGCGCGGAGGCCGTGCCCAGCAGCAGCCCGTGTTCCGGGTGGACGGTGACCGCGTTGCGGGCCAGCGTCAGGTAGGCCGCCAGGGCCGCCCGGTCGGACGCGGGGACCGGGTCGGGGGCGGCGGCGCAGACCTGCATCAGGACCCGGGCCGCCTGGTCCGGACCGAGGCGTTCGGCCAGGTCGGGTGAGGTGACCCAGGGGACACCGGCCCAGTCCGCTCCCGGTGCGTGCGCGGTGGCGGCCACCAGCAGGTCGAGCCCTTCGGCGGGACGGCCGGTGGCGGCGAGCAGGTGTGCCCGGGCGACGACCGCGCCGATGAAGGTGTGGTGTTGCAGAGGGAAGAGTTCCACCGGGTCGTCGCCGCCGGCCACGGCCAGTCGGGCCAGGGTCTCGTGCACCTCGGGCAGCGTCGGTGCCCGGGCCAGCGCAGCCGCCACGTGGTCAGCGGCGTGTGCCAGGTCGCCGGAGTCCAGGGCCTGCCGGGCCAGGGCCAGTTCCTCCGTCGCCGGCAACGCCCGATCGTCGGTTCCCTCGGCCACGTCGTCCTCTCGGTGGTAGGTACGGGTTGCGCGGTGAGGTCGGGTCAGCGTAGGTGACGACTCCTAGTTTTGGTGATCCACTGCGCAGTACTGCGCGTTCGGTTGCTCATACGTGAAGAATCCTGCAAGACTGAGCATCAAACGCGCGGGGACCGCGCAGGGGAGGAGTTCGCGTGACGCGCCCAGGAAGCGGCATGGCCGCCGACATCGACGAGCAGCCGGCCGGTTACGAGCGACTGCTCTCCGACGAGTACGCGGCACCGATCGCCCGGGTCGCCGCCGCCATCGCCGAGCGCCGCCCCCGGCACGTGGTGTTCACCGCGCGCGGCACCTCCGACCACGCCGCGCTCTACGGGGCGTACCTCGCCGAGATCCGTCTCGGCCTGCCGGCCGGGCTCGCCTCGCCCAGCGCCGTGACCCTCTTCGGCGCCCGGCCGGACCTCTCCGACGCCCTGGTCGTCGGCGTCAGCCAGAGCGGCGGCTCGCCCGACCTGGCCGAGGTGCTCCGGAGCGCCCGGGACTCCGGCGCACTCACCCTCGCGGTCACCAACGCACCGGACTCCCCGCTGGCCGGGACCGCCGAACTCTCCGTCGACATCGCCGCCGGACACGAGCGGGCGGTGGCGGCGACCAAGACGTACACCGCGGAGCTGCTCGCCCTGCTCCTGCTGGTCGAGGGGATCCGGTCCGGCGACGGCACGCTTCCGGACGACGAGCGCCGGGCACTGGCCGCGCTGCCGGCACTGGCCGCCCGGACCCTCGCCGACCCGACCGCCACCGAGCTCGCCCCCCGCTACCGCTTCGCCGGCCAACTGGTCACCACCGGCCGGGGGTACGCGTACCCGACCGCCCGGGAGGCCGCGCTCAAGCTGATGGAGACGTCGTACCTGCCGGCGTTGGCCTTCTCCGGCGCCGACCTGCTGCACGGCCCCCTCGCGATGACCGACCCGGACGTGCCGGTGCTGGCCGTGGTCGGCTCCGGGCCGGGCGGGCAGGCGATGCGCGAGGTGCTGCCCCGGCTCGGCGAGCGTCGGGCCGACGTGGTCGTGGTCGGCTCCGCCGAGGTCGAGGGGGCCACCCGGCTCGGCGTGCCCGAGGTCGACGAGCGCTACGCCCCGCTGCTGGACATCCTGCCGCTGCAACGGCTGGCGCTGGCCCTCGCGCTGACCCGGGGCGAGGACCCGGACGCGCCCCGGGGCCTGAAGAAGGTCACCGCGACGAGGTGACCCTCGGCGTGGCACGCTGGTCGGCGTGTCAACGCTGCGCGATCTCGCCGAGGAGCACACCCGTCTGCGTCCGGCCGACATCGACCACCTGCACCGCATCGCCGGTGACTGGCAGTTGCTGTCCGACCTGTCCTTCGCCGACCTGCTGCTCTGGGTCCCCGTGGACGGTGAGGGGAGCTTCCTCTGCGTGGCCCAGGTCCGCCCGACCACCGCGCCCACCGCGTACCAGGACGACCAGGTGGGACGCATCGTCGGCGGCCCGGAGGTGGCGCACCTGGACGTCGCCTACGGACAGGGCCGGATCTGGCGGGAGGGCGATCCGGTCTGGTACGGCGACGTGCCCGCCCGACACGAGGCGATCCCGGTCCGGCTGCGAGCCGCCGACGGGGAGTCCGACGAGGTGATCGCCGTGGTGGGGCGGGACACCAACCTGTCCACCGCCCGTACGCCCAGCCAGCTGGAGTTGAACTACCTGACCACTGCCGACGACCTGGCGCAGATGATCGCCGACGGCACGTTCCCGCCGCCCCGGCACCCCGGCGAGACCACCTCGGCGCCCCGGGTCGGTGACGGGCTGGTCCGGCTGGACGCCGGGGGCAAGGTCACCTACGCGAGTCCGAACGCGCAGTCCGCGTACCGCCGGTTGGGCTACGCCTCCCACCTGGTGGGCGAGGATCTCGCGGCGCTGCACCGCCGACTGGCCAACGACCCGCTGGAGGGGACCGAGGCCGGCAACGGCATCCTCGCCGCGCTGCGCGGCGAGGCGCCGCCCCGGCGCGAGATCGACGCGCGGGGCGCGACCATGCTCACCCGGGCCCTGCCGCTGATGCCCGCCGGTGTGCCGATCGGCGCGCTGGTCCTGGTCCGGGACATCACCGAGGTACGCCGCCGGGACCGGGCCCTGATCACCAAGGACGCCACCATCCGGGAGATCCACCACCGGGTGAAGAACAACCTCCAGACCGTCGCGGCGCTGCTGCGCCTCCAGGCCCGCCGGGTCGGCATACCCGAGGCGCGGGTCGCCCTGGAGGAGTCGGTACGCCGGGTCGCCTCGATCGCGTTGGTGCACGAGACGCTCTCCATGTCCAGCGACGAGGCGGTCGAGTTCGACGGGATCGTCGACCGGGTGGCCAGTGCGGCGACCGAGGTGGCGGCGACCGAGGTGAGCGTCGGGATGCGACGCACGGGCAGCTTCGGCGTGCTGCCGGCCGAGATCGCCACCTCGATGGTGATGGTGCTCAACGAGCTGCTGCTCAACGCCGTCGAGCACGGCTTCCCGCCGACCGGTGAGGCCGAGGACGAGGTCGGTGTCGAGCCGGAGCCACCGGGCCCGCCCACCGCCGACGCGCCCGAGGTGGTGGTGTCGGCGCACCGGGCCCGCAAGATGCTGCACGTCACCGTCGCCGACAACGGTCGGGGGCTGCCGGACGACTTCGACGCCTCCGGCAGCGGGAAGCTCGGTCTGCAGATCGTCCGCGCCCTGGTCACCGGGGAGCTGCGGGGCAGTATCGAGCTGCGGCCCGGCGCCGAGGGCGGCACCGAGGCGATCCTGATCGTCCCGCTGGCCCGCACCGCCCCGGAACGCCCTGGCGCCTGAGCGTGCCCTGGCGCCTGAGCGTGCCCCGGGCCGACCGGGAGTTCGCCGGTCGCCCTCGGTGCCGCGCCCGGCGGGCGGTCAGCGGTCGTCGGCGGTGAGCAGGGCGACGGTGAGGCCGGGTCGGGGCCAGACCCGGGTGACGGTGTAGCCGCTCCGCAGCGCGTCACCCTTGGTCCCGGGGACGGCGGCCAGCGGGTCGTCCGGACCGCCGGCGACCACCAGCCAGACCCGGTCCACCCCCGCCAGGCACTCCGTCGGCCGGTCGCACTCGGTGGCCCAGAGATCGCCCCGGCGCTGCGGGTCCGCCACCGCCAGTACGTCCCGGGGTGTCCGCTCGCCGAGGTGGTAGCGCAGCCCCAGGTCGAGGAAGAGCCAGCTCTCCCGGGGCGAGTAGACCACCGTGTCGTCGGGGCGCAGGTCGTCGGCGACGATCCGGGCCGCGCCCGCGTAGTCGACCGTGGCGCTGCGCGGCCACTCGTGGGTACGTCGCAACGCGGCCTGGTCCGGCAGACCGAGCAGCCCGGCCAGGGCCACCACGGCGAGTGCACCGGGCGCCCGGACCGTACGCAGAGCCGCACCGGCCAGCAGGCAGCCGAACGGCACCACGAAGACCAGGTAGCGGGGAACCCAGAGCGGGACGACGGACCCGGCGACGAAGAGCAGCAGCACGGGCAGCAGCACGCAACTGGCCGGCAGCAGCGCCCGCCGACCGGCCCGGACCGTACCGAGAGCGGCGAGCCCGACCAGGAGGCCGCCCACCACCCCGCTCTGTACCACCCCGCCGGGCAGCGCCGCCAGGTCCCCGGGCCGCGCCGCGTCCACCCAGTCCAGTTGCCGGGCCCGTTGCCCCCGGGCCCGCAGCGCCAACGGGGTGACCGCCGCGAACACCGGCACCAACGCGGCCACCCACCCCCACGCCACCCGTCGCCGGAACCGCCGCCGCCCCCCACCGGCCCCGAGGTCGCCCGGGGCCCGGGGCCCGGGGTCAGGGGTCGACGCCCGGTCCGATGACGCCGGGTCGGCGGCGGGCGGTGCGGTGGTGCCCGGTGAAGCGGTGCGGGGTGTGGCGGTGAGTACGGCGACGGCGTGTGCGGCGAGCAGGGTGAGGGCGACCAGGTGGGTGAGCCCGAGGGCGGCGGTGGTCACGGCGTACCCGGCCCAGCGGCGTGGACCGGGACGGTGCAGCGAGTCCACGAGCAGCAGGGTGCTCAGCACGGCCAGGGCGGTGGCCAGCGCGTACGGGCGGGCTTCCTGGCCGTAGCGGGAGGTGCTGGGCAGGACCGCGAACAGCAGCCCGGCGAGGGTGCCGACGCGGGCGTCCCAGAGCCGTCGACCGAGCGTGGCGGTCAGGCCGGCGGCGACGGCCATGGCCAGTGCGGACGGCAGACGCAGCGCGGCCACCGAGTCGCCGGCCACCGCCGTCCAGGCGTGCACGAGCAGGTAGTAGGGCGCGGCGGCGGCGTCGATGGTGCCGGTCAGCCGGAACAGGTCGGCCGCCGGCCGGGTGGCGGCGCTCCAGGTGGCCAACTCGTCCCGCCACGGCTGGGCGGAGTCCAACCCGGCCAGCGTCACCAGCAGGGTCAGGCCCGCCGGGAGCAGCCAGACCGGCAGGGCACGCAGGCGTACGCCGCTGAGCCGGACGCCGGTTCCGGCGACCGGGACCGACCTATCGGACAAATCCCCCACATTGCGAGCCTGCCACACGATCGCGCTCCGAGTGGCGGCAGCGACCGCCCGTGATGTGGGATGCGGCACGCAGTCATTGGCCGGCCCATACCCGGTGTGGCAACATGACGTTCATGACTGCCGCCGTCGTGCGCCGCTTCGTGGCTCGCCGCCACGTTGATTACGGCCGCGTGCGCAGCGCCATCTGTCCGGCCTACTGACGACGCCCGACCACCCTGCCTCGGGCACCTGGCGCGCCGGCCGTTCCTGACATCGCCGTCCACGGCCCCTTTCCGGGAGCCGATCGCGTCCGCTTACCCCAGCCGAGGCACAGCAGACAACGGAGGACGCCGCGATGGCGGTCAGCGAGATTCCGGCCCGACCCGGGGATCCCACGGCGCGCCCCGCGCGGGCTCCCCGCCGCCCCCGCGGCGAGGGCCAATGGGCGCTCGGATACCGCGAGCCGCTCAACCCCAACGAGCGCAGCAAGAAGGACGACAACCCGCTCAACGTGCGGGAGCGGATCGAGAACATCTACGCCCACGGCGGCTTCGCCTCCATCGACCCGGCGGACCTGCGCGGTCGGTTCCGCTGGTGGGGCCTCTACACCCAGCGCAAGGCGGGCATCGACGGCGGACGTACCGCCGTGCTGGAGCCGCACGAGCTGGAGGACGAGTACTTCATGCTCCGGGTGCGGGTGGACGGCGGCCAGCTCGACCTGGCGCAGCTGCGCACCATCGCGGAGATCTCCCGGGAGTTCGCCCGGGACACCGCCGACATCACCGACCGGCAGAACATCCAGTACCACTGGATCCGGGTCGAGGACATGCCCGAGATCTGGCGTCGGCTGGAGGCCGTCGGCCTGCAGACCACCGAGGCGTGCGGCGACTGCCCCCGCATCGTGCTGGGCAGCCCGGTCGCGGGTGTGGCCGCGGACGAGCGGATCGACGCCACCCCGGCGATCGACGAGATCGTCCGGCGGTACGTCGGCGACCGGGAGTACTCCAACCTGCCACGCAAGTTCAAGTCGTCGATCTCGTGGCTGGTGGACACCCCGTACCAGGCCAACGACATCGCCTTCCTCGGCGTCGACCACCCCGAGCACGGCCCCGGCTTCGACGTGTGGGTCGGCGGCGGGCTCTCCACCAACCCCATGCTGGCCCAGCGGCTCGGCGTCTGGGTTCCGCTGAACGAGGTGCCGGACGTCTGGGTCGGCGTGGTCGGCATCTTCCGCGACTACGGGTACCGCCGGCTGCGCCACCGAGCCCGGTTGAAGTTCCTGGTCTCCGACTGGGGCGTGGCCAAGTTCCGCGAGGTGCTGGAGAAGGAGTACCTCGGCCGGACGCTGCTGGACGGCCCGGCCCCGGACCTGCCGGAGCGGCCGGTCGACCACATCGGCGTGCACGCCCAGCGGGACGGCCGAAACTACGTCGGCGCGACCCCGGTGGTGGGGCGGGTCTCCGGCACCCAGCTCGCCCAGCTCGCCGACGTCGTCGAAGCGCACGGCAGCGGCCGGATCAGCCTCACCCCGTACCAGAAACTGCTCGTCCTCGACGTCCCGCAGGAGCGGACCGACTCGCTGGTCACCGCGCTGCGCGGGATCGGTCTGGAGGCCCACCCGTCGAGCTGGCGGCGCGGCACCATGGCCTGCACCGGCATCGAGTACTGCAAGCTCGCCATCGTCGAGACCAAGGCGCGCGGCGAGGAGCTGGTGGCCCGCCTGGAGCAGCGGCTGCGTGACTTCGACACGGACATCTCCATCCACATCAACGGCTGCCCGAACGCCTGCGCTCGCACCCAGGTCGCCGACATCGGGCTCAAGGGACAACTGGTGACCGGCCCGGACGGCCAGCAGGTCGAGGGCTACCAGGTGCACCTCGGCGGCGGGCTGGGCATGGCCGAGGGCCAGACCGCCGGGTTCGGGCGCAAGCTGCGCGGTCTCAAGACGACCGCCGACGAGCTTCCCGAGTACGTCGAACGGCTGGCCCGGCGCTACCTGGACGGCCGGACCGAGAACGAGACGTTCGCCAACTGGGTCGTCCGGGCCGACGAGGAACTACTGCGATGAGCGAGGTGACGCGATGAGCAGCGAGACCCGTGCCGCGCCGTTGTACTGCCCCTACTGCGGCGAGGAGGACCTGCGGCCGAGCGAGACCGGGCACGGCGCCTGGGAGTGCCACGGCTGCGCCCGAGTGTTCACGGTCCGTTTCACCGGTCTGCTCCCCCAGGCGGTGCGGCGATGAGCGCGCTGGTCTCCGCAGCCGGTCTGGGACTCGTCGACACCGCGCCCGCCCCGGCGGTCGCGCCGGCCGACCCGACCCGCCGCAGCCCCGAGCAGTTGCGGGAACTCGCCGACCGGGCGGGCCGGGAACTGGAGGGCGCGCCCGCGCTGGAGATCGCCCGGTGGGCCGCGGAGACCTTCGGTGACCGGTTCTGCGTGACCAGCTCGATGGCGGACGCGGTGCTCGCCCACCTCGTCTCCCGGGTGGCACCCGGGGTGGACGTGGTCTTCCTCGACACCGGCCTGCACTTCCCGGAGACCCTCGCCGTCCGCGACGAGGTCGCCCGCACCCTGCCGGTGAACGTCCGGTCGATCCGGCCCCGACTCACCGTCGGTCAGCAGGACGGCGAGTACGGGCCCCGGCTGTTCAACCGGTCACCGGACGAGTGCTGCCGGTTGCGCAAGGTGGAGCCGCTGGAACGGGCGCTGGCCGGCTACGAGGCATGGGCCGCCGGACTGCGCCGGGACGAGTCGCCGACCCGGGCCAACACGCCGGTGGTGGCGTTCGACCCGCGCCGGGGTCGGGTGAAGGTCAACCCGATCGCGGCCTGGAGCCAGGCGGACGTCGACGCGTACGTCGCGCGGTGGAAGGTGCCGGTCAACGAACTGCTCCGGCGCGGCTACGGTTCGGTCGGCTGCTGGCCGTGCACCCGCCGGACCACGGCGGGGGAGGACCCGCGCGCCGGCCGCTGGGCCATGTTCGAGAAGACCGAGTGCGGACTGCACCTCTGACCGAGGCGGCGGAAACCGACGGCGGCCCGATCCGCCCCGGCCCACCAGGGTCGGGGCGGGACCCGCTGCTCCTGGTCGCCCACGGCAGCCGCGATCCACGGGCCGCCGAGGCCACCCGGGCGCTGGCGCGGGCGGTGTCGGACGCCCGGCCCGGCACCCCGGTGCTGGCGAGCTGGCTGGACCACACCGAGCCCGGTCCGACCGAGGCGCTGCGAGGACTGGCCGCCGCCGGGCACTCCCGGGCGGTCCTGGTGCCGCTGCTGCTGACCGCCGCGTACCACCGGCGGGTGGACATCCCGGCGGCGGTGGCGGCCGCCCAGGAGTCCGGTCCGCCGATCGCGGTGACCGTCACCGACGTGCTCGGCCCGGTCGGCAACCGGGTGGACCGGTCGCTGCTGGACGCGCTGGGGCGGCGGCTGGCGGAGGCGGAACCGGGTCGGTTCGACGCGGTGGTGCTGGCGGCGGCGGGTACCCGGGACGCGTCCGCCCGCGCCTCGGTCGGCCGGGTGGCCCGGGAACTCGGTGCGGTCCTGGGTGCCACGACCCGGGTCTCGTACGCCTCGGCGGCGCCACCGGCCGTCGGCGCGGCGGTGGCCCGGTTGCGGGCGCGGGGCGCGCGGCGGGTCGCCGTGGCCGCGTACTTCCTGGCGCCCGGGTTGTTCCACGACGCGGTGGCGGTGTCGGCGCGGGAGGCCGGCGCGGTTGCCGTGGCGGCGCCGCTGACCGACGCGCCGGAGTTGGTGGGGCTGGTGCTGGACCGGGTGGACGTCCAGGCGCCCTCGACGCGCTGAGCGCCCTTGTGGATGTAAGGAGGGGTCCCCTGCTAACGCCTGGTGTATAGGAAGGGTCCCTTCCTTACATCCAGGTGCGGGTGGACAGCAGAACGCCCCGGCGGGCTGAGCCCGGCCGGGGCGTGTCGCTTCGGTGCGGTTGTGGTCAGGCGGAGTGAGCGCGCAGCACCCGGAGGCCACCGCGACGCTTGACAGCGCGGCGCTCCTCTTCGCTCATCCCGCCCCAGACGCCAGCGTCCTGACCGGACTCCAGCGCCCACTGCAGGCACTGGTCGGTCACGGAGCAGCGCCTGCAGACGGCCTTGGCCTGCTCGACCTGCAGGAGAGCCGGACCGGACGTCCCGATCGGGAAGAACAGTTCCGGGTCCTCGTCGCGGCAGACAGCATGGTGACGCCAGTCCATGGCGGCAACACTCCTCATTCTGGATGGGTGGCAGATGTTGCTTCTTCGTGCTTTTCCTATATGCATCCGCATTGCCGATGGTGACGGTTTGCGTTCGTCAATTCGGCAGTGCGTGAGCAGGCTGTTGGCCCGGGGGACCTGCTGGAACAGCTCAACCTGCCGAGCATGTCCAGGCAATGTCCCGGTAACTCAAGTTCGCTTGTGAATACTTTCACGAACTCTGGCGATGTCAAGGGTGACGCTTGGAAAAACTCCGGGCGGTGAGCAAGCCCACAACCCATTTGTCCCGGTTCCAGGGGGCACTGGCTTACCCGGCTTATCACAGTCGAGGATCAATATAGTACAGTCCCGCGCACATTGCCGACATTTCCGGCACGAGTCCCGGGTGTCGCAGTCGTCGCGTGTCGGGGGCGCGCCGACCTCTCCGCCCGGGGGTACCGGAGACCTAACAGATTACTCTGAGTGCGGCCGGAACGGAGGCGAATCCAACTTTTTCTCGTTCGCCAAGGTAGTCGCCGTCGAGCTGAAACGCCTGCGGACGGCTCGCTACCAGCGTGAACTCGGCAACATCGTGCCGACGAAGAACTTGGCGACCCTGCGGATCTGGCGTGGCGGACAGGAATTGCCTCACTGTCCGTGTCGTACTGGCGACGCCTAGCTGGCGAAGGGCCATCACGTCGAGGCCCAGATCGAAGGACGCCTCCGGGTTCGGGTTGGCCTCCCGGTCGCCGACGAACGTCCACGGGGCGGTGTTCTGGACGATCACCGTCGCCAGATCGCCCTCCGTGGTCTCGCCCGGCTGCTCCAACTGGATCGCCGGGTTGCGCCGCTCGGCACCGAGCAGGAACTGCGCGGTGAAGGCGCGGAAATAGAGCCCCGGCGAGGAGACCCGGCCCCGCCGACGGGCCTCCTCGACCCGATGGATGACCGCCGCGTCGAGCCCGAAGCCGGCGCAGAAGGTGAAGTAGCGGTCGTCGGCCCGGCCGAGGCCGATCGTCCGGTGCCGGCTCAGCCGCAGCCCCTCCAGGAGCATGCTGGCCGCCTCGGGCCACTCCTTGGGCAGGCCCAGCGCCCGCGCGAAGACATTCGTCGAGCCGCCCGGCACGGTGGCCAGCGCGGGCAACCGCTCGGCGGTCGGTGCCGCACCGCCGGCACTGGTCGCCGTCATCAGGCCGTTGACCACCTCGTTGACCGTGCCGTCACCACCGAGGGTGACCACCACGTCGACGCCCTCCACCGCGGCCTCCCGGGCCAGCGCGGTGGCGTGGCCGCGGCGCCGGGTGTAGCGCACGGAGAGATCCACCTCGCTGCGCAGCGCTCGGACGAGCACATCCCGCGCACGCTCGCTGGTGGTGGTGGCCTTCGGATTGACCAGCAGGACGGCCCGCATGGGCGGCACTGTACCCCGACCCGCCACGGGTATCGTGACCGCGTGGCAATCGACTCCGACCCGACCCCGGTGACCCTCCGGTGGGCGGTCTTCCTCCTGCGGGGTCAGGCGATCGCCGTCGGGCTGATCGCGGCCTGGTTGGTCGTCGCCGACTTCACCGCCGCCACCACCGACCTGGTGTCGGCGCTGCTGGTGACGGCGTTCGCCATCGGCGCGGCGATCGCGCTCTGGGCGCTGGGCAGCGCGCTGCTGCGCCGTCGAGCGGGCGCCCGGGCACCCGCCATCGTGCTGCAACTCATGCTGCTGCCGATCGGCTGGTTCATGATCCAGGGCGGGTTGGGCTGGCTCGGCGTACCGCTGATCGCGCTCGGGCTCGGCGTCACCTGGCTGCTGGTGAGCCCGCCCACCACGCGGGCCCTCGGCTTCGAGTGAGCTCCGCTCACCAGCCGGAGGCGCGGCGGGTGAGCAGCGAGATGGTGGCCCGGCCGTCAGCCGCTCCCGCCGAGGCGGAGGTGGTCAACGCGGTCAGCACCTTCCACGCGAACGACGACTCCGCAGGGAGTCGGGCGCCCGGCACGGTCGGCACCGTCACCTCGACGGTCAACGCGTCCTCGGTGACCGCGAAGCGGCAGTCCAGTTCGGCACCCCGGGGCGCGATGGCGAGCAGCATGGCGCACGCCTCGTCCACGGCGATGCGTAGGTCCTCGATCTCGTCGAGGGCGAACTGGAGACGCGCCGCGAGACCGGCGGTGGCCGTACGCAGGACGCTCAGATAGCCGCCGTCGGCGGGCACGGTGAGGTGCACCACGTCGTCGTCGGTGGTCGGTTGTCCGGTCAGTTGAGTCACGACTCATCCCCCCGGTCGGGGACTCTACCCGCTCAGGCGGCGGGGCGGCGGAGGGCCGTCAGCGCGGCGGACGGCGAGCCGGGCGACCTGGTACGGACCGGGGCGCTCGACCGGAAACGCGTCGGCGACCGGCCCGCCCCGAGGGGCAGGGCCGGCCGCCGACGACAGGCGTGACCGGGTCACGTCACGCCTGCTTGGTCTCCCAGAAGATCTTCGAGATCTCGTCGATCTTCTGCAGCAGCTCGTCGGCCTTGGACGGGTCGGTGGCGCCCTTGGCGCCGGCCGCGCCGGCCAGCTTGGTGGCCTCGTTGAACAGCTGGTGCAGGTGCGGGTACTTCTCGAAGTGCGGCGGCTTGAAGTAGTCGGTCCACAGCACCCACAGGTGATGCTTGACCAGCTCGGCCCGCTGCTCCTTGATCAGGATGGCCCGGGTACGGAACTCGGGGTCGGTGTTGGCCTGGTACTTCTCGCAGATCATTTTCACCGACTCGGCCTCGATCCGAGCCTGCGCGGGGTCGTAGACGCCGCAGGGCAGGTCGCAGTGCGCGCTCGCGGTCACCCGGGGCGCAAGGATGCGTGGAAGTCGCATCGGGATCCTCCATGGGAAGTTTGCGATGATCCATGACGACATTACTCCTGGACGTGGTCCCCGAGGCCGCAGGAGGTGAAACCACATGCCGGTACCCCGTCTCCGGCGACCGCTCTCGGCCGTACTCGTGACCGGTCCGTCCATGGCGCCGACCCTGCGGCACGGCGACGCGGTGCTGGTCCGCCCGGGGGGTCGCGCCACCCGGCCGGGGGACGTGGTGGTCGCGGTCTTCCGCAGCCGCCCCGAGCTGCTCGTGGTCAAACGCGCCGTCCGACCCGTCGACGGCGGCTGGTGGCTGTACGGTGACAACGAGTTGGTGACCGACGACTCCCGGGCGTACGGGGTGGCCGACGTCCTCGGTCGGGTGGTGTTCCGCTACTGGCCCCGTCCCGGCCGATTGCCGCCGCAGCCGTTATGACCCTGCTCACCTCTGGCTGCCGGTGGCGTGACTATGCTCGAAAAGTGCCTGGGTGACCCCCCGCACTCGTGCCGCCGCTCGCTCGCCTCACCGTGCGCCCCGACCGGCCGGCCCAGCTGCTGAAACGACACTGGAGTCACCATGCCTTCGTCCACCGTGGACCCCGCTGATCCCGTCTTCCAACTGCACCGGGGCGGCAAGATGGCCGTCCTCTCGACCGTCCCGCTGACCAGCCGCGAAGACCTCTCCCTCGCGTACACGCCGGGCGTGGCACGGGTGTGCGAGGCGATCGCCGCCGACCCGTCGCTGACGTACGAGTACACCTGGGCGTCGAACACCGTCGCGGTCGTCACCGACGGTTCGGCCGTACTCGGCCTGGGCAACATCGGCCCGCGCGCCGCGCTGCCGGTGATGGAGGGCAAGGCCGTGCTGTTCAAGCAGTTCGGCGGCGTCGACGCGGTGCCGGTCTGCCTCGACACGCAGGACGTCGACGAGATCGTGGCGACGGTCAAGGCGCTCGCGCCGTCGTTCGGTGGGATCAACCTGGAGGACATCAGCGCGCCACGCTGCTTCGAGGTGGAACGCCGCCTCGACGAGGCGCTGGACATCCCGGTGTTCCACGACGACCAGCACGGCACCGCGATCGTGGTGCTGGCCGCGCTGCGTAACGCCGCGACCCTGCTCGACCGCAAGCTCGGCGACCTGCGGGTGGCGGTCAGCGGCGCGGGCGCGGCCGGCGTGGCGGTGACGAAGATGCTGGTGGCCGGGGGAGTGGACCCGCAGCGGGTGGTGGTCTGCGACTCCCGGGGCATCGTCTCCCGTCAGCGTGACGGCCTCACCGGCACCAAGGCCGAACTGGCCGAGCTGACCAACGCCGACGGCCGGCAGGGCGACATCACCGAGGCGTTGCGTGACGCCGACGTGCTGATCGGTGTCTCCGGCGGTCAGATCCCGGAGGCGGCGGTGGCCGGGATGGCGTCCGGCGGGATCGTGTTCGCGCTGGCCAACCCCACCCCCGAGGTGCACCCGGACGTCGCCGCCCGGCACGTCGCGGTGGTCGCCACCGGCCGCAGCGACTACCCCAACCAGATCAACAACGTGCTGGCCTTCCCGGGCGTGTTCCGGGGCGCGCTCCAGGCCCGGGCCACCCGGGTCACCGAGTCGATGAAGGTGGCCGCCGCCGACGCCATCGCCGCCGTGGTGGCCGAGACGCTCACGCCCGACGCGATCGTGCCCTCGCCGCTCGACCCCCGGGTCGCCCCGGCGGTGGCCGAAGCGGTCGCCGAAGCCGCCCGCCGCGACGGCGTCGCTCGCGCCTGACGTGTAAGCCTGACGTGTAAGGAAGGGTCCCCTCCTAACGCCTCGTGTCGAGGAAGGGACCCTTCTTAACGGCCGCTCAGCTTGTTACGGTGCGGATCATGCGTGCCGCCTTCGCCTCCCGTTTCGACGACGCCGATCCGCTCGCCGCGCTCACCGTGGGTGAGCAGCCCGAGCCGAGCCTGCCCGACGACGACTGGGTGACCCTGCGCGTCACGGCCAGTTCGCTCAACCACCACGACATCTGGTCACTGCGCGGTGTCGGACTGCGAGCCGAACAGTTGCCGATGATCCTGGGCTGCGACGCCGTCGGTGTCGACCCGGAGGGCAACGAGGTGGTCGTCTACCCGGTGGTGCCCACCCCGGGTGACCCGCGCGGGATCTCCATCCTCTCCGAGCACTTCCCCGGCACGCTGGCCGAGCGGGTGGCCGTACCCCGGTGGAATCTGCTTCCGCTGCCCGCGGGCCTGTCGGCGGCGAACGCGGCGTGCCTGCCGACGGCCTGGCTGACCGCGTGGCGGATGCTGACCGCCAAGGGCCGGGTCGACGAGGCCGAGGCGGTGCTGGTCCAGGGCGCCGGGGGCGGCGTCGCCACCGCCGCCGTCGTGCTGGCCACCGCGATGGGCAAACGGGTGTACGCGACCAGCCGCGACGCGGCCAAGCGGGAGCGGGTCGCCGGGCTGGGGGCGACCGCGCTGGAGACGGGTGCCCGGCTGCCCGAGCGGGTCGACGTGGTGATCGAGACGGTCGGTGCGGCCACCTTCGACCACTCCCTGAAGTCGGCCGCGCCGGGCGCGCGGATCGTGGTCTCCGGGGCGACCGCCGGGCACGAGCCGGCCGTCAACCTGCGCCGGGTCTTCGCGATGCAGTTGGAGATCCTGGGCACCTCGATGGGTACCCAGGCCGATCTGGCCGACCTGCTGGCGTTCTGCGCCGAGCGGAAGGTACGCCCGGTGGTGGACAGCGTGGTGCCGTTCAGCCGGGTCGAGGAGGCGTTCGCCCGCCTGCACTCCGGCGACGCCTTCGGCAAGGTCGTGATCGACCACACCAGCTGACGCACGGCACGCGTCGAGGCGCACGCGCTCAGTGTGAGGGCGTGCGGCGTTAGGGCGTGCGGCGTTAGGGCGTGCGGCGTTAGGGCGTGCGGCGTTAGGGCGTGCGGCGTTAGGGCGTGCGGCGTTAGGAAGGGTCCCCTGCTATACGCGAGGCGTTAGCAGGGGACCCTTCCTTACAACAAACCCCGGGAGCTACAGGTTGCTGTCGAGGGTGGCGATGTCGTCGCGGGCGGCGGCGGTGGGGATGCGCTCCTTGGCCTCGGCGTCGCCGTAGAGCGTCCAGCGCAGGAACTCGGCGGTGGTGTTCGCCACCACGCCCAGCGACGTGTCGTCTCTCAGCAGCTTCCGGCCGTGGTCGCCCTCGGGCAGGCTGAGCATCGCCTTCGGCCAGGGCACCAGGTCGTAGACCGCCTTGCCGGCGGTGTACTGCACCACCTCGTCGGCCTCGCCGTGCACGAACAGTTGCGGTGCGGCGGCACCGGCGAAGGCGGTGCCCACGCCGAGCGCGGTGCCGGCGAAGACGATCCCGGCGGCCAGCCGCTCGTCCCGGCCGGCGGTGAAGAGCCCGATGGTGGTCACCCCGCCCGCCGAGTGCCCGGCGGCGGCCACCCGGTCGGTGGCGAGCCGGCCCCGCAGCACGTCGCCGTCGCGGGCGTCGAGCGCGAGCACCTCGGTCAGCGCGTACGAGACGTCGGCGGGCTGGTTGAGCACGTCGAGCACGTTGTTCTCGCCACCCGCCTTCGAGGTGTTCGGAAACGTCGGCGCGGCCACCACGAAACCGGCGGCGGCCCACCGGGTCAGTAGCGCCTGGTAGTCGGCGGGTCGACCGCCGAGGCCGTGGCTGAACATGACCACCGGGAACCGCCCCTCGGCGGCGTCCGCCGACGACTGCGGCTTCCCGCCGGCCCGACCGGCCGCCGGGTACCAGACGGTCACCGGCAGCGGTCGGTTGCCGTCGCGGTTGAGCTTGAGTTGCCGTACGCCGACGGCGAAGGTCTGCTCCGGCGCGGTGCCGGCGGGGATGTCCGGCGCCGACGCGGCCGGTGCGGAGGCGGTCGCCGAGGGGGCGGGCGCCTCGGCCCGCTCGTCCGGTTCGCGGTCGGCGGAGCAGCCGACCAGCAGGACGGCGGTGAGCGTACTGGCGAGCAGGAGAGGGAGGGCGCGGCGCGACATGACTCCGATTCTGCCTCGCCCGACGACCGAACCGTCCGGCGCTCCACGTGCTGCGCCCACGCCCTCACCTGACGTGCAGGTGACGCCGTCGGGCTGGTCAGCCCGCTGGTCGGGTCTCGAAGCTGGTGACGCCGGCCAGCAGCGCCCGGCCGGGCAGCCGCCGCCCGGCCTCCTGGTCGCCGTAGAGGGTCCAGCGCAGGAAGTCGGTGGTGGCGCCGAGGACCTGGGCGAAACCGGGCCGGCCGGGGACGAGGTACTCGCCGTGGCCCTGGCCGAGCAGGCTGAGGAAGGAGGCCGGTCCTGGGGTACGGCCGTACGCCGCCCGCCCCACGCTGAGCGGTACCACCGCGTCGGCGGTGCCGTGCACGAAGAGGATCGGGGCGCTCGGGCCGGCGAAGCTGCCCGCCATCCCGCCTCCGGCGATCACGATGCCGGCCCGCAGCCGGGACGGGTGCCCGGCGGTGAACATGCCGGCGGTGGTGAAGCCGCCCGCCGAGTGTCCGGCCGCCGCCACCCGCTGCACGTCGAGGTGACCGGCGAGCGGGTCGCCGGAGCGGCCGTCGAGCCGGACCAGGTGCCGGATCACCCGCCACCCGTCGGCCGGCTGGTGGCGGACGTCGGCCCGGGAGAACCGCTTCGCGCCGCGCCGGGTGTGCGGGTATGTCGGCGCGGCCACCACGAAGCCGGCGGCGGCCCACCGGGCGGTCAGTCCGGAGTGCAATTCGGGCAGGCTGGCCAGACCGTGGCTGTAGATCACCACCGGGAACCGCCCTTCGGCGACCCGGCTGCCCTGCGTCGGATACCAGAGTGTGACCGGCAGCGGACGTTCCGAGGCCGGGTCGACGGTGAGGGTGCGCACACCCACCGCGTACGGCACCTCCGGCGCCAGCCGGCCCCCGAGCGCCTGGCCGGACTGCTCGCCGCTCGCCGCGCAACCGGCTGTCAACGCCATCAGCAGCGCCGACACCAGTGCGGTGAACCCCCGTGCGATTCCCACGACATCACGGTAGGACCCCGGGTCACCCGTCCGGGTCCGGTTGACCGGTGCCGTACGCCATCCGTTCGGACGGCGCGCACGGACCGTCCGACTGGACTGCTTTCGCTAAGGTCACGGCATGACTGAGAACTACACCGATCCGAGCGGCAACACCGAGGCGTTCCGCGCCTTCGCCGGCACCCCGGACGCGCCCGCTGAGACGGCCTCCCGTAACGGCCTGATCATCGCTGCCGCCGTGGTCGCCGTGGTGCTGGTCGCGCTCGCGAGCTGGCTCGCCTTCGCCTGATCGGTTCGCCGCCGGCCGCCGACCGATCAGGCGGTGGCCGCCACCACCGCGCGTGCCGCCCGGGCGATCTCGCGCTCCTCGTCCGTGCCGACCACGCAGACCGCGACCTCCGCGCCGTCCGGTGAGATGAACCGGTCACCGCTGCCCGTGTTGCGCTCGGGGTCGACGGTGATGCCGAGCCGTTCGAGCCCGGCCAGTGCCGCCGCGCGTACCGGTGCCGCGTGCTCGCCGACCCCGGCGGTGAAGGTGACCGCGTCGACCCGGCCGAGCAACGCGTAGTACGCCCCCACGTAGCCGGTGATCCGCCGGCAGTAGACGTCGAAGGCGAGCGTCGCCGCCTCGTCCCCAGCCGCCCGCCGGGACAGCACCTCCCGCATGTCGTTGACGCCGGAGAGCCCGAGCAGGCCGCTGCGGTGGTTGAGCAGGTCGTCGATCTCGTCCACGCCCAGTCCGCCCTCGCGGCGCAGGTGGAACACCACGGTCGGGTCCAGGTCACCGCTGCGGGTGCCCATCACCAGCCCCTCCAGCGGAGACATCCCCATCGAGGTGGCCACGCTGCGTCCCTGCGCGACCGCGCACGCGCTGGCACCGTTGCCCAGGTGCAGGGTGATCGTGTTGACCTCCGCGTACGGGCGGTCCAGCAGCTCGGCGGTGCGCCGGGAGACGTACGAGTGCGAGGTGCCGTGGAAGCCGTACCGCCGTACGCCGTACCGCTGTGCGACGTCCCGGTCGATCGCGTACGTGGCGGCGGAGTCGGGCAGCGTGTGGTGGAACGCGGTGTCGAAGACGGCGACCTGCGGCACCTCGGGCAGGACGGCGCGCGCCTCGGCGATGCCGGCGAGGTTGGCCGGGTTGTGCAGCGGTGCCAGCGGCACCAGGTCGGTGATGGCGGCCAGCACCGCGTCGTCCACCAGCGTCGGCGCGGTGAACCGCCGGCCGCCGTGCACCACCCGGTGCCCGACCGCGGTGAGCCCGGTCAGGTCCAGCCCGGCCAGGATCCGCCGCACCGCACCGGCATGGTCGGGCGCGTCGCCACCGGCCTCACCGATCCGTTCGACGGTGCCCTTGTCGAGCACCCGGTCACCGTCGTACAGCCGGTACTTGACCGAGGACGACCCGCAGTTGAGCACCAGCACCTTGTCGGTCATCAGGCACCTCCGGGTGCGGGAGCGTCGGTGAGGGCGGCGGCCTGGATGGCGGTGATCGCCACGGTGTTGACGATGTCCGGCACGGTGGCCCCCCGGGAGAGGTCGTTGACCGGCCGGCGCAGGCCCTGCATCACCGGCCCGACGGCCACCGCCCCGGCCGAGCGCTGCACCGCCTTGTAGGTGTTGTTGCCGGTGTTGAGGTCCGGGAAGATGAAGACCGTCGCGCGGCCGGCGACCGCACTGTCGGGCAGCTTCGTCGCCGCCACCGCCGGGTCGATCGCCGCGTCGTACTGGATGGGGCCCTCCACGGCCAGGTCGGGCCGACGCTCACGGACCAGCGCGGTGGCCGCCGCGACCTTCTCCACGTCGGCACCGGCGCCGGAACTGCCGGTCGAGTACGACAGCATCGCCACCCGGGGCTCGATGCCGAACCGGGCCGCGGTGTCGGCCGAGGAGATCGCGATGTCGGCGAGCTGGGCGGCGTCCGGGTCGCGGTTGACCGCGCAGTCGCCGTACACCAGCACCCGGTCGGCGAGCAGCATGAAGAAGACGCTGGAGGCGACGGAGACGTCCGGCAGGTTCTTGACGATCTCGAAGGCGGGGCGGATGGTGGCGGCGGTGGTGTGGGTGGCGCCGGAGACCATGCCGTCGGCGTGACCGGCCCACACCATCATGGTGCCGAAGTAGTTCGGCTGGGCCACCACGTCGTACGCCAGCTCGACGGTGACGCCCCGATGGGCGCGCAGCTTCGCGTACGCCTCGGCGAACTCGTCCCGCCACCGGCTGGTCGCCGGGTCGACGATGGTGGCCCCGGTGATGTCGACGCCGAGTTCCCGGGTCCGGCGGGCCACGTCGTCGGGGCGGCCGAGCAGCGTGAGGTCGGCCACCCCCCGGTGCAGCAGGATCTCGGTGGCCCGCAGGATTCGCTCCTCGGTGCCCTCGGGGAGCACGAGGTGGCGGCGCTGGGCGCGGGCCCGGTCGATCAGGTCGTACTCGAACATCAGCGGGGTGACCCGCTGTGAGCGGGTGACCGCGAGCCGGCGGGCCAGTTCGTCGGTGTCCACGTTGGCCTCGAACGCACCGAGGGCGGCCTCCACCTTACGGGTGTTGGCCGCGCTGGGCCGTCCCTCGATCCGGCTGGACGCGGCGACCGTGTCGTAGCTGTCGCTGGTGACGCTGAGCACCGCCAGGCCGGTGTTCAGCCCCTCGAAGAGGCGCAGGGCGCGCGGGTCGGGTTGTTCGCCGAGGGTGAGCACCAGCCCGGAGATCGAGACCTGGCCGGAGACGTGCGCGGCTCCGGCGGCCACCAGCAGGTCGTCCCGGTCGCCGGGGGTGATCACCAGGCAGCCGTCGGTCAGGTGCTCCACCAGCGTCGGCACGTGGGCCGCGCCGACCACGTAGTCGAGCACGTCGCGGCCGAGCGCCGCCTCGTCGCCGGTGAGCAGCGTCGCGCCGAGCGCGGCGGCCACCTCGGCCACCGTCGGCGCGGACACGGTCGGCACCTCCGGGATGGCGTACGCCGGCACCGGCAGGTCGGGCAGGTCCATCGGCTCGGGCACCCGGTTGGCGATGACCGCGAGCACCGTCGCGCCGAGGTCCACCAGGTCGTGGTACGCGCCCCGGGCCGCCGCCGCGATCGCCGCCGGTGACTGGCCCTGCCCGTCCACGACCGGCACCACCACGCTGCCGAACTCGGTGGCCAGCCGGGCGTTGAAGGCGAGTTCCCGGGGTGTGGTGCCGTCGCCGGAGTCGGCGAAGTCACTTCCCACCACCACGACGGCCGGACACTGCCGTTCGACCGCTCGGTAGCGCTGCACCACCCTGGAGATCAGTTCTTCCCGCCGTCCGTCCGATACCAGCGCCGTGGCCTCGGCATATGTGGCTCCGGACAGGTCGGACGGGTTAACCTGCACGCGATAGCGCTCGCTGAGCAGGGCGAGGATGTGGTCGGGTCCGTTCGACGGCACCAGGGGCCGGAACACGCCGATCCGTTCGACCTGCCGGGACAGCAGCTCGGCGAGACCCAACGCGATGGCGGATTTTCCGCCGCCGGATCCCACGCTGGTGAGGTAGACGCTGCGAGCCATGCGGCCCAACCTACTCGGTCCGGTTGGTTGTCCTCGGACAACCATCTAGGGCTGGTTGCGCCTGTTTTCGCATGTCAGATGGGACACTTGGGCGAGAAAGCGAGAGCTTTTCACGTTTAGACTCGCCCAGGTGGAGGGACCAACACAGATCATTCCTGTCGCCCCGGAACCATCCCCCGTCTTCGTCGATCCGAGTGGCCGCCGCAGGCGGTGGTTACGCCGGACCGCGTACGCCCTCGGCCTGGCCGGAGTGGCGTACACCATGATGGTCGGCATCAGCTTCGCCGGCGGACCGGTCCGCCCGGAGACGATCATCCCGTTCGTCGAGCCCGCCGAGACCTGGGAAGCGCCGCCGGTCTCCCCGACGCCCTCGCCCAGCCGCTCGACCTCGCCTGCGCCGCCGCCGACCCAGGTCACGCCGCAGCGCCCGGTGCTCCCTTCCTCCACGCCCGGCACCGGCACGACGTCGGCCAGTCCCACCCCCAGCCCGTCCCGGACGGCGCCGACCAGCGCCCGTCCCAGCCGGACGCCGTCGGCCAGCCCGTCCCGGAGCACCCCGCCCCGCAGCACGCCGCCGCCCAGCACCCCGCCCCCGACCAGCCCGACGCCCACGACAACGCCGTCGCCGGACCCGAACGACACGAGTGAGGCGACCGCTCCCTGATGAGCCACCCCTACCCGCCCGGCCGACCGACACACCCACCCCCCGGCCGGACGCCCGAACAGCCCCGGCAGCACGCCCGACCCGGTCCGGCCGCCCGCGCCCGGCGGTTCATCCCCCGTCCGAGCTGGGCGGTCTACGCCATGGTCTTCGTGCTGCTCGGCGGCATCCTCTTCGTGCAGGCGTACGCCAACGGCTCGTTCATCCCGGACTACCGGGCGGAGAACACCTTCGGCAGCGGCCAGGACGACGTCCCCGACGAGATCCTCGAAGGCGGCCCGATCGTCAACACCACCGCCGACCGGCCGCAGTCGTACCGGCTGCCGGCGCGGACCATCGCGTTGACCTTCGACGACGGCCCCGACCCGATCTGGACCCCGGCCGTGCTGGAGGTGCTGGAGAAGCACCAGGTCCCGGGCACCTTCTTCGTCCTCGGCAACCAGGTGGTCCGCAGCCCCGACCTGGTCCGCGAGCTGGCCGAGAAGGGGCACGAACTGGGCGTGCACACCTTCACCCACCCGCACCTCACCCAGATCCCGGGATGGCAGCGGCGGATGGAGTACACCCAGACCCAGCTCGTCATCGCCGGGGCCACCGGCCAGCGGTCCAACCTGCTGCGCTTCCCGTACTCGTCGCGGGCGGACGCCTTCGTCGACCAGGACTGGCCGCTGCTGCAACAGGCCGGTGAGCTCGGCTACCTCAGCGTGGTCAACGACCTGGACAGCCGGGACTGGGAGCGGCAGGGCGTGGAGGGGATGATCGAGCGGACCGTACCGGAGGGCTACTCCGGAGCGGTCACGCTCTGGCACGACTCCGGTGGCGACCGCTCGCAGACCGTCGAGGCGCTGGACCGGTACATCCCGTTGATGAAGGAGCGGGGATACACCTTCACCACGATCAGTGGCGGATTGAACCGGGCGCTGGCCGAGGCCGGCGCCACCGGGACCACGGCCGGACCGACCGAGGCGACGTTCACCGAGCGCTGGCGCGGCCAGATGCTGATCATGGCGGTACGCGCCGCCGACGGCACCTTCGTCCTCTTCGGCGTCCTCTTCGTGCTGGTCGGGACGCTCACCATCGGGCGTACCGTGCTGCTGTTCGTGCTGGCGCGACGGCACGCCCGCAAACGACGCCGCAAGGGCTTCGCCTGGGGGCCGCCGGTCACCGAACCGGTGTCGGTGATTGTGCCCGCGTACAACGAGAAGGAGGGCATCGCCGAGGCGGTCCGCTCACTCGCCACCGGCGACCATCCCGGCGGCATCGAGGTGGTGGTGGTCGACGACGGTTCGACCGACGGCACCGCCGACATCGCCGCCGGGCTCGGCCTGCCGAACGTACGGGTGGTCCGCAAGCCCAACGGCGGCAAACCGAGCGCGCTGAACACCGGCGTCGCGCTGGCCCGGCACGATCTGATCGTGATGGTCGACGGGGACACCGTCTTCGAGCCCGACGCCGTCCGTCGCCTGGTCCAGCCCTTCGGCGACCCGCAGGTGGGCGCGGTGGCCGGCAACGTCAAGGTCGGCAACCGGCGCAGCATGATCGCCAAGTGGCAGCACATCGAGTACGTGATCGGCTTCAACCTCGATCGCCGGCTCTACGAGACGCTGCGGTGCATGCCGACCATCCCCGGCGCGATCGGCGCGTTCCGCCGCGAGGCGCTGGAGTACGCCGGTGGGATGACCGACGAGACGCTGGCCGAGGACACCGACATCACCATGGCCCTGGGCCGCGCCGGTTGGAAGGTGGTCTACGAGGAGAGCGCCCGCGCCTGGACCGAGGCACCGGCCAGCTTCGGCCAGTTGTGGAAGCAGCGGTACCGGTGGAGCTACGGCACCATGCAGGCGATGTGGAAGCACCGCCGCTCGGTGCTCGACAAGGGCGCCTCCGGCCGGTTCAGCCGCCGCTGCCTGGCCTTCCTGACGCTGTTCGGGGTGCTGCTCCCACTGACCGCCCCGGTGATCGACCTGCTCGCCATCTACGGCCTGATCTTCCTGAACCGGACCGAGACGGCGCTGGCCTGGGCCGCCATGCTGGGGTTGCAGTTCCTGACCGCGATCGTGGCGTTCCGCCTCGACAAGGAGAAGCTCGGCGTCCTCTGGGTGCTGCCGTTGCAGCAGTTCGTCTATCGCCAGCTGATGTACCTCGTGCTGCTCCAGTCGGTGGTCACCGCGTTGACCGGCGGGCGGCTGGGCTGGCAGAAGCTCAAGCGCACCGGACTGGCGCCCGTCGGCCCGGCGGCTCCACCGTCACCGGTGCCCGCCCCGGTGGCCGCCACCGCCCGGCGGGGACGCCCCTGACCTGCCGACAGCCGGTACGCCCGAGAGTGTCAGCCGGCGCGTCGGGCGAGGCCGAGGGCGTACTCGGGCCACCAGGCACCGCTCTCCGGCTCGCCCGGGCGGCAGGCGCCGTCGGACTCGCCCGGGTACTTGACCCACAGCAGGGCGTCGACCCGCTCCAGGCCGGTGTCGGTGGTGGGGTCCGCGCCGAGTGCCCGGCCCGGCGGGTTGCACCAGCTCGGCGCCGACCGCACGGTCTCGCCCGGATACCGGCCCCGGCCGTTGCGGCTGGTGTCGATGACGAAGGTGGTGGTGCCGCCGAGGGCGTCGGAGATCTCGTGGCCGTAGGTGACGTTCTGCGGCGTACCGACGAAGTTGGCCACGTTGAGCGCGAAGCCGTCGGCCTCGGCGACACCGGCACGGCGCAGCGCCGCCGCCAGCCGGGCGCCGTCGGTGATCCAGCCGGGGTGCCCGGCGTCCAGATAGACCCGGGCGCTCCCGGTGCTGCCCAGCACCGTCACCGCGTCCCGCAGCAGGTCCAGTCGCTCGTCGACGTCGTCGACGCACCGGTCCACGGCGTCCGGCACCGCGCCCGGTTCCACCACGATGGTGACCGGGCGTCCCTGCACCCCGGCGGCCACCCGCCGGATCCAGTCCTGGTACGCCCCGGCCGACTCGGCGCCGCCCTGACCCTGCCGTCCGCAGTCGCGCTGCGGGAGGTTGTGGGTGACCAGCACCGGTGTCTGCCCGGAGCGGCTGGCACCGGCGAGGAACTCCGACACCTCCTCGGTGACCGTGGCGGAGTCGCCCACCAACCAGCGGGCGGTGGGGCGGGTGCTGATCCGGCGCAGTGTGGCGGCGTCCTCGGCCCGTCCCTCCTGCGCCCACTCGGTGACCTGCCAGGACGCCGCGCCACGCGGGTCGACGTAGAAGGTCGGCGGCAGCGGCGGTGACGAGCGGTCGGCGCTGACGGTCTCCGTCGGTGGACGCTCGGGCGCCTCGTCGCCGCACCCGGTCAGCAGGAGCGTCAGCGCGATCCCCGCCACCAGGGCAGGGCGGCGGGAGCTGCGAAGCATGGCCGTCACCATACCCGCCGTCCCGGCCGGTGGGGACCGGGCCTACCAGGGCTTCTTCGTCGGCACCGACGCCCGGTGCCGGGGGCGGTCCGGGGTGCGGACTACTCGTCGTCGGGGTCGTCGAGCCGGGCGAGCCAGGTGGCGAAGCGCTCGATCGGGGTCTCGAACTCGGGGTTGAGGTCGACGAAGTCCCGCAGCCGCTCGCCGATCCACTCCAGGGTGACGTCCTCGTCCCCCCGGCGCTGGACCAACTCCTCGATGCCACGGTCGGTGAAGTACATCAGGTCTCCTCGGACATGCTCACCGGGGCGGGCCACCGTCTCCGATGGCCCGCCCCGGTGTTCGCGGTCGGTGGGTCAGGGGCGGGGCAGCGCCGCCTCGATGAGCGCGTTCTGCTCCACCTCGTGCATCTTCGCCGAGCCGACGGCCGGGGCGGCGGCGGCGGGGCGGGAGATGCGACGCAGGCGGACCCCGTCGAGGTGCTCCAGCAGGTTGAGCGCGACGAACGACCAGGAACCCTGGTTGGCCGGCTCCTCCTGCACCCAGGCGAAGTCCTCCGCGTTCGGGTACTGGGCGAGCGCGGCCCGGATCTCCTCCACCGGCATCGGGTAGAGCTGCTCCAGCCGGATCAGCGCGGTGTCGGTGACGCCGCGCTCCTGCCGCGCCTGGAACAGGTCGTAGTAGACCTTGCCCGAGCAGAGCAGCACCCGCTTGACCTGATCGGCGGCGGGTGCCGCCTGGTCGGCCAGGACCGGTGCGAAGGTGCCGGTGGTGAAGTCCTCGACCGGGGAGACGCAGAGCTTGTGCCGCAGCAGGGACTTCGGCGTGAACACCACCAGCGGCTTGCGCTTCGGCGAGAGGGCCTGGCGACGTAGCAGGTGGAAGTAGTTCGCCGGGGTGGTCGGGATGGCCACCCGCATGTTGTCCTCGGCGCAGAGCTGGAGGAACCGCTCGGGCCGGCCGGAGGTGTGGTCCGGGCCCTGTCCCTCGTGGCCGTGCGGCAGCAGCAGGGTGACCGCGGAGCGCTGGCCCCACTTCACCTCACCGGAGGAGATGAACTCGTCGATCACCGACTGGGCGCCGTTGACGAAGTCGCCGAACTGGGCCTCCCAGCAGACCAGCGCGTTCAGGTTCTCCACCGAGTAGCCGTACTCGAAGCCCATCGCGGCGTACTCGGAGAGCAGCGAGTCGTGCACGAAGAGCCGGGACCGCTCGCCGTCGCCGGTCAGCGACTGCAACGGCAGGTAGTCGTCACCGGTCTCGGCGTCCACGATCGAGGCGTGCCGCTGCACGAAGGTGCCGCGCCGGGAGTCCTGTCCGGCGAGCCGGACGGTGACCCCGTCGTGCAGCAGTGCGCCGAAGGCGATGATCTCGCCGAAGCCCCAGTCGATGTTGCCCTCGACGGACATCCGGGCCCGCCGGTCGAGCAACTGCTGGATCCGCTTGTGCGGGGTGAAGCCGTCCGGCAGGTTGACGTGCGCCTCGCCGACGGCCTTGACCACCGACGCGTCGGTCGCGGTCTCCACCTGCGGCTCCGGCTCGTCCTGCCGGGCCGGGCGGCTGACCTGGCGCGGGGTGCTGGCCGCGTCGCGGGTGGCCTTGAAGACCCGCTCCAACTGCGCCTGGTAGTCGCGCAGCAGCTCCTCGGCGTCCTCGACGGTGATGTCACCCCGCCCGATCAGCTCCTCGGTGTAGAGCTTGCGGACCGAGCGCTTCGAGTCAATGATCTTGTACATCTGGGGGTTGGACATCGAGGGGTCGTCGCCCTCGTTGTGCCCGCGCCGCCGGTAGCAGACCAGGTCGATCACGACGTCCTTGTTGAACGTCTGCCGGTACTCGAAGGCCAGCCGGGCGACCCGGACCACGGCCTCGGGGTCGTCGCCGTTGACGTGGAAGATCGGCGCCTGGATCATCCGCGCCACGTCGGTGCTGTAGAGGCTGGACCGGGAGTACTCCGGCGCGGTGGTGAAGCCGACCTGGTTGTTGACCACCACGTGCACGGTCCCACCGGTGCGGTAGCCGCGCAGCTGGGAGAGGTTGAGCGTTTCGGCCACCACACCCTGACCGGCGAAGGCGGCGTCGCCGTGCACCGCCAGCGGCAGCACGGTGTAGCCCTCCAGCTTGAGGTCGATGCGGTCCTGCTTGGCGCGGACGATGCCCTCCAGCACCGGGTCGACCGCCTCCAGGTGCGACGGGTTCGCCACCACCGAGACCTTGACCGAGTGGTCACCGGCCGGCGTGGTGAACTTGCCGTTCTGGCCCAGGTGGTATTTCACGTCGCCGGAACCCTGGGTGGAGCGCGGGTCGAGGTGCCCCTCGAACTCCGAGAAGATCTTCTCGTACGGCTTGCCGACGATGTTGGCCAGCACGTTGAGACGACCCCGGTGGGCCATGCCGATCACGACCTCGTCCAGGTCGTTCTCGGCGGACGCCTCCAGCACCTCGCCGAGGAGCGGGATCAGCGACTCGCCGCCCTCCAGCGAGAAGCGCTTCTGCCCGACGTACTTGGTCTGCAGGAACGTCTCGAAAGCCTCGGCCGCGTTGAGCCGGTTCAGCACGTGCTTCTGCTCGTCGGCCGGCGGCTTCTCGTACTTGCGCTCGACCCGCTCCTGGATCCAGCGGCGCTCGGCCGGGTCCTGGATGTGCATGTACTCGATGCCGACCCGGCGGCAGTACGAGTCGCGCAGCACCCCGAGGATCTCCCGCAGCCGCATCCGCTGCCGGCCGTTGAAGCCGTTCACCGGAAAGGTGCGGTCCAGGTCCCACAGGGTCAGCCCGTGCTGGAGGACGTCCAGGTCGGGGTGCTTGCGGATCTTGAACTCCAGCGGGTCGGTGTCGGCCATCAGGTGGCCCCGGACCCGGTAGGAGTGGATCAGCTCGTGCACCCGCGCGGTCTTGTTGATCTGCCCCTCGCTGTCGACCGCGACGTCGCGCATCCAGCGCACCGGCTCGTACGGGATGCGCAGCGAGGTGAAGATCTGGTCGTAGTAGCCGTGCTCGCCGAGCAGCAGCTCGTGCATGACCTTGAGGAACTCGCCGGACTGCGCGCCCTGGATGATCCGGTGGTCGTACGTGCTGGTCAGCGTGATGACCTTGCTGACCGCCAGCTCGGCGAGGGTGGCCTCGCTCATGCCCTGGTACGGCGCCGGGTACTCCATCGCGCCGACGCCGATGATCGCGCTCTGGCCCTGCATCAGGCGCGGCATCGAGTGCACGGTGCCGATGCCGCCGGGGTTGGTCAGCGAGATGGTGGTGCCGGAGTAGTCGTCCATGGTCAGTTCGTTGCGGCGGGCCCGCCGGACCACGTCCTCGTACGCCTGCCAGAACTGCCGGAAGTCCATCTGCTCGCAACCCTTGATGGAGGGCACCACCAGGGTCCGGCTGCCGTCGGGCTTGGCCAGGTCGATGGCGATGCCCAGGTTGACGTGCTCGGGGCGGACCATCGCCGGTTTGCCGTCGACCTCGGCGAAGGAGTTGTTCATCTCCGGGTGCGCGACCATCGCCCGGACCAGCGCGTAGCCGACCAGGTGGGTGAAGCTGACCTTGCCGCCGCGCCCTCGGGCGAGGTGGTTGTTGATCACGATGCGGTTGTCGACCAGCAGCTTGGCCGGGACCGCGCGCACGCTGGTCGCGGTCGGCACGGCCAGTGAGGCGTCCATGTTCTGCACGATCCGGGCGGCGACGCCGCGCAGTGGCGTGGTCTGCGGCCCGGTGGCGGTCGGGGCCGACTTCGCCGGGGTGGACTTCGTCGTGGTCGCCTTGGCCGGCTCGGACTTGGCGGCCGGCTTGGCCTTCGCCGGTGCCGTGGACTTGGCCGGCTCCGCCTTGGCCGCGGGTGTGGCCTTGGCGCTCGGCTCGGACTTGGCGGCACCCGGCTCGGTCTTGGCCGGGGCCTTCGGGGCGGACTCGGTGGTGGTCGCCGGGCCGTCACCGTCGGCGGAGCGGCCCTTGCCGGGGCCGGGCCGGTAGTCGGCGAAGAAGTCGTGCCAGGCCGGGTCGACGCTGCTGGGATCGGCGAGGTAGCGCTGGTACATCTCCTCGACGATCCACTCGTTCGGGCCGAAACCCGCCAGTGGGTTCTCCTGCGAAGTCTGCTGGGTCGACACGGCCGGTAATCGCCTCTTTCACGCGGGTTTGGTGTGTCACGCGGTGTCCGTCCGCGCCAGGACGAGCGCACACAGGACGGGTTCAAGGCTACGCCGTACTGATCGCTGAGGCATTTCCACCTCCGTCCCGTGGTCCGATTCACAGAAGATGCCAGAAGTTCCGTAAGCCCAGCGTGTCGCCCTGCTAGCTGCTATGACACGGGCCCGGCCCGACCGGCTCGTCGCCGATCGGACCGGGCCCGGCCCGGTCGCTCCCGGGTCCCCGAATCAGGAGATGTCGCGACGCCGCGTAATCAGGATGCCGACCACGCAGCTCACCACGGCGTAGCCGATCAGCACCACGGCACCGACCCACCAGGCGGGCAACATCTCGTTCTCACCTGGGGTGATCATGATCTGGGAGGCCGCCGCAGGCCAGATCACCTGCCACTTGATCACGGCCATGTTGTCCAGCCAGTTCGACAGCAGGAGGAACAGCAGACCGACAACTTGTGTACCAATTAGGTAAAGCACCGACGCGGTGATCACCGCACCGAGCTGGCTGGTGATCAGCGTGCCGATACCCACGCCCAGCACGGTCCAGATGGCGTACGCCATCAGGTTGAGCAGCAGGGCCCGCTGGACCTCCCACTCGCCGAGCATCGTGCCGTGGTCGTTGAGCGTCAGGAACAGCGCTCCGGCACCCAGGTCGATCACGGTGGTCACCAGCCAGAACGCGAAGCCCAGCAGGCTGGCCGCGATGAGCTTGCTGACGATCACCGCGGTCCGCCGCGGGGTGGCCAGGAAGGTGGTGGTCGCCGTCTGGTGGAAGAACTCGTTGGTGACCATCAGGATGCCGATCAGCATCACGAACATCAGGCCGAGGTACTGACCCGAGGTGTAGATGTTCGCCGCCTGTGCCGGCGCGGAGGCGGCGTCGCCGGTGTAACCGAACTCCTCCCCGCCGCCGCTGAGCGTCTCGTTGGCCAGCCAGGCGTTGAACGGGAAGGCCATGGCGATCGACAGGAACGCCGCGATGGCCAGCCACCACCAGGTGCTGGTGGTGCGGATCTTGAGCAGTTCGGCGCGGACGAGGTTGCTCATCGGATGCCCGCCTTTCCGGCCGTCAGCTCCAGGAACACGCGTTCCAGGTCGGGTCGTTCGGTGCTCAGCTCGTGCAGCTCCACCCCGGCGGCCAGGGCTGCCCGGCCCACCGTCGGGGCGTCCACCCCGGCGATCAGCAGGGTGCCGTGCTCGTCGGTCTGCACGGTGGCCTCGCCGCCGGCCAGCGCCGCGGTCAGCGCGTCCGCCTGCGGGGTGCGGACCCGGACCCGGGCACCCTGCGCCATCGACCCGATCACCTGCTCGACCGGTCCCTGCCGGACGAGCTGCCCGGCCGCGATGATCACCACGTCGTCGGCGAGCAACTGCATCTCCGACAGCAGGTGGCTGGAGACCAGCACGGTGCGGCCCTCGGCGGCCAGGCCCTTGAGGAACCCGCGCATCCACCGGATGCCCTCCGGGTCCAGACCGTTGGCCGGCTCGTCGAGGATGAGCACCTGGGGGTCGCCGAGCATCGCCGCGGCGATGCCGAGGCGCTGCTTCATACCCAGCGAGTAACCCTTGAACTTGCGCTTCGCCGCCGGGCTCAGGCCGACCATGGCGAGCGCCTCGTCGGCCCGCTGCCGGGGCAACCCGGCCGCCGCGCAGATCACTCGCAGGTGGTTGATTCCGGTACGCCCCTTGTGCGCGCTGGACGCCTCCAGCACCGCGCCGACGTGCCGCAGCGGGTCGACCAGGTCCGGGTACCGGCGGCCACCGATGGTGGCGGTGCCGGCGCTCGGGGTGACCAGGTTCAGCAGCATCCGCAGCGTGGTGGTCTTGCCGGCGCCGTTCGGACCGAGGAAGCCGGTGACCCGGCCCGGCTCGATCGTGAACGACAGATTGTTGACCGCCAGCACGTTGCGGTACTGCTTGGTCAGACCGGAGACCACGATCTGCGCGTCGTTATTGGGGCGTGACTGCCCGTCGGACATCATTCTCCTCCCGTGGCGCCGGGGTGCGCCGTTGCACAGCGTGACGGTAATGGTCAGGCAAATCAATCGGGCGCGTTCCGGAGATCGTGCTCCGTCCCAGGCAGGAGCTGTCTCATCCCCAGGTACGACCCGATCGACGGTCGTCCTCCACCGCGATCCAGGTCGCACGGGCGTGGGCCAGCAGATCACCCTCCGGCGCGTACAGGCTGGTGTGCACCAACGCCTTGCGACCCTGCGTGGTGATCACCACACCGGTCACCACGCACTCGGTGCCCGGCTCGGGCAGCGCCTCGACCCGCGCGGCGATCCGCCCGAGCAGGTACGGCCGGTCCGCGCCGAGCACCGTCCAGCCGCCCGGGCAGTCCAGCGCGGCCCAGACCGTCGGCTCGCCCACCTGCGCCGGCACCCGCCACGGGGCGGCCGTCCGGCCCTCCGGCAGCGGTCCGGGAAAGATCCGCAGGCCGTCGGCGCGCTCCGGGCCGCAGACGAAGCAGCCGGGGAACGGGTGGTCCACCAGACCCGGGTACGCCGTCGAGGCGGATCGGGCGGTGGCCGAGTCCACCGGCGGCGCCACCACGTCGAACGGCTCGGCGGGACGGAGTTGCGCGACCACCTCGCCGGCCGGATCGTGCACCTGGCCCTCGGTCAGCGTCAGCGGCGTGTCCAGTGGCGGCGGTCGACGCAGAGTCACCTCCACCGGCCCGGACCCGCCGTACGCCGAGGCGAAGACGCCCGCGCTCCATCCGCCGTTTCCGGAGCCGGGCGGCCCGTGGTAGCGCGCCTCGATGATCATCGGACTCCTTCCGCCGCGCCCGGCCCCGTCGCCGGGCAGACCCCGGGCAGCCTCGCACGATCCCCGGGCCGGACCGGCCGGCAGGTCGGCCACCGGTCGCCCACCGGCGTTCACCGGATCGACACCGGTCGCCACCGGAGCCGGCAACCCGTCGGGGGCTACACAGAGGGCATGGCTGTTCTGTCCGCCGCGGACGTACCTATCACGACCAGCGGCTACACCCTCTCGATCGCCGACGGACCCCGCCAGGTCGAGGCCGCGCAACGCCTGCGTCACGAGGTGTTCGCCGGCGAGTTGGGCGCGACCGTCGCGCCGGACGCACCCGGCCTGGACACCGACGCCCTCGACCCGTACTGCGACCACCTGCTGGTGCGCCAGGAGCACACCGGGGCGGTGGTCGGCACGTACCGCCTCCTGCCGCCGGGCCGGACGGACCGTCGCTACGCGGCGGGAGAGTTCGACCTGGCCCCGCTCGACCCGCTGGACGGGCAGCTGGTCGAGGCGGGTCGGTCCTGCGTACACCCGGATCACCGGACCGGCGCGGTGATCAACCTGATGTGGGCGGGCATCGCCCGCTACCTGCACCTGCGCGGCCTGCGTTGGCTCGGCGGCTGCGCCTCGGTGCCGGTGGCCGACGGCGGCCTGGCCGCCGCCGCGGTCTGGGCGCAGGTGCGCGCCCGCCACCTGGCGCCGCCCGCGCTGCGGGTCCGTCCGCTGCGGCCCTGGTTCGCCGAGCCGGGCGTGCCGCGCGTGCCGGTGGCGGGTGCCGCCGGGCTGATCCCGCCGCTGCTCCGCGGTTACCTGCGGCTCGGTGCCCAGGTCTGCGGCGAGCCGGGGTACGACCCGGACTTCGGGGTGGCCGACTACTACGTGCTGCTCGACCTGGACCGGATGAACCCCCGCTACCGGCGGCACTTCCTCGGTGGTCGACCGTGACCGCGCTCGCCCACCCGCTGTGGCGACCCGACTCCACCTGCGGTCCGGAGTGCCTGTCCCGCACCGACGAGACCCGCACCGTCCCGGTGGCCCGACGGCTGCTCCGGGCCACCGCCCTGCTCGGCATGCTCGGGCTCGGCGTCGGGGTGGCCGCGCTGCTCCCGCTGCTGCCCGCCCGCGAGTGGGCGGGCCTGACCAGCGCCTGGGCCCGCGCCACGGCCCGGGCCTGCGGGGTGCGTCTGCGGGTACGCGGGCGGCTGCCCCGGCGGCGGGTCCTGCTGGTCGCCAACCACGTCTCCTGGTGGGACGTGCCGGCGCTGCTGGCGGTCGCCCCGGCCCGGTTGGTGGCCAAGCGGGAGGTCGGTCGCTGGCCGCTGGTGGGCCTGCTGGCCCGGGCGGCGGGCACGGTCTTCGTGGACCGCACCCGCCCGCGCCGCCTGCCGGCCACCGTGGACCGGGTGGCGGCGACCCTGCGGGCGGGCCGCTCCGTCGCGGTGTTCCCGGAGGGCACCACCTGGTGCGGTACGCGTGCCGCCTGCCGCCCTCGGACCGGCTTCCGGCCGGCGATGTTCCAGGCCGCGATCGACGCCGGGGCGCCCGTGGTGCCGCTGCGGATCGGCTACCGGCTCGGGACGACCGGACCAGCCACCACGGCACCGGCCTTCCTCGGCGCGGAGAGCCTGCTGCGGTCGGTCTGGCGGGTGCTCGCCCTGCGGGAGCTGACCGTCACCGTGGAGATCGCCGCGCCGCTGTACCCGACCCGTACCGCCGACCGTCGGGCGCTCGCCCGGGTCGCCGAATCGGCGGTGCACCTCGTACCGTCGTCGGCGGGTGTGCCGCCCACCGCGCCGGTGCCGGTACGGTCGCTGTGGAGGCCCCCGCAGCGTGTGGTCGGGCCGTCGCCGACCGGTACGACCGGACCCGAGATGCCGCTCGCCGCCTGAGCCGTTCGCTCACAGGGTTTTTTCAGTGACCGCCCAGCATGGGCGCAGCGACTGCGCGGATGATGGGCGGCATGGCGGCTACCCAGACCGAGGCCCGACTGCTCGTGGTCGAGGACGATCCCAACATCCTCGAACTGCTCTCCGCGAGCCTGCGGTTCGCCGGGTTCGACGTGGCCACCGCCACCAGCGGCAGCGCCGCGCTCAGCGCGGCCCGGGACCACCGGCCCGATCTGGTGGTGCTCGACGTGATGCTGCCGGACCTGGACGGCTTCGAGGTGATCCGGATGATGCGCGAGGGCGGCACCCGTACGCCGGTGGTCTTCCTCACCGCCCGGGACGCCACCGACGACAAGATCCGTGGGTTGACCCTCGGCGGCGACGACTACGTCACCAAGCCGTTCAGCCTGGAGGAGTTGACCGCCCGGATCCGGGCGGTACTGCGCCGCACCAGCACCGGCGAGCAGACGCCCGCCCGCCTCACCTTCGCCGACCTGGAGCTGGACGAGGAGACCCACGAGGTGTATCGGGCCGGTCAGCGGGTCCAGCTCTCGCCGACCGAGTTCAAGCTGCTGCGTTACCTGATGCTCAACGCCAACCGGGTGCTCTCCAAGGCGCAGATCCTCGACCACGTCTGGAACTACGACTTCCGGGGCGACGACAACATCGTCGAGTCCTACATCTCCTACCTGCGGCGCAAGGTCGACACCATCGAGCCCCGGCTCATCCACACCCTGCGGGGGGTCGGGTACGTACTCCGCAAGCCGGCGGCGTGAATCCGGTCCAGCAGGGCAAGACCCGACTCCGCTCGGTACCGCTGCGGGTCAAGCTCGTCGCGGCCGTACTCGCGTTGGTCGCGGCTGCGCTGCTGGTTATCGCCTCGCTGACCACGATCTTCCTCCGCAGCTACCTGGTCGGGCAGATCGACACACAGTTGCGAGGCTCGGGCCAGACGCTCGGTCCACTGGTCCCCCTGATGAAGACCGGCCGGGTGGGAGCGATGCTGCCCAGCGACTACTTCGTGGTGCTGGCGAACCCGGAACTCGGCCTCACCCGGCCGTACTACGACGACAACACCTTCGGTCCGCAGCAGTTGCCGCGCGTCCCCGACGACGTGCAGGGTTTCTCCGAGCGGGTGGGGGAGCCCAGGACCGTGACGTCGTGGGACGGGCACACCCGGTGGCGGATGTACTACGTCGAGGTGTCCGACGGCGAGGTGTTGGCGATCGGGCAGCACCTCACCGAGGTCGAGGCGGCGGTCAAGCGGCTCATCCTGATCGACATGCTGGTCGGTGGGGCGGTGCTGATCCTGCTCGCCTCGGTCGGCGCGGCCATCGTGCGGACCAGCCTGAAACCGTTGGTGGAGATCGAACGTACCGCCGCCGCGATCGCCGGGGGTGATCTCAGCCGCCGGGTGCCCGACCCCGAGTACGGGCAGCCCTGTCCCACCTCGGAGCTGGGTCGGCTGTCCCGTGCGTTGAACGCGATGCTCAGCCAGATCGAGATGGCCTTCACCGCCCGCGCGGCGTCCGAGTTCGCGGCCCGCTCCGCCGAGAGCGCCGCCCGGGAGGCGGCGGAGGCGGCCCGTGCCTCCGAGGCGCGATCCCGCCGCTCCGAGGAGCGGATGCGGCAGTTCGTCGCGGACGCCTCGCACGAGCTGCGGACCCCGCTGACCACCATCCGGGGCTTCGCCGAGCTGTACCGGCAGGGTGCGGCCCGCGCCCCCGAGCAGACCTCCGACCTGCTGCGTCGGATCGAGGACGAGGCGTCCCGGATGGGTCTGCTGGTGGAGGACCTGCTGCTGCTGGCCCGGCTGGACCTGGAGCGGCCGTTGTCGCTCGCCCCGGTGGAACTGCCCGTGCTGGCCGCCGACGCGGTGGAGGCGGCCCGGGCGACCGCGCCGGACCGGCGGATCGAGCTGGAGATCCAGTCGGGTTCCGGGCCGTTGGTGGTGCGCGGCGACGACGCCCGGCTGCGGCAGGTGATCGGCAACCTGATGACGAACGCGCTGCGGCACACCCCATCGGAGGCGTCGGTGACGCTGCGGCTGCGCGCCGAACCCGGCGACCTGGCGGTGATCGAGGTCGCCGACACCGGGCCGGGGCTCACCGGCGAGCAGGCGGAACGGGTCTTCGAACGCTTCTACCGGGCGGACGCCTCGCGGACCCGACGCAGTGGGTCGTACACCGGTACCGGCCTGGGCCTGGCCATCGTCGCGGCGCTGGTGTCGGTGCACCAGGGCACCGTGGAGGTGACCGACACACCGGGTGGGGGTGCCACCTTCCGGATCCGGCTGCCGTTGGCGCCCGCCACGGACATCGATGACGAATGATTTTCAGCGAACGCTCAGGCCCGGCTAAGGCGGAACGCAGTGCGATGGGTAAAGGTAGAGGCATGAGCGAGTACGAGTCCGACCCGCGCCGGCCGGCACCGACCGACGCCGAGCCGTCGCATCCCGAGCTGTCCCGTGCCGAGTACGCGCGGACCGACTCTCCTGGCATTCCGGCCTCCGGCGGCGGTGCCGACCGGACCGCCGAGGCGCCGACCGTCCCGGTGCGGGCGGTCGACGCGCCGGGCACCCGTGGGCAGGACAACGAGCCCACGATGACCGGCCTACCCACCGCCGGCTCGGCTCCGCCGGCCTCCGGTCGACCCACCTGGTCGCCGTCGGGTGGGCAACCGCACCAGCCCGGCCAGCCGGTCTCCGCCCAGCCCGGCTACGGCAACCCTGCCGGCTACGGCGCCCCGTCCGGCTACGCCGCGCAGTCTGGTTACGGCAGCCAGTCCGGTTACGGCGCGCAGTCCGGCTACGGCGTCCAGCCGGGCCAGTCCGGTCAGTCCGGGTACGGCGGCCAGTCCGGTCAGCCCGGGTACGGGGGCCAGCCCGGTCAGCCCGGTCAGTCCGGCTACCCCCAGTCCGGTGCCGGCTACTCCGGCGCGTCCTGGTACCCGAGCCAGTCGAGCTGGAGCGGCGGCACCCAGAGCGGCGGCTCCGGGCATTCGGGTTACCCGGGTCAGCCGGGGGCACCCGGCGGCTACCCGGGCCAGCCCGCCCCGTGGGGACCGGCCCCGTCCCAGGGGTCCAAGCCGGGGCGGGTCGCCAAGTTCATCGGCGCCGGTGTCGCGGTCTTCGTGCTGATGCTCGGCAGCGGTGTGGCCGGTGGGTCGCTCGCGCTGATGCTGAACGACGGCGGCAGCGGGAACCGCACGTTCTCCGCCGCGCCGGTGATCGACGGTGCCGACCTGCCGCGTATCGCCGCTTCCGTGCAGGACAGCGTGGTGTCGATCAGCACCGACAGCGGCGGGGGCTCCGGGGTGGTGCTGAGCGCCGACGGTTTCGTGCTGACCAACAACCACGTGATCGCCAACGGCGGCGACAACGTCCGGGTGATCTTCGCGAACGGCACCACCGCACGGGCCGAGATCGTCGGCACCGACCCGAAGACCGACCTGGCGGTGCTGAAGGCGAACGGGGTCACGAACCTCCAGGCCGCCACGTTCGGCGACAGCGACGCCATGCAGGTCGGCGACACTGTGCTCGCGTTGGGCAGCCCGCTCGGCCTCCAGGGCTCGGTGACGGCGGGCATCCTCAGCGCCCGAGACCGCACCATCCAGGCCGGCAGCGGACAGCCCGGCCAGTCGGCCAGCTCGATCTCCGGGCTGTTGCAGACCGACGCGCCGATCAACCCCGGTAACTCCGGCGGTGCGCTGGTCAACACGCGGGGCGAGGTGATCGGCATCAACACCGCCATCGCCACCTCCGGGCAGGGCTCCAGCGGCAACATCGGCGTGGGCTTCGCGATCCCCAGCAACAAGGCCAAGGACGTCACGGACAAGCTGCGACGCGGCGAGAAGATCAGCCACCCGTCGCTCGGGGTGAGTGTGAACGCTGCGCCCGGCGGCGGTGCGATGGTCGGTTCCCTGCTTCCGGGCGGTGCCGCCGAGCGGGCCGGCCTGCAACTGGGCGATGTGATCATCCGCTTCGGCGACAAGCGGATCAACGACTCCACCGACCTGGTCGGGGCCGTGCAGGCCGGCAAGGTCGGTGACCAGGTCGAGGTGGCCTACGTGCGGAACAGCGCCGAGGCGACGGTGACCGTGACGCTCGCCGAGGCGTCCTGACGCACGGATCTGCTTCCTCCCTCCGGGGCGGTGGGTGGCACGGCCAAGGGGGTTGGTCGCGGCACCCGCCGCCCCTCTTCGTGGTCCCGGGACGGGTCACCCGCAGCGGGTGACCCGCGCTCACCCGGTATTCGGGCAGGCTCAGCGCTGCGGGAGCAGGTCAGGCGGATGGGGGGACCCATGACCACGGCAGCGACGGCCCGGACCGACGACCGGGTCCAGCGGGACGTACTGGACGAGCTCGACTGGGATCCGCGGGTACGCGGAACCGACATCGGGGTCACCGTGCACGACGGGGTGGTGACGCTGACCGGTGCGGTGGACGGTGCGGCCCGCAGGTGGGCGGCGGTCGGCGCGGCCCGACGGGTACGCGGCGTCCGCGCGATAGCCGACGAGATCGAGGTGCGTCCCGCCGGGCCGGACGGGATCACCGACGGCGAACTGGCGATCGCGGCCGCCCGGGCGTTGGAGTGGAACAGTTTCGTGCCGGCCGAACGCCTGGACGTCACCGTCGCCGCCGGTTGGCTGATGCTGCGCGGCGAGGTGGAGTTCGGGTGGCAACGGCGTACCGCCGAGCGGGAGTTGCGCCGGCTGCGGGGCGTACGCGGGGTGACGAACCTGGTCGGGGTGCGGTCCGCCGCCCCGCCCGACGGCGACCGGGTACGCGGCGACGTGCAACGTGCCCTGCTGCGCGGTATCGGCACGGAACGGGTGACCGTGCAGGTCAGCGGCGACACGGTGACCCTGACCGGGGTGGTGCGGTCCTGGTGGGAACGCGACCAGGCGGAACGGATGGCCTGGTCGGCCGAGGGGGTGTCGGCGGTACGCGACGAACTGATCGTGGGCGGCTGAGCCGCGATGTGGTGTCCCGTTTGCCGGCGTCGGCACCGGGAAACCGCTTCGATCCCCGGCCGCCGTACCGGGGATCGGGGCCAGCGGAGACGGACGGGGAGGGCTCGTGGCCGACAACGTTCCCTGGGAACGCCCACTACGGATCGCGATGGTGGTGCCACCCTGGCTGTCCGTGCCCCCGCCTGGCTACGGCGGGTTGGAGCAGGTGGTGGCGGGCCTGGTGGACGCCCTGGTCGACCGGGGACACGCGGTGACCCTGATGGGCGCCGGTGCGGCGCACGGCACCGCGGGCGACTTCCTCGCCACCCTCGACGAGTTGCAGTACGACCGGCTCGGCGAGTCACTGCCCGAACTGGCCCATCTGGCCCGGGTGAACCATCTGCTCAGCGCGGCCGACTTCGACGTCGTGCACGACCACACCACGATCGGTCCGCTGGTCGCCGGACGTCGCGCGGTGCCCACCGTGGCGACCGTGCACGGCAACCCGGTGGGCGAGTACGGCACCGTGCTCAGCGACACCGACCAGGGCGTCGGTCTGGTCGCCATCTCGCATGCCCAACGGCGGCTGAACCCGCGACTGCCCTGGGTCGGCACCGTGCACAACGCGATGGAGGTCGGCGGGTTCCCGCGTAAGACCGCAGCCGGTGACGGGCCGGTGCTGTGGCTCGCCCGTTTCAGTCCGGACAAGGGGCCGGACCTGGCCATCCGTGCCTGCCGGGAGGCCGGCCTGGCGTTGGTGCTGGCCGGCAAGTGCAGCGAGCCGGCGGAGCAGCGGTACTTCGACGAGGTCGTCCGACCGCTGCTCGGCCCGGACGTCACGGTGGTCCGCGACGCCGACCGGGAGGTCGCGCTGCGGCTGCTGGTCGAGGCGTCCTGCCTCATCATGCCGATCCAGTGGGAGGAGCCCTTCGGCATCGTCATGCTGGAGGCGATGGCCACCGGCACGCCGGTGGTGGCGTTGCGCCGGGGCGCGGTGCCGGAGCTGGTCCGGCCCGGGGTGACCGGGTTGATCTGCGAGCGTCCGGAGGAGTTGCCGGCGGCGTTGCGCGAGGCACCCCGCCTCGACCCGGCGGACTGCGTGGCGCACGTGGCCCGGACCTTCTCGGTGGAGCGGATGGCGGCCGGCTACGAGGAGGTGTACCGCCGGTTCCTGGCGGCGGCCACCCCACGGTCCGCGACACGGGAACCGGCTCGGGTGACCCGCGCCTAGGGCCTGTGTCGAAGTCCCTGGCCGGCCTGCGACGGGCCCAGGCGACGACCGGCCGCGTTGGGAATTGGTCCGGATACAACACCGGTATCCGGACCAATTCCCGCCTTGCCGGACCGCAGCCTGGACTCCGCCTCGGCTCGACCGAGGACTTCGACACAGGCCCTAGACCCGTGACGGCATGGACCCCCTGCGTGGCCTGGACCTGCGCGGCGCCGAGTGGCGCGCCCCCCGTGCGGCCTAGACCTGCGCGGCGCCGAGCGCGGTGATCGCCGCGTCCAGTTGCCGGGCGTACGCCGGGCTCAGCCCCTCCTCGCGCAGTCGGGTGGCGACCTTCTCGCGGAGCCGGGCGACCTCGGGCCCCAGTTCACCGTCGCCCTGGGCCACCGCCCGGGTGAGGTTGCGTAGTTCGTTGCGCAGGTCGAGGGCGACGTCGTCGCGGATGCCGCCGTCGGCGAGACCGGCGCCGATCACCCGGTCGAGCCGGTTCGCGGCCTCGACCAGGGTGTCCGGTCGGCTCGCCCGGGTGGGCGCAGCGCTGGTCGGGGGCGGCGCGGCCGAGGTGATCGGCGGTGCCACGGGTGGTTGCGCGCTGGCGGTGTCGTCCGGCGCGGTCGGCCCGGCCGACGCGCTCGGCTGGGGCGTGGGCAGCGCCGCAGGGGGCTCGTCGCCCTCCGGCAGCAGTGCCGGGACCAGCAGCGCCGCCCCGATCACCAGGATCGCTGCCGGGACCAGGACCGCCGGTCGCAGCAGCCGTCGGCGTCGTTCGGTCGGGGCGTCGTCGCCGGGGGAACGCGTTCCCGGCTGGTGGCCGCCGGGCGTGGGTTCCCCGGCCGCCGTGGCCGTCGTCGGGGCACCGGCCGCTCCGCTGGCGCCGGGAACGACCGGCCCGACGATGGTGCTGTGGGCCGGACCGACGGCGGCGGTGGCGCGGGTCGACGTCAGCGCGGGGAGCGTGACGGTGGGGGAGAGCATGGTGGTGGCCTGTGGGTCGGCCGGGAGCATCTGGTCCCGCAGCACGGTGGCCACCTGGCGGGCGGTGGGACGGTCGGCCGGGTCGCGGGACAGGCACCGCAGGCAGACCTGGGCCACCGTCGGGGGAAGCCCCGGCACACCGTCCAGGGTGGGCGGTGCCCCCTCGGCCAGCGCGAGGCTGAGTTCCTCCCACGTGTCCGCCGGGTACGGCACCCGGCCGGTGAGCATCTCGTGGAGCAGCACCCCGAGCGAGTAGACGTCGGTGGCGGGCTGGGTCGGCGCGCCGTCCAGCCGTTCCGGAGCCACGTACGCCGGGGTACCGAAGGTGCCGCCGTCCTCGTCGTCGTCGGGGGCGCCGATGCGGGTGGCGATGCCGAAGTCCAGCACCTTGGCGCCGACCTGCGTCATCATCACGTTGGCGGTGGTGACGTCGCGGTGCACGATGCCGAGCCGGTGCGCGGCGGCGAGCGCGTCCGCGACCTGCGCGCCGATCTCCACCGCCTCGGTCCACGGCAGCGGCCCCTCGGTGAGCCGGAACTCCAACTCCTCGCCGGTGAGCAGCTCCATCACCACGAACGACGTGATGGAGCCGTCCGGCGACACGGTCTCGCCGTAGTCGTGCACCGACGTCACGTGCGGGTGCACGAGCGCGGCGGCGGCGCGGGCCTCCTCGCGCACCATGTCGCGGAACCGGGCGTCGGCGGCCAGCGACGGGGCGAGCACCTTGAGTGCGACCACCCGGTCGAGTACCTCGTCGTGGGATCGCCAGATCACCGACATGCCACCGGCACCGATCTGGTCGATCAGCCGGTAACGGGTGGCCAGCAACCGGCCGGGCTGCAGTGCTGGCTTCACGGATCGCACCTGCCCTCATAGGTGGGAGCGGTATCAGGTTGCGCGAATGTTGCCGCCCTGTCAACGGTCGGCCGGGCAGCCCGTACCGGTTCGGACACGGTGCGTACGCAGGGGGGCCTGCTGTGCCGGGGTGAACGGGGTACGGCACGGACGTGCCAGGATGAACGGCATGGCTCGGGGACCGGTGGCGTTCGTGCTCGGGGGCGGTGGCGTCCTCGGCGCGGTCGAGGTGGGCATGCTGCGGGCCCTGTTCCGCGCCGGGATCCGCCCGGACATGGTGCTCGGCACGTCTATCGGCGCGGTCAACGGCGCACTCGTGGCGGCCGATCCGACCGAGGCGGTGACCGACCGGCTCGTCCGCCTCTGGGCGTCCCCCGAGGCCAGTGAGGTGTACGGCGACTCGGTGGCCCGGCAACTGCGGCGCTTCGCGGCGCGTACCCACCTGCACTCGCCCCGACCGTTGCGCAAGCTGCTGGAGAGCGAGCTGGGTGCGGAGACCACCTTCGCCGACCTCCAGGTCCCGTTCCGCTGCTGCGCCGCGAACATCGAGCGGGCCGCCGAGCACTGGTTCGTCAGCGGGGCGGTGGTGCCCGCCGTGCTCGCCTCCGCGTCGGTGCCGGGGCTGCTGCCGCCGGCCCGGATCGGCGACCAGCACTACGTCGACGGCGGCATCGTCAACTCGATCCCGATCGGCGAGGCGGTGGTGGCCGGCGCGGGCCGGATCTTCGTCCTCCAGGTGGGACGGATCGAACGGGCGCTGGCGCCGCCCCGGCGGCCCTGGGAGATCGCCCAGGTGGCCTTCGAGATCGCCCGCCGGCACCGGTTCGCCCGGGAGATGGCGGCCCTGCCCGACGGGGTCGAGGTGCACGTGTTGCCGACCGGCGGGCTGGAACCGCGCGACAACACCCCGTGGGCGTACCGGGACATGGCGGCGGTGGGGCGGCGGATCAGCCGCGCGTACTCGGCCTCCCGGCACTACCTGGCGAATCTGGAGCGTTGATGCCGCTACCGCACCGGTGGATCCGCCGTCTGCTGCTGGCGCCGGGAATGGTGCTGCTGGTGCTCCTGCTGGTGACCACCGTGCCGGTGTGGGCCGTGCTGGCCCTGGCCGTGTCCCCGTTCGTGCCGGGACGGCTGCGCCCACTGCGGGTGCTCTGGATCGGCTTCTGCTATCTCCTCTGGGACGCGGCGGCGCTGCTCTGTCTCTTCGGGCTCTGGGTCGCCTCCGGCTTCGGCTGGCGGGTCGGCTCGCCGGCTTTCCAGCGCGCCCACTACGTGTTGGCCGGCTGGTTCCTGCGGGTGCTGTTCTGGCAGGCGAAGTGGACGCTGCGGCTGACCATCGACGTGGTCGGCACCGACCCGGACACCGCGTTGCCCGGCCGTCCCGAGCTGGTGGTCTGCCGGCACGCCGGTCCGGGCGACTCGTTCATCCTGATCCACGCGTTGGTGAACTGGTTCCAGCGGGAGCCGCGCATCGTCCTCAAGGACTCCCTCCAGTGGGACCCGGCGATCGACGTGCTGCTCAACCGGTTGCCGAGCCGGTTCATCGCGCCGGGGCGCGACGGCCGGGGCTCGCTCACCGACCAGATCGGGCACCTCGCCGTCGGTCTGGACGACGACGACGCCTTCGTGATCTTCCCCGAGGGCGGCAACTTCACCCCGAAGCGGCGGTTGCGGGCCATCGCCCGGCTGCGGGACCGGGGGCACGAGCGGATGGCGGTCAAGGCCGAGGCGATGCAGCACGTCCTCGCCCCGCAGCCCGGCGGCCTGTTGGCGGCGCTGGACGCGGCGCCGGACGCCGGAGTGATCTTCGTGGCGCACACCGGGCTGGACCGGATGCTCACCGTCGCCGACGTGTGGCGCGAACTGCCGATGGACAAGCGGCTGGTGATGCGGTTCTGGTCGGTGCCGCCGGAGGAAATCCCGACCGGCCGGCAGGAGCGCATCGACTGGCTGTACGAGTGGTGGAGTCGGATAGACGAGTGGATCGCGGCCAATCGTGACGACGCCGCGTAGGGTTCCGGGATGGACCAGATCAGCGTGGTGACGACGGTGGTGGACGCGCGGTCGGTCGCCGATCTGCTGGCCGCCGCCGCGGTGGCCGGTCGACTGGCGGCTTGTGCCCAGGTCGGTGGCCAGGTGGAGAGCACCTACTGGTGGCGTTCCGGGGTGGAGACCAGCACCGAGTGGTCGTTGCAGTTCAAGACCGCACCGGACCGGGTCGACGCGCTGGTGGAGCAGATCCGCGCCAGCCACCCGTACGAGGTGCCGGAGATCCTGGTCAGCCGGGTGGACTGCGGCGACCCGGCGTACGCGACCTGGGTGTTCGAGCACACCCGGGCCTGAGTACCCGCACTCTGGTGCTGGTGGGGGTCGCCCGTCAAGGATGACCTGGTGGACAACGGCTACCCCTGCCCGGCCTGCGGCGCACCGGCGACTCTGAGTTCCGGGTGCACCGGTTGCGGTCGCCCGCCGCACGCCGCCGCCGCCGAGGTGATCCGGCTCGACCGGGAGATCGTCGTGCTCGGCGGCGAGGTGCAACGGGCCCGTCAGGCGTTCGAGGGGTTGACCGGCCGGTTGTCGGCGGTCCGTCGGCGTCGGGCCGAGCTGGCCGCCGCCGTACGCGCCGAGTTCCCGGCGGGTCCGGTGGCGGGTCGGCCGGGGGTGCCGGTCGCCGCGACGGCGGCCCCGACCGCGCTGGTCCCCGGCGCACCCCGGGCCCCGATCCCCGGCGGCCCGCTGCCGGTCGGCCCGGTTCCTGGCGGCCCGGTTCCCGGCAGGCCGGTGCCGCAGGGGCAGATGCCCGGTGGACCGGTCCCCGGCGGACCGCAGCCTCAGGTGCCCGGCGCGGGGTGGACGCCGGTGCCGGCGATGGCGGCTGCGAACGCCGCCGGACCGGGCGGGGCGGAGGCCTCCACCAAGACGGTGCAGAATCTGCTCTTCGTCCTCGGCGGCCTGCTGCTCGGCACGGCCGCGACGGTGTTCACCGCCGTCGCCTGGGCGTCGGTCGGGGTGCCCGGCCGGGCGTTGATCCTGCTGGCGATCACCGTGCTGATGCTCACCGTGCCGTTCGTCGCCCGCTGGCGTCGGCTGTACAGCACCGCCGAGACGTTCGCCGCCGTCGGCCTGCTGCTGGTGGTGCTAGACGGGTACGCCGCCTGGACGGTGGACCTGTTCGGGGTCTCCAGTTGGCCGGGCAGCCGGTACGCGGGGCTGGTCGCGGTGGTCGCGACCGGGGTGGCCGCCGGGTACGCCCTGATCAGCCGACTGACCGTGCCGTGGTTCGCGGCGCTGCTCGCCGCGCAGCCGGTGGTGCCGCTGCTCGCCGCCGAGGCCCGGCCGGGCGCGGCGGGATGGGCGGTGGCCTTCGTCGGGGTGGCACTGGTGGACCTGGCCGTGATCGTCGCGCTACGGCGCCGGACCGTCGTCGCGGGCGAGGGGGCCACGACGACTCCGGGGCCGAGGTTCGCCGGTCAGATGGCGGCCTGGGTCGGGTACGCCGTGGCGGTGCTGTTCGCCGCCGGGTGTGCCCTGGCGCCGCTGCTGGTCGGCGAGGCGGGCGGCAGCACGGTGCTGGCCGGCGGGCCGATGCTGCTGGTGGCGCTCACCCTGCTCGGGGCGTCGTTGTGGGCCGGTGGCCCGACCGGGCGGGCTTTGGCCGGCGCGTTCCTGGTGCCGGTGCTGGCCGGCGCGGTGCTCCGGCCCATCGCCGAGGTGGAGCCGTCGGTGTGGCTGCTGGCGGGGGGCCTGCTCGCGGTGGCGCTGGTCGGCGCGCTGGGGCTGCTGCCGGCCTCCTGGCGGCCCGGTCCCCGGGCGGGCACCATGCTGGTGGTCGCCGGGGTGGGGTTGCTGGTCACGTTGACGACCCTGGTGACGGCCGCGATGGCGGTGGGCAGGTCGGTGCCGCCGTGGCGGGGGGCTGCGGCGGGAGAGACGTTCGACCTGGGCTGGCAGCTTGCCGTGACGGTCGCCCTGGTCGCGGTCGCGGTGGGGTGGCTGCTGCCCCGGACGGCCCGTCCGGCGGTCGCGGCGGTGGGCGTCGGTCTGGCCGCGCTGGCCGTGCCGCTGTCCTGGGCCGCGCCGTGGCCGGCGCTGGTCGCCCTCGACCTGCCGGTGGGGGCGGCGCTGGTGCTCGTCGCGGTGGCCCGCCCGGCGACGCGGAGTGTGCTTCCGGTGGCGGCGGCGCTGACCGGTGTCGCGCTGCTCGGGCACGGTCTGCTGGTGGGGTTGGCCGCACCGGCCGGAGCCGGTGCGGCCTGCGCGGTGATCCTGGCCGTCGGCGTCGGCGCGGCCGTGCTGGGCCGGCGCGGCAGTGTGGTGCAGCGTGCCGTCGGTGGCGTCGGTGCCGCCCTGGCGGTGCTGGTGGTGCCGGCCGGCGCGGCGATCGCGCTGATCGGTGCCGGCGCAACCCCGTGGTGGCAGGCACGGGCGGCCGTGGCCGCGCTCGCGCTGCCGGTGGCCGTGCTGCTCGTGGTCCGCCGACTCTGGTCGGACCTGCACCCGTACGCCTCGGCGGGTCTCGCCGTGGCGGCCCTGCTGACCGGCCTCGCGCCGTTGACGGTGCCGGCCGACGAGCGGCTGGCGGTCTATGCGGCGGTCGCGGCGCTGCTGCTCGCGGTCTCCGTGGTCCGGTCCCGACCGCCGATTCCGGCGCTGGTGGCCGGGGTGTGGCTGGCCGTGGCGGCGGTGCTGGCGGCGCTCCCGGTGACCGTGGTCGCGCTGGTCGCCCCGTACGGCCCGCCGCCCGTCCCGTGGTCCGGCGTGCCGTCGACGGTGGCCGCCCCGGGCGCGTTGCCGGTCGGCGTGGCGCTGACCGTGCTGGCCCTGGCGGCGGCACTGGCCACCTGGCCGGCGCACCGGGCCGGTCGGGGTCGGACGGTCGCGGTGCTGCTGCCGTTCGTGGCCGCCGCCGGGCCGGTGCTGCTGGTGGCCGCCGCCGCACCCTGGCCGCTGGTGCCGGCGACGGCGCTGCTCGGCGGGGTGGCCGCGTTGCTGGTCACCGCGTTGCGCGGCCGGTCCGGCGCGCTGCTCGGTGCCGGCCTGCCCGTCGGTCTGGTGCTGACCGGTGCCGGGCTGCTTAACCTCCAGGCCACCAGGGCGGGCACGCTGGCCGGTCTGGGCCTGCTCGTGGTGGCGGCGACGGTGGTCGGGGTGGCCGCCCGGACGGTCGCGGTACGCCTGGTCGGCTGGTTGGTCGCGATCGCGGCGGCGACCGGTCTCGCGATCACCTCCCCGCTGGCCGGTGGGCTGCCGCTGCGGGTGGCCGGGTTCACGGTGCTCGGTGTCGCGGTGCTGGTCCTCGCGTTGGCCGTCGCCCTGTCGGCGGTCCGCTCGGTGCTGGACGTCACCGCGCAGGCGGTGGCGCTGGTCGCGGTGCTGCTGACCGTCGGCTCCGGCCGGTACGCCGCGACGATCTGCGTGCTCTGGGGAGTGGCGGTCGGGGTACGGCTGCTGCGCCGGGGCGAGTCGACCGGACGACGGTGGGTCTTCGCCACGGTGGCCGGTGGCAGCGAACTCCTCGCCATCTGGCTGCTGCTGCGCTCCGGCGAGGTGCGGGTGGTCGAGGCGTACACGGTGCCGGCGGCGGTGCTGGCGCTCGTGTTCGGTGCGGTGGCGATGCGTACCCGGCCGGGGTTGAAGAGCTGGCTCGCCCTCGGCCCGGGCCTGGTCGCGCTGCTGCTGCCCAGTCTGGGAACCCTGCTGTTCGACGCCGACGACCAGCCGTGGCGCCGTCTGCTGCTCGGTGTCGCCGCGCTGGCCGTCACGCTGCTCGGGGCGGTCCGCCGCTGGCAGGCGCCGGTGGTGCTCGGCGGGTTGACCCTCGCCCGGCTCGCCCTGCACGAGGCGGGACGTAGCTGGGACCTGCTGCCCCGGTGGGTCTTCCTGGCCGTCGCCGGGTTGGCGCTGATCGGTCTCGCGGCCACCTACGAACGCCGCCGTCGCGACCTGGGTCGTCTCCGTGACGCCATGGGCCGGATGAGCTGATCGATGGCGCAGCCGCTGGTCGCGTCGCCGTCGGACGGCACAGGTAGGGTCCTTGCCATGGCTGACGTGCTCACCGCCGAGGCGGTGCGAAACGAGCTGGGTGGGCTGGCGGACTGGTCGGGAGACCCCGCCGGGATCACCCGCACGGTGGAGCTGGCCAGCTTCCCGGCCGCCGTCACGGTCGTCGACCGGGTCGCAGTGGTGGCGGAGGAGCTGGACCATCACCCGGACATCGACATCCGGTGGCGGACGCTGACGTTCCGCTGTGTCACCCATTCGGCCGGCGGCGTCACCCTGCGCGACGTCGAGCTGGCCCGGCGGATCGACGAGATCGTGGGGGCGGCCCGATGAGGTTCGAGATCAGCAAGGTCCTGGACGCGATCGAGGGGCGGGTCTGCACCGACCCGCAGCTCGTCCGTGCGGTGATCGACCTCGCCGAGGTCATCCGCTACCAGGACCTCGACGGCGGCCGACCGGCCAGCACGTTGCGCCTCGGCATGGTCTTCGACGCGCTGGCGCGCAGCCTGGAGGAGGACACCGTCCCGGTCTACGCGGTGGTGCACCGGGGGGTGCTCTCCGACGCCGACCTGACCTCCAACGAGCGGATGGTGGTCCGCCGCTGGGCCGACGACGGCCTGGTCGAGGTGCTGGACAATCCGGGTGACCGGATGCTTGAGGTGGCCGACCTGCTCGGCCTGCCGGTGCTCAGCCGGGTCCGCTTCGACGGCCTGCGCGGGCGGTTCCCCTGGCTGGTCGACCAGCCCGGCCGGGTGCTCGCCCCGGTGCCCGGTGCCGGTGGGCCGGTCTTCATCGCCCATGTCGGTGGCGGCCACATCCCGCTCACCGGGCCGCCGTCACCGGCCGGTGTCCAGTTGCTCGCCCGGCAGTGGCGCTGTTCCGAGTCGGGCTGCACCCTCTTCGGCGGTGCCGGCGGCGGGGGTGCCTTCGCCGACCTGGCCCGGATCGACCGCGCGCCGACCGGCCAGCCGCCACCGTCGCTGCGCGGTGGCGTACCCACCTGCCCCCGGCACGGCACCCGGCTCCGCGACGACGGCCCCCGGCCGCGCAGTGAGGTCCTGGCGGTACGCGTCGGTGGCCTGATCCGGCGTCGCTTCGTGCTCACCGAGGACCAGCCGGTCACGATCGGCCGCGCCCCGGAGAGCGCCAACGCGATCATGCTGGGTCAGTGGCTCAACGACGAGGCCCGGCGCTGGATCAGCCGCAGTCATCTGCGGCTTGAGCTGCGGGGCGGCGACATCGTCGCGACCGACGTGAGCACCAACGGCTCCGGCATCCGGCCGGGCGGCTCGATGGCCGAGTCGGACCGCCTGCCGCTGGCACCGCAGCAGTCCCGCGCCCTCGGGAGCGGGGACATGGTGGAGCTGTATCCGGGCGTGCAGATCGGGCGGCCGAGCGATCTGCCCTCGGGTGCGCCGTACAACCCCGACTCGGTGATGTCCGAGGCGCCGACCATGGCGATGCGCCTGCCCCGCTGACGCGGACGACGGCGGGCGCCGGGACCGTGGTCCCGACGCCCGCCCCGCGGGTGTCAGCCGGCCAGTACCGCCGTCAACTGGGCCACCGCGTGGTCGATCTCCTCCTCGGTGATCACCAGCGGCGGGGCGAGGCGGATGGTCGAGCCGTGGGTGTCCTTGGCGAGTACGCCGCGCTCCATCAGCCGCTCGCACGCCTCCCGGCCGCTCATCAGCGTCGGGTCGATGTCCAGCCCGACCCACAGCCCCCGGCCGCGTACCGCGACCAGGCCCTTGCCGATCAGTGCGCGCAGGCCGGCGTGCAGCCGCTCGCCCAGCTCGGTCGAGCGCCGCTGGAACTCGCCGGTGGCCAGCAGCCGGACCACCTCGGTGGCCACCGCGCAGGCCAGCGGGTTGCCGCCGAAGGTGGAGCCGTGCTGGCCGGGCCGGAGCACCCCGAGCACCGCCGCGTCGGCGGCCACCGCCGAGACCGGCACGATGCCGCCGCCGAGCGCCTTGCCCAGCAGGTACATGTCCGGCACCACGCCCTCCTGCTCGCAGGCGAAGGTGGCGCCGGTGCGGCCCAGACCGGACTGGATCTCGTCGGCGATGAACAGCACGGTGCGCTCGTCGCAGAGCCGCCGGACACCGGCCAGGTAGCCCTCCGGCGGCACCACCACGCCCTGCTCGCCCTGGATCGGCTCCAGCAGCACCGCCACGGTGTGCTCGTCGACCGCCTCGTCCAGCGCGGCCAGGTCACCGTAGGGCACGATCCGGAAGCCCGGCGTGTACGGCCCGAAGTCGGCCCGCGCGTCCTCGTCGGTGGAGAAGCTGACGATGGTGGTGGTCCGGCCGTGGAAGTTGCCGTCGGCGACCACGATGGTGGCCTGCCCGTCCGGTACGCCCTTGACCTGGTAGCCCCACTTGCGGGCGACCTTGATGCCGGTCTCCACCGCCTCGGCGCCGGTGTTCATCGGCAGCACGAGGTCCTTGCCGCAGAGCGCCGCGAGTTCCCGGCAGAAGTCGGCGAACTGGTCGTGCACGAACGCCCGGCTGGTCAGCGTCAGCCGGTCGAGCTGGGCGTGCGCGGCGGCGATCAGCGTCGGGTGCCGGTGCCCGAAGTTCAGCGCCGAGTAGCCGGCCAGACAGTCGAGATACCGCCGACCGTCCACGTCGGTGACCCAGGCACCCTCGGCGGAGGAGATCACCACCGGCAGCGGGTGGTAGTTGTGCGCGGTGTGACGCTCGGCGTCCCGCACCGCGGCCGGAGTCCGCAGCATGTCCTCGATCACTGGCTCGCCTTTCCCTGACGGAGTCGCAACGTGCAGCACTTCGGTCCACCGCCGGCCTTGCGCAGCTCGGACAGGTCGACGCCGATCGTCTGGTAGCCCCGGTCCCGCAGCTTCGCGGCCAGGCCGGTGGCCTGCTCCGGCAGCACCACGTGCCGACCGTCGCTGACCGCGTTCAGGCCCAGCACCTCGGCGTCGGCCATGGTGGCGTGCACCGCGTCCGGGAACAACCGGCGCAGCACGGCCCGGCTGCCGGGGGAGAACGCCTCCGGCAGGTACGCCACGGTCCGCTCGTCGAGCACGGTGAGCGCGGTGTCCAGGTGGTAGAAGCGCGGGTCGACCAGGTGCATGGTGACCACCGGGTAGCCGAACACCTCCTGCAACTGGGCGTGCGAGGCGTGCGCGGTGCGGAAGCCGGTGCCGGCGAGCACCACGTCACCGGCGAGCAGGACGTCGCCCTCGCCCTCGTTGACGTGCTTCGGGTCGTACACCTCGAAGCCGGCGTTCTCGAACCAGGACCGGTACGCGGGCGCCTCGTCGGCGCGCTGCGGGTCGCGGAACTGCACGGCCATCGCCCGGTCACCGATCACGGTGCCCCCGTTGGCGGCGAAGACCATGTCGGGCAGGCCCGGCAGCGGGGTGATCTCCTCGACGACGTGACCCAGGTCGCGGTACACCTGTCGCAGCCGCTCCCACTGCCGCACGGCACGGTCGGTGTCGACCGGGGCGGTCGGGTCCATCCACGGGTTGATCGCATAGTCGACGGCGAAGTACGTCGGCCGGCACATCAGGAAGCGCTGGCTGGTGGCGTCCATCGTCATTGTCCTGCTCCCAGGGCTCGGGCGCGCCCTGGCCACCGTCGGCCCACGGGCTGGCGCCGTTGCTCAACGTTATGCGCCGCCCAGCCGCAGAATCCACCGCCGACCCTTGCGCAGTACGACTGATCGTTGCGTCTCGGGTGCTGGTGGCGGTTGATCGTTGCGTTAACGTCTCGATGGCCTCGTGCGAGAGCCTGTCGGCGTGCTCACCGTGAGTGGTCGTTTCGCCGCGCGGTCGATGACGTCCGTAGCGGGCGTGCGGCAGCCGGACGCTGCCTGGCTCCTTGGCGCTGATCGGTGCTCGCGGTGTCGGGGGTGCTGTCGGTGTCCTGGGTGCTTGCGGTGTCCTGGACACCGTTGGTCGGGTGGAATCGGCCGGAGCGGCCTCCGTTCGAGCGACCGGCGGACCAGCGAACCCACGGTCCCGTCAGCGCGACGCAGATCTTGGACAGTTCCGTTAGCAGCTAACGGAAACTGTCCAAGATTGCCAGGCGAATCCTGCTCGGGGTGTGTTCGGAGGACGCGGTCACGTGACCTGGCCACCGCACGCCTCGCCCGCTCCGCCGGCAAGGCCCCAGTTCCCGCTTCTCGGCCCACAAGGGTCGCTCACACGCCGCTGCGTGGCCCCACGGACCTGCTCACGCCGCCGCACGGCCCCACGGCCTTACTCACGCCGCTGCGTGGCTCCACGGACCTGCTCACGCCGCCGCATCGAGAGGACTGTTCGAGGTGCTCTGGACACGCGTCAGGGGCGGCGAATCGCCGCCCCTGACGAGGGTGTGTGCGCCCGGCTGGTGAACCACCAGAACTGGTCGGGCTACGGCCGGTACCTCGCCGGCCGGGCGCCGGTGAACCACCGGCGGGCTGAAATGTGCCCTCTAGATGCGATCGACAAACTGTGAGTCAAGCCACTCGCGGAAGCGGGCCACGGTGTCGCCGTCGGTGGTCGGCCAGTCGTACTGGCCGGTCATCGCCAGGATGCCGAGGACCACCGCGCCGAGGCCGATGGCGATGCCGAACAGCGCGTCGGCCTTGCCGGCGATGTGCCGCCGCCGGGTGGCGATCAGGCCCAGCACGGCGAGGACCGCGCCGATCGCGCCGACCGCGATGCCGTATCCGGCGAGGGTTCCGGTGAGGACGAAGAGGATGCCGCCGACGCCGACGATCAGGCCCAGTGTGGCCAGCAGGCTGGCCCGGGGGCGCGGCCCGGCGGGCGCGGGCGGTGCGTCGGGAGCGGGAACGGTGTCCCGGTCGGCCGTCGTCTCCCGGCTGGCCACAGTGTCCCGGCTGCCCACAGTGTCGCGGTCGCCCACGGAGTCGCGGTCGGTCGTGGTGTCGCGGTCGGTGGTGACCGGGGCCCGGTCGGTACGCACGTCCGGGTCGGTCTCGGTGACCGGGGCGGAGGCCGTGACCGGGGCGGTGGTGCGGGCGCGGCGGGAACCGTCGACGCCGGAACGGGCGGTGACGGCACGCGCCACGGCAGCCCGCTCGGCGGCGGGAGCGTCGGTCGTCCGACCGGTACCGGCTTCGGTGGTGGTGGCCGCACCGGCGGCGTTGTCCCGGTCGGCGGCCCGCGCGGAAGCCGTGCGGTCTCGGTCGGTCGCACGGGCGGTGGCGGCGTGGTCCGCGTCGGCAGCGGCGCGATCTGCGGCAACGGCGCCGACGGAGCGATCCCGGCCGGTGTCGGCGCGGTCCTCGACGGCGGCGGGGGTGGCGGCCGTGCGGTCCCGACCGGTGGCGCGTCCGGTGGCGGCGCGGAGCCGGTCGGTGGCGCGCTCGGCGGCGGCGCGGTATCGGCCTGCGGCGCGCTCGGCGGCGGTGCGGTCCGGGTCGGTGGTCTCCGCCGCGCCCCGGTAGGTGGTGCCGTCGTCGGTGCGTTCCTCGACGCTCGGGCGGTCGGCGGGACGGGCCTCGGTGGCCACCGTGCCGGTGCGGTCGGCCTCGTCACCGGCGGCCGGGGGCGGCGCGGGCTCCTCCCGGCGGGACAGCGAAGGAAATCTCATGGGTTCACCTCCAGGTCATGCGTGGGAGGCGCCGCGACCCCGTTCATCGCCACTCCACGCGTCAACGACCCCGAGATACCCAGCCCGCACTTTCCCGACACCCGTGTGGCATCGAGCCGACTGGATCCTGGGAAGCGCGGTTCACCGGGGAGGAAGGGCCCAGCAGCGAGGGTCAGCGGCGGGGGCGGGTGAGGGGTGCCAGGAGGGTGGTGAGCAGGGCCGCCCGGCGGGGGCGGGAGACCAGGACGGGACGGTTGCGGACGCACCGGACGAGGACGTCCACCGCCCGGTCCACCGTCATCATCAGCGGCCGGACCGGGCCCTTGGCCATCTTGGTGTCGACGAACCCGAACCGCACGGTGGTCACGCTCACGCCCTGTCCGCGCAGCGCCGCCGAGAGCCCCAGCAGGTACGACGACAGTCCCGCCTTCGACCCGGCGTACCCGGGTGCGTCGCCGGAGACCATCCGGTCCGCCATGCTGGACAGCCCGATGAGGTGCCCGTCACCGGCGGCCACCATCCTCGGCACGACGGTGGCGACCGTGCGGGCCGCCCCGATCAGGTTGACCTCCAGGGTGCGGGTCTGCGCCTCCAGGTCGGCCAGGTCGACGGGCTCGCCGATGCCGGCGGCGTAGACGCAGAGGTCCACCCCGTCCAGCTCGTCGATCGCCTTCGTCAGCACCTCCGGGTAGTCGGGCGCGGTCACGTCGACGGTGTGGTGGGAGTACGTGGGGACTCCGATGCCGTTGTCGCGGCGGGACACTCCGGCGACCCGCCAGCCGTCGGCGAGCAGCCGTCGGGTGAACGCCAACCCGATCCCGTCACTGTTGCCGATCACCACTGCGCAGCGCATTCGTTCCGCCATGCCCCACCGTCCTCATCGCACCGATGGTGCCCGCCCTCCCGGCGGCCCGAGGCGCAATTGAACCAGAGTTTTCTGAGTACTCCCTACCAATGAGTAGAGAGTCCGGCCGGCTATCGGCGTACGCCTCGGGCCGGACTCCGTGTGGTGCGGGCGGAGGTCTGGCGGGGTGCGGCGCGGAGCAGGGTGAGGCCGGCGCGCTGGACGAATATCGACCGGCGGGTGACCGCGTGCCCCTGGATGTCGAGCTGGTATCCGTCCAGCCAGACCCACCCGTCGTAGGTGGTCCAGTCCAGTTCGCGGATCACCCGGAACATGATCGACCGATGGAACTGCACGCTGGCCCGACGGGTCACCCGCACCAGGTCACCGGCCCGAAGCTGACCGTCGTGCCCCCGCTCGGCCGGGATGCGGTCGGTGGGGAGGTGGCGGGTCACAGCCAGCCCAGGAAGCGGTGGTGCAGGGTGCCGGCGGTGGCCCAGGACATGTCCTGGCTGGCGGCCACCAGGCAGGAGCCCAGATAGAGCCGGAGCGAGACGGGCGCCTGGTCGTACTCGGCGCGGAGTTCGATGCGGCGGCGGGCGCAGGGCCAGGGCCGGTCGCATCCGGCGCACATCCAGGTGGGCAGCACCGGGCCGTGGCGGGTCACCGTGCACCACCCGGGGAGTACGCGACCGTGCCGGTCGTGGTCGTGGAGGCTACGCGCATCGTGGTCCTCTCGGCGCGGCGATGATCGTCGGCAAGAAGTGCTCCGTTGCCTTTTCACGTCAATTCATGACGGCATTTCATTCAGCCCCGGACGGCCTCCACAATCCGTCTCCCGCCCGTCTTGCGCAACGTTCCGCACCGCCCTAATGTCTTTCGGTAATTGTGCGCGACGAATGGAAATGAATCGCGTGCGTCCGGAAACGCGATCGTGTGCGTCCGGGAACATCACGTGTTGCAGGAAGGAAAGCGGTGATGTTGCATGCTGGATGAAACAAGCGGGTCCACCGTGCCCCGACGGCAGCTCGGGCGACTCTTCACCGAGCTGCGGGAACACGCCACGATCACCCTCGACGAGGCGGCGCGGGCGCTGGACTGTTCACGACAGAAGATCTGGCGGATCGAGAAGGGCCTGGTGCCGGTCCGGCTGGTGGACGCCCGCGCGATGTGTGATCTCTATCGGGTGCCGGAGGAGATGGCGGCGATCGTCGCCGGGCTCGCGAAGGAGACCCGGGCCAAGGGGTGGTGGCACTCCTATGGCGACGTGGTCCCGTCCTGGTTCTCGCTCTACGTCGGCCTGGAATCGTCCGCGACCCTGTTGCGGCAATACGATTCCGAGTTGATTCCCGGGCTGCTGCAAACCCGCGCCTACGCCAGCGAACTCTTCCGCCGCAAGAACCCGACGATGGCCCCCGAGGAGCGGGAGAAACTGGTGGCGGTGCGCCTGCAACGGCAGAGCATCCTGGTCCGGCGGCTGCCCGTCGCGCCCACCCTCCAGGTGGTGCTCAGCGAGGCCGTGCTGCGCCGCAGCATCCCCGACCGGCAGGCGATGATCGAGCAACTCCGCCACCTGCTCGACGTGGCCGCGCTGCCGAACGTCTCGCTGCGGGTCCTGCCACTGGCCGCCGGCCCGCCGCTGGCCAGCGAGACCGGCACCTTCGTCGTGCTGGGCTTCCCGCAGGGGCTCGGCCGGGCCTCGACCGAGCCCACCACCGTCTACCTGGAGAACATCACCGGCGCGCTCTATCTCGACCGGCCGACGGAGGTGGCCGCCTTCGTGCACGTCTGGAACGACCTGGAGTCACTCGCCTCCGGTGAGGCAGAATCAGGGAAAATGATCAACATGATCATCGAGGAGCATCATGACTGATCTGGCCGGGGCCGTCTGGCGCAAGAGCACCCGCAGCGGCGGGAGCGGAGGAAACTGCGTCGAGGTGGCCGACAACCTGCCCGGCGTGGTGGCCGTCCGGGACAGCAAGGACCCGTGCGGCCCGGTGCTCACCGTCACGCCGTACGCCTGGACGGCCTTCGTGCGGCAGGTGCGGCACCGCTCACACTGACCACGACGGCGGGCTGACTACGCTTGGTGTCGTGCCAGAGGGACATACGATCCATCGCCTGGCGGCTCGGCACGCCGAGCTGTTCGCCGGGGACAAGGTGCTCGCCGCCAGCCCTCAGGGCCGGTTCGCCGAGGGTGCCGCGCTGCTCTCCGGGAGTGTGCTGGAGGCCACCGAGGCGTACGGCAAGCACCTGCTGCACCACTACGCCGGTGAGCGGACCCTGCACGTACACCTCGGTCTCTACGGCAAGGTGACCGACGGTGACGGTGAGCCGCCGGAGCCGGTGGGGCAGATCCGGCTGCGGCTGGCCAGCGACCGGCACTGGCTCGACCTGCGCGGGCCGACCGCGTGTGAGCTGCTCACCCCGCCCGAGGTGGCGGCGTTGCGGGCCCGCCTCGGCCCCGATCCGCTGCGTGCCGATGCCGACCCGGACCGCGCGTACGACCGGATCCGGCGCAGTTCCACGCCGCTGGCCTCGTTGCTGCTCGATCAGTCGGTGGTGGCCGGCACCGGTCTGATCTTCGTGATGGAGGCGCTGTTCCGCGCCGGGCTGCCGCCGAGGATGCCCGGCCGGGAGCTGAGCCGTCCCGCCTGGGACGCCATCTGGGCCGACCTGGTCGAGCTGATGACGCTCGCCGTCGCCGCCGGTCGCATCGACACCGTTCGCGCCGCGCACCTGCCCGAGGCGATGGGCCGCCCGGCCCGCGTCGACCGGCACGGCGGCGAGGTGTACGTCTATCGCCGTGCCGCCCAGCCCTGCCACGTCTGCGGCACCGCCGTCAGCCGGGGCACCCTCGGCGCCCGCAACCTGTACTGGTGCTCGACGTGCCAGATGTAAGGAAGGGCCCCCTGCTAACGCCTCGCGTATAGCAGGGGACCCTTCCTAACGCCCGGCGACGGTGCTCGCGCCCGCCGATCCGGGGTGGTGCTACTACTGCTTGCGCCAGTTCTGGTCGGCGTAGCCCTTGTCGGTGTAGATGATGAGCGGCTTGTTCGGGTCGGCCATGATCGTGTCGAGGACCTTGCCGTTCAGCTTGCTGACGATGCGGCCCTTCGAGTTCATCTGCCAGTGCTGAGCAGGGTTGCCGCTACAGGTGGTCGCCTGCACCACCGTGTTGTCCTCGGAACCACCCCAGGCGATGTCCATGCAGAGACCACGGGAACGGATGGTCCCGTCGCTGCGGAAGGTCCACCACTGCGCCGGATCCTCGGTGCAGGTGCGCAGCCTGAGCTGCATCCCGTCGCCAGCGCCGGAACTGACGCACCGCTTCGTCTGTACGTGCAGGATCTGCACCGCGTCGGCCGGGCGCGTCGGCTTCGGGTCGGGGGCCGGCGGCGTCGATGCGCCCGCGTTCGCCCCCGCAGTACTGGGGCTGCTCGGGCTCGGGCTGCCGGAGGGGCTGGCGTCCGGACTCGGGCTCGGGGACCCGGACGGCGACGGGGTGGGTGAGGGGGAGGGGCTGGTCGGCAGGTTCGCCGTCAGCCGGCTGTCGAGCGCGTAGACGTCGGTGAAGGTCTTCACCGACCGCAGGAACGTCTCGGTCTGCCGGTCGATGGTGCCACCGTTCTGCCGTACCGCCGTGGTGCCGTTGCGGTACGCGGCGAGCGCCAACTGAAGCGGGTCACCCTTCAGGCCGGACAGCTCGCGGACCAGGCTGCACAGGGCGTAGCCCATGGTGGGGACGGCGACCTCCGGCTCCCACACCGAACGACCCTTCGGCCCGTACGACTGCCACATGTCCGACCGGAACTGCGCGACGCCGCGTTGACCGGTCGCACCGAGCCGGTTCGCGTCGAACCCGGACTGCGCCATGATGTGGGCGGCGACCAGTGGTGGGGTCACCTCCTGGCAGAGCGAACCCGCCCGGTTGATGTGCTGCACGTACTCGGCGGGAACCCCCTTCGCCTCGGCGGCCGGTGCCGTCCGGTCGGTCTCACCGGGCCCACCGAACTGCCGCAGCTTGCCGTAGTACCCGGCGTAGGCGCTGACCCGGTCGACGTAGGTCGTGGCGGCGTCGGGCACCCCGCGCACCTCGGCGACGGGGTTCAGCCCGACGTGGAAGGCCGCCACCGCGAGACGCCACTGGTCACCGGCGGCACCCGCCAGTCGGAGATGACCGGTGAGGTCACACATCTGGTGGGCGAGGGCCAGGATGTTCGCCGACATGTCGGAGCGTCGGGCGTCCGGCCACGGCTTCCACGTCTTCCACTTGTCGTCTTCGAGACCGGCGATGCCCTGACCGCCGGAGATGGTCGTCGCCGCCCGGTCGTCCAACCCGGACTCCGCCATGAGCTGCCCGGCGAGCCTCGCCGGTGTCAGCGTCGGGCAGGACCCGGCGGCAGCGATGAGCACCGTCATCTGCTTGTCGGTGACCGCGTCGCCGACAAGCACGTCGTCACGGGCGGAGGCGACGCCGAAACCGACGGCGGTGGCGGCGGAGAGGAGCGCCAGCGCGGCAAGGACGAACGCCACGAACCGGCGTGGCATCCGCTCCAGCTTGAGCTTCTTGAGGAGGAGGTCGCGTGTCACAGGTAGGCCATCCCTTTCGGCGTGGCGACACCAGTGGCGACGGATCCTGACCGCTTCGCGTTCACGACCTCGCCGACATACTTTTCCGGGGCACGGATCACGGCCGGATCCTACGGCGGACCGGGGGACGTCCTCCGCGCTCGGGGCCCGTCTCCTGAGGACCGGCCGGCCGCCCTCAGGAGACAGGCACTAGTCGAGGAGCCAGCGGACGATCTCGATGTGGTCGGTGAAGACCGTGTCACCGGCGATGCTCCAGGCCATCGTGTGGCCGATCGTCCAGTCGCGTACCCGGCTCCGGTCCAGGCCCAACTCGGCGCTGAGTCGGTCCAGTCGGCGGCGCACGGCTGCGGGGGAGTGGCCCAACTCGGTGCCGCGCACCATCGGCACCGCCGAGAACTCCCGCTCGCCGACGAGCGGTTTCGGGTCGATCGCCAGCCACGGTTCGCGGGTGGACCGCAACACGTTGGCGGCGTGCAGGTCCTGGTTGACCAGCACCTGTTCGCCCTGGCTGGCGGCCAGCCCGGTGAGCAGGTCGAGGGCGAGGTCCACGAACCGCCGCTCGTAGGGTCGCCCGGCCCGTTCCCAGGCGGCCGGTAGCCGGACCGCCCAGCCCCGCACCGCCTCGGCCAGCGACAGGAACGGCCGATCTGCGGGCAGCCAGAGGCGCGGGAGCAGCGCCACCACCGCGTCCACCGCGTCGTCCAGGGGGAGTACGCGCAACGGCGTACCGGGATCGCAACGCTCGATCAGCAGCGCCCGCAGGTCGGGGTCGTGGGCGAGCAGCCGGACGGCACCGTCGCCGTCCCAGTGGTGCAGCGCGGTCGCCTCGTGTTCGCTCTCCGAGTCCGGGAACTGCAACTTGAGCACCGCGCGGGTGCCGTCGGGCAGGTCAGCGGGCACCACCAGCGAGGTCGTGCCGTGCCCGAAGGGCGGCCCGACCCGCAGCGACCAGTGCCGGGCGCAGGTGGTCAGCCGCTCCGGCAGCCCGGCCAACCACTCTGGACCGCCCGGCATCGAGCGCAACCAGGTCAACTCGTCGGGGATCCGCACCGGGTGGGTCATCGCAGGCGGCGGATGTCGCCGTAGGCGCGGTAGAAACCGCCCCGGCCGGACTCGCGGACCTCGGTGACCAGGTAGCGGGCGCCCGGCTGGCGGATGCCCTTGGGGAACTGCACCGACCAGTTCTGGTGGTAGCCGGCGGAGAGCACGTGCACCCGCAGCCGACCGCCCTGCTCGACGCACTCGACGATCACCCCGTCACCGCCGTCGGCGACCATCTCGACCTGGGTGACGGCCGCCGGCTCGGGCATCCGGGCCGGTGCCTTCACGTCGACCACGGTCGGCACGCTGCCCGCCTCGGCCGCCCGGATCGCCGGCTCGCTGGCGTCGATGCAGGCCAGATGGCCGCTGGTGGTCACCACGTAGAGGCGCTGGTCGTGATACTGCATGGAGTACGCCGAGCCGCAGCCCGTGCCGAGCTTCCACAACCGGGTGCCGTCCTCGGCGAAACAGTAGATCGAGGACTGGCTGTCACCGGCGAAGACGTACCGGCCGTCGGAGGCGGTGGCGCAGGAGAAGACCGCCGCGTCGGCGCGGTAGGTGCGGGCGTGCCGGCCGTCCTTGCCGATGCGGACCACCTCGCGGGTCGCGGTGCCGGCGAACACCGCGTCGCGCTCCTGCCAGCCGAACAGCACCGCGCCGGTGCGGGTGTGCCACAGCTCCTGCCCGGTGCGCCAGTCGTAGCCGCTGACCCCGGTCGAGTCGCCGTGGTAGACCGCGTCGCTGTCGCAGCGCACCATCCAGGCCGAACTGCCGCGCCCGCCCCGACGCCAGAGGAACTCGTCCTCGTGGTCGACGGCGGCGATCCCGCCGTCGGCGTCGGAGACACCGAGCACGCCGTCGTGGATGTCCAGCCAGTAGATGTCGATGTCGGGGGCGATCGTGTACGCCACCCGGGGGATCTTGCCGGAGAGGTCGTAGACGTTGCCGTCGTCGCAGCCGGCGTAGATCCAGGCGTCGTCGGCGACGATGCACTTCACCCCGTCGGGCAGCCGGACCTGGTCCAGCACCCGGGCGTCGTGGTCGAGCGTGGTGATGACGCCCCGCTCGTTGCCGACCGTGCAGGTGCGGCCGTCGATGAAGATGCCGAACGCGGGAGCGCCGGAGTCGTATCGCCACAGCACCGGGGCGGTGCGGGCGGTCGAGCGGGTGCTGACGATCTGCCGCCGCGACACCGAACGCTTCTGGCGGACGCCCGGCACCGCCGGGGCGTACCCCTTGCGGACCTTCTCGCCGATCTTCTTCGCGGCGGCGGCCCGCGCCCGCACGTTGTCCGGGTAGCCGGAGGTCTTGACCTGACCCTGGTCGCCGATCCGGCCGTAGCGCACGGTCAGCGTGGTGTCGTCGACCACCACCTCGTAGAACTTGTGCGCTCCGTCCGTCTCGGACAGTTCGAGGTAGGTCGTCTCCTGCGACATGCGGGTCCTCCGAGGGGTCGGCACCGCCCTGTCTGGGGCGGCAGGCACAACCTAGCCACCCCCACCGACAGAGATCCGAGCAGACCTCAGCGCGGGTCGAGCGCGTCGACGGCCTTGCGGGCCGCGACCAGCACCGGATCCCAGACCGGGGCGTACGGCGGGGCGTAGCCGAGATCGAGCGCGGTCATGTCGTCCACCGTCATCCGGTTCCACAGCGCCACGGCCAACGTGTCGATCCGCTTCGCCGCCTCGGTCCAGCCGACGATCTGGGCACCGAGCAGCCGCCCGCTGGGGCGTTCGGCGATCAGCTTGACCGTCATCGGCCGGGCGCCCGGGTAGTAGCCGGCCCGGTTGGTCGACTCGGCGATCACCGAGACGAACTCGAAGCCGGCCGCCAGCGCGTCCCGCTCCCGCAGCCCGGTCCGCCCGACCTCCAGGTCGCAGACCTTGGCCACGGCCGTGCCGATCACCCCGGCGAAGGTGGCGTACCCGCCGCCGATGTTGATGCCGGCCACCCGGCCCTGCTTGTTGGCGTGGGTGCCGAGGGGCACGTGCACCGGCATGCCGCTGACCCGGTGCAGGGTCTCCACGCAGTCCCCGGCGGCCCACACCCCGGGCACCTCGGCCACCCGCATCCGGCGGTCCACCCGGATGCCGCCGGTGGGGCCGAGCGGCATGCCGGCGGCCTCGGCGAGCGCGGTGTTGGGGCGTACGCCGAGGCCGAGCACCACCACGTCGGTCGGGATCGGGCCGTCGTCGGTGACCACCTCGCTGACCCGGCCGTCGCGGACACCGAGCGACTCGACCTGCACGCCGGTGCGGATGTCCACGCCGAGACCCCGCATCGCCTCGGTGACGAGCGTGGCCATGTCCGGGTCCACGGTCGACATCGGCTGCTCGTCGCGCTCGACCAGGGTCACCGACAGCCCACGTCGGACCAGTGCCTCGGCCATCTCCACGCCGATGTAGCCGCCGCCGACCACCACCGCGCGCTGCGGCCTCGGGTCGGCCTCCAGCCACGTGCGCAGGGCCGCGCCGTCGTCGAGCGTCTGCACCCCGAAGACCCCGAGCGCGTCGGTACGCGCCCAGTCCGGCTTGGTCGGCACCGCGCCGGTGGCGTACATCAGGGTGTCGAAGCCCTCCCGGACCTCGCCGCCGCCGTCCAGATCGCGGGCGACCACCTCGCGGCGGTCCAGGTCGATCTCGGTGACCTCGTGCCGGAGCCGGACGTCGATGTCGTACTTCTCCCGGTGGGTCGCCGGGTCGCGGGCCACGAGCTGCTGCGCGTCGGCGACGAGCCCGCTGATCCAGTACGGGATGCCGCACGCCGAGTACGAGGTGTAGTGCCCCCGCTCGAACGCGACGATCTCCAGGTCCTCCCGGCCGCGGCGGCGCCGCGCCTGGGCGGCAGCCGCCATGCCGGCGGCGTCCCCGCCGACGACGATCAACCGTTCCGCCACGGCCATCCTCCTCCTCAGCCGGGGATCTCGCCCCGGGTCTGTCGCGCCACGTCCGCCACCACGTCCTCCAACCGACCGGTACGCGCGAACACCGCACGCTGCCGCGTCGCGCCGGTGCCGTGCTCCCGCAGCCGGTCCAGCAGCTCGGTCACCTCGGCGAGGTCACCGTGCCGGTCCAGCGCCGGGCCGAGCCGACCGACGAGCTGGTTCAGCAGGTCCCACGCCGGGCGCAGCTCACCGGTGGCCAGGTCGACCGCGTCGCCCTCCATGCCGTCGTGCGCGGCCCGCCAGTGCGCGCCGACCAGCAGGTGGTGGTCGGCGGGCAGCGGCGGCCGTCCGGCGGCGATGTCGTCCAGCGCGGTCGCCACCAGCGCGCGGACCAGGCCGGCGACCAGGACCGCGTCGTCCACCGTCGGGCAGACGTCGCCGATGCGCAGCTCGACCGTCGGGTACTTGGCCGACAGCCGGGCATACCAGTAGAGCATCCCCTCGTCGAGCATCACCCCGCTGCCGATCAGCTGGTCGATCAGCCGTCGGTAGTGGTGGTGGGAGGTCAGGAACGGGGTCGGCGCCACCGACGGCCAGCGTTCCCACTCGATCGAGCGCCAGCTCGCGTACCCGGTGTCCTCGCCTGCGGAGAACGGCGAGTTGGTGGTCACCGCGTGCAGGATCGGCAGCCACGGCCGGACGTGGTTGAGCACCTGCACCCCGGTGTCCGGGTCCGGCACCCCGACGTGCACGTGCATGCCGTTGTTGCCCGGCCCCGGCACCAGCAGCCGGTACCGCTCGATCATGCGGTCGAAGCGGGGCTTGTCCACCACCGGCGGCACCGGTCCGCCGATCGGCCCGGTGCCGATGGCGAGCAGTCGGGCACCGGCCCGCTCGGCGGCGTCGGCGAGCCCGGCGCGGAGCAGGGCCAGGGAGTGCCGGATCGAGGAGAGTTCCAGCCCGGGTGGGCTGCCGATCTCGATCTGGCTGGTCTGGAACTCGCGTTCGACCTGGCCGTGCAGTTCCGCCGGTACCTGTTCCATGACCGCCTCGACGGCGGGCACCGCGGCGCCACCGTTCGGGTCGACCAGCAGGAACTCCTCCTCGACTCCCACCGTGAGCAGGTCGGTCTCCTCGACCGGCCGGGTCGGCGCCGTCGCCACCTGCCTGACCATCACTACCACCGTCCGCTTCTGCCGGGGCGGTACGTCCGCGCCGTCGGCCGGCAATTACCCCCCGTGGTGGTCCGGAGAAACCCGCCCTGCTCAGTGCAAGGAGGGGTCCCCTGCTAACGCCTCGTGCATAGCAGGGGACCCCTCCTAACATCCGGCGGAACCGGAGCACCACCGATCGACATTGACAACTCTTCGGGCGGGACGTACAACTCCTGAGAGAGCGCTCTCACACCTCCGTCCCGCAGAGAGGTACGTCCCATGACACCTGCCCCGGCGGCGCCCGCCGCCCTGCCCGCGCGACGCCGACTGCGGCTCGCGTTGGCCCTGATCACCGCCACCGTCACCGGCGTCGCCGGGCTCGCCGCGACCGCCGACGCCGCCGTGCCGACGCCCCCGTCCGGGTGGAGCCTGGTGTGGAGCGACGACTTCACCGGCGCCGCCGGCACCCTCCCGTCGTCCAACAACTGGATCATCGACACCGGCACCAGCTACCCGGGCGGGCCGCCCAACTGGGGCACCGGCGAGATCCAGACGTACACCAACAGCACCGCGAACGTCAGCCACGACGGCGCCGGCAACCTGCGGATCACGCCGCTGCGCGACAGCTCCGGCCGCTGGACCTCGGCCCGGATCGAGACGGTCCGCAGCAACTTCAAGGCCCCGAGCGGCGGCATCCTCGCCATCGAGGGACGCATCCAGATGCCCAACGTCACCGGCGCTGCCGCCTCCGGCTACTGGCCCGCCTTCTGGGCGCTCGGCTCGCCGTACCGGGGCAACTACCAGAACTGGCCCGGCATCGGCGAGTTCGACGTGATGGAGAACGTGAACGGGCTCAACACCGTCTGGGGCGTGCTGCACTGCGGCGTGGCGCCCGGCGGCCCGTGCGACGAGTTCAACGGCATCGGCGGCTCCCGCGCCTGCCCCGGCAGCACCTGCCAGTCGGCCTTCCACACCTACCGCTTCGAGTGGGACGCCTCGACCAGCCCCCAGCAACTGCGCTGGTACGTCGACGGGCAGCTCTACCACTCCGTCAGCCAGTCCCGGGTCGGCGAGCCGTACTGGTCGCAGATGACCAGCCACGCGGGCTACTTCCTGCTGCTCAACGTGGCCATGGGTGGCGCCTTCCCGAACGGGGTGGCCGGCAGCACCACGCCGACCTCGGGCACCGTGCCGGGGCGGCCGATGCTCGTCGACTACGTGGCCGTCTACAGCCGTGGCGGCAGCACCCCGCCCACCACGCCGCCGCCGACCACCCCGCCCCCGACCGGGGTGCGGGACGCGTACGGCACCATCCAGGCCGAGTCGTACAACGCGCAGAACGGCGTGATCGTCGAGGCGTGCTCCGAGGGCGGGCAGAACATCGCCGCGCTGCGCAACGGTGACTGGGTCCGCTTCGACAACGTCGACTTCGGCTCCACCGCGCCGCGCGACTTCGTGGCCCGGGTGGCCTCCGGCGCGGCGGCCGGCGTGAGCGGTCTGGTCGAGGTGCGGATCGGCAGCCCGACGAGTACGCCGATCGGCAGCTTCGCCCTCGCGAACACCGGCGGGTGGCAGAGCTGGCGTTCGGTGCCCGGCAACGTCACCTCGGTAACCGGCCGGCAGACCGTCTACCTGACGTTCAGCAGCGGCCAGCCGAACGACTTCGTCAACGTCAACTGGTTCCAGTTCCGCCGCTGAGCACACGCTGCCCGGCAGGGCGGTGCTCGTCGCTCACGCGGGTCCGTGCAAGGAGGGGTCCCCTGCTAACGCCTCGTGCATAGCAGGGGACCCCTCCTAACAACCTCACACCAACCCTGGACAGAAATAGTTAACAGTCTTAATAATGAGCGCCAGGTCGATGCCCATGGATTTCCGTCCGGTCTGGAGGCTCACATGAAACGGTCCAGAACCCTGGTGCTCACAGTGGTCGGCGCACTGGCCGCCGCACTCGGTGCGGTCTGGCTGGCGCCCGCCGCGTACGCCGCCGGAGTCACCGCCAGCTTCGCCAAGACGTCCGACTGGGGCTCCGGTTGGGAGGCGAAGTACACCATCACCAACGGCAGCAGCAGCACGGTCAACGGCTGGAGCCTCGCCTTCGACCTGCCCAGCGGCACCACGCTCGGCAGCTACTGGGACGCGTTGCTGACCTCCAGCGGCCAGCGCCACACGTTCACCAACCGCTCCTGGAACGGCACCATCGCCCCCGGCGCGTCGGTCTCCTTCGGCTTCCTCGGCAGCGGCTCCGGCGTACCCGCGAACTGCCGGCTCAACGGCGCGGCCTGCGCCGGCGGCACCACCCCGACCACCCCGCCGCCGACCACCCCGCCCCCGACGACGCCGCCGCCCACCACGCCACCTCCGACGACACCGCCGCCGACCAGCCCGCCGCCGGTCACCGGCCTGCCGAAGCACATCCTCACCGGGTACTGGCACAACTTCGACAACCCGGCCGTCGAGCTGCGGCTGCGGGACGTGCCCACCGAGTACGACCTGGTCGCGGTCGCCTTCGCCGACGCCACCACCACGCCCGGCGCGGTCTCCTTCGCCATCGACCCGGGCCTGTCCGCCGCCCTCGGCGGCTACACCGACGCCGACTTCTCCGCCGACGTGCGCACCCTCCAGAGCCGCGGCAAGAAGGTGATCATCTCGGTCGGCGGTGAGACCGGCCGGGTCGCGGTGAACGACGCGGCGTCCGCGGTGGCCTTCGCCGACAGTGTGTACGCGCTGATCCAGCGCTACGGCTTCGACGGCGTCGACGTCGACCTGGAGAACGGCCTGAACCCGACCTACATGGGGCAGGCGCTGCGTTCCCTGCGGGCGAAGGTGGGCAGCCGACTGATCATCGCGATGGCGCCGCAGACCATCGACATGCAGAACCCCACCACCAGCTACTTCAAGCTGGCGCTGGACATCAAGGACATCCTGACCGTGGTGAACACGCAGTTCTACAACTCCGGGGCGATGCTCGGCTGCGACAACAACGCCGCGTACGCCCAGGGCACGGTCAACTTCATCGTCGCGCTGGCCTGCGTCCAGTTGGAGGCGGGACTACGGCCCGACCAGGTGGGGCTCGGCCTGCCGGCCGGTCCCGGGGCTGCCGGTGGCGGCATCGTCGCGCCCAGCGTGGTCAACGCCGCGATGGACTGCCTCACCCGGGGCACCAACTGCGGCAGCTTCCGTCCGCCGCGTACCTACCCCGGCCTGCGTGGCGCGATGACCTGGTCGATCAACTGGGACGTCACCCACAACAACTCCTTCGCCCGCACCGTCGCCCCCCACCTCCGCACCCTCCCCTGACCGCCTGAACCCGCCCCACCTCATTCCGTCGATCATGGAGTTGTGGCTCCCGAAGAAGCCGCATAAGTGGTCAGAACAAGAGCCACAACTCCATGATCGCGGGGGCTGACGGCGGGGCGGGACACTGCCGCGAGGTCAGCGGGAGACGGGGGTGCGGGGGTGGGCGCGGCGGCGCTTCTTCTTGATCGCCCAGGAGGCGATCATGAAGACGAAGACGGCGATGATGCCGTAGTCGAACCAGGAGCTGTAGCGGTCGATCTCGTGCCACTGCGAGCCGAGCGCGTAGCCGAGCCCGATGAACAGCCCGTTCCAGATGCCGCTGCCCAGCGTGGTCAGCGTGACGAACTCGACCAGCGGCATCCGGTTGGCGCCGGCCGGTACCGACACCAGGCTGCGGACCACCGGTGCCATCCGGCCGAAGAAGACCGCCCACCGGCCGTACCGCTCGAACCAGCGGTCGGCCTTCTCCAGGTCCTCCAGGTCCACCAGCGGCAGCCGGTCGAGCCAGCGTTTGAGCCGTTCCTCGCCGAGCGCGGCGCCGAGCCAGTAGAGCACCAGCGCACCGAGCAGGGAACCGGCGGTGGCCGCGACGGTCACCACGACCACGTTGAAGCGGCCCTCGCCGGCCAGGTATCCCGCCATCGCCAGCACGATCTCGCTGGGGATCGGCGGGATGATGCTCTCCAGGGCGACCAGCAGCGCCACGCCGACCGCACCGCCCGCGTCGATCACACCGGCCACCCAGCCGGTCAGTCCACCGATCTGGCTCGGGTCGACGTCCTGGGCGAGTGCCATCCGGTGCCTCCGCGAGGATCGGCGTAGAGGGAAGGCTCCTACCCGCCCGAAGCCGCTGCTACTCCTCGGGGTGCAGGGCGGCGTCGGCCGGGCCGAGTCGCCAGTCGGTGAAGCGCACGGTCAGCCCGCCCCGGCTGGGGGAGCAGCAGTACGGCCCGGCGGAGGCGACCGCGTCGGGCGCGAGCGGCGCGAGCCGGACCAGCCGCCACTGCTCGCCGGCCACCCGGGCGCGTACGGTCAGCGCGTCGCCGGTGCGGCTGACGCGTACCGTCACCTCGTGGTCGGCCCACTCGGGCACCGGGGCGACCGACCAGTCGGAGAAGTCCCGGGTGACCACGGCACCGACCTGCGGGTGGCCGTCGCTGACCTCCACCCCGGCCTTGACCCAGGTGCGGTCGTCCACCCACACGAGTACGCCGGCCTGGTCGAACTGCTCGGTGTAGTCGAGCGGGAAGTCCACCTCCATCGCGCTGCCCACCGGGAAGGGCGTGAGCAGGGCCGGGGCGTCGTCGTGCACGAATCCGTAGCTGGTGTGCCGCCACAGGTCGCTGCTCGCCCCCGGCTCGACGCTCAGGACGCCGGCCGGCTCCTGGGTCGTCCGCACCGGCTGCCCGTGCCAGGTCCCGCTGGACCAATCGATGCTCCGCATGACGGCACCGTACCGAGCAGCCGCCCCCCGGCGGGGCCCCGCCCGCGACCTCGGCGGGTTTGCCGGGCGAGCCGTACGGAGAAGGTTCCCGGGCATGTCTGACAGGTGGTACTCGGAGGCGGTCGTGTACTGCCTCGACATCGACACGTACGCGGACTCCGACGCCGACGGGGTCGGCGACATCCGGGGTCTGATCGGCCGGCTGGACTACCTGGCCCGGCTGGGCGTGACCTGCCTCTGGCTGCACCCCATCCACCCGTCGCCCAACGGTGACGACGGGTACGACGTGACCGACTTCTACAACGTCGACCCCCGCTTCGGCACCCTCGGCGACTTCGCCGAGCTGCTGCACCAGGCCGGCAACCGGGGCATCCGCGTGATCATCGACCTGGTGGTGAACCACACCTCGGACCAGCACCCCTGGTTCGTCTCCGCCCGGTCGTCGCCGGACTCGCCGTACCGCGACTGGTACGTCTGGTCCGACGAGGAGCCCGCGGACCGGCACCAGGGCATGGTCTTCCCCGGCGAGCAGCACGAGACCTGGACCTACGACCGGACCGCCAAGTCCTGGTACTACCACCGCTTCTACAAGTTCCAGCCGGACCTCAACACCACGAATCCCCAGGTACGCGCCGAGATCAAGAAGATCATGTCGTTCTGGCTCCAGCTCGGGGTGGCCGGGTTCCGGATGGACGCGGTGCCGTTCATCATCGAGCGCACCGAGCCCGGCGACCCGAACCCGGAGCTGGATTTCGAGTTCCTCACCGAGCTGCGCCAGCACGTGCAGTGGCGTCGGGGCGACGCGGTGCTGCTGGCCGAGGCGAACGTCGAGCCGGACCAACTGCCCGCCTTCTTCGGCGACCGCGGTGGCTCGGCGAACCGGGTGCACATGCTCTTCGACTTCATGCTCAACGGGCGGCTGATGCTGGCCATGGCGCGCCAGGACCCGGAGCCGGTGATCGAGGCGCTGCGCGACACCCCGGCCCTGCCCGAGGGCGGCCAGTGGGCCACCTTCCTGCGCAACCACGACGAGATCGACCTGTCCCGGCTCACCGCCGAACAGCGCAACCAGGTGTACGCGCAGTTCGGCCCGGACGAGAACATGCGGATCTACGACCGGGGCATCCGTCGTCGGCTCGCGCCGATGCTCGGCAACGACCGGCGGCGCATCGAGTTGGCGTACTCGCTCCAGTTCTCGTTGCGCGGCACGCCCGTGCTGCGGTACGGCGAGGAGATCGGGATGGGCGAGGACCTGGCGCTGCCGGGCCGGGAGGCGATCCGTACCCCCATGCAGTGGTCCTACGAGCCCAATGCCGGCTTCTCTCGGGCGGAGTCGGAGAAGCTCGTGCGCCCGGTCATCGACAAGGGTGAGTTCGGGTACGAGAAGGTGAACGTCACCCTGCAGCGACGGGACCGCAACTCGTTGCTCGGCTGGTTCGAGCGGATGATCCGTACGCTGCGCGAGGCGCCGGAGATCGGCTTCGGCTCGACCACCCACATCGACGTACCCATGCCTGCGGGGGTGTTGGCGCACCGGGCCGACGGGCCGACCGGCACGATGGTCTTCCTGCACAACCTGGGCACCGACGACGCCGAGGTCGACCTGAGCCTGCTGGAGTCGGAGGCGGAGCTGCCGATCGACGTGCTCGCCGACCGCAACTACGACGACGTGGGCAAGCTGGACAAGCTCAAGATCGCCGGCCACGGGTACCGGTGGATCCGGCTCTGTCGATCCTGGTCCGTCTAGTCTCCGCACCGGATTCCCCGACCGTCGCCGGCCGGTCGGGGATCTCGGTGGGCCGGAGGTGGGCGCACGGTGGGTTAGGCTCCTGCCGTCGAGCGAGGTTACCGGGAGGTAGGCATGTCGGAGGGGCAGCGGGTCGCGATCGTGACCGGGGCGGCGCGGGGAATCGGCGCGGCCACCGCCAGGCGGTTGGCCGCCGACGGGCTGGCCGTCGCGGTGGTCGACATCGAGGAGTCGGCGACCGCCGAGACGGTGGAGGCGATCACGTCGTCCGGTGGCCGGGCGCTCGGCGTGGGCGCGGACGTGTCGGACCGGGCGCAGGTGGAGGCCGCCGTCGAACGGGTCGCCACCGAGCTGGGCGCGCCGACCGTGCTGGTCAACAACGCCGGGGTACTGCGGGACAACCTGCTGTTCAAGATGACCGACGCCGACTGGGACACGGTCATGGGCGTACACCTGCGGGGTGCGTTCCTGGTCAGTCAGGCCGCGCAGAAGCACATGGTCGAGGCCAAGTGGGGTCGGATCGTCAACCTCTCCAGCACGTCCGCGCTCGGTAACCGGGGGCAGGCCAACTACGCCGCCGCGAAGGCCGGGATGCAGGGGTTCACCAAGACCCTCGCCATCGAGCTGGGGCCGTTCGGGGTGACCGTCAACGCGGTGGCGCCGGGCTTCATCGTCACCGACATGACCGCCGCCACCGCCGCCCGGATGAAAATCGACTTCGAGGCGATGCAGAAGCACGCCGAGGGGGAGATCCCGGTACGCCGGGTCGGGCGGCCCGAGGACGTGGCGCACACCATCTCGTTCCTGGCCAGCGAGGGGGCGTCCTTCGTCTCCGGTCAGGTGGTCTACGTCGCGGGCGGGCCGCGTGACTGACCCGCTCCTGTTGGTGGTGGGTGGTGGGTGTTAGGTGTTAGCAGGGGACCCTTCCTATACACGAGGCGTTAGTAGGGGGCCCTTCCTTACATCCGGGGGCGGGTGGACCAGAGCCAGACCAGGCCGAGGACCGGCAGCACCAGCGGGATGTAGCCGTACCCGCTGCCGAAACCGGACCAGACCGTCTCGTCCGGGAACAGGTCGGGGCGGGCCAGGCTGAACGCGCCCACCCCGACCACGCCGACCAACTCCACGAGGCAGCAGGCCAGGGCCACCCGACGACCGGTGTGCCCGGCCCGGGCCAGCCCCACCGCCGCCACGATGTAGACCAGTGCGGCCAACGCCGAGAGCAGGTACGCCAGCGGCGCCTCGTCGAACCGGGTGATGATCTGGAGGCCGGCGCGGCTGGTGGCGGCGATCGCGAAGAGCAGGTACACCGCGATCAGCAGACGGCCGGGGCCGGCGTTGGTCCGGGCCGTCCCGGCGGTCCGCGCCTCAGCCACCGAGCACCTCCCAGGTCTGCTGGAGCCGCACCACGACCACCGGCGTCACCAGGCAGACCGCGCAGACGATCGCCGAACCCCAGCGGGTCGGCTCCATCCGGGCCAGCACCGCAGCCAGCGGCGGCAGGCAGACCAGCGTCACCAGGTAGCCGAAGAACGCGCCCGGCTCGCCGGGCTGCTCGCCACCGGCGAGGGCCACCCCGGCCAGCACCGCCAGCCCGAGCAACGCCAACTCCAGCACGGCCAGGCCGATCATCTGTACCCGGTCCGGCGCGCGGTGGCGCAGCGTGGCCACCAGCGCCCACACGGCGACCAGCAGCGACAGCACGATGGCGACGGTCGCCGGGACGCCGTCGACCGGGGACCCAGCGACGGGCGCGGCGGTCACCGGGTCCGTCCGGTGCTCGTTCCGATCACCGGCCCACTCTACTAACCCCCGTAGTACAGGCGCCGGGGCGCCGGGCCGGACCGACCGGGGACTAGCGTGGACCCCGCTGCGGGTACGCGGCAGCCAGGCGAGACGGCGGAGGTACCGGTAATGCGGTTCGGGTTGTTCGGCACCGGCCACTGGGCGGCACAGACGCACGCGGCGGCGCTCGACGCGCACCCGAGGGCGGAACTGGTCGGCGTCTGGGGACGCAACCCGGATCGGGCCGCCGCGCTCGCCACCCGGTACGGCGTACCGGCCTTCGCCGAGGTCGAGGCGCTGATCGAGGCGTGCGAGGCGGTCGCCGTGGCGCTGCCCCCGGACGTACAGGCCGACATCGCCGTCCGGGCCGCCACCGCCGGGCGTCACCTGCTGCTGGACAAGCCGCTGGCGTTGACCGTCGCCGACGCCGACCGGGTGGTCGAGGCCGCCACCACCTCGGGCGTGGCCTCGGTGGTCTTCTTCACCGGCCGGTACCAACCGGAGGTCGCCGGTTTCCTCACGGCCGTCGCGGCGGCCGGCGGCTGGCACACCGCCAACGTGGTCCGGTTCGCGTCGGTCTTCCAGCCCAGCAGCCCGTACGCCCAGTCGCCCTGGCGGCGCGAACGCGGCGCGCTCTGGGACATCGGCCCGCACGCGCTGGCCGTCCTGCTGCCGGTGCTGGGCCGGGTACGGCGGGTGGCGGCCGTCGACGGCCCCGGTGACCTGGTGCACCTGCTGCTCACCCACGACGGCGGGGCCACCAGCACGGTGTCGCTGACGCTGGACGCCCCGCCCGAGGCGGTGGCGGCGGAGTTCACCCTCTACGGCGACAACGGCGTCGAGCGGCTGCCGCACCCGAGCGCTTCCTCCGCGACCGCCCTCGGCGTGGCCATCGACCAACTGCTGGCCGAGGTGGACGGCGGCACCCGGGACCACCGCTGCGACGTCCGCTTCGGCCGCGAGGTGGTCGCCGTCCTGGCCGCCGCCGAGACCGCCCGGACCCGCTCCGCCACCGTCGACCTGCCCGCCTGACCCGCGTCCCGCGCTGACGTCGGCTCAGGTCGCCGCGCAGCGCACGCTGACGCCGGTCAGGTCACCACGGTGACGTCTGCTCAGGTCGCCGCGCGTAGGGCCTCGCCGAGGTCGGCCGGGGAGCCGAAGTGCGCCACCGGCAGCGCCCGGACCGCCTCCAACTGCTCGGTGCTGGCGCCGTTCTCCTGGCACCAGCGGATCAGGTCCTCGCGGGAGACGGGAAAGTCCAGCCCCGCGATCTGCTCCGGCAGGAGGGCACCACTGTCGGTCATGCTGACGGCCTACCCGCCCGGGGCGCCCGGCACACCCCCGGGTTTGCTGCCGGGGGTGCCGGGTAGCCGCAGGCATGCTGGTACAGCGGCTCGGCGCACCGAGCGACCTCGACCCGTTGCTGGAGCGAGTCCGGGACGTCCGGGTGGTGATGATCGGCGAGGCCACGCACGGCAGCCACGACTACTACCGCATCCGGGAACAGCTCACCCGGCGGTTGATCGCCGAGTGCGGGTTCAGCTTCGTCGCGGTGGAGGGGGACTGGCCGGACTGCGACCGGGTGAACCGGTCGGTGACCGCTGCGTCGGGTGGGGCGACGGAGCCGCAGACCGCGCTGGAACGTTTCGAACGCTGGCCGACGTGGATGTGGTCCAACGCCGAGGTGGCCCGGTTCTGCCGCTGGCTTCGAGCCTGGAACCTGGAACGGCCCGAGACGTCCCGGGCCGGGTTCCACGGGCTGGACGTGTACAGCCTCTGGGAGTCCATGCAGGCGATCTTCGACTACCTCGGCGAGGAGGACCCGGCGTCGCTGGAGGCCGCCCAGGACGCCTACCGGTGCTTCGAGCCGTACGGCAAGCAGGTCGAGGAGTACGGGTTGGCCAGCCGCTTCGTCTCCGCCCGCTGCGAGGAGGAGGTGGTGCGGCTGCTGGCGCGTACCCGCGAACACGCCGCCACGGACGGGCCGGGCGCCTTCTCGGCCTGGCAGAACGCGGAGGTGGTGGCCGGCGCGGAGCGGTACTACCGGGAGATGGTGGCCGGCGGGCCGGGGTCGTGGAACATCCGGGACGGCCACATGGCCGACACCCTGGACCGGTTGCTGGACCGCTACGGGCCGGGTGCCCGGGGTGTGGTCTGGGCGCACAACACGCACGTCGGCGACGCGCGGGCCACCGACATGGCCGACGACGGGATGCTCACCATCGGCCAGTTGGCCCGGGAGCGGTACGGACCGGACGGGGTGGCCCTGATCGGCTTCGGCAGCTATCACGGCACGGTGACGGCGGCACCGCGCTGGGGGTCCCCGGCGGAGGCGATGGTGGTGCCGCCGGCCCGCCCCGGCTCGCTGGAGCACCGGCTGCACGAGCTGATGCCGGACCGGGCGGTGCTGGTCTTCGGCGGCCCGGACCAGCCCGGCTGGGTCACCGACACGCTCGACCACCGGGCGATCGGCGTGGTCTACGACCCGTCGTTCGAGTCGTGGGGCAACTACGTGCCGACCCGGCTGGGGGACCGGTACGACGCCTTCGTCTGGTGTGACGAGACCACCGCCCTGCATCCGCTGCCCGCGCTGACCACACCGGGCGAGATGGAGACCTATCCAGCGGGCGTCTGAACGCGCGCTCGCGCTGCGGGGTGCGGGCGCTCGGGGTGCTGATGTTAGGAAGGGTCCCCTGCTATGCACGAGGCGTTAGCAGGGGACCCTTCCTTTCACGCATGCCGTCAGGTGTTGGCGTGTGCCTTGTCGTCGAGCTTGGCGCGCAGCTTCTCGCCCTCGATGTCGACGTTGGGCAGGATCCGGTCCAGCCAACGCGGCAGCCACCAGGCCACCTTGCCGAGCAGCGACATCACCGCCGGGACGATGGTCATCCGGACCACGAAGGCGTCGATGGCCACACCGACCGCCAGCGCGAAGCCCATCGACTTGATGACCGGGTCGTCGAGGAAGACGAAGCCGCCGAAGACCGACGTCATGATCAGCGCGGCGGCGGTGACCACCCGGGCACCGTGGCCCATCCCGTTGATGGTGGCCTGCTGGGCGGTGTCACCGTGGACGAAGTCCTCCCGCATCCGGGAGACCAGGAAGACCTCGTAGTCCATGGCCAGGCCGAACAGGATGCCGATGAGCAGGATCGGCAGGAAGCTGATCAGCGGGCCCGGGGTGTCCAGGCCGAGCAGGCCCGCCAGGTGTCCCTGCTGGAACACCGCCACCGTGAGACCGAAGGTGGCCGCCACGGTGAGCAGGAAGCCCAGCGCCGCCTTGACCGGCACCAGCACCGACCGGAACACCAGCATCAGCAGCAGGATCGACAGGCCGACGACCAGGCCCAGATAGACCGGCATCGCGTCGGAGAGCTTCTCCGAGATGTCGATGCCGATCGCGGTCACGCCGGTCAGCAGCACGTCGGCGCCCTGGACGCCGTCGACCGCCGTACGGATGTCGTGCACCATCGTCTCGGTGGCCGGGTCGGTCGGGCCGGTCAGCGGGATCACCCCGAGCAGCGCGGTCCGGCCGTCCGGGCTGAGCTGCGGCGGAGCCACCGCCAGCACGTTCTCGGTGTTCTGCACCAGGTTCGCCACCTGCGGCACAGCAGCGGCGGTGGCCTGCGCGTCGTCGCCGGCCACGACCACCGCGAGACGGCCGGTGAAGCCCGGCCCGAAGCCCTCGGTGATCAGGTCGTTGGCGACCCGGGGAGCCGAACCGGCCGGCGCGGTGCCGGCGTCGGGCAGGGCCAGACGCATGTCCGGCGCGGGCAGCGCGAGCAGGCCGAGACCGATCACGCCGGCCAGGATCACCGGGATCCGGAAGCGGGTGAGGAACGCCGCCCAGCGGAACCCGAACGTCGACCGGTCCTCGCCGGTGACGGCGGCCACGTCGGTGCCCGCACCGCTCTCGGTCGGCTCCGGCGTGCTCTGCTCGCCGTCGGCGGCCTGCGGTGCGGCCGTACGCAGCTTGCGGGGCAGCACCCGGCGGCCGGCGAAGCCGAGCAGGGCCGGTTGCAGGGTGATCGCCACCAGCACGGCTACGGTCACCGTGCCGGCCGCGGCCAGACCCATCACGGTCAGGAACGGGATGTTCACCACCGACAGGCCGGCGAGGGCGATGACCACGGTGGCCCCGGCGAAGACCACCGCCGATCCGGCGGTGCCGACCGCTCGACCGATCGCCTCGTCGGCGGGCAGTCCTTCGAGGAGGTTCTGCCGGTAGCGGGAGGTGATGAACAGTGAGTAGTCGATACCGACGGCGAGGCCGAGCATCAGCGCGAGGATCGGCGCGGTGCTGGTCAGCTCCACCACGCTGCTGAGCGCGAAGAGACCGGCCATGCCGACGCCGACACCGATCAGCGCGTTGAGCATGGTCATCCCGGCCGCCACCAGCGAACCGAAGGTGATCACCAGAACGACCAGGGCGACCGCGACACCGATCGCCTCGGTCGAGCCCACCTCGGGCTCGGCGTTCAGCACCTCACCGCCGGGCGCGACCTGCCAGCCCTGGCCTTCGGCCTGGGTGCCGACCTGCTCGTACGCCTCGCGCTGCTCGTCGGTGATCGCGTCGGAGCCACCGCCGAACTGCACCTGGATCAGGGCGTACCGGCCGTCCGGCGACACGGCGCCGACCTGGAACGGATCGACGGCGGCGAGGACGCCGGGAACCGCCGTGGCCTCCTGGGTGATCGACTGGACCACCGCCTGGCCTTCGGGTGTGCCGAGTTGTCCCTCCGTGGGCGCCTTGACGGCGATCGTGCCGGTGGCACCGGATGCGGCCGGGAACTGCTCGGCGAGCAGGTCGAGAGCGCGCTGCGACTCGGTCCCGGGCATGGTGAAGTTGCTGGCCGTCGGGCCGCGCAGGGTCGCTGCGGCCAGGCCGAGCCCGACGAGTACGACGAGCCAGATCGCGGCCACGAGCCGCCGTCGGCGCATCGAACCCCGGCCAAGCCGGTAGAGCAGGGTCGCCATGAGGTCCTTTCCCTCGGTTCAGTGAATGGTGGAACGGGTCAGTGAACGGGCTCCAGCGCCCGTCGCAGCAGGGCGAGCAGGGCGGCCCGCAGGTCCTCGTCGGACACCTCGGCGAACTGTCCGCAGGTCTCCGCGATGCCGGCGAGGAGCACCAGCGCGCAGATCCGGGCCGAGTCCCGGGACGAGCGTCCGGCCAGGGCGGCGATGAGCCGCTCGGAGATCTCGTGGATGTGCGCGAAGTCGGGTTGTTGCAGCAGCTCGGGGAACTCGCCGCGGAGCAGGGCGATCTCGCCACGGAACCGGACGGCGAGGTCGACGAAGCCCTCGGTGGCGACCTGCTGGGCGCGGGCGGGGTCGGCCTGCGCCGCGATCCGGTCGTCCAGCGCCTGCAACACCTCGACGGCGGGCGCCATCAGTTCTGTGAGGATCGCCTCCTTGTTGGCGAAGTGGTAGAGCACCGCCGCCTTGGAGCAGCCGACCTCGCGCGCGATGTCCTGCAACGAGGTGCCCCGGTAGCCGGTGGCGGCGAACCGCCGGGTGGCGGCGGCCAGGATCTCGTCGTGGGTCTGCTGGGTCGGGCGGGCCATGGCAGCCAGCATGCCTGACCGATCGGTCAGAGGCTGACCGATCGGTCAGATCAGTGGTCTTCGCCACAACCACCCGGGTGTGATTGGCTCTCGGGCTCCCGCCCGTCCGATGCCCAGAATCGCGCTATGACCTCTACCGCGATCGATCGGGCGGCGGCACTGCGCGCGCTGCATCGTCCCGGTGAACCACTCGTCCTGCCCAACGCCTGGGACGCCGGCTCGGCTCGGGCCGTGGCCGACGCCGAATTCCCCGCTGTCGCCACCGGCAGCGCCGCCGTCGCGGAGTCGCTCGGCTACGCCGACGGCGAGCGCACCCCACCGGCCGAGATGTTCGCGGCGGTGGCCAGGATCGCCCGTGCGGTGACCGTGCCGGTCACCGCCGACCTGGAGCGGGGGTACGGCCTGCCTCCGGCGGAACTGGTCGAGCGCCTGCTCGACGCCGGCGCGGTCGGGCTCAACCTGGAGGACTCCGAGCCGGCCGGCGGCGCGATGGTGGACACCGAGAAGCAGGCCGACCTGCTGGCCGAGATCCGGGCGGCGGCCGGGTCTGCCGGCGTACCGGTGGTGCTGAACGCCCGGGTGGACGTCTTCCTCCAGCAGGCCGGCGACCCGGCCCGGCGACTCGCCGAGGCTATCCGCCGGGCCCGCCGCTACCTGGCGGCCGGTGCGGACTGCGTCTATCCGATCGTGCTCGCCGACGCCGCCGACCTGCGGACGTTCGTGGCGGAGGTGCCCGGACCGGTGAACGTGCTGGCCCGCCCGGCGGCACCGACGCTCGCCGAACTCGCCTCGCTCGGCGTGGCCCGGATCAGCTACGGCTCCGGTGTGTACGCGGCGACCCGTGCGCACACCGCCCGACTGCTCGCCACGGTCGCCGCCGGCGAACGACTGGCCTGATCGGGTGAGCTGGGCGGAGCCGGGTGCCCCGTCCCGCAGGTGAATCGAGCCGACCGTCCGCGCCCCAGTGCGCCAGTGCGCCTTTCGAGCTGAGTGCGTAGGCGGATCGGCGCGTTCCGGTTGACCACGTGTCGCGGCGGCGGGATGGTGGGCGGATGAGTCGGGGGGACGAGACCAGGGACGGCGTGGCGCTGACCAACCTCGATCAGGCGCTCTTCGACGGGTCCGGCGCGATCAAGCGGGACCTGGTCGACTACCTGGACGCGGTCGCCGACCGGCTCGTCCCGCACCTGCGCGGACGGCCGCTGTCAGTGGTCCGGGTACGCCCCGGGCAGCCGCCGTTCATGCAGAAGAACCTGCCCCGCTACACCCCCGACTGGGTACGCCGGACGCCGGTCTGGGCCGAGGCGTCCCACCGCGAGATCGCGTACGCGCTCTGCGACGATCGCCGTACCCTGCTCTGGTTCGCCAACCAGCGCGCGGTGGAGTACCACCCGGCGCTGGCGGTGGTCGACGACCTGAGCCGTCCCACGCACCTGGTGCTCGACCTCGACCCACCCTCCGACGGCGGCTTCGGCGCCGGGGTGGCCGCCGCCCTGCTGGTCCGCCAGGCCCTCGCCGACGCCGGGCTGACCGGTGCGGTGAAGACCAGCGGCGCCAAGGGGGTACACGTCTTCGTGCCGATCGCGGCCGGTCCGGACGCCGAGGAACTGGCCGCCGCCACCCGGGCCCTCGCGGCCCGTGCGGAACGGCTCGACCCGGCGCTGGCCACCACCGCGTTCATCCGGGAGGACCGGGCCGGCAAGGTCTTCGTGGACCCGACCCGGTCCGGCGGAGCCACCGTCGTGTCCGTCTACAGCCCCCGGCTGCGGCCCGGTGTGCCGGTCTCCTTCCCGGTGCCCTGGGCCGACCTGGAGTCGGTGGCCCCGGCGGACTTCACCATCCGGACGGTGCCCGGCCTGCTCGCGGACGGTGACCCGTGGGCCGAGGCGATGCCGTCCCCGCAGCCGCTCCCGGCCGACCTGGTCGAGGAGGGGCGGACCATCCCGGTACCCCGGGTGCAGGCCATGCACGAGGGCCGGCGCCGGGCCCGCGCCCGGCGCGCCGAGGGCGGCTGAGAACGGGGTGACGGCCGGCGCGCCGAGGGCGGCAGCAGAGGACCGACGCGCCGAGGAACCCGTTCCGGAGAGTCGGGCTGAGGTCCGGTCTGCCCGGTGCGGTGCGGTGCGGTGCGGGCCCGGTCCGCCTGGTGCTGTGCCGGGTCCGGTCCGCCGGAAGACGGTGCGGGTTCGTCGACAGGTGCCGACACGACGCCGGGCCGGACCCTGGAGGCGGTCCGGCCCGGCGTCGGTCGGGGCGTCAGATCATCCAGCGGTGCCGCTGCACGAAGGGCAGGCGGGCCCAGATCCGCCCCAGACCCCAGGTGTGTCCGGCGTACGCGGCGGCGAGGGCGATCAGCGCCACCGCGTAGATCAGGTGGTAGTCGACCAGCGGGTTGGTCGAGCCGGTCGGGTCGCCAGCGGCGGTGAACCGGGCAAGCGGGAACTCGGCCAGCCACATCAGCGCCATCATCACGGTGCCCGAGGCGGCGGCGACGCGCAGCCCGACACCGGCCACCAGGGCGACGCCGATGGCGGCCAGACCGACCATGAACAGCACGTTGGCCCACCAGGTGCCGGCGATCGTGTGGGAGATCGACTGCAACGGGCCCACCTCCACGTTGGCGAGGAAGCCCCGGGTGGGGGAGCCACCGTTGATCCAGGCCCGCTCGGCCGGGGTGGCGTACCCGAAGCCGAAGGTCTTGTCGAGGAAGGCCCAGAGGAAGATCAGGCCGGTGGCGACCCGCAGCACGGCCAGCGCCCGCGCGGCGGTGACGGTGAGCATGGCGCCGGGCATCTCGGCGTGCTCCAGCGGCCGTTCGATCGATCGTCGGGTGCCGTGGTGGATGGTCATCGTCGCCTCCGCAGTCAGCTTCTTACGGGATCACCATCCCCCACGCCGGGGCTCCGGCACCCGGGCCGGAACACCTGAGCCGGGCAGGACCAAGGTCCCGTCCCCAACAGGCCCCTCGGCGACCGGCACGTGCGCGGACCCGGCCCTCGCGGAGGCACCGGGCGAGGTCAGCCCTTGATGGTCCAGCGCTGCTTGGTGACCCACTCGGCGCCCGGTGCCACGGCCAGCTCGCGCCACTCGATGACCAGGAAGTCGGCACCCGGCACCCGGACCGGCTGGGCCAGTTCCAGGACGGCGAAGTGGTTCGGTTGGTTGTGCTCCAGTTCGTGCTGGCTGACTCCGGTGCTGCCACAGCCGGAGACGATCAGCGGGCGGGGCGTCACGCTGGAGTCGTTCTGCGGGATCCGCACCAGCGTCTCGCGCAGTTGCGGCTTGTGCTTGTGCCCGTGCAGCAGCAGCGAGAAGCCGAGCCGCTCCAGGCGCTGCTCCACCAGCCCGGCGTCGCGGACGGTGGACAGGTCGAGCACGACCGCGTCACCCCGTCGCGGCTCCAGCGGTTCGGGGAAGGGGTGCAGGTGGTGGTGCATGACCGCGACCCGTACGTTCTCCGGCGGCTCCTGCTCCAGCAGGTCCTTGACGATGTCGAGCTGACGCTTGCCGATGTAGCCGTAGTGGTTCTGGTCGTCCTCGAAGATGCAGGAGTTCAACCCGACGACGGTCATCGTCCGGTCGGTACGCCGATAGACGATCTCCCTCGCCTCCGGCCGGGTGCCCGAGGTCCTCAGGTCCCACTCGATGCGGGGATAGACCTCGTGGAACAGTTCCTCGCCATAGAACTGGTGCGCGAAGGTGAGGTAGTTGTCGAAGCGGTTGGCCCGGTTCGACTTGGTCTGGAGCCAGTCGATGTCGTGGTTGCCGGGGACCAGCACCACCTGGCTGCGGTCCATCCCGGTGTTCTCGCACAGCTCCGTGAGGAACTGCCGGACCAGGTCGAACTCGTCCTGCCGTCCGGTGTAGGTGGAGTCGCCGGAGACCACCAGGACGGCGTCGGAGGCGGCGCAGCCCGACCGCTTGAGGGCGCCGTGGAACTCCCGGGTCAGCTCGACGCTGAGCCGGTCGGAGTTCTCGGTGTCGGCGAACCGGTGCACGTCGATGCGGCTGCCGCCCTCGGTGATCGATCCGAAGTGGACGTCGGAGATGTGGAAGATCATCCGACGGGGGAAGTCCGGATCGGTCGCCGGTGCGCCCCGCTCCTCCACGGTCGTGGACGCCGGATCCCTGGCCCCGTCGACCAGCCAGCGCGCGAAACCGTCCGCGTCGCGCAGCGGCAGGCCGTTGGCGTGCAGCATGAGAATCTGGTCGGCGGTCGACTCCAGGTGCAGCCGTTCCGCGCCGTACCGGACCGCCGCCCGCCCGAAGCGGCGGGCCGCCTCCACGTCGCCCAGCACGAAGTGGGCCTCGGCCCGGACCAGGTTCGCCCAGGAGTCGGTCTCCTGCCCGGGGCGGGAGTCGATCTCGTCGAGCAACTGCCGGTACCGGGCGAGCGCCGGCTCGGGGTTGCCGGGATCGGCGATGGCCAGCATGCCGGCGCAGGCCACCGCGAGGTACAACGAGGTGGGGGAGAGGGTGGCACCCTGCTGGTAGAGGCGCAGCGCCTCGGCGTACCGGCCCTGACGTTTCAGGGCGCCGCCGAGCATGCCGAGCGTCTCCGGGTCCGAGGGGTTCAGCTCGTACGCCCGGTTCAGCGCCACCTCGGCCGCGTCGAGCCGGGTCAGCTTGCGCAGGTAGAAGCCGCGCTGCCGGTGCACCTCCCAGTCGCCGTCAGCCTCAGGGAAGGCGGCGTCGAGGACCTGCACCGCGCTGGCGTAGTCGCCCTCGGCGGCCAACCGGTTGCTCAACGACAGCAACGCCCCGGTCGGCAGGTCACCCGACTGCCGCGCCCAGTGCCAGACCGCGAGCAACTGCTCGATGTTGCGGCTCCGCTCGATCTTGTGGTGCAGTTCCTGCTCGAAGGCGACCCGGTCGGTACGCGGATGGAAGTTCAACCCGAGGTCGCTCAACGCGTCCCGGACCGGATTGTGGACGTGCGGGCTGTCCGAGATGAGCGCCTCGCGGTACGCGAACCGGAACCGTGGATCCTGGTCGAACTGTGGGCTGTAGAAGAGTACCCGCTGGCTTTTCAGATCGAACGGCAACTCGGTGCCGTGCACCGCGACGAGAATCGTCTTGCCCGGCGAGATGGCCTGCCGCACGCCCAACTCGTAGTAGACGCTGCCGTTGGGCGAGCTGATGTCGGCGACCACCACGTCGGCGGCCTGGAGGTGCCGGAACGCCTGGTTGACGATGGTGCCCGGCTCGGTGATCTCGTCGGCGCGGAACACCGACCACCCGGCGTCCTGAGCCACCGGGCGGAGGATCCCGTGATAGAAGCGGTCGAAGTCGTGCATCAGGCCGGAGGGCAGCCGCTTCAGACCGAACGGCATGATGACGAAGAGTTTCTTGGCGCCCGAGATGTTCGACATCCACGTTCCGATCGTGCTGGTCAGGTGTGGCTCTCGAAAAGGCCCTTGCCGTTGACCCGGACCAGGGTCGCCAACTCGCTGAAATCAGCGTATTCGTAGACCCGGATCCGGGGTATGTCCGGATGATTGGAGTTGGCCGCTCCCCGGAGGAGGAACGGCAGCACCGCGGACGTGTGTCTGAAATAGATGGACGGTGTGCGCAGGGCGATCGCCACTCCGGCCTCGACCAGCGCGCTCGACGGATTCGACACGGGCAGCACCAGCAGGAAGTGTCGACTGTGGGTCAGCGCCCGCAACTCGTCCCGGAACCCCAGGTCGACGGCGGGGAAGTCGGCGATCTCGGGACGGTCCCGTCCGGCGTAGTAGCAGCTCAGCCCGGCGCGCTGCTCGATCTCCCGGATCAGCGTCATGATCTGTCGGCGGTGGGCCGGGTACTCCGACTTTGGCAGGGAGGCCATCGGCGTCGAGACGAAGACGTCGAACTCCGGTCCGTCGCCGGCCAGGGATCGTCGGCGTACGGTGGCGACCACCGCGACCGTCGCGCCGGTGACGGCCACCCCGGCGAGGAACGACACCACCGCGACCGTGATCGTACCGCCCTGCCCGGCGAGCAACGGCACCGCGCCCTGCACGACCGCCACCGCCACCGTGGCCGAGGCCGCGATCGCCGCACCACCGTAGGACGCCTTCTCGGTGGCCGAGATCCGCGACCACCGTACGTTCACCCGGGGCACCGGCAGCCCTTCCGCAGAGTGGCGAGGTGCTCACAGCATAGTGTCGGCACGCATCCCCGTACTGACCGCCGATCGGGGGTCGTCACGGCCCGGAAGGGCGATCCAGCCGTGGTCGGTGCGTGTCCGGTGCTGCCCGCTGGGCGCGAAAAAGGCCGCTGACCGGGAATCTCTGGTCAACGGCCTTGCTCGTGCTGGTCTGCTCTGGTGCCCCCGGCAGGATTCGAACCTGCGCCCCCGCCTCCGGAGGGCGGTGCTCTATCCCCTGAGCTACGGGGGCTCAGCGACTGGAGAAGACTAGCAAACTCACCCTTCGATCGCCGAACCGGCACCCCGACCCCACCCTTACACCCACCCCCGCGTCGTCCGGTTGATCAAGAGGTTTTGGTACTCGACGGGCTATTCCGAAGGCCAAAACCTCTTGATCAACGCAGCGAGAGGGGGCGGGGACGGGGACGGGGTGGGGTGGGGTGGGTCAGGCGGCTTGGGCGCGGCCGCAGCTCGGGAGGGGGTGCGGCACGATGCGTCGGGGGAGGCGGCGGGGCCACTCGTTGCGGGCCCAGGAGCCGTCCACGATCAGGTGCACGGTGCGCTGCTCGGTGCCGCTGAGGCGGAGCACGAAGTCCCGGGGTAGTGCCGGATCCACCGACGGCGTGGTGACCATGAACCGCACCCGGCCGCGCGAGGAGACCGCCGAGATCACGTCGGCTGCCGGCATGGTGCCCCGGAGGCGTACCCGGCCGAGCCAGTAGACCTCGGCGAGGTGCTCCTGGGCGGCCCGGGTGATGGCCGGGTACTCGCCGCGTACCCACCGCTCGACCGCGCCGACGCAGAGCCCGCAGGCGCGCTCGCGTGGCTCGCGGGGGCCCAGCCCCCAGGCCCGCAGGTACGCCCCGACGACCCCGGCGTCCAGGGTCAGCCCGAAGTGCTGCTCGATCAGGGTGTGCAGACTCTGGCGAGTCCAGAGTTCCTCGTCCAGCCCGAACTCGTCGGGGTGGACGCCCCGCAGGGTGTCGATGAGTTCCAGCTCCTGTTCGCGGCTGAGCGCTCCCGACTCGCTCTGCCGCTGTCCGCGACGGACGGCTGCCACCGTCCCGTCACCGCCGATGGTGTGGCGTCGGCACCAACTGGTGACCGAACGCCGTGCGTCTCTGAGTGCAACCCCCACGTCCTGCGCAACGAGCCCGAATCCCAACTGGTCACGATATGTGGGGAGAAAGGTTGTCAAGCTCGGTAATTAGTTCAGAAAGTACTAAAAGCGTCTATCGGACAAGTGGGGCACGCTCGGGGCTGACCTGCGGACGGGCGAGGGGCCCGGCCGGTGTTCCGGCGGGGCCCCTCTCCGGTCGTACACGTGTTGCGGCGGTCGCGGACCGTCCCGGTATCAGCCGGCGGCCTGCTGGAGTTTCCGGAGCTCGTTGATCTCCTTCTGCTGCGCCTGTTTCATGGCCTCGGCCATCCGGACCACCTCGGCCCGGTCGGACGTCTTGAGGAGCCCGTCGACCATGTGGATCCCGCCGAGGTGGTGCTTGATGATCAGGTCGATGAAGAGACGGTCGACCTCGGCACCCTGGGCCTCGTGGAGCTGGGTGATCTGCTCCCGGGTGGCCATGCCGGGCATCAGCCCGTTCGCGTCCACCCGTACGCCGTCCGGCATCCACTCCATCGCCGGCCGGGTGCCGGTGGGCAGCAGGTCCCACTCCTGCAACCAGCGCTGCATGTGCCCGATCTGCGCCTGCTGGGTGAGGGCCATGTCGTACCCCATCTGCCGGATCGCCGGATCCTGCCCCTTGGCGTACGCGAGCATGGCCATCTCGACCGCCTGCGCGTGGTGCCGGGACATGTCCCGGGCGAAGCCGGCCTCGGCCGACTCCTCACCCGGCGTCCGCCCGGCGGCCAGCGTGGCAGCCGTCCACCCGACGGCGAGCAGCATCAGCGCGGTCACGGCCAGCGTCAGATACCGCAGGGTCCGGGAGGCCGGGCGGGGTGCTGCCCCGCCCGTCTGCTCGGTCACCGGTGGGTCCTGCACGGCGGTGGGCATGTCAGCCGCCCTGCGTGGGCTGCATCTCGCGCGGCTCGGTGCCGGTGCCGGTGGTGTAGTTGCCGGAGGAGCAGGGCACGCCCGGCTCCATCGAGGCGTTCTGTGCCAGCACGGTGGCGAACTCCTTCAGCCGGGAGTCGCCGGCGTCGTCGACCTTGAGCTGGTAGCCCCACGCCTGGATCGAGACGGGCTTGTCGAGGCCCTCGTAGGGGCTCATCAGCATGAAGTCGTTGCCGCGGATGATGTCGGCGAGCTTCGCCACGTCCGCCTCGGGCAGGTCGGGGCGGTAGGTGATCCAGACCGCGCCGTGCTCCAGGCTGTGCAGCGCGTGCTCGTTGGCGATCGGCGCGGTGTAGACGTCACCCTGGCAGCGCTGCCACGTGTTGTTGTGCGGGCCGCCGACCGGCGGGCTGTGCGGGTACTCGATCTTGCCGGCCCGGTGCTCCTGGTTGGCGATGCTCTCCGGGTCGCTCTCCCGGAAGTTGACGACGCCGTCGATCGCCGCAGCCTTGTCCTGCCACGACTGGCTGCCCTTGAAGGTCGCCCAGGCGCCGAAGCCGATGATCGAGGTGGCGAGCACGCCCACGGCGACGAAGAGGGCGATCGGCCCCCAGGAGCGCCCCTGGCTGACCTTCACCGGGGTGATCGGCTTGCGGGGACCCTTGCCACCGCCGGAGCGGGGGGTCGCCGGCTTGCCGGACCCGGTCTTGTCGCCGGTCGGCTTGTCGCCGGCGGCCGGCCGACCAGCCGCCGGCTTCTTACCGGTGCTGACCACGGTCGGGCGGCGCTGCGGGCCGCCCGGGGTGCTGATGCTCATCGTGCCTCGTCAGGTCGGTCGGTCAGAGGAGTCCGGCGGCCCAGCCCCCGATGCCGGGTCGCCGCCGCGGGGACCGAGTCTACCCCCGATAACATGGTTCGGTGACTCCCGCTGAACTCGCCGAAGCCGTCCTGGCCGCCGCTCACGCCGTCTTCACCGACCGGGGGCTGGACCGCTCCGCGCTGCCGGAGCACACGACGGTCGAGCGGCCCCGCAACCCCGAGCACGGCGACTACGCCTCCACGCTGGCGCTCCAGCTCAGCAAGAAGGTGGGCGTACCGCCCCGCGAGCTGGCCACCGGGCTCGCCGCCGCGCTGGGCAGCACGGCGGGGGTCAAGTCGGTGGAGATCGCCGGCCCCGGCTTCCTCAACATCCGGCTGGACGCCGCCGCCGCCGGCCAGCTCGCCCGGAGCATCGTCGAGGCGGGCGAGGAGTACGGCCGTGGCGACCGGCTCGCCGGCCTGAAGGTCAACCTGGAGTTCGTCTCGGCCAACCCGACCGGACCGGTGCACATCGGCGGCGTGCGGTGGGCGGCGGTCGGCGACGCGCTGAGCCGCCTGCTGCGGGCCGCCGGTGCCGAGGTCGGTACGGAGTACTACTTCAACGACGCCGGTTCCCAGATCGACCGGTTCGCCCGCTCGCTGCTCGCCGCGGCCCGGGGCGAGGCGGCGCCGGAGGACGGCTACGGCGGGGCGTACATCGCGGAGATCGCCGCCGAGGTCACCACCCGGCGGCCGGAGGTGCTGTCGCTCGACGAGACCGCCGCCCAGGAGGTTTTCCGGGTGGAGGGCGTCGCGCTGATGTTCGAGGAGATCAAGTCCTCGCTGCGCGACTTCGGGGTGGAGTTCGACACCTACTTCAACGAGAAGGACCTGCACGACCGGGGTGAGCTGGAGCACGCCCTGACCCGGCTGCGCGAGCAGGGGCACGTCTTCGACGCCGACGGCGCGACCTGGCTGCGCACCACCGACTTCGGTGACGACAAGGACCGGGTGCTGCGCAAGTCCAACGGCGAGTGGACGTACTTCGCCGCCGACTGCGCCTACTACCTGGACAAGCGGGAGCGCGGCTTCGACCGGGTCGTGATCATGCTGGGCGCGGACCACCACGGCTACATCGGCCGGATGAAGGCGATGGCCGCCTGCTTCGGCGACGAGCCGGAGCAGACCCTGGAGATCCTCATCGGCCAGCTGGTCAACCTGGTGCGCGACGGCGCCCCGGTGCGGATGAGCAAGCGCGCCGGCACCGTGATCACCCTGGAGGACCTGGTCGACGCCATCGGGGTGGACGCCTCCCGGTACGCGCTGGCCCGCTACTCCAGCGACTCGCCCATCGACATCGACATCGAGTTGTGGACCCGGGCCACCCGCGACAACCCGGTCTACTACGTGCAGTACGTGGCGGCCCGGACGGCCAACGTCGCGCGCAACGCCGCCGAGGTCGGGCTGACCCGGGGCGACACCGGCTCGTTCCGGCCCGAGCTGCTCGACCACGACAAGGAGAACGAGCTGCTCAAGGCGCTCGCCGAGTTCCCCGCCGTGGTGGCCGCCGCCGCCGAGCTGCGCGAGCCGCACCGGGTGGCCCGCTACCTGGAGGACCTGGCCGGGGCGTACCACCGGTTCTATGACAACTGCCGGGTCCTGCCCCGGGGCGACGAGGAGATCACCGACCTGCACCGGGCCCGGCTCTGGCTGAACGACGCCACCCGGGTGGTCATCGCCAACGGCCTGCGCCTGCTCGGCGTCTCGGCCCCCGAGAGGATGTGACCGATGCGCGCTCACGAGGCCGGTGCGCTGCACGGTGACATCGGCAACCGGGGGCCGTCGTGGCTGCGTGCCCCGGCCGACGTCAACGCCCTGGTGCCGCGCCTGTGGCCGCGCACGACCCGGCGCGGCGACGACGGCGCGCTGGTCGTCGCCGGCCTGGACGTCCGCGACCTGGCCGCCCGGTTCGGCACCCCGGTGTACGTGCTGGACGAGGAGGACCTGCGGTCGCGCTGCCGCGACTTCCGGGACGCCTTTCCGGACGAGGACGTCTACTACGCGGGCAAGGCGTTCCTCTGCCGGGCGGTGGTCCGGATGATCGCCGAGGAGGGCCTCTTCCTCGACGTGTGCAGCGGCGGGGAGCTGGCCGTGGCGCTGGCCGGCGGGATGGATCCGGCGCGGATCGGTTTCCACGGCAACAACAAGTCCGTGGCCGAGCTGACCCGGGCGTTGGACGCCGGGGTAGGCCGGATCATCGTCGACTCGTCCGCCGAGATCGACCGGCTCACCGCGCTGGCCCGCGAGCGGGGCGTCCGGCCCCGGGTGATGATCCGGGTCACCGTCGGCGTGGAGGCGCACACCCACGAGTTCATCGCCACCGCGCACGAGGACCAGAAGTTCGGCTTCTCGCTGGCCGGAGGCGCGGCGAGCGCGGCGGCGCTGCGCATCCTCGACGAGGACGTGCTGGAACTGCGCGGCCTGCACTCGCACATCGGTTCGCAGATCTTCGACACCAGCGGCTTCGAGGTCTCCGCCCGCCGGGTGCTCGCGCTCCAGGCGCAGATCCGCGACGCCCGTGGCGTCGAGCTGCCGGAGCTGGACCTCGGCGGCGGCTTCGGCATCGCGTACACCACCCAGGACGCCCCCTCGACCCCGCACGAGCTGGCCAAGCGGCTGCGCCGGATCGTCGACGCGGAGTGCGCCGCGGAGCGGCTGGCCGTGCCGCGCGTCTCGATCGAGCCGGGTCGGGCGATCGTCGGCCCGGCCGTGTTCACCCTCTACGAGGTGGGCACCGTGAAGTCCGTGCTGGTCGGCGCCGGTGGTGACGCGGCCGACGGGCACCGTGCCTACGTCAGCGTCGACGGGGGGATGAGCGACAACATCCGGACCGCGCTCTACGACGCCGCGTACTCGGCGACGCTGGCCTCCCGGGCGACCTCCGCCGGGTCGATGCTCGCCCGCGTGGTGGGAAAGCATTGTGAGTCCGGGGACATCCTGGTGAAGGATGAATTCCTGCCCGCCGACGTGCAGCCCGGAGATCTTGTCGCGGTGCCGGGCACCGGTGCCTACTGCCGCAGCATGGCCAGCAACTACAACCACGTGCCCCGCCCCCCGGTGGTCGCGGTGCGCGACGGCCAGGCCCGGCTGATCGTTCGACGGGAGACCGAAGAGGACCTGCTCGCCTTGGATGTGGGATGAATCAACCTGTGCGCCTGGCCCTGCTCGGCTGCGGCACCGTCGGCGCCGAGGTGGTGCGGCTGCTGCACGTGCAGTCCGCCGACCTCGCCGCCCGGATCGGTGCTCCGCTGGAGATCGCCGGCATCGCGGTACGCCGGCTCGGGCGTGACCGTGGTGACCTGCCGGTCGATCCGGCCCTGTTCACCACCGACGCGCTCGGGCTGATCAAGCGCGACGACGTGGACGTGGTCGTGGAGGTGGTCGGCGGCATCGAACCGGCGCGTGGCTGGCTGGTCGAGGCGCTGCGGGCCGGCAAGAGCGTGGTCACCGCCAACAAGGCGCTGCTCGCCGAGGACGGCGGCACGCTGCACGACGCGGCGGCCGAGGGCGACGCGGACCTCTACTACGAGGCCTCGGTGGCCGGGGCGATCCCGCTGCTGCGTCCGCTGCGCGAGTCGCTGCACGGTGACCGGATCACCCGGGTCACCGGCATCGTCAACGGCACCACCAACTTCATCCTCTCCGCCATGCACGCCACCGGCGCCGGCTTCGCCGAGGCGCTGGAGGAGGCCACCGAGCTGGGGTACGCGGAGGCCGACCCGACCGCCGACGTGGAGGGCTTCGACGCGGCGGCCAAGGCGGCGATCCTCGCCTCGCTGGCCTTCCACACCCGGGTCGGTGCCGACGACGTGCACCGTGAGGGCATCACCGAGGTGACTGCCGCCGACGTGGCCAGCGCGAAGGCGATGGGCTGCACGATCAAGCTGCTCTGCATCGCCGCGCGCGGTGCCGACGGGCAGGGCCGCGAGACGGTCAGCGTCCGGGTCCATCCGGCGATGATCCCGCTGAGCCACCCGCTGGCCGGCGTCGGCGACGCGTTCAACGCGGTCTTCGTCGAGGCCGACGCGGCCGGGCAGTTGATGTTCTACGGCCGGGGCGCGGGAGGGTCGCCGACCGCCAGCGCGGTGCTGGGCGACGTGGTCGCGGTGGCCCGCAACCGGCTGGCCGGGGTCCGGGCGGCCAGCGAGTCCGCCTATGCGGACCTGCCGGTACGCCCGATGGGCGAGGCGCTCACCCGCTACCACATCAGTCTCGACGTGGCCGACCGTCCGGGTGTGCTGGAGGCGGTGGCCGGGGTGTTCGCCCGCCACGACGTCTCGATCGCCACCGTGCGGCAGGGGCCGGCCGGCGGCGGTACCGGGGGAGCGGGCGAGGCGATCCTGGTCATCGTGACCCACGTGGCGCCGGACGCGGCGCTCGCGGCGACCGTCGACGAACTGCGCGGGCTCGATATCGTCCGTTCGGTGGCGAGCGTGCTGCGGGTCGAGGGGGGCTCGTGAGCGGGCGGACCGGATGGGTGCGGCTCCCGGCCGGTGGTGACCGGTGACGGGTACGAGAGGCGAGGAGAGCGGCATGTGGCGGGGTCTGATCGAGGCGTACCGGGACCGGCTGCCGGTCACCGACGCCACGCCGGTCGTCACGCTGCACGAGGGGAACACGCCGCTGCTGCCCGCGCCGGTGCTCTCCGCGCGGCTCGGCTGCGACGTCTACCTCAAGGTGGAGGGCGCCAACCCGACCGGTTCGTTCAAGGACCGGGGCATGACGATGGCCGTCTCCAAGGCGGTCGAGGCGGGTAACAAGGCGATCATCTGCGCCTCCACCGGCAACACCAGTGCCTCCGCCGCCGCGTACGCGGCCCGCGCCGGGGTGACCTGCGCGGTGCTGGTGCCGCAGGGCAAGATCGCCCTCGGCAAGCTGGCCCAGGCTCTGGTGCACGGCGCGAAGCTGCTCCAGGTCACCGGCAACTTCGACGACTGCCTGGCGTTGGCCGCCAAGCTCGCCCAGGACTACCCGGTGGCGCTGGTCAACTCGGTCAACATCGACCGGCTGCACGGCCAGAAGACGGCCGCGTTCGAGATCGTGGAGGCGCTCGGCGACGCGCCGGACATCCACTGCCTGCCGGTCGGCAACGCCGGCAACATCTCCGCGTACTGGATGGGCTACGGCGAGGACGCCGCCGCCGGCAACGCCACCCGCACCCCGAAGATGTACGGCTTCCAGGCCGCCGGTGCCGCACCGATCGTGACCGGGCAGGTGGTGCCCGAGCCGTCCACGATCGCCACCGCGATCCGGATCGGCAACCCGGCGAGCTGGACGAAGGCGTTGGACGCCCGGGACGCCAGCGGCGGCCTGATCGAGTCGGTCACCGACCGGGAGATCCTGACCGCGTACCGCCTGCTGGCCCGGGAGGTCGGCGTCTTCGTGGAACTGGGCAGCGCGGCCAGCGTGGCGGGTCTGTTGCAGCAGGCCGCCGCCGGGCGGGTGCCGGCCGGTTCCACCGTGGTCTGCACGGTCACCGGGCATGGTCTGAAGGATCCGGAGTGGGCGATCACCACGGCTCCGGCGCCGGTCACCATCGCCAACGACCCGCTCGCCGCCGCCCGTTCGCTCGATCTCGCCTGAGGCAGCCAAACCGACACTTGCTCCTTTATGGGCATTTTGGTCGCAAAGGCGTCTTCTAGCGGTACAACTATGGGGTGGCTACCGACCCGGTGGCTGCCGAGGCTCGGCGGACACCCGACGCGACAGGCGTCGCGCCCGTGGTGGCCGCGCAGTCACGGACCTCCTACCTGGACCTGCTGCGCGCTGCGGCACTGGCCCGGGTGCTGCTGTACCACGCCACCGGGTGGCTGTGGCTGAGCCTGCTGGTGCCGGCGATGGGCGTCATGTTCGGCGTCGCCGGCGCGTTGCTCGCCGCGTCGCTGGACCGGTACGGCACCCGTGCCGTCGGCCGTCGGATGCGGCGGCTGCTGGTGCCGTTCTGGGCCTTCGGCGCGACGGTGCTGGTGCTGGTGGCCGTCGCCGGTCAGGTCTCCGGCACGCCGAGCGGGTTCGGTTGGGGCGACGTCTGCTGGTGGCTGCTGCCGCTGCGGGTGCCGTCGGCCGGCGCGATGTCCTGGGGGTGGGCGTTCACCGTCGGCCTCTGGTACGTCTCGACGTACCTGTGGCTGACCCTGCTCTCACCGCTGCTCCTGCCGTTGTACCGCCGCTGGCCGTGGCCCGTGCTGGCGGCGGCCACCGCCCTGCCGGTGTGCGCTCATCTCGCCGGGGTGACCCAGTTCTACTTCGTCGTGTCGTACCTGCCCTGCTGGCTGCTCGGTTTCGCCTACCACGACGGACTGCTGCGGCGGGTGCCGGCCCGCCTCTACCACGGTCTGGTCCTGGTGCTGGCCACCGTCGGTGGCACCTGGGTGCTGCTCGCCGCCACCACGGGTGCGCCGGGCGAGCTCAACCACATCCCGGCCGGTTCCACCATCTGGTCGATGGCCTGGGTCGCGGCGCTGTTGCGGTGGGCCCCCCGGTCGACCGCCGTTGCCCGGTCGACCGGGGAGGTCCGGCCGACGCGGGGCGGCGGGCTGCTGCGCCTGGTCAACGCCCGGGCGCTCACCGTCTATCTGTGGCACATCCCGGCCAGTGCGGCGATCACCGCCCTGCTCATGCCGTGGCTCTCCTTCGACTCCGTCGCCCACGTGGGGATACGGCTGGTCGGGATGGTCCTGCTGACGGCCGTCGCGGCGCTGGCCGTCGGGTGGATCGAGGACCTCGCCGCCCGGCGGCGTCCACGGCTGCTGCGGGTGGGCGCCCCGGCGGTGTCCCGCTCGACGCGCCGTGGTGGTGCGGGCGTGCCGCGTGGACGGACCGCCGTCGACGGGCCGATGCCGCCGGTCGGGGCTGAACGAGGGTGAGCCGGCGGAGGGTCAGCCCCGGGGTGCGACAGCGCCGGCGACGGTCCGGATGACCAGGCCGAGGGCCTCGTGCCGGGAGACCTCGTGGGAGGCCAGGTAGCTCCAGCCGGCGTAGAGCTGGGACCAGAGCACCGACTGCACCCACGGCGCGGGCAGCGCCGGGTCGATGCTGCCGTCGGCGTGGCCGCGCGCGATCATCGCGTAGAAGTCGTCGTCGCAGACCTCGGTGCCCCAGATCGGGTCCTCGATGATCGTCGGCTCGGCGAAGACGAGCGAGAGCAGGTCACCCAGGTCGAAGTACTCCGCGCAGAGACGGAGCAGCGCCTCGGCGCCGGTGCCGTCGGCCAGGCGGGCGCGTCCGGTGGCTTCGTTGAGCCGGTTCGCGCCTTCGGCGGCCACGGCGGCCAGCAGGTCGGAGCGTTCGGCGAAGTAGCGGTGCAGGGTGGTCCGGCCGACCTGGGCGGCGGTGGCGATCTCGCTCAGGCTGGCGGCCTGGTTGTGGCTGAGCACCTCGATCGCGGCCTGCAGGATCGCCTGCCGGGTCCGCGCCCGGCTGCCGCTCTCGTCGGTGGTCATCACGCCGGACAGGTTACCAACGTACAGATTCGGAATATTGCTTGCCCGTAGTGGAACAGTGGTGTTCCATTGCCGGGTGACTGTGACCGCCGTACCCGCCGCGACCGAATCGGAGCCGACCGCCCCGAGGGCCCGGACCCGGCTGCTGCTGACCTACCTCCGGCCGCACTGGCCGGCCATGCTGGTCGGGCTGCTGCTCGGCCTGGTCGCCAACGCGGCCGGGCTGGCCACCCCGCTGGTGACCAAGTGGGTGCTGGACACCCTCGGCGCCGGTGAGTCGCTGGCCCGACCCGTCGCCGTGCTGCTGGTGCTCGTGGTGGTGGGTGCCGCCATCTCGCTGTGGCAGTGGATCCTGATGGGCCGCATCGCCGAACGGGTGGTGCTCGACGCCCGCACCGGGGTGATCCGCCGCTACTTCGCCGCCCGGATCGACCAGCTCACGCACCGCTCCGGCGGTGAACTGGTCACCCGGGCCACCTCCGACCCTGCGTTGCTGCACCAGGCGTCCGGCAGCCTGGTGGGCCTGACCAACGGTGCGTTGGCGCTGGTCGGAACGCTGGTGCTGATGGGTGCGCTCGACCTGGTGCTGCTCGGCGCCACCATGGTCGCGGTGGTCGTGGTGGCGGTCCTGATGGGATACCTGCTGCCCTCGATCGGCCGCGCCCAGGAAGCCGCCCAGGAATCCGTCGGGCGGTTCGGCGGGGCCCTGGAGGGTTCCCTGCGCGCCATCCGGACGGTCAAGGCCAGTCGCGCCGAGCAGCGCCAGACGTCGGCGCTCACCACGCACGCCCGCGAGGCCGCCGAGCACGGGCTCCGCGCGGCCCGCCGCAGCGCCCTGGTGTGGACCATCTCCTGGACCGGCATCCAGCTCGCCGTCATCGTCATCCTGGGCGTCGGCGCGGCACGGGCCGAACGCGGCCTGATCGAGGTCTCCACCCTGATCGCGTTCCTGCTCTACGCCTTCGGGCTGATGGGGCCGATCGGCGAGCTGACCCAGAACCTCACCGCCATGCAGGCCGGGATCGCGGCGGCCGGTCGGCTCCGTGAGATCGAGGCGGTCGAGGCCGAACCCGGTTCGTCGCCGACCGTCACCGCGTCCGCCGCGCCGGAGCCGGTACCGCCGGTCGTCACCGCCGGCCACCGCGACCGTTCCGGGCCGGTGCTGACGCTGCGGGGCGTCACCGCCCGGTACGCGCCCTCGGCGCCACCCGCCGTGCGCGACATCGACCTGGAGATCCCCCGCGTCGGCCACACCGCGCTGGTCGGGCCCTCCGGAGCCGGCAAGACCACACTCTTCTCCCTGCTGCTGCGCTTCCTCGAACCGGAGCACGGGGAACTGCTGCTCGACGGCCGGCGCTACCCGGACCACACCCCGGCGCAGATCCGTGGGCGACTGGCCTACGTGGAGCAGGAGGCGCCGGTCGTGCCCGGCACCATCGGGGACAACCTGCGCTTCACCCACCCCGACGCGAGCGACGACGAACTCTGGGCCGCGCTGCGGGCGGTGAACCTGCACGAGAAGGTGAGCGGGCTGGAACTCGGGCTGGACACGCCGCTGGCGGCCACCACCGTCTCCGGCGGCGAACGGCAGCGCATCGCGCTGGCGCGGGCGGTGCTGCGGACGCCGGACGTGCTGTTGCTCGACGAGGCCACCTCGCAGGTCGACGGCCTGACCGAGGCGGTGGTGAGCCGGTGCGTCCGGCAGCGGGCCGAGGAAGGGGCGGTGGTGACGATCGCGCACCGACTCTCCACCGTGCTCGACGCCGACCAGATCGTGGTGATGGAGCGGGGCCGGATCCGCGCCGTCGGGGACCACGCCACCCTGCTGCGCACCGACGAGCTGTACCGGGACCTGGTGGCGTCGCTGCGGATCGGCACCGCCGAACCGGTGCCCGCCGGGCCCGCCCCGGACACCGACGGGCGAATCGGGTCGGGCACACTGCTCGTGCCCTTCGAACGTCTCCCCCAGGAGTGAGCCACGCCGATGTCGCTGCTCGCCAGATTCAGCCTCGCCAACCGAGGGCTGGTCGCCCTCATCGCGGTGGTGACCACGGCGTTCGGTGCGTACGCCGTGCCGTCGCTGAAGCAGCAACTCCTGCCCTCGTTGGAGTTCCCCGCCGCGTTCATCGTGGCGTCCTACCCCGGTGCCGGACCCGAGGTCGTCGAGTCCCAGGTGACCGTCCCGATCGAGAACAGCCTCCGGGGCATCCCCGCGCTGGACAGCGTCACCTCCACATCCCGTGAGGGCCTGAGCACCATCCAGGTGCAGTACGAGTTCGGCACCGACCTGGACGACGTGGTCAACCGGATGCAGACCGCGCTCAACCGCACCCGGTTGCCCGACGACGTCGAGCCGCAGGTGATCGCGGGCAGCACGGACGACCTGCCGGCCGTGGTGCTGGCCGCCAGCGGCGGTGACGACGAGCGTGCCCTCGCGGCCAAGCTGCGGGACACGGTGGTGCCCGAGCTGGCGGCCATCGAGGGCGTACGCGGTGTCGAGCTGACCGGCGTCCGTGACGACCTGGTGGTCATCACCCCCGACCCGGCCAAGCTGTCCCGGGCCAAGGTGCAGCCGACCGCGATCGGCACCGCGTTGCAGGCCAACGGGGTGTCGGTGCCCGCCGGGGCGGTCCTGGACGGCAACCGGGCGCTGCCGGTGCAGGTGGGCTCGCCCCTGACCACGCTGGACGACCTGCGGGCCGTCATCGTCGCGCCGCCGAAGGGCAAGACCGGTCCGGTCCGCCTGGGTGACGTCGCCACCGTCTCCGAGCAACTCGCCCCGGCCACCGCGATCACGCGTACCAACGGTCGCGAGAGCCTCGGCATCACGGTCACCGCCGACCCGGACGGCAACGCGGTGCAGATCTCGCACGAGGTGGCCGACCGGCTCGACGGACTGCGGGCCGCCACCGGTGCCGAGTTGACCGTCGTGCTCGACCAGGCCCCGTTCGTGGAGAAGTCGATCAAGACGTTGAGCACCGAGGGTCTGCTGGGCCTGATCATGGCCGTGGTGGTCATCCTGGTGTTCCTGCTGTCGATCCGCTCCACCGTGGTCACCGCGGTCTCCATCCCGCTGTCGGTGGTGGTCGCGCTGCTCGCCCTCTGGATCGGCGACTACTCGCTCAACCTGCTCACCCTCGGCGCGTTGACGGTCGCCGTCGGGCGGGTGGTGGACGACTCGATCGTGGTGCTGGAGAACATCAAACGGCACCTGACGTACGGCGGACCGAAGCGGGAGGCGATCCTCACCGCCGTCCGCGAGGTGGCCGGAGCAGTCACCGCCTCCACCCTGACCACGGTCGCGGTCTTCGCGCCGATCGCCCTGGTCGGCGGCTTCGTCGGCCAGCTCTTCGCGCCGTTCGCGATCACGGTCACGGTGGCGCTGCTGGCCTCGCTGCTGGTCTCGCTGACGGTGGTGCCGGTGCTCGCGTACTGGTTCCTCAAGCCGGTGACCGGCGCCCACGGGGCGACCGTGCGCCGCGCCGCCGAGGAGCGGGAACTGCGCAGCCCGTTGCAGCGGGCGTACCTGCCGGTGATCCGGTTCGCCACCGGCCGGCGGGCGTTCCGCCTGGCCACCCTGGCGGCCGGTCTGGTGGTGCTGCTCGGCACGTTCGGCCTGGCCCGGCAGTTGGAGACCAACTTTCTCGACGACTCCGGCCAGGACACCCTGAACATCCGGCAGGAGTTGCCGGTGGGCACCGGGCTGGGCGGCACCGATGCGGCGGCCCGCCGGGTCGAGGCGGTGCTGGCGGAGACGCCGGGGGTGCGGTCGTACCAGGTCACCGCCGGTGGCGGCGACTCGCCGTGGGGTGGTGGCGCCGGCAACAACGTGGCCAGCTACGCGCTGCTGCTCGGCGAGGGGACCGATGCCAAGGAGATGCGCGGCATCCTGCGGGACCGGATCGGCGCGCTCGGCGCCGACGCGGGCGAGATCACGTTCCCGGCGGGCCAGGGCGGCGCGTCCGCGAACGAGCTGGCCGTGGTGGTGCGGGCCGCCGACCCCGAGGCGCTGACCCGCGCGGCCGAGCAGGCGCAGGCGGTGCTGACCCGCCTGCGGGGCGTCGAGGACGTCTCGTCCACCCTGACCGAGCAGGTGCCACGGGTGGAGGTGACCGTTGACCGGACGGCCGTCAGCCGGGCCGGGCTCACCGAGGCCGCGGTCGGTCAGCTCGTCGCGCAGGCGTTCCGGGGTACGCCGCTGGGCCAGGTGAGCCTGGACGGCGGTGCGCGCGACGTGGTGCTGCGGCTCTCCGCGCAGCCGCCGACGACCGTGACCGAGCTGCGCGAGATGCGGGTCGGCGCGGTCAAGCTGGACGACATCGCCGAGGTCACCGAGACCACCGGACCGCAGCAGGTGCGACGGATCGACGGTGAGCGCAGCGTCTCGGTCACCGGCACGGTCACCGGCTCCGACCTGGGGGCGATCAGCGCCGAGCTGCAACGCGAGCTGGACGCGATCGACGTACCCGGAGCGACCCTGACCATCGGTGGCGTCAGCGCCGAGCAGCGGGACACCTTCGCCGATCTCGGTCTGGCCGTGCTGGCGGCGATCGCGATCGTGTTCCTGATCATGATGGCGACCTTCCGCAGCGTCGTACAGGCGCTGATCCTGCTGGTCTCGATCCCGTTCGCGGCCACCGGCGCGGTCGTCCTGCTGCTGGCCACCGGCACCGCGTTGAGCGTGCCGGCGCTGATCGGCGTGCTCATGCTCGTCGGCATCGTGGTGACCAACGCGATCGTGCTGCTGGACCTGGTCAACCAGTACCGCGCCCAGGGGATGGGCGTGCGGGAGGCGGTGGTCGAGGGTGGACGCCACCGGCTCCGCCCGATCCTGATGACCGCCATCGCGACCATCTTCGCGTTGACACCGATGGCCTTCGGGCTCACCGGCGAGGGCGGGTTCATCTCCCGGCCCCTGGCGATCGTGGTGATCGGCGGTCTGCTCAGCTCCACCCTGCTCACGCTGATCCTGGTGCCCACGCTGTACGCCATGGTGGAGGACACGAAGGAGTCGGTGCTGGCCCGGCGTCGGGGCCGGTCCGGCCCGTCGTCCGAGGACGAGCCGCGCGACGCCGACCCGGACGACGCGCCCGGCGACGAGCCCGCCGGACGGGAGGCGACGGCGACCGCGCCGCCCGCCGAGGAGCGCAGACCGGAGAGCCGGCCGGTGCCGGCGGCACCCTCCGGCGCCCTGATCGAGAGCACCGACCAGTTCGAGGTGCTCCGGCTGCCGAAGACCCGCAACTCACCGTTCCCACCCACCGAGTGAAAGGAGGGGTCCCCTGCTAACGCCTCGTGCATAGCAGGGGACCCCTCCTTACATCCGGGTGTCCGCGCCCCGACTCACCGGGGGAGTACGGCCGGGTAGGGTCCGGCTCGTGGCGTCCACCGTCGGGGTCATCACCCGCAACCGGAACTTCCGCAGTCTCTTCCTGGCTCAACTGGTGGTCTTCGGCGCCGACTGGTTCGTGATGGTGCCGCTGTTGGTCCTGTTGCCGCAGCTCACCGGCAGTGGCGTGTGGGGCGCGCTCGTGTTGGCCGTGGACACCGGCATCGTGGCGCTGCTGCTGCCGTACACCGGGACCGTCGCCGACCGCTTCGACCGTCGTACGATCATGATCGCCGCGAACGTCGCCGCGCTCGTCGGTGCCCTGCTGCTGCTCGGCGTACGCGATGCCGGCACGGCCTGGCTGGCGATGCTCGGTATCGGCGTGATCGCGGTGGCCAAGGCGTTCTACTCCCCGGCCGCGCAGGCGGCCCTGCCGAACGTGCTCGACGCGGACGAGCTGGCGGCGGGCAACGCGGTGGCCGGGTCGGCCTGGGGCACCATGACCGTCGTCGGTGCCTCCCTCGGCGGGGTCCTCAGTGCCGCTGCCGGGCCGTACGTCTGCTTCTGGGTCGCCGCGGTCGCGCTGGTGCTCGCCGCGCTGCTGGCCACCCGCATCCGCCGGCCCCTCCAGGCGGCGCGCGAGCAGGACCAGGCACCGCCGCAGACCTGGGCGGCGATCCGCGAGGCGCTGGGCTACATCGCGCACCGCCCACGGGTGCTGGCCCTGGTGACGGTGAAGTCGGCGGTCGGCCTGGGCAACGGCGTGCTGACCGTCTTCCCGTTGCTGGCCGGGGTGTACGGGGTCGGCGCGCTCGGCACCGGCCTGCTGTTCGCGGTACGCGGCGCGGGCGCGCTGGTCGGCCCGATCCTGATGCGCCGGGTACTGACCAACCGGGCCTGGCTGCTGCCCGGACTGGCACTGTCCATGTCGGCGTACGGGCTGGCCTATCTGGGCACTTCGGTGGTGCCCTGGTTCCCGCTGGTGCTGGTGCTGGTCTTCGTGGCGCACTTCGCCGGCGGCAGCAACTGGGTGATGTCGAACTTCGCGTTGCAGGGCGAGGTGCCGGACCGGTTACGGGGCCGGGTGTTCGCCACCGACATGATGCTGGCGACCCTGGCGATCTCGGTCAGCCAGCTCGCGGTCGCCGCCGTGGTGGACGTGGTGGACGAACGGATCGTGCTGGCCAGTTGCGGCCTGGTCACGTTGACGTACGCGATCGGTTGGCGGGTGGCCACCCGACGGCTCTCGCTCGCCGCCCCGACGCCGACCGTCGCGGAGACCGGGACCCGGTAGAACCGCCCCGTTAGCGCGTAACGGTGGGCGGCCGGTACGGGTCCGCCGAAGGTCCGTACGGGTCGGCCGGCGGCTGGTGCGCGTCCGCCGGAGGTCGGTACGCGTCGGCTGGCGGCGGACCCCAGGCCGTGGGGGCGCCCGGTGCGGCGGTGCCCGGTGCCGGCGCCCTCCGGTGGCCGACCAGCGCGGCCGCGATCAGCAGCCCGACTCCGGCCGGGAAGAGCAGTGCGTTGATCACCCCGACGACCAGGGAGAGCGCGCTGAACCGGGCGGTACCCCCGGTGACCGCCCAGGGCAACGCGACCGACCACACGAGGCTGATCAGCGTGGCGGCCAGCAGGACGGCGAGCCCGGCCAGCAGCAGACGACGGGCCGCTCCCGGCAGCCGCCCCCGGGCGGACGTCGCCAGCACGCCTCCGGTGATCAGCACCATCAACGTCGGCAGATCCATCGCCACCTGCACCAGCAGATATCTGACGTCGCTCACGCAGTCCTCCCGAAGCCGTCGGTCTGGGCAGACTAGGACCTGTGGGCAAGGGTGCCGGGCGCGAGGTGCGTCCCAGGGGGCGGGCAGCGCGTCGGGCGTCGCCGGTGGGGCCCTAGCATGGGTGGCGTGCCGACCACATTCGCCGCCGGCCCGGTCCGGGTCCGGGTCCCCGCCACCAGTGCGAACCTGGGTCCCGGCTTCGACGCCCTGGGCCTCGCCCTCGCGCTCTACGACGACGTCGCCGCCGAGGTGACGGCGGGTGGCGTGACCGTGTCGGTGGCCGGTGAGGGCGCCGACGACCTGCCGGTCGACGACGGACACCTGGTGGTACGCGCCATGCGGGCGACCTTCGACGAGCTCGGCGGCCAGCCGTCCGGGCTGGCGTTGGAGTGTGTCAACCGGATCCCGCAGGCGCGTGGCCTCGGTTCCTCCTCGGCCGCGATCGTGGCCGGTGTGCTGCTGGCCCGTGCCCTGGTGGTCGACGGGGAGCAGCGGCTCGACGAGGACGCCGCGTTGCGGTTGGCCGCCCGGATCGAGGGGCATCCGGACAACGTCGCGCCCTGCCTGCTCGGCGGGTTCACGCTGGCCTGGACGGAGTCCGGCGGTGCGCGGGCGGTGTCGTTGCCGGTGGCCGAGGGCGTACACCCGACGGTGCTGGTGCCGACCGAGCGCGGACTGACCGCGTCGGCGCGGGCGGCGTTGCCGGCGACCGTGCCGCACGCCGACGCCGCGCTCAACGCCGGACGGGCGGCGCTGCTGGTGCACGCGTTGACCACGGAGCCGGGTCTGCTGCTGCCGGCCACCGTCGACCGGTTGCACCAGAGTTATCGCGCATCGTCGATGCCGGGTACGGCCGCAGTGGTCGAGGAGTTGCGTGCGGCCGGTGTGGCAGCCGTGGTCAGTGGTGCCGGACCGACCGTGCTCGCCCTGTCTGAGCTGCCGGAAGGCTTCGACGCGGGAACAGAATGGCAGATTCTGCGGTTGCCGATAGACGTGCCCGGCGCGCAGGTCGAGCAGGGTAGACTCGGACACGCGGAGCGGGACCCTGTTGCCGCAGGTCGGAAGAGTTGATTACGCTCTAGACTTAGCACAGCCGCGAAGCATGCGATCTCCTGCGGGTCGGCGCACCCCCGAAGCTCTCGGCGGTAAGCCCGTCACCCCTGCCTAGGCACACGCCGCACCGCAGTCTTCACTGGTCGCCGCAGACGGCGAAACCCGCTCACCAGCTTCCTGGTGGGTCGGGCGACCGACCGGCTGCTGTGTCACAGACTCCCGCGAAGCGTCATGCGAGGCGGGTGCACCGAGGCCGCCCGGCCACCTGTTAGTCGATTCCGGGCAGTCCCGGCCTTATCGAGGGAAGGAATCCATTGAGCGACACCACCGACGTGACGTCGGATGTTTCCAACGTCGCTGGCGATGCCACCACCGCTGCCCCTGCCCGGCGTCGGCGCAGCGGCACCGGCCTGTCGGCGATGCTGCTGCCGGAGCTACAGAGCCTGGCCGCGTCGCTCGGCATCTCGGGTACGGCTCGTATGCGCAAGGGCGAGCTGATCAGCGCGATCTCCGAGCGCCAGGGCAGCGCCGCCGGGGCCCCTCGACCACGGGCCGAGGTCGCGGCGGCCGCCGCACCGGTCCGCGAGGAGGTTCACGCGGAGGTCCGCGACGCGGGTGAGCGGCCGGAAGCCGAGCGCCGCACCGAGCAGCCGGCGGCGAGCGTCGAGACCGAGGGACGTAGCCGGACCCGGCGCAGCCGGACCGCCGCTGCGGAGCCCCGGACCGAGGAGCCCCGGACCGAGGAGCCCGCCGCCGAGACCGGCGAGCGCACCGAGGGCCGGTCCGGCCGCGAGCGCGGCGCCGAGCGTGCGGAGCGGAGCGACCGCGCCGAGCGTGGCGACCGTGCGGAGCGGGGCGAGCGCAACGAGCGCGGCACCGACCGCGCGGAGAAGACCGACCGCGCCGAGCGTGGCACCGACCGCGCCGAGCGTGCGGAGCGGGGCGACCGTGGCGACCGCACCGAGCGGGGCGAGCGCACTGACCGCACCGAGCGGGGCGAGCGCACCGAGCGGGGCGAGCGCACCGAGCGGGGTGACCGCGGCGAGCGCAACGACCGCAGTGACCGGGGTGACCGCAACGACCGCAACGACCGGGGTGACCGGGGCGAGCGCGGGCAGCGGGTCGATCGGGACAACGACGGTGACGACGACGAGGGCGGCGGCCGGCGTAGCCGGCGCAGCCGCTTCCGGGACCGCCGACGCGGTCGTGGCGACCGTAACGAGGGCGGCGGCACCGACAGCGGTCGTGAGCCGCAGGTCAGCGAGGACGACGTACTCGTCCCGGTGGCCGGCATCGTCGACGTGCTCGACAACTACGCCTTCGTCCGGACCACCGGCTACCTGGCCGGTGCCAACGACGTGTACGTCTCGATGTCCCAGATCAAGAAGTACGGACTGCGGCGTGGTGACGCGATCACCGGCGCGGTCCGCGCGGCACGCGACGGCGAGCAGCGGCGGGACAAGTACAACCCGCTGGTCCGGCTGGACACCATCAACGGGATGGAGCCGGACGAGGCCAAGCGTCGGCCGGAGTTCTACAAGCTCACCCCGCTGTACCCGCAGGAGCGGCTGCGGCTGGAGACCGAGCCGCACATCCTCACCACCCGGGTGATAGACCTGGTCATGCCGATCGGCAAGGGCCAGCGGGCACTCATCGTCTCGCCGCCGAAGGCGGGTAAGACGATGGTGCTCCAGGCGATCGCGAACGCCATCACGCACAACAACCCGGAGTGCCACCTGATGGTGGTGCTGGTGGACGAGCGGCCCGAAGAGGTCACCGACATGCAGCGGTCGGTGAAGGGCGAGGTCATCGCGGCCACGTTCGACCGTCCGCCGCAGGACCACACCACCGTCGCCGAGCTGGCGATCGAGCGGGCCAAGCGCCTGGTCGAGCTGGGTCACGACGTGGTCGTCCTGCTCGACTCGGTGACCCGGCTCGGCCGGTCGTACAACCTGGCGGCGCCGGCCAGCGGCCGGATCATGTCGGGTGGTATCGACTCCACCGCGCTGTACCCGCCGAAGCGGTTCCTCGGCGCGGCCCGGAACATCGAGAACGGCGGCTCGCTGACCATCCTCGCCACCGCGCTGGTGGAGACCGGTTCGATGGCGGACACGGTCATCTTCGAGGAGTTCAAGGGCACCGGCAACGCGGAGCTGAAGCTGGACCGGAAGATCGCCGACAAGCGGACCTTCCCGGCCATCGACATCCACCCGTCCGGTACGCGCAAGGAGGAGATCCTGCTCGCGCCGGAGGAGCTGGCCATCGTGCACAAGCTCCGCAAGGTGCTGCACTCGCTGGACTCGCAGGCGGCGCTCGACCTCCTGCTGGACCGGCTCAAGCAGTCCCGCACCAACATCGAGTTCCTGATGCAGATCGCCAAGTCGACGCCGGGGGAGTGACCTCCACCGGGTGACACTCGTCGAAGGGGCGCGGCCGACACGGTCGCGCCCCTTCGACGTACCCGCCGGGGTTCTCTCCTGCGCCACGGCGGCCCCATCGACCTCTCGCGTACCGCCTCCGGCAGGTCGGAATGCGCGAGCCCGCGCGGGGAATGCCGGGGACGGGTCCGGCGTTGACCTGGTCGATCAGCCGGTACGGCCCGCTTCGCGGGTCTGCCGAGCCCCATGGCAGACTGGTCAATCGGCCACCGGTTCCGGTTCACGCCCCGTTCGCGCGTACTGGCGCGCGAGGGCGACCCGGCGACCACGACGAGAGGACCGAGGCGAGATGAAGTCCAACATCCACCCGGAGTACGTGACCACGAACGTCACCTGCTCCTGCGGCAACACCTTCACCACCCGCAGCACCGCGAAGGGCGGCGCGATCCACGTCGAGACGTGCAGCGCCTGCCACCCGTTCTACACGGGCAAGCAGCGTGTCCTGGACACCGCGGGCCGGGTCGCGAAGTTCCAGCAGAAGTACGCCAAGGTTCAGGCCAAGAAGGCCAAGTAGCTCCTGGTCCGACGCCCGCGTCCGGTTTCTCCCGGACGCGGGCGTCGTCCGTCTGTCGTCCGGTCTCCCCGCCGTCCAAGGAGCGATCCGCAGCATGAGCAGCGAGCGCCTGGCCGCCCTCCTCGACGAGTACGCCGAGTTGGAGAAGCGCCTGGCCGACCCCGCCATCCACGCCGACCAGGGCACCGCCCGTCGGGTCGGCCGCCGGTACGCCGAACTGGTGCCGCTGCACAAGGCCGCCGGGGAGTTGGCGCAGGCCCGGGCCGACCTGGTCGCGGCACGGGAGTTGGCCGCCGAGGACGCGTCGTTCGCGGCCGAGGCGGAGACGATCGCGTCGACGCTGCCGGCCCTGGAGGAACGGCTGGCCGAGCTGCTCATCCCGCGTGACCCGCACGACGCCAAGGACGTCATCGTCGAGATCAAGGCCGGTGAGGGCGGCGAGGAGTCGGCGCTGTTCGCCGGTGACCTGCTGCGGATGTACACCCGGTACGCGGAGCGGCGGGGCTGGCTCACCGAGGTGATCGACGCCCAGGACTCCGACCTCGGTGGGGTCAAGGACGTCTCGCTGGCGATCAAGACCAAGGGCGTACCCGACGGCGGCAACGGCGTCTGGTCCCGGCTCAAGTGGGAGGGCGGCGTGCACCGGGTGCAGCGGGTGCCGGTGACCGAGTCGCAGGGGCGGATCCACACCAGCGCGGCCGGCGTCCTCGTGTTGCCGGAGGCCGAGGAGGTCGACGTCACCATCGACCCGAACGAGCTGCGGATCGACGTGTTCCGGTCGTCCGGTCCCGGTGGCCAGTCGGTCAACACCACCGACTCGGCGGTGCGGATCACCCACCTGCCGACCGGCATCGTGGTCTCCTGCCAGAACGAGAAGTCCCAGTTGCAGAACCGGGAGCAGGCCCTGCGGATCCTGCGCGCCCGGCTGCTCGCCGCCGCCCAGGAGCAGGCCGACGCCGCCGCGTCGGACGCCCGCAAGGCGCAGGTCCGCACGGTGGACCGCTCGGAGCGGATCCGCACCTACAACTTCCCGCAGAACCGGATCACCGACCACCGGATCGGCTACACCGCGTACAACCTGGATCTGGCCCTGGCCGGCGACCTGGACGGCGTGCTCGACGCGCTCAGTGAGGCGGACCGGGCCGCCCGCCTGGCCGGCGACCCGGAGCTGACCCGCCGCTGACGCCGCTCAGGCGCTGCGCGGCCGGACCTTGGCCTGCAACATCTCGCGGTCGGCGGCCTCGAACGCGGCGCCGAGCGCGTCGCGTTGTCCCGGCCCGGCGGCGCCCACCTCGGCGAAGCCGATGCTGACGCCGACCGGCGTGCCGGGCACCAGCGACTCCCAGTCCTCGGTCCGGATCGCGGCGTCGATCCGGCGCGCCACCTCGGCGGCCTCGGACATCCCGGCACCGGCCAGCACCACGACGAACTCGTCGCCGCCGTAGCGGGCCACGAAGTCGCCCCGGCGCATCACCCGGTTGATCACCCCGGCGACGCGCTGGAGGACCAGGTCGCCCGAGTGGTGGCCGTGCCGGGTGTTGACCGCCTTGAAGCCGTCCAGGTCGCAGACGCCGATCACCACCCGTTCGCCCCGGGCGACCACCGCGGCGATGTACCGCTCCAGACGGCGCCGGTTCGGCAGCCCGGTCAGCGGATCGGTCAGCGCCTCGCCCTCGAACCGGGCCGCCTCGCGACGCATCTCCTCGTGGTCGATCCGGGCGGCGATGCCGTCGATGTAGACGTCGCGGAGCCGGTCGTGTCGTTGCGCGGCGAGCCGGAAGGCCAGCCGGTCGGCGCGGTGTGCCGCCGCGTGGTCACCGGCGCGGGCCAACGCGATGCTGCGCAGGCGTGCCGGTTCGGCCGCGCCGAGCGTCTCGGCGGAGACCTGGACGGCGTCCAGGCGGGTGACCGCCTCGATCGGCCGACCGGCCGCCACCGCCAGGCATGCCTGGCCGAGTTGGCGCATGTCGCGGGCCCGGGCGCTGTCCGCGCCGTGGCCGAGCAACCGGGCCGGGTCGGCCCCGGACGGCGAGTCGATCACGTCGCCGAGGGCGGCCCGGCGGGCCGCCGCGTAGCCGTACGCGGCCAGGCTGCTCGGCCGCAGCCGGTCGGCGCGGCCGGCGGTGACGAACCGGTCCAGGTCGGTGGCGACGTCCCGCAGGACCCGCAGGCACCCGTCGCTGTCGCCGGTGTGGTCCAGGGCGACCGCGTTGCGCAGCCGGATCCCGGGGGCGGCGAAGGTCTCCTCCGGGATTCCGGCGGCGGTGCCGAGCTGACGGGCCCGTTCGATCGCACCGAGCGCGTACCCGTGGAAGCTGAGATAGGAGTACGCCATCGCCAGGTCGTGCCAGCCCCAGGCGGTGTCGCGGTCCGGGTCGTCGACCGCGCCCAGCGCCCGGGCGGCCTTCACCAGGTGCGTCACGCAGCGGTCCAGCGCGCCCTGGTGGTGGGCGGCCAGCGCGGCCAGCGCGTTGAGGTGGCCGTGCAGGTACGGCTCGGCGAGGTCGCGGACGGCGGCGGACGCCTCCTCGATCGCCCGGGTGTACTCCGCCGTACGACCGAGATTGATCAACGCCGAGAGCCGCTGGACGAGCGCGTCGGCGCGGACCCGGGAGTCGCTGCTGGTGCACAGCACCCGATCCAGGAGCGCGGACGCCTCGGCCGAGCGGCTCACCTCCTGCAACGCCCGCGCCTTCGTCAGGGCGTCAACCTGGTCATCGACCCGGTCGAGCCAGCCCACCCGCGACCTCCCGTCGGTGTGTCGCCGGATGCACCCGCTTATGCACGTGCACCGCGACGACTCATGATTATGGCGTGACCTCCGTGCCGCAACACCCGTCCGAAGGGACGAGACGTGAGCGCCCCACCGTCGTGCTGGCGTGGGCCGCCCGTGCGCTGGCCGACGCCGGGGTGCCCTCGGCCCGCGTCGAGGCGGAGATTCTGGCCGCGTACGTGCTGGCCGTGCCCCGGGGACGGCTGGCGCTCGCGGACGGCTTCACCGACGAGCAACGGGCCCGCTTCGAGGCGTTGGTGACCCGGCGTGCCCGGCGGGAGCCACTGCAACACCTCACCGGGAGCGCCGGCTTCCGGCATCTGGAACTGGCCGTCGGGCCGGGCGTCTTCGTGCCCCGCCCGGAGACCGAGCTGCTCGCCGGCTGGGGTGTCGAGCGGGCGGCCGAGCGGGTGGCCGACGGGGTGACGCCGGTGGTGGTGGACCTGTGCAGCGGGTCGGGGGCGATCGCGTTGGCGGTGGCGCAGGAGGTGCCGACCGCCCGCGTGGTGGCGGTGGAACGTGCGCCTGCCGCGCTGGCCTGGCTGCGTCGCAACGCGGCGACCCGGGCGGCGGCGGGGGACCGGCCGATCGAGGTGCTGCCGGCCGACGTGACCGCACCGGACCTGCTGGCGGACCTGCTGGCGGAGCTGGTCGGCCGGGTGGATGTGCTGCTCTGCAACCCGCCGTACGTGCCGCTCGCGGTGGTCGTACCGCCGGAGGTGGCCGGGCACGACCCGGCGGAGGCGGTGTTCGGCGGGGACGACGGTCTGACCGTGATCCGTCCGGTGCTGCGGCGGGCGGCGGCCCTGCTGCGGCCCGGTGGTGCGCTCGGGGTGGAGCACGACGACACCCACGGCGCGTCGGTGCCCGACCTGCTCGCCGCCGACGGCCGGTACACCGCGATCACCGCGCACCACGATCTCGCCGGCCGCTCCCGTTTCGCCACCGCGTTCCGTCGCACGGACCACCGGCGACCCGCGACGTCCGACACGTGGCAGACTGGCTCCTCGTGATGCTCTACGACTGCCGGTCCCTCGCCGACCGGGACCGCGGCATCGCTGCGGCCATCGAGGCGGTGCGCAACGGCGAACTGGTCGTCCTGCCGACCGACACCGTGTACGGGGTCGGTGCCGACGCCTTCACGCCGTACGCGGTAAAGGCGTTGGTGGACGCCAAGGGTGGGACGCAGGCGTCGCCGCCGGTGCTGATCGGCTCCCGACACACCCTCGACGGTCTGGTCTACACGCTGCCGCAGGCCGCCCGGGATCTGGTGGAGGCGTTCTGGCCGGGGGCGCTGACCATCCTGGTGAAGCACTCGGCGAGCCTGCGGTGGGATCTCGGTGACGACAGCGGGGTGGTGGCGGTCCGGATGCCGCTGCACCCGGTGGCGCTGGAGGTGCTGCGGGAGACCGGGCCGATGGCGGTCGCCTCGGCCAACAAGATCGGCCGTCCGGCGGCGCAGACCGCCGACGAGGCGCGGGAGCAGCTGGCGTACTCGGTGCGGGCGTACCTGGAGGCCGGACCGGCCGTCGACCCGCTGCCCAGCACGATCGTCGACCTGACCGGCGAGGTGCCGACGATGGTCCGCGAGGGCGCCATCGACCTGGCCCGGCTGCGCGACGTGGTGCCGGAGCTGGTCGAGAGCCGGGTGGCGTGAATGCCTCCGTTCACCGTCCTGCACGTCTGCATGGGGAACATCTGCCGCTCGCCGATGGCGGAGCGGCTGCTCACCCTCGCGGTGGGCCAGCGACTGGCCCGCCGTGACCTGGACCCCGGCCGGGTGGAGGAGCTGCTGCACAGCCACAGTGCGGGCACCGGGGGCTGGCACGCGGGCGAGGAGATGAACCCGCCGGCGGCCCGCCAGGTGACCACCCGTGGCGGCACCGTGAGCGGCTTCGCCGCGCGGAAGCTGCGTTCCGACCACATCGACGCCGCGGACCTGGTCCTGACCGCCACCGCCGACCAGCAGGAGTACGTGGTGGCGTTGCGCCCCGACGCCGCCGCGCGCACCTTCGTGCTGGGTGAGTTCGGTCGGCTGCTGACCGCGCTGGACCGCGACGGGCTGCCCCCGGTCGAGGCCACCCCGGACGCGGTGTACGCCCGGGGCGTGGCGGTGGTGGAGGCCGCGAACGTCGCCCGTCAGGGCACGTCGTTGCTGCCCAGCGACGACCTCGACGATCCGTGGGGACGCGGCGACCAGTGCTTCAGCCGGGTGGCGGACGAGATCGAGGAGACGATCCATCCGCTCGCGGCGATCCTGCTGCCCTGATCGGTGAATTACCTCCGGGTTTGAGCAAAACCGAGGCGTAAAGGGTGGTTAGCGCCATTCTGGGAGGGTCCTGACGGCTCCTGCGGGGAGAGCTGATGACCCGGGCGTTCCTGCCGAAAGTGTTCACCGTTCTGCTGGCCGGCACGCTGGCCGGCCTGGCGCTGGCGGTGGCGGCACTGCCGGCCGCGCTGGTGTTCGGGATCGGCTTCTCGGCGGTGGCCGAGCCGTACACCGAGCTGCCCAACACGCTCCGAACGCCACCCACGGCCCAGCGGTCCAACCTGTACGCCAAGGACGGCACCACCCTGATCACCTCCTTCTATCAGGAGGACCGGGTGGACGTGCCGCTGGACGAGGTGGCCCCGGTGATGCGCCAGGCCATCATCGCCGCCGAGGACGTCCGGTTCCACGAGCACAGCGGCGTCGACCTGCGGGGCGTGGCGCGGGCCTTCGCCGCCAACCAGGGCTCCGGCGGCACCCGGCAGGGTGCCTCCACGCTGACCATGCAGTACGTCCGCAACGTGTTGAGCACGGACCCCCGGTTGACCGAGTCGCAACGGGCGGCGGCCACCGAGGTGAGCACCGCCCGCAAGATCCAGGAGATGCGGTACGCGCTGGCGCTGGAACGGGAGCTGACCAAGGACCAGATCCTGGCCCGGTACCTCAACATCGCGTACTTCGGTGCCGGGGCGTACGGCGTCGCCGCCGCCAGCAAGCGCTACTTCTCCACCTCGCCGGACCGGCTCACGCTGGCACAGGCGGCGATGCTGGCCGGGCTGGTCCGTTCCCCGCACACCGACGACCCGATCAACGGTGACGCGGACGCGGCCACCGCCCGCCGGGGGTACGTGCTGGACCAGTTGGTCGCCACCGGTCAGGTCACCGCCGAGGTGGCGGACGCGGCCCGGGCGGAAGCGCTGAACCTGCGCCCCAGCGAGACGCCGAACGACTGCACGGCGGTGCCCTCGGGACACAACGACTGGGGCTTCTTCTGTGACTGGTTCACCCGCTGGTGGAACGAGCAGAAGGCGTTCGGCGGCACGGTCGACGAGCGGCAGCGCACCCTGCGCCGGGGCGGCTTCACCATCGTCACCTCGCTCGACCCGAGCGTGCAGCGGGCCACCACCGAGCAGGTGCGGCGGGTCTACTCGGTGGACGAGCCGCATGCCATGCCGACGGCGGTCGTCGAGCCCGGCACCGGTCGGGTGCTCGCCATGTCGGTCAACCGCAACTACAGCGTCGCGGCCAACCCGCCCGGCCAGACCAACTACCCGAACACGGTCAACCAGCTCGTCGCCGGGGGCGGCACGATCGTCGGGTACCAGGCCGGTTCGACGTTCAAGCTGTTCACCATGCTGGCCGCGTTGGAGGCCGGGATGCCGCTGCGGACCGTCTACGACGCGCCGACCCGCATCCTCACCGACTACCGGATCAGCGGCGAGACGAACTGCGGCGGGTACTGGTGCCCGTCGAACGCCAGCGCCTCGATGCGCGGCGAGCACGACATGTGGTCCGCGTTCGGCGAGTCGGTCAACACGTACTTCGTCTGGCTGACCGAGCGGGTCGGCGCGGACCGCGTGGTGGAGATGGCCGAGCGGCTCGGCATCGTGCTGCGGGCCGAGGACGACGTCCGGCTGGCCCGGCACGGCGCGCGCGAGTGGGGGCCGTTCACCCTGGGGGTGGCCGCCACCACCCCGCTGGACCTGGCCGGGGCGTACGCCACGCTGGCGGCCGAGGGGACGTGGTGCGCGCCCACCCCGGTCACCTCGATCGTCGACGGCACCGGCCGCCGGGTGACCGCCGGCCAACCGGACTGCCGCCAGGTGCTCGACGTGGACGTGGCCCGCGCGGCGGCGGACGCCGCCCGCTGCCCGGTCGGGGACCAGTCGATGTACCAGGGCTGCCACGGCGGCACCGCCACCGCCCTGCGCGGACAGCTCGGTCGGCCGGTGGCCGGCAAGACGGGCAGTTCCGAGCGGTACGCCACGGAGACCGTGGTGGCCTTCACCCCGCAGCTCGCGGCGGCGGCGATGGCGGCCAACCCGGACGATCCGCAGGACGCGGTCGGCCGGGCGGTGCAGAGCCGGATGGTGGAGGGGGTGGGGGAGATCCTCGCCTTCGCGCTGCGCGACGTGCCGTCCCGGGACTTCGTGCCGCCCAGCGAGACGACCGCGTGGCGGTACACCACCACCCGCAGCGGCGACTGAGCGAGCGGGCGACGGTCAGCGCGCCGCCGGTGGCGCCTCGACGGCGGTCCGCTCGGCGTCGGCGGCGATGTTGCGGGCCATCCCGCCGAAGACCACCGCGTGGAACGGCGCCACCGCCGCCCAGTACGCGTGCCCGGCCAGGCCCCTGGGAATGAAGACGGCCCGCTGGCGGTACCGGACCTGCCCGTCGTCGTCGCGCCGCACCTGCATCTCCAACCAGGCCCGGCCGGGCAGCCGCATCTCGGCCCGCAGCCGGAGCAGCTCACCGGGGAGGATCTCCTCCACCCGCCAGAAGTCCAGCGCCTCGCCCACCCGCAGCCGGTGCGGATTCCGCCGGCCCCGGCGCAGCCCGACGCCGCCCACCAGCCGGTCCAGCCAGCCGCGCACCGACCAGGCCAGCGGGAACGAGTACCAGCCGTGCTGGCCGCCGACCCCCTCGACGACCCGCCACAGCGCCTCCGGCGAGGCCGCCACCGGCTGCTCCCGCACGTCGGTGTAGACGCTGCCGCCGCTCCAGTGCGGGTCGCTGGGCAGCGGCTCGGCCGGGGCGTCCCGGCCCGCCGCCGACGACCAGCGGGTCTCCACCTCGGCGTCGCGGACCTTGGCCAGCGCCAGATCGACCGCCCGGTCGAAGCCGGTCAACCCCTCCGGCGGGTCCGGCAGGTACGCCGCGATGTCGTGCTCGTGCGCCACCGCCTCGTGCACCAGGCTCTCCACCAGCGGACGGGCGAGGGCGTTCGGTACCGGGGTGACCAGACCGACCCAGTGCGAGGAGAGCCGGGGCGTCAACGCGCGGACCGGCAGCAGGACCCGGCGGCTTAGTCCGGCGACCCGGGCGTACCGCTGCATCATGTCGCCGAAGGTGAGCACGTCCGGCCCGGCGATGTCGAAGGCCCGGTTCACCTCCGGCGGCAGGCCCACGCAGCCGACCAGGTAGCGCAGCACGTCCCGGACGGCGATCGGCTGCACCCGGTTCGACACCCAGCGCGGGGTGACCATCACCGGCAGCCGTTCGGTCAGGTAGCGCAGCATCTCGAACGAGGCCGAGCCGGAACCGATGATCACCGCCGCGCGCAGCACCACCGTGGGCACGCCGCTGCCCAGCAGGATCCGGCCCACCTCGGTCCGCGAGCGCAGGTGCGCCGAGGAGGCGTCACCGGCCGCCGGTTCCGGCCCCCCGAGATAGACGATCCGGCGTACGCCCGCCGCGTGGGCCGCCGTCGCGAAGGCCGACGCGGCCTGCCGGTCGGCGTCCTCGAAACCGGCCTGCCCGAGCGAGTGCACGAGGTAGTACGCGACGTCGACGTCGTCGAAGACCCCGGCCAGGCTCTCCGGCCGGCTCAGGTCCCCCTCGGCGATCTCGACCTGCCCGGCCCACGGCACGTCCCGCAGCCGTCCGGCCCGCCGGGCCAGGCAGCGCACGGTGTGTCCCTCGGCCAGCAGGTGCGGCGCCAGCCGCCCGCCGATGTAGCCTGTCGCACCGGTCACCAGACATCTCACGGCCTCCAGTCTGCGGCCGAATAGACTCGGGCGCTGTGGAGACCGGTAAGGGCACCTTCTGGGGGCCCGACTTCGAGCAGCTCAGCACCACGGATCCGGAGATCGCGGAGGTGGTGCTCGGCGAGCTGGACCGGCTGCGCGGCGGTCTGCAACTGATCGCCAGCGAGAACCTCACCTCCCCGGCGGTGCTGGCCGCGCTCGGCTCGACGCTGACCAACAAGTACGCCGAGGGCTATCCGGGTCGGCGCTACTACGGCGGGTGCGCCCAGGTGGACCGGGCCGAGGAACTCGGCATCGCCCGGGCCCGGGAGCTGTTCGGCGCCGAGCACGCCAACCTCCAGCCGCACTCGGGCGCGAGCGCCAACCTGGCCGCGTACGCCGCGCTGGTGCAGCCGGGTGACGCGGTGCTGGCGATGGAGTTGCCGCACGGCGGGCACCTGACCCACGGCAGCCGGGTGAACTTCTCCGGCACGTGGTTCGACACGGTCGGCTACACCGTCCGGCGGGACACCGAGCTGATCGACTACGACGAGGTCCGGGACCTGGCCCGGACGCACCGACCGAAGATGATCATCTGTGGTGCGACGGCGTACCCGAGGCTGATCGACTTCGCCCGGTTCCGGGAGATCGCCGACGAGGTGGGCGCGTACCTGATGGTGGACGCGGCGCACTTCATCGGACTGGTCGCCGGGCAGGCCATCCCCTCCCCGGTGCCGTACGCCGACGTGGTCTGCGCGACCACGCACAAGGTGCTGCGCGGTCCACGCGGCGGGATCATCCTCTGCCGCGAGTCGCTGGCCGAGCGGATCGACAAGGCGGTCTTCCCGTTCACCCAGGGCGGACCGTTGATGCACGCGGTGGCGGCCAAGGCCGTCGCGTTGCGCGAGGCGGCGCAGCCGGAGTACCGCACGTACGCCGCGCAGGTGGTGGCCAACGCGCAGGCGCTCGCCGACGGGTTGGCGGCGGAGGGGATGCGGCCGGTCTCCGGCGGCACGGACACCCACCTGGCCCTGGTCGACCTGCGGGAGACCGGGGTGACCGGGGCGCAGGCGGAGGCCCGCTGCGACGCGGCGACCATCACGCTGAACAAGAACGCCATCCCGTACGACCCGCAGAAGCCGATGGTCGCCTCCGGCATCCGGGTGGGCACCCCGAGCGTCACCACGCAGGGCATGGGCGAGCCGCAGATGCGCCAGGTCGCCGAGCTGATCGCCCGCGCGGTACGCACCGACCCGGCGGCTCCGGGTGGCGCCGACGAGCTGGCCCGCGTCGCCTCCGACGTGGCCGAGCTGGTCGCCGAGTTCCCGGCGTACGCCCGATGACCGCGCCACGTGCGGGGGAGCCCGGCGCCATCCGTGCCCGCCTGCCGCACCTGCGCCTGCCGCTGCTGGCCTGTGCCGGGCTGGCCGTGGTCGGCGTGCCGGTCGCCGCGCTGCTGCGGGGCCCGACCGGCGCGGCCGGGGTGGCCGCCGGGATCGGTCTGGTGATGGTGAGCTACCTGGTCTCCGGGTTCTCGGTGGCCTGGGCGGACGCGGTGAGCCCGAAGATGGTCATGCCGGTGGGGCTGGTCACCTACGCCACCAAGATGGTCTTCCTGGGCGTGGTGATGGCCGCCGTGGCGCGGACCGGCTGGCCCGGGCTGCCCGACATGGGGGTGGCGATCATCGCGGGCGTGCTGGTGTGGATTGTCGCGCACACCACCTGGGCCTGGCGCTCCCCGCTGCCCACCGTCGACCGGGCGTCGGGTCACTGACCGTACGGCCGGTGTTCGCCCGGCGTTTCGCCCCCCTTCCCGGCGGGCCGTGCAGGAGTAAGCTGAGCGCGGCTGAGGCGCCGTATCGATTGCCCGCACGCTGCTCGCAGTGTGGGGGGTGCCGCACACTCGCGAAACCCCCGGCTGATAAAGTTCGCCTCGTCATGGCCGACAACCCTCATCGCGGAAGCTCCGACGAGCACTCGTCGGAAGGCGTTGCCGGAGCCGTTCTTGGCTACCTGCTCGCCGGCATCCTCGTGTGGGGATTCCTCGGCTGGTTGGCGGGGACGCTCCTCGGCCTGCCGACCGGCATCGGGATCGGCGTGGGCATGATGCTCGGCGCAGCCGGAGCGATCTACCTGATCATGAAGAGGCTCGGTGCCTGAGTTTCGGCACGCGCGGGTCTGTCGAGTGCGGAGGATGACACGGTGAGCGCACAGCTTGTCGCCGCTGAAGGGCTGCCCTGGCCCCCGGGGGTCAAGGACTTCTACCTGCCGGAAGTGGCCGGCCCATTCGTCACCAAGTTCACCCTCATGATCTGGCTGGCCGTCGGCCTGCTGATCATCTTTTTCATGGTCACCTATCGGAACCCGAAGCTGGTGCCGACCAAGGGCCAGTGGATGGCGGAGTCGATCTACGGCCTGGTCCGGGACAACATCGCCAAGGAACAGATGGGCAGCGCGGGCGTCAAGTTCGCGCCCTATTTCACGGTGCTCTTCTGTTACATCGCGTTGACCAACCTCTTCGGCATCATCCCGGGGTTGCAGATCTCGCCGAACTCGCACATCGCCTTCCCGATCGTGCTCGCGGCGATCACCTACGTGATGTACATCTACATGGGCATGCGCACGCACGGTGTGGGTGGCTACCTCAAGCAGAGCCTGATCCTGCCGGGCATCCCGTGGCCGATGCACATCCTGCTGATCCCGATCGAGTTTCTGCAGACCTTCATCAACCGGCCGGTCACGCTGGCGGTGCGTCTCTTCGCCAACATGTTCGCCGGTCACCTGATCCTGCTGGTCTTCACCATCGGCGGCTTCGTGCTGCTCGCCTCGGACAACATCTTCATCCAGGCGACCTCGATCTTCTCGTTCATCATGGCGATCGTGATGGCCTTCTTCGAGGTGCTGATCGCGCTGTTGCAGGCATACGTCTTCGTCACGCTGAGCGCCAACTACATGGGATCGGCGCTCGCAACCGAACACTGATCCTTTTCGCGGGGCACCCGCCCAAAGCTTCAGGTACGACCGGTACGCGTGAGATCTCACGTGTCAAACAGGAGGAATACCCGCAATGACTGTTCTTGCCGAGATCAGCGGTAACGTCAACACGATCGGCTACGGCCTCGCCGCTGTCGGCCCCGCGATCGGCGTGGCCCTGATCTTCGTTGCGTACATCAACTCCAGCGCCCGTCAGCCCGAGTCGGCCGGCTACAACCGGACCTGGCTGGTCCTGGGCTTCGCCCTGGTCGAGGCGCTCGCCCTGTTCGGCCTGGTGCTCGCCTTCGCCGTTAACTGACCGTCCGCTTCCCGACCCGGAGGTCTGAAATGTTTGTCGCCGCCGAAGGTGTGGAGCACCACCCGCTCGTGCCGCTGTGGCAGGAGCTGGTCATCGGGACGATCGCCTTCGCCCTGCTCTGCTTCGTGCTGCTGAAGTTCGTCATGCCGCGCATCGAGGCGATGTACCAGGCGCGGGTCGAAGCGATCGAGGGTGGCCTCAAGCGCGCCGAGGCGGCGCAGGCTGAGGCCAACCAGCTGCTCGAGCAGTACCGGGCCCAGCTCGCCGAGGTGCGTACCGAGGCGGCACGGATCCGGGACGACGCCCGGGCCGACGCCGAGTCGATCCGCACCGACATCCTCGCCAAGGCGCGGGAGGAGTCCGACCGGATCATCGCCGCCGGCCGGGACTCGTTGGCTGTGGAGCGTGAGACCATCGTGCGCGAGCTGCGCGCGGAGGTCGGCGGTCTCGCGGTCGACCTGGCCGGCCGGATCGTGGGCGAGTCGCTCGCCGACGAGGCCCGCCGCAAGGGCACCGTCGAGCGGTTCCTCACCGACCTCGAGAGCGCGGGGGCCCGCTGATGCAGGCCGCCAGCCGGGAGTCCTACACCGCCGTGAGTCAGCGGCTGGAGGAGTACGTCCGGGGCGCCGATTCGACGGCTCTCGCCACCACCGGTGCCGAGCTGCTCGCCGTGGCGGACCTGCTGCGGCGGGAGGTCCGGCTGCGTCGGGCTCTCTCCGACCCGGCCCGTTCGGGTGCGGACCGCAGCGGCCTGCTCACCTCGGTGCTCTCCGGCAAGGTCGGCGCGGACACGCTCGACCTGCTCGGTGCACTGGTCGCCGGCCGGTGGTCGGCACCGTCGGAGCTGCTCGACGGTGCCGAGCGTCTCGGTGTGCAGGCGCTGCTCGCCAGCGCGGACCGCGCCGACGAACTCGGTGAGGTGGAGGACGAGCTGTTCCGCTTCGGCCAGGTGGTCGCGGCGGACCGGCGGCTCTCCAACGCCCTGTCCGACCCGGCGGCACCGGTGGCCCAGCGGGCCGAGCTGATCGGGATGCTCCTGACGGGCAAGGCACGGCCGGTGACGGTGCGACTGGTGGAGGCGGCACTGGCCGGCTTCGGCGGTCGGTCGTTCTCCGCCGCGCTGTCCCGGCTGGTGGAGCTGGCGGCCGAGCGCCGTGACCGTCAGGTCGCGTACGTGACCGTCGCGGCCCCGCTGACCGCCGAGGAGGAGAGCCGGCTCACCAACCAGCTCTCGGCCATCTACGGCCGGGCGGTCGCGGTGAAGCTTACGGTTGACCCGACGATCCTCGGCGGAGCGAGCGTCCGGGTGGGTTCGGACCTGTACGACGGGACGATCCTGCGTCGCCTCAACGAGACCCGCAACGCGCTCGCGAAGCGCTGACCAGCACCCCGCGAAGCGCCCGGAATAACAGTCGACCCGAGGACCGGTCGGTACTAGGTATCCCGGGCCCCTGATACTTAAGGAAGCAGAGGATGGCCGAGCTGACCATCTCGACGGAGGAGATCCGCGGCGCCCTGGAGCGCTACGTCTCCTCCTATTCGCCCGACGTCTCCCGTGAAGAGGTCGGTACCGTCGCTGACACCGGCGACGGTATCGCCCACGTCGAGGGCCTGCCCTCGACCATGACCAACGAGCTGCTCGAGTTCGAGGACGGCACGCTCGGCGTGGCGTTGAACCTCGACGTCCGCGAGATCGGTGTCGTCGTCCTGGGCGACTACGCCGGCCTCGAAGAGGGCCAGCGGGTCAAGCGCACCGGCCGGGTGCTCTCCGTGCCGGTCGGTGACGCCTTCCTGGGGCGCGTGGTCAACGCGCTCGGCGTCCCGATCGACGGCCTCGGCGAGATCGCCGACGAGGGCTACCGTGAGCTGGAGCTCCAGGCCCCGAACGTGATGGCCCGGCAGTCCGTCTCCGAGCCGATGCAGACCGGCATCAAGGCCATCGACGCGATGACCCCGATCGGTCGTGGCCAGCGGCAGCTGATCATCGGTGACCGGAAGACCGGCAAGACCACGGTCGCCCTGGACGCCATCCTCAACCAGCGCGAGAACTGGGCCTCCGGCGACCCGACGAAGCAGGTCCGCTGCATCTACGTCGCCATCGGCCAGAAGGCCTCCACCATCGCCTCCATCAAGGGGCAGTTGGAGGAGGCGGGCGCGATGGAGTACACCACCATCGTCGCCTCCCCGGCCTCCGACCCGGCCGGCTTCAAGTACCTCTCCCCGTACACCGGCTCGGCCATCGGTCAGCACTGGATGTACGGCGGCAAGCACGTCCTGATCGTCTTCGACGACCTGAGTAAGCAGGCCGAGGCGTACCGGGCCGTGTCGCTGCTGCTGCGTCGCCCGCCGGGCCGTGAGGCGTACCCGGGTGACGTCTTCTACCTGCACTCCCGCCTGCTGGAGCGCTGCGCGAAGCTCTCCGACGAGATGGGCGGCGGGTCGATGACCGGTCTGCCGATCATCGAGACGAAGGCCAACGACATCTCGGCCTTCATCCCGACCAACGTCATCTCGATCACCGACGGTCAGATCTTCCTGGAGACCGACCTGTTCAACCAGGGCGTCCGGCCGGCGATCAACGTCGGTACCTCGGTCTCCCGGGTCGGTGGCGCGGCGCAGGTGAAGCCGATGAAGAAGGTCTCCGGTTCGCTGCGGCTGAACCTGGCCCAGTACCGCGAGCTGGAGGCGTTCGCCGCCTTCGCCTCGGACCTGGACAAGGCCTCCCGCGCCCAGCTGGATCGTGGTGCCCGCCTGGTGGAGCTGCTCAAGCAGCCGAACTACTCGCCGTACTCCGTGCAGGAGCAGGTCATCGCGGTCTGGTCCGGCACCGAGGGCAAGCTGGACGACGTTCCGGTCGGCGACGTGCGGCGCTTCGAGACCCAGTTCCTGGAGCACCTGCGGCGCAAGCACAACGCCACGCTGCTGGCGATCGCGGACAACAAGTGGGACGACGAGATCATCGCCACCCTCGACGCGGCCGTCGCGGAGTTCAAGCAGGGCTTCCTCGGCCGGGAGGACGAGCGCACGATCAACGAGGCGCCGGCGGCGCCGCTGGAGGGCGAGGCCGAGCAGGAGACGGTCACCCGCTACAGCGCAGCGCCGGCCCAGAAGCGTTAGGGCCGGGCCATGGCGGCGCAGGTACGTGTTCTTCGTCAACGCATTCGCTCGGCGAAGGGGATGAAGAAGATCACCAAGGCGATGGAGCTCGTGGCGACGAGCCGGATCGCCAAGGCCCAGGCCCGGGTGGAGGCGTCCCTGCCGTACGCCCGGGCCATCACCGGCGTGCTCACGGCGCTGGCGTCCAACGCGTCGGTCGACCACCCGTTGCTGACCCCGCGCGAGCGGGTGCGGCGGGCGGGCGTGCTGCTGGTGACCGCCGACCGGGGTCTGGCCGGCGGTTACAGCTCCAACGCCATCAAGACGGCGGAGTCGCTGGTCGCGCGGCTCAAGGAGGACGGCAAGGAGCCGGTGCTCTACGTCGTCGGTCGCAAGGGCGTCTCGTTCTACCGGTTCCGTAACCGGCCGATCGAGGCGAGCTGGACCGGCTTCTCCGAGCAACCGTCGTTCGCCGACGCCCGCGAGGTGGGCGAGACGCTGGTCAAGGCGTTCTCGGCCGGCGCGGACGACCTCGACGGCGGTCCGGGTGCGGACGGGGTGCTCGGGGTGGACGAGTTGCACATCGTCTTCACCGAGTTCAAGTCCCTGATGACCCAGACGCCGGTGACCCGGATCATCGGTCCGCTGCAGGTGGAGGAGCGGCCTCGGTCGGAGGCGGCCCCCGGGCTGCTGCCCGACTACGAGTTCGAGCCGAACCCGGAGGAACTGCTCGACGCGTTGCTGCCGAAGTACATCAACACGCGGATCTACGCGGCGTTGCTGGAGTCGGCGGCGAGCGAGTCGGCGGCCCGGCGGCGGGCGATGAAGAGCGCCACCGACAACGCCGAAGAGATGATCGACAAGTACACGCGTGAGATGAACTCGGCCCGCCAGGCCGGGATCACCCAGGAGATCAGTGAGATCGTCGGCGGCGCCAACGCGCTGGCCGCGTCGGGAAGTGAAGTGTGATGACTGTTTCCACTGCTGGAGGACCAGCCGAGACCACGACCGCCACCGGTCGCGTGGTCCGGGTCATCGGCCCGGTCGTCGACGCCGAGTTCCCGCGCGACGCCATGCCGGACCTCTTCAACGCCCTGCACGTGAACGTGTCCCTCTCCGGTGGCGAGAAGACGCTGACCCTGGAGGTCGCCCAGCACCTGGGTGACAACCTGGTCCGCGCGATCTCGATGCAGCCGACCGACGGTCTGGTCCGGGGCGCCGAGGTGCGGGACACCGCCTTCCCGATCCGGGTGCCGGTCGGCGACGCGGTCAAGGGCCACGTCTTCAACGCGATCGGCGAGTGCCTCAACCTCACCGAGGGCGAGACCATCTCCGCCGACGACCACTGGGGCATCCACCGCAAGGCCCCGGCCTTCGCGGACCTGGAGCCGAAGACCGAGATGCTGGAGACCGGCATCAAGGTCATCGACCTGCTCGCCCCGTACGTCAAGGGCGGCAAGATCGGCCTGTTCGGCGGTGCCGGCGTGGGCAAGACGGTGCTTATCCAGGAGATGATCACCCGAGTCGCCCGGAACTTCGGTGGTACCTCCGTCTTCGCCGGTGTGGGGGAGCGGACCCGTGAGGGCAACGACCTCATCCACGAGATGACCGAGTCCGGCGTCATCGACAAGACCGCGCTGGTCTTCGGTCAGATGGACGAGCCGCCGGGCACCCGGCTGCGCGTCGCGCTCTCCGCGCTGACCATGGCGGAGTACTTCCGTGACGTGCAGAAGCAGGAGGTGCTGCTCTTCATCGACAACATCTTCCGCTTCACCCAGGCCGGGTCCGAGGTCTCCACCCTGCTGGGCCGGATGCCCAGCGCGGTGGGCTACCAGCCGACCCTCGCCGACGAGATGGGCGAGCTCCAGGAGCGGATCACCTCCGTCAAGGGCCAGGCCATCACCTCGATGCAGGCGATCTACGTGCCGGCGGACGACTACACCGACCCCGCCCCGGCCACCACCTTCGCCCACCTGGACGCCACCACCAACCTGGAGCGGTCCATCTCCGACAAGGGCATCTACCCGGCGGTGGACCCGCTGGCGTCCTCGTCGCGGATCCTCGCCCCGGAGTTCGTCGGCCAGGAGCACTTCCAGGTGGCCAGTGAGGTCAAGCGGATCCTCCAGCGCTACAAGGACCTGCAGGACATCATCGCCATCCTCGGTATCGAGGAACTCTCCGAGGAAGACAAGATCACGGTCCAGCGGGCCCGTCGGATCGAGCGCTTCCTGTCGCAGAACACCTACGCGGCGGAGCAGTTCACCGGTGTGCCGGGCTCGACGGTCCCGATCAAGGAGACCATCGAGGCGTTCCGGAAGATCAGCGAGGGTGAGTACGACCACTTCCCCGAGCAGGCGTTCTTCATGTGCGGTGGGCTCGACGACCTGGAGAAGAAGGCCGCCGAGCTGATGAAGGGCTGACCCTTCGGTTCGAACGAAGAAAGGCCGTCCCGGTTCACGCCGGGACGGCCTTTCGTTCATCTACGGGACGTACGATCCTGGCTGCCCGGTTTCCCGTGCTCGGCGATCACGCCGTGCCCGAGATACCGTCTAGTGCAGCTCAGGCGCGGATGAGCGGCGAACGACTTAAACCTTTCGGCTACGCGGACCCGTACACCTCCCGGGGACGCGACGAACGGAGAAGCTTGTGGGCAAGGCCGGCAGGGGCGGTACGCGCGGCACGCGTGGTGGCAAGAAGACGTCGATCTGGCGGGGCGTACCGCTGTGGGCGAAGCTCTGCACCATCTTCGGTGTGGTGCTGATGATGGTCAGCGGCACGTCGCTGGTGGGTGCCGAGGCGCTGATGGCCCGTTACGAGGGGGCGATCGGCAAGGCCGACCTCTTCGGTGACCAGGCGGCGGGCGAGGCCAAGAGCGACATCGAGGGCCCGCTCAACATCCTGCTGGTCGGCATCGATCCGGTCCGGGACGACCGGCCGCCGCTGAGCGACGCCATCATGATCCTGCACGTGCCGAAGGAGATGGACCGGGCGTACCTCTTCTCCCTGCCCCGGGACCTCTACGTCGAGATCCCCGCGTTCCCCAAGGCGAACTTCAACGGCAGCACCACCAAGCTGAACGCGGCGATGTCCTTCGGCAGCCGGGTGCCCGATGGGAAGCCGGACGCCGCGCGCGGCTTCGAGCTGCTCGCCCTCACCGCGCAGAAGGTCACCGGCATCGAGCGGTTCGACGCCGGTGCGATCATCAACTTCTCCGGCTTCCAGAAGATCGTCGACGCGATGGGCGGCGTCACGATGAACATCGAGCGGGAGGTCCGTTCCCGGCACCGCCAGCCGGACGGCAAGCACCGTGAGGGCCGGCCCGGCGGTGGGGGCTACATCGGGCCGCAGGCGATCTATCCGAAGGGCAAGCAGCACCTGCAGGGGTGGCAGGCGCTGGACTACGTCCGCCAGCGCTACCCGGAGAACGGTGTGCCGGACGGCGACTACGGCCGGCAGCGGCACCAGCAGCAGTTCGTCAAGGCGATGGCCGGTCAGGCGCTCAGCGCCGACGTGGTGACCAACCCGGTGAAGCTGGACCGGGTGCTGCGGGCGGCCGGTGAGTCGTTGATCTTCAGCGGCCGGGGGCACAGCGTGATCGACTTCGGCCTCGCGCTCAAGGACATCCGTCCCGGCAACATTCAGATGATCAAGCTGCCGGGTGGCGGGATCCTGCAGAACGGCAACTACCTCGGCGAGCGGTTCGAGCCCGAGGTGGACGACTTCTTCGTCGCGTTGGAGCGGGAACTCCTGGACCCGTTCCTGCTCGAACATCCCAAGTTCGTCAACAAGGGCTGATCGCGGCGTGGCTCCCGGCACCCGCATGAAGCACAGGTCAGGGCCGCGACTAGACTTTCCCCAATCCGCCGCCTCAGCAAGGAGACAGCGTGGCACAACACCTTAACGTCCAGCTCGTGGCCGTCGAGGAGAAGGTCTGGTCGGGCGAGGCCGAGATGGTCATGGCCCGTACGACCGAGGGTGAGCTGGGTGTGCTGCCGGGGCACGCGCCCCTGCTCGGCCAGCTCGCCGACTCCGGCCAGGTCCGCATCAAGCTGCCCGGCGGCGAGCAGGTCGTCTACGAGGTGGCCGGCGGCTTCCTCTCGGTGAACGAGCGGGGCGTGACTGTGCTGGCCGAGACCGCGACCCGGGCCTCCGCCGCTCAGGGCAACTGAGCCGACCCGCCGATGGAGATCGTCGAAGGGGTCGGAATCGGCGTCGCCGTGATCCTCGGCGCGATCCTGGTCCTCTTCGCCCGGCGGGCGCTGGTGACCCGTAGCGGAGGGATCATCCGGCTCAGCGTGCGGACCTCCACCATGCTCGACGGCCGTGGTTGGGCGCCCGGCTTCGGTCGCTTCGCCGGTGACGAGCTCCGCTGGTACCGCCTGGTCAGTTTCGCGGTGCGGCCCAAGCGGGTGCTGTGCCGCGAGGGGCTGACCGTGGATCGACGGCGCCTGCCCGAGGGGCAGGAGCGAATGTCCATGCCCTCGGACTGGATCATCCTCCGGTGTAGCAGCGGACATGCTCCGGTCGAGATCGCCATGGCGCGATCCACCGTCACCGGATTCCTCTCCTGGCTCGAGGCCGCCCCTCCGGGGGCGGCCTCGCCGCGTCTGGCCTCGTCGCAGGACTGGCCCGCCGCCTGATCGATCTCGTGTCTCAACGGCACGCACCGGGTGTGTGCCGTGTCCGGCCGTGTCCCGGTGTGCCACTCCCGCCCGTCTGACCGGTCCCGGTAACCGACCTCAGCGCCACCACCGTGCCCGTGCGGTGGTGGCACATCCGTGCCAGATCTCGCCCGGGTGTCCGGTGGAATCGCCTAGAGATCTTCCCTTCATCGATATCTAGTGATATCAATCTCCGAACGTCCCCCTGCTACCCCGGAGTAACGACGTGCGGAGAACCCGTCTGGCGACGCTTGCCACAAGCATGGTCGTCGCCCTCGCCACCACCCTCAGCCTGACCGCCGCCCCCGCCCAGGCGGCACCGAGCGACCACTACGTGGCCCTCGGCGACTCGTACGCCTCCGGAGTGGGCGCCGGCAGCTACACCTCCGAGAGCGGCTCCTGCCAACGCAGCACCGCCGCCTATCCGGCGCTCTACGCGACCCGTGTCGGCCCGGCGTCGTACCGCTCGGTCGCCTGCTCGGGCGCCACCACCACCAGCGTGGTCAACACCCAGCTCTCGGCGCTGGCCAGTCGGACCACGCTGGTCAGCGTCACCGTCGGCGGCAACGACGTCGGCTTCGGCACCATCATGAGCACCTGCGTGCTCCAGGGCACCACGGAATGCGTCGCCGCGGTCGACGCGGCACAGGCCAAGGCCCGAGCCGACCTGCCGAGGCTGCTCCGGGCCGTCTACGACGGGATCAGGAGTCGGGCACCGTCGGCCCGGGTGGTGGTCACCGGCTACCCGGTCTTCTATCAGCTCGGCACGATCTGCGCGGGACTCAGCGCGACCTCCCGCACGAAGATCAACGAGGGCATCAACCTGGTGAACGACATCATCCGCACCGCCGCCCTGGCCGCCGGCTTCGCGTTCGCCGACGTCCGCTCCCAGTTCGTCGGCCACCAGCTCTGCAGCTACGGCGAGAAGTGGCTGCACGCGCTGAACTTCGCCAACATCGGCGTCTCCTACCACCCGACGGCGGCCGGCCAGTCCGGCGGGTACTACCCGGTCTTCCGTACCGTGGCCGGCTGAGCGAGGCTCGTCCCGGCCGGTCGGGCGGGGGTCACGAGGTGGCGGCGACCAGCTCCACCTCGTACCCCTGCCCGTCGGTCAGGTAGGCGGCGTACGTGTCGGGGCCACCGGCGTGCGGGTGGCGGTCCGGGAACAGCAGCGTCCAGCCGTACCCGGGAGCAGTGGCCACCAGGCGGTCGACGGCGGCCGGCGGGCCGGCGTGGAAGGCCAGGTGGTTCAGGCCGGGCGCGAGACGGTCATGACGCCGCCCGGAGAGCGCGGGGGACTCCTCCAGGACGAGGTACGTCGGGCCGAGCCGCCAGGACCGACCGGCCGGCCACTCCTGGAAAGGGGTCCAGCCCAACTGGCCGAGGAGCCAGCCCCAACTGCGCATCGAGACGCCCAGGTCGGGTACCCAGACCTCCACGTGGTGCAGTGCTCCGAGCGTCAACGACCTCCGCCCGGAACCCATAGCACGTCTCCGTCCGGATTTGCCGTTCTTGCCAGAATAAAGAGTAGATCCGACAACCGGTTGAGATACTTTGCCGGGAGATGGCTGGTCCGGTCGGGGTCGTGTGCGACGAGGGCCCATGCCGACCGCTCGGCGCGCCGGGCGACGGTCCGCGCCGCGTGCAGCAGTGCCGCACCCGCGGTACCGCCGGGGAGGATGAAGGAGTCGAGCTTGCTCAGGCGCCCGTTGTACTCGTCGCACCAGCCCTCAAGGCGCTCGACGTACTCCTCGGTCACCCGCAGGGGCGGGTACTTCGGGTCCGGTTCGACCGGGGTGGACAGATCCGCCCCCACGTCGAACATGTCGTTCTGGATCGGCCCCAGCACCGCTCGCAACCCGTCGTCGAGCCCGCCCAGGGCGAGCGCCATGCCGATGGTGGCGTTGCACTCGTCCACGTCGGCGTACGCGGCGATCCGTGGATCGTTCTTCGGCACCTGCTCGTTGTTGCTCAGCCTGGTCATGCCGGCGTCGCCGGCCTTGGTGTAGATGCGCGTGAGGTGGACGGCCATGACGCACAGCCTACGGATACCGGACCTGACGATCCCGACCCGGCCGACAGCCGGTACGGGCTGGTCCAGCGGGGTCGGCCCGGGTGACGCGGGTGACGCGGCGGTCGCCGACGTCGACGTCATCCGGGTACGCGGCGGAGCCCGGCTCGCCGGCACCGTGCACGTGGTGGGGGCGAAGAACTCCGCGCTGAAGTTGATGGCCGCCGCGCTCCTGGCGCCGGGCCGGACGGTGATCACCAACGTGCCCCGGATCACCGACATCGCCATCATGGGCGAGGTGCTGCGCCGACTCGGCTGCGGCGTGCGCTTCGACGCCGACGAGCCGGTGGACCCGATGGTCGCCGTCGGCGGGGTGGCCCGGTCCCGCTCGGTCACCATCGACGTGCCGGAACAGCCCGGCGTCGAGGCCGACTACGACCTGGTCCGCCGGTTGCGGGCCTCGATCTGCGTACTCGGGCCGCTGCTGGCCCGGCGCGGCTACGTCCGGGTGGCCCACCCGGGCGGCGACGCGATCGGTTCGCGCGGTCTGGACATGCACATCTCCGGGTTGACCCGGATGGGCGCCGACATCTCCGGCGAACACGGCTTCGTGATCGCCGCCGCGCCGGACGGCCTGCGGGGCGCGGAGATCACGCTGGACTTCCCGAGCGTCGGCGCGACCGAGAACCTGGTCATGGCCGCAGTGCTGGCCGAGGGCACCACCGTGATCGAGAACGCCGCCCGCGAGCCGGAGATCGTGGACATCTGCACCATGCTCCAGCGGATGGGCGCGGTGATCGAGGGGGAGGGGACCTCCACGATCACCATCGTCGGCGTACCCCGGTTGCAACCGGTCCGGCACGCCACGGTGGGCGACCGGATCGTCGCCGGGACCTGGGCCTTCGGCGCGGCGATGACCTGTGGCGACGTGACCGTGACCGGTCTCGACCCCGGCTTCCTGGAGGTCGCGCTGGACAAGGTCGTCGCGGCCGGCGGCCTGGTGGAGACGCGGCCGGACGCCTTCCGGGTACGCATGGACGACCGCCCCCGGGCGGTGGACGTGGTGACGCTGCCCTACCCGGGCTTCGCCACCGACCTGTTGCCGATGGCGATCGGGCTCGCCGCGCTCAGCGAGGGCGCGTCCCTGATCACCGAGAACATCTTCGACGGCCGGTTCATGTTCGCCAACGAGATGATGCGACTGGGCGCGGACATCAAGACCGACGGCCATCACGCCGTCGTACGCGGACGCGAGCAACTCTCCGGCGCACCCGTGCGCGCCACCGACATCCGTGCCGGCGCGGGACTGATCATCGCCGGGCTCTGCGCCGACGGGGTGACCGAGGTGTCGCACGTGCACCACGTCGACCGGGGGTACCCCGACTTCGTGGCCGACCTGCGGGCGCTCGGCATCGAGGTGGAGCGGGCCACCGCGCCGGAGGAACCCGAACTGACCATCTGAGCCTCCTTAGCCTTCGTTCAGGCTCGCCGACTAGGGTGCAGGAAGACACTCGAAATCGCAGCGAGGGAGTATCAGATGGCGGGTCGACTCGCGGTCGTGGGCGCCGGGCTGATGGGCTCGGGCATCGCACAGGTGGCGGCACAGGCGGGCTGGCAGGTGGTGCTGCGGGACCTGGACGACGCGGCCACCCGGCGCGGTCTGGACGGCATCCGTACGTCGCTGGGGAAGTTCGCGGAGAAGGGCCGGATCTCCACCGACGACGCCGAGGCGGCGCTGGGACGGATCACGGCCACCACCGACCTGGAGGCGGCGGCCGACGCGGACATCGTGGTCGAGGCCGTCTTCGAGCGGCTGGAGATCAAGCACGAGGTGTTCCGCGCGCTGGACAAGATCTGCAAGTCCGACGCGGTGCTGGCCACCAACACGTCGGCCATCCCGGTCACCCAGATCGCGGCGGTCACCGAACGGCCCGAGGCGGTCGTCGGCACCCACTTCTTCTCGCCGGTGCCGATGATGAAGCTCTGCGAGCTGATCCGGGGCTACAAGACCAGCGACGCCACGCTCGACACGGCGAAGTCGTTCGCCGAGGAGATCGGCAAGACCGTGGTGGTGGTCAACCGGGACATCGCCGGTTTCGTCACCACCCGGCTGATCACCGCACTGGCGATGGAGGCGGTCCGGCTGGTCGAGACCGGCGTGATCTCCGCCGAGGACCTGGACACCGCCTGCAAGCTCGGCTTCGGGCACGCCATGGGGCCGCTCGCCACCGTCGACCTGACCGGCGTGGACGTGCTGCTCAACGCCACCCGCAACATCTACACCGACACCGGTGACGAGAAGTTCTTCCCGCCGGAACTGCTCCAGCGCATGGCCACTGCCGGCGACCTGGGCCGCAAGACCGGCCAGGGCTTCTACTCGTACTGACCGGATGAAAGGAGGGGTCCCCTGCTAACGCCTCGTGCATAGCAGGGGACCCCTTTTAACGGCGCTGCCCGTCGAGGGCTGCCGGGCTGTTAGCAGGGGACCCCTGCTCTACCGCAGGCGTTAACAAGGTGCCCTTCCTTGCACCTCAGCCGTCGCGGCGGGTGGTCCAGCGGAAGGTGGTCAGGCAGAGCACCAGGCCGATCACGCACCAGGCGCCCAGCACCAGCGCGACCCGGGTCAGCTCGAACGAACCACCCGGTTCGTTGGCGCCGAAGCTCTCCGGCAGGAACACCGCCCGCAGCCCCTGGCACATCCACTTGAGCGGGAAGATGGCCGCCACCTGCTGCATCCAGCTCGGCAGGTTGGTGAAGACGAAGAACACCCCGGAGATGAACTGGAGCACCAGGGCGACCGGGGTGACCACGGCCGAGCCGCTGCGTGCCGTACGGGCCAGGGACGAGATGGCGATGCCGCAGAGGGTGCAGGCGGTGATGCCCAGCGCGCTGACCCAGCCGAAGGTGACCCAGGCGGTCGCGGTGGTCGGCAGGTTCAGGTCGAACAGCAGCACCGAGACCGTGAGCAGCAGTGCGGTCATCACCACGCCGGTCACCAGCACCATGATCACCTTGCCGGCGAACCAGACCCACTTCGGCATCGGCGTGCCCCGGTACCGCTTGAGCACGCCCCGGTCCCGCTCGATCGGGATCCAGATGCCGAGGTTCTGGAAGCTGACCGTCATCAGGCCGGTGGCGATCATTCCGGTGATGAAGTACTGCGTGTAGCTGACACCCTCGCCGAGGTCGCCGTCGAAGATCGACGCGAAGATCAGCACCATGATGATCGGGAAGCCCAGCGTGAAGACGACGGACTCCCGGCTGCGCAGGAACTGCCGGATCTCCATGCGGCCCTGGCGCAGGGCGAGACCGCCGGGTCCGGGGCGGCGGGTGGCGGGGGCGGCGACCGGGGCGTCCGGTCGGGTGGTGGTGGTCATGAGTGTCCGATCATCCGCAGGTAGATGTCCTCCAGCGTGGGCCGGGTGACGGTCAGGCCGGGCACCTCGCCACCGAAACGCGCGGCCAGTTCGGCCACCAGCGCCGTCGGCGTCGCGCTCTGCGCGCTCTCCGACGTGCCCTCCGGGGTACGCCAGGAGACCGTGGCCAGCGCGTCCTGCCGGTTGCCCAGCTCGGCGGGTACGGCGACCTCGACCAGCCGGCCGCCGGCGATGACGCCCACCCGGTCGGCGAGCGCCTCGGCCTCGTCCAGGTAGTGCGTGGTGAGCACGATGGTGGTGCCGGCCGCGGAGAGGTCCCGGATCAGTTCCCAGAACTCGCGGCGGGCCTCCGGGTCGAAACCGGTGGTCGGCTCGTCGAGGAAGAGCAGTTCGGGACGGCCGATGATGCCCAGCGCCACGTCCAGGCGACGCTTCTGCCCGCCGGAGAGGGTGTGCGTACGGGCGCCGGCCTTGGCGGTCAGCCCCACCCGGGCGATCACCTTGTCCGGGTCGTCGCCGTCGGGATAGAAGCCGGCGAAGTGGTGGACCACCTCGGCCACGGTCAGCTCGTCGAACTCGCCGGTGCCCTGGAGCACGATGCCGACCCGACCCCGCCAGTCGCGCACCGAGCGGCCCGGTGCGCGGGATCCGCCCGACCGGGAGCCGTGGGCGAAGGAGGGGTCGGCGTCCAGTACGCGTACCTCACCGGCGTCGCGCTGCCGGTAGCCCTCCAGGATCTCCACGGTGGTGGTCTTGCCGGCGCCGTTCGGGCCGAGCAGAGCGAACACCTCGCCCCGCTGGACGTCGAGGTCCAGATCGGCCACGGCGACGTTGTCGCCGTACGCCTTGCGCAGGCCCCGGACGTGGATCGCGACGTCGTCACTCATGCCGTCAAGTGTGCGGGTCGCCCGGGTCCGCCGTCCGCACCGGGGGGTGGTGGTTCCTCCCCGTCACGGGCGACTCGGACCCGGGCGTCACCGTCGTTCCGCTGTGCGGTTCTGCACAGTTCCGGGTCCGTCCGCCCGGCGGACGCCACCCGGAGGTCGATCAGCGGTGGCTGTACGTCATGCAGTCGGCCATGTCGGCGTCCGGGCCGACCTTGATCGACGGGGCCTGGCACTCCAACTGCTGGTTGTGCCGACAGTCGGCCCGTTGGCACGCGCCCACCTGGGCCACCTGGCCGTCGATGCCGGCGCGGACGGCCGGCATCTCGATGAACGTGTGGCAGTGCGCGTGGTCCATGCTGCCGATCGTGATGGCGAAGGCGTTGCAGTCGCCGGTGTGGTTGTACGCGCAGGCGGACACCACGCACTCCTGGACCCGGGGCATCTCCATCGCTGCGGTCATGACCCACCCTCCTCCGTTGATTTGCCCTAATTTTAGGCTTTCGGAGGGCTGGGCTGGACCGATTCGCCGGTCCTCAGGGGCAGACGCGCCACTCGCCGTCCTCGCGGAGCAGGCTGATCGACTCGTTCGTCTCGCCGTTGGCCGTCTCCAGGCGTACCGACGCGGCCCCGGTGGTCCGGCCGTTGTTGGTGGAGACCCGCATCCCGGTGATGTCGTACTCCACCAGTTTCGGCATCGCCTGCCGTTGCCGGGCGAACTCGTCCGCCGTGACCTCGTCGCGTTGCCGCTGGCAGAGACGGTCGTAGGCGCGCTGGTGGTCGCCGTCCCGGAGGGCGTCCAGATACTCGCCGGTGGCGCTGCGGGCCGGACCGACCGCGTCCTGCACGGTCTGGTAGAGGAACCAGCCGCCGACCGCACCGCCCAGGCAGCAGAGGGCGACGACCACCCCCACCACGACGAGCACGATCCGCAGCGGGCGGTTGTTGCGGGGCGGGACCGGAGTCGGGTGGTACGTCATGCGGGGCAGCGTAGATCCACTACGCAACCGGTCTGCCCCGCGTACCTGAGGATCAGACCCGGAAGCCGGCGTCCCGGGCGGCCTGGCGTTCCCGGCGTCGGTCCGCGCGTCGGCGCAGGAACCACGGCAGATAGAGGGCGAACGCGACCAGGAACACCAGCACCAGCACCGGCAGCACGATCGCCACCAGGGACATCACCACGCTGGTCGCGTCCTCGGCGGTGCTCGCCACCGGGGCGCCGAAACCGGCCGTGGTGGCGTTGATGACCGGCCGGGCGGCGGACTTGAGCAGGTGTACGCCGAGCGCGATCAATACCCCGACGACGACCGGTAGCCACTGGCCGCCGTCGGTGAAGAAGCTGTCCGGGTCGCTGACCGTCACCGTCTCCGAGGCGGAGCCGGCACCGAAGGCCAGCCCACCGGCGGTCGGGCGGACCACCGTCTGCACCAGGTCGTTGACGTGGTCCACCACCGGCACCTTGTCCGCGACGACCTCGACGACGAGCAGCACGGCGAGGATGCCCAGCACCCAGTCGTTACCGAGCCACTGCCAGCCGCCGGGCAGGTCGATGACGCTGGTGAAACGGGCCAGACCGCCCATCAACAGCAGCGGGATGTAGGCGTTGAGCCCCGCCGAGGCGGCGAGGCCGGTACCGGTCAGCACTTCGAGCACCATCTCAGCATGGCACCGGCGCGCCAGTGCCGCTCGGCGGCGATGCCCGGCCTCTCCGCTACCCTCGTCGGGTGCGGTTGGTGATTGCGAAATGCTCGGTGGACTATGTCGGACGCCTCTCGGCCCACCTGCCGCCGGCCACCCGGCTGCTCATGGTGAAGGCGGACGGCTCGGTGTCCATCCACGCCGACGACCGGGCCTACAAGCCGTTGAACTGGATGAGCCCGCCCTGTCGGCTGGAGGAGGCGCCCGGGGTGTGGCGGGTGGTCAACAAGGCCGGTGAGGAACTGCGGATCACCCTGGAGGAGATCTTTCAGGACACCTCGTACGAACTCGGCGTCGACCCGGGGCTGCGCAAGGACGGGGTGGAGGCACACCTCCAGGAGCTGCTGGCCGCCAACCCGGAGACGCTGGGCGAGGGGTACACGCTGGTCCGCCGCGAGTACATGACCGCCATCGGGCCGGTCGACCTGCTCTGCCGCGACGCCGACCAGGGCACGGTCGCGGTCGAGGTGAAGCGCCGGGGCGAGATCGACGGCGTCGAGCAGCTCACCCGCTACCTCGAACTGCTCAACCGCGATCCGTTGCTCGCACCGGTGGCCGGCGTCTTCGCCGCGCAGGAGATCAAGCCGCAGGCGCGGGTGCTCGCCCGGGATCGCGGCATCCGGTGCGTGGTGGTCGACTACGACCGGCTGCGCGGCATCGAGCGCGACGAACTGACCCTGTTCTGAGGGTCGGCGGCGCGGTCAGGTGGTGCGTTGGCGGGGGATCGTGGTGCGGACCGCGATCAGCGACTTCGGCAGGCCGCCGACCCGTTCTATCAGAATGCGGGACTGCGGGAAGTAGTGCCGCATCTGGGACCGGTCCAGCAGCTCGGTCCAGAGCACCTGGTGGATGGCCGCGTCGTGGGAGTGGGTGGCCTTGTGCCCGAGCGGCCAGCGCCGGGCGACCGCGGTGCGCAGGCGTACCGGCAGGAACTGCATGCCCGGGGCGATCCAGTGCGGCTCGATCGGGAAGTAGCGGTACGGCGTCTGCACCCAGTGCCGCTCGGCCAGCGTGTGCACCGCCTCGGCGAACCGCAGCCGGCGCTCGTGTCCACCCACGTGTTCCAGCACCGAGTTGGAGAAGACCAGGTCGTAGCGGCGCCCGGTGATGTGGGCCGGCAGGTCGCAGGCGTCGGCCTGGTCGACCTCGGCCCACTCGGGCACGTCGACGGCGGGTCGCTCCAGGTTGACCACGTGTACGCGGGCCGGCCGGACGGCCGCGCGGGTCCAGGTGCCGAGGCGTCCACCAAGGTCGATCACGTTCATCTCGGACAGCCGGGGAAACGTGCGGACCAGCCATTCGGCGCGGCGTTGGCGTTGCCGCGCGGCCCATGAGCCGTCCTTGTCGACGAGATGGAATCGCAATCGATGGGGGCGCATTTAACGGAATGTACCGTCGCGGCTACCGACGCTAAACCTCTGTCCCGTATCGAAGCCGACGATGATCGGCTTTCCGACAGTGGCGGCTTTCGGACCGCCTGCTCACCTGCCGTAGAGCATCTTGACCGCTTTGACGAGACGGGCCACGTCAGCAGGGGTGCGGTCGAAGGTGGTCGACGGCAGGAGCGTCCGGCCCCGGCGACGGGTCACCGCCTTGGCCCGGCCGAACTCGCGCAGCCCGTCCTCGCCGTGGATCCGGCCGAACCCCGACTCGCCGACCCCGCCGAAGGGCAGGGTGGACATGCCGGCGAAGGTGAGCGCCGAGTTGATCGACGCCATGCCGGACCGGAGTCGACGGGCGATCGCCACCGCCCGACGCCGCCCGAAGACCGAACCGCCCAGACCGTAGGGCAGGGCGTTGGCCCGGGCGAGCGCCTCGTCCGCGTCCCGCACCCGGTTGACGGTCAGCGTCGGGCCGAAGGTCTCCTCGCGTACGGCCGCGGAGTCCTCGGGCACGTCCACCAGCACGGTCGGGTGCGCGTACGGCGGCCGGACCGCGTCCCGGCCGCCGAGGGCGGCGCGTCCGCCCCGGGTCAGCGCGTCGTCGATGTGCCGTCGGATGACGTCGAGCTGGCTGGGCATGGTGATCGGGCCGACGTCGGCGTCGTCGGGGCCCACGGTGAGGCGGCCCGCCCGCTCGACCACCTTGTCGACGAACGCGTCGAAGACCGGCTCCACCGCGTAGACCCGCTCGATGCCGATGCACGTCTGCCCGGCGTTGGTCATCGCACCCCAGACGGCGGCCTCGGCGGCGGCGTCCAGGTCGGCGTCCGCGTCGACGATCATCGCGTCCTTGCCGCCGGCCTCCAACAGCACCGGGGTCAGCGACTCGGCGCAGGCCGCCATCACCTTCTTCGCGGTGGCGGTGGAGCCGGTGAAGGCGAGCTTGTCGACGCCGGACCGGCACAGTGCCGCGCCCACGTCGGCGAGGCCGTGCACCGCGCTGAACACCGGCTGCTCGGGCACCACCTCGGCGAACGTGTCGACCAGCCACTGCCCGACCACCGGGGTGTACTCGCTCGGTTTGAGGACCACGGCGTTGCCGGCGGCCAGCGCGTACGCGGCGGAGCCGATGGGGGTGAAGACCGGGTAGTTCCACGGCCCGATCACCCCGACCACCCCGTACGGCTGGTACTCCAGGTGGGCCGAGAACTCGGCCAGGATGAGCCGGGACCGGACCCGGCGGGCGCCGAGCACCCGGCGCGCGTTGTTCGCCGCCCAGTCGACGTGCTCCACCGCGGTCACGATCTCGACCAGCGCGTCCGCGATCGGCTTGCCACCCTCGGCGTGGACCAGCTCCGCCAGCGTCTCCATCCGCTTCGCGAGCAGCCGCCGCCAGCGCAGCAGCCGTTCCCGCCGCCCGTCGAAGCCGAGACCGGCCCACCACAGGCCGGCGGCGCGGGCGTTCGCGACGGCGCGCTCCACCTCCACGCCGGTGGCGACCGGTACGCGTCCCGCCTCGTCGCCGGTGGCCGGGTTGGTCGAGATCAGGTGGCCGCCCTCGATCGTCGGGGTGCCGGGGCGGTGGGGAGCCGTCATGACGGGATTCTAGACCCGAATATTACTCACAGGTAGGGAGTGGTGCGGGGCCGAGCGGGCTGGGCGGCGGATGGTTGAATCGGACTGAGCAGCAGTTTTCGCCGGAAGGCAGGTGCCCTGTCCACCGAAAGGGTCGAACGGAAGGTGTCCGGCCGGTTACTCGGTGATGACTGGCCGGGTGGTGGAGGTGGCCGCCCGGTGGTGGCAGGCTGACGCGGGGGTGGCCGCGCGGGGTGGAGGTCCGACTGTCCATGGAGGAATATCCGCAACTGATGCCGCTGCTGACAGTGGCCGCCGGGCCCATGCGCGGGCTCGGGTTCCGGCTGCGTCGTCAGCCGCAGGTGATCGGCCGCGATCCGGCGGTCGACATCGTCGTGCACGACCCGCATCTGAGTCGTCGGCACGCCGAGATCTGGCTGGCCGGCGAGGGGGTGTCCCTGGTGGACCTCGGCTCGACGAACGGCACCTGGGTGAACGAACGTCGGATCACCGAGCTGACCCGGCTCAGCGACGGCGACGTGGTCCGGATCGGTCGTACCGACCTGCGGTTCTTCGACCCGGGGGTGGCGCTCACCGACCCGGTGGGCTTCAGCTTCGGGGTGCCGCGCCAGGAGCGGCGACCGACGCTGCCGCTGCCGGTCGCGCCCTCCACACGCGCCATCACCGGCGGCTCCTGACCTGTTGCACCCGGCCGCTGGCCTGAGCCCGACCGCCGACCTGTGCCCGGCGCGGTGACAAACCCCACCGCGTCTGGACAGGCCCGCGCCACGTGGCAGACTCGCGCGCATGACCTGAGCGACCGTTAAAGTCCGGTCGCCGGTTCCGCGGACAAGGGGAGGCCGGGCGTGGCGCGCGAGTTCACCAGCGTGGGTGTGGTGGGTCTGGGCACCATGGGTGCCGGCATCGTCGAGGTCTTCGCCCGCAGCGGCGTCGACGTGGTGGCCGTCGAGATCACCGACGACGCCCTGGACCGTGGCCGGGCCACGCTGACCCGCTCGACCGACCGGGCCGTGGCCAAGGGCCGGCTCGCCGCCGCCGACCGGGACGCCCTGCACGGCCGGGTCACCTTCGCCGTCGGGCTGGACGCGCTGCACGCGGTCGACCTGGTGATCGAGGCGGTACCCGAGCGCCTCGACCTGAAGCGGCGGCTCTTCGCCGACCTGGACCGGATCTGCAGGCCCGAGGCCGTCCTCGCCACCAACACCTCGTCGTTGAGCGTCACCGAGATCGCGGTCGCCACCGGCCGGCCCGAACAGGTGATCGGCATCCACTTCTTCAACCCGGCACCGGTGATGAAGCTGGTCGAGGTCGTGCGCACGGTCGTCACCGCCGACGACGTGGTGACCGACGTGGAGGCGCTCTGCGGGCGACTCGGCAAGGTCGACGTCACCATCGGCGACCGGGCCGGCTTCGTCGCCAACGCGCTGCTGTTCGGCTACCTCAACCACGCCGTCACGATGGTCGAGGCGGGGTACGCGACCCGCGAGGACATCGACGTCGCGATGAAGCTCGGCTGCGGACTGCCGATGGGCCCGCTGGCCCTGATGGACCTGATCGGGCTGGACACGTCCTACGAGGTCCTGGACACCATGTACCGCCGTGGCGGCCGGGACCGCCGACACGCCCCGGCGCCACTGCTGCGCCAGATGGTGACCGCCGGGCTGCTCGGGCGGAAGTCCGGCCGGGGCTTCTACACCTACGAGCGGCCCGGCTCCGGCACCGTCGTGCCCGACGCACGGACGCCGGCACCGGCCGGCGAGGCACCCACCGACCCGGTACGCACCGTCGGCGTGGTCGGAGCAGGCGCGTCGGCGCACCGGCTCGTCGCGGTCTTCGCCGCCGCCGGATACCAGGTCGTCGCGGTCGGCCCCGGATTCGGGGATCCCACGACGGCCGGTGCGGCGGTGCGGACCGCACTGGACGAGAACGTCTCCCCCGACCGGTTGAGCGAGGCCGACCGTGCCGCCGCCCTCGGCCGGATCACCTGGTCGACGGCGTCGACGGCGCTGGCCGACGCGGACCTGGTGGTCGAGGCGGTGGCCGACGATCTCGACGTCAAGAAGGCCCTCCTCGCCGAGGTGGCCGCAGTCTGCAAGCCGGGCGCCGTGCTGGCCACCACCACCTCCGCGCTGCCGGTGATCGACCTGGCGATGGCGACCGGGCGCCCGGACGACGTGGTGGGCCTGCACCTCGTGCACCCGGGCACCTCGACGCCGCTGGTCGAGATCGTGCGGACCATCCGGACCTCGGACCAGGTGGTGGACACCGCGCGGGCGGTCTGTGCCACGCTGGGGCGGACCGCAGTGGTCTGCGCCGATCGGGCCGGTTTCATCGTCAACGCGCTGCTGTTCCCGTACCTCAACGACGCGGTGCGGATGCTGGAGGCCGGCTACGCCGGCACCGACGACGTCGACCACGCCATGAGGCTCGGCTGCGGTTACCCCGTCGGCCCGTTCGCCCTGCTCGACGCGGTCGGTCTGGACGTGGCGCTGGCCGTCCAGCGGCGGTTGTACGGGGAACTGCGCGATCCGGGCTTCGCCCCGGCTCCACTGCTGGAGCAGTTGGTGACCGCCGGTCACCTCGGCGACCGCACCGGGCGCGGCTTCCGCTCGCTGCCTTCGTGAAAGGAAGGGCACCTTATTAACGCCTGCGGTATAGGAAGGGTCCCCTGCTAACCGCAGCGCCGGCCAGCCGACGCGAAGCACGGTGCCACCCGGCCTTACGCTGGGTGATGTGAGCCCTCGTCGCAACCGTCCCCGCCGTGACGACGACACGCGTCTGGACGCCGAACGTGCCCGGCACGGAGTCGCCTCGGTGCAGCAGTGGCGGGACGGCGACTGGCAGGTACGCGCGATCAGCGGCGGTGGGTCGACCAAGACGTACCGCTGTCCCGGCTGCGACCAGGAGATCCGGCCCGGCGTGGCGCATCTGGTCGCCTGGCCGGCCGACGACCGGGGCGACCTGACCGACCGGCGGCACTGGCACACCGGCTGCTGGCGCGCCCGGGACCGGCGGACACCGGGGATCCAGCGCGGCCGCAGCGCCCCCCGCCACGGCTGAACGCCGGCGCACGTCCGTCGTCGGCCGCCGGGTCGCCAAGTCGCCCGTCGCCCGTCGCCGGGTTGCCGGTCGCCGGTCGCCGGGTTGCCCGTCGCCGGTCGCCGGGTCGCGGGTCGCCGGGTTGCCGAGTCGCCCGTTGCGGCGGCGCGGGCAGCCTGTACCCGCCTTCCGGCGATCTTTGTCACCTGCCCGCGCGGCCGGGCCGTTGGGACGGGAGGATGGGGGAGTGAGTGCACCCATTCGCGCGTCGTCGATCCTGCCCGGCCGCCGGGAGGACATCGAACTGCACACCGCGGACGGACTGCGGCTGGTCGGTGAGCTGGCCCGCCCGGCCGACCGCGAGCCGGTGGCCACCCTGGTCTGCCTGCATCCGCTGCCCACCCATGGCGGAATGATGGACAGCCACGTGTTCCGCAAGGCGGCCTGGCGACTGCCCGCGCTGGCCGACCTGGCCGTGCTGCGGTTCAACACCCGGGGCACCAGCAGCGTGCGCGGCACCAGCGAGGGCAGCTTCGACTCGGCCGTCGGCGAGCGGTACGACGTGGCCGCCGCCATCGAGTACGCCGAGTTCCACGAGCTGCCGAACATCTGGCTGCTGGGCTGGTCGTTCGGCACCGACCTGGTGCTCAAGTACGGCGGTGACCCGGCCGTGTCCGGCGCGATCCTGCTCTCCCCGCCGCTGCGCTTCTCCGAGCCGGCCGATCTGGCCAACTGGGCCGAGTCGGGTCGACCGTTGACCGCGCTGGTGCCGGAGTTCGACGACTACCTCCGCCCCGAGCAGGCCCGCGAGCGGTTCGCCGCGGTGCCGCAGGCCGAAGTGGTCGGGGTACCGGGGGCAAAGCACCTCTGGGTCGGAGACGCCGAGACGGTGTTGGACGAGGTGGTCCGGCGGGTCAACCCGGCGGTGCCGGTGCCGCTGCCGACGACCTGGGACGGTCCGATGGAGACCGGCGACGCCAGCGCGTACGCCGACCGCACGGTGGCCGCCTTCGCCGACACCCCGGTCACCGGCCCGGAGCAGCGTCGCGCCGACTGAGTCCTGCCGGTCAGCGGCGATCCTGTCGGGGGATCACCACCTCGCGCAGGACGATCTGGATCGCGGCGACCGTCGGGATGGCGATCAGCGCGCCGATGACCCCGAGCAGTGACACCCCGAGGAGCGCGGCGACCAGTGCCGCCACCTCGTTGACGTGTACCGACCGACGCATGATCTTGGGGTAGAGCAGGTAGTTCTCGATCTGCTGATAGATCACGAAGAACACGATGCAGGCGATGCCGACGGACGGCTCGGTGGCGAATCCGACCAGGCTGACGACCACCGCGCCGAGCGTCGCGCCGATCTGCGGGATGAGGTCCGTGATCGCCACGACCACGGCGAGCGCGAACGGGTACGGCAGGCCCACCGCGAGCGCGAAGACGAAGGCGGCGACACCGGCCAGCACGGCGATGGAGAGCGCGCCGACCATGTACGCGCCGACCTTGGTCAGCATCTCGTCCCCGATGAGCTGCACCCGCTCCCGACGCGAGCGCGGCACCAGGGCGTACGCGAGGTCGCGCATCCGGTCGAAGTAGACCAGGAAATAGATCGTCAGCACCAGCACGGTGAGCACCCGGAACAGCGTGCCGAAGAGGAACTGGGCACCGCCGAGCACACCGCCCAGCGCCCGACCGACCACGTCGGCGCTGGCCAACTCCTGCGCCCGCCGCATCAGGTCGAACTGTTCCACCAGATCGTTGACCGTCTCGTTGCGACGCAACGACTCCAGGTAGCTCGGCAACTGGTCGATGAACTGCGTCGTCTGGGTGACGATCGGCGGCACCAGGGCCAGCACGCCCGCACTCAGCAGCGCCACCACGACGAGCGCCACGAGCGCCACGGCCAGGCCGCGCGGCACCCCCCACGACCGCAGGCGCACGACCGCCGGGTGCAGGCCCACCGCGAGGAACAGCGCGATGACCACCAGCACGACCATCCCGGCCGCGTTGCGCAACCCCAGATAGACGGCGTACGCGAGCAGCACGCCGAGCGCACCGGTGAACCCGACCAGGAAGCTGTTGCGCCGCAGCGGTCGCCCCGGCGTACCGAACCGACCCGCCTCCGCTCCGGCCGGACCGTCCATTGCCCCAGAGGCCGACGTTTCCCTGGCCATCTGGGCAGTCGACGAACTCTCGTGGTCGGAGCTCACCGCCATCGCCCTGGGTCGCCCCGCCGCAGGCTGTTCCCCGGCACGCTGGCCCGCTCGGGGCTGGTCCCTGTCGTCCTGGCTCGCGCTGTCGTGCTGGCCCGCCCTTGGTTGCACACGTTTGGGTTGCTCTCGTTCGGGCTGCTCCGGCCCGTCCTGCGCCATTCGGTCTCTCCCCGCTCTGGCCCGGGCTGATCGCTGCCTGAGCCGTGTCGGTCCCGCCCAGCCTCGCTGGCCGTCGGATCCTGCTCGGCAGGGTAATGCGGGGTCGGCGGACCGAGCCAGCAGATGCGTCATATCGGGGGCTGCTGATCCGCCCGACCGCTCGTGGGCCGGGATGACTCGACCAGGTCGGTGGGGCTTTGCTGCTGGTCACCGCCCCGCGAGGTCGCTGACCCTCGCGGTTGTCTCCGGCTCAGCGCTGTTTGACCTGCCGGATGAACGAGCGCCAGATCTGCGGGGCGAATGCGAGCACCGGGCCCTGCCGGTCCTTGCTGTCGCGGACCGCGACCACGCCGGGCAGGTTGTCGGCCACCTCCACACAGTCGGTGTTGCCGCTGCGGCTGGCGGTGCGCCAGGTCGCGCCGTTCAGGTCCATGACTTCGCCACCCTGTCGAGGAGTTCGATCGACTGCTGGCGGGACAGCGCCTCGTTGCGCACCGTCTCCCAGCGCGCCAACAGCGTAGCCAGGTCCGCCTCGCTGTCGGTCGGCGTGGCGGTCAGTTGGTTCTCCATGATCGCCACCCAGCCGCCCTCCTCGCTGCGGGCCAGCGAGAACGGCCCGGAGAGCCCGATGTGCACCCCGACGCCGAGCGGGACGACGTTGATGCTGACGTTCGGTCGCGCGGCAGAGGCGATCAGGTGCTCGATCTGGTGCACCATCACCGGCCAGAAGCGTTCCTCCCTCCGATGCAGGACGGCCTCGTCGACGACCGCGATGAGCTGGGGTGGGTCGGGCTGGGTGAGGATGCCCTGCCGGTCCAGCCGGGCGGCGACCCGCCGGTCCACCTCCTCGTCGCTGAGCAGGTCGTCGCAGCGGATCACCGCGCGGGCGTAGCCCTCGGTCTGCAACAGGGCCGGGATCAGCGTGGGCTGGAAGACCCGGAGTTGCCGGGCCATGCGTTCGGCGTCCAGCCACGGCAGGAACCACGAGGGCTGCCCCTCCCGCTCGGCGATCCGTTGCAACGCCACCAGCAGCCCGCCGGAGCGCAGCACCTCGTCGGCGCGGGCGAGCAACGACCGGTCGTACGGTCGGCTGCCGGTCTCGACGGCCGAGACCATCGACGGCGAGTAGTGCACCTGCTTGCCGAACTCCTCCTGACTGAGCCCGGCGGCCACGCGCAGTCGGCGAAGCTGGGCCCGGATCAGGTCCGCCGTCGTTCCCTCCACAGTGCCTCCACAGTCTGCGCCCGAGAAACGCTCGGGATTTCCGGTCGGGGGCGGGACTTCGCAGCGGTACGACGACCAGCCTCGATGCCTTCCGACAGTAGTGGTTTGCTCAGCAGACTGTCAGCCATGCCGGACTGGTTCGTAGCCGAGGGGGCGCGGGCTGGTCCAGGCCGGGGCCGCCCCCGCCTTCCCCCCGCGTGGGCGGCCCCTCCCGCAGTCCTGGCCGCATCCGTCGTCGCGTGAGCGGCAGATGTGTCCGGGCTTTCCCGAGGGAGGTCGATGTGCGCAGTCAGCGTTGCCAGTGCCCGACGAGGTGGCGGGCGAAGGGCAGTTCGCCGGGCGGCCGGTCATGATCACGACACGCCTGCCCGTACCGGGGGACGGTCCCCGTCCCGAGCGCCCCCGCTCCGTCGGCAGTCGGCCCCCGCACACCCCGCTCCGGCCGACCTGGTGTTGCCGCGCCGACGGGCAGCCGTGGCCCTGCGGAGAGGCCCGCCTGCTGCTCCGATCGGAGTACGACGCCAACAGCGCCGGCCTCACCATCTATCTGGCCGGTCTGATGTACGAGGCGATGCGGGACCTCTACCACCTGAACCCGCACGACGGCCCTGAACCCCGGACGCTGTTCGACCGGTTCGTCGCCTGGGGCGCGGCCCGTCGACCGATCGCCCACCGCCGCCCCGACTCACTCTGACCGCCGAGCACCGAGCACCGGGTGCTGAGCATCGGGTGCCGGGTGGTAGGTGCCTTACCGGGTGCCGGAAGCCGGAGTTCGGGACGCGGCGCGGTGTTCAGCCCTCGGCGGGCCGGGGCAGGGCCGCGTCGCCCCGCATCCGGCTCAGTCCGAGGTGACCTTGCTCGGCTTGGCGCTGCGTTCGTCAGTGGTCGGCTTGGTCGGGCGCTTGCCGTTCTCGCCGGTGCTGGTGATCTTCGTCGGGGTGGCGCTGCGTCCGCCGGTGCCGGGCACCGCCGCCACCGTCGGTTCGCCGTCCACACCGGCGCTCGCCGTACTGCCGTCGACCGAGGTGGGCTCGGTGGCCGGCTTCGCCGTCGCGTCCTCGACCGTGGTGACCGGCTCCGCGACCGGCTTCGTCGCCGGCCCGTCGTCGTCCGTGATCGCCGACGTCGTGGCCAGTTCGTCGTCACCTGCGGTCGCGGGCTCCGTGGCCGGTCCGTCGCCACCCATGGCCGCCGACCCGTCGTCACCTGAGGTCGCGGGCCTGGTGGCGGTGTCGGCCGCGCCACCCGGTCCGCCCGCCGCACCGACGACGCCGTTGATCGGGCGGTTGCCGTTGACGGCGACCGGCGCCGTGGCGGAGGCAGCCGGGACAGACGCGGTGGTGACGGAGGCACCCGTGGTGGAGGCGGCCATGGCGGGCGCGGCCACGGTGGCGGGAGCACCCGGACCGTCGGGGCCCGCCGCCGCCGTCAGCCGCAGGTCGAGCAGCTTGCGCTGCAGTTCGTCGGACTCCTGCCGGGACTTCCAGGTCTCCTGACGCAGGTCGGCGAGCTGCTGCTGAGCTTTGGCGATCTCCAGCATCACCTGGGCGAGCTGCTGGCGGCTCGCCGCCGCCTCCTGCTGCGTCGCGGCCAGGTGCTGTTGCGTGGTGGCCAGGTGCTGCTGGGTGGTGGCGGCGTACTCCTCGAACTGGCGGCGGGAGGAGGCGACGTACTCGTCGGCCTCGCGGCGCGCACCGGTGACGTGCTCGTCGGCCTCGCGGCGGGTGACGGTGGCGTACTCGTCGGCCTCGCGGCGCTTGTCGGCCGCCTCGGTGCCGGCGTCGCGCAGCAGCGCGGTGGCCCGCTCCTCGGCCTCGGCGCGTACCGTCGCGGCCTCCTCCTCGGCGGCCTGGCGGATCGCGTCGGCGCCCTGCTCGATCTCGTTCTTCCGGGTGGTGTACTCCGATTCGAGCTCGGTGCGGCGGGTCTCGAAACCCGACTCCAACTCGACGGTACGGGCCCGGAACTGCTCGTCCAGCTCGGCGTTGCGCGTCGTGTACTGCTTCTCCAGCTCCTCGCGACGGCCGGTGAACTCACGCTCGGCGGTCGCCCGTCGCTCGGCCAGTTCCCGGTCCGCAGCCTCCCGCCGGCCGTTGACCTCCTTCTCCACCCCGGCCCGCCAGGCACCCAGTTCCTGCTGCGCCTGGGCGCGGGCGTGCTGCACGTACGCCTCGGTCTCGGTGCGCATGCGCTGCGCGTACGCCTCGGTCTCGGTGCGGGTGCGACGGGCGGCCTCGGTGGTCTGCGCGGTCAGCCGATCGGCCTCCTGGCGAGCCTTGTCGCGCGCGGCGCGACCGGCCGTGGCGGCGTCGTCGATGATCTGCTTGGCCTCCTGCTGGGCCTTGGCGTGCGTGGCGCGACCCGCCTCGGTGGCCTGGTCGACCAGTCGCTTGGCCTCCTGCTGCGCCTTGGCGTGCACCTCCTTGGCCGCGTCGCGGAGCTGGGTGGCCTCCTGCTGGGCGGTGGCGTGCACCTCGCGGGCCGCCTCGCGGAGCTTGGTCGCCTCCTGCTGGGCCCGGGTGTGGATCTCCTTGGCGGCGTCGCGGAGCTGGGTGGCCTCCTGCTCGGCCTTGGCCAGCGCCTCCTGGGCGACCTTGCGCAGCCGGGCGGCCTCCTCGCGGGCGGCCCGGGCGGCGGCCTCGGACTCCGCCTTACGGGCGGCGGCCTGGCGCTCCTCCTCGGCCCGCCGGGTGGCCAGCGCGATCTCGAAGTCCTTGAGCGCCTTGGCGGCCTCGGCGCGCGCCTCGTCGATGATGTGTTCGGCGGTGGCCCGGCGCGCCTCGATCTCCTCGTGGGCGGCACCGAGAATGTCCTCGGCCTGCTCCTCGGCCAGAGCGAGGATCTGCTCCACCCGGGGGCCCAGATGACGGAACGCGGCCCGATCGACCACGCCGACCTGTTTACGGACCTGGGCGAGGTCACGCTGGAGCACCTCGACCTGACCGGCCAGCTTGTGGATCTGGGTGTAGGCCTGTTCCCGTTCGGCCGCCAACGCCGAGATCTCGTGCTCCGCACGAGCGACATACCGGTCGACCTGCCGTTTTTCGTACCCTCGCAGGGCGGACTCGAAGCTGGGCTCCGTGGTCACATCCCCGCCGAGAGAGAACAGTTCCTCGCCGTGCGACATGCTCCCATCCTCACACGCAACGGCCACTCCTGGGGCGATACGGACGCCCCTGTTGGGAGCTACTTCACGTGCCGGGGGAGCGGGATGCCGACACGTCCCGCGTATGCAGGGCGGCGCGGGGTGGCACCGTCACCCGGTGTCACCCCGCGCCGTCGATCATGCCCCGATCCGCCGGATCAGCTGGTGGTCTCCGCAGCGACCTTCTCGTCGGCCTCGTCGGCCTTCTTGGCCGCCGGCTTGTCGGCTGCGGCGGCGTTCGCGTTGTTCGGTACGCCCGGCACGATGCCGGCCAGTCCCGAGAGCATCTGCCCGAGCTGCGAGGTGACCGCGTCCTTCTGCCGGGTGAGGTCCTCGACCTCGCGGCGGGCCGCCTGGGTGGTCAGCTCGGCCTCGGTGCGCGCCTCGTTGAGCAGACGCTGCGACTCGGCGCGAGCCTCGCTGAGGGTCCGCTCGGAGAGCGCCTTGGCCTTCTCGATCGTCTCGGTGGCGTTGCGCTCGGACTCGACCCGCCGGGCCTCGGCGCGCTGCTCGATCTCCTTGGCGCGCTCCTGCGCGGCCCGGGCACGCTGCTCGGCCTCGCTGACCAGCTTCTGGGTCTGCGCGACCTGGGCGGCGTGCCGCTCGGACTCCTCGCGCTCTGCCTTCTCCCGCCGCTCGGCGAGCTGCAGCTCCAGCGCCTGAAGGTCCTTGTCGCGCTTGTCGCGGGCGTCGGTGAGCAGCTTGGTCGCCTCGGCGCGCTTCTCCTCGGCCTCACGGGCGGCCTTGGCCCGCTGCTGGGTGATCTCCCGCTCGGCGGTGGCCCGCAGCGTGGCAACCTCACGCTCGACGGTCGACTTCAGCTCGGCGACCTCGTGCGCGGTCACCGTACGCAGCTGCTTGGTCTCCCGCTCCGCGTCGGCGCGCAGCGTGTCGGCCTCCCGGCGTGCCTGCACCCGGACCTCGGCCGCCTCGCGCTCGGCGGCGGTGCGGACGTTGCCCGCCTCCCGCTCGGCGCTGGCCTTCATGGCCGCGGCCTCGGCGCGGGCCTTGTCGGTGATCTCCCGCGCCTCGAGGCGGGCGGCGGAGAGGATGCCCTCCGACTCGCGCTTGGCCTCGTTGCGGTGGTCGTTGGCCTGCTCCTCGGCGAGCCGGAGGATCTGCTCGACCCGGGTGCCGAGACCGGAGAGCGTCGGGCGGCTGTTCTCCTCCAGCTGCTTGCTGGTGTCGGTGAGCTTCTGCTCCAGGGCGGTGAGCCGCTGCTCGGACTGCCGGAGCCGGCGCTGGGCGTCGTTGAGCGCCTGCTCGGCGTCAGCGCGATCCTTGTTGGCCTGGCTCAGGGCGGCGTTGAGCCGGCCGATGAAGTCGTCGACCTGACCGGTGTTGTATCCGCGCAGGCCAACCGTGAAATCGGGCTGCGAGTTCGCGTTATCGAAGAACGCGAGAGGGGAGGACTGCTGCTGGGGCATTGGGACATACTGGCAGACCCCCCGGGGTGCTTCGCAAGAGCGTGCCGCCCTTTGCCGTCCTCATTACATGGTCAACTCGACAGCGCGCCGGACCGCCGGGGGAAGTGGCGATCTTGCCAGCTCCGAGGCGAGCGTGATGGCACGCAGCGTGACGCGGAAAAGGGGCCCGGTGTCCTTATGTTTCCGGCCGCCCCCGTCCCACTCGAATGGGTGTCGGCGTACCTCTGGGAAAGCCAAAGGCGGTTCACCGAATGGCCACCGGGACCTCGTCCGTGAGGTCAGCCGTCGCGTCCGCTCCGCCGTACCCGGGCACAGCGACCGCCCGCACCCGAGCCGCGTCGTCCCGGCGAGCTGCGGCTGCATCCGCTGCGCTGCGTGTGCGTACGGGCGAGCTGCGTGTGCGTACGGGCGAGCTACGCGAGGGTACGGCGCGGCTCGGGTGTGGGTGACGGCGAGCTGCGTATGCGCACGGCGCACTGCGTATGCGCACGGCGCACTGCGGGTGCGCACGGCGCGGTGCGGGTGCGTGCGGCGCGGTGCGGGTGCGTGCGGCGCGGTGCGTGCGGCGCGCTGCGTGTTAGGAGGGGACCCCTGCTATGCACGAGGCGTTAGCAGGGGGCCCTTCCTTACACCGCACCCCCGGCGTCGGGCCTCGACACGGCGCGCTCGACCACGGCGCGCTCGACGTCGGGTACTCAGGCGGGTTGGACCAGCTCGATCAGGACGCCGCCGGCGTCCTTGGGGTGCACGAAGTTGATCCGGGAGTCGGCGGTGCCGCGTCGGGGCGTCTCGTACAGCAGGCGTACGCCGCGCTCGCGCAGGGCCGCGCAGGCCACGTCGATGTCGGCCACGGTGTACGCGACCTGCTGCACGCCGGGGCCGTTGCGGTCGAGGAACTTCCCGATCGTCGACTCCGGGGTCAGCGGGGCGAGTAGCTGCACGCACCCGCCCTCGGCGGTCGGCCCGACCGTCAGCATCGCCTCGCGTACCCCCTGCTCGGCGTTGACCTCGGTGTGCATGCAGCGCATGCCGAAGGTCCGTTGGTAGAAGTCGATCGCGGCGTCGAGGTCGGCGACCGCGATCCCGACATGGTCGATGCGGCGTAGACCGATGTCTGTGACATAGTCGGCAGCGGGCTCGGCGGGGGAGTTCTCAGGCATGACGCTAGTCTGGCCGAACGATAGTTAAGGCGTACAGGTCGGCACCCCCTCGGAGGCAGTCATGGCTTCGGTGATCGTCAGTGGCGCGCGGACCCCGATGGGGCGCCTGCTGGGCAACCTGAAGGACCTACCCGCGACGAAACTGGGCGGTATCGCCATCTCCGCGGCACTGGAACGTGCCGGCGTGGCCCCGGACCAGGTCCAGTACGTGATCATGGGGCAGGTGCTCCAGGCCGGTACCGGCCAGATCCCGGCCCGCCAGGCGGCGGTGGAGGCGGGCATCCCGATGTCGGTGCCCGCGTTGACCATCAACAAGGTCTGTCTCTCCGGCCTGGACGCGATCGCGCTGGCCGACCAGTTGATCCGGGCCGGCGAGTTCGACGTGGTGGTGGCCGGTGGCATGGAGTCGATGACCAATGCCCCCCACCTGCTGCTCGGTCAGCGGGGCGGCTACAAGTACGGCGACGTGGTGGTCAAGGACCACATGGCGCTCGACGGGTTGACCGACGCGTGGGACTGCTGCTCGATGGGGGAGTCCACCGAGCGCCACGGCGCCGAGCGGGAGATCAGCCGCGAGGAGCAGGACGCCTTCGCCGCCGCCAGCCACCAGCGGGCCGCCGCCGCGCAGAAGAACGGTCACTTCGCCGACGAGATCACCCCGGTCGTCATCCCGCAGCGCAAGGGTGACCCGCTGGTGGTCAGCGAGGACGAGGGCATCCGTCCGGACACCACCGTCGAGACGTTGGGCAAGCTCCGTCCGGCCTTCGTCAAGGACGGCACCATCACCGCCGGCAGTTCGTCGCCGATCTCCGACGGCGCCGCCGCGGTGGTCGTGATGAGCAAGGCGAAGGCCAAGGAACTCGGGCTGACCTGGCTGGCCGAGGTGGGCGCGCACGGCAACGTGGCGGGCCCGGACAACTCCCTGCACTCGCAGCCGTCCAACGCCATCCAGCACGCGTTGCGCAAGGGCGGGCTGGGCATCTCCGACCTCGACCTGATCGAGGTCAACGAGGCGTTCGCCCAGGTCGGTATCCAGTCCACCCGTGATCTCGGGATCAGCCCGGACAAGGTGAACGTCAACGGTGGCGCGATCGCGCTGGGGCACCCGATCGGCATGTCCGGCGCCCGGCTGGTGCTGACCCTGGCGATGGAGCTGAAGCGGCGCGGCGGCGGCACCGGCGCGGCGGCGCTCTGCGGCGGCGGCGGCCAGGGCGACGCATTGATCATCCACGTCCCCGCCCCTACCGAGACCGACCTGTGAGCACGAGGAGCACGCCGGTCCGGCGAGCCCGGCAGTCGGGAACGACGAGTGGCGCGGTGCGCGGGCGGGTCGTGCGGTCGAGGGCGGCTGCATGAGCGAGGCGAGGGGGAGCGCGCCGGCCGCGGCTGGTTCGGTGCGACGCAGTCGGGACGTACCGATGCTGGTCGAGCGGGCCCGCGAGGGTGACCCGCGCGCGGTCGCCCGCCTGATCACCCTGGTCGAGTCGGGTGACGAGACGCTGCCGCGCATCGCGGCGGCGCTCGCACCGCACACCGGCCGGGCCCAGGTGGTCGGGTTGACCGGTTCGCCGGGGGTGGGCAAGTCGACCACCACCAACGAGCTGGTCCGCGCGCTGCGGGCGCGGGGGCACCGGGTCGGCGTGCTGGCGATCGACCCGTCCAGTCCGTTCACCGGTGGGGCGATCCTCGGTGACCGGGTACGGATGCAGGACCACGCCACCGACCCCGGTGTGTACATCCGGTCGATGTCCAGCCGGGGTCACCTGGGCGGGCTGTCGGCGGCCACCCCGCAGGCGGTGCGGGTGCTGGAGGGCGCCGGCTGCGACGTGGTGCTGGTGGAGACCGTCGGGGTCGGGCAGGCCGAGGTGGAGGTGGCCTCGCTCGCCGACACCACGCTGGTGCTGCTCGCGCCGGGCATGGGCGACGCGATCCAGGCGGTGAAGGCCGGCATCCTGGAGATCGCCGACATCTTCGTGGTGAACAAGGCCGACCGGGACGGCGCCGACGCGACGGTCCGGGACATCCAGGGCATGATCGCGCTCGGTGAGCGCGGCCCGGGGCAGTGGCGGCCACAGGTGGTGCGGGCGGTCGCCGTGCGGGGCGAGGGCATCGACGACGTCGCCGCCGCCGTCGACAAGCACCGTGACTGGTTGGTCGCGCACGACGAGCTGCGCCGCCGCCGGGAGGCGCGGGCCGCCGCCGAGGTCGAGGCGATCGCGCTCGGCGCGCTGCGCGCCCGGATCGGCTCGCTTCGCGACGGTACGCAGTTGCCGGCGCTCGCCGCCGAGGTCGCCGCCGGTGCGGTCGATCCGTACGCCGCTGCGGACACCCTGCTGGCCCAGCTCTCCGGCTGAACGTAGTCCACTGCGGACCGTCTCCGGCGGTTACGCTCGCACCGCCTTCGCAGAGCGCGTGGGGTGGTGTGACGGCTGCTGGAGAGAGATGGACCACGAGATGACGCAGGAGTTGCCGATGACGCCGGACGCGGTGCCGGGCGGTCGTACCGACATCTCGGACGAGGTGGTGGAGAAGATCGCGGTGGCCGCGGCGAAGGCCGTGCCCGGTGTGGTCGAGCTGGGCGGTGACGTGGCGCGGTTCTTCAACGCGGTGCTCGACCGGGTCGGGCTGGACCAGGTGGGTGACGCCCGGCGCGGGTGCTCGGCGCACGTCACCAACGGCGCGGCGGTGGTCAACCTGGTGATCGTGATCGACGCCGGGCACGCGGTGCCCGAGGTGACCTCGGCGGTGCGGGTCGGGGTGACCCAGGCGATCGAGGCGTACGGCCTGGGGGTCGACGAGATCAACATCCGGGTGGACGACGTCGCCATCGGTGGTCCCGCCGTCTGAGGGCGGTTCGACATTACCGACCGGTAGGCGTTTCCTTAGCGATCGTTCAGGTAAGGGCTCTACACTCGACGTGCTGTCGAGGACTCGAGGAGGAGCCCGGGGATGAACGCCGACGAGATCGCCGCCGGACGGGCCCGCTGGCAGGCCCGGTACGACGCCGCGCACAAGCGGGACGCGGACTTCACCACGCTCTCCGGGCTGCCCGTCGAGCCGGTCTACGGGCCCCCGGAGGGTGCCGCGTACCCGGGCTTCGACCGGATCGGCTGGCCGGGCGAGTTCCCGTACACCCGGGGCCTGCACCCGACCGGCTATCGCGGGCGGACCTGGACCATCCGGCAGTTCGCCGGGTTCGGCAACGCCCGGCAGACCAACGAGCGCTACAAGATGATCCTCGGCGCGGGCGGCGGCGGTCTCTCGGTCGCCTTCGACATGCCCACCCTGATGGGCCGCGACTCCGACGACCCGCAGTCGCTCGGCGAGGTGGGCCACTGCGGGGTGGCGGTGGACAGCGCCGTCGACATGGAGGCGCTCTTCGACGGCATCGACCTGGCGGCGGTCACCACGAGCATGACCATCTCCGGTCCGGCGGTGCCGGTCTTCTGCATGTACCTGGTCGCCGCCGAGCGGCAGGGCGCCGACCTGTCGACGCTCGACGGCACCCTGCAGACCGACATCTTCAAGGAGTACATCGCGCAGAAGGAGTGGCTCTTCGACCCCGAGCCGCACCTGCGTCTGATCGGCGACCTGATGGAGTACTGCGCCCGGGAGATCCCGCGCTACAAGCCGCTCTCCGTCTCCGGCTACCACATCCGCGAGGCCGGCTCGACCGCCGCGCAGGAGTTGGCGTACACGCTGGCCGACGGGTTCGGCTACGTCGAGCTGGGGCTCTCGCGCGGGATGGACGTCGACGTCTTCGCCCCGGGGCTGAGCTTCTTCTTCGACTCGCACGTCGACTTCTTCGAGGAGATCGCCAAGTTCCGCGCCGCCCGCCGGATCTGGGCCCGCTGGCTGCGCGACGTCTACGGCGCCACCAGCGAGAAGGCGCTCTGGCTGCGCTTCCACACGCAGACCGCCGGGGTGTCGCTGACCGCCCAGCAGCCCGTCAACAACGTGGTGCGTACCGCCGTCGAGGCGCTCGCCGCGGTGCTCGGCGGCACCAACTCGCTGCACACCAACGCGCTGGACGAGACGCTGGCGCTGCCCACCGACTCCTCCGCCGAGATCGCCCTGAGGACCCAGCAGGTGCTGATGGAGGAGATCGGGGTGACCAACGTCGCCGACCCGCTCGGCGGCTCGTGGTACGTCGAGGCGCTGACCGACCGGATCGAGGCGGAGGCGGAGGAGATCTTCGCCCGGATCCGCGCGCTGGGCGGTGAGGGTCCGCACACCATCGGTCCGATGACCTCCGGAATCCTGCGCGGCATCGAGGACGGCTGGTTCACCGGCCAGATCGCCGAGTCGGCCTTCGTCTACCAGCAGGCGCTGGAGAAGGGCGACAAGAAGATCGTCGGCGTCAACTGCCACACCGGCACGGTCGCCAAGGAACTGGAGATCATGCGGATCTCGCACGAGGTGGAGCTGGAGCAGCGCCGGCTGCTGGCCGCGCGCAGGGCCGGCCGGGACGAGGCCCGGGCCAGGACGGCCGTCGCGGAGATGGTGGCGGTGAGCCGTACCGGGGAGAACATGATCCCGGCGATGCTCGACGCCGTCCGGGCCGAAGCCACGCTCGGCGAGATCTGCGACGCGCTGCGTGCGGAATGGGGCGTTTACCGCGAGCCCGCCCGGTTCTGACACCCGCTCCGGCGGGGGTGTCTGGGCAGGGGCGACAGCGGCAACCGCACGGGCGGTGGCTGCACCTGAGTTCGGCAAATCGCGTGCGAGACTAGGTAACCATGAGCGACCCACGGATCACCTCGTCGATCTTCACCCGCGGCGCGGTCGACCTCAGCGCGTTGCGCCCCGCCGCGCCCAGTCCCACCCCGGCACCGGCCCAGTCCGGCCCGCCCGCCGCCGCGCCCGGCAACCCCGTCGGCGGCGGCGTCACCGTCATCGACGTGACGGAGGCGACCTTCCAGTCCGAGGTGCTGGAGCGCTCGCTGACCACACCCGTGGTGGTGGACTTCTGGGCCGAGTGGTGCGAGCCGTGCAAGCAGCTCTCCCCGGTGCTGGAGCGGTTGGCGGCGGAGGGCGGCGGCGCCTGGGTGCTCGCCAAGGTCGACGTGGACGCCAACCCTCGACTGGCGCAGATGTTCCGGGTGCAGGGCATCCCGATGGTGTACGCGGTGGTCGGCGGGCAGCCGGTCGACGCCTTCTCCGGCGTGGTCCCCGAGGCGCAGCTCCGCCAGTGGATCGGGGCGGTGCTCAAGGCCGGCGGCGTGGCCGTCGCCGAGCCGGAGGACCCGCGTCTGGACGAGGCGGACGACGCCCTGATGACCGGCGACCTGGACGCCGCCGAGCAGGCGTACCGCAAGATCCTGGCGGAGACGCCGGCAGACGCGGCGGCGGCGGCCGGGCTGGCCCAGGTCGGGCTGGCCCGCCGGGTGGCCGGCGCGGACCCGCAGGCGGCGCTCGCCACCGCCGCGTCCGACCCCGACGACGTCGACGCGCAACTGCTGGCCGCCGACATCGAGGTGCTCAGCGGTCTGGCCGAGCAGGCGTACCAGCGGCTGGTCTCGGTGGTCCGGCGGACCACCGGGGAGGACCGGGAGAAGGTACGACAGCACCTGGTCGGCCTCTTCACCATCGCCGGTCCGGAGGATCCGGCGGTCGCGTCGGCGCGTCGGGCCCTGGCCAGCGCCCTGTTCTGAGTCACTTACCACGCCAGCGCGGGCCGGCGTGATGCCGGCCCGCCCGACATCGGAGGACGGGAGCCCATCGTGCGTCGGATCGCCGTCCTCGACGCGCCGAGCAACCTCGGTCTGCGGCCACCCACGCCGACCTCGGTGCCGGGCTGCGGCAAGGCGCCCGGCGCACTGCGTGACCAGGGTCTGCTGCCCCGGCTGCGGGCCCGTGACGCCGGTCATCTGACGCCGCCCCGGTACGACGCCGGGGACTGGCGGCCGGGCGACGGGGTGTGCCACGCCCGGGAGATCGCCGACTACTCGGTGGGGTTGGCCGACCGGATCGGCGCGATCATCGACCGGGGTGAGTTCCCGGTGATCCTGGGTGGCGACTGCTCGATCCTGCTCGGCTCGGCACTGGCCATGCATCGGCTCGGCGAGGCGGTGGGCGGCCGGATCGGCCTGGTCTTCGTGGACGGGCACTCCGACTTCCGGCATCCGGGCAACGCCTCCTACGTGGGCGCTGCGGCCGGTGAGGACCTCGCCCTGGTCACCGGCCGAGGTCAGGCCGACCTGGCGGCGATCGAGGGGCGACGCCCGTACTTCCGGGACATCGACGTGGTGGTGCTCGGCATCCGTGCCCAGGACGAGTACCGGTTGGACCTCCAGGCCGCCGGGATCCTGACCCGGCCGGTCCCGGCGCTGCGGGCCGAGGGTGCCGCCCGCACCGCCCAGTGGACGCACGAGCAGCTCGCCGACTGCGCCGGTTACTGGGTGCACGTCGACGTGGACGTCCTCGACCCGGCCGTGATGCCGGCGGTCGACGCGCCCGACCCGGGTGGGATCGCCTTCGCCGAGCTGGAGATCCTGCTCGCCGGGCTGGTCGACACCCCGCACTGCCTCGGCGTCGAGCTGACCGTCTTCGACCCCGACTACGACCCGGACGGCGCGTACGCGGCCGAGATCGTCAACACGCTGGTGGCCGGGCTGCGCCCGGTGACCGCGCCCGGCTCGGTGCCGCCCCGGCTGCGTCCCGAGCCCGTCGAGCGTCCCGCTCCGGCCCCGCGCCGGGGCCTCGACCCGGTCGACCCGCCACCGGCCGGACCGCTCCTGCCGGTGGTGCCACCGGTCGCCGCCGCCCCGCCGACCGACGAGCGCCGGGGCGAACCCGAGCGGGACGTCCGGACCGACCGGGAGCCGGAACCGGACGGCGCGTACCCGACGTCGGAACCGGACGGCGCGTACCCGGAGTCGGAACCGGGCGTCGTCGACTCCGACGAGGCCGAAGTCGACGACGTCGACCCGGCCGACGACGTGACCCGGCCCGCGTCGGCACCGGGCGGTCTGACCGCCTGAGCCGTCAGCGGGACAGCGCGCGCAGGAATCGCTCGGCGATCGGCACGGCGGTGCCGCTACCCGAGCCGCCCTTCTCCACGAAGACGGCGAAGGCGACATCGCCCTGCCAGCCGACGAACCAGGCGTGGGTGTTCTTCGGGTCGTCGTCGTACTCGGCGGTGCCGGTCTTGCCGTGCACCGGCCCGCCCGGGGCGTCCTTCAACGCGCTGCCGGTGCCGCTGGTCACGACCTCGCGCATCATCCCCCGAACCGCCGCCACCGCCTCGGCGTTCAGCTCCGGTCCCGGCGCGGCCGTCGCCTCGGGCGCGGGGTCCAGCACCAGCTTCGGCGGGGTGAAACCGCCCTTGGCCACCGCTGCGGTCGCCGCCGCCATGGCCAACGGGCTGACCAGGGTCGTGCCCTGGCCGATCGCGGCGGCGGCCTGCTCGGTGGCGCCGCCGTTCGCGGAGACCTTGCCGGTGAAGGCGTCGAGCCCGACCGTCCACTGGCCCTCCAGGCCGAGCGTCCGGCCGGTCGCGGCCAGTCCGTCGCCGCCGAGCTGCGGTGCCAGGGCAGCGAACGTGGTGTTGCAGGACCGGGCGAAGACGGTGCGGAAGGGCACCTCGCCGAGGGCGAAGTCGTTCGAGTTCTTGAACGACCGGCCGTCGACGACCTGGGTCTTGGGGCAGTCGACCCGGGTGTCCGGGGTCACCGCGCCGCGTTCCACCAGCCCGAGCGCGCTGACCATCTTGAACGTGGAGCCCGGCGGGACCTGGGCGGTGAAGGCCAGGTTCTCCCCGGCGGCACCGGGGCCGTTGGCGGAGGCGAGCACCGCGCCGTCGCCGATCCGGACGGCGACGAGGGCGGAGCGTCGCCGCTCGCCGCGCAGCGCCTGGTCGGCCGCGTTCTGGGTGGCCACGTCGAGGCTGGTCCGCACCGGCTCGCCGGGCTTCGGGTCATGCCGGAACAGTTCGGTGCCGGTGCGTTCCACCGTGCCGGTCGCCGACGCCCGGGTGACCACCACGGTGAGGCCCGGCACGCCGCGGAGCCGTTCGTCCCAGCGGCCCTGCAAGCCGCCGTGCCCGACCATGTCGCCGGGGGAGTAGCGGTCCGGGAACTTGGTCAGGTCGTCGGCCTGGGCCGGGTCGACCGTGCCGAGCACCGCGCGGGCGAACTCACGGGTGGGGGCGAGATCCAACTCGTCGTTCTGGGTGATGGCCCCGGGCAGGCCGTCGATCCGTGACTTGATCTGCTGGAACGCCTCGTCGCGCAGCGTGACCACCTCGACGAACGCGTCCGGCTTCGCCTCGTCGAGTCGGTCGGCCAGACCGGACAGGTCGACCGGCGGGGTGATCGCCGGGCGGATCGCCCGGAACGCCGCGTCCAGGTCGCGGGTGACGGCCTTCACGTCGGTCACCGCGCGGGGTTCCAACCCGACCCGGACCACCGCCCGGGGGGCCACCAGCGGTGCGCCGGCACCGTCGAGCAGCCCGGCGCGGGGTGCCGGGTCGCGCCGCAGACCGAGCCGGTCGCCGCGGGTGAGCTGCTCGGCGAGGACCTGCGGCTCCCAGATCACCTGCCAGACGTCGTCGCGTCCCTTGACCAGCCGGACCGGCCGGTCGTACGTCCACGTGACGTCGCCGGGCAGCGTCCACTCGACGCGGACGGTGCTGGTCGCGGTCTCCTGTTCCACCGTGGGCTTGCCCTGTCGACTCAGCTTGGGCGGCGTCTCGGCCAGTTCGCCGGAGAGCTCCTTGATCTCCCGAACGACGTCGGCGGCGGCCAGCCGGCTGCCGGTCGGGTCGACGAAGCCGACCGCCTGGAGATCACCCGTGGGCCAGCCGGAGAGGAAGGCGTCCACGCTGCGTTCCGGGCCGTCCTCACCGGAGCAGGCGACCAGAGTGGCCGAGATCACGAGGCAGGCGGCGACAGCGGCCAATCGTGACGAGACGTGACGGTTGTGGTACGCACGGTGCATCAGCCTGGGGTCCTCCTGCTCGGGCTGCCCTGCACGCTAGTACGCCGCGGCACCTGGGGTTGCCCCGTGATGTCCCAGGTGGGCGAAAGACGGGGCCGCGCCGGTGTGATGAACAACATCTGGCGGGGTACTCCTGACCCGGCCGAACCTCGTACCGCAACGGGCGAAAGGACGACGTCACGCACCGGAAGTCCGGCTGGTGGTACGCCGACGGGGCGACCGGTCGGTCTGGCCTAGGCTGGGCGTCGAGAGTGACCCACAACGCGGTGGGTCGAGGGGAGTGGCACCGAATGGACCGGCGTCCGGCGATCAAACCGGGACCCGACCTCCGGCAGGCTGACACCGGCCGGGACGACAGCTTCGACACGGCGACCGACGGAGACGGCTACGGCCGACTCGACACAGGAACGACCGGGATGACCGGTTCGAGCATCGACACCCTCTACGACCTGGGTCTGCCACCGGAGGCGCTGGCGGACGACGTGGAGGACGCCGAACTCGACGAGCCGGTGCCCAACGCCGAGCGGTTGGTGGCCCAGGCGGTCGCCCTCGCCGGCGACGACCACGACGCGGCGACCCTGGTGGGTCGGTTCTGGCGGTTCGCGCCGGACGAGGAGCTGATCGGCTTCACCGCCGAGGAGATGCTCGACGCCGCACGCGCCCACCGCCAGCTCGCCGACCAGCGGGTGCCGGGCGAGTTGAAGCTGCGGATCCACTCACCCGACGCGGAGCAGCACCACAGCGTCGTCGAGATCGTCACCGACGACATGCCGTTCCTGGTCGACTCGGTGACCGCCCTGCTCAACAGCCACCACCTGGACGTGCACCTGCTGGTGCACCCGCTGGTCGTGGTGCGCCGTGAGCCGCTGGGACGACTGGTCGAGGTCGCCGCCGACGTGGAGCCGGACGACGCGATCGACGGTGACCTGGTCGAGAGCTGGATGCGGATCGAGATCGACCCGGTCCGCGACCAGGAGGTACGCGACAAGCTGCGCCGCGAGTTGCAGCGGGTGCTCACCGACGTGCGCGAGGCCGTCGAGGACTGGCCCAAGATGCGCCAGCGGGCCCTCTCCCTCGCCGACGAGCTGGCCGCCGCGCGGACCAGCGACAACCGGCCGCCGGTGCCGGAGAAGGACATCACCGACTCGGTCGAGCTGCTGCGCTGGTTGGCCCACGACCACTTCACCTTCCTCGGATACCGCGAGTACCGGCTGGTGCAGAACTCGGCCGAGAGCGGGCCGGCGCTGGAGGCGGTGCTCGGCACCGGGCTGGGCATCCTGCGGCAGGACTCGCCGGAGGCGCGGGCGCTGTCGTCGATGACACCCGAGGCGCACGAGAAGGTCACCGAGAAGCGCCTGCTGATCATCACCAAGGCGAACTCGCGGGCCACCGTGCACCGCTCGGCGTACCTCGACTACATCGGCTTCAAGATCTTCGACGCCGACGGTCGGGTGGTGGGCGAGCGGCGGTTCCTCGGGCTCTTCTCCACCGCCGCGTACCGGACCAGCGTGCAGGAGCTGCCGGTGGTGCGACGCAAGGTCGCCGAGGTGCTGGACCGTTCCGGACTGAGCCAGCGCAGCCACTCCGGCAAGGACCTGTTGCAGATCCTGGAGACGTACCCGCGCGACGAGCTGTTCCAGATCAAGACCGACGACCTCTACCACGCGGTGATCGGCGTACTGCGGATGGCGGGTCGCCGGCAACTGCGGGTGTTCCTGCGCCGGGACGCGTACGGGCGGTTCATCTCCTGCCTGATCTATCTGCCCCGGGACCGGTTCACCACCCAGAACCGGCTGCGCATGCAGGACATCCTGCTGCGCGAGCTGAACGGGGTCGGGGTGGACTACACCACCCGTGTCACCGAGTCGATGCTGGCCCGGGTGCACTTCATCGTGCGTACCGACCCGAGCAGCCCGCCCGGGGACATCGACGCCGACCTGCTCGCCGAGGAACTGGCCGACGCCACCCGGCTGTGGGACGACGACTACCGGCTGGTGCTGGAACGCAAGCTCGGTGACGAGCAGGCCAAACACCTGTTCGCCCGGTACGCCGACGCGTTCCCGGAGGGCTACAAGGACGGGCACACGCCGTACGAGGCGATGAAGGACCTGGCCAAGCTGGAGCTGCTGGAGGAGTCCGGCCAGCTCGAGATGCACCTGTTCCGCAAGCAGCCGTTGCCGCGGGCGGTCGTCCGGTCCGATGTCGACGAGTCGATGGACGTCCGGTTCAAGGTCTACCGCTACGGCGAGCCGATGATGCTCTCCGCGGTGCTGCCGGTGCTGCACTCGCTCGGCGTGAAGGTGGTCGACGAACACCCGTACGAGGTGGAACGCGTCGACGGCCGGATCTGGCTGTACGACTTCGGGCTGCGCCTGCCCGAGGGCCACCAGGAGCTGGCCGAGGTCCGCCCGCACGTGGAGAACGCCTTCGCGGCGGCGTGGCGGGGCGAGGCCGAGGTGGACGGCTTCAACGAGCTGGTGCTGCGCGCCGGGCTCACCTGGCGGCAGGTGGTGGTGCTGCGCGCGTACGCCAAGTACCTGCGTCAGACCGGCACCGTCTTCTCCCAGGACTACATGGAGTCCACGTTCATCGCGTACCCCGTCATGGCCACACTGCTGGTGCGGCTCTTCGAGGCGCGGTTCGAACCGGGGTCGCTCACCGCCGAGCAGCGGGAGGAGCGGGCGGCGGAGCTGGTCTCCGAGATCGACGCCGCGCTCGACGACGTGGCCAGCCTGGACCAGGACCGCATCCTGCGGGCGTACCTGAACCTGATCCAGGCCACCCTGCGGACCAGCTTCTACCAGAAGCCGGTCGGCGGGCGGCCCAAGTCGTACGTGGCGTTCAAGCTCGACCCGCAGGCCATCCCGGACCTGCCGGCGCCCCGGCCGAAGTTCGAGATCTTCGTCTACTCGCCCCGGTTCGAGGGTGTGCACCTGCGGTTCGGGCCGGTGGCCCGGGGCGGGCTGCGCTGGTCCGACCGGCGGGAGGACTTCCGCACCGAGGTGCTCGGCCTGGTCAAGGCGCAGATGGTCAAGAACGCGGTGATCGTGCCGGTGGGCGCCAAGGGCGGCTTCGTGCTCAAGCAGAAGCCGGGCGACCGGGACGAGGCCGTGCTCTGCTACAAGGAGTTCATCTCGGCGCTGCTGGACGTCACCGACAACATCGTGGCCGGTGACATCGTGCCGCCCGACGACGTGGTCCGGCACGACAGCGACGACCCGTACATGGTGGTGGCGGCCGACAAGGGCACCGCGACCTTCTCCGACATCGCCAACGAGATCTCCGTCGCACACAACTTCTGGATGGGCGACGCGTTCGCCTCCGGCGGTTCGGCGGGGTACGACCACAAGAAGATGGGCATCACCGCCCGGGGTGCCTGGGAGTCGGTCAAGCGGCACTTCCGCGAGCTGGGCCACGACACCCAGAGCCAGGACTTCACCGTGGTCGGCGTCGGCGACATGTCCGGCGACGTGTTCGGCAACGGGATGCTGCTCTCCGAGCACATCCGGTTGGTGGCCGCCTTCGACCACCGGCACATCTTCCTGGACCCGAACCCGGACGCGGCCACCTCGTTCGTCGAGCGCAAACGGCTGTTCGAGCTCTCCCGTTCGACCTGGGAGGACTACCACACCGAGCTGATCTCGGCGGGCGGCGGCGTCTACCCGCGTACCGCGAAGTCGGTGCCGGTGTCGCCGCAGGTCCGCGCCGTGCTCGGGCTGCCCGACGACGTGACGCAGATCAGCCCGCAGGAGTTGATGAAGGCGATCGTCACCGCACCGGTCGACCTGTTCTGGAACGGCGGCATCGGCACCTACGTCAAGGCCTCCACCCAGACCAACGGCGAGGTGGGCGACAAGTCCAACGACGCGATCCGGGTGGACGGGCGCAGCCTGCGCTGCCGGGTGGTCGGCGAGGGCGGCAACCTGGGCTTCACCCAGCAGGGCCGGATCGAGTACGCCCAGTCGGGCGGCCGGATGTACACCGACTTCATCGACAACGCGGCCGGGGTGGACTGCTCCGACCACGAGGTGAACATCAAGATCCTGCTGAACACGGCGGTGGCCGACGGCGAGTTGTCCGTCCCCGAGCGGGACGACCTGCTGGCCCGGATGACCGACGAGGTCGCCGAGCTGGTGCTGCGGGACAACTACGACCAGGCCCGCGCGATCAACAACGCCCAGACGCAGGCCGCGTCGCTGCTGCCGGTGCACCGGCGGATGATCACCCACCTGGAACGCTCCGGCGAGTTGAACCGGGCGCTGGAGGCGTTGCCGCCGGACGAGGAACTGGCGGTACGCGCCGAGTCCGGGCTGACCGCGCCGGAGTTCGCGGTGCTGCTCGCGTACGTGAAGATCGCCCTGGAGAAGGAGATCATCGCCGAGGGGTTGGCCGACGAGGAGTGGACCAACGAGGTGTTGGTCAACTACTTCCCGACCCCGATGCGGGAGCGGTTCGCCGACCGGATGGACCGGCACCGGCTGCGTCGCGACATCGTGACCACGGTGCTGGTCAACGAGGCGATCAACCGGGGCGGCATCTCGTTCGTCTATCGGGTGGTCGAGGAGACCGCCGCCACCGCCGCCGACGTCATCCGGGCGTACGTGGTGGTCCGCGAGGTGTTCGGGTTGCGGGAGGTCTGGGACGCCATCGAAGCCCTGGACAACCGCGTCGACCCGGAGTTGCAGACCAGCGCCTACCTGGACACCCGGCGGCTGCTCGACCGGGCGGTGCGCTGGCTGGTCACCAACCGGCGTTCGCCGCTGGACGTGCCGGCCGAGATCGCCCGGTTGCGGGAGGGCGTGGCGGAGCTGCTGCCGAAGCTGGAGACGCTGTTCTACGGCACCGAGCGGGAGGGCATCGCGGCGCACATCGACTCGATGACCGAGCGGGGCGTGCCGCGTGAGCTGGCCGAGCGCAACACCCGCCTGATGTACAGCTTCGGTCTGCTGGACGTGGTGGAGACCGCGGCCGGCAGCGGGCGGAACGTGAGCGAGGTGGCCTCGGTCTACTTCGTGCTCTCGAACCGGTTCCGGGTCGACTCGCTGCTGTCGAAGATCTCCCTGCTGCCTCGCGAGGACCGCTGGCAGACGCTGGCCCGGATGGCGCTGCGCTACGACCTGTACGCCGCGTTGGCCGCGCTCACCGGGGAGGTGCTCGACTCCACGCCGGGTGACCTTTCGCCGTCGGAGCGGGTGCAGCAGTGGGAACAGTCGAACGCCACCTCGATCCATCGCGCCGAGCGGGCGATGGGGGAGTTCGACGAGTCCCGCGCCGACCTGGCCGCGCTCTCGGTGCTGCTGCGGCAGATCCGGACGCTGGTGCGGACCTCCTCAGCCAGCTGACATGTAAGGAAGGGCCCCTTTCTAACGCCTCGTGCATAGGAAGGGGCCCTTCCTAACGTCTCGGTCAGCTCATCAGCGAGGCGAAGACGATCACGTTGTCCGGGTAGTCGCCCTTGACCTCGTCGAACTGGCCGCCGCAGGTGATCACGCGGAGCCCGGGTCGGTCGGAGGGGCCGTACACCTGTTCGGTGGGGAAGGCGTCCTTGGGGTGAGCGGCCACCGAGTCGACCCGGAAGTCGACGGAGCCCCCGTCGGCCCGGCTGACCGTGATGACGTCGCCGGACTGCAGCGCGCCGAGGGAGAAGAACACCGCCGCACCGATCGCCGCGGAGTCCACGTGCCCGACGATCACCGAGTTGCCCACCTCGCCCGGGCTGGGACCCGGCGAGTACCAACCGGCGAGCATGGCCTGGTCCAGCGGGGGGACCTCCACGGTGCCGTCAGCATTGGTGCCGAGCATCATGATCTTCGCGTTGACGCCGATGCGGGGGATGGTGATCGTGGTCGGCGCGGACCGGGGCAGCCCGGTCGCGGGGCGGGTCGTGACGGCATCACCGTCGTCGAGGTCCGCGTCGTCGAACGGCTCGGACGCGCGGGGCTCGGGGGTACTCGGACCGGCCTGCGCCAGGGGCTGCGGTGGGCGTACCGGCTCGACGGGCCGCAGCGACGCGCCGATCAGCCCGGAACCCACCATGGCCAGCAGCACGACGACGGCGGCGCCGACGGCGCGCCACGGAGAACCGTGACGGCCGCCGGCCCGTCTCGCCGTCGCGTCAGGCCGCGAACTCATCGACCCGGCGCCGACGCATCAGCACGAGGCCACCGAGGGCCGCCGCACCGACCATGCCCGCTCCGGCGGTGGCCAGGCCACCGTTGGCGCCGGTGGCGATGCCACCGTCTCCGCCGTCGACCCCACCGTGCGGCAGGACCACGATCTCACCGACGCCGCAGGAGCCCTTGAGCTCGTACGTGCCGGGCTTGACGTCCTTGGCGACGCGGGCTTCGCCGTAGTAGACGAAGTCCTTCTCGTGCTCCCAGCGGTCGCCCGAGTCGTCCTTGCCGCGCTCGCCCGACCAGTCGCCCTCGCTCGACCAGTCCTTCTCGCCGGACCACTCGCGCTCGGCCTCGCTCGACCAGTCCTTCTCGGACTTCGCGCCGTGCTCCTCCTCGGCGGACGGGGCCTTGTGGTCCCGCGCACCTTCCGCGTCCTGGCCGTGCTCCTCGGCCTTCCAGTCGCGGTCCTTGCCTCCGGCGTCGGCCGCGTCGGCCGCACCGCCACCGGCGCCCTTGGACTCCGGCGCCGACTCGGCCTCGCCCGACCAGTCCTTGCCCTCGGAGCGGTCCTCGCCCGAGTCCTTGCCCTCGGAGCGGTCCTCGCCGCCGGGCTGCCAGTCCTTGCCGTCCTGCGAGTCCCCACGGTCCTGCCAGTCCTTGTTGTCCTGCCAGTCCTTGCGGTCCTGTTTCCAGTCCCGGTCGCCGCCCTGGTCACCCTTGTCGCCGCCCTTGTGGGCCGCTTCGAGTTTGACCTTGCCGGTGACCTTGGACCAGACGAAGGGGTGCTCCTGCGCCTCTTCGCAGATCTGAACGAGCTTGACCTCGTCGCCGGGCTTCACCGCGTGCGGCTTGGCGAAGACCTTGCCCTCGTCTTCGGGAGCGTGGCCGTCGGCGAGCGCGACCCCGGGCGCGAACACCAGCAGGGAAGCACCGCCGAGGGCGGCACCCGCAACGACCTTCCCCAGCATCTTCTTAGCCATGACCTGTGTCACTCCATCCCTGTTGTCCTGCGGCCCGCACAACCGAGCCAGAACTGACGTTAGACCGTTTCATGACCTATGCAGGGAAAGATTCGTGTTCTGGCATTCATGCGTTTTACCCGATCGGTCGGCTTCTGCTGAGAGACGCGTGCCGGGGCGTCCCGGGTGGGGTGGTTCACGCCCTGTGGTCGGTGGACGTCACCCCGGTGGCGGTGTGTCACGGGCGGCGCCAGAAATGCCGGGTTAAGCTTTCGAAAATATCGAACCATTGCCATGGAAGCGCTCCCATGCAAGAATCGCTGCACGCGGTGATCGGAGCCACACCGCGCAGGCAGGTGTCGAGGGCAGCCGGTGTCACCGGACGACCACCGTGCCGTCGACCGGGTACCCCGGTCGTGCACCACCACCAACGCCCGCCCGGGTCGGGCGCTCCCGAAGAATCCCGTTGGCATCGGCGGTCGTCCGCGTAGGACGTCCCTCGGACGCCACGTGCCGGGCCGTACGCGGATCCGGTCTCGCCCAAGGAGATCAGTGGCATGAATGTGTGGAGAAGGCTGTCCAGTCGACGACGGACCGTCGCGCTGGCCGGCGCGAGCGCGCTGGTCGCGGGCGGTCTGGTGACGATCCCCGTCACCGCGGCGCACGCCGCGACGCAGTGCGACGTCGCGTACACGACCAACGACTGGCAGGGCGGCTTCACCGCCAACATCACCATCCGGAACATCGGTGACCGGCTCACCAGCTGGACCCTCGGCTTCACGTTCCCCGACGCCAACCAGCGCGTCCAGCAGGGCTGGTCGGCCCGCTGGACCCAGTCGGGCCGGAACGTGACCGCGCAGAACGAGTCCTACAACGGCAACCTGGCCACCGGTGCCAGCACCAGCATCGGCTTCAACGGCGCCTGGAGCGGCAGCAACCCCAAGCCCACCTCGTTCACGGTGAACGGGGTCGCCTGCAACGGCGGCACCACGCCGACCACGCCGCCCCCCACCACTCCGCCGCCGACCACCCCGCCGCCCACCACGCCTCCGCCGACGACGCCTCCGCCCACCACCCCGCCGCCCACGACGCCGCCGCCCGGCACCAAGGTCGACAACCCGTACCTGAACGCCCGGGGCTACGTGAACCCGGAGTGGAAGGCCCGGGCCGAGTCGGTCACCGGCGGCAACCGGGTGTCGAGCATCTCGACCGCCGTCTGGATCGACCGGATCGCCGCGATCGAGGGTACGGACAACAGCCAGTCCAACGGCCCGATGGGCATCCGGGACCACCTGGACGAGGCGCTGCGGCAGAACGCCGAGTACATCCAGTTCGTCATCTACAACCTGCCCGGCCGTGACTGCGCGGCGCTCGCCTCCAACGGTGAGCTGAAGGCCGACGAGCTGCCGAGGTACAAGGCGGAGTACATCGACCCGATCGCGGCGATCATGGGTGACGCGAAGTACCGCAACCTGCGGATCATCAACGTCATCGAGGTCGACTCGCTGCCGAACCTGGTGACCAACACCTCCAACAACCCGGGTGGCACCGTGATGTGCGACACGGTGAAGGCCAACGGCGCGTACGTGCAGGGTGTCGGCTACGCGCTGGCCAAGCTGGGCGCGCTCTCGAACGTCTACAACTACGTCGACGCCGGGCACCACGGCTGGCTCGGCTGGGACAGCAACTTCGTCCCGAGCGCCCAGGTCCTGAAGCAGGCCGCGACCGCCTCCGGCAGCACGGTCAACCACGTGCACGGCTTCATCACCAACACGGCGAACTACTCCGCCCTGATCGAGCCGTACGCGAAGATCAGCGACACGGTCAACGGGCAGACGGTGCGCCAGGCCAAGTGGATCGACTGGAACTTCTACAACGACGAGCAGAGCTTCGCTCAGGCGTTCCGGCAGGAACTGGTCCGGCAGGGCTTCCCGAGCGGCATCGGCATGCTGATCGACACCTCCCGTAACGGCTGGGGCGGCAGCGCCCGGCCCACCGGCGCGGGCCCGACGACCAGCGTGGACGCCTACGTGGACGGTGGCCGGGTCGACCGTCGCATCCACAAGGGCAACTGGTGCAACCAGGCCGGTGCGGGCATGGGCGAGCGGCCGAAGGCCGCGCCGGCGGCGGGTATCGACGCGTACGTCTGGGCCAAGCCCCCGGGCGAGTCGGACGGCTCCAGCCGCGAGATCCCGAACAACGACGGCAAGGGCTTCGACCGGATGTGCGACCCGACCTACACCGGTAACGACCGTAACGGCAACAGCCGCAGCGGTGCCCTGGCCGACGCCCCGATCTCGGGCGCCTGGTTCTCGGCGCAGTTCGCCGAGCTGATGCGCAACGCCTACCCGCCGTTGTCCTGACGGTCAGGCATACCGGCCGCCAGCAGTAGGTGAGGCGCTGCGGCGGCGGGTTCCCCGGGCCCCTGGTCCGACCGCACCGGTCGGACCAGGGGCCCCTCTCGCCGCGCGGCGCGGGTCCACTCGAACCGGGTGGGCCCGTCCCGTGCTCAGGGCACCGTCTTCTCGATCGCCGCCCGGCCGGTCTCGGCCAGCTCACGCCGGGCGCGCTCGATGTTCTCGGGGGTGAGGTCCTGGCCCCGGGCCATCACCAGGTCCTCCGGGTCCCACGGCTGCTCGGCACCGGTACGGATGTCGGCCGGGGCGGCTCCGGTGCCGGTCCCGGTCGCGCCGGTGCCCGCCGCGTACGGGTCGGCGATGACGTCCTCGGTGGGTGCGTCGAGGTCGATCCGCTCACCCGGCCCGGCGAAGGCCGGGGTGTCCCGGTCGGCCCCGCCGCCGGTCATCAGCTCGGGCACGCCGCTGTCGTCGTCCACCGCCGCGGCCACCTCGGGGCGCTCCTCCAGCGGTCGGTCGCGATCCGTCATCCTGCCGCCCTCCTGTCCGCCGCACGGTTCCTCCGGCCCCCTGCGGGTACCCGCCGGTCACCGGGCCATGCCTGCGACGACACGACGAAGGCGGGCGTCCCGTCCGGGGACACCCGCCTTCGACGGTGATCAGCGGCCGAGCACCCGGTCGAGGAAGTCGCGGTAACCGCGGACCGCCACCCGGAGCTGCTCGGTGTCGGGCGAGCCCGCATCCTGCCACCCGCCGAGCTTGCTCTTGTGCTCCGCCAGCGCCGCGGACAGCGCCTGCATGGCCTCGTCGACGAGCGACTGCGCCTGACCGGCGGCGGCCTGCGGGTCGTCCACGAAACGGAGCTGGACGTCACGCCAGCGGTCCCGGAAGCCCTGTGCGGTCGACTCGTCGAAGAGGGTCGCCGCGCCGGCTGGAACCGTCGATCCGGCGTCGGTGCCGCCGGCCGGCGACTGCCCGTCCGGGTCGACCATCGTCGGGGTGGCGCTGCCGTAACCGGGGCCGCCGGCCGCCGCCACGTCGGTGGTGTCGACGGTCGACGCGTCACCGGGGAGGTCCCGCGACTCGATCCGCCCGTCGAGGTCGTCGGCCCGGTGGCCGCCCGGCCCACGGTCGACGGCCGTACCAGTGTCGTCGAGTTCGTCGAGGTCGTCGCCGCTCCGGTCGAACTCGGCGGTCGGGTCGGCCCGCAGCCCCTCCCGCTCACCGTCGACCGCGCCGTCGCCCGGCGCCGCGGTGCGCTCCTCGCGCGGGTCGATCTCGTCCTCCGGGCGCGGGCTGGCCAGCGCGGACGCGGCCACCGCGCCACCGACCGAGGTGGCACCGAAAGCGGACGGCACCGGAGCGGGATCGGTCACCTCGTCGGCACGGTCGTCGTCGCCCGGCCGACCGTCCCAGGGGCGGTTGCGGTCGGTGGACTCCACCCGGTCGCGGTCCGTCGGCTCGTCGGTGTGGTCGAGGTCGTCCGGTACGTCCCGGTGGTCACCGTTCGGCGGCACTGCCACCGGGGCAGACCGGACGGCCTCGGGGTGGTCGTTGTTGAGCTGCTGCTCGTCTTGCCGCATGGTGCTCTCCTCAGCGGTTCGTGGCGTCATGGGCGGCCTCGGGGTGGCGCTGCTCCGGGGTGGTGGTCGACGCGACCGGTTCCTCGCCGAGCAGGTCGGCGAAGAGGGCGCGGTAGTGGACGACGGCCTGGCGAAGGTCCTCGGTGCCGGCCTCGCCCCGCGAGTTGCGCAGGTGGATCTCGTGCGCGTCCCGGTAGTGGCCGAGCGTCCGGGCGTGCTCGACGGAGAGGTGGGCGAGCTGGTCGGAGAAGTCACCGGTGGGGTAACCCCGCTCGGCGACGAGTCGCGTGACCAGTTCGTCGGCCTGACCGACGGTCTCGGCGGGGGAGTCGATGAAACGCACCTGGAGTTCCTCCCAGGCGGCGGCGTACCGGGCGCGGGACTCGGGGTCCAGCGGGACGAGTTCGAGATCCGCGTGCCGGCGTTCCCGGTCCCGCAGCTCGCGCTCGGCGTCGCTGCGACTGTCCCGCTCGGCGACGACGTGGTCGTACTCCGGGCCGAAGCGTTGCCGTAGCGAACGGCGGCGGCCGGCCACGACGACGGCCGCGGCCACGGCGGCGACCACCAGGATGACGAGGACGGTGACGACTATCTGCGTGGGCGACATGGCTCCTCCTTCGCTTCAGGTATTCCCTCCTGGCACTGATCGCCAATCCCGTTCCGGGGCACTTTCCTCATCCGGATCGGTGGTGGCCAGGGCGGAACGTCGTCCGAAGGGGGCGAAGGGCGGACAGTCACATCGACCGAGGCCGGGACCGGGACGGGCACCGCACGGTCGCCCGTTGCGGGCGGCAGGGGCGTCCTCGGTACGTCCGGCACCGTATAGGTAGTCTCGACAGACGGTAGTGCGTCCGGCGGGGATTACGTATCCTGCCCAAGGCGCCCGAACCCCGGCGCCCCGGCGGGCAGCCGAGGCGCGTGTCGGTGACGGTGCTGCCCGGCCGTGCCGGAGCCCTTCCAGCCACCCTCCCGGGCGAGGTCCGATTGAACACCCGCGACTGGCCGATCCGCTCCAAGCTGACCGCGCTGGTCGTGGTGCCGGTGACCGCGCTGCTGGCACTGTGGATCTTCGCGACCACGCTCACCTTCGGCCCCGCACTGGATCTGCTCGCCGCCCGGACCCTTCTGTACGACCTGGGCCGGCCGGGCGAGACGGTGGTGGCCGAGCTGCAACGGGAGCGGCGGCTCTCGGTGGTCCATCTCGGCTCGCCGCGCACGGTCTGCGGTCAACCACCGACCAACTGCGTACTGCCGGAGCTCGTCGCACAGCGGGACCGCACCGACATCGCGATCGCCGAACTCCAGCGCCGGGTCTCCGGAGAGCAACTGCGCGACGCCGCCGGTGAGCTGCTGGAGACCCGGCTGGACCGGCTCCTCGGCGAACTGGAGGCGCTGCCGTCGGGGCGTGCGTTCATCGATCGCCGGGACCTCGACCGGGCCGGGGTGATCGGTCTCTACAGTGGCATGATCTCGTCCGCGTTCCACACCTTCTCCGCGCTGGCGAACCTGCCGGACCAGGATCTCAACCGGGAGGCGCGGGCGCTGACCGACATCGGCCGCTCGCGGGAGCTGCTCGGTCAGACCGACGCGCTGCTGGCCGGCGCGTTGATCGGCGGACGACTCGCCGAGGGCGAGCACACGCTGCTCGTGCAGGGCATCGCCAACCAGCGCTTCCTGGCCGAGAGCGCGGTGGCCGACCTGCCGGAGCCGGACCGTGTGGCGTACCAGCGGTTGACCGAGCAGGACGAGTTCACGCAGTTGCGGCAGATGCAGGACGAGCTGGTCGCCGCCGATCCCTCGGCCCGACTCCGGATCGACCAGCAGGCCTGGCAGACCAGCTACGACACGGTGCAGCGGTCGCTGCGCGACTTCGAGCTGACCCAGGCCGACGGTCTGGCCGACCGCTCGGTGCCGATGGCGGTGCGCACCCTGGTCCGGCTGGCCGCCGCCGGGCTGCTCGGTCTGGTCGCCGTCGTGCTCTCGCTGGTCGTCGCGCTGCGGGTCGGCCGGTCGCTGGCGAAGCGGTTGACCCAGGTACGCGGCACCGTCAAGGAGGCCGAGGAGCGCCTGCCCGAGGTGGTGGAGCGGCTGCGCCGGGGCGAGCAGGTGGACGTGGCCCACGAGGCGCCGCTGGCCGACCGGGGCGCGGACGAGATCGGCCAGGTGGCCCAGGCGTTCACCGAGGTGCACAAGGCCGCGATCCGGTCCGCCATGGTCGAGGTGAGCCTGCGTCGCGGCCTCAACGAGGTCTTCCTGAACATCGCCCGACGCAGCCAGGGCCTGGTGCACCGGCAGCTCACCGTGCTCGACCGGATGGAACGCGACGCCGAGGACCCGGACCACCTGGCCGAACTGTTCCGGGTGGACCACCTCGCCACCCGGCTGCGGCGGCACGCCGAGGACCTGGTCATCCTCGCCGGTGCGGCACCCGGGCGGGGCTGGCGCAACCCGGTCGCCATGGTGGACCTGATCCGGGGCGCGATCTCCGAGGTCGAGTCGTACGACCGGGTGGACATCGTCAACGTCCAGGCCGCCGGCACGGTGGGTCGGGTCGTCGGCGACGTCATCCACCTGCTCGCCGAACTGATCGAGAACGCCACCGCGTACTCGCCGCCGGACTCCCGTGTGGAGATCTCGGGCGAGCACGTCGCCCACGGGTACGCGCTCTCCGTCACCGATCACGGGCTCGGCATGACGGCCGCCGCCATCGAGGAGGCCAACCGCAAGCTCGCCCGGTCACCGGACTTCGACCCGGCCGAGACCGCGCGGCTGGGGCTGTTCGTGGTCGCGCGGCTCGCCGCCCGGCACGACGTACGCGTGCGGTTGCGGGAGTCGGACGGGACCGGGCTGACCGCCGTGGTGCTGATCCCGGGGGCACTCATCACCGCCGAGCCGTCACCCCTGCCCGACCTGGACACTCCCGCCGGAGACGACCAGGCCACCACCCCGGAACAGCGCCGGCTGGCCCGGGCCACCCGGTTGACCACAGTGCCCCGGCAGACCACGCGATCACAGGCCGAGCCGGAGAAGCCGACCACCACCGAGGCGGTGCCGGCGAGTGCGACCGGTGGCCGGGGCGGTCCCACCTTCGGCTCCACGGTCGGCCCGGCCGAGGCGGACGGTCTGCCCCGCCGCATCCGTCAGCGGGGCCCGGCCGCCACCACGCCGTCGGCCGCCACCGCGTCGCCAGACACCGCCGTACCCTCCGCCGCCACCTCATCCCCGGTCGCCGACGCCGCCGGACCGGCACCGGTCGGGTCGACGCCCCCAGTGGCCTCCGGCACCGGTCCGTCCGGCACCGGTGCGTCCAGTGACGGGTCGTCCGGTCCGGCCGGGCACCGGGCGGCACCGCGCCGTGCGCAGGACGGCCTCGACGCGCCGACGGTGCAGATGCCGGCGGTGTCCTCGGCGATCGACGGGCCGACGATGCGGCAACCGGTGGTGGTCCCGCGCGGGCCGATCCGGCCGCTCGGCGAGCCGACCCCACGCAGCCCGGAGGAGGCCCGTCGGTTCATGTCGGCACTCCAGGCGGGCACCGCGCGGGGCCGACGCGCCGCCGTCGCGCCGAACGACGACGCGGGGTCCACCGGACCGTCCACCGGAGACGCGGTGCGTACCGGACCGCCGAACGGCGAGGCGGGGCGATCCGGTGCGACCTCCGCCGACCACGAGCAGGACCGAGACACCGAGCCGGCAGGGCCGCCGGCCGGTGACCCGGCGACTGTGCAACCCCCGACCGCGACTGAGAGGGACGCCTGATGCATTCGACGAGGCAGAGTGCCGATCTCGGCTGGTTGTTGGACGACTTGTTGGAGCGGGTACCGACCGCGCGGCAGGCGGTGGTGCTCTCGGCGGACGGGCTGCTCCTCGGCTGCTCCACCGGGATGGACAAGGCCGACGCCGAGCACCTCTGTGCGCTGGCCTCCGGACTGTCCAGCCTGGCCCGGGGCGCGAGCCGCCACCTCACCGGCGGGCCGGTGCGTCAGACGGTGGTGGAGATGGAGGACGCGTACCTCTTCGTGACGGCGGCGGGGCAGGGTGCCTGCCTCGCTGTCGCCAGTGACGCCGATGCCGACATCGGCCTGGTGGCGTACGAGATGGCGATGCTGGTGACCCGGGTGGGCGAGAATCTCGGGACACCGACCCGGGCGTCGGTGGGTGCCGCCGATGCGCACTGACTTACCGGGGAACCAGCACGAATGGCTCGACGCCGATGCCGGGCCGGTGGTCCGGCCGTACACGCTGACCGGTGGCCGGGTACGGGCCAGCGCGGACGCCTTGGACCTGGTGGCGTACGTGCTGGCGAAGCCGGACCCGGACCTCGGCGCCTACCCGGAGCTGTACCCGGAACACCGGCTGTTGGTGGAACTCGCCGGTCGGGGAACGCCGGTCGTGGAACTCGCCGCCGACCTCAATCTCGCCATCGGTGTGGTCCGGGTACTGCTCGGCGATCTACTCTCCCGGGGACTGGTCGCCGTGCACCAGCCGCCACGTGCCACGTACCTGCCCGACAACGACATCCTCAAGGCGGTGGTCGATGGACTCCGTGCGTTATGACGGCGAGCGGCGGGAACACGGTATCCCGATCGCGCTGAAGATCCTCGTCGCCGGTGGCTTCGGCGCCGGCAAGACGACGCTGGTCAGCGCGTTGAGCGAGGTCCGGCCGTTGCAGACCGAGGAGATCCTGACCGGGGCGGGCATCGAGACCGACGACCTCTCCGGGGTGGAGACCAAGTCGACCACCACGGTGGCGATGGACTTCGGCCGCATCACCATCAACGACGACCTCCAGCTCTACCTGTTCGGTACGCCCGGGCAGGACCGGTTCTGGTTCCTCTGGGACGAGCTGGCGTTCGGGGCGCTCGGCGCGGTGGTGCTGGCGGACACCCGGCGGCTGGCCGACTGCTTCCCGTCGATCGACTACTTCGAGCAGCGTGGCATCCCGTTCGTGGTCGGCGTCAACTGCTTCGACAACTCGCAGCGGTTCAGCCTGGAGGCGGTCCGCCGCGCTCTCGACCTCGACGGCAACGTGCCGATGGTGCTCTGCGACGCCCGCGACCGGCAGTCCGGCAAGACAGTGTTGATCTCACTGGTCGAGCACGTGGCCCGGCAGCGGGGCGAGCCGGTGCCGGCCGCCTGACCCGGTCCCGGAGGCGGGCCGGGGCCGGGCTGCTCCGGGAAGGACCGGAGGTCCGTCGCGGATTCCAGGTCTAACCGGCCCGCATCGGGGCAAGGCTTCTGGTGAGATCGACACGACATTCGGCAGGGAGGCGGAACACGGTGGCGGTTCAGGGCGAGATCGTGCACATCGGCGGCTACACGGCGTCCAGCGGCGGCCGGGCCACCGGCATCGTCGCGGCCCGCCGGGATCCGCACACCGGCGACCTGACGTCGCTGGGCACGGTCGCGGTCACCGCGTCGCCGTCCTTCCTCGCCCGCCACCCCCGACTGCCGATGCTGTACGCCGTCAACGAACTACCCACCGGTGAGATCAGCGCCTGGCGGGTGGGGGCCGACGGAGAGCTGGACGCCGCCGGCACGCAGCCGACCGGTGGCGCGGATCCGTGCCACCTGGCAGTCACGCCGGACGGCGGGCATCTCGTGGTGGCCAACTACAGCAGCGGCAGCGTGACGGTGTTCCCGCTCGACGCCGACGGTGTCCCGGGCGCGCGTACCGACGTGGTGGCCCACCAGGGGCACGGGCCGGACCCCGAGCGGCAGGAGCAGGCGCACGCCCACATGGTCGTGCCCGGCATGGACGGCGCACCGCTGTTCGCCGTCGACCTGGGCACCGACTCGATCTACCGGTACGACCTCGACGCGGCGGGCGCACTGTCGCCCCGGGGTGCCCGGGTACGGACCGCCCCGGGGGTGGGCCCGCGGCACCTGGCCCGGCACCCGGACGGCCGGCGCTGCTACGTCTCGGGCGAGTTGGACGGCTCGGTCCTCACGTACGAGGTGGCCGGCGACGGTGGGCTCCAGGAACTCGGTCGGGTCGAGGCCAGCAGCAGGGGCGGGCACGTACAGCCGTCGGAGATCGCCGTGGGTGCCGACGGGCGTTTCCTCTACGTCGCCAACCGGGGAGTGGGCACGATCACCGTCTTCGCCCTCGGCGCGAAACTTCCGGAGCAGGTCGCCGAGGTGGACACCGGCGGCGAGTGGCCGCGCCACTTCGTCATCATCGGCGAGCACCTCTATGTCGCCGACGAGCGGGCGGATATGGTACGCATTTTTCTCCTCGATCGGGAGACCGGCGTACCGGCGCCACTGGGGGAGCCGCTGGTGGTCGCGAGCCCTACCTGCGTTCTGCCCTGATCGTGGGCCTGAGACATAGATGCATCCACATTGCGCCGTGACTTCGTCACGCAAAGTTATCAAATCGAGGGAAACTGTTTCTCCTCTGTAACTTTCGACCGAACGGCCATGGCAGTCCACCGGCGGGATACGCAAGATGGTCTGCGTGTCAGCAGGCCGCCATCGCATGCGTTCAGGTTTTCACGGCGCCGCCGCCGCGGCGGCGGTCGGCGTTCTCGTCGTCACGGCCGGGGGATGGGTCGGCTATCGCCAACTCGCGGGTCAGGACTGCTCGGGCAAGATCGAGCTGTCCGTCGCCGTGGCCAACGAGATCGCTCCCGCGGTGGACCAAGCGGCCACCGAGTGGGAGGAGAAGGGTGCCGCCGTCGAGGGGACCTGCATCGACGTGACGGTCTCGGCGGCCGACCCGGTCGAGGTGGCGGCGGTGGTGGCGGCCAAGCACGGCGCGACCCTGGCCGGCGTCGGCCAGGCCAGTGGCACCGCGGTGAGCCCCGATGTCTGGATCCCGGACTCCTCCACCTGGCTGCTGCGGCTCAAGACCGGTGGCGCGGCGGCCTTCGAGCCGGGCAACGGGGCGTCGATCGCCAGCAGCCCGGTGGTCGTCGCGATGCCCGAGCCGATCGCCGCCCGGCTGGGCTGGCCGCAGAAGGAACTCGACTGGACCCAGTTGCTGGCCCGGGTCAACAGCGACCGGCCGCTGCGGACCGGGATCGTGGAGCCGACCCGGGACGCCGCCGGGCTGTCCGGCCTGCTGTCGCTGATGACCGCGGCGTCGTCCACCGGTGGTGCCACCGCCGAGCAGGACCGGGTCGGCGCGTTGCGGGCGCTGGCGTCGGGCGCCTCGGCGCTGCGTCAGGACCTGCTCGCGAAGTTCCCGACCTCGACGGACAACACCACGCTCGCCAGTGCGCTCGGTGCGGCGGCCCTCTCCGAAGAGGACGTCATCCAGTACAACGCCCGCAAGCCTCCGGTGCCGCTGGCGGCGCTCTATCTCAAACCGGCGCCGCTGCCGTTGGACTATCCGTACGCGGTACTGCCCGGTATCGATCCGGCCAAGGCGTCCGCCGCCCGTGTGCTGTTCGAGGCGCTGACCACCTCGTCGTTCAAGGACAAGCTGGCCGCGCAGTCGCTGCGCGGGCCGGACGGGAACTGGGGGAGCGGCTTCGCCGCCCCGCAGGGCGCGCCCTCTCCGGCCGGTGGCGACGCCTCCGCAGCGCCCCCGCCGCAGGGCGGGGTGGCCGCCGGCGGACTGGCGCCGGACGCGGTGGAGCGGGCGGTGTCGAGTTGGTCGATCGCGACCCTGTCCGGCCGGATGCTCTGCATCATCGACGTCTCGGGCTCGATGAAGAAGACCGTGCCGACGGCCAACGGGGCAACCCGGCAACAGGTCACCATCGAGGCGGCCCGGCGCGGCCTGAACCTCTTCGACGACTCCTGGTCGATCGGGCTGTGGGTGTTCTCCACCAAGCTGGCCGGGTCGCGGGACTACCGCGAGCTGGTGCCGATCGGGCCGCTGTCACGGCAGCGCGGCACGCTGGAGCGGGGACTGGACACGGTCACCTCGTCCAGCGGTGACACGGGGCTGTACGACACGCTGCTGGCCGCCTACAAGGACGTCCAGCGCAACTGGGAACCGGGCAAGGTCAACTCGATCGTGCTCTTCACCGACGGCAAGAACGAGAACCCGGACGGCATCTCGCAACGTGATCTGCTCGCCGAGCTCGATCGGATCAAGGACCCGGAGCAGCCGATCCAGGTCATCATCGTGGGTATCGGCACCGAGGTGAGCAAGTCGGAGCTGGACACCATCGCCGGTGCAGCCGGTGGCGGGGCGTTCATCGCCGCCGACCCCACCAACATCAGTGACATCTTCCTCAGGGCGATCGCCCTGAGGAAGGCGCCGGCCTGAGCGAATGCACAGGGACGGGGTCTGCGGTACCGGAGAAAGCGGTACGACAGGCCCCTTTCCGGTCGTCCTCCACCCCGGAAAGTGACGGCAATACGTCCGAAGCAATCGGCCGTCATAGTTATCAAGGCAGGATGTTCTCGTGCACCGGCAGATCTGGCCTCCGTCCCGGCCGGTCCCGGGCCGTCTCCGAGTGAAGTGTGGGAGGGCTGGTGACCTCGGCGACGCTGTTGACCCCCGCCAGATCGTCATCGCGATCGGGTGACACTCCGCCATCGAGCGGGTCGGTGCGTGGCGACCAGCGGACGTACGTCCGTACCCTGGTCGTGCTGGACGCCACCGTCCTGTCCGTGGCGGTGCTCATCGGTTACGCGGCTCGATTCGGCGAATCCGTGCCACGTGGTACCCACGTGCCCTACGTCCTGTTCGCGCCGGCCCTGGTGCTGGCCTGGTTGGTCTCCCTGAAGGTCCTGCGCTGCTATGACGACCGGGTGGTCGGCTACGGCGCGGACGAGTACCGGCGGGTGAGCATGGCCAGCCTCCGGCTGGCCGGCGCCGTCGCGATCCTCGGGTACGTCGCCGACGTCGGCGTGTCCCGTGGCTTCCTGGCGATCTCGTTCGCGGTGGGCACGATCGGGCTGGAAGTGGCCCGGTTCGCCGCGCGCAAACGTCTGCACCGAGCCCGGTCGCGGGGGACGGGCTGGTCTCGGCGGGTGCTGGTGGTCGGTGACACCGCACACGTGTTGGAGCTGGTGCACACGCTGCGCCGCGAGCCGTACGCCGGCTACCAGGTGGTCGGCGCCTGCATCCCGGACGCACTGTTGGCTCCGGTGGCGCAGCGGCTCGGTGACGTGCCGGTGGTCGGCTCGTTCCGGGGCATCCCGGAGGCCGCCGACGCCATCGGCGCGGACACGGTCGCGGTCACCGCCTGCGGGGAGCTGACCGCCACCCGGCTGCGCCGACTCGGGTGGCAGCTGGAGGGAACCGGCATCGACCTGGTGCTGGCCCCGGCGCTGACCGACGTCGCGGGCCCGCGCATCCACACCCGCCCGGTCGCCGGGCTGCCCCTGATCCACGTGGAGGCACCCGAGTTCCGTGGGGTGCGCAAACTGGTCAAGGGGCTGGTCGACCGTTCGGTCTCGCTGGTGGCGCTGACCCTGCTGCTGCCGCTGCTGGCAGCCATCGCGCTCGCGGTGAAGGTGAACAGCCGGGGGCCGGTGCTGTTCCGGCAGACCCGGGTGGGTCAGGGCGGGCGTGAGTTCGGCGTCTTCAAGTTCCGCACCATGGTGGTGAACGCGGACGCCCTGCTGGCCGAGTTGACCGTGCGCAACGAGACCGACGGCCTGATGTTCAAGATGCGGGACGACCCCCGGGTGACCCGGGTCGGTCGGCTGCTGCGCAAGTGGTCCCTGGACGAGCTTCCCCAGTTGGTCAACGTGCTGCTGGGGCAGATGAGCCTGGTCGGGCCCCGGCCGCCGCTGCCGTCGGAGGTGGCCCGCTACGACGGCGACGTGGCCCGCCGCCTGCTGGTCAAGCCCGGAATGACCGGTCTCTGGCAGGTCAGCGGCCGGTCCGACCTGAGTTGGGAGGACGGCATCCGCTTGGACCTCTACTACGTGGAGAACTGGTCGCTCGCGGCCGACCTGACCATCCTCTGGAAGACCTTCGGCGCGGTGATCAACAGTCGGGGCGCGTACTGACCCGAGGTGGCTACGGCTGCGGGCCGGTCCAGTCCAGGCACACCACGACCGCGTCGTCGGTCAGGTCGCCGGCGACGAAGGCCCGCAGATCGCCGAGGAGGGAACGGACCGCGTCCAGCGGAGTCATCGGCGCGGTACGGCGCAACATCCGGTCCAGTGCGGTCTCGCCGTACCGGATGTTGCGCCCGGTGGCGTCGATCACCCCGTCGCTGATCATGAAGAGGCGGTCGCCGCGCTGGAGCTGGATGTACTGCTCGACGTAGGTCGTCCCCTCGAACATGCCGAGCGGGAACTGCGCCTCCAGCGGCTGCACGGTGACCTGGCCGGCCCGCAGCAGCACCAGCCGGGGCGAACCGGCGTCGACGGCGGTGAGCAGGCCGGTCCGCAGGTCGAGTTCGAGCAGCAGGGTGGAGAGATGTTGCTCACCCCGGTGCAGGTCGTAGATCGCCTGGTCGGCCAGGGTCGCCTGGTCGGCCAGCGGGATGCCGGCCCGTCGGGCGTTGCGCAGTGCGCAGGTGGCCAGCGTGGTGAGCATCGAGGCGGCCACCCCCTCGCCCATCCCGTTGATCGTCGCGGTCCAGACCCGCTCACCGTCGTCGGACCAGTCGAAGCTGTCGCCACGCACCGCGTACGCGGGTTCGAGCTGGCCGGCCAGGCTGAACGAGGGCCGGGTGCGGCTGCGCCCGGGGAGGAGTTCCCACTGCACCTCGGCCGCGAGCGTGAGCCGTCGGGTACGCCGGGCGATGCGGTACACGTCGGTGCCGGGGTCGACCGCGGTCAGCTCGTGGGCCAGGGACGTGGCGATCTCCAGCAGCTCGCCCAGCAGCCCGTCGTCGGCCAGCGGCGCGACCCGGAGCACTCCGCGCCGTTCACCGCGCATGTTGACCGGCAGGTAACCGGTGCCGTCCGCGTACACCGGGGTCTCGTGGTCGAAACAGCGCCAGGCGTGGTGACCGGGGCTGGTCACCTCGTCGCCCCCGGTGAGCGGGAGCAGCGCGGCCAGGCGGTAGTCGACCTGGAGCAGCTCGGTCTCGGTGATGCCGTACTCCCGCTCCAGCAGCTCCGCGACCCGCCGGACGAGCAGGTCTGCCGGGGCCGCCGTGAGTGTGGCACGGGCCTCGTCGACCGGCTCGCTCATCGTCTCTCCTTGATCACAAGCCCATGCGGCGACAGAATCGGAGTACGCTCAGGCCCACCATGGCGGAACTGCATGGTCCACCGGGACCTGAGACGAGTATGGCTGCCGAGCTGGATACCGCGGCAGGCGCCCTGCTGACCGTCTGGGACGGTGCACGGGAACGGACGGCCAACCGGATCTCCACCGCCCAGCTGCGAGCCGTCATGCTCGTCGAACGGCAGGACGGGATCAACCTGCGCCGGTTGGCCGCCGGGCTGGACATGCTGCTCTCCTCGGCCAGCCGGCTCTGCGACCGGCTGGTCGCCGCCGGGATGCTGGAACGCGAGCCCGGCCGTGCCGACCGCCGGGAGATCTCGCTGCACCTCACCGCCGAGGCCCGCCGGCTCCTCGCCGAGCTGCGCGAGGACCGCCGTCAGCATCTGGCCACGATCCTCGCCGCGATGGCCCCGGAGGCCCGGGAGGCGTTGCTGCACGGGTTGCGCGAGTTCGACGCGGCGGCCCGGGCGCGGGTGATGCGGCCGGTGTCGCCGCTGGTGCCGCAGCAGGAGACGCACCCGGAACAGCTGCCGGCGGGGCTGACCGCCGTGGAGCACGTCGCCGAGCCGCCGGCACGGGGCTGGTCCGCGGGGGAGACCTCGGTCTCCCGCACCGCCTGACCGGCGGCGCTCAACCGTGCCCGGCCGGGCCCACCGCCAGCATCGCCACGTCGTCGTGCCGGTGCCCGCCGCACCACTCGTCGACCAACCGGAGCACCCGGTCGACCAGCGCCGACGGTGACGACCCGGCGACCTCGACCAGGGCCCGGTGCAGCCGCCGCTCGCCGAACATCTCGGTGCCGTGCGGCCCGCCCCGGGCCTCGGTGACCCCGTCGGTGCGGGCCAGCAGCAGCTCACCCGGCCGCAGGCGGATCTCGGCCTCGTCGAACCGCGCCCCCGGCACCGCACCCACCGGCATGCCGCCCACCTGGACCGGGGTCACCGTCCCGGCAGCGTCGACCAGCAGCGGCGCCGGGTGCCCGCCGCCGGCCACCCGTACCCGTAGCCCGCCGTCCGGCTCCGGATGCAGCGCGCCCAGCAGCAGGGTGGTGAACTGGCCGCGACGGGTCGCGTCCGGGATGTCCAGCAGAGCCCGGTCGAGCAGGGCGAGCAACTCCCGGGGCCGGTGTTCGACCAGCCGCAGCGTCTGCAACGACTGCCGGACCCGGCCGGTCAGCACGGCCGCGCCGACGCCCTTGCCGCTGACGTCGCCGAGGGCGAAGAGCGCGCCCCCGTCGGTCGGGAGCACGTCGTAGAAGTCACCGCCGATGCGCAGGCTGTCGCCGGCCGCCCGGTACCCACCGGCGAGCCGTACGCCGCCCACGGCGGGCAGGCCCGGCGGGAGCAGGCTGTTCTGCAGGACCCGGGCCAGGTGGATCTGCGCGTCGTAGAGCTGCGCGGTGGCCAGGGCGGCACCGGCTCGGGCGGCGAACTCCCGGACCAGCTCGACGTCGCGCCGGTCGAACCCGTCACGTGCTCCGGTCCGCACCAGCACCAGCGCGCCCGCCGTCCGCCCGGCCCCCGGCATCGGGCTGACCAGCAGCGTCGCGGCCGGATCGAGATCGTCGGGGATCAGCGGCCCGGCTCCGCCGCGCTCGGTGACGGGCCAGGGCCGTGGGACGCCGGTCTCCCCGTCGAGCGCCTCGACCAGCCCGGGTACGGCGCTGACCGCGTCCCAGCCGGCGGCGCCGAGGGCCGGCGTCGATCCGTGGCCGGAGTGCCGGATCCACTGCGGTTGGTACTCGACCGTCCCGCTCGGCAGGTACACGACCAGGGCCAGGTCGGCGAGGTACGGCACCGGCAGCGTCGCGGCGGCCTGGAGCGCCTGCTCGCGCTGTAGTGCCAGGCCGAGACGGCGTCCGGCCTGGGCCAGGAAGTCGGTACGCCCCCGCTCGGTCCGCAACGCCTCGGCGCGCTGGTGGTCGTCGGTGACGTCCCGCACGTACCACGCCGACCGGTCACCGGCCAACGGGCGGCGGATGCCCCGGAGCCGCCGGTCCCGGTGCTCACCCTCGACGTCGTCCGCGCCGGTCGCGTACGCCTGCGACAGCATCGTCACCGGGGAGCCGGGCAGGGCGACGCCCGGGTGCAGCTCCGGCAGCAGCGCGCTGGCCGTGGCGTTGACCAGGAGAACCTGCCCGACGCTGTCGGCGATCAGCACCGCCTCGGCGAGCCCGTCGAGGAGTTCCCGCGCGAGATCCGGGTCCACCGAGGGGGCGGAGCCGAGGCGGCCGGCTCGCCCACGGCCGGTGGCGCCGGCGGCCGGGCCCCGTCGGGTCCTGGTCACCGGCGGTCGCCCTGCGCCACGCGCTGTCGACCTGTACGCATGCCGGTGCTCTGCTCCTCGGGTCCACGGGTTTGTTGCCTGGGGGCAAGGGTACCGAGGTCCTCCGAGGGCCGTCCGTCCAGGAACGCCGGGGGCCTAGAGCCGGGCCAGCCATCCGGCGGGTCGGGCGATGATCCGGCGCACCACCGAGCCCGCCGCGCCCACCGCGGCGGCCGTGGCGCCGAGGGTCGCCGGTCGTACGGTCACCGGTGACCAGGCGGCGGTGAGTACCCGACGTTCGATCTCGGCGAGCACCGGCGGCCGGATCCAGGGGGCGAGCGGGGCGTAACCGCCGCCGAGTACCACGGTGTCCAGGTCCAGCAGGTTGATCACGCTCGACACGGTGATCCCGATGGCCGTACCGGCCTCGTGCAGCGCGTGCCGGGCGGTGGGCTCACCGGCCTCGGCGAGTTGGGCCAGCCGCACCGATGCGGTGTCGGCCGGCAGGTCGGCCCCGGCCAGGCCGGCGGCGGCGAGGATCGCCTCCTGTCCGGCGTAACGCTCCAGGCAGCCCCGGCCGCCACACCGGCAGGGCGGTCCGTCCGGCCGCACCGGGATGTGCCCGATCTCGCCGCTCCAGCCCCGGACGCCCCGGAACAACGCGCCGTCGAGCACGATCCCGGCACCGATGCCGACCTCGCCGGAGAGGTGCAGGAAGCTGCCCGGTCCGGCGCCGGCGTGCAGTTCGCTGAGCGCGGCGAGGTTGGCCTCGTTGTCCACCACCAGCGCCGGTACGCCCTCGACGGTCTCGGTGAGCGGCGGGAGCGCGGCCAGCAGTTCCGGCACCGGCACGTCCCGCCAGCTCAGGTTCGGCGCGAGGCGGACCCGGCCGGTGTCGTCGACCAACCCGGGTACGCCGAGGGCCGCGCCGGCCAGGGTGAGGCCCTGGGCGTCGGCGTCGGCGCGCGCCTGGGCGGCGAGCCGGGCCAGCCGGGCCAGCGCGTCGGTGGGGGAGACCGGGCGCAGGTCGGCCCGGTGCACGGTGTGGTGCCGGACCTCGCCGGAGAGGTCGACCACGCAGGCGGCCAGGTAGTCGACGTTGATCTCCAGCCCGAGCCCGGCCGGGCCGTCACCGGCGAGCACCAGGCCACGGGCGGGTCGCCCGGCACCGGCGCGTGGCGTCGGCTCGGCCTCGGTGACCAGTCGACCGGCGACGAGGTCCTCCACCACGGCCGAGACGGTGGCTCGGGTCAGCCCGGTCTCGGCCGCCAGCGCGGCCCGGGAGGGCGGGCGGTCGGCCGCGGCGATCCGGCCGAGGACGAGGGCGAGGTTCAGCTCACGCAGGCTGCCCTGGCGTACGCCACCGGCCGGGGCTGCGAGTCGGGTCACCCCTTGACACTGCCACATCGCGGCCATTTAATTCAACCACTGAACAAATAGCGGACGACACCACCGGAGGTCTGTAATGGCATCCCGTCCCACCCCCGCCGACAAGTTCTCCTTCGGCCTCTGGACGGTCGGCTGGCAGGGCCGAGACCCGTTCGGTCACGCCACCCGACCGGCCCTGGACCCGGTGGAGTCGGTGCACCGGCTCGCCGAGCTGGGCGCGTACGGCGTCACCTTCCACGACGACGACCTCGTGCCGTTCGGTGCGGACGCCGCCGCCCGCGACGGCCAGATCGCCCGGTTCCGCAAGGCGCTCGACGAGACCGGCCTGGTGGTGCCGATGGTCACCACCGACCTCTTCCAGCAGCCCGTCTTCAAGGACGGCGGCTTCACCAGCAACGACCGCGACGTCCGGCGGTACGCGCTGCGCAAGGTGCTGCGCAACGTCGACCTCGCCGCCGAGCTGGGCGCGCAGACCTTCGTCATGTGGGGCGGCCGGGAAGGCGGCGAGTACGACGTCGCCAAGGACGTGCAGGCCGCGCTGGACCGCTACCGCGAGGCGGTCGACCTGCTCTGCCAGTACGTCGTCGACCGTGGCTACGACCTGCGTTTCGCGCTGGAGCCCAAGCCGAACGAGCCGCGCGGCGACATCCTGCTGCCGACCGTCGGGCACGCGCTGGCCTTCATCTCCACGCTCGCCCACCCCGACCGGGTCGGCGTCAACCCGGAGGTCGGCCACGAGCAGATGGCCGGGCTGAACTTCGTGCACGGCATCGCCCAGGCGCTCTGGCAGGGCAAGCTGTTCCACATCGACCTCAACGGCCAGCGCGGCATCAAGTACGACCAGGACCTGGTCTTCGGCCACGGTGACCTGCTCAACGCGTTCGCGCTGGTGGACCTGCTGGAGCACGGCGCCCCGGGTGGCGGCCCGGGGTACGACGGGCCGCGCCACTTCGACTACAAGCCCTCCCGCACCGAGGACATGGACGGGGTGTGGGTCTCCGCCGCCGCGAACATGCGGACCTACCTGCTGCTCAAGGAGCGGGCCGCGGCGTTCCGGGCCGACCCCGAGGTGGTCGAGGCACTGGCCGCCGCCAAGGTCGGCGAGCTGGGCGTACCGACCCTGGGCGAGGGTGAGGGCTACGCCGAGCTGCTCGCCGACACCAGCGCGTTCGAGGGCTACGACGTCGACGCGGCCGGCGCCAAGGGCTTCGGCTTCATCCGGCTCAACCAGCTCGCCGTCGAGCACGTGCTCGGCGCGCGCTGAGGCGACGGCATGCCGCTCGTCGCGGGGGTGGACTCCTCCACCCAGTCCTGCAAGGTGGTCGTCCGGGACGCGGACACCGGTGACCTGGTCCGCCAGGGCCGGGCCCCGCACCCGGACGGCACCGAGGTCGACCCCTCGGCCTGGTGGTCGGCCCTCCAGACGGCGATCGACGCCGCCGGTGGGCTGGACGACGTCGCCGCCGTCTCCGTCGCCGGCCAGCAGCACGGCATGGTCTGCCTGGACGAGTCGGGCGAGGTGGTGCGGCCGGCGCTGCTGTGGAACGACACCCGCTCCGCGCAGGCCGCCGCCGACCTGGTCGAGGAGGCCGGCGCCGGTACGGCGGGCCGGCAGTTCTGGGCTGACGCGGTGGGCAGCGTGCCGGTGGCGAGTTTCACCGTCACCAAGCTGCGCTGGCTGGCCCGGCACGAGCCGGCCAACGCCGACCGGGTGGCCGCCGTCTGCCTGCCGCACGACTGGTTGACCTGGCGGCTGTCCGGATCGTCCGACCTGGCGGCGTTGCGGACCGACCGCAGTGACGCCAGCGGCACCGGATACTGGTCGCCGGCCACTGGCGAGTACCGCCCCGACCTGCTGGAACGGGCGCTCGGCCGGACGGTACGGGTGCCGACCGTGCTGGGTGCCGCCGAGGCGGCCGGCGCGCTGCCCGGCGGTGCGCTGCTCGGACCCGGCGCGGGGGACAACGCCGCCGCCGGGTTCGGGGTCGGCGCCGGACCCGGCGACGTGGTCGTCTCGATCGGCACCTCCGGCACCGTGTTCAGCGTCGCCGACGCCCCGGCCGCCGACCCGACCGGGATCGTCGCCGGCTTCGCCGACGCCAGCGGCCGGTTCCTGCCGCTGGTCTGCACCCTCAACGCGGCCCGGGTGCTGGACGCCGCCGCCGGGATGCTGCGGGTCGGCTTGGACGAGTTGGCCGAGCTGGCGCTGGCGGCACCGCCCGGTGCGGACGGGCTGGTCCTGGTGCCGTACCTGGAGGGTGAGCGGACGCCGAACCGGCCGCTGGCCACCGGGGCGGTGCACGGGCTGACCCTGGGTACCTCGACCCCGGCCCACCTGGCCCGGGCAGCGGTGGAGGGCCTGCTCTGCGCGCTCGCCGACGGGCTGGACGCGCTGGCCGCCCACGGGGCGACCGTCCGGCGGGTGATCCTGGTCGGTGGTGGGGCCCGCTCCGCCGCCGTCCGCCGGATCGCCGCCCAGGTCTTCGGCAGCCCGGTGGTCGTCCCACCCCCCGGCGAGTACGTCGCCGACGGGGCCGCCCGCCAGGCCGCCTGGCTGGCCCTCGGTGGTGCGGAACCGCCGTCGTGGTCACCGTCCGGCACCGAGGAGTACGCCGCCGAGCCGGTGCCGGCCATCCGGGAGCGTTACGCCGAAGCCCGGGAGCGTCACCTGGACCGCCTGACGGCCGGATAGCGCACGCGTTCCGGGCCGGGGTGCGACACCGCCCCGGCCCGGATCCCGCCGCCCAAGGTCGTGCTCGCCCCAAGGTCGTGCTCGCCCCAAGGTCGTGCTCGATCCAGGATCGAGTGGTCATTGCGGCGCCGGGATGCCACTCGATCCAGGATCGAGCGTGATCATCGCGACGCGGGCGACGCGATCCGCGGGCCGGATGAGGGCGTCGGACCTCGTCCGGTCGGTCGGAGTCGTGGCATGTTCGGCAGGTCGGCGGCCTGGGTGGATCGGTGGCGCGGGTTCGGACCGGTCCGCCGTCGCGGTGACGGGATGGGTGGACCCGGTGACCAGGCCGATATCCGGTCCTGGTTGGCTGCCGGCATGACCTTGCGCACGGGCCGATCCGCGCGGGTGTGGGGCGGGAGCGCCACGCACCGGATCTACAGCGTCGTGGTCTTCGTGCTGCTCGCCTCGCTGGACAACGTGGCGATCGGGCTGGTGCCGCCGCTCTACGGCGCGATCGCCGACTCCTTCGCGGTGCCGCAGCGCCTGCTCGGCCTGGTCACTGCGATCAGCTTCCTGGTCAGTGCCGTCGCGGCGGTCGGCTGGGCGTATTTCGGGGACCGCACCAACCGCAAGCCACTGCTCATGATCGGCACGCTGATCTGGGCGGTCGGCACCGGCGGCAGCGGTCTGGCCGACAACTACCCGACGTTCCTCGCCGCGCAGCTGCTGGCGGCGATCGGGCTCGGTGCGGTCGGATCGGTCGGCTTCTCGGTCGTCACCGACCTGATCTCGCCCCGCCGCCGTGGCCTGGTGATGAGCTTCTGGGGACTCTCCCAGGGCATCGGCACGCTGGCCGGCACGCTGGTCGGCGGGCTGCTGGGCGCGGCCGACTGGCGACGCCCGTTCCTCCTGCTCACCGTCGTCGGCCTGGCCGCCACCGCGGCGTACCTGTTCACCTACGACATCCGGCGCGGGCAGAGCGAACCGGAACTGGCCGCCGCGCTCGCGAGCGGTGCCGAGTACGACCACCGGATCAGCCGCTCCGACCTGCCGGTCATCCTCGGTCGGCGGACCAACCGGTGGCTCGTCCTGCAGGGCCTCACCGCACAGGCCGCGTTCGGTTCGCTGGTCTGGCTGCCGGTGCTCTTCACCGAGCGGGCACGCGACCAGGGCTACTCACCGGCGACGGCGATCGTGGTGGGCAGCGTCTTCGCCACCCTGTTCCAGCTCGGCGGCGTGTTCTCCATCGTCGGCGGTCTGATCGGCGACGCGCTGCAACGGCGTACGCCCTCCGGCCGGGCTCTGGTCGCCGCGGTCGGCATCCTCGCCGCGGTCCCGCTCTACCTGGTGCTGTTCTTCGTGCCGATCCGCATCGACGTGCCCGACGGCGCTGGTACCGGCGCGGTGGTGGCGGCGGTGGTGGGCAGTGTGTTCACCGAGCCGACGGTCGGGCTGAGCCTGCTCACCGCAATGCTGGCGTTGGCGTTGACGTCGGCGAACTCACCGAACTGGTTCGCGTTGATCGCCGACGCCAACCCGCCCGAGCACCGGGGCACCGTCTACAGCCTCGGCAACCTGGTCAACGGGGTGGGGCGGGCGGCCGGCAACGGGCTGGTCGGCGTGGTCTTCCACGCCCTGCGGGCGGCCTTCCCGCCGCCGCTGAACTACGCCGTCGGGCTGGCCGCGTTCCAGCTCTTCTTCATCCCCACCGGGATCATGTACTGGTTCGCCGCCCGGACGTCGCCCAAGGACATCGCCGACGTCCGCGACCTGCTGCACACCCGCGCCGAAAAGCTGTGACAGATGTAAGGAAGGGCACCTTATTAACGCCTCGTGCATAGCAAGGGCCCCCTGTTAACAGGAGCCGCCAGCCGGCGAGCCCTACCCGAGTATCCCCGGGAGGGCGGCGCCCGGCCCGCCGCAGCACGCGGCGGGCGGTGTTAACAAGGGGCCCTTCCTCTACCTCAGGCGTTAATAAGGTGCCCTTCCTTGCACCGGACCTACGTCGGTCAGGGGGTGTGGAGCCAGACGGTGACGTCGGTGGGGAGGGAGCCGTCCTCGTTGAGCGGGGCGCTGCTGTGCAGCACCTCGCCGTCGGGCACCGGCACGGCCTCCGGGCCGAAGTTGGTCGAGACGACCAGGTCGCCGTTGCGGAAGGTCAGCACGTCGTCGCCGGAGGAGAGCCACTCCAGGGTGCCCCGACCCAACCCGTGCGTACGCCGCAGCCGCAACGCCGTGCGGTACATCTCGTACGTCGAGCCGGGCACGTCGCGCTGGCGGTCCAGGGCGTACTCGGCCCAGACCGGCGGCTGCGGCAGCCAGCTCGCGTTGGTGGGCCCGAACCCGTACGACGGGGCGTCGGCCTCCCACGGGATCGGCACCCGGCAGCCGTCGCGGCCCCGCTGGGTGTGCCCGCTGCGTTCCCAGGTCGGGTCCTGCCGGGCCTCGTCGGGCAGGCTGGTGTGCTCGGGCAGACCCAACTCCTCGCCCTGGTAGAGGTAGGCCGAACCGGGCAGGCCGAGCATCAGCAGGGTGGCCGCCCGGGCACGGCGCAGCCCGAGCGCAGCATCCGGCTGCTCGTCGCCGACGCCGATGCCGTTGGGTCGGGCGGTGCCGACCGGCAGCCCGAGCCGGGACGCGTGCCGGACCACGTCGTGGTTGGAGAGCACCCACGTGGTGGGTGCGCCGACCGCGTCGGTGGCCTCCAGAGACCGGGTGATCACCGCGTACTGGGCGGGGGCGGTCCAGGAGGCGACCAGGTACTCGAAGTTGAACGCCTGGTGCATCTCGTCGGGGCGGACGTAGCGGGCCAGCCGCTCGGCCGGCTCCACCCACGCCTCGGCGACCAGGACGCGTTCCCCGGGGTAGCCGTCCAACAGCCGCCGCCACTCCCGGTAGATCTCGTGTACGCCGTCCTGGTCCCACATCGGCGGGCGGGGCTTGTCGGCCTCCTGCCCGGAGAGGATCTCCTGCGGCTCCCGCCAGTCGGCGAGGTCGGCCTGCTTGACCAGCCCGTGCGCGACGTCGACGCGGAAGCCGTCCACGCCCCGGTCCAGCCAGAACCGCAGCACGTCCAGGAACTCGGTGCGCACCTCCGGGGCGTCCCAGTTCAGGTCGGGCTGGGCGGTGTCGAACAGGTGCAGGTACCACTGCCCGTCGGGGACCCGGGTCCAGGCCGGTCCGCCGAAGACGCTCTGCCAGTCGTTGGGCGGCTCGGTGCCGTCCGGGCCCCGGCCGTCGCGGAAGACGTACCGCTGCCGTTCGGGGCTGCCCGGCGCGGCGGCCAGGGCGGCCTGGAACCACCGGTGTGCCGACGAGGTGTGGTTGGGCACCAGGTCGACGATCACCCGCAGCCCCCGGGCGCGGGCCTGCGCGATCAGCTCGTCGGCGTCGGCGAGCGTGCCGAACAGCGGCTCCACGTCCCGGTAGTCGGCCACGTCGTAACCGGCGTCGGCCTGCGGCGACGGATAGAACGGGGAGAGCCAGACCGCGTCGACCCCCAGTTCGGCGAGGTGGTCGAGGCGGGCGGTGATTCCCGGCAGGTCGCCGATCCCGTCGCCGTTGGCGTCGGCGAACGAGCGCGGGTAGATCTGGTAGATCACCGCCTCGGTCCACCAGCCCGTGATCGGGGCGGAGGGCGTGGTCTGCTGCGTCGCGTTGTCGTTCAGGACGGACTCCCGTGGTCGAGCCGGCCCGGCGGGTCGCCGGACGACGATGGTGACTGGTCGTTAGTGTGCCCGCGCCGGTGCGGTCGATTCCCGCACGACGAGCCGAGTGTTCAGGATCACCGGCGACGTGGCCCGGTGCGGTCCGGGCTGCCGGGGCGGTCCGGCGAGCGGGTCGAGCAGCAGTTTCGCGGCCAACCGGCCCTGCTCGGCGGCGGGCTGGGCGATGGTGCTCAGCCCGAGCACCCCGGCGAGCGCGTGGTCGTCGATGCCGATCACGCTGACGTCCTGTGGTACCCGCAGGCCGGCGTCGCGTAACGCGCCCATCGCGCCCATCGCCATCTCGTCACAGGCGGCGAAGATCGCGGTGGGCGGGTCGCCCCGACGCAGCAGTTCCTCGGTGGCCCGGGTGCCACCGGCGATGTCGAACCGGGACTCCACGTCGAGGCTCGGGTCGGGTGACAACCCGGCGGCTCGCAGCGCCTCCTGATAGCCCCGCCGCCGGTCCAGGTGCGCGGTGAAGGCGAGCTCGTCGTCGGGGTCGCCGGAGATGTGGGCGATGCGTCGGTGGCCGAGGTCCAGCAGGTGCCGGGTGGCGGTCCGCGCGGCAACCACGTCGTCGATGCGTACGCAGGGCCAGCCCGGTACGTCGGTGCCGGAGCTGACGGTCACCCCGGGCAGGTCGAGCGCGGCCAGGGCGCTCAGTTCGGGTGCCCGCAGCGGGGTGGCGACCAGCATCACCGCGTCCACCCGTTTGTGCAGGTTGGCGGGGTGCAGCAGCCGTTGCCGGTTCTGCTCCCGGCCGCCGAGGTTGTGCAGCAGCAGGTCGTAGCCTGCCTGGTGCAGGAAGTCCTCGACCGCTTCGACGACGACGCCGAAGAACCACCGGGTGATCCGGGGGACGACCACCGCGACGGTGCCGGTGCGTCCGCCGGCCAGCCGGGAGGCGCTCGGCGACACGGCGTACTGCAACTGCTCGGCGGCGGCCAGCACCCGGTGTCGCGTGGCGGCCGACACGGTCGGCAGTCCGCGTAGCGCCCGGGAGACGGTGGCCGTGGAGACTCCGGCCAGCCGGGCGACGTCGTCGATCCTGGTCACGCTTACCCCGCTCATGTCCCGGGTGGTGCCGCCGTCGACGGCGGCACCACCCGGGGTGTCAGCCCTTGACGCTCCCGGCGAGCAGCCCTCGAACGAAGTAACGCTGCAACGACAGGAACACGATCAGCGGTACGACGATCGAGACGAACGCCCCGGCGGTCAGCCGTTGCCACTCGTTGCCGCGCGTACCGGCCAGTTCGGCCAGCCGGACGGTGAGTGGTGCGGTGACGTCGCTGCCACCGGCGAAGATGAGCGCGACCAGCAGGTCGTTCCAGACCCAGAGGAACTGGAAGATGCCGAACGCGGCCAGCGCGGGCGCCACCAGCGGCAACACGATGGTGCGGAAGATCCTGGGGTGGGTGGCCCCGTCGACCCGCGCCGCCTCCATCAGGTCCTTCGGTAGCTGCGAGATGAAGTTGTGCAGCAGGAACACGGCGAAGGGCAACGCGAAACAGGTGTGGGCGAACCACACCTGGGCGAAGTTCTGCGCGCCGTCGAGGTTCCAGGCGGGCATCAGGGTGACGCCGCCGATGCTGACTCCGCGCGAGAAGAAGCTCAACAGTGGCACCAGCGCCATCTGCAACGGCACGATCTGGAGCGCGAAGATGCCGATGTAGACCCAGTCCCGGCCGCGGAAGTTGATCCACGCCAGCGCGTACGCGGCCAGCGCGGCGAACGCGAGCGGGAACAGTACCGACGGCAGGGTGATGACCAGCGAGTTGACGAAGTAGTTGGCGAGTTGTCCCGAGCCGGATGCCTGTCCGAACAGCACGTCCTGGTAGTTCTGCAGGGTGAACTGCGGGTCCCGGAAGAACGTCCACCAGCCGGTGGTCTTGAGTTGGGGCTCCGGCCGGAACGAGGAGACGAGCAGGCCGAACGTCGGGATGGTCCAGACGACCGCGATGACGATCGCGACCACGGTCGCGGTACGGCTGTTCAGCCGCTTGCGTACCCGGGACGCCCGCGTCGACGGGCCGTTGGTGTCCTGGGCGCCGGCGGCGACCGGGGGAGTGGTGGTGGTCATCTCAGCCCTCCCGTCGCTGCTGACGCAGGTTCCGGATCTGGAAGATCACGATCGGTAGCACCAGGATGAAGAGGAAGACCGCGAGGGCGGATCCCTGCCCGTTCTGGCCGTACCGGAACGCCTGGTTGTACATCTCGTTCGCGATCACGCTGGTGTCGTAGTTGCCGTTGGTCGTGGTGCGGACGATGTCGAAGACCTTCAGCGTGGCGATCGAGATGGTGACCACGACGACGATCATGGCCGGCCGGATGCTGGGCACGGTGATCTGCCGGAACATCTGCCAGGGGGTGACCCCGTCGAGGCGGGCCGCCTCCACGATGTCGGCCGGAATGGACTTGATCGCCGCGGAGAGCACCACCATGGCGAATCCGGCCTGGATCCAGACCATGATCACGATGAGCAGCAGCGTGTTCAGTGGTGAGTCGAGCAGCCACTGTCTGGGTTCGCCGCCGAGGCTGACGACGATCTGGTTGAGCAGACCGATCTGTTCCTGGCCCTCACCCCGATAGGCGTAGACGAACCGCCAGATGATGGCGGCGCCCACGAACGAGATCGCCATCGGCATGAAGATCAGCGACTTCGCCAGCGACTCCAGCCGGGCCTTGTCGACCAGCACGGCGTAGAGCAGGCCCATGCCGGTGGCGACCAGCGGGACCAGCGTCACCCAGACCAGCGTGTTGATCAGTACCCGGACGATCGCGTCCTCGGCGAACATCCAGCGGTAGTTGTCCAGACCGACCCAGTTCTGGCTGCCGCCGTCCATGAAGGACAGGAGCGTGGTGCGGATCGCCGGGACGACCAGGCCGATCATCAGCAGCAGTACGGTCGGCAGCAGGAAGAAGAGAGCGAACAGCCCCTCCCGGGGCTTGGTCCGGCGGGGCAGGGGCACGCCGCCGCCGGCGGAGGCCGCGACGAGTTGCGCCTCACGGCGCCGGGCGAAGAACGCCGGTACCACGTCGAGCAGGATGAGCAGGCCGCCGACCACCACTGCGAAGGCGACCAGCCCCCACAGCAACATCATCAGTTTCGGCGCCTGTGCGGCGAAGTCGAAGTTCATCAACCCTCCCAGAGGTGTCGGCAGAGCCGGGGGGGGGGCCCCCCCCCCCGGGCCCCCCCCCCCCCGGGCCCCGGGGGGGGGGGGGGGCGCCGGGGCCGGGGGGGGCCGGGGGGGGGGCCCCCCCCGGGTGAACAACACCAAACCCAAACAACAA
>NZ_JBIANP010000006.1:267937-387045 GCF_042874705.1 Micromonospora sp. NPDC003816
CGCCCCCCCCCCCCCCCACCACACTCTCCTGTTGGGGCCGCGGGGCGCCTTTCTCTACGAACAACACGGCGCCGGGGGGGGGGGGGGGGGGGGGGGGGCGGGCCCGCGCGCGCGCCCCCCCCCACCACTGGACTTACTTGGGCCAGCTGCTCTCGATGCCCTGGAGGACCGTGGCGGTGTCCCGCCCGTTGATCCACTCGACCATGCCCTTCCAGAAGGTGCCGTTGCCGACGGCCGCCGGCATCAGGTCGGACCCGTCGAAGCGGAAGACCGAGCTGTCGTCCTGGAGAAGCTCCACGGAGAGCTTGTCGATCGGGTTCGCGACGTTGGCCAGGTCGAGCTTGTTGTTGGCCGACACCCAGTCGCCGATCTTCGCGCGGCTGTTGGCGTGCTCACCGGAGGCGAGGTACGTCTGCACCGCCTGCACCTCGGGACGGTCGCTGAACGCCGTCACGAACTCGCCGCCGCCCAGGACCGGCTTGCCCTTGGCCGGGTCGATGGCCGGGAAGTAGAACGCGAACACGTCGCCGTCCTCGGCCACCCGCGTGCCCTGCGGCCACTGGTTGGCGTAGAACGAGGCCTGCCGGTGCAGCGCGCACTTGCCGGCCGTGATCGGAACGCCCGCCTCCTGGAAGGAGGTGGTGGCGATGCTGCGCACCCCGCCGAAGCCGCCGTTGACGTACTTCTCGTTCTTCAGGATGGTGCCGGCGCGGTCGAGCGCCTCGGCGACCCGGGGGTCGTTGAACGGGATCTCGTGCTTGGTCCACTGGTCGTAGACCTCGGGAGTCTGCGTACGCAGCATCAGGTCTTCGATCCAGTCGGTGGCCGGCCAGCCGGTGGCCTCGCCGGACTCGATCCCGGCGCACCACGGCTTGGTGCCGCTGTCCGCGATCGTGTCGCTGAGCTTGATCAGCTCGTCCCAGGTGGTCGGGACGGCCCAGCCCTTCTCCTGGAACATCTTCGGCGAGTACCAGACGAAGGACTTCACGTTCGAGCCGAGCGGCGCGCCGTAGAAGGTGCCGTTGACCGTGCTGTACGTCAGCCAGTCGGCCGGGTAGTTCTCCTCGGCCATCGCCTTGGTCTCGGCGCCGGCGGCCTTGATCTGGTCCCGCTCGGCGAACCGCTGGATCAGACCGGGCTGGGGGATGAACGCCAGGTCGGGGGCATTGCCGCCGTCGACGCGTACGGGCAGCTGCGCCTCGAACTCACCACTGCCCTCGTGGTTGATCTCGATGCCGGTGCACTCTTCGAACTGCTTCCACGACTCGTCCAGCCGGTCGGCCTCGATGTCCCGGATCGACGAGTAGATCGACACCTTCTTGCCGTCGTGGCCCTGGTACTTCTCGTACGGGGCACACTCGGCGGAATCGGCGTTGGTGTTGTTGCCGCTACTGGTGCTGCTGCCGGTGCCGCAGGCGGTGGCGCCGAGCGCCAGTCCGAGCGCGCCGGCGATCACGAGGGCCTGGCGTGGCCTGGCAAAGACTGCCATGCCGTCCTCCTTCCTAGCCGGCGCCGGCCGGGATCGCATCCGGTGACCTGGCGCCGGTCCGATGGGCGTTTTCACATGTAAGCGCTTGCATCTCGCGCGGTCCAGCCCTGGGACGGACACGACCGAGTAACAATCCGGAAACCTGTCGTCGCTGCGTGGGTGCGCTCCCAGCGTCGGCGATCACCCTCGTCGATCGGCGTCCCCGACCTCCAGGCCCGACGGACCACCCCCCGGACAAGCCCATGCTCACGCCCGCCCCACTCCCCAGGGCCGCCGATTGTCATGGCGCGACCTGCCGCCGCCCCACTCCCAAAGCCCGGTGCACTGTGACAGCGACCCGCCGCCGGTCGACCTATTCCCGACGGCCGACCCACGTCGACGGTCGACCGCACCCGCAACGGGTCGGGTCCGCAGGAGTTGACCAAGAAGTTTGCACCCTGAGTCGTCCCGCCCCGTGACCAAACTTCTTGATCAACACGGGCGGTCGGTGCGCGGATGCGGATGGCTGCCTCGGCACGATCGCGAAGGGTGCCGGACGTGGCCTGCTGCTGATCGGGGCGATCCGCCCGTCTGGTCGGCAGGGGCCGTCGGGCGGGTCAGCCGTTGAGTTGCCAGATCGAGTAGTTCAGCGCCGCCGCGAAGGTCACCCAGGCCCAGTAGGGCAGCAGCAGGACGGCCGCAGCGGTGCTGACCCGCCGGAACAGCAGGACGGTCACGCCGATCGCCAACCACAGCAGCACGATCTCCGCGAAGGCCAGGCCGTACCGCCCGGCACCGAAGAACAGCGGGGTCCAGGCGGCGTTGAGCGCCAGCTGTACCACCCAGGCGAGCACGGCCGGGCCGAAACCGACCCGGCGCCAGACGAGCCAGCCGGCCAGCGCGATGGTCACGTACAGCAGCGTCCAGACCGGGCCGAACAACCAGGACGGGGGTGCCCAGGAGGGCTGCTCGACGCTGCGGTACTCGTCCGCAGCGCCGACGGCGGCCAGGTTGCCGATGACCGCTGCCGCGATGACCGCCGCCGCGAACCCGGCCAACGCCCACCACTGCCGGGCGCCGCCTCGCCGGGTGTCGCTCGCACTCGTTCGCATGCTCACCTGCTTCTCCGTCGGTCAGGCCGGCAAACCCCGCCGGCAGGGCGGGCTTCCGCCTCGGTGGATCGGCGGTATCCGCGGCCCGCGACGCGGACCGGGCCCGGACGCAAGCACGCCGGGGTCGCCGTGGCCGGTGACTCCTGTCGGGAGGACGGAGTTCCGGTCACGACGACCCCGGCGGGTCCGGGACAGGCGACGCGTTGCGCCGCCACGTCAACTGAAGATGCTCACACCACCCGGGCCCACGAGCAGGCCAACAACGATGAGGACGATGCCCCACAGGATCTGCCGGCGAAACAGCGCGAGGATGCCGGAGACCACCAGTACGACTGCGAGAATCCAGAGAATCAGCTCCATGTTTGCTGAATACCCCCCACTCCGACTCCGGAAACCTGCGGCTGATCAAGGTCTTCACCCAGATGGAAGACGCTGTACGCCTGCTTGATCACCGGGTGTGCGACGTTGCGGACGCGTACCCCGCCCGGCGTCGTGCCGCGCTCCGAGCCGTGGTGCGCGTGGCCGTGCAGGGCCAGCGCGGTGGGTGCCGAGTCGACCGCCTGCCCGAGCTGGTAGCAGCCCAGGAACGGGTAGATCTCCAGCGGCTCCCCGGCCAGCGTGTCCGGCACCGGCGAATAGTGGGTCAACGCCACCAACGTGTCGCAGTCCAGTGAGCGCAGCGCGGCACTCAGCCGGTCCGCGCTCTCGGTCGTGGTGCGGACGAACGCCTTCATCTCCGGTTCGCCGAAGTCGCTGGCGCACCGACCGGCGAACCCGCCGCCGAAGCCCTTCACCCCGGCGACGCCGAGTCGGCTGCCGGCGCAGTCCAGCACCACGCCGTCGCCCTCCAGCACGATGATCCCCGCCTCCTGCAACGCGCCGACCACCTGCGGCACCTGGTCGCACTGGTGGTCGTGGTTGCCGAGCACGGCGATGACCGGTACCCCCAGCCCGCCGAACTCCCGTGCCACGCACCGGGCCTCCGCCTCGGTGCCGTGCCGGGTCAGGTCACCGGCGAGCAGCAGCACGTCGGCCTTGTCCGGCAGTTCCTCCAGGGCCGGCCGGAAACGGCCGACCACATCCTCGTCCACGTGTACGTCGCCCACCGCGGCGATCCGGATAGCCATCGCGCCTCCTCAGGGCAGTTGCTCGATCTCAGTGGGCGCCTGCGCGCGGATCACCCCGATGTCGCTGGTGACCGGCTCCTCGGGGAAGCGCTCGGCCACCCGGCGCAGGATCTCCTCCCGCCGGTGGGCGCTCTCCACCTCACCCCGGAGCACCAGACCGCGATCCGTACGGACCACGGAGATGCCCTGCTCGGCGACGGCGGGATCCTCGGCGAGCAGCCGGTGGATCTCCGCCTCGACGTACTCGTCCGGCGGCCCGGCGCCGGGGTCGCGGTACGTGGTCACGGTGTTCCCCTCCCGTCGGCCGTGCCGCCGTCGGGCACGACGTCCAGCCTGTCCAGCAGCACCAGGAACGCCTCCGCGTACGGCGAGTGCTGCGTCTCCTTGCGTACCCGTTCCCAGTCGATCTGCTCCCGCAGCGACCGGGCCAGCGGCAGCCCTCGCGCGAAGTCGCAGTAGTGCTGGGAGAAGCTGAGCAGTTTGTGCACCATCAACTGTGAGGCGGACAGCACCGGCATGTGGATGGCGTCGACCGGCCGCACGACCGTGTCGGCGAAGGTCTCCTCGGTCACCGGCGTCTCGATCGGGCGGTGGATCAGGTCCACCATCCGGCCGCCGTCGTAGACCTTGACCAGCCAGTCCTCCGGGGGCCGCTCGGCGGTGAACCCGGCCGCCACCAGCGCCTCCAGGGCGGCTTCGACGTCGGGCTCACGGATGAGGAAGTCGACGTCGTGCTCGCTGGAGTGACCGCCGTGCGCGTACACGGCGAAGCTGCCGCCGAGTGCGAACGGAATGTCCGACTGCTTGAGCACGGCGGCGACCTTCTTCAGTGTGTGCAGGAGAGTCTCGTCGTCGCGCTCGGCCATGTCGCCTCTCCCGTCGAACTCGTTCAGTGCTACCGGTGGGATGCCGGATCGGTACCCGGCAATCCGGTCGCCCACACCTGTGCGGCGCGGGTAAGGGCGCGATCAACCACATAACGGGATGAACCTCTCGGCCGTGATGCGGGGCTCGGATATCCTGTCGAGAGTGGCCAGATCGACGGGTATTCGGTGCGGCACGGCCCGACTGCGCACCGTGGCCCTGATCGGCGTGGACGGCTCGGGCAAGACCACTCAGGCGCACCGGCTCGCCGAGGCGCTCACCGCGGCCGGCCACCCGGCCACCTATCACCGCAACGCCGGGGGGCGTCTCTGGTTGGGGCGAGCCGCGCACCGGCTCGGCCGACCGGACGCCCAGGGACTGGTCGGGCGCGACGGCATGCTGCTGCTGGAGTCCGTGCTGCGCTGGCTCGCCATCGCCATGGCCCTGCTCGGCAGCCTGTGCACCGGCCGGGTGGCGGTGATGGACCGGTACGCCGCATGCCAGTACGCGAGCCTGCGGGCACACGGGGGCCAGCGCTGGGAGCGGCTGGTCCGGGCCGCGTACCGGGTCTTCCCGCAGCCGCAGGTGACGTTCCTGTTGACGGTGCCGCCGTCCGAGGCGTACCGGCGGATCGAGCGGCGCGGCACCGACCAGGAGAGCCTGCCCTACCTGACCGCCGCCGACCTCGCCTACCGCACCCTTCCGGAGTCGCCGGGCTTCGTACCGGTCGACGGGGACCGGCCGGCGGACCTGGTGGCCCGCGAGATCCGTGACCATCTCGCCGCATGGCTTCCCGCCGACGACGAGCCGGACGAGCCGGGTCCACGGCGGGTCAGGCCGTGGCTGCCCGGTCCGGCGACCGCGCTGGTCCCGATCCAGGCCCTGCCGTCGGCGACCGGGCCGGTCGCGATTCAGGCCCGGCCGTAGACCGGCACCGCGGCGCCGCTGGTCGGCGCGGAATCGTCGGAGGCCAGAAAACGGATCACCGAGGCGATCTCGGCGGGGACCACCCAGCGGGAGTGGTCGGCGTCGGGCATCGCGGTCCGGTTGGAAGGCGTGTCGATGACGCTGGGCAGCACCGTGTTGCAGCGCACGCCCGTGGCCTTGTACTCCACCGCCACGGCCGAGGCGAAACCGAGCACGGCGGCCTTGGCGGTCACGTAGCCGGCCACCCCGGGGAACGGCGCGAGGGCCGCCCGGGCCGCCACGCACACCACCGCGCCGCCGCCGGCCGCGACCAGGTGCGGCAGGGCCGCCCGGGTCACCAGGTGGGTCGGGCGCAGGTTGAGGGTGAGTATCCGCTCGAACTCCTCGATCGGGGTCTCGTGCACCAGGCCACCGCTGGCGTACCCGCCGACCAGGTTGACCACGGCGCGCAACGGCGCGTCGGGGTCGCCGGCGGCCACCTCGACGGCGCGGGCGACGTCCTGCGGGTCGGTGAGGTCCGCGACGGGTCGGACCGGTGTGTCGCCCTCGGGGTCGGCCTCCGGCGTCGACCGGTCGCGGTGTGGCGCGACCACCCGCCAGCCCGCCTCGGCGAACGCGGCGGTAACCGCCCCGCCCAGCCCGCCCGTGCCCCCGGTGACCAGCACACTGCGTCGCGTCATGGCTTCACGCTAGTGCCGCCGTCCGGTCGGCCCCCGGTCGGCCCCACCCGACCGGCCGGACCCGGCCCGCCGGAGGAGGCGGGCCCCTTCGGACGGGTGGCAGGCTGTGGTCGTGCGCCCGCTACGTGTCGTCCGTCGGGCGGGCGCGGCGTGGTTGACGCTCACGGCGTGTGAAAGTAAGTTTCATACGTGGGGAAGAGTCCGAAGATTTCCGCGAGTCAGGAGCCGGGTGGACTGATCGTCCACATCAGCGGCCTGCTCCCGTCGCTGTCACCGGCCGAGCAACGCGTCGCCCGGCTGGTGGTCGCCGACCCCGCCGACGCGGCCCGGCGCACCATCACCGACCTCGCCACCACCGCCCAGACATCGGAGGCCACCGTCATCCGGTTCTGCCGCTCGGTCGGTATGGACGGCTACCCGCAACTGCGGATCCGGCTCGCCGCCGAGGCGGCCCGGCGGATCGAACCGCCGGACGCGCGGGTGGTGGGCGGTGACATCCCGCCCGGGGCCGACTTCGCCCAGATCATCGCGACCATCGCGTTCAACGACGCCCGTGCCGTCGAGGAGACCGCCGAGCAACTCGACCCGGCGGTCTGCGAGCGGGTGGTGGACGCCATCGTCGCCGCCGGACGGATCGACATCTACGGTGCCGGGGCGAGCGGATTCGTGGCCTCGGACTTCCAGCAGAAGCTGCACCGTATCGGTCGGACCGCCTTCTACTTCCCGGACGTGCACACCGCGTTGACCTCGGCGGCCCTGCTCGGCCGGGGCGACGTCGCGGTCGGCATCTCGCACACCGGCACCACGTCGGACGTGGTGGAGGTGCTGGAGCAGGCGCGGGGCCGAGGCGCCACCACGGTGGTGCTGACCAACTTCCCGCGCTCGCCGGTGACCGACGTCGCCGACCACATCCTGACCACCGCCGCCCGGGAGACGACGTACCGTTCCGGCGCCACCGCCAGCCGGATCGCCCAGCTCACCGTGGTCGACTGCCTTTTCGTCGGGGTGGCCGCGCGCAACCGTCCCCGGGCCCGCAAGGCGCTGGAGGCGACCGCCGAGGCGGTCCGGTCCCACCGGGTCGGGTCCGCCCGGAGGCGGGCATGACCGCCGGTGCGGTGGAGCCCGACGCGGTGGCCCCGGTCGCCGTCCGCCCGACGATCCGGGTCGGTGCGCCGACCGAGCGGCGCAACCCGCTCAGCGTCGATCTGGACCTGATGTCCACCCGGGACGTGCTGGCCGTGATCAACGAAGCCGACCGGCGAGTACCGGCCGCGGTGGCCGCCGCCCTCGACCGGATCGCCGAGAGCGTCGACCTCGCCGTCACGGCGCTGCGCGGTGGATGCCGGGTGCACTACTTCGGGGCCGGCACCTCGGGGCGGCTGGGCGTGCTGGACGCCGCCGAACTGGCCCCCACCTTCAACTCACCCCGCCACTGGTTCTGCGCCCACGTGGCCGGCGGACCGGACGCCGTGTGGCGGGCGGTGGAGGACGCCGAGGACGACGACACCCGAGGCGAGGCCGAGGCGGCCGACTGCGTACGTAGCGGTGACGTGGTGGTCGGTCTCACCGCCAGCGGTCGCACCCCGTACGTCCTCGGGGCGCTCGCCGCGTCCCGGACCGAGGGCGCCTCGACGGTGCTGCTCTGCGCGAACCCGGACGCTCCGGCCGCCCGGTCGGTGGACGTCTTCATCGGCCTGGACACCGGGCCGGAGGTGGTCGCCGGGTCGACCCGGATGAAGGCGGGCACGGCCCAGAAGATCGTGCTGAACAGCTTCTCCACCGCGGTCATGGTGCGGCTGGGCCGGGTCTACTCGAACCTGATGATCGACATGGTGGCGACCAACGCGAAGCTCCGGGGTCGAATGCTCTCGATCCTGGTCGAGGCGACCGGCTGTGCCGAGGAGCGGGCCCGGCAGGCCCTCGACGAGGCGGACGGCGATCTGAAGACCGCCCTGGTCAGCCTCGTCTCGGGGGTGGGGGCGCCGACCGCGCGGGCGGCTCTGGCGCGTTCCGCCGACCAGGTTCGCGGTGCGCTCGCGCTCCTCGCGTCCTGAATCCGACACGCCCACGGGCGCCCGACGGGCCGGGCATAGAAGCGGGGCACGGATTGTTCATCTGGGCGTGGGGTATTACCACCGGCGTGGATGAACCGACTGGTCCGCGTACGCGTATCAGCCAGTGACCAGGATCGCAGCACGGCGGTGACCCGGGTCGCTGTGTCGGTCGGCCGGGCAGTGTTGCCATGGACCGGGACGGACGGCGATCCGTCGATCCGTCGACCTCACGAGGTGCCTGCCGACCCCAGTCAGGCAGGGTGCTGACAGCAAACGTGGACCGTGCTCTCAGCGGATTATCAGGCATTCGTGACACTTTCGACCCACGACATGGAATCCCTGACACGTCTCATCTGTTGTGTAGATGCCGGCTCCGGTGGGCACAGCGGAAGGCGCGGGGAGGGCCGATGGGCGTGGGGATGGCAAGGAACCGGGCAACCGGCGCGAGCGAGGGGACCGTGGGCAACGTGGACAAGAACATCGGAATGCGCACCGACGAGGTCGCCGAGGAGCGCGACCTGGTCGGAGTCTACCTGCACGAGATCTCCCGGACGCCACTGCTGGACGCCGCCAAGGAGGTCGATCTCTCCAAGGCGATCGAGGCCGGCCTCTATGCCGAGCACCTGCTCGGTGAGGACCGGATTCCCGACGGTGCCACCCGGGACGACCTGGCCCGGCTGGTCGCCGAGGGCGAGCGGGCAAAGGACCTGTTCATCCGGGCCAACCTCCGGCTCGTCGTGTCGATCGCCCGCCGTTACGTCCGCTCCGGGATGCCCATGCTGGACCTGATCCAGGAGGGCAACACCGGTCTGGTCCGGGCGGTCGAGAAGTTCGACTACGAGCGCGGCTACAAGTTCTCCACCTACGCGACCTGGTGGATCCGCCAGGCGATCAGCCGGGCCATCGCCCAGCAGGAGCGCACCGTGCGGCTGCCGGTGCACCTGGTGGAGGACGTCAACCGGATGCGCAACGTGGCTCGCCAGCTCACCCGCGAGTTGGGCGGCGACCCGGAGCCGGAGCAGATCGCCGCGGCGCTCGGCGTGACCGTCGAGCGGGTCAACGAGCTGGTCCGTTGGTCGCAGGACACCGTGTCGCTGGACACGCCGGTCGGCGACGACGGCGACACCAACCTGGGTGACCTGGTCGCCGACAGCGACGCGCCGTCGCCGGAGGAGATCGTGCTCACCGGGCTGGAGCGGCAGCGCATCGAGGGGTTGCTCAACCACCTCGACGACCGTTCGGCCGGGATCATGCGGGCCCGCTACGGGCTGGAGGACGGTCGGGAGCACTCGCTCACCGAGGTGGCCTCGCGGTTCTCGCTCTCCCGGGAACGGATCCGGCAGTTGGAGATCCAGGCGCTCGGGCGCCTGCGCGAGCTGGCTCGCGCGGAGGGCCTACAGGCCGCCTGAGCTGGTATCAATGACGGCGAACGGCCGGCGTCCGATAGGGGGACGCCGGCCGTTCACCGTCTGCGGGCGCGCCGAGCCGTCGACTCAGCGCACCCGTCCGTAGCCGTACGGGGGCATCAGGTCGACGGCACGTTTCTCCACGTTGCGGCCGAACGTGGGGGCGTGGATCACCTGACCGTCGCCCACGTAGATCGCCACGTGCCCGAGGCTGCGATAGAAGACCAGGTCGCCGGGGCGTAGCTCGCCACGGCTGATCTGTGCCACCTTGCCCCACTGCATCCGGGTGTTGTGTGGCAGGGACTTGCCTGCGGCCCGCCAGGCGGCCGAGGTCAACCCGGAGCAGTCGTAGCCGTTCGGCCCGTCCTGCCCCCAGGCGTACGGCTTGCCGAGCGCGCCGTAGGCGAACCGGACGGCCACACCGGCCTGCCCGGAGACCGAGGGCGCGTTGTCGGCGCCGCCGGAGTTGCTGGTCGGGCGTTCGGTCGCCCGGCCGTACGCCTGCCGGCGCATCTCGTAGAGCTTGGCCAGGTCCCGCTCGATCCGCCGTTTCGCGGCGGCCAACTCCCGGGACTGTGCGGCCTGTCGGCTGAGCGTGACGTCCAGCCGGGTCTTCTCGTCGAGCAGCCGCTGCTGGTCGGCGGTGTAGCTGGCCACGGTCGCCTGGCGTTGCCGGGTCAGGTGGTCCAGCGTGCCGAGCCGGTCGAGCATGGACGTCGAGTCGTCGGTGCGCAGCAGGGCCTCGGCGGCGCCGAGGTTGCCGGTCTTGTACGCGGTCACGGCCATCTGGCCGACGTCCGCCCGGCTCTGTTCGGCCTGCTGCTCCAGCGGACCGATCCGCTCCTGCAACCGGTCGACAGCGGTCCGGTTGTCCTTGATCTTTTCGCGCAGCTCGTTGTGTGACTCCACCACGTCCTGGAGTTCGGCGGAGGACTTGTCGATCCGCCGGGTCAACTCGGCGGTCGACGGCTCGGCTCGGGCCACCGTGGCGGGCGCGACAAGCGCCAGCGAGCAGGCGGCCACGGCCAGAGCGCGCAGCGTGTTCGTCAGGGACGACAAGAGCTCGATGCTCCTCTCCCAGGGCCGGCGCGGGCCTGCTGACGCTCCGCGACGGCACCGACCCGGTGCCGTCCGAGTGGACGGCGGTCGACCGGGCCGACCTGCCCAAGGTAGTACGGGAACAGAGTTACCGGCAGGGATTGTCGGGACATGTGAGGAGCGTGTGGCGAATCTGATTCACCCTAAGAGGGTATGTAGGGTTATCTGGGCAGATGCCGTACTGGTCGCTCTCGGCATATGACGTCGGATGCCTCGGCGCTATAACCGATAAGACGGACTTGGGCGGCTCTTTCCGGCATTGGCGGGCCGAGGAAGCGGCGTGACCACCGGAAACAGGCCGGTGAGGCTGGCGCGTCCGGCAGACAATGGGCGCACAGCCGGGATTCCCGTCAGCCCGGCACCGAGGATCGTGGACCGGTCCGGCGGTGCCCGGTGGTGGGGAAGGAGGTGCCGTGAATCCGGATGGTGCGAGGACACGACCACCACGCTCCGCGCCCGGGGGTGCCCGTCGGAGCCAACGGCTGCTCTACGCCCGACCCGGGATCGTCGTCACCGCCGACCGGTTCACCGTCGGGCGCAGCAGCTGGCGGGTCGCCGAGCTGACCCATCTGCACACCACCCGGGGGGATCACGACCCGGTGGCGGCCCGGGCCGTACTGGTCTCCGCCGTGGTGATCGGTGGCATCGGCCTGGTGCTCGGCTTCACCGGGGGACTGCACCGGCTCACCGCCGAGGCGTACCTGCTGCTGGGGGCGGTCTTCCTGGTGCCGGTGCTGCTCGCGGCGGCCGGGGACCGCTGGCGTCCGCCGCCGTACGAGCTGTGGGGACGTCGCGGCGATCGTGAGGAACTGCTGTTCAGCAGCGACGACGAGCAGCAGTTCGGCCAGGTGAGCCGGGCGTTGCGCCGGGCCCGGGAGATGCACAGCTACGGCGGGTGGGAGGACCCGATGGCGACCGCCGACCCGTGGCGACCGGGCCGGTGAGAGCCCGCCGCGCGGGGCGGGTGGTCAGCCGGCCACCGGCTCCGGCGTCTGCTGCTCCCGCTCCCGCTGCTCGGCCAGGTACAACGCGCTCACCCGGCGCTCGGCCCAGAAGGAGACGAACGGCACGGTGCCGGCCAGCATCACCAGGACCATCCGCTTGAGCGGCCAGTTGACCCGCCGGGACAGGTCGAACGCGGCGACCAGATAGAGCATGTAGAGGAAGCCGTGCGCCTGGCCGACGGTCTCCACCAGGATCGGGTTGTCGAAGCCGTACTTGAGCGGCATGCCGATCACGACGAGCAGGATCAGCACCACGCCGACGATCCAGGCGATCACGCGGTAGCGGGTGAGGGCAGCGCGCACGTCCGTCAGTCCTTCCGGCCCGGGCTCAGCCGGGGTAGTCACCGGGCTTGGCGCCCGGATTGGCGTTCAACCATGACAGGTAGCGGTTGTAGGCGGCCAGGTCCGCGTCGTCGGAGACCTCCTCGACGGCGGTGGCGCGGGCCACCCGTACCGGGCGGCGGAATCCGGATCGCGGCCGGTCCGCCTCCGGCGTACCGGCGATCACTCCGGCCTGGTCGCCGCCGGCCGAGGTGTCGGGCGCCGTCGAGGTATCGGGCGCTCCCGTGCTGTCGCCGGACTCGGCGGTCGGCTGCTCCCGCAGCGTGTGGCGCACCTCGCGCCACCACACGAAGACCACGAAACCCGCGAAGATCGGCCACTCCACGGCGTAACCCCAACTGATGGCGTTGCCGGCGGCGGCCCGGCTGACCTGCCACCAGCCGAGGCTGAGGAAGGTGGTGACCAGCACGACCAGGGCCACGTGGCGGGCGATCCACGCCGGGGTCCAGAGCCGCTTCATGGCAACGAGGGTACCGGGAGCGGCTCCGCTCTCCGACGCGGTGTCGTAGTGGCCGCGCTGGTTTGGCCGCACCCGGCGTGGGCAACCGTACAGATGCCAGCCCAGCACGGACGAGGGGGCGCGAGATGACCGGATCAGGACGATCGGACGGGTTTCCCGGCGGTGGCACCGAGGTGAGCCCCGAGCAGCGGATCCCCGAGTGGGGCGAGGACCGGACGACAGCCGGCCCGCTCGACGGGGACCTGCCCGGCGTCGACCCGGCCGAGCTGAGTGAGGACGACCTAATCCGTGAGGTGCAGAGCCTGCACCGCACCCGCCTGGACACCTTGCGCCACGCCACCGACTCGGCGTTGGCCAACCACCTGCGGCGCACCGCCGAACTCGAGACCGAGTACCTCGCCCGGCACCCCGGGCGGGAGGTCGACCCGAGCCGGCTGCGGGACGCGTGATGGCGTACGCCGAACGCGGTGTGTCCGCGCCCCCCGAGGTCGTCTTCAACACCGCGACCGATCCCGACCGGGTCGCAGCCTGGCTGCCCGAACCCCTGCGCACGGGCGACTCGTCCGACCAGGGCGACGGCGACCGGATGCGGGCCCGGTGGGCCGGCCACGGCACCGACTGGTGGGCCGAGCTGCGGGTGGAGCCGGTCGACGCCGGTGGTGCCCGGGTCCGCCTGGACATCTCCGGCGGCGGTGCCGAGACCGACCGGCTCGCCGACGAGGCCCTCACCAAGCTGGCCCGCGAGGTGGACGACAACCTCCAGGCCGGCTGACCCGCCGAGACACCGACCAGAGCCGCCCGGAGTCCGGGCGGCGATCTGGGCCGTCCCGGCCGGGACGGCTCACCCCCGCGTGAGACGAAGGAGGCCGGGTGAGCGAGCTGAAGCAGAAGGTGGCGCGGTTGCGTCAGGCGTACGCCCCGCACGAGCACCGCCCGCTGGGCGGTTACCTGGCGGCGATGGGCACCTACGCCGCGGTGACCGGTGCCATCGCCGGACTGGTCAAGGCGACCGGCCGCCCGGTGCCGGAGCGACCCGCCACGTCCGACGTCGTGCTCCTGGCCATCGCCACCCACAAGCTCAGCCGGCTGCTGTCCAAGGACGCGGTGACCAGTCCGTTGCGGGCGCCGTTCACGCAGTACGACCGGCCGATCGGCAGCGGCGAGGTGATGGAGCAGGTACGCGACTCCGGCAGCTCCACCCGGCACGCCATCGGTGAGCTGCTGAGTTGCCCGTTCTGCCTGGCGGTCTGGGTGGCCACCGGGTTCACCGGTGCGCTGGTGCTCACGCCGAGGCTGACCCGGCTGGTGGCCACCGCCCTGACCGCGGTGACCGCGTCGGACTTCCTCCAGATGGCGTACGCGATGGCGCAGCGAGGTGCCGAGGGTGACCACAAGGAGTGACGTGGGCCCGGTGTCCTCCGGTGGCGTGTGCCGCCGGGACACCGGGCCTCTCCGTGCGCGTGCGTCAGCGCCGCACGCCGGTCGTGTCAGCGCTGCATGCCGGACCAGCCGCGCGGCGACTCCGGTTCGCGTTCGCCCTCGTCGTCGCCGGTGATGATGTCCCGGTCCACGGCCGTGCGGTCGTGCTCGTTGGCGAAGTCCGGCTCGGGGAGGGTGTCGGTGCCCTCCGGGGGTTGGCCGAGCGCGGGCATCCGGTCGTCCTGGTCTTCCTCGGGCTGCGACATCGTGTTCCTCTTCTCGTCGCCGGCACCGGCCGGGTCGGCGCCGGACGTCACCCCGCCGTACCACCCAGCAGGTCGGTCACCTCGTCGACCGCGTACTCGCCCTGGGGCAGCGCGTTGAGCCGGGAGAGCAGCTGCGCCGGCAACTCCGCGGCGACCGCCCGCCGGTAGATGTCCACCTGACTGATCCGCTCCTGACCGTGGTAGAGGTCGTCGAGCAGATCGACGAGCGGCCGGGTGTCCACCTCCTCCGTCTCCACCTCGTCGGGTACGGCGGCAGCCGTACCGGGCAGGTCGGTGACGGCCGGGTCGATGCCCGCGGTGTCGACCACGGGCACGTCGGCCAGGATGGCGTCGGGCAGCCGCGCCTCGGTCGTCGGTGCCGTGGGCACCACGGGTGCCCCGGTCACGGGTACGTCATCGGTCACGTCCGCCACCTACCCCCACCCCACCCGGCCAAACTCCCCCTGTATCCGTGGCGATCATGAGGTCGGCGGCGTTCTCGCTGGTCGCGCCGCACGCCGACCTCCGATCGACGGGAGCAGGTCAGGCGGGAGTGGGCAGGGTCTGCGAGTGGTGGGCGCGGCGGGTGCGGACGGCGGTGGCCAGTGCGTCGAGCACCTCGTCGGTGCTGTCCCAGCCGATGCAGGCGTCGGTCACGGACTGCCCGTAGGTCAGCTCGCGGGTCGGGTCCAGGTCCTGCCGGCCGGGCTCCAGGAAGCTCTCCAGCATGATCCCGACGATGCCCTGCTGGCCGGCGGCGATCTGCGCGGCCACGTCGGCGGCCACGGTGGGCTGGTTGCGGTGGTCCTTGCCGCTGTTGGCGTGGCTGGCGTCCACCACCAGCCGCTCCGGCAGGCCGGCGGCCCGCAGCAGCTCCAGCGCGCCGGCGACCGACTCGGCGTCGTAGTTGGGCCGACCGCCACCGCCGCGCAGCACCAGGTGGCCGTCCGCGTTGCCCCGGGTGTGCATGATCGCCGGGGTGCCGGAGACGTCGATGCCGGGGAAGACGTGCGGTACGCCGGCCGCCCGGATCGCGTCCACCGCGGTGGAGATGCTGCCGTCGGGGCGGTTCTTCATGCCGATCGGCATGGAGAGGCCGGAGGCGAGCTGGCGGTGCACCTGGCTCTCCACCGTGCGCGCCCCGATCGCACCCCACGCCACCGTGTCGGCGATGTACTGCGGGGTGATCGGGTCGAGGAACTCGCAGCCCACCGGCAGCCCCAGGCGCAGCACGTCGAGCAGCAGCGCCCGGGCCAGCCGCAGGCCGGTGTTCACGTCACCGGAACCGTCCAGCCCCGGGTCGTTGATCAGGCCCTTCCAGCCCACCGTGGAACGCGGCTTCTCGAAGTAGACCCGCATCACCACCAGCAGGTCGTCCGAGACCCGGTCGGCCGCCTCGCGCAGCCGGTGCGCGTAGTCCAGGGCGGCGGCGGGGTCGTGCACCGAGCACGGTCCGACCACCACGAGCAGGCGGTCGTCGGCACGGTCGAGGACCTGCCCGACGGCGCGTCGCCCGGACAGCACGGCCGAGGTGAGGCCGGCGTCCAGGGGCAACTCGTGCAGCAGCAGAGCCGGGGTGGTCAGCGGCACGACGCGGTCGATCCGCTGGTCGATGACCCGGTGGTTCTCCGGGGTCGTCACGGTGGGCATCCTTTCGCCGACCGCACCCGGGGCCGGTGCCCGGGTCGAGCCGGCTGCTCGTACGCGAAAGGGCAGGAACGAAAGCTCCTGCCCGGCCGGCTCGAATTCGGTGACGTCAGATCATGGTGAGGTCACCGGCCGAGCCGGCTGCCTAAACCATCGATACGACCGCGTCACGGCGGTAAGAGTACCTGACGGTGCGCGGATGCTCACCTTCTCGTCGCCGAAGCCTCGTCTCAGGTTCACCCTGATCGATGAAACGCTCGGTAGTTTCGGCGCGACCGACAGACGTCTCCCGAGGGGTTCCGATGGATCGTCGTACCGTTCTGCGTACCGCCGTCGCCGGTGGCGCCGCCGCCTTCTCCGGCGGTCTCTGGGTCGGCGCTGCCGTCGCCGCCCCTGCTCAACCCGGTGCCGGCCCGTACGGTCCGCTGCGCACCGCCGACGCCAACGGCATCATGCTGCCGACCGGATTCACCAGCCGGGTGATCGCCCGGTCCCGTCAGGCGGTGCCCGGCACGTCATACGTCTGGCACGACGCACCCGACGGCGGCGCCTGTTTCGCCGCCGGCACCGGCTGGATCTACGTCTCGAACTCTGAGATCACACCGGGCGGCGGGGCCTCGGCGGTCCGGTTCCACGCCGACGGAAGCGTCGCGTCGGCGTACCGGCTCCTCTCCGGCACCAACCAGAACTGCGCCGGGGGCGCCACCGGGTGGGGCACCTGGCTCTCCTGCGAGGAGGTGAGTCGCGGGTACGTCTACGAGACGTACCCGCAGGGCGGCACCACGGCGGTGCGGCGGGCGGCGATGGGCCGCTTCAGGCACGAGGCCGCCGCCTGCGACCCGGACCGGCGGGTGATCTATCTGACCGAGGACGAGACCGACGGCTGCTTCTACCGTTTCCGGCCGACGAACTGGGGCGACCTCTCCACCGGCACGCTGGAGGTGCTGGTCGCCGGCAGCGGCACCAGTGGCCCGGTCACCTGGGCGCGGGTGCCCGACCCGGCGGCGTCGAGCACGCTCACCCGCCGCCAGGTCTCCGGCGCCAAGGGCTTCAACGGTGGAGAGGGCTGCTGGTACGCCGACGGCACCTGCTGGTTCACCACGAAGGGCGACAACCGGGTCTGGGCGTACGACGCGGTCCGGCAGCGGATCGACCTGGCGTACGACGACTCGCTGGTCTCCGGCACCGCACCGCTGACCGGGGTGGACAACATCACCGGTGCCCGCTCGGGTGATCTCTACGTCGCCGAGGACGGCGGCACCATGGAGATCTGCGTGATCACCCCGGACGAGGTGGTCGCGCCGTTCCTACGGATCACCGGCCAGTCCTCCTCGGAGATCTGCGGGCCGGCCTTCTCGCCCGACGGCACCCGGTTCTACTTCTCCTCGCAGCGCGGCGCCAGCGGGTCCTCCTCGGGCGGTATCACCTACGAGGTCCGTGGGCCGTTCCGCGCCTGAGATGCAAGGAGGGGACCCGGGTACGACACGAGGCGTTAGTAAGGGGCCCTTCCTTACACGCGTGTGAGCAACGGGGTGGGGGTAAAGGAACCGGCATGACGAACGCGCAGAGCGACCAGGAGCGGATCGAGTCGCGGGCCCACCTGCTGCCGGAGGAGGCGGCGGTCGGCAGCGACGACCCCCAGGCCCAGGCCGACGCGATCCTGACCGAGTCGGACCTCCGCGAGGCCGACCGCAACGCCGCACCGGACACCGTCCTGGAACGGCGTACCTCGGAGCAGACGGTGACCCCGATCGAGCCGCCGGACTGACCGTGTCGGGACGCGGACGCCCGCGACACGGGCGCCGCGTCCCACCCCCGCCCGGGCCGGGAGATCGGATAGCGTCGGGGCCATGCCCGACAGCGGTTATCCCTGGCCCATCTCGACGACCCGACTGGACAACGGCCTGCGCGTGGTGGTCAGCGAGGACCGCACCGCCCCGGCGGTCGCGGTCAACCTCTGGTACGACGTCGGCTCGCGGCACGAGCCGGCCGGACAGACCGGTTTCGCACACCTCTTCGAGCACCTGATGTTCGAGGGCTCGGTGAACGTCGCCAAGACCGAACACATGAAGTTGGTGCAGGGCGCGGGGGGTTCGCTCAACGCCACCACCAACCCGGACCGCACGAACTACTTCGAGACGGTCCCGGCCGAGCACCTCGAACTGGCGCTGTGGCTGGAGGCCGACCGGATGGGCGGCCTGGTGCCGGCGCTGACCCAGGAGACGCTGGACAACCAGCGGGACGTGGTCAAGAACGAGCGCCGTCAGCGCTACGAGAACGTGCCGTACGGCGACGCCTGGCTGCGCCTGCTGCCGCTGCTCTATCCGCCGGGCCATCCGTATCATCACGCCACCATCGGCTCGATGGCCGACCTGAACGCCGCCGACCTGGCCACCTTCCAGGCGTTCCACCGGACGTACTACGCACCGAACAACGCCGTGCTGACCGTGGTCGGTGACACGACCGTCGACGAGGTCACCGCGCTGGCCGAGAAGTACTTCGGCGCCATCCCGCCCCGGCCGGAGATCCCCTCCGCCCCGGACGGCCTGGTCATCGCCGGTAGCGGCGAGCCGGTGGGGGAGACGGTGGTCGCGGACGTTCCGGCGCCCCGGGTGTACGTCGCGCACCGCACGCACCCTTTCGGCACCCCCGGGTACGACGTGGTGACGGTGCTCGCCACCGTGCTCGGCAGCGGTCGGGGCAGTCGCCTCTACCAGCGCCTCGCCGACGGTGAGCGGATCGCCCAGCCGGATCTGGTCGGGGCGTACGGGGTGGACCTGGCGCACGCGCCGGCACCGCTGATCGCCACCGCCACCGCCCGTCCCGGCGTGGACGCCGAGCGACTGGCCGCCGGGCTGGCCGAGGTGATCGACGAGCTGACCACCGTGCCGGTCACCGCCGCCGAGCTGGACCGCGCCAAGGCGCTGCTGACCACCGCCTGGTGGCGGCAGATGTCCACGGTGGACGGTCGGGCCGACGCGTTGGGCCGGTACACCACCCAGTTCGGTGACCCCCGGGTGCTCGCCGATCGGCTGCCGGGCTGGCTCGCGGTGACCGCCGAGCAGATCGCCGAGGTCGCCGCCGACGTGCTCGCCCCCGCCGACCGGGCGACTCTGACCTACGTTCCGGAGGACAACCGGTGAGCGCGAGGAGTGAGCGGCGCGGACCGGTTGGTGGCCGTGGCCTGGTGTACGCGAGCCCCGCAGTCGCGAACGAAAGGAAAGCCCGGTGAGCGCGAGGAGTGAGCGGCGCGGACCGGTTGGTGGCCGTGGCCTGGTGTACGCGAGCCCCGCAGTCGCGAACGAAAGGAAAGCCCAGTGACGTTGATTGCCGATCGTCCGGGACCGGGTGCGGCCCGTCCGTACCGGTTCCCGCAGGTGGTGCGTCGGAGCGTGGCGGGCGGTCAGGTCGTCGCCGCACACCTGCCGGGACAGAACCTGGCCGTCGCGTTGCTGCTGCTCGACGCGGGCGCGGGCCGGGAGCCGGTGGGCAAGGAGGGGCTGGGCGGCGTCCTGGCCAAGGCCCTGGAGGAGGGCACCAGCCAGCGGGACGCCACCGCGTACGCGTTGGCCATCGAGGCGCTCGGCACCGAGTTGGTGACCGGGCTGGACTGGGACACCTTCCAGGCCAGTGTGCAGGTGCCGGTGGACCGACTGGGCGCCGCCGTGGAGTTGCTCGCCGAGGCGGTGCGGACGCCGAGGCTGGACCCGGACGACGTACGCCGGGTCCGGGACGACGAGGCGACCGCGTTGCGGATGGACTGGGCGAATCCGGGTCCACGGGCCGACGCGGCGTTGCGCGCCGACCTGTTCGGTGGCGACACCCGGTGGGGTCGCCCGATGTACGGCGACCCGGATTCGGTGGCCGGGCTGGACGTCGAGGACGTCACGGTCTTCCACTCGGAGTGGTTCATCCGCCCGGGGACGCTGGTCGTCGCCGGTGACCTGGACCGGCTCGACCTGGACGCGCTGGCCGCGACGGCGTTCGCCGGCACCGGTGGTGGACCGGTGGACCGGGGCACGCCGATCGAGGTGCCGCTGCGCTCCGGCCGCCGGGTGATCCTGGTCGACAGGCCCGGTTCGGTGCAGTCCACGCTGCGGCTCGGGCATCCGGCGCCGCACCGGGCCCACCCGGACCACGTGCCGATCGCGCTGGCCGGCACGGTGCTCGGTGGTGCCTTCACGTCCCGGCTGAACCACCTGATCCGTGAGGTACGCGGCTACACGTACGGCATCCGGGGTGACTTCGCCTCGTCGCGCCGGTTCGGCCGGTTCGGGGTCAGTTCCGGCGTGCAGACCGCCGTCACCGCGCCGGCGCTGGTGGACGCGGTCGGGGAGATCGCGCGTACCCAGGCCGGTGGGGTGACCGAGGAGGAGCTGGCGGTGGCCCGGTCCTGGCGGGCCGGGCAGCTCTCGGTCGAGTTGCAGAGTCCCCGTGCGATCGCCGGTGCGCTCACCACGCTCGTGGTGCACGACCTGCCGGACGACTACCACGCCCGGTTGCGCGAGTCGTTGCTCGCCGCCGACGTGGCGGAGGTCTCGGCGGCGGCCGCCGCCCACCTGTTCCCGGAGTCGCTGACCCTCGTCGTCGAGGGCGACGCGGCGGTGATCAGGGACGAACTCGTGGCGGCGGATCTGGGCGAGGTGATCGACGCCACGCGTTGATCAGGCGATCGGACGGTCCGGGCGGTGGGAAAGCGTTCCCATCGCCACCGGCCCGCTGGGTAGCCTCGCGGGCATGAGGATCGGCATTGTGGGGGCCACCGGCCAGGTCGGTGGCGTCATGCGGCAGGTGTTGGCGGATCGGGAGTTCCCGGCGGAGCAGGTGCGGTTGTTCGCCTCGGCGCGGTCGGCGGGGCGGACGCTGCCGTGGCGCGGCGAGGAGGTCACGGTCGAGGACGCGACCACCGCCGACTACTCGGGGCTGGACATCGTCCTCTTCTCGGCGGGCAAGGGCACCGCCAAGGAGCTGGCGCCCCGGGTCGCCGCCGCCGGGGCCGTGGTCATCGACAACTCGTCGGCGTTCCGGATGGACCCGGAGGTGCCGCTGGTGGTGGCCGAGGTCAACCCGCACGCCGCCACCGTCCGCCCCAAGGGCATCATCGCCAACCCGAACTGCACCACGATGGCCGCGATGCCGGTGCTGCGTCCGCTGCACGCCGAGGCGGAGCTGGTCGGCCTGGTCGTCTCGACGTACCAGGCGGTGTCCGGTGCCGGGCTGTCCGGCGTGGCCGAGCTGGACGAGCAGGTCCGCAAGGTGGTGGAGACCGCGTCCGGTCTGACCTTCGACGGTGCGGCGGTGGAGTTCCCGGCCCCGCGCTCGTTCGCCCGGCCGATCGCGTTCAACGTGCTGCCGCTGGCCGGCTCGATCGTCGACGACGGCTCCGCCGAGACCGACGAGGAGCAGAAGCTGCGCAACGAGAGCCGCAAGATCCTGGAGATCCCCGAGCTGAAGGTCTCCGGCACCTGCGTCCGGGTGCCGGTGTTCACCGGGCACTCGCTCCAGATCAACGCGCGGTTCGCCCGGCCGATCAGCCCGCAGCGGGCCCACGAGCTGCTCGCCGACGCGCCGGGCGTGGCGCTCTCCGACGTGCCGACCCCGTTGCAGGCGGCCGGGCAGGATCCGACGTTCGTGGGCCGGATCCGCGCCGACGAGACGGTCCCGCACGGGTTGGCCCTGTTCTGCGCGAACGACAACCTGCGCAAGGGTGCCGCGCTCAATGCCGTGCAGCTCGCCGAGCTGGTCGCCGCCGAGCACTGAGCGTTACTGCCTGCGGTCGTGGGGTAGACACCGGGTTGCCCACACCGAGAGGGAGGCGCCATGACAACGGTCGGAGACTTCATGACGACCCGGGTGGTGACCATGGACGGCAGCGCCACGCTCGCCGCCGCCGCGCAGGAGATGCGGGATTCCGCCATCGGCGACGTGGTGGTGTGCGACGGCGACAACGTGGTCGGCATCATCACGGACCGGGACATCACGGTCCGGGGCGTCGCGGAGGACATGGACCCGAACACCGCTCAGCTCGACCAGATCACCTCGAAGGACGTGATCACGGTCAGTCAGTACGACGACGCCGTGGCCGCCGCCGACCTGATGCGGACGTATGCCGTACGCCGGCTGCCGGTGGTCGAGGACGGCCGGCTGATCGGTCTGGTCTCCATGGGTGACCTGGCCGTGGAGCGGGAGCCCCAGTCGGTGCTGGCCGACATCAGCGCCGACGATCCCAACAACTGACGCCTCCCCGCCCGTGCGACGCCGGTCCCCGCCTCGGGGGCCGGCGTCGACGCTTCCCGCCGCAGGCGTGCCGGCAGCGCCGCGCCGCCCGTCGGTCGCGGTGAGGATCCCGCTCAGCTCACCCGATCCGGGCGAGGTTGACCCCGTCGCGCATGGGGACCCGCCTTCCGGAGAGCACAGCGACCGGGAGGAGTGCGGTGATGTCGGACGCGACCACACGGTTCTTCGAGGACCTCGACCACCGGGGGTACGAGCCCCTGCTGGCGAAGTCGTCGGGCGCCCTGCGCTTCGATCTGCACGAGGGGCCCCGGACCAGCCACTGGCTGCTGCGCATCGACCGGGGGAACCTGACGGTCTCCCGGGAGGACCTGGCGGCCGACACCGTGGTCGGGACCAGCCCGGAGCTGTTCGAGGATCTGGTGACCGGTCGGGAGAATGGGCTGGCGGCGCTGCTGCGCGGGGACGTCACGGTCTCCGGCGACGCGCGCCTGGTCGTCCAGGTGGACCGGCTCTTTCCCGGGCCGCCGCAGGCCGAGGGGCCGCGTCGGTACCGCAAGGGGGTCCGCTGATGGCTCCCAGTCACACCGTACGGATCCTCGACGGCAGCACCTTCGTGGTCTGCGAGGCCACCGGCGACATCGAGGCGACACCGACCGAGCCGACCGGGTTGTTCTCCTTCGACACCCGCTACCTGTCGAAGTGGGTGCTCACCGTCAACGGTGAGCGGCTGAACGCGCTCTCCTACGACGATCTCCAGTACTTCGAGTCGCGCTTCTTCCTGGTGCCCGGCCTGGCCACGCACTACGTGGACGCGAAACTGTCGATCATCCGCGAGCGGGCCGTCGGGGGCAGCTTCCGGGAGAACATCACCATCCTCAACCACGACGAGAAGGCCGTCGACCTCCAGGTGCGGATGGACGCGGCGTGCGACTTCGCCGACCTGTTCGAGGTCAAGGACGAGATCCTGAACAAGAAGGGCGAGACGTACGCCGAGGTGGACTCGGACAAGCTGCGCATCGGCTACCGGCGCGGCAACTTCCGGCGGGAGACCGTCATCTCCTCCTCCGAGCCGACCCGGTACGACCGCAACGGCTTCTCGTACACGATCCACCTGGAACCGAACGAGCAGTGGCACACCACCATCGACGTGCAGACGCTGGCGCTCGGCCCGGACCACCGGGACCTGCGGATCGGGTTGCGGGTGCACGGCACCGAGCGGCTCGCCCTCCAGCACGACCTGGAGGAGTGGATCGCCAAGGCGCCGAAGGTGAACAGCGAGCACGACCAGGTCGCGGCGACGTACCGGCGGTGCATCGTGGATCTGGCCGCGCTGCGGTTCGCGCCGCTCTCGCTCGGCGGACAGACGCTGCCGGCGGCCGGCCTGCCCTGGTTCATGACCATGTTCGGCCGGGACAGCATCCTGACCTGCCTGCAGACCCTGCCGTTCACGCCCGAGCTGAGCGCCACCACGCTGCGGATCCTCGGCGCACTCCAGGGCACCCGGTGCGACGACTTCCGGGAGGAGGACCCGGGTCGGATCCTGCACGAGATGCGCTACGGCGAGAGTGCCGCGTTCGAGGAGCAGCCGCACTCGCCGTACTACGGCTCGGTGGACGCCACCCCGCTGTTCGTGGTGCTGCTCGACGAGTACGAGCGGTGGAGCGGAGACGCGGCGCTGGTCAAGGAGTTGGAGCAGGAGTGCCGTCGGGCGTTCCGGTGGATGGACGATTACGCGGACCTCGTCGGCACCGGCTACATCTGGTACGAACGCCGCAACACCGACACCGGCCTGGAGAACCAGTGCTGGAAGGACTCCTGGGACTCCATCTCGTACGCCGACGGCAGCCTGCCGCCGTTTCCCCGGGCCACGTGTGAGGTGCAGGGGTACGCGTACGACGCGAAGATGCGCGGCGCCCGGCTGGCCCGCGAGTTCTGGGACGACCCGGGGTTCGCCGACCAGTTGGAGCGGGAGGCGGCGGCGCTCAAGGAGCGGTTCAACCGGGACTGGTGGGTCTCCGACGGCGGCTACTACGCGTTGGCGCTGGACCCGGAGGGACGACAGTGCGACGTGCTCACCTCGAACATCGGTCACCTGCTCTGGAGCGGGATCGTCGACGAGGACCGGGCCGCGCAGATCGCGCACCACCTGGTCGGGCCGCGACTCTTCTCCGGCTGGGGGGTACGCACGCTGGCCGAGGGCGAGGTGCGGTACAACCCGATCGGCTACCACAACGGCACGGTCTGGCCGTTCGACACCTCGTTCTGTGCCTGGGGCCTGCGCCGGTACGGCTTCGCCGAGGAGGCGGCCGTCATCGCCAACGGCATCCTGGACGCCGCCCGCTACTTCGACGGGCGGCTGCCCGAGGCGTTCGGCGGCTACCAGCGTGAGCAGACGAAGTTCCCGGTGGAGTACCCGACGGCGTGCAGCCCGCAGGCATGGTCGACGGGGGCCCCACTGTTGCTGCTGCGCACCATGCTGGGCCTGGAGCCGCACGAGGGTCACCTGGCGGTCGAGCCACGGTTGCCGGTGGGCATGGGTCGGATCGAGGTGTTGGACATCCCGGGCCGATGGGGGCGGGTGGACGCCTTCGCCCGTGGTCGGCTCGAACTGCACAAACTCGCCGACTGAGGGCGCGGTCATGGTGGCTGAGCAGCCCGGACGGGCGTCCTACCAGCGCGTAACCTACTAGGGGTAAAGTTACCGGATGCCGGAACTCGTGTATCCGCCCGTGATCGCCGCCTGTAAGACGATGTTCCGCGTACTCGACCTGAAGCTGGCCGTGGAGGGGGCGCACCACGTGCCCCGCACCGGTGGTGTGGTGCTGGCCAGCAACCACGTCAGCTACCTGGACTTCATCTTCTGCGGGTTGGGGGCGCTGGATTCCCGGCGACTGGTCCGGTTCATGGCGAAGGACGCGGTGTTCCGGCATCGGGTGTCCGGCCCGCTGATGCGCGGGATGCGGCACATCCCGGTGGATCGGCAGGCGGGTGCCGAGTCGTACGCCGCCGCTGTGCGCGCGTTGCGGGCCGGCGAGGCGGTCGGCGTGTTCCCGGAGGCCACCGTCAGCCGGTCCCTGACCCTGCGGACTCTCAAGAGCGGGACCGCCCGGATGGCCCGCGACGCCGACGTGCCGGTGCTGCCGGTGGCGCTCTGGGGCGGCCAGCGCCTCTGGACCAAGGGCCGACCGCGCACGCTGAGCCGGCGGCACACCCCGATCACCATCCTGGTCGGCGAGCCGATGCTGCCCGGCGCGTACCCGGACACCGCCGCGATGACCGCCGACCTGGCCGCCCGGCTCGGCGCGATGGTGGACCGGGTCCAACGGGAGTACCCGGACCAGCCCGCCGGGCCGGAGGACCGCTGGTGGCTGCCGGCCCACCTCGGCGGCACCGCGCCGACCCCGGAGCAGGCCGACGCCATCGACGCCGGACGGGGTGCCCGAAACCCCTGACCCGCCCGGCGCACGACAGACCGTGCCGATCGGACCGGCGCGGATCAGGGCTGTGCGGGTTCAGGTCGGCGGGCGGATCACCGTAGCCCGGAGGCCGCGTCGTACGGCATCGGATCGGAGTGCCGGGGCCGGTAGTAGTCGTCCCGGGAGTGGAACTCGACGGGCAGAGAGCCGGGCAGCACCACCCGCGCCGGACCGGCCAGTGGCGTACTGCGGGCGACCCGGGCCAGCGCGTCCCGCTCCGGCGGCGACAGGTCCACCAGCTCCGGCCGGGTGAGCCGAAAAACGGCCACCGCGCGGCGGATCTGCCGGGCCAGCTCACTCACCTCGGCACGCTGCCCGGTCAGGCCGAGCGCCGGCTGTCGGATGGTCCGCAACGCGTCGCAGACCACCAGCAACCGCATCTCGTCGTCGCCGGTGCCCGGCAGCCACTCCAGCCGGGACGGCCACTGCCAGCGGATCTGCCCGCTGACCAGGCCCGGGGTCCGGCCGCCCGGGCCGGAACGGGAACCGACCAGGGCGAGGTGCGAACGCGTCCCGACGTAGACCATGCGGAAATCGGTCACGGTGAGGGTGACCGGGGCGGGCAGCGTCCACGACCGGGAGGCGTCCGTGGGGCCGAGCAGGTAGCCCGCCACGTTCAGTCGGTGGCGGCCGAGCACCTGCTCGCCGGCCTCCGGCACCAGCTCGTGCCGGCGGTCCAGGACCGGGCCGGCGTCGTCGTGCACCGCGTCGAAGCGATGCGGGGCGATGAAGAACGGGGACGCATCATCGTGCATCGGGACGGAACCTCCGGTGCTGGCGGGGGCATCTGATCACGAGCCTCGCCCAATCCGACACTCCCTGTCATGACGCCCGTTAGGGGGTCGGCCAATCGGTCGACGCGTGCGACCGATAGATGCCTATTTCCTCTGGTCGGACTAGTCCGTCCTCGATCGCCCGGGCGAGCAGTGCCGCCTTGGTGGCCGCTGGCCGTCCGGCCCGGGTGTACTTGATCCGCGCCCGGTCGACGTACTGCTTGACGGTGTGTTCGCTGATCCGCATCCGGCGGGCCACCGACGCCTTGGACATCGACTGGAACCAGAGCAGCAGCGCCTCGCGCTCCTTGTCGGAGAGGACCGGCCGGTCCGGTCGGGGGTCACCGACCATCGCGCCCGCCAACGACGGGGCGACGTACGGACGGTCGCTCGCCGCGTCCAGCACCGTCGCCACGCAGTGCTCCCGCCCCTCGTGCTTGGCGAGGAAGGCCACCGCCCCGGCATCGAGCGCGGCGAGCATGGTGCGCGGATCGGAGTGTTCGGAGTAGACCACCAACCGCCGGCCCGAGGCGCAGAGCTCGGCGAGCTTGTCCAGCACCAGCCGGCCGTGCAGGCGCAGGTCCAGCAGCACCACGTCGGCCTCGGGCGCGGCTCGCAGCACCTCGTCGGGGTCGTCGCCGGTGGCGAGTACGGTCAGTCGCGGCTCGGTGGCCAGCCAGGCGCGTACCCCGTCGATGACCACCGGATGATCGTCCACAATGGCCACTCCGACGGGGCGGTGTGGCGTCAACGGCGCCACCGCGTCTGCGTCCATCTGATCTCCCCGTCCCGTTCGTGTACCTGTTCGACCTGCGCGTCACCGTCCTCCGGCGGCGGCCCGGTGGCCTCCGGGCCGCCCCGGTCCGGTGTGACCAGGCTGACCACCACCTCGTCGGGGCCGGCGACGACTGTCATCCGGGCCCACTCCCGTGCCTCGGCGAGGACGGCGATGAGCGGATCGGTCAGGCTCCGGCGGACCTGCACCGGCAACGGTGGCGGTGCACCAATTGTGACCAGGTCGATGGGCAGACCGTTGCGCTCCGCCAGGTCGGCTGCGGCACGAAGCTCGTGCAGGAGCGGATGCGGCACGTCGTCGGACTCAGCGATCAACCGACGCAACTGTCCGGCCGCGCGTACGCAGCGGCGCTGCACCTCCGGGTCGGCCGGATCGGCCCGGCCCTGCGCCAGCTCGGTCAACACCTCGCTGGCCGCCGCGCTGGCCAGCGCCAGCCGCTCCCGCCGCTCCCGTCGGGCGTGCTCGGCGGCCTCCCGTTCGGCCACCATCGCGTTCGTGGTCGCGACGGTGGCGGCCCGCTCGCGAGAGAGCAGCGACAGGGCCACCGCGCCGACGAAGACCGCCGCCGGCAGCGAGGAGGTGCCGTACAACGCCATCGTGGAACGGGCCAGGTCCGCCGCGCCGGTCGCGCCGTACAACGCGACGGCGGACATCGCGATCGCCGCGTGCGCCACCAGCAGGGCAAGCAGCCAGCGCACCCGCTGCCCCCAGAGCACCACCAGGAAGAACCAGGCGAGCGTGCCCCAGACCCAGTTGGCGGGACTGAACAGGTGCGCCCTGCCGACCGCCGCGAAGACCACCACGTCGACCGCCAGCAGCAGCCCGGCCATCGGCGCCGCCGGCAGCGGGCGGTCGTGCAGCAGGCGTACGCCGGCGGTCACCCCGGCCGCCGTCACCAGCAGCCAGCCGCCGAGCACCACCTGCGGCACCGCCAGCTCGGACCAGGCGGACAGCACCGCCGGCAGCCCGATCGCCAGGTGCCAGACCAGCGCGATGGTCACCGCGACGACCCGGGCACCCCGGTCGGAGATCCGCGCCACCGCAGCCGCCGCCCGGCCGGCGTCGGCACCGTCGACCGTCCCGGGGGTACGCGCCGCGGGCCGCACCACCGCCCCGGGTGCCGTCCCCGCCTCAGCCGACATCCGACCACTCCAACCGGATCCGGGTGCCGTGACCGGGGGCGGAGTCCACCTCGGCCCGCCCGCCGATCGTGGCCATCCGGCCGTGGATCGACTCGCGCAGGCCGTACCGGTGCGCCGGGACGGTGCTGGGGTCGAAACCGGGACCGTCGTCGACCACCTCGACCGCGACGGTGCCGGTGATGCGCCGCAGCCGCACGGTGGTGGCGGCGCCGGGCGCGTGCCGGAGCACGTTGGTCAGCGCCGCGTGGGTGCTCTCCGCGAGCGCCTCGGCGACCGGCGCCGGTGCCGGGCACGGCGGCAGGTCGGCGTTGACCGGCAGTCCGGGCAGCCGGGCGAACACCGCCCGCAGCCGTTCGTCCACCCGGGCCGTGCCGCCCGCCGGCACCGACCGGGCGTCCGCCAGGGCGGCGAGGGTACGCAGATCGGTGGCGCACCGGTCGCGCAGGGCCGGCGACGGGCCGGGTACGGCACCCTGTCCGACCATGGTCAGCGTCGCCAGGACGGTGTCGTGCAGGTCGCGGTTCTGCTGCCGTTCCGACTCCCGCGAGGTGCGTGCGAGCAGCGCCTCCCGGGTGGCCTTCTGGCTCGTCACGAACTCGGCGTCGGCGCGGAGCATCCGGCGACGCATCACCGCGGTCATCATGGCGGTGCAGGCGATCTGTGCCAGCAGCGTCACCGAGTGGGCGCCGGCCTCGACGGGGTCCGCGGCCGCGTACGCGCCGACGGCGTAGCTCGCGGTGACCAGTAGACCGGCGGTGATCGACCAGCGCGCCGGAGCGGTCGCCTGGGCGTTGATGACCGTGGTGCTGGCCAGCACCGCGATCCAGCTCGCCTCGCCGGGCAGCACCTCCGGGGCGACCAGGACCGGCATCGCCAGGCACGCGACGGTGGTCAGGGCCACGTCCCCGGTGACCATGGCCGCACCGATGCCGTGCCGGAAGGCACGCAGCGAATACCAGACGGCCCAGGCGGTCAACACCGTCACGGCCGGGATCAACAACTCGACCCGGACCGGAGGGGTACGGACGGCGAGCGCCACCACCGCGACGAAAAGGCCGCAGGACAGTCGCAGCAATGCCGGTAACCGGGTGAAGATCAGCGTGAACGCACCGGTGGCGGGGCGCTGCACCGAAGTGGGTGGCGCGGTCGAAGCGGTGTGGACCGACATCGGGGGAGGGCGTCCTTTGCGACAATCGACCCGATCCGGGTCCGCGCTGCGGAGATCGACGCCGGAGAATAGCACGTGCCGGCGTTCTCGGTGACCGAGCGTGTCGAGGCTGTTGCTGCTGTGCGGGCGGCCGTCGCCGTCGTCTGGCGACCCGGTCTGGATCACCTGTGTTTCCTACCGTAGTCGATGCGAGTCCGAGACAGAAATATGAATTCTCCCCACCTTTTCCTGCTCCGTGGCCGTTTCTTCGGGGCGCGATCCCGCGCGTCAGGAATTCGCGCATGTTACATTGATTAACATCTCTATTTCGGGAGGTGGCATGAAAATCCGACTCAGGGTCGGGGCCGTACTCACCGCCGGGCTGGTCGCCGGTGCCGTCGGTGTCGGTGGGCTCGCCGGCGCGGTACCCGCCGTCGAACGCCCGTCCGCCGGCACCGCCGCAGCCCCCGGGCTGCTCGCCGTCGGCGACTTCGACTTCACCCGCCCGGAAACGGTCGCCACCGGGCTCCAGGTGCCATGGGGCATGGATTTCCTGCCCGACGGCAGCGCCCTGGTCGCCCAACGTCCCACCGGCCAGGTGGTCCGGGTCCGTCCCGGCCAGCAGCCCGTACCCGTCGTCACGATCTCCGGAGTGGCCGCGACCAGCGAGGGTGGCCTGCTCGGTCTCGCCGTCTCGCCGACCTACGCGCAGGACGGCTGGATCTACGTCTACTTCACCACCGCGACCGACAACCGCATCTCCCGGTTCCGGCTCACCGCCGTGCAGGACCAGCAACCGATCCTCACCGGACTGACCCGTGCGTCGATCCACAACGGAGGCCGGATCGCCTTCGGACCGGACGGCATGCTCTATGTCGGAGTGGGTGACGCCGGACAGACCGCCACGGCCCAGAACCCGCAGAGCCGCAACGGCAAGATCCTGCGCATCCGACCCGACGGCACCGTCCCGCCGGACAACCCGACGGCCGGCTCACCCGTCTACAGCCTCGGCCACCGCCATGTGCAGGGTCTAGCCTGGGACGCCCAAGGCCGACTATATGCCAGCGAGTTCGGTCAGAACACCTGGGACGAGCTCAACCTGATCGTCGCGGGCGGCAACTACGGCTGGCCCACTGTCGAGGGCCGCGCCAACGACCCCCGGTTCCGCGACCCCCTGCTCGTCTGGACGCCGGCCGAGGCGTCCCCGAGCGGCGTCACCATCGCCGGGAACCGCCTCTTCGTGGCCGGCCTACGCGGCACCCGGCTCTGGAACGTGCCGCTGAACGGCTCCGGTGGCGTCGGCACCCCCACCGCCGAACTGCTGGGCACCTACGGACGCCTGCGCACCGTCGAGTACGGCCCCGACGGCTGGCTCTGGGTCACCACCAGCAACCGTGACGGCCGGGGCACCCCGGCGTCCACCGACGACCGGGTGCTGCGCTTCCCGCCCCGCGACGGCACCACCCCGCCGCCCACCACGCCCCCGCCGACCACGCCCCCTCCCACGACGCCGCCTCCCACGACGCCCCCGCCGACGACCGGCCCGGCTGCCTGCGCGGTGAGCTGGACGGCCAACCAGTGGAGCAACGGCTTCACCGCCGACGTGCGCGTCACCAACAGTGGGTCCGCCCTGACCGGTTGGACGCTGACCTGGACGTTCGCCGGTAACCAGCAGGTCACCAACGCCTGGAACGCCCAGGTCACCCAGTCCGGCCGGACCGTCACCGCGCGCAACGTGTCCTGGAACGGCAGCCTGCCGACCAACGGCACGGCCACCTTCGGCCTCCAGGCCACCTACTCCGGCACCAACGACCGTCCCGGCGACTTCCGCCTCAACGGCACGTCCTGCCAGCTGAGCTGATTGCCGTCGGCAGCACGTTGCGCCGGCTCAGCTGATTCCCGCCCGCGTCCCCGGGCGACCGGCGCCACGGCGCCGACCCGGGCAGCCCACCCGTCGACGGTGGGCTGCCCGGGACCATCCCCGTCGCCAGATGCCCGTCCGTGCCTGTGTCGGTGCCGGTGCCGCTCGGTGTGCACAGTGTCCGCACACCCCCTGCGGCTCATCATGATCCGCGCAACTTCACGGATACTGCTGCCTCAGGCGTGCTCGGAGACAGCAATATTGCTGAAGTTGTGCGGATCTTGCCCCGTCCAGCGCAAGCATCCCGCCCCCACGCCGACCCTCTTTCCGGTGTTGCTCGGTGACGGCAAGAGCGTGTTCCCCCGGCGTGAGCAGCGGGAGCAGCGGCTAGCGCTGCGCGACTCCGCTGCCTACGGCAACGGCGTGCTCAAGGCCGTCTACGACGTCGTCCGCTAGCGCCGTGAGCGCGGCGTCGTCGACTGGCGCCGGGAGCGCGATCGCGCCGCCGGCGCCGCTGCGGAGTTGACCGGCGGTACGCCCCACGTACCGTCGCAACGCCCGCGCGAGATGCGGCTCGTCGTAGTAGCCGAGCCGGTCCACGACGGTGCTGACCTGCGCGCCCGTCGACAGCAGCTCCGCAGCGGCCCGGACGCGTCCGATCTGCGCGACGGTGCCCCGGGTGAGGCCGGTGGCGGCCCGAAAGCGGCGCTCCACCGTGCGGCTCGCGGTGGCCACCGGACTGCCGTCCAGTGTCGCCTGCACCAGCGGGTCGCGCACCAGCACGCCGGCGCGGACGAGCCTCGCCACCAGGGCCTCGGCGTCGTCGTCGACACGCGGCGTGTGCCAGCGCCCGCCGTCGAGCCAGAACCGCCCGGAGGTGGTGTCGGGCAGTTCGATCCCCGAGTTCAGCAGCGTCGACGTGGGTGCCGCCCGCAGTACGGTGCCGACGGCGAACTGGACGCCGACGAACCGGGCTTCCTGCGGTACGGGTGCCGAGACGGTGCGGTCCTCCGGGCCGACGACAGCGGCGAACGGCGTACCCCTGGACTCCCAGAACACGAGCCCCCAGGTCTCGCTGGCGACGGACGTCATCTGCGAGACCTGGGTGCTGTGACCGGTCCACACCGAGGAGATCCACGGTGAGTCCGAGGAACGCGACGTGTTCACCAGCCCCACGCCGGCAACACTACGACGTGGCTGTCAGTTCAGGTCAAGACGCCGGTCACTGCGCCACGGCCGGGCACCGGGTGCCCTGCGGGGGCGTCTTGACGTGGATCAGGTACCGCGTGGTGGCGTCGCCGACGCAGTCGCTGCCGAACGAGTAGACGCCGTGCCCCGCACCCTCGTAGGTCAGCAGGGTCGCACCCGACTGGCGCGCCACGTTCCGCGCCCACTCGTGCGGCGTGACCGGGTCGTACCGGCTGTTGAGCACCAGCACCGGCGGCACGCCCTTCCACCGCAGCGGCGCCTGCGGGTTGCGGACCTCGGTCGGCCAGCCCAGGCAGGCCATCGTCGAGCCCCACGCCTGGAGGTTGAGCTTCATCTCCGGTGCCACCCGGGCCAGTCGTTCCTGGTACGCCCGCAGTTGGTCGACGTCGCGCACCGGCAACCTCCAGTCCTGGCAGAAGATGGCGAGGCTCGGATCCTCGACCGGCTCCTGCCCCGGCTCTTGCTCCGGCTCCTGCTCTGTGATCGCCGTCCGCGCCGTGGTGGGGCGGGCGGCGTCCGTCGTGGGGCCGGGCTCGCCCGCCGACAGGCCCGCCAGCCGCTCCGACAACTGCGTCCAGTACGGGCCGAGGAACGTCCACTGGATGTCCTCCAGCAGATCGGTCGGGCTCATCGTCCGCGAGCTGCCCGGGTCGACCAGCTCACCGCGTTCGGCCTTGGCGTACAGCTCCCGGAAGACCGTGCGGGCGTCCTGGCCGTGCAGCGCACACTCGGTCGAGGTGCGGCACCACTCGACGTACCTGTCGAAGCTGTCCTGCGTCGCCTTCGTCTCGCTGCGCAGGAAGTCCCACGTGGTAGCCGCGCTGTGGTCCATCGTGCTGTCGAGCACCATCGCCCGCACCCGCTGCGGGAACAGCGTGGCGTACTGCTGTCCCATCATGGTGGCGTACGAGTTGCCGTAGAAGGTCAGCTTCTTCTCGCCGAGCGCGGCCCGGATGGCGTCCATGTCACGGGCGACGGTCCGGCTGTCGAGGAAGTCGACGTGCGGGCCGCTGTGCTCCCGGCAGCTTTCGCCGTACGCGCGGGTCCAGGCGCGCAGGCCGTCGAACTCCTCGGCGGTGGTGGGGAACAGTTTCGGCTCCGGGCCCTCCGGCACCTGACACCGGATGGGGTCGCTGCCGCCCACACCCCGAGGATCGAAGCCGACCACGTCGAAGCGGCGGCGGACCTCGTCACTGAAGCTGCCGCCGATGCCGCCGAGGATGGCGTCCTGCACCCCCGATGCACCCGGTCCGCCGGGGTTGGTGAGGATCGTGCCGATCCGCGCGGCCGGGTCCGTGGCGGTCCGACGGGCCAGCGCGACGTCGATCGTCGGGCCGTCCGGTGCGGACCAGTCGACGGGTACGGTCACGCTGCCGCACTCCGCCTCCGGCTCGTCGGCACACGGCTCCCACGCGATGCCCGTGCCGGCGGCGGGTGCCTCGGTCCGTGGGTTGGCCTGGGCGGGGGTGATGCCGAGCGCCACCACGGTCGCCAGCGCGGCGGCCGCCGTACCGGTCAGCGTCTGTCGTCTCACGTAACAGCCTCCGTCTCTCGCGGCCCTCCCGTGCCCACCGGAGTCCGACGGTGTCCGGGCCGCTATACACACAGGCTATACACACAGTGTCTAATCCGCGATTCGAGATCACGCCGGATCCGGGATCGAGTGGTTTCGGAGCGCGACGATAGCCACTTGATCCCGGATCGAGCGCGATCTTGTGGTGGATGCGAGAGCAAAGAGCGCGCGAGACGGTTCCGATGTCCGCCATCGCCGCGATCCGGGTGTCGACTCGACTCGGCGACCAGCCGCTGAGCAGTGCGAACAGAGGTGCGCCCGGCAGGATTCGAACCTGCGGCCTTGGGATTAGAAGTCGACCTTGAATGCTGGCGTGACCTGCACCGCCCGGCTATGTCCGCATTCATGTTGTGCGTTGCGTGACTATCGAAGCTCTACTGCGACTCATTCGGCCTTGCTGGTGTCCCCATGGGGACATACGGTCTGTCCCCATGGCGAGCATCGAGCAGCGGGGGAGCGCCTACCGAGTCGTCTGGCGGATACCCGGCCAACCCGGCAAGCAGTACACCACCTGGCCCACGTCAGAGTACGCCGAGCAAGCCTGCGGCATCGTCAACGGACACCGGGGCCGGATCACCGCCGATCGCGTCTACGCCGACATGGGCGTGCCCCAGTTCGTCGAGCCCGGGGACGACGACCGGCCCACCACCCCGACGTTCCGCGAGTGGGCCGAGAAGTGGCTCGCCTCGAAGACCCGCATCAGCCCCGGCACCCGGGCGCGGTACCAACAGCAGTTCCGCGACCACATCTTCCCCGCGTTCGGGGACACCCCCATCGGTGACATGACCCCGATCATGATCGGCGCATGGATCAACGAACTGCGGGCGAACGGGATGAAGACGGGAACGGTCACCCGCTACTACTCCGCCCTCTTCGCTCCACTCAAGGCCGCCGCCGACCAGGGCGTGATCCCCGTCAACCCGTGCAAGGGCACCGACTTCCGGCGCGACGAGCGCGCCGACGACGACACCGGTGAGCACCGCGCCGTCTACCTCACCCCCGAGCAGTACGAGCAACTGCGCGCTGGCTTCGACACGCGGTGGCACACGCTCCTCGACGCCCTGGTCGAGACCGGCGTGCGGTGGGGCGAGGCGACCGCACTGGCCAAGAAGCACCTCGTGCCGCCCACGAAACGCAAGGCGGCCCGGGTGCGTGTGTGGCGGGCATGGAAGCGCGGTGAGGGCGGCCAGCGCTACCTCGGCACCACGAAGGGCCGGGCGAAGCGGTCCCTGCCGATCGGGCGTGACCTCTACACGGCGCTGGCGCAGCTCGTCAACAGCGAGGACGACGAGTGTCTGCTGTTCCGCCGTGCGGATGGCCGCGAGCTGGACTACAGCGAGATGTACAACGACGTCTGGGCGCCGGCGGTGACCCGGGCACGCCGGTGCGCGAAGCACCCGCCGCCGGACCGCGGTGAGCAGCGGCCCGGCGCTGGCGGCCGGTGCAGGGGCTACGGCGGCACCCGGGACAACGGTGAGCCGTGCGGCGCCCGCGTCCGTCCCGGAACAACCCGCTGCGTCAGCCACTACGGGCCAGCCCGCGACGCGGTGTCGACGTGCGGTTGCTCGGGAGTCCTCGTGGTCGGGGAGGCGCCGTCCTGGCACGACCTGCGCCACACCTGCGCAGCGTGGCTGTTCAGCGATCCCAGGATGACGCCCCTGGCCATCTCGCGGCGGCTTGGTCACGCGACGCTGGCCGTGACGTCGGACATCTACGGTGACCTGATGCCGGACCTGGAGGAGACCGTCGTCGACGCCATCGCCGACGCGCGCAAGGCGGGTAAGAAGGCTGGCGGTAAGAAGGTGGCTGCCAAGAAGGCGAAGCGTCAGTCCTGACGGTTGGTGCGGGCGAACAGGTCGTGTAGCCGCAGCATGGCCTCACGCTGCTCGTCGTTGTAGATCGGGTCCCGCAGGATCGCTTCACGGGCATCGGCGGCAGTCCGTCCGGCCGGCTCGTCGCTGTTCTCTGGGGCCGGGGGAGTGCGGCCAGCGAGCTGGTGCGCCTCGCTCATGTTGATGCCGAGGGCGTCGGCGAGCGCGTTGACGACGCGAGCGGTGGGTGGCCGCTTCCCGGCACGTAGGCGATCGACCGTCGTTCGGGCGATGCCGGTTCGTGCCTTCAGCTCATCGTCTGTCCACCCCCGGGAGTCCTGTTCGGTGCGCACGCGCCACCAGAAGTCGTACGCGACGCCCCGATCAGCCCCCTGAGTCACGTGCATGTTGTAGCACGACTGCACGATCCGGACACATACCCATCTCGGACAGTCCTGGCTACGGGACTGTCCGCATCTCGTCTTGTAGCGTCTTGCATCGTCTACGTGCGTCGCGTAGCGTCTGGAAACGCACGGACACGCTACGACTCGATGCAAGGTGGTGCTGGTGACTGAGCAGGAGACGGATCGGCTCTTGACGGTCCAGGAAGTGGCGGACGTCCTCCGGGTCTCCCGCTGGAGCGTCGGCCGCTACATCGCGGCTGGCGTGCTCAAGGCGACCAAGGCCGATGGGCCGAACGGCAGCATCCGCGTCCCGCTGAGCAGCCTCAACGCCTACCTCGCTGCCCACACCGTCACCGCCACCGTCACCGCGAAGGAGACGCGATGACCGCCCCCGCCCCCCCGACCCTGCCCAACCTGCACCTGCTGGAGGAGGTCGCCAAGAAGTACCGGTTGTCGCTGATCGGCCTCCAGCGCAAGGCGCGCAGCAAGGGCTTCACCCACATCAAGATCGGTAAGAAGCGGTACCTCACCGACGAGCAGGTCCTGCATCTGCTCCAGGGCGCCACGGTCACGAGCCGGCGCGAGACCGACCTCGCCGCAACCGGCGAGCGGGCCGCCCGCCGCCGGGGCCGGAAGGCCGCCGCGTGATCACGGCACCTCGCGGCATCGGGCCCCGCTCCCTCGCGCCCGACTTCCTCGACGCCGAGGACGCGCAGCCCCGCTGCGGCACCGCCGACCCGGAGCGGTTCTTCGGCCCGGACATCGTGGCCCGGGCGACCGCCGTCACCTACTGCACGCCGTGCCCGCTGCGTGACCAGTGCCGCGACTGGGCGCTGGAGCAGGGCAACGACCTGTACGGCGTGTGGGGCGGCACCACCCAGCCGGAGCGCAAGCGGCTCCGCCGGTCCGCCCGGACTGCCGCGTGATCGCCCGGGTCGCCGCCCGGCTGGCCATCGCCGTCGGGATCGCCCTGATCGCCGCTGGCATGACGCCGCCCGCCCGGCCTGTCCCGGAGCCGACGTACCACCGGCCCGTCACGGAGGCGGAGGACCGGCAGTGGCAGCTCGACCGCCTGGCCGACGCGATCGCCGAGGCCCGCACCCAGCAGCAGTAACCCGGTGGCCATCCGGCCCCGGATAGCACTAGCGCCCCGCCATCCCAGCCAGGACATCGCGGAGCGCCAGATCCCAGGGAGTATCCCATGAAGCACCGCAAGCTCACCCAGCAGGAACTGTTCGACGAGGCCCGCGAAAGGTTCGGAGCCGACGTCAAGGCGTTCGCCTTCCAGTGCCCGAACTGCGACGACATCGCCACCATCCAGGACTTCATCGACGCCGGAGACGGCAGCCGGGCTGGGCAGGAGTGCATCGGCAGACTGCTCGGCGCACTGAAGCGCACCGCCAACCGAGGCCGTGACGGGATCGTGCGTGGCGAGCGCGGCTGCGACTGGGCGGCCTACGGACTGTTCCGTGGCCCGTGGGAAATCGTCATGCCGGCGGAGGGCGAGAAGCCTGAGCGGTCGGCGTGGTCGTTCCCCCTGGCTCCGGCCCCGGCCGTGACCGCCGTTGGCGGGGCCCGATGACGCACCCGCCGCAGCCGCTGCCCGGCCCCTGGCAGCTCCGCACCACCGACACCGTGTTCCCCGCCCAGACGCTCACCGTCACCGTGCCGGATCTGCCGTGCGGACACCTGCCCGGCGACCGCCACACCACCGAGTGCGACTACTGGATCGGCGTCGACGAGGGCGAGTACCCGCCGCCGGAGGCGTACATGGTGGGCGGCCCGTACGCGCACCTGCTGCCGCACGCGCCCGGCCTGGAGCCGCTGGTCGACCCGGCCCTGCGAGGTGCCGCGTGATCAGCCTCCTCGCCGCCCTGACCGTCGTGGTCGTCGCCCTAGTCGCCGCCGTCGCGTGGGCCCTCGCCGAGCAGCGTGCCGCCCGCCGCCTCGCGGTCCGCAGCGCTCGGCAGGCTGCCCGGATCCGCACCCGGCAGCGCCAGCTCCGCCACAAGGCCCACCGCCTGGAGGAGCTGCGCGACGAGCTGGACGTGGTCACGGCCGCCATCGCCCGGATGCGCCGCTGCGCCCAACGGCAGATCGACGCCACCACGCCGAGGCCGTCGATGGCCGAGCAGATGTACGCCTGGCTGGCCGAGGTGCCCACCACCCACGACCGGGAGTACGGCGCATGAGCCGCCCGTCCCGGCTGCGCATGGCGGCCGACGCCGCCGCCGCGCTGGCCGCCGCACTCCTGACCACGCCCGCCCGCCGCCGTGCCGCTGCTCGCCGCGAGGTGGACCGCCACGCCGACCTGCGCATCGCCCAGACCGCCCGGAAGGACAAGCCGTGAAGACCGGCATCACCTTGTCGGCGCTGCGCGACCGTCGCAACCAGCGCCCCGACGAGTACGTCGGCCGACACCGCGCCGACGCCACCCCGGAGGAGCACGAGGAGCGCACGGTCGCCGCCAACTGGACGCCCCTGGCCCCCGCCACCCGCCAGCACCTCGCCCCGCACCACTACGCCGACACGGCGCTCCCCGCCGGCGTCGACCAGCCCACCGCCCACTTCGACCGGGCGGCCCTGAAGGCGGCCTGCGCCCCCATCCAGGGGCAGCCGCCCACCTGGCCCGAGGTGCTGGCCGCGCTGCGCGACGACATGGCCGAGACCGCACCGACCGAGATCCTGCCCGCCTGCACCGACGAGCCGCCCGCCGTCGAGACCCCGGAGACCACCCGATGAACCTGCGTACCCGCCAGCCCACCGGCCGCGTCCCGTGGCCCCTCATCCTCATCGAGGGCGGCGAGAAGTCCGGCAAGTCCTGGGCCTGCGCCCAGTTCTCCACCAGCTCCCGCATCGGCCAGATGTACTGGATCGACCTCGGCGAGGGCGCCGCCGACGAGTACGGCGCCATCCCCGGCGCGCAGTACCTCGTCGTCGAGCACGACGGCACGTGGGCGCAGATCCAGGGCGCGGTCGACGCCGTCAAGGCCGAGGCCACCCGCGCCGCCGCCGCCGGTGAGCCGCCGGTGGTGCTGGTCATCGACTCTATGACCGCCGAGTGGGACCTGCTGAAGGACTGGGCGTCCGACAAGGCCCGCCGGCGGCACAACGCCAAGGCCCGGAAGTACAAGCGGCCGGAGCTGGCCGCCGACGAAGAGCCGACCATCTCCATGGACCTGTGGAACGAGGCCGGCGCCCGCCACCGCAAGCTCATGACCACGCTGATGACCTTCCCGGGCATCGTGCTGCTGACCGCCCGTGGCAAGGAGGTCGCCGCCCTCGATGACGCCGGGAAGCCGATCGAAAAGCAGCGCGACTACCGGGTCGAGGGCCACAAGACGCTCGGGTTCGACGTGTCCTGCTGGATCCGCCTCGACCGGGCCAAGCCCGGCACGGTGGTCGGCGTCCGGTCGGTGCACGTCGGTATCCGGCCCGGCTACGACAGCCCAATCGAGCTGGACCGGAACTGGACGGTCGAGAACATCGTCTTCGAGACGCTCCAGTGCGCACCGGCTGAGGCGCACACCCGGAACCTGACCGCGTTGCAGGCCGCTGAGCCGGACGATGACCGCCCGGTGTCCGGCCCGCCGGCCGCCGAGCCCCGCCCCGCCCCGACGGCCACCGGCGTCCGGGACTGGGCACTGCACACCGACCGCACGGCCCGGGGCATCCGCCAGGCCGCCGCGAAACTCCTCGCCGAGCACCCGGCCGTCGCCGCCGAGCGGGTCACCAACGAGCACGGCGACGACGAGCAGCTCTCGGTCCTCATGGACCGCCGGGCCCGGGAGCTGGAGCCCAAGGCCGCCCAACCCACCGAGCACGAGGAGCGGCGCCGCAAGCGCATGTTCGCCCTGCTCGGTGACCTCGGCTACGCCGACCGTGAGAAGTACATCGAGGTCCTCGGCAAGGTCCTCAAGCGGCCGGTCGAGTCGTCGAAGGACCTGAACGCCGGTGACGTCGAGGACGTGATCCTGGCCCTGGAGCAGCGGCAGCGTCAGTTGTCCCGGCAGGAGGCGACGGCATGAGCCTCAAGCCCACCGCCGAGCAGCAGCAGGTCATCGACGCTTTCCGGCACCGCGACCGACCCACCATCGTCGTCCAGGCCGGAGCCGGCTGCGGCAAGTCCTCCACCCTCAAGATGGCGGCCAAGACCGAGCCGTACCGCAAGGGCCTGTACGTCGCGTACAACAAGGCCCTCGCCGTCGAGGCACGCGGCTCGTTCCCGGCCGCCGTCGACTGCCGCACCGCCCACAGCCTCGCGTTCGGGCCCGTCGGCCGCCACTACCGGGACCGCCTCAACGGGCCCCGAGTGCCGGCCAAGGACGTCGCCGAGTTCCTCGGCTTCAACTCCCCGGTGCAGATCTCCGGCGAGCTGGCACCGCTCGCCCCGACCACCCTGGCCCGGCTCACCATGGACCTGGTCGGCAAGTTCCTCAACTCCGCCGACCAGGAACCGGCCACCGAGCACAGCCCCCAGGTCGACGGCTACTCCCGCGCCTACAACAAGGCCCTCGCCCAGTACCTGGTGCCGTACGCCCGCAAGGCGTGGGACGACCTCCAGCTCCAGTCCGGGGGCCGACTGAAGTTCACCCACGACGTCTACCTGAAGCTCTACCAGCTCAGCAGGCCACGGATCCCCGTCGACTACGTACTCCTCGACGAGGCACAGGACCTGTCGCCCGTCATGGCGTCGCTGTTCCACTTCCAGGACCACGCCCAGCGGATCATGGTCGGCGACAGCGCCCAGGCGATCTACGGGTTCCGGGGCGCGATCGACGCCATGCAGAAGTTCGTGGCGGACCACCGGCTCACCCTGTCGCAGTCCTTCCGGTTCGGTCCGGCCATCGCCGACGAGGCCAACAAGTGGCTCGACCTGCTCGACGCCCCGCTGCGCCTCACCGGCTTCCCGCCGGCCGACTCCACGGTGGTGCCGATCCTCGGCGACCCGCGAGCGATCCTGTGCCGCTCCAACGCCGGCGCCATCACACAGGTGATGCACGCCGCCGCTGCTGGCCGCCGCCCGGCGCTGGTCGGGGGCGGGGACGACATCCGCAGGCTCGCCGAGGCCGCCCAGGAGCTGATCGACGGCCGGGCCACGAGCCACCCCGAGTTGGTCGCCTTCCAGACGTGGGACCAGGTCCGGGAGCACGCCGCTCAGGACGACGCCAGCGGCAACCTCCAGGTGCTGGTCAAGCTGATCGACGACCACAGCCCGGCGCAGATCCTGCGGGTGGTCGGGAGCCTGGTCGACGAGGCCAACGCCGACGTGGTGATCTCGACGGCGCACAAGGCCAAGGGCCGGGAGTGGGACACGGTCCGGATCGCGGGTGACTTCCGCGAGCCCCGGGTTGACCCGGTGACGCACCGGGTCCGCCTGGTCGCCGATGAGCTGATGCTCGCGTACGTGGCGGTGACCCGGGCCCGTCAGGTGCTGGACCGTCAGGGACTGGCGTGGGTGGACTGGCTGGTCCGGCCGGTCCGGGCGAAGCAGCATCCGGAGCACGCGATCCTGCCGGACGCCCCCCGGATCGAGGACCTGCTCGACGCGTCGTCGCTGGGCACTCCCGACGCGGTGGCGATGCGCGAGCAGGCCCGCGCCGATCTGGCCGGTGAGCTGACCGGGATGCCGGAGGAACAGGCGGACTGGGAATCGGCCGATCCGCTCGACGGCGCCGAGACGATGCCGTCCGTGGAGACCACCTCGGCCGGCGAGCACCGTGCCTGCTGCTGGCTGTGCACCCCGTCCCTGCGTGACGCCTGGCCCGCCCCGGTCACCGCCGGAGCTGGCCGTGGCTGACGTCATCCCGTTCCCCGGGGTCGGCTTCGTGCCGGCCCCGGGGCCCCGGGCGGTGCCCGCCGACCTCGACGCCATGGGCGAGCGGTACGTGGCGTACGCCGAGGCCCGCGACACCCCCGGCCGCGAACGTGAGGCCAACCTCCTCGCCCGCGCTGTCGCCGACGACGTACCGGCGTGGCTGGGTGAGGTCGCCCGCGTCGAGCAGCTCCGCCAGGAGCTGGCGGCCGAGCTGGACCGGCTCACCGGAGGTGCCGGGTGAGCGCACGATCCCTGCCCAACCTCGCCCGGCAGCGGGTCGTCGTACCAGCCGTCATCGGCCGCTGCAAGCTCGACGGCGACCCGATCCGGACCGGTGAGGCCACTGTGTGGCTGACCGACCCGATGGGCCTGTCGCACGTGGAGTGCAAGCAGCGCGCCGACGCTGCGACGGGTGGGGGTGCCTGATGGCCCGCCGTACCCGCCCCCGGCCCCGAGGCCGCCAGACCGCCAAGTCCCGGCTGGCCCCCTGCATCTACCGGGCCGACGCCACGCTGCCCGACCCGTCCGACCCCGACCACCCGCTGTGCGTGTGTGGCCTGGCCTACCGGCACGGCCGGCACACCCTGCCGGACACCGCCGACGCCCAGGCCGAGCACCTCCGCCGGATCGGAGACGCCTGATGACCACTCACCACCTGCTCGCCGTCTGGCCCGTCACCGACGACCGCCTCAGCCTCGAAGACTTGGTCGAGCGCGCCTTCCGCGAGCTGTCCGGGGTCGCCGCCGAGGCTCAGGCGCGTGTCGCCGGTCCGACCACCTGGCGGCTGATCGACGCCGCCGACCTGGAGGGCTGGGAGCACCACGACGGGCAGCTCCTGGTCGCCACCGCACCGGCCGAGCCGACCACACCGGCCCCGACGGTCGAGCCCGAACCCGAGCCTCCGGCACCGGTGGACCTCGCCGCGTGGTGCCAGGAGCGCGCTGAGGCCCACCGCGAGTACGAGGACCACGAGCTGCCGTTGTACGACGACCGCGACAACGCCCTCATTCACTGGGTGGTCCGCGTACTCGGCAGCCCGACCCTGGAGGAGTCCCGTCAGGTGCTCGCCGCTCTCGCCGCGCGTCACGGCCTGGCCCTCGTTGCCGCGCGGACCTGTCCTCCCTGACCTCTGGCTGGCCGGGCCGCCCATGTGGCCCGGCCACCCGTCGCACAACCCCTACCAGCACGAACAGGAGCCGCTTCCGTGGGTGCACGCCTCGTCTCCCTGGTCCTCGCCAGGTGGGCACACCTTCCCGACCGCGCCTTCCGCGTGGTCGTGAAGATGGCGCACACCGCCCTCGACGAGGCCACCGACAAGGTGCCCGCCGGCCTGTACTTCGGCGGCCGAGAGGCCCTCGCGGACATCCTCCGCAACGAGCGCGGCGGCAAGCGGGAGAGCGTCCTCCGCAACGTCCGGTTCGCCATCGAGGAAGCCATCGCGGCCGGTGCGATCAAGCGGCAGTCGAAGGGCCGCGTGGGGAGCCACGCGGTCTACCGGATGACCCTCGACGGACCCCGATCCATCGACAAACCCCTTATGTATAGCTCGCCCGACGACGGTTCCCAGGGGGAATCCAGCGTTCCCCCTCAGGAGGAATGCCACGTTCCCCCTGAGGGGGAATCCAGCGTTCCGCCAAGGGGGAACGCCACGTTCCCCCCTAGGAACCACGACGAACCAGGAGAGGAACCACGGGAGGAAGTAGGGCGCGACGTCCTCCCGGTCGGAGCGCACGTACTCCCCACTGGGGGCCACGCTGGCCCCCAGACCCCCCGGCGACCCGACGACCCTTCGGGCCGCCGGACCTCTTCGGACAGCGCAACCTTCGCCGAGGAACAGCAACCACCTCAGCCTGAGACCGCAACTCACGACCGCACGCGCGAGAGCGCCCCACCGCCGCCTCTCCGCCTGGTCCCCGGGAACCCCGATGTTGTCCGCAGTGACGACGAACCGCGCAGCATCTTCCCCGCCCCGGTCCCCGGCACGCCGCAGCCCACCGGACGCGGCTTCGGCTTCTGCCTCCCCTGCCACCGCGACGGGATGACCACCCTCGCCGCCGACCCCGTCTCCGGCGACGCCTGCCTCACCCACCTCCGGAGCACCGGATGAGCACCTACCGCCACCGCACCCCCGGCGAGAAACGCGCCCAGCGCTCCGCACAGACCGCCATCGCCCGCGCCCTCGCCCACACCCCGCCACCACCCGCCGCCGACCCACACGACCCCTGGGCAGGTGCATGGCCACCCAGCCCCGCCGCCTGGCGCACCCGCTGCCGACAAATCCGCGAAGAGATCGAGGAGACCCGCCATGCACGCCACTGACCGATTCGTCAGCCTCGACGCCGAAACCAACGGCCTCCCCGGCCGAGCCTTCGCCGTCGCCATCACCCTCTCCGACGGCACCGGCGAACTCGACCACGCCGTCTACCGCTGCCCCATCGACGAGCCCGTCGATGACTGGGTCGCCAGCAACGTGCTACCCGCCATCGACGACATCGAGATCAACAGCAGCAACTACGAGGGCCTGCTCTACAACCTGCGCGAGAAGCACTTCCAGTGGACCGAGGAAGGCGTTCCGCTCATCGCCCACGTTGCCTGGCCCGTCGAAGCCCGGCTCCTCCTCGACATGCTCCAAGGCGAAGACGTGTGGCTCGGCCCGTACCCGCTCATCGACGTCGCCTCGGTGCTGCTGGCCAAGGGCTACAACCCGGTCTCCGTGGACCAGTACCTCACCGCCCACAACATCACCGCGCCGGACGGCTCGCCGCATCACCCGCTGTACGACGCCCGAGCAGCCGAGCGCTGCCTCCGCCACCTGCTCGCCACGACCGCCTGAGGAGCCCCACCATGACCTCCTTCCTCGACGCCATGCACGCCGACGACCGCAACCAGGCCGACGCCCGAGCAGCCACCGCCGAGCAGGAACGCGACGACGCCCTGGCCGACCGCGACACCGCCCGCGCCGAACGCGACGCCGCCCGCACCGACGCCACCGTCCGCATCGACACCCGCAACGTCATCTGGCACCCCGCACCCAACGGACAGTGGCACCACCCCCTCTACGGCACCTACACCCTCGACAACATCCACGAGGAGTACGGACCCAGCCGCACCGCCCTGCTCATCGCCATCGACGACGAGCAAGACGAAGAGCAGGTCGACATCGCCGAGGCCCGCGTCCTCGCCGCCCTGGAATCCCTCGGCTGGCCCGACGACCGCAACGACGGAACCGACTACCCGGGCGCAGCGTGGGAAGCCGTACGAGAAGCCATCGCCGCAGCCGACGCCGTCGCCCCGGTTCCGCCCGCCCGCGCGCAGGAGCCGACCCAGGCCGCGCCGGAGCAGCCCGGCCATGACGACCAGTGCACCCCGCCGCTGTGCGCCGCCTGCGGCTGCTGGTGCCACCTGATCGAGCAGGCGATTCGCGCCCGACTCGCCGCCGTCTGGCCCGCCTACGAAGGGTCGGAGCTGCTCGACCATCTCGCGGCCGAGGCAGGTGCCGCTGCCGTTGCGGTGGCTCTCCAGCACGCGCCGCTGCCCGCCTGGGTATTGGAGCTGGTGCGAGGTCTGGAGCGGTACGAGGCCGAGCACCCGGTGCTGTTCCGGCAGCTCGGTGGCGGGTACGCGCAGTGGGACTGCCCCGGGCGGCTGCTCGACCTGGTGCCCGCCGATGTTCGCGCCCAGGCCGACACGCAGCCGGCGCAGGAGCCGACCGCGCAGCCGACCCAGGTTCTGGAGTACCACTGGGGTCGCGCCTGGAGCCCCACCCAGGACGAGGCCACCTGCCCCTGCCCGAAAGCCCCGTGCGGCTACGTCATCCGGCAGCAGACGGCGGCGGAGTGCGAGTACCACGGACCGGCGCAGACGATGCGCGGCGGCCATCCGGCCGACCGCTGCCCCGCCCAGACGGAGGGCTGACCGATGCAGGGACAGCTTGCCCTCTTCGCCACCGACACCCCGACCACTACCGCAGCCACCCCACGCCGCACCTGGGCCGACGTACGCCCCGGCGAACAGGTCACCTACAACGTGCCCGGCTCGCCCTGGCGCGGCACCTGGACCGTCCGCCGCATCGAACGCCACCCCCACGCCCCGTACGCCTTCATCGCCGACCTGGTCGACGCCGACGGCCGGGTCTGGCAGTCGTGCCCGCATCGCGACGCCCCGGCCGACGTCGACATCACCCGTACCGCCGCCTGAGGAGCACCGTGACCTCTCTGCACCACCAGCACGCCGACGCCGTCGCCGCCACGTTGGACGCCGCCCTCTGGCAGCTCGACGCCCACGCCGTCATGGAGGCCCGCGCCATCGCCGACCTCGCCGACGCCGCCGCCGACCCCATCCGCTCCCCGACGTGGGGCCGCCGACACGCCCTCGGCGGCCACGGCGACCCCGTCGGCGACGCCATCCTCGGCCTCGGCGGCCGAATCCGACGCAACCGGTACGCCGACCTGTCCCGAGAGGTGACCGAGCAGCTCGACGGCGTCGCCCGCCACCTCCCGGCACCACTCGGCTGGACCGCACCGCTCACCCGCATCCGCGACGCCATCCCCGCCATGACCACCCACGCCGCCGGTCGCACCACGCTGCTGCTCGACCGCCTCAACGGCCGGATCCGCCGCCAGCTCCGCATCGGCACCGGCCTCGACCACCTCGCCGGCCTGGAATGCCCCGCCTGCCGAGACCGGCTCGTCTCCGCCTACACCGCCGCACCCGCCACCGTCATCTGCCGCTGCGACCACTGCCGCTGCACCGGCCCCGGCTGCCACTGCCGGCTACCCGGGGCGGTCGTGGGGGCACCGCACGTCTGGGTGCGTGCCCGCGCGGTCGCGGGAGCGATACCGACCAACACACCCCACTGACCCGAGAAGATCCGCCGTGAACAACCTCAACCTCACACCCCAGCCACGGGTGGCCCGGATCGGCCCTTGACCCGACCACCACGGTTGTCACCTGCTTGGAAGTGGCAAGTGGACAACCCTTATTTCACCTACTATCGTTAACGCATGCCTGAGGGGCCTGTACGCGTCACAGGGACTTTGCTGGCCGTCCTGGACGCTCTGCTTGAAGCCGACAATCACGAGCTTCACGGCTGGGCAATCATGAAGACCACGGGAAAGTCTGGACCCACCATCTACAAGATCTTGGAGCGACTAGCTGAGTCAAAGTGGGTGACCTTTCGCTGGGACACCGACACCGAGCCCGGCAAGCCGCGCCGCCGCTACTACCAGCTCACGGGCGAGGGTGTCTCTAGCGCCCGACAGCTTCTCGCGCAACGGCGAACCAAGACCGCGCCTGCCGGCCGCGCCCGCCTTGCCTTTGGTGAGTGTGGAGCGTGAGCCGCTTGGAGGTCGTTCTGAGCATCTTGCTCGGCCTCTTCGTCAACGAGGCCTTCGACATCTCACCCTGGCTCGCCCGGAGGTTGGTGCGCTGGTCGGCCTACCGTTGGACGACCGACCCCGAGATCGCCGCTGGTTATGCGGAGGAGTGGGCCGCGATCATCGATCAACGGCCCGGCAAGTTGTTCAAACTCCTGACGGCCGTGCAATTCACTTTTGGCGCTGCCGGTCGAGCTGCACCGAGAGCCGTTATGCGGGCGCTCATTGCATCTAGGTTGCTCAGAGCAGTCTGGATTTACGCCTTAGCGTTTATCGCTATGTCCAAGGTCCGCGGGGACGCCAGCAACGAGAGCCTCGATGCGGCAGTGATCAAGTATCTAGAAGCTCATGCAGGCAAAAAGCGCAACCCGTGGTTGTCTGGCGCCAAACGCGACCTCTTGGGGCTGCACGCGGTGCAGGACAACAACATGGCTAATCCCGCAGGCCGGCAAGGCAGAGCTGTCGCGGCCCCGACTCGCAAACGGCGTCGACGCAGGTAGGTGCCGTCCGCTGACCGACACCGGCCCGAGGCGCGCGACTGACGCCCGCCTCGGGCCGTTGACCCTACGAGGGAATCGGGATCGCCTCGGGCTCGCTCTGCCCGTCCCAGGCGAGGAGCAACTCGGTCGGGACGGGTGTACCCATCGCCCGCACGACGAAGAACTCGATATCACCCCCCGGCAGGACCCGGCCAATCTCGTCCGGGAAGCGGATGAATCCTTCGCTCCTATCGCCAGTCCTGACCCACTGAACTCCCGACGCCGGCCTCGTGCCGACGTTCGTCAACAGATAGCGCCCCTTGCCCACGCGTCGAGCAACCCAGGCCACATCCGGCGCCGGTGGCGGCAGCGCGGCCTCGGCCGCCACAGCCTGTCGCTCCGCCGCGCGGGAGGATGCCCGCGCGAACCACGCACTCCAGCACGACACGATTAGGGCGAGCACCGCGATGGCGCTCGTGATGATGTCAGTAATTTCCATGCCGGCGAACGTAGCGGCCGGTGTCAGTTACCGTCCCTAGACAAGATCATATCCGAATTGGGCGCACCATAATTACTCTTAAGGTGCGTAAGGATTCAGGCTGGTGTCGATTCAGCTCGGAGTGATGACTTGCGTGCGACCGGTAGCCTCCCCGAGGTTCACACCGACGCACCCGGGAGCCACCACCATGCGACGAAACCTCGCGGCCGTCCTCGCCGTCGCTCTGCTCGCCCTCACCGCCTGCGGTGGCGCAGACGACACCGACACCAGCAGCAAGACCATCACCAAGGCCGCCGTCGAGGCCGAGGGGAAGTTCTGGCCCTTCACTACCAGCGAGGCAACCCTCCGCTGCAACGGTCAGGCCGTGACCGCCACGGTCGACGGCACCAAGTACGCCCTCAACGGCCGGGCGAAGGGTAGCGGCGTCGGCGCCGATCTGGACCCGGTGTGGGCGGAGAACCCCGACATCCCCGGGACGAAGATCAGCGTTCACCACGTCATCGAGATGGGCCTCGATCTCTGCTGAGGCAGGTCAGCCAACCGCGTCGGTAAGATCGAGCCATGACGCGCCGTTGCCCCTCGTGCCGCGCCAAGCTCCCCGCCAGCGGCCGATGCCCCGGCCTCGCCCCCCTCATCGAGCACGAGGGCCGACTCTGGGGCATCGCCGCGCAGCTTGCCCACGCCCTCGGCGGGGACGTCACCGAGCGGATGATCCGCAACTACGCCAACCGCGACGACCTGCCCCGGTGGGAGTACCGCCGCAGCGTCTACTTCGCCCTGGAGGACGCCGCCCCGATCGAGGGCGCCAAGCGGCGGTCCGGACGCGGCCGGCGGCGTCAGCTTGACGCCGGGCTGGTCGCCGCCGCATGATTTGATCACTCGGCCGTACAGGCGGAGTGTGCCCACAGCCCGGACGGAGACCCACAGGGTCCGCCGGGCTGTACTGCGTCCAGGGGACGGCGCGGCGCTTGGGGCACGGGGATGGCGGGCAGGCCGGAAGTGGTGCTCTGGCCTGCCCGCACACCCAGCTACCAACTAACTTCGGGGGCCTGGAACTGTGGGTTGTCGTCTTGCCAGGAGCTGACCCAGTGCGCCGGGTCCTCCTCACTCAAGGCCGCCGCCAGGATGAGCAGCGGCACCAGAGCCTTGCGGGGGTTATCGCTCCTGGGCCGGTAAACCATGACCTCGACGTTGCTCGCGTTGAGCGGGGTCGTCATGACCTCCCGCATGCCGGCCGCCGACGCAAGCTCGATGATTTGCAACATCTTGTCTACCCCCACCGGGCGGATGCGCAGGCCATCGCTATCAAGAATTACGTCCACCTCGACTAGCTCCTTTCGTTGATCGAACACCGTTCCTCGTGGACAAACCTCATCCGTCGCTGCTGGATTCCCAACCGGCCCTTGGCCGGGCCGCACACCACCACCGGACAAGGCGCCGGAGGCCACCATGACCAGACCGAAGCCCGTCGGGCCCGAGGACTACGAGCTGGTCCGTGAGCTACACGCCGAGGGCCTCAGCCGCAACGAGATCGCCCGCCGCATCGGCCGGTCCGGACGCACCGTCTCCCGGATCGCCGCCGAGCTGGAGCTGAGCTTCGAGCGCGGTGAACTGGTGAAGGCGGCCACCGAGGCGCGCAAGGTCGACGCCCGGGCGAAGCGGGCCGCCCTCGCCAACGCCCTCCTCGACGACGCCGAGCGGATGCGCCAGCAGCTCTGGCAGCCCGCGGACTACGTCGACCACGGCGGCAAGGAGTACGTCCGCGTCGACTGGACGACACCCGAGCCGACCTTCGCCGACAAGCTGAAGATCACGCAGTCGCTCGGCATCATGGTCGACCGGGCCGTCAAGCTCGACGAGTACGACGCCGACCCCGGCATCGACGCGGCGAAGAGCATGCTCGGCGCCCTTGCCAAGGGCCTGGGCGCGGCGTACGACCAGCTCAACCAGCCCGACGCCGATGGCGGTTGACCTCGACGCCGTCAGCCGAACCCTCTCGCCGATCCACCTCCGCTCGGTGGTCGAGTCCACCGCCCGCCTCAACATCTGGCAGGGCTCGGTCCGGTCCGGCAAGACGGTGTCGAGCCTGCTGCGGTTTCTGCTCGCCGTGGCGAACGCGCCGACCTCAGGCCGCGTGCTGCTCTTCGGCAAGACCCGCGAGTCCGTCGGCCGGAACGTGTTCGCGGTCCTCACCGACCCGGCCATCTTCGGCCCGCTCGCCCGGCTCACGAAGTACACCCCGGGAGCGCCGACCGGCACGATCCTTGGCCGCCTGGTCGACGTGATTGGTGCGAACGACGCCAAGGCCGAGCCCAAGGTCAGGGGCCTGACGCTGTGCCTGGCGTACGGCGACGAGCTGACCACCGTGCCCGAGGCGTTCTTCACGCAGGTGCTGGCCCGGCTCTCGGTGGCCGGTGCGCAGTTGTTCGGAACCACCAACCCCGACAGCCCAGCTCACTGGCTGCGGAAGAAGTACCTCCTCCGGGTCGGTGAGCTGAACCTCCGCACCTGGCACTCCACGCTCGATGACAACCCGCACCTCGACCCGCAGTACGTGGCGGACCTGAAGGTCGAGTACGTCGGGCTCTGGTACAAGCGGTTCATCCAGGGCCTGTGGGTGCAGGCCGAGGGTGCCGTCTTCGACATGTTCGACGAGGACCGCCACGTCGTGCCCGTGCTGCCCGCGATCCACCGCTGGGTCAGCCTCGGCATCGACTACGGCACCCGCAACGCCACCGCCGCCCTGATCCTCGGTCTGGGCCGCGACGGGCGGCTGTACCTGACCCACGAGTGGCGGCACGACCCGGCCACCGCCCGCCGGCAGCTCACCGACTCTAGCCTCTCCCGCGAGCTACGCGGCTGGCTGGGCAGCCTGGAGGTGCCCGGCGGCGCAGGCCTGCGCGGGCTGCGCCCCGAGTGGACCGTCGTCGACCCGTCGGCTGCCTCGCTGCGGCTCCAGCTCCACGAGGACGGCATGACGCCGGCCTTGGCCGACAACTCGGTGCTGGACGGCATCCGGCTCATGTCGTCGCTGCTCGGCAACGGTCAGCTCAAGATTCACGAGTCGTGTACCGGGCTGATCAGCGAGATCCCGGGCTACTCGTGGGACGACAAGGCGGCGGAGCGGGGCGAGGACGCGCCGATCAAGGCCGATGACCACTCGATCGACGCCGCGCGGTATGCGATCAAGACCCCTGAGGTGCTGTGGCGGCCGATGTTGCGGTCCGCTCACGCCCTCGCCGCATTAGCAGAGACCTAGAGGTGTCAGAAGTCGAAGACCCGAGACGGCTGCTGTCCGGGACCTGGCTGCACCACCCAGCGGATGCCGTTAATGTCCGTGAACGCCACTTCGCAGTGAAATAGGTTCGGCAGATCGCGATGGTCGAGATCGGGTGGCCACACCACGTTGTAGCCGTCCACCTTCCAGCTTAGGTGCTGCGTGTCGCCTGCCTTCAGGACTGGCAGAGGCCGCGGGCCGCCGGCGCTCAAATCCTGCTGTGTCTCGCGGTGGGTCAGCGTGGTCCTGATGTTGGTGATGGGGTACATCCCGTAATTGCCGAGTGTGACGCCGTAATCGCGGATCGAGACCCACCGGTTTCCGCCACATCCCGGATTGTGCAGTACGACGGTCCGGGCCTGGGCGTCCTGCGCATGGCGCTGGTCGGCCTCCAGACGATTCACTTCCTCCCGCCGCGTCTCGCGCTCCCGACTAAGGGCACGCGCCTGCCAAACGAAGGTACCGACTGTGCCAACGGCGGCCAGCAGGGCCGCCCACGCGGCTAGCCAGTCGGCTCGGGTGGGCCCCTGATCGGCAGCCGCAGCGAGCATCTGTGCGAGTTCCATGTCAACCGACAGTAGGCGGTTGGCCCCAATGAGCAGCTAAGGAGGGCCTGGTGCCGATCCCCACCGGCGGCACCTGGCCGCCACCCGCCCACGCACCCGCCTACTCCGCCTACCGCACCTGGGACGCCTGGTACGTCGGCGACCCCGCCGAACTGGTCAAGGTCTACACCGAGCGGCCCACCGCACGAGTCCGGCCCAGTCAGCTCGCCGGTGGAGTAGTCGGGATGCTGTCCCGCTTCCTCTGGGGCACCCCACCCCGGATCGGTCAGCGCGACACCCGCTTCCACGTCCCGGTCGCGGCCGACTTGGCAGCCACGTCCGCCGGCCTCCTGTTCGCCGAGCCGCCCACCCTGACCTGCGACAACACCGCCACTCAGGAAGCTGTCGACGGGCTCATCGAGAACGGGCTGATGACCGTGCTCCGGCACGGCGCGGAGATCGGCTCCACCCTCGGCGACGTCTACCTCCGCCCCGTCATCGACCGCGACGTCGCCCGAGACCGGGCGATCCCGACAGCGGTGCCCGCCGACGCCGCGATCCCCGTCATCCGCTGGGGCCAGTTGGTCGAGGTGACCTTCTGGTCGACGGTGCACGAGAGCAGCGGCACGGTGCTGCGCCTCCTGGAGCACCACGACGTCGTCAACGGCGCCGGACGCATCACCTACGCGCTGCACCAGGGCACACCGGACGAGCTGGGCCACGCGATCCCGCTCGTCGAACACCCCGATGTCGCCCACCTCGCCGAGCTGCTCGACGAGACCGGCTCGCAGCCGACCGGCCTCGACCGGCTCGACGTGGTCCGGATCCCCAACGCCGGACCGCAGAGGCTCTGGCGCAAGCTGGGGCCGCTCAAGTACCACGGCCGCTCGGACATGGACGGAAACGAGCCGGTCTTCGACCAGATCGACGGCTCGTGGACGTCGTGGATGCGGGACATCCGCAACGGCGCCGGCCGCATCACCGTGCCGGAGTACATGCTCCAGTCCAACGGGCCCGGACACGGGGCGACCTGGGACCCCGACCGCGAGGTCTACTCGGCCATCAACGCCTTGCCCGACCAGGGCCTTGGGCTCACCGTGTCGCAGTTCGCCATCCGCTACGTCGAGCACAAGGCGACCATCGACGCCCTCATGGAGGTCGCGATGCGCCACGCCGGGCTGTCATCGCAGACCATGGGCGAAGAGGGCGACGTCGCTGTGACGGCCACCGAGGTCCAGGCCCGCGAGCGGCACAGCTTCGTGACCCGTGGGGATCGGATCACCACCTGGGGGCCCGCGCTCGCCGACTACGTCGAGCTGCACCTCGCCCTGGAACGCATCCACTTCGCCGGACCGGACGAGGAGCGCCCGAACGTCGAGTTCGGCGACAGCGTCACCGAGTCGCCGGAGCAGGTGGCCCGCACCGTGCAGCTCCTCGACGCCGCCACCGCCGTGTCCATCGAGACCAAGGTCCGGATGGTGCACCCCGACTGGGACCAGACGCAGATCGACGAGGAGGTCGCCCGGATCAAGGGCGACCAGCCGGCCCCCATCGAGGTCGGGGGTGCCCTCGGTGCCCTGGCCGGTAACCAGCCGCCACCGGCCGAGGGCGAGGGCGACGAGGAGGAGCCACCACCGGCCGAGGAGCAGTAGCGGATGGCGCTCACCGGAGACCAGATCGAGGAGATCAGCCGGGGGGCGGTCGACCTCTACCGCAACGCCGAGTCGGCGATCCTCGACGAGGTCACGCGCAGGCTCGCCGCTGGCCAGGACGCCCCCGACTGGGCCGTGACCCGCCTCGGTGCTCTCGCCTCGCTGCGGACCGCAGTGGAGCGGATCCTCGGCCTGGTCGCTGGCGAGTCCGCCGGCCGCCTGCGGGAGCTGCTCGCCGACGCGTACCGGACGGGTCAGGGCATCGCCACCCGCGACCTGCCCGCCCAACTGCTGCCCCGCGATCCGGACGCCGCTGCGGCTGCGCGGGCGGCCGGAACCGTACCGCGGATCGCCGTGGTGGAGAACCTCGCCGCTGCGCTCGTCACTGACATCGAGGCGAAGCACTCCAGCGTGCTGCGGCGGGTGCTCGACGTCTACCGGACGGTCATCGCCCAGGCGACCGGGGTCAGCGTGGCAGGTGGCATGACCCGACGGCAGGCCAGCCAGTGGGCGTACGCGCGGCTCGTCGACCAGGGCGTGGTGTCGTTCACCGACGCGGGCGGGCGCCGCTGGAGGCTGTCCAGCTACGTCGAGATGGCCACCCGGACCGTCACCCAGCGCGTCGCCGTACAGGGCCAGACGGACCGGCTCACCACGCTGGGCGTGGACACCGTGATCGTGTCTGACTCGCCCCGTGAGTGCCCGCGCTGCCGTCCGTGGGAGGGCAAGATCCTGAGCATCTCCGGCGGTGTGCGTGGCCGGGTGGCGCTGCCCAGCATGGTGGGCGACGGCACGGTGACCGTGGACATCGCCGGGAGCGTCGACGAGGCGCGGGCAGCAGGGTTGCAGCACCCCAACTGCACGCACAGCCTCCGGTCGTACCTGCCCGGCGCGACCCGACGCCCGACCCAGCCCACGCCCAACCCGGCGGGTTACGCGGCCAAGGAACGCCAGCGGGAGATCGAGCGTGGCATCCGCCGGTGGAAGGAGCGCCAGACCGCCGCCCTCACCCCCGAGGCAGCGGCAGCGGCCGGCGCGAAGGTCCGCCAGTGGCAGGGTGCGATGCGCGACCACCTTGCCGCCAACCCGGAGCTGAAGCGGCTGCCGTACCGCGAGCAGATCGGCGCCGGCAACCAGCCCCGCCCCGGACCCACCCGGGCCGCCACCCCACCGGCCACCCCCGCCCCGAGGCCCTCCCTCGCGGACCGGGTCGCGACCGGCGAGAAGAGCAGAGACCCCCTCGGCGGCGGCGTCATGGCAGACACCTACCGCGTCCGCCTCAACGACGGCACCAGCGCCGTCTACAAGCGGGCCAAGGACTCCTCCGGCCGTCCTGCCGTCGAGCAGCAGGACGCCGAGGAACTGGGGGCACTGGTGGCCCGCGCGGTGGGTGTGCGTGCGCCGGAGATCCACCGCGCGTCGCGCACCGAGGTGTACATGTCGTACCTCGACGGCCAGGTCTTCGCCGAACTCGACGATGCGGCAGCGGGCGCGTTGCAGCGCAGCGATGAGGGAGCCCGCCTCGGCCTCGCCGACCTGCTCATGGGCAACACCGACCGGAACAGCGGCAACCTGCTGGTCGACCGTGGCCGCATCGCCGCGATCGACCACGGTGGCGCCTTCGAGTGGCACCCCGAGTACAACCGGCCGAGCGGGACGCCGCAGTTCCGGGACGACTGGTGGTCCGCCTACGGCTCATCCGACACGGAGCAGTGGCACGCCAACCCACTCTCGGCCGACGACATCGCTCTGCTGCGCCAGCGTCTCGACGACTTGCGGGCAGAGTTCGATCGGCTCGGCCGAGCCGACTGGTGGGCCGCGATGATGGAGAGGCTCCGCGCCCTTGAGGCGCACGCCACCGGCCAAGGACTCCTCTCATGATCATCGAATATCGCGTGGTCAGCACCGGGAAGGTGCTCGACCGCATCACCGGCGACAGCGTCGACGAGCTGGTGTACGAGACCGGGCAGGCACGTGACGTGGTTGCCCAGATCACGCGCCGGCTACCCGATCGGCAGCGCATGGCTGCCCTCGCGTCCTGGTCGAACGGATACGTGCAGCTCGTCGCTACCTAGGCCACCCCGGCAAGGCCGGGGTCAGCAACACCCACCTCGACCAGCCTCAAGGAGGCCACGTCATGCACCGCACCCGACGCCGCACCCTGCTCGCCATCGGCGGTCTGGCCTACCGTGGCCCGGCTCGCCGGGACGACCCGGGCGGCCCTACCGGCAGCGGCTCCACCGAGGGTGGCAGCGGCTCCACCGACGAGGGCGGCCAGGGCAGTGAGGGCGGCCAGGGCGACGACTCCGGCAGCAAGACGCCGGAGATCAAGGGCGAGTTCGACCCCGAGCGGCATGCTCGGGCGCTCGCAGCCGCTCGCGAGGGCGAGAGGAAGGCCAAGGCCGAAACCAAGGTCGAGCGGGAGCGTGTCGCCGCGATCCTCAAGGCTGCCGGGCTCACCCCCGACGGCAAGGAGGACCCGGCCGAGCAGCTCAAGGCCGCCCGTGAGTCCGCCGACAAGGCGACCGCCAAGGCCCGGCAGACCGCCGTGGAGCTGGCCGTCTACAAGTCCGCCGGCAAGGCCGGCGCGGACCCGGACGCCGTACTCGACAGCCGCGGCTTCCTCGCCGCCGTCGCCGACCTCGACCCCGAGGACGGCGAGTTCAACGACAAGGTCACCGCCGCCATCAAGGCCGCAGTGAAGAGCAACGCGAAGCTCGCCGCAGGTACCGCCGGCCAAGGGTCCGGAACCGGTCGCCAGGGAGCCGACCACACCGGAGGTAGCGGCGGACGTAGCCGCTCGACCTCCCTCACCGACGCCGTCAAGCGCAAGCTCGGCGGCTGACCCAACCGGAGGTAGAACCTCATGCCTGTAACCCTGGCCGAGGCGTCGAACAACGCGCAGGAGGACTTCGACGCCACCGTGATCGACGAATTCCGCAAGGAGTCGACGATCCTCGACACCCTCACCTTCGACGACGCGGTCAACCCGGCCGGCGGCGGCGCCACCATGACCTACGGGTACCGGCGGCTCGCCACGCAGGCCACCGCGGCGACCCGTGAGCTGAACACCGAGTACCAGGCCCAGAACGTCACCACGACCAAGCACTCAGTCGAACTGGCGGTGATGGGTGGCGCGTTCACGATCGACCGGGTGATCGCCCGGATCGGTCCGGCCGCATCCGGTGCCGTCGCGCTGAACATGGCCCAGAAGGTCAAGGCCACCAGGACCCGCTTCGCCGACGAGGTAATCAACGGGGACACGAACGTCGACGCCCACGGCTTCGACGGACTCGACAAGGCCCTGGTCGGCACGTCCACGGAGTTCCGGCCCAGCGCGGTGACGAACTGGTCCGACCTGGACACCGACGCCAGCGTGAAGCACAAGGCCCTCGACGATCTCGACGAGTTCCTCAGCCTGCTCGACGGCACCCCGACGATCCTGCTCGGCAACCGGCGGCTCCTGGCCAAGGTCCGGGGCATCGTCCGCCGGACCGGCATGTACGTGCGCGACCCGATCCAGGGGCTCATCGGGGCGAACGGTCGGCCGATCACCCGCGAGAGCTACGGCGGGATCATCTTCGCGGACCCGGGCGACAAGGCCGGATCCAGCTCGCCAATCATCCCGGTCGAGACCCGCACCGTGGGGGTTTCGACGACCAACCTGACCGACCTGTACGCCTACCGCGTCGGTCTGGACGGCTTCCACGGTGTCACCACCGTCGGCTCGCAGCTCGTCGCGACGTGGCTGCCCGACTTCTCGACGCCGGGTGCGGTCAAGTCCGGCGAGGTGGAGCTCGGCCCGGTCGCGGTCGCCCTCAAGGCGACCAAGGCGGCGGCCGTCTGGCGGAACATCAAGGTGGCCTGACATGCAGCGATACAAGATCACCGCACCGGTTAAGACGGCCACCGGCACGGTCGCCGGTGTCGCCCTGGTCGACGGCCAGGGCGACACGGACAACGAGGGCGCTCTCGCGTACTTCCGCCGGCACGGCTACAAGGTCGAGGAGATCACCGAGGTGCCCGCGCCGGCCATCGAACCGGCACCGGAGGTCCCGGCGGAGCCCGACGGCGGGACTCCCGAGGGCCAGGGCCCCGTGCTCGCCGAGCCGCCTTCCCGGTCGGCTTCCAAGGCGGCATGGGTTACCTACGCCACCTCCGAGGCCGGCGGCAACCGCTTCTCCGTCGAGGACGCCGAGAAGCTCACCCGCGACCAGCTCGCCGAGAAGTACCTCGGCCCGAAGGAGGACTGACCGATGACGGTCCACGGCGAATACACCGGCGTCGTCCGCGACCACCCCGCGCTCGGCGGCATGCCGGCAGCCCCGGTCGCCAACGTGGCCGCCGCGAACGCGGACGGCACCTACGGCACCGAGGAAGCCGCGCTGATCAACGAGCTGAAGACGAAGGTCAACGCGCTACTCGCCTCGCTGCGGGCTGCTGGGGTCCTGAGCGAGTGATTCGTGGGGGCGGTCGCGTCGCACCGGCCGCCCCCGCCCAACCCGGGAGGAAGGCGCATCATGGCAGCTCAGGGCGTCGTCCCCGGTGGAGACCCCGGCAAGCTCGACCGCGACAACAGGCCGACCGGCGTACTCGCCGGAGTGCTGCTTCGGCTGATCCTCGACCACAACCCGGCCACCGACGAGCCCGACATCCTCCAGGTCGGCCGGAACCTCACCGGTACGCCGGACGGCGACGAGTTGGCCTTCTGGCTCAACGAACTGGGCTACGTCCGCCTACAAGCGCTGCTGTCCCGGCTGTGGGAGCACCTCCTCGTGCTCATCACCAGGCCGGGAGCATCTGGCCTCATGCTGCGGCTGGAGCGCCGCGAGGCCAACGGGACCCGGACGTACATCGGCGGCATCGACCCTCTGGCCCGGTGGATCACGAGCCTCCAGCCGTGGACGCCGATCACCGCGATCGACCCGGGCGCGACCGGCCGCTACTCGATGACCGTGACGGCCGGTGTGGCGCCGCTGAGCGCCTGCTGGGACGCGGACGCGACCGCCAGGTTGCAGGGCCGGGTGTACGTGCCAGCCGGATCAGTAGCCGGTGACACCCTGTTCACGCTGCCCAGCGGCTTCGCCCCGGTCACTCACAACCGTCTGCTGCCGATCCCCACGAACACCGGAATCGCGGCCCCGTGCGAGATCCTCACCTCCGGGGCGGTGGTGATCCGGCGGACGCAGGCCGGAGAGATGCACCTCAGCTTCGATGATCAAACTTTCAAGCGGGTGACGACATGACGGTTGTGCAGGGCCGCAGTTCCACGCTGACGGCCACCTACCGGCGCGGCGACGGAACCCCCGTCGACGTTGACGACGTCACCCTCACCATCGCCCCGGCCGCTGGCGGCACCCCCGTGCTCGGCCCGACCGGGACGGGCATCGGCCACCCGGCCACCGGCGTCTACGCCTACATCTGGGCGGTGCCGGTCGACCTGGCCGCCGGCAGCTATCTGGCGCTGTGGGAGGGCACGTACCTGGGTGCGGCGGCAACCGCGCAGGAGATCGTGACGGTCCGCGCCGCACCGGTGGTGGGCGCGTACGCGAGTGTCGACGACCTCAACGAACTGCTTGGCCGCACCCCGCTGAACGCGGCGCGGCTGCTGGTGCGGGCGAGCCGGGACGTGGACCGGGCGCTGCTGTGCGCGGTGTACGACGCGACCGATCCGGCCGTGGTCGAGGCGCTGCGCGAGGCGACGTTGGAACAGGTCGCGAGCGGGCTGGATTCGGGTGACGTGACCGGCACCGGTGCTGCCCCGCCGACGAGTTCGTTCTCCGTCGGCAAGGTCAGCGTCGTGCGCGGCGGGCAAGGCGCGGGCGGATCGTCTGCCCAGGCCAGCAAGATTGGGTCGCTGTGGCCGCAGGCGTGGCAGGTCCTTCAGGCCGCCGGCCTGACCGGACACGGGCCGCAGACGTGGTGACGCCGTGAACTGGGCCGAGTTCATCGCCGCGCACATCCCTGCACCGGCGATCGTCACCATCGAGCCGTACGCGGGTGCCGGGGCGTACGGCGACGTCTACGGCGCACCCGTCGAGGTGACGCCGTGCATCGTCGAGGAGACGCGGCGGATGGTGCGGGTACAGACGCAGGACGCCGCCGGCAGCGAGCAGGTCAGCTCGACCACGGTGCTCGCCCCGCTCGATACCCCTTGCCCCGCCGGGAGCCGCGTCACCTGGAACGGCAGGACCGCCACGGTCCTGGCCGTCGCCCGCGTCGAGGCCCACGGCCTGCCCCTGCCCGAGCACCTGGACATCTCCCTGGAGTGAGCGTGGCCGACGAGGTCCGGATCGAGTGGGACGGCGACAAGGTCCTGGCCGCCCTGAAGGGTGCGAGCTTCCAGGGTGCCCAGCTCGCCGCCGAGCATCTGCTCCAGGTCTCCAGCGGCCTGGCACCGCACGAGGAGGGCGACCTGGAGCGCAGTGGCGAGGTCAGCGGCGACCCGGGCACCGGCGCCGTGGCCGTCTCCTACGACCGGCCGTACGCCGTCCGACAGCATGAGGATCAGACCCTCAGGCACGACCAGGGCCGGAAGGCGAAGTACCTGGAGGACCCGATGGGCACTGAGCGGGCCACGATGCTGGCCATCATCGCCAAGACCGCCGGCAAGCCGCTGGGCGGCACCTGATGGCCGGCGAGGGCTGGACCTCCCGCCTACTCGTCGGCCTCGCCGGGCACCTCGACGCCGCCGACGTCGGCACGTACCGGGCCGCCGACGCATACCAGCCAGACGAGACGGCCATCGTGATCCGCGGGGTGCCGCAGGCGCCAGACCGGCTGATTACCCTCGCCCCGTACCCGATCGGATCGGCCACCCCCGGCCTCGCGGACCACCAACTGGCCGTGCAGATCCGGATCCGGGCTGGCCGGGATCCGCGCGAGTGTGACGACCTGGCCGACGCCGTATTCGACCTGCTCGACGGGGCGTCCGGGCTCGTGTTCGGCGGGATCGCCGTGGTGCAGATCTGGCGCCAGTCGTACACCTCGCTCGGCGACGACAGCAACGGCCGCTGGTCGCGGTCGGAGAACTACTACCTGGACGCGATGCGTCCGACCAGCAACAACTCGAACTGAGGAGCACGCCGTGACCCAGCCCACCGACCGCACGACCCTGCTGGCCCGGCGTCTCCGGGTCGACATCGACATGGGCACCTTCCCGGCCGTCAACTACCAGGAGCTGGTCGGCCGCCGAGAGCTGAACCCGATCAGCGAGACGCGCGCCCAGGACGACGAGGGCTACGAGGACGACGGTGCCGCCCGCGAGGCCACCACCGGTTACTCGTGGCGGCTGGAGCTGAAGCTCTCGCACTCGACGAACGCGGCTGGGACGTCGCTGAACCCCGTGCACGCCTTCCTGCGACAGAAGCACCTCCTCGCCCAGACGCAGAACGTCGCCGCCGGCGAGTTCGGGGTCCGCTGGTACGACAAAGACGGCCTCGCCAGCGGCGAGGAGTTCGCCGGCCGCTGCTACGTCAAGCAGTGGTCCCGCGATTCCAACGCCAGCCCGGACCTGGAGGTGGTGACCGTCGTTCTACAGGGCCAGGGCCAGCGCGTCCCGATCACCAACCCGAACGCCGACCTCACCCCGGCGATCACCGGCCTGATGCCGGCCACCGGCGACGATGGCGGGGGCTACCACGTTTCGATCTTCGGGCAGCACTTCAGCGGAGCCACCGACGTCGACTTCGGCGCCAACGCGGCCGACGACTTCACGGTGGTTTCCGACAACCACATCGTGGCGACCGCGCCAGCCGGCACCGCCGGCACCGTGCGGGTCACTGTGGAGACACCGGAGGGTGTCAGCCCGAACGTGCCCGCCGACGACTTCGTGTACACGGCCTGATGGCGGCCCGGCTCTCCGGGCTCGGGAAGTACTTCGCACCCGGCCTCGTCCTGGCTGATGTACCCGGCCGGGACGGGGTCGAGCGCGAGTACACCGTGCCCCTCGCGTCCGCCGAGCTGGGACTCTGGTGCCAGACCATCGCCAACGCCACCATGCAGATCCACCGCGCCAGCACGCCGGAGGACATCCAGCAGGCCGTCACCCTCATCGAGGACCTGCCCGAGATGGACGACCGGACCTCGCTGGAGCGGCGGGTCCTCGGCGACGCCTACGAGCAGATGGTGGCCGACGGGGTTTCCCACCAGCACATCGCCTACTGCGCGGCCACCACGTACGCGTGGATCCTCGGCGGGGACGAGGCCGCCGAACGGTACTGGACGTCGGGGGGCGTTCCGGGGGAAGCGGTCGGCCCGGCGATGAACCGGGCCGACCGCAGGGCCAACCAGAAGGCCGGATCCTCCCCGACCACGAGTACGGGCGAGGCGACTACGACCCCGCATCTGGCCTCTGGAGCTGGTACGAACTCCCGGAGGGGCGGACGGGGTCGGGGACGTCGTGGGGGGAGATCCTCGACCACTGGGAGCTGATCGAGGCCGACATCCACTCCGAGTACGGGGTGGACCTCGACGAGCCGGGGATCCTCCAGCAGCGCACCTGGCGGTGGCTGTCGGCCCGCATCGCCGGGCTGCTCTCGGCGGACACCCGGTTGGCTCGGGCACTGTCGCCCCCGCCGGAGATGCCCGTCAGTAGGTAGGGCAGATGTGCTTCTTGACCGCCGCGAGGATCTTCTTAGCCTTCGCGTCGCCGAACCCATTCGGGTGGTCAGGGCCGGTGAATCGGGCGTTGACGAACATCAGCAGCTTTGCCTCGTCGTCCGGCCACTCCTTGATGCTGGAGCACTGGTCACGACCCCGGTTGATGATCCGGTCGGGGTCCTTATCACCCACGATGTCCGGGTCGATCTTCGTGAGTGCGGCCAAGTAGGCGGCGGCGGTCTCCTCGTCCGGCTTCGGCGGTATGCCCGCTGCCGCTGCGGCCTTCTCGACCGCGTCGGAGCTGATGACGCTTGGCGCCGCCGCCTCGGGGGTGGCGGTCTCGCTGCTGCCGCAGCCTGCCAGCGCAATCAGCAGCACCGCTGCCGCCGCTACTCGCCGTGCTTTCACTCGGACCTCCTGTATGGGGCGGGGATGACCGAGGCACGGTACCCGCCGGCTAGTGGCCGGGCCGTCCGCAATCCGACAGCAGGAGGTGATCATGGCTCTCAAGCTCGGCACCCTGGTCGCCTACCTGCGCGCCGACGACACCCACCTCTCCCGGGGTCTCGCGGCCGTGGACGGCAAGATGCGCCAGGCTGGCCAGAAGGCCCGTCAGTACGCGCCGATCGTCGGCGCCGCACTGGCCGCCGGCATCGGCGCCGGGTTCGTCAAGGGCCTGGACCTGGAGGAGGCGCAGGCCAAGCTCACCAACCAGGTCGGTGACCCGGCGCTGGCGGAGCAGCTCGGCAAGGTCGCCGGGCAGGTCTACAGCCGGGGCTTCGGCGAGAGCGCCGCCGAGAACATGGACGCCGTCCAGGCCGTGGTGAGCAGCAAGCTCGCCAACATCAACGACGCGGGCGCCGTCGAGCGGATGACCGTGCAGGTCCAGGCGTACGCGAAGACGTGGGGCACCGACGTGGCCCAGGCCGCGAAGTATGCAGGCGTCGTCCTCGGGTCCGGGCTGGTGGCGGACGCCGAGGAGGCGATGGACCTCATCACCGTCGCGTCCAGCAAGGTGCCACGCGAGCTGCGCGAGGACGTGCTCGACGCCGCCGACGAGTACAGCCAGTTCTTCCGGACCTTGGGTTTCAGCGGCGAGCAGGCGTTCTCGATCCTGGTCAAGGGTGCCGAGAAGGGCATGTACGGGATCGACAAGGCCGGCGACGCGATCAAGGAGTTCACGCTCCGGGCGACCGACATGTCGAAGTCGTCCGTCGAGGCGTACGAGTCGATCGGCCTCGACGCCGAGAAGATGTCGAACCGGATCCTGGCTGGCGGCAAGACGGCGAAGGGTGCCTTCGACCAGATCGTCACCGGACTGCTGGGGATCAAGGATCCGACCGAGCAGGCCAACACGGCGATCGCCCTGTTCGGCACCCCCATCGAAGACCTCAACGTCCAGGACATCCCTCAGTTCCTCAAGAGCCTGAAGGCGGGCGAGAACGCTTTGGGGGACGTCTCGGGAGCCGCCGACCGGGCCGGTCAGACCCTGGAGCAGACCAACAAGCAGAAGCTGGAGGCATTCAAGCGCCAGGTGCAGTCCGCCCTGATCGACAAGGTGGGTCAGGCCGTCCCCTACCTGGAGAAGGTGGGTAAGTGGGCCCTCGACAACGCCGGCACGCTGCTCACCATCGGCGCGGTCATCGGGGGGCTGGCGGTCAGCATCTACGCCGTCCGGGGTGCCATCGCGGCCTGGAACGCGGTGACGGTGATCTGGACGGCCGTGACGAAGGTTGCGACGGCCGCGCAGTGGCTCTGGAACATCGCCATGGCGGCGAACCCCATCGGCCTGGTCATCGTCGCGATCATCGCCCTGGTCGCCGGCATCTGGCTGCTCTGGGAGAACAGCTCCGCCTTCCGCGACTTCTGGATCATGATCTGGGACGCGATCGTCGCTGCCGTGATGTGGGCCGTCGACGGAGTCGTCTTCATCGCCACCTGGCTGTGGGACAAGCTCTCCACCGGGGCGAAAGCCTGGTGGGCGCTGTTCTCCGGCGTGTGGCGCAAGGCCGGTGAGCTGGGCCGTCGAATGCTCGACTGGATCATCGATAAGGCGATCGCCTTCAACAAGTTCATGACCGGCCTGCCAGGGAAAATGGCCGGGAAACTGCGGTCGCTGTTCGACCCGCTCAAGAGCGGATTCAAGAACGCCCTGAACTGGATCATCGGCCGGTGGAACAACTTCAGCCTGACCCTCGGCGGCGGCTCAATCATGGGCATGAGCATCCCGTCCGTGACGCTGAACACGCCCAACATCCCGTACCTGGCCAACGGCGGCCGCATCATCCGTGACGGCCTCGCCGTAGTCGGTGAACGCGGACCCGAGCTGCACCACCTCAAGGCCGGCGCCGCAGTGCAGCCTCTGGCCCCCGGCAGCCGGTTCGGTGCCGCAGCCGCGGAGTTCCTGCGGATCCTGCTCACCGGCGAATTCAAGATCCGAGGCTCCGACCTCGTATTGGTGCTGCGGGAGCAAGTGGCCACGAAGGGCGGCAACGTGCAACAGGTCATCGGCAGCAACAGGTAGGAGGCAGGGTGTCGTACGCGACCGGTGACAGCCTCAAGGTCCGGATCCGGATCGCGTTCGGGGCCGTGATCACCGACAACCCGAGCACCTGGACGTGGACCGACGTCACGCAGTGGTGGCACGTCCCGGACGACGTGACGATCACCTGGGGCCGATCGTCCGGCGCCGAGCAGGCCGAGCCATCCACGCTCTCGTTGACGTTCAAGAACGACGGCCGCTTCACCGCCTACGACGCTCGATCGCTGTGGTGGCCGCACGTCCGCAAGTGGACGCCCATCACGTACGACATCGACCTCGGCGACGGAGCAGGCTGGCGCAACCGGTTCAGCGGCTACGTCCGAAAGTGGCCGCTGACCTGGCCTGGCGGGTCGGATCGGATGGCGCTGGCGAAGATCGCGGCGGTGGGGGTGCTGGGTCGGCTTGGCCGGTCTCGGTTCCCGCTCCAGTCCGCGCTACGCCGCTACCTGCCCGGCACCAACCCGGTCGCGTGGTGGCCCCTCGAAGACGGCAGTGAGTCGACGCAGGCCGCGTCGGGCATTCCCGGCGGCCGGCCGATGCGAGTGCGGGTCGGGCAGATCCAGTTCGATGCGGACGGCCCGCCCGGGGCGGCTGGCGCCGCGATCCCGTCGACCGACGTGGAGTCCACCATCTCCGGTGACGTGGTGGGCGCGAGCGCGACAGCCTGGCAGGTCGCGGTGTGGTTCCGGGCCTCGGTCGATGCGCCCGGCAGCTACGCGGGTGTGATGCCGGTCCGCGTCGAGACGCCGAACATGTACTTCGAGCTGTTCGGCCAGGCCAACACAGCCAGCACCGTGGTGGTGGGTCTGTTCGGGACAGGGCCGTCGGAGTACCTGTCGTCCACTGGCCCGACGCCCCTGGACGGACGTTGGCACCTGGTCCAGTTCCGGGTCTCGCAGGTCGGGGGTAACGCCGCCGTCGTCCTGGTCCTCGACGGTGTGCAGGTCGCGTCGAACACGTTCACCGGCTACACGGTCGGCCCGGTGACTCGCATCGACACGCTCGGCAAGATGCTCGGTGGCGTCGGCGCCGTGTTCAACGTGCGCGACGTCGCCGTATCGCACATCAGCGTCCACAACGGCGCGTCTGTCGTCAGCCAGTACGTCGCCGGCACCGGCTACACCGGGGAAACATCAACCGCCCGCCTGGCCCGCCTTTGCGCCGAGCTGGGGGTGCCATTGACGGTCACGCCCGGCCCGGACCCGGCCGAGGCGATGGGACCGCAGCGGCCGGCCACCGCGATGACGCTGTGGCAGGAGTGCGAGACAGCCGACGTCGGCCTGATCGACGAGGCGGGGTGGGGGCTCGGCTACCTGGCCCGGTCCGCCCGCTACAACCCCGCCCTCGCACTGGCCTTGGACGCCGCGCTCGGCCAGCTCGGCGAGGACTTCGAGCCGGTCGACGACGACGACGCCCACCGCAACGTGTGGGTCGTAGAGCGGGTCAACGGTTCTTCGGCCGAGGCCCGCGACGACGACTCGATCCGCTACCAGGGTGAGATCGGCACGTCGGTGCAGGTCAACATCGCATCCGACCTGCGGCTGGGCGACCACGCCGGCTGGCGACTGCGGATGACCACCCCGCAGGAGCCGCGGTATCCGGCGCTGTCGTTCACCGTGTCCGCCCGCCGGGAGTTGTCCGCGCAGTGGGTGCAGTGCCGGCCGGGTAGCCGGGTGCAGGTGCTTCACCCGCCGCCGCAGCATGTGCCCGGTGGCGTGGACCAGTTGATCGCCGGGGCCACGGAGGTGTACCGGGGCCGGCGGTGGTGGCAGGTCACCCTGAACGTGGAGCCGGCCAGCCCGTGGCTGGTGGCGGAGGTGGACGGCGGACAGCGGGTCACCAGTGAGACGAGCACGCTCGCCACGGGGTACGCCGCGACCGGCACGGGCACGCTGTCGCTGGCCTTCAACGCCACGCAGGGCCGCTGGACGACCGACCCTGCCGACTTCCCCCTCGACCTCCGCGTCGGTGGCGAACAGGTCCGCGTCTCGGCGATCACCGGAACCTCCAGCCCACAGACCGCCACGGTCACAGCGCGGGGCCTGAACGGGGTGCAGAGGTCCTGGCCATCGGGCGCCCAGGTGGACGTGTGGGATCCGGCGGTCGTGTCGCTATGAGGAGTGTGTGATGGGCCAGTTCCCTGCTGGAGCACGGATCCCCACAGCCAAGCTGAACGACCGGCATGTCCAGGCACGCCAGTCGGCCGGTCTCCAGAGCATCGGCAACAACTCCGAGACCATCCTGAACTGGGATGTCATCGACAGCATCGATGGAATCACCTGGTCCGGTGGCACGGCGGTGGCGGTACCGATCTCGGGCCTGTGGACGGTGAGCTGCACCGTCCGATGGACGGGCAACGCCACCGGATACCGCCGGATCGCGATCTACGTCAACAGCACGCTGTTCGCCGACCAGGCAGCACCGGCCATCCCGGTCAATCACCCCCTGAACGTCGCCTTCACCGCGTACCTGGCGGCCGGGCAGACCATCGACGCGCGGGCCCTGCAAACCAGTGGCGGGTCGCTGGGCTTCGCCGTCACCAGCAGGACCCCCAACCTCATCATCACCAAGCAGTAGGAGGCCCGAATGTCGTGGACGCCGGTCGGTGAGGGCCGCTGGACGTGGTCCGCTGACGACGATGTGCACCTGCTGCTTCATGAGGCGGGGCTGCTGTGGGAGCTGCATGTGCTGTACGGGCGGGCGCACCTGCACCGCTACGTGCCGAACGGCCCGGTGCTGGCCGTGCAGCCGTTGGATGACGCCACCTGGCGGGGCACGCGGCAGCTTTCGCCGCCGCCGTCGAGCGAGGAGGAGGGCTGGCAGGCGCTGGCCGCCGCTGCTGCGGAACCCGAGCCGGGCGAGGAGCCGTCATGACGCGTGCACCCGCCAACCTGCTGGAGGTCCGCAGCCTCCTGCTGAAGCACCTCAACCGTGACCCGAACCGGGTGCGTGACGAGGACCTGGAGCCGGCCGAGGTCGGGATCGTCGGCGACTCGGCTCACCGCGGCGGCTACCACTGCGGCGAGGACCGGGTGGTTCCGAACGACTACTCGGTGGTCGAGTCGTCCCGGGATCGGACCGGTCTGACCTTGGACGCCGCCGCGCTGGACGTCGGCATGTTCGAGTGGCGAGACGGGCTCGGCCGCCTACACAACCTCCAGACCTTCTCGGTCTGGTGTGTCGCCCAGTGCGTCGCCGGCGCGACGGACACCCGGGACATTCGAGAGATCATCTACAGCCCGGACGGCAAGGTGGTCCGCCGCTGGGACCGGCTCGGCCGGCGCTCGACCGGCGACAGGAGCCACCTGTGGCACACCCACTTCAGCTGGTTCCGTGACTCGATCAAGGCGGGGCGTGACCAGACGCCGCTGTTCCGCCGGTACCTGACCACCATCGGCCTGCTGACCTCGGAGGACGACGTGAGCGACTACGTACAACACGGCGACCGGAACCAAGGGGTGTACCGGCTCCAGTATCGGCTCAACCGGCTCGGATTCAGCGTCGGACCGAAGGGCGCCGACGGCATCTATGGCGACGCGACCACGGCGGCGGTCGTCGCATTCGAGAAGTCGCTCGACAAGGACTACAAGGGCGACGGCAGGTCGGTCAACGCCGCCACCTGGACCCGCCTGGACGACGCCCGCGCCGTGCAGCTCATCCGGCAGCACGCTCCCCAGCCGCCCGCGCCGAGCATCGACTACGCCGTGCTGGCCCGGGCTCTCGACCTGCACGGCCTCGCCGCAGCGGTGCCGGTGCCGACGCTGGCCGCCCAGCTCGCCGCGTCCCCCGAACTGGCGTGGGCGCTGACCAACGAGTTGCTCACGCGACTGACCAAGCGACTGGTCGCGGTCGAGCCGGCGTCGTGACGGCAGCGTCCGACGCCGCTCGTCCGCCCGCCGGAGACGGAGGCAACTTCCTGTTGTGGCGAGAGGTGGACCGCCTGGACCGGCGTGTCGATGAGCTGACCGTGCGCGCAGAGCGGCTGATCTCCGAGGCACGCGCCGAGCTGGCCACCGACATCGACCGCACCGCCACCCGCCTGGAACGCCTCGACGAGCACGGCTCACGCGGCGTCGAGGCGCTACGGCTGGAACTACGCAGTCTGCGCAACGACCTGGAGGCGCACGAGGGCATGCACGCCCAGGCGGCCCAGGAACAGAAGGCGGCGCGGCGGTGGACGATCGGCCTGGTCGCCGGTCTGATCGCCCCGCTGTACCCGCTGATCATCACTGCGGTCGTCCGGTGACGGCCGCGACTTCGAGAGTCTCAGGAGGGTTCGACATGCAGAGCAACACCCCCAATCCCGACAGCACCGAGCCGGTGATGTCGGCTGGTGCCATCACCGCTGCGGTGACCGCCGTGCTGACGCTGCTGGTCGCGTTCGGCCTGGACCTCACCGAGGGGCAGACGACCGCGATCCTGGGCGTGGTGGCGGTGGTCGGGCCGATCGTGGCCGCGTGGTGGGGTCGCCGGTCGGCGTACGCACCGGCCACAGTGGCGCGTCTGCTGCGCCGGTAGACTCCACGGCGCGGTGCCGGCGGTACGCGACCGACGGGACCGACCACGTGCAGACGGCCCCGCTCTCCCTGGTGGGAGGGCGGGGCCGTTCGGTGTGTCCAGGCAGGCGAGGCGAGGGAAAGCGGTTTCCGGTGGGGTAGGGCTGGGGATCCCCCTCCGGCTCAGTAGTAGTCGACCCAGTCGGCGGCGGCCCGGGTCGTGCTGCACGTGGCGTCCGGTCCGCTGTGGACCACCTCGCCGTTCTGCGTGCAGTAGAGGTAGCCCGGGCCGATGACGTCGTGGCCGCAGTCGGCGCAGGGGCCGCTGTTCTCGCAGTCGGGGCAGGTGGGGGCGGTCTTGTGGATCTCGGCGGAGCAGAACTTGCGGCCGGGGGCCCAGGTGTAGGTCTCGGTCATCGTCATCGTCGCCATTTCGGTTCCTCCCTCGCTTGCCTGTACCCATAGTCTAGTGGGTACCCACTAGACGCGCAAGTGGGTACCCACTAGATTTCTGGGCGGGGACCCACTAACCTGGCCCGCATGACGCTCCCCGACCCCATCGCGGCCCTCGCCCACCTGCCCACCGACCCGGCCGACCGGGCCCGCGCCCTCGGTGCCGCCCTGGAGGCCATCCCCGGCTTCCAGGCAGCTCTCCGCGCCGAACGCGCCGAGGCCGTCACCGAGCTGAAGCAGGGGCGCACCTGGGACCAGGTCGGCGAGGAACTCGGCCTGCACCCGGCCCGGGCCTCCCAGATCGCTCGGGGAGTCACCGGCGGCACCAAGCGCAAGCCGGCGGCCGAGGAGTAGAGGAGCGCGCTTTCCTGCCCCACGTAAACGCCGGCGGCCCCGCTCCCCTCGCAAGGGGCGGGGCCGCTTCGCGTACGCGGGTCAGCTCGCGGCGGCGATCCGCTCGGCCCGCACGTCCCGGATCCGCCGCTTCGCCGTCGCCTCGCTCACCTCGAACTCGTCCATCACCTGCCGCACGATCTCGGCGTACGGGTGGCCACGGTCGAGCATCCGGCCGATCACGTCCTCCGGCGTGGCCGGCTCCTCGTCGACCAGCTCCAGGTCGAGTTCCTCGTCCCGTTCCTGGGCTGGCTCGGCGGCGCGTACCCGGCGGCCGTCGCGTTCCACGATCCGCCCCCACCAGCCGGTGTCACGACCGGTGTCATCGGTGTCAGACACCTCGCTGACCTGCGGTTTGACACCAGAATCGATGTCACCGTCGTCGGCGGGGGAGGGGAGGGCCCCACGCTTCTCCAGCCACCCGTAGTGGATGGTCGCCCCAGCGATGTAGAGAACGGCGACGACGAGCAGGGCGACCGGGCCACCCCAACCTCGGGTCGCCTCAGCGGCAGCAGCAAGGGTCAGCATCAGGCGGCTCCGAACAGGAGGGCCGGCAGAGGTGCAACCAGCCAGGTGAGTAGGTCGATCGATCCCCGGGTCAGGTCACCGACCAGGCCGCCCGGCAGGTCGGACAACATGCCGAGGAGGATCGCGGCGATCCACAGCCGGGTGTTGATCCGGTAGAGCGGGCTCTGCGGGAACGTGAGAGTGGCGAATCGGCCGAGCTTCTTGCTGGCCTTGACCGGCAGGAGGCAGCCGATGGTGTAGATCCACAGCAGGCCGACGAGGGCACCGAGGATCGCGTTGATGGAGGCGCCCGCGATGTAGGCGCCGCCGGTGGCGTCGAGGAGCTTCTCGATGAACGCGGTGGCGGTCCCGACGGTCCACTGGTCGAGTGGCGACTCGTTGAAGCCCTCGTAAATCGCGGGGACGGCGAGGAAGAACGCCAGCCGGTCGCGCAGGCTGTTGGGGCCGACGCTCATGTAGTCGACGACCAGGGCGAGCAGCAACAGCACGGCCACGGCGGTCGGGGACATGGTGTGTTCCACTACGCCCCCGTCCAGTCGAGGATCTTGACGCCGGTGGCGGCGTCCCGGACCTCCAGGCGCGGCGAGTCCATCGGTTCGTTGGCGTCCAGGGCCGCCCGGGTGAGCGTCTGGAGCTGCTGGCTGAGGATGGTCGCGTACCCGGGGATGGACAGGTCGAGGATCACGACGTGTCGCCGGTCGTGGAGGACCTCGTACTGGCCGTCGAAGATGTGAAGCCGGTAGGGCAGAGCGGCCATCAGGCGTCCATCTCCTGGTGCGCGAGGACGGGGAAGAGGCCGAGGCCGAGCAGCACCATGGCGCCCGCTGCGGCCCAGGCGATGCCGGTCTCGCCGGCCAGGATGGCGGCCAGCGCGGCGACGAGGGCACCGAGGACCGTGCTGGCCAGGGTGAGGGCGATGGGCGTCCAGGGCACGTAGCGGGCCGGGAGGACGACCGGGTCGATGTGGGCGGCGCGCATCTCGGCGACGCGGGTGGCGACGGCGGGCAGGTCGGTCGCGGGCACGGTGACGGTGCGGCCGGCGAGTGCCCGCGCGGGCGAGTCGGGCGGCACGGTGCCGCGGATCAGGTGGGGCATGATGGGTGTCTCCTTCGGGAGGGGCCCGGGGCGCGGCGTGCTGTCCAGGCGTGAGCCGCGCCCCGGGCGACTACTGGGCGTTCTGGCGCTTCCACTGGCCGGCGTACGTCTTGCCGACCCCTGCGAGGGCGGCCAGAGCGCGGTCGGACGGTGCCCGCCCGTGCTCGGCCAGGTAGGTGTCGTAGGCGGCCCGAGTGCGCTCCGCCTCGGTGCCCACGGGCACGGCCCGGGGTGCCCGCCGACGGACGGCTCCGGTCACGCGGGCAGCCACCGAGGTTCGCTTCACGCGGGCGGTCGCGGGCACCTCGCCGCTGCCCGCCGGTACCGGGCTCGCGGGCACCTCGCGGGCAGGGCTGTGTCGGGCGATCCAGTCGGCCGGGATCTCGTCGGGAATCTGCGCGGCGATGCCCGCGGGCATCCGGATCCCGCCGACCTCCCGCAGCTCGCCCACCTGGCGGCCCAGGTCGCTGGCGACCATCCGCGCCGACAGGCGGGTCTCGTCCATCAACTGGCGCTCGGCGGCGGTCGGCAGGACTGCCGGACCGCGCTGGATCTCCTCGATGAGCCGGCGCATGACGGCGGAGTCCGGCCGAACCGACGACACCACGACGTGGGCGACCGCGTACCGGCGGCGGGCCGCGTCGATCACCTGCTCCTGGGTCTGCTCGGCGCGGGCGGTCAGCATCCGGGCGCCGAGCCAGGACCAGGGCCACCGGCCGCCCGCCCACCGCATGGCCCTGGCGAGGCGACGTACCTGCCACTCCTCGTGCTCGTCGCGGACGTCCTGCTCGGCCGGGGCGAGCGCGCCGACGGCGACGAGGACAGCGCGGGGGGTCCAGCGGAACCGGGACGGCGTACCCGAGCGGCGAGTGACGCGGAGCAGGGCCAGGTACCAGAGGCAGGTGCCGAAGACCACGACCACGGCTCGGCCCACGACGGCCCCGAAGGTCTGCCCGGCGAGGACCGCCAGGACGCCGCCGAGGATGGAGAAGAGCCAGAAGAACGGGCCGGCGGGGCCGAACCCGACGTTGGGCTTGCCGTCCTTGTCCTTGCCCTTGCCGTGGTCGTAGATCATGCCGACCGTCACCCAGGTCGCGGCCTCCAGGAAGACGGAGAAGGCGGTGGCCTCGTGCTCGGGCAGCTTGAAGACTGTGGTGCAGAACTCCCAGGTGCCGGTGACGACGGCCCAGGTGACACCGGCCTGCACGACGACCTGGCCGAGAAGCAGCTTGAAGTTCGGGGCGGCCCCACGGATGGCGCGGACGACGGTCGCGACGAGGCGGAAGACCGCGATGAGCAGGGCCACGATGAGGGCCGCCGCGAGTCCGGCCGCGACGACGACCAGCCAGGGCTCGGTGGCCCAGGTGGCGGCAATCCAGGCGGTGAGGTGCTTCATGCCGGTCATCATGACGCGTCTGTCGCGTCTGGCGCAACTGTCGCGACATGGCTAGCGTGTCGAGCGTGGCTATGACTGGCGTGTTAGTCGTGCGATCATCCGGAGGCAGACATCGGCGGCCGGGGGAGCGCGACTTGAGTAGCGGCGAGTGGATGAGCGTCCGAGAGGCAGCCGCCGCCCTGGAGGTGTCCGACCGCACCGTGCAGCGATCCCTCGCGGACGAAGAGCAGCGCGCAGAGGAGTGGGGAGCCGAGGGCGAGGGCTGGCGGTACAAGCCGCTGTCTCGCCGTGGCATCTACCAGCTCCGCCGGACCGAGGTGCTGAAGAAGGCCGGCAAGCCCGGAGCCTGACCAGGCGTAGAGACGCCCCCGGCCACTGGCCAGGGGCGTTTTGTCGTGTCAGCGCGCGTGGGGCGGGGTCCACAGGTGCTCGCCCACCAACCGCAGGTACCCGTACGCGACCATCAGCGGCCAGCACTTCCAGGCACAGTTGCAGATCGGGCACCAGTCGCGGCGATCGGCGGTGGGCCAGTGGTCGGTGATGATGACGCGGGCGGAGAGGACGAGCCGGGCGCGGACTTGGGCGACGACGTCAACCACGAGCCGCCTCCAGCCAGCGTGCCTCGGCGGCATCCGTGATCGGTTCCGCCCAGTCCAGCTCGCGGCACCCGTCCGTGGTGCAGCTCGGGCAGTGCCGGCGGTCGCGGTGCCGGGCCACCACCACGGCGGCGAGCTGCTCGACGTCGGCCTGTGGCGGCTCGTCGTACATGCTTGTCATCGCAGCCACCCGACGAGTGCGCCCAGGGCGATGACGACGATGCAGGCGATCACACGCCACCGCTCGTACAGGGGGGCCGGGGGGAGGTCCTCGGTCGGCCAGGGCCGGCGCTCGCGGTCACCATCCGGGACGGGGCGCGACGGCGGGTACGGGTCATCCATCGGTGCCTCCCCAGCAGTAGGAGGGATGGGGGTCCGGCCGGGCACGACGGGGGCGCGCCCGGCCGGCGGGGCCTCGCTGCTGACGAAGGACCCCGATGGACTGAACTTAGGAACCTAAGTGACCTAAGTCAACCCAGGAACCTACGGTGTGTTACCGGCGCTGGCAGGCTGGTGGGGCTGACGAAGGGCCCTGCCATGCCACCGCACCGCCGCAAGCCGTTGTACGAGCACGTCATCGACGACATCACCGCGTCGATCAGGGGCGGCACCCTCAAGCCGGGCGACAAGCTGCCGACCATTGCGCAGCTCGCCGAGCAGTACGGGATCTCCGATACGCGTATCAAGTTCGCGTTGCGGATCCTCGGCGAGCGTGGGCTGGTCGAAACACACCAGGGCAAGGGTGCGTTCGTGGCGGCCAACCCGCCGCAGTAGGTGAGCCGGTGGACCGGTCCACCTGTCCACAGGTGGGCTAGCCCACTCCTCCCTACCGTCCGGAACGTGATCCAGCCCAGGGGCGCACCGGCGTGGCAGCAGCTCGCCGCGATGCTGCGTGACCGGATCGAGTCTGGCGAGTGGCCGCCTGGGTCGCTGCTGCCCCCGCACCCGCGAATCGGGCACGAGCACGGCGTAGGGAAGTCCACCGTGCAGCGGGCCATCGCGGAGCTGCGTGCGGCTGGTCTGATCGACCTGGAGCGCGGCATTGGCATGCGGGTCCGGGAACCAGCCGCCCGGGAGCGGGTGGTGGCGCCGCGCGGGTCGGTCGTCCGGGCAAGGATGCCCACCCCTGAGGAGCGGGTCGCACTCGATATCGCGGAGGGTGTGCCGGTCCAGGTGGTGATCATCGGCGGCCGGGAGCGTGGACCTTACCCGGCTGATCGGGTGGACCTCACCGTCTCATGATCGACGATCTTGGGGCGAGGTGGAGCGGTGCGACTCTCGAATTAGTGACGGTCGCTGAAAGCAATTTGCATATCGCGCAAAGTCGCAGCGCTGAAAACTGCATCGAACGGTATCTAATCCGGCCGCACCGGGCGTAGTGGCCGTCGCACTACAGGTGCGGGATCCCGTCTCATCAGCCACTATGGCCCCTCCGGTCTCACAACCGGGACCAGTGGAGATCGCCGCCGTGGGGGAGGCGACCACCCAGGGCGCACCCCTGCCCGCGCACACCGCCTCGTGGGACCCCTCAGCACTGATCTCGCCGCACCGAAGCGAGGAGTTGCCCCATGCACCACCGACCACTGACCATCGCCGGCTGCGTCACAGGCACCCTGGCCCTGGTCCTGCTCGCCTGGCTCGTCTACCACGGAATCCGCTTCGATCAGCCGATGACGACCCGCATCGCGGTACTGGCCACGGCGGACGTCATGCTCGGGATGGCCAGCCTGGGGCTGCTCGGTCACGGTGCCGCCTGGGCTCGCGGCCACGTCGACGGTGTGCGGGAGACCGTCGACCGGCTCGCGGCTGCCCTCCCCAAGAGCCCGACCGCCTGACCTGTCCCCACGCTGTCCCCACGCGATGCGCAACGGCCCTCCGGAGATCACTTCGGGGGGCCGTTCTGACTGCTCAAGAGGGGTGCGCCCGGCAGGATTCGAACCTGCGGCCTTGGGATTAGAAGTCCCCTGCTCTATCCGCTGAGCTACGGGCGCGCTGTGGTATCGCGCGAGAAGGGTACCGCCGCACCGGCCCGGCGCGACGGAACGGGTGCCCGGTCAGCGTCGCACGCGCCATGGACCCCGCGCACCTGCGAATCCACGGCGTCGGCAGACCCGGGCGGACCCGGGGCCAAGCGAGACGGCGGCCCAGGCGGCCGATGGATCAGGGGGTGGCGTGCGAGGTGGACTCGCTGTCGGCCGGGCGGCGCGGGGCCGGTGGCGCAGGGGGCGTCGGTCCGGCGTCGAGGAAGGCGTCCGCCCAGCGGCCCACCTCGGTGAGGACCTTGTCGCGTACGGCGGGGCCGGACAACGTCAGGTCGTGCAGGCCGCCGTCGAAGCGGGCGAGCGTGACGTGCTGGCCGAGGCGGGGAGCCCAGCGGACCATGTGTTCGACGTCGAGGACGGCGTCGGCGAGGGTCGCCGAATCGTGCCACTTGACGCCCCGGAACGAGCGGGTCGAGCAGGCCAGCAGCACCGGCACCGGGATGTCGAGTCCGGCGCGCAGGCGTCGTTGGCCGGTGCGGACGGCGTTGAGCCATCCGGCCCGGACGGGGAATCCGGCGAGCGGCTTCCAGGCCAGGTCGTACGTCCATTCGCCGCGATGGTCGGCGTGCAGGCTCTCGCCGTACACGGTGCCGAGGCCGAAGGGGAGGACGCGGTGGGGTGCCCGACGGCCCAGGCGCGCGACGGCGGCCGCGAGGGGGCGACGCACGACCCAGGGGGCGTTGAGGTCGAAGAAGGGGCTGTTCAGGAAGATGCCGTCGACCAGCCCGGTGTCGCGGCGGGCGTCCGCCCAGAGCGAGACGATCAGCCCGCCGGTGGAGTGGCCCATGGCCAGCAGCGTGTCGTGTTCGTCCTCGGTGCGGATGATCTGGGCGGCGGCGTCCAGTTCGGGGAAGTAGTCGGCGAGGTCGCGGCAGAAGTTGGCGGTCTGGTGGGGGAGCAGGCTGCGGCCGTACTTGCGCAGGTCGAGCGCGTAGAAGTCCCAGCCACGGGCGGCGAAGTAGTCGGCCACGTGGGTCTGGAAGAAGTAGTCGACGAAGCCGTGCACGTAGAGCACCGCGCGCCCGGTGGGTCGCTCGGCCCGGCGGCGGACCAGGGTCGCGACCACCGGTCCCTCGTCGTCGCGGCCAAGGTCGATGGTGTGCCGCTCGTAGGGCGGTCCCAGCACGTCGGGTTCCACCGGACCGACGGTACGCCGGGAAGCTACCGCACGGTAGTAGCCCCCGCCCAGCGTGGGACGGGGGCTACGACCGTGCGGCGGGTCAGTCGCCGTGGGCGTCCCGGTCGGTCGGTTCGTGCGAGGTCGAGGCCCGCCCACGATCCGGCCCGTACGGCGAGACCTGGTCCACCGGGACCGTCCGGTGCTCCTGCTTGGTCGCGGAGCCACCCCCCGGGATCGGCCCGTCGCTGTCCTGGACCAGCCGGGTCTCGCCGCTGCGGCGCATCTCCGGTTGCTGCACGTTGGGCATGCCGTTCACCTCTCCCTGTTCAGCACCGCCGACCGGACGGGTGTCCGGACGGCGACACGGTCACCTCTCGTCGGTCTTCGTCCCGGCGGCGGCCAGTTCCTCGGCCAGTTCGTCGACCGGGGTCGGCTCGCCGGGCGGGGGCGTGACCCGCAGGTGCTTGTTGTTGCGCGGCTCCTGACGGGTCTTGGAGTCGTTGAGCTTGCGACGCAGGTCGTCACGGGCGTCGTTGAGCGCCGCGCGCAGGTCCTCCTCGGAGGAGGTCGTGACGATCTTCTGTCGGCCGGCGATCCAGCACTCCAGCGTGACCCGCTGGCCCTTGGCCTCCCGGTCCTTGACCGAGAGTTCGAGTTCGGTGGAGTCGGCGTGGAAACCGGCCAGACGGGCGTCGAGCGTGGCGAACTGGACCACGATCCAGTCCCGGTCGGCCTGCGAGAATCCGGCGCCCATTCGCAGGCACTTGTCGACAGTGGCCGGGTTCTCGCTCATCGCCGCACCTGACCAGGGACGCGGGCGGAACAAGCGATGGTCATCATCATGATCGCTGACCTTTCGTTCGACGTCGCAGGTGCGGTTGGCGATTTCCTACCCAGGCGGACCGGTCCGGAACCTGACGGTTTCCTGTGCGATCCGATCGTCCGCCGCCGGGCCCGCGCCGGGCAGGGGCGGTCGGCCTAGCACATCGGGACCTTGATCAGGCGTTCGTCCACAGGCCGCCAGGTTGTCCACAGGTACGACCGGAGGGGCTGCTCGGGTGGGCCGCGTGGCGCGAGGCTGGGCGGCGAGTCGGTACCAGCCGACCCGGATCTCCGCTGGAGGAACGATGTTCGATACCTACGTGACGGTCGTCGGGAACGTGCTCACCGCCCCCGAATGGCGTCGCACCACGCAGAGCAACACGCTGGTGGCCAACTTCAAGGTCGCCTCCACCGCCCGCCGTCTCGACCGGGACAGCGGGCGCTGGGTGGACGGCAACAGCCTGCGCGTACGCGTCAACTGCTGGCGGAAGCTCGCCGAGGGAGTGGCCTCGTCGGTGATGGTCGGGGACCCGGTGGTGGTCTGCGGTCGCCTCTACACCCGCGACTGGACCGACGACGCCGGCAACCACCGCACCCTCTACGAACTGGAGGCGGTGGCGGTGGGTCACGACCTGTCCCGGGGACGCGGGCGCTTCCTGCGCAACAAGCCGAACCTGGCGACCAGCACCGTCTCCGACGTCGAGACCGAGCAGCGGGTGCACGGCGAACTGACCGAGGCCGTGTCGGACGACGACGCGCCCGCCCTGCCCGAGGACGGGCCGCTGGACGACGACTTCGAGCTGTCCGAGTACGTCCCGGCGGGCACCGGTTACCCGCAGCACCTGGGCGGGACCGACCCCTTCGACGACCTGCCCGGCACGGGCGACGTCACCGGGACGGACGGCCACTCCGGCACGGACGGCCCCGTCGGCACGGGCGGCCCCGTCGGCACGGGCGGTCACACCGCTGCGGGCGGCCTCGCGGGCGATCCCCCGAGCACGGGCGACTTCTCGGCCACGGGCGATCTCCCGGGCACGGGTGACGGCACGCCGGGTGGGTCCGAGTCGGGCGAGCGGGGCGACGCCGCCGAGGGGTCCATGACGGCCTCCCCGGACGCCTCGGCTGAGGCCGGCAGCGGGGCGGCGGCGACCGGGCGTGGCCGGCGGGGGCGGGGTCGACTGCCGCAGCCCGTCTGACCTGGGCGGGGCGGTCGAGCAGCGGTTCCGGTGGCCGGGCTCGGCTAGGCTGGCCGGCCGGAGGTGGTGCGGGTGCGGCATACGGGCGCAGTGGCGAACGCGGCGGGACTCGTCGCCGGGTACGCGCTCGACGCGTACTTCGGTGACCCACGTCGCGGCCATCCCGTCGCCGGCTTCGGCCGGGCCGCCGCCGCCCTCGAACGTCGGCTCTACCGGCCCGACCGGCTGGCCGGTGGCACCCACACCGCGCTCTGTGTCGGCGGGCCGGTGCTGGCCGGGGCCGCCCTCGCGTACGCGACCCGGCGGCAGCCGTTGGCCCGTGCGGCGCTGGTGGCCGCCGGCACGTTCGCGGTGCTGGGCGGGCAGAGCCTGCGGCACGAGGCGAGGACCATGGGACGGGCGCTGCGCGGCGGGGACCTGCCGGCCGCCCGGGCACGGCTCGGGCACCTGTGTGGTCGGGACCCGTCGACCCTCGACGAGTCGGAGCTGGCCCGGGCCACGGTCGAGTCGGTGGCCGAGAACACCTCGGACGCCGTGGTCGCCCCGCTCTTCTGGGGTGCGGTGGCCGGGCTGCCGGGCCTGCTCGGCTACCGGGCGGTGAACACCCTCGACGCCATGGTCGGTCACCGCAACGCGCGCTACGCCCGGTTCGGCACCCCGGCCGCCCGCCTCGACGACCTGCTGAACCTGGCGCCGGCCCGGCTGACCGGCCTGCTGACCGTCGCGCTGGCACCGGCCGGCAAGGGCGACCGGGAGCGGGCCTGGCGGGTGTGGCGTCGGGACCGCGACGACCACCCCAGCCCCAACGCCGGGCAGTGCGAGGCGGCGATGGCCGGTGCGTTGGGCGTCCGGCTCGGTGGGCGCAACGTCTACTTCGGCCGGTCCGAGGTGCGGCCCTTCCTCGGCGACGGTCCCCGTCCCGAGGCACGGCACCTGCCTCGGGCCGCCCGGATCTCCGGTGCGGTCGGACTGGCCGCGCTCGGCCTCGCGGCGGCGTACCCGCTGACCGCCGGCCGGCTGGTCGGCGCGGTGGCCCGACGCCTCACAGGCACACGGTGAGCGGTGGCCTGCTGGTCGCCGGGACCACCTCCGACGCCGGCAAGAGCGTGCTCACCGCCGGCATCTGCCGCTGGCTGCACCGCGAGGGCGTCCGGGTGGCACCCTTCAAGGCACAGAACATGTCGAACAACTCCGCCGTGGTCGTCGGGCCGGACGGCCGGGGCGGCGAGATCGGGCGGGCGCAGGCGATGCAGGCGGCGGCCTGCGGGCTCGCCCCGGACCTGCGGTTCAATCCGGTGCTGCTCAAGCCGGGCAGTGACCTGAGCAGTCAGGTGGTGCTGCTCGGCGAGGCGGTCGACACGATGACCGCCGGTTCGTTCCGGACCCTGCGTCCCCGGTTGTCCGAGACCGCGTACGCGGCGCTGGCCGAGTTGCGGTCGACGTACGACGTGGTGGTCTGCGAGGGGGCGGGCAGCCCGGCGGAGATCAACCTGCGCGACGGCGACTACGTCAACATGGGGCTGGCCCGGCACGCCGGGTTCCCGACGATCGTGGTCGGTGACATCGATCGGGGCGGCGTGTTCGCCGCCATGTTCGGCACGCTGGCCCTGCTCGAACCCGCCGACCAGGCCCTGATCGCGGGGTTCGTGGTCAACAAGTTCCGGGGCGACCTCGGCCTGCTGGCCCCCGGGCTGGAATCGCTGCGGCAGCTCACCGGCCGCCCGACGTACGGCGTCCTGCCCTGGGCGCTGGACCTGTGGCTGGACGCCGAGGACTCGCTCGCCTACGGCCGGGTGCTGGGTCGCCCGGCCGCCCCGCGCGGCACCGAATGGCTCGACGTGGCCGTGGTGCGGCTGCCCCGGATCAGCAACGCCACCGACGTGGAGGCGCTCGCCACCGAGCCGGGCGTGCGGGTCCGGCTGACCGTCGAACCGGCCGAACTGGCCGCCGCCGACCTGGTCGTTCTGCCCGGCTCCAAGTCGACCGTCGCCGACCTGGCCTGGCTGCGTGAGACCGGCCTCGCCGACGCGATCACCGCGCACGTCGCGGCCGGACGACCACTACTCGGCATCTGTGGCGGCTTCCAGATGCTGGCCCGCGCCATCCACGACCCGGTGGAGAGCCGCCGGGGAAGCGTCGACGGCCTCGGACTGCTGCCCGTCGAGATCACCTTCGACCCGCGCAAGACCGTCCGCCAGGCGGCCGGCACCGCCGCCGCCGGGGAGCTTCCGGTCCGGGGCTACGAGATCCACCACGGGTACGTGTCGACCACCGACCCGGAGTCGACGCCGCTGCTGCGGGACGCCGACGGTGCCGGTGAGGGCATGATGCGGGGAGTCGTGCACGGTACGCACTGGCACGGCACCTTCGAGTCCGACGAGTTCCGCCGCTGGTTCCTCGACCGGGCCGCCCGCCTGGCCGGTCGGACCGGCTTCCGGGTCGCCCCGGACACGTCCTTCGCCGCCGCCCGCGAACGCACCCTCGACCTGCTCGGCGACCTCGTCGAGGAACACCTCGACACCGCCGCCCTGCGTCGGCTCGTCGAGTCCGGGCCCCCCGCCGACCTGCCCTTCATCCCGCCCGGCGTACCCGGCTAGTCACCGGCCGGGCGTCAGCGCCTCGCGATGCCGGCGGTCAGGAACGAACGTCGGCGATCAGTAGCGGACGTCGGCGGGCTGGTCGGAGAAGGCCATCCCGGCCGAGCGCCACGCCTCCACCCCGCCGATCATGTCGGTCGCCTTGTGCAGGCCGAGCGCGCGCAGGCTGGCCGCCGCCAGGCTGGAGCTGTAGCCCTGGCGACACACCACGACGATCTCCATGTCGTAGGTGGTGGCCTCGGGGATCCGCCAGTCGCTGGCCGGGTCGAGCCGCCATTCCAGGACGGTCCGGTCGATCACGATGACACCGGGCAGGTCGCCCTGCTCCCGCCGCTGCCCTTCGGTGCGGGTGTCGATCACCAGGGCACCCCGGGCGGCGGCCTGCACCGTCTCCTGTGGGGACAGCCGGTTCATGCCCGAGCGGGCCTGCTCCAGCAACGCCTCGACGCCGGGACTCATCACGGAATGGGACACGCCACGATCATGCCGTGTGGCTTCTCGGCAGGCGGTCCGAAGCGGTGCGGGACAACCCGATCGGTAACGTCGGTGTCCGTGGTGGCGGTCTTCGAGTCGTACGCCGGACTGGCGGGGCGGGTGCTGGCGGCACCGGCCCGGTTGGGGCGTACCCGGTTGGTGGCCGTGGACGGGCCGAGCGGGGCGGGCAAGACGCTGTTCGCCGCGCGCCTGGCCGACGCCCTCGGCGGCATCGGGCCGCAGGCGGTACGGCCGCCGGTGGTGCACACCGACGACCTGCTCGACGGGTGGGACGACCAGCTCACCTTCTGGACGCGGCTGGAGCGGGACGTGTTGCGGCCGGTGCGGTCCGGCCGGGTCGGGTCGTACCGGTGCTACGACTGGGTGCGCCGGTGTTTCCGACCCGAGCCGGTGTCGGTGCCGGTGGAAGCGGTGCTGATCGTCGAGGGGGTCAGCACGTCCCGGGCCGCCGCCGGGCCGGACCTGACGCTGGCCGTCTTCGTCACCGCGCCGCACCCGTTGCGGCTGGCGCGGGCGGTGGCGCGCGACGGCCCGGGGATCCTGCCGGAGCTGCGTCGGTGGCACGACACCGAGCAGGCGCACTTCGCCGCCGACGACACGCAGAGGCGGGCCGACCTGGTGGTCGACGGTGACCCCGGGTTGCCGCACGATGACCGTCACTACTATCTGGCTCGGCGGGGAACCGCAGGTGGGGGCGGCATACCATGCCGGTCATGAGCACACCGATCATGACCGAGTCCGAGTTGCGGGAGGCCCTGACCCGGGAACTGCCCGGCGTCCGGGCCGACCTGGAACGCCTCGTCCGTATCCCGGGCATCGCCTTCGAGGGATTCGACCACTCGCACGTGGAGCGCTCCGCCGAGGCGGTGGCCGAGCTGCTGCGGGGCTGCGGTCTCGACGTCGAGATCGTGCGGGCCGGCGGCCAGCCCGCGGTGATCGGCCGCAGGGCCGCCCCGCCCGGCGCGCCCACCGTCATGCTCTACGCCCACCACGACGTGCAGCCGGTCGGGGACCGGGCGCTGTGGGAGTCCGACCCGTTCGAGCCGGTCGAGCGGGACGGCCGGCTCTACGCCCGGGGTGCCGCCGACGACAAGGCCGGCGTCATGGCGCACGTCGCCGCGTTGCGGGCCTTCGGTGACCGCCTGCCCGTGGGCGTGGTGCTGTTCGTCGAGGGGGAGGAGGAGTACGGCTCCGACTCGTTGGAGCAGCTGCTCGCCGACCACCGGGACGCGATCGCCTCGGACGTCATCGTGATCGCCGACTCGACCAACTGGGACGTCGGCGTGCCGGCGCTGACCACCTCGCTGCGCGGTGTCGTCAACTGCTTCGTCGAGGTCCGCACCCTGGACCACGCGGTGCACAGCGGGATGTTCGGCGGAGCCGTGCCGGACGCGCTCACCGCGCTGGTCCGCTTGCTGGCCACGCTGCACGACGACGCCGGGAACGTGGTGGTGGAGGGGCTGGTCGGTCGGAACGAGGCAAGCGTCGACTACCCCGAGGACCGGTTCCGGGCCGAGGCGGGGCTCGTCGAGGGCGTACGCCTGATCGGCTCCGGCCGGATCACCGACCGGCTCTGGACCCGGCCCGCGCTGGCCGTGCTCGGCATCGACGCCCCGGCCACCGCCGAGGCGCCGAACGCGCTGGTGCCGGCCGCCAAGGCCAAGCTGAGCCTCCGGCTGGCGCCGGGCGACGAGCCGAAGCAGGCGTACCTCGCGCTGCGCGACCACCTGGAGCGGCACGCGCCGTGGGGTGCGCAGGTCGACGTCACCTTCGAGCACGACGGCGCACCGTGCGTCATCGACGCCTCCGGCCCGGTCTTCGACGCGGCGCGCGCGGCCTTCCGCGCGGCCTGGGACGGCACCGACCCGGTGGACATCGGCGTCGGCGGGTCGATCCCGTTCATCGCCACCTTCCAGGAGATGTTCCCGCAGGCGGCGATCCTGGTGACCGGTGTGGAGGATCCGCACGCGCGGGCCCACGGGCCGAACGAGAGTCTGCACCTGGGCGAGTTCGCCCGGGTCTGCCTCGCCGAGGCGTTGTTGCTGGCCAAGGTGGCCGAGGCGGGCGCGGCCCCAACTCGGTGAACGTCGCGCGAATGGTGGCGGTTTCCGGCGTGTCGGACGCGTCACTGTTGTAGCCTCTCGAACATGCGTACGAACGAGGTGATGGCCCCGCTGGAGGCCGCCGTCAGCGCTCTGGGAGACGTCGACGTCTCCGCGTGGCCCGAGGCCACGCTCAAGGAACAGCTCGCCGAGCTGTCCGCCGCCCTGGTCGCCGTGGACGCGTCGTTGTCCCGTATCGCCGAGGAGGTCCGCGCGCGCGGCCTGCGGGTCGAGGAACCGGTCCCGGCCTGACCCGCCGGAGCAGCTCCCGCGCAGGTGACACCCGTTGTCGGGGGTGGCTGGCAGGATGAGGTCGTGCGTTTCCTCGACCTGGCTGCCACCTCCGCAGCCGTCGGTGCCGTCAGTGGCCGACGGGCCAAGGTCGAGCTGCTCGCCGACGCCCTGCGCCGGCTCGACCCGGACGAGGTGGCGGCGGGAGCCGGTTGGCTCGCGGGCGAGCTGCGCCAGCGACAGACCGGCGTCGGCTGGGCCGCGCTGCGCGACCTGCCGCCACCGGCTGCCGAGGCGACGCTGACCGTGGCCGGGGTCGACGCGGCGATCGACGAGATCGCGGCGGTGCACGGCGCGGGCTCGCAGGCCCGCCGCCGGGACCTGGTGGCCGCGCTCTACACCGCCGCCACCGCCGAGGAGCAGCGCGTCCTGACCGGCCTCTTCCTCGGCGAACTGCGTCAGGGCGCCCAGGCCGGGCTGCTGGCCGACGCGATCGCCCGGGCCGCCGAGGTGCCGGTCGGCGCGGTACGCCGGGCCCTGCTGCTCGCCGGTGACCTGCGGGCGGTCGCGGTGGCCGCACTCGACGGCGGTGCCCCGGCGTTGGCCGAGTTCGGGTTGCGGGTCGGGCGACCGCTGGCGCCGATGCTGGCGCAGAGCGCCGCCACGGTCGACGAGGCGCTCGCCGCCACCGGCACACCCGCCGTGGTCGACGTGAAGCTGGACGGCATCCGCGTCCAGGTGCACCGCAGCGGCGAGGACATCGCCGTCTTCACCCGCAGCCTCGACGAGATCACCGGCCGGGTGCCCGAGGTGGTCGCCGCCGTCCGCGCCCTGCCCGCCCGCGAGTTGGTGCTCGACGGGGAGGCGATCGGGCTGGACGCCACCGGCCGCCCGTTGCCGTTCCAGCAGACGTCGAGCGCCGCCGCCCGGCGGGCCACCGGGGCATCCGTCGCCCCGGCGGTCCGTGCCGCCGCCGCACGGACCGGTGAGACCGTGCTCGTGCCGTACTTCTTCGATCTGCTGCACCTCGACGGCGCGGATCTGATCGACCTGCCCGGTCGCGAGCGGTGGGCCGCGCTCGCCGCCACCGTCGACGCGTCGGTGCTGGTCGGGCGGATCGAGGTGGACGGGCCGGAGCAGGCCGGCGCGGCATTCGCCGCCGCGCTCGACGCCGGCCAGGAGGGCGTCGTGGTGAAGTCGCCCGACGCGCCCTACGACGCGGGTCGGCGCGGTGCGGCCTGGGTGAAGGTGAAGCCCCGGCACACCCTCGACCTGGTGGTGCTCGCCGTCGAGTGGGGCAGTGGTCGGCGCAGCGGCTGGCTGTCGAACCTGCACCTCGGGGCGCGGGATCCGGCCACCGGCGGATTCGTGATGCTCGGCAAGACCTTCAAGGGCCTCACCGACGAGCTTCTGCGGTGGCAGACCGAACGGTTCCTGGAGCTGGCCGTGGAGCGCGGGGACTGGGTGGTGCGGGTCCGGCCCGAACAGGTCGTGGAGATCGCCTTCGACGGGGTGCAGACCAGCTCACGCTATCCGGGCGGGGTGGCGCTCCGGTTCGCCCGGGTGGTCCGCTACCGCGACGACAAGACCGCCGCCGAGGCCGACACCATCGACGCCGTACGCGCCATCCACGCCGGCCGCGCGGGCGGCTGACCGGCTCAGGCCGGGCTGGTCGGGGCAGAGCTGCTCGCGGCGGTGCTGGTCGGGGCGGTGCTGGTCGGGGCGGTGCTGCTCGGGGCCGGTTCGGCGGCCCGGTCGCGCGGGCGGTCGTCGTCGGGCACACCGGCCAACCGGCGGGCCTCCCGGCGGGCGATCCAGCCGTAGCCGAAGAGCGTCATCGCCGCGAAGATCCACCACTGCACGACATACCCGAGGTTCTGCCAGTTGTTGGCGTGCCCCACCGGCACCGCCCGGAAGACCGGGTCGGCGGCCGGGGTCTGCTCGTCGAGCAGCACGTACGCCCCGTGCACCGGGTACGGCAACTGCGCGGCGAGCTGCGGTACGGCGACCCGGCGGGTCTCCAGCCGGCCCTCCCGTCGGGCCACGTTGCCGGAGCCGCTCTCGCTGGCGTGCACCCGGCCCTCGACGGTCACCTCACCGGCCGGCGCCGCCGGCACCTCGGGCTGGGCCATCGCGCCGCCGGGCGCCGGTGGGATCCAGCCCCGGTTCACCAGGACGGCGGTGCCGTCGGCCAGCACCAGCGGGGTGAGCACCTCGAAGCCGACCTTGCTCTCCACCGTCCGGCCCCGGACGAGGACCACGTTGTCGGTGTCGTACCGGCCGGTCGCGATCACCCGGATGAAGGTCCGGTCCTCGGCCGGTGCCGGGCCGACGCTGCCAGCGCCGCCGGTGGGCGCGGGCACCGCCTCGCGCAGCGGCATCGGGTCCATCCGCAACCCGGCGTCGATGCGTTCGTTGACCGCCGTCCGACCGTGGTAGCGGTCCAGTTGCCAGTTGCCGAGCATCACCATGATCGTGGCGAGGACCAGGGTCAGCGCGAGGATGCCCAGCCAGCGCGGCGTCAGCAGGAACCGGTACACGCCACGAGGCTACCCGTATGACCGTCGCCACTGCGCCGCCCCGCCCGTCGACGTGACGGCCGGGAGAGGGCCGATCGACGACGGAGCGTGTCGGTGCCGGGGCGGTCCGCTCCGGTCGGGCGCATCGAAGTGGGTCGGGACGGCGGGCGGCGCCTACGGGCGACCGGCGTGGGTTATCGTCACGCGCACGGGGCGCGCCGACGGTCGGCACGCTCTCCGCTCGCGAGGAGTCGATGATGACCGTCGTGCCGCGTCTGGTGCTCAGTGCCCCCTCGTCGGGGCACGGCAAGAACGCGTTGGCGATCGGCATCCTCGCCGCGCTCGCCGATCGCGGTCTCGACGTGGCCGGATTCAAGATCGGCCCGGATCCGGTCGACGCCGCCTACCTCGGGCTCGCCGCCGGGCGACCCGGGCGCATCCTGGATCCTCGGCTGATGGGCACCGACCGGCTCGCGCCGCTGCTGCTGCACGGTGCCGCCGACACCGGGCTCGCCGTGGTGCAGGGCAGCATGGGCCTCTACGACAGCCTCAGCGGACGCTGCGAGACCGAGTCGACCGCAGCGGTCGCCACCGCCCTGCGCAGCCCGGTGGTGATGGTGGTCGACGTCGCCGCGATGGGCCAGTCGGTGGCCGCCCTGGTGCACGGCTTCCGGGCGTACGACGAGCAGCTCTGGATCGGGGGCGTGATCCTCAACCGGGTCGCCTCCGCCCGGCACGAGACGCTGCTGCGCGAGGCGCTCGACGACATCGGCATACCGGTCTACGGCGCGCTGCGCCGCCAGGACCTGCCGGCCGTGCTGCCGAGCCGCCGGCACGGGGTGATGCCGGTGCTGGAGAACGGCGGCGAGGCCGCGCGGGCGGTCCGCCGGCTCGGTGAGGCGGTCGCCGCCACCGTCGACCTGGAACGGCTGCTCGGGCTGGCCCGGTCGGCCCCCGCACTCGCGGTGTCGCCGTGGTCGCCGCACCCGGAAGGGGCCGCCGCACCGCCGGTGCCGGCCGGTGCCGGACGGCCGGTGGTGGCGGTGGCCGGTGGGCCGGGCGGCAGCTTCAGCCACGCCGAGACGGTCGAGCTGCTGCGGGCCGCCGGTGCCGACGTGGTCACGCTCGATCCCTTCGTCGACGAGGTGCTGCCGGTCGGCACCCGGGCGTTGGTGGTCGGCGGCGCGCTGCCCGAGTCGTACGCCGAGCAGCTCTCCGCCAACCGGCGGCTCTGCATCGCGGTGGCCGAGTTGGCGCGTACCGGTCGACCGGTCGTCGCCGAGGGGGCCGGGCTGCTCTGGCTGGCCCGGGAACTCGACGGGTTGCCGATGTGCGGGGTGCTCGACGCGATCGGCAGCATCCGGGACGGTCTGGTGGTCGGGTACCGCGAGGCGACCGCCCAGAGCGACAGTGTGGTGGCGACCCGGGGCGAGGTGGTGACCGGGCACAAGGAGCACCGCGCGGTGCTCACCCCCCGGGGCGGGCCCCGTCCGGCGTGGGGCTGGGCGGGTGGCGCGCCGGAGGGCTTCGTCTGGCGCGGCGTGCACGCCTCCCAGCTCGTCCCGCACTGGGCCGCGTACCCACGGATCGCCGGGCGTCTGGTGGCCGCCGCGGTGACCGAGCCGGCCGCGATCCCGGCCGGTCCCGACCTGGGTGTCCCGATCACGCCCGCCGGTGTGGTGGCGGCCGAACCGGCCGCCGGAGCACCGGCCTGAGCGGCGCTCCGGCGCGTGTCGGGAGTCAGCCGACGATGCGGTCCGACGGGGGTGTGAAGTCCCGCGTCGGGGTGCCCTTGAGGGCGTCGCGGAGCGTGTTCGAGACCGCCGCGATGGGGATCTGCGACTGGCCGTCGCCGACCGCGTTGAACGGGTTGTCCGGGTCGGAGATGAAGCTGGCCGCCGCCAGTTCCGGGGTGTAGCCGACGAACCAGGCCGACCGGGTGCTGTCCGTGGTGCCGGTCTTGCCGGCCACCGGGCGGCCCACCGTGCCGCGCACGCTGTCCGCGGTCGACCAGCCACCGCAGCTTCCCCTGGCCGGGGTGTCCCCGGTGGGGCAGCGGGCGGCGTCGGTCGCGGCCCGCGCCGCGTCGGCGTTGACCACCTGGCGGCAGCGCGGCTTGGCGATCTCGCGTTGGATACCGCCCGGGGTGGTGAACATCGCGGGCGTGCCGTCCCGGTTGTAGATGGCGTTCACCGGGATCGCCTCGCAGTAGCGTCCGTCGGCGGCGATCGCCGCGTACGCGTTGGCCATCTCCAGCGGGGTGGCGTCGGAGACGCCGAGCGTGAACGCGCCCCACTTGTTCGCCTTCGCCGGTGAGGCGTGGTCGCGGTCCACGTCGGTACGCCAGCGCAGCCCCAACTGCTCGGCGAGCCGGACGGCCTTCTCCGCCCCGACCTGCTCCTCCAGCCAGACGAAGTAGGTGTTCACCGACTTGCCGAAGCCGGACCACATGGTCTGCGTACCGCTCATCGCGCCGCTGGCGTTCGACGGCTGCCAGCCGTCGTAGACCTCGGAGCGGTAGCTGTGCGGGGCGTTGAAGCTGGTGTTCAGCGTCATGCCGGCGTCCAGCGCGGCCAGCATCGGGAACATCTTGAACGTCGATCCGGCCTGGTAGCCCGGCAGGTCACCGCCGCCCATCAGCGGGGCCACCGTGTTCGGGTAGTTGGCCCGTACGTTCGGGCCCGCCTCCGGGTTCGAGCTGAGCGGGTTCTCGTTCACCTCCAGCGAGTAGGTGCGGTTCACCGCCATCGCCTTGACCCGCCCGGTGCCGGGCTCGGAGACCACGATGCCGTTGGCGAACGGGCTGCCGGTGTTGCCCTCGGTGCCGACGTTCTTCTCCGCCGCCGCCTGGACCTTCGGGTCCATGCTGAGCACGATGCGGTAGCCGCCCCGCCGCAGCTTGTCCAGGCGTTCCAGGCGGTTCTTGCCGAACGCGGGCTGTGCGCTCCACCAGTTCTTGAGGTAGTCGCAGAGGAAGCCCCAGCTGTTCCACTTCTCCGGGACCGCCGCGCAGTCGTTGGGCGGGTAGGTCAGCCGCAGCCGGATCGGTTCGCCCTTGGCCGCCTCGGCGGAGTCCGGCGACAGGTAACCCAGCCGCGTCATGTTGTCGAGCACGTAGTTGCGCCGGGTGGTCGCGTCCTTCTGGTCGGAGCTGGCCGGGTCGTACTGCGACGGGGACTTCACCAGGCCGGCGAGGGTGGCCGCCTCGACCGGGGTGAGTTCCTTCGGCGTCTTGGAGAAGAAGATCTCGCTGGCCGCGTAGATGCCGTACGCGCGGTGACCGAAGTACGCCGAGTTGAGGTAGCGCTCCAGGATGTCCTCCTTGCCCAGCTCCTTCTCCAGGTCGACCGCCATCCGCATCTCCTTGACCTTGCGGATCGGCGTCTGCGCGGTGGCCTCCTGCACCTCCTTGGGCGTGGTGGCGCTGTCCCGCAGCGCCATCCGCACGTACTGCATGGTCAGCGTGGAGGCGCCCTGGGAGACGCCGCTGGAGCGGGCGTTGGCCACGAAGGCGCGGGCGACGCCCTTCGGGTCGACGCCGTGGTGCTGGTAGAAGCGGTTGTCCTCGGCGGCGACGATCGCCTGCTGCATGTGCGGGGAGATGTCGGCCAGCTTGGTGTACTGCCGGTACTCCTCGAAGAACATGGTCAGCACGGTCTTGCCGTCGGGCGCGTACAGGTAGGAGGTCTCGGCGGGCAGGGCGGTGGCCAGCAGGCGGGTCTTGCTCTCCACGGCGTGCGCGGTGGCCTTGGCGCCGAGGCCGGTCACGGCGACCACTGGGTACGCGACGGCGGCGACGACGACACCGGCGATCAGTCCGGCGCGGAGGAGAGGAACGAGTCGACCTGCGGCGGCAAGGGGTCGATTACTCACACCGATAAGTTATGACATTTCCGATTCGCACATGAGAAATACTCATGAAGTGATCAGTGGTGATGCGGAGCACTCCACGGGCTGCTGTCGCCCGCGCCGCCTTCCCGGCAGGATCGCGGGCATGCACGGTCCGCTCACCGGAGCGTCCCACCCGACACCCGAACCCGACCTGGCGCACCACGGTGACGCGGAGGTCGGCGACGGCCTGGTCGACCTCGCCGTCAACGTCCGGCGCGCCCCCATGCCGGCCTGGCTGGGCGACCCGATCAGAGCCGCCCTGGACGACCTCGCCGGATACCCGGACCCGCGTCCGGCCCGCGCCGCCGTCGCCGCCCGGCACCGCCGCCCACCGGAGGAGGTGCTGCTCACCGCCGGTGCCGCCGAGGGCTTCGTGCTGCTCGCCCAGGCGCTGCGCGGAGTACGCCGACCCGTGGTGGTGCACCCGCAGTTCACCGAACCGGAGGCCGCGCTGCGGGCCGCCGGGCACACCGTGGAACGGGTGCTGCTGGACGCGGCCGACGACTTCCGGCTGCACCCGGATCGCATCCCGGCCGACGCCGACCTCGTCATGATCGGCAACCCGACGAATCCCACCTCGGTGCTGCACCCCGCCGCCGACCTGGCCGCCCTGGCCCGCCCCGGCCGGGTCCTGGTGATCGACGAGGCGTTCGCCGACACCACGGCCACGCCCGGCGTACCCGGTGAACCCGAGTCGCTGGCCGCCCGACGCGACCTGCCCGGCCTGCTGGTCGTGCGCAGCCTCACCAAGACCTGGGGACTGGCCGGACTCCGGATCGGCTACCTGCTCGGCGAGGCGACGCTGCTGGCGCGGCTGGCCGCCGTACAGCCGCTCTGGGCCGTCGCCACCCCCGCCCTGGCCGCCGCCTCCGCCTGCGCCACCGACGTCGCGGTCCAGGCCGAGCGCGCCATCGCCGCGCAACTCGCCGACGACCGCGCCTACCTGGTCGACCGGCTGTCGACCCTGCCGGGCGTACGCGTCGCCGGCCGTCCGGCCAGCGCCTTCGTCCTGGTGCAGCGGCCCGGTGCCGACCGGCTCCGCGCCGACCTGCGCGAACGCGGCTGGGCCGTACGCCGGGGCGACACCTTCCCGGGACTCGGACCAGACTGGCTGAGGATCGCCGTACGGGATCGGGCGACCACGGACGCGTTCATCGAGGTGCTGGCGGAGATCCTGGAGGCATGATGCTGGAGACCACCATCGCGGCGATCGGCCCGCTCGACGAGCCGGCGATGACCGCGGCCCGCCAGTTGCAGGCCCGGCTGACCAAGCCGGCCGGCTCGCTGGGTGCCCTGGAGGAGCTGGCCGTACGCCTCGCCGGCCTGGCCGGCACCTGCCCGCCACCGCTGCCGACCCCGGCCGCAGTGGCGATCTTCGCCGGAGACCACGGGGTGCACGCCCAGCGGGTCAGCCCCTGGCCGCAGGAGGTCACCGGGCAGATGGTCGGCAACTTCCTGGCCGGCGGTGCCGTGGTCAACGCGTTCGCCCGGCAGGCCGGTGCCTCGGTCACCGTGGTCGACGTCGGCGTGGCCACCCCGCTGCCCGCCCCCGACCCGACCGACGCGGACGACAACGGCGGGCTGCCCCGACTGGTCACCACCCCCGTACGCCGAGGCACCCGGGACCTGACCGTCACCGCCGCGCTGACCCGCGAGGAGACCACGGCGGCGATCGAGGTCGGCATCCGGATCGCCGGGGAACTGATCGACGCGGGCGCGAGAATCCTGCTCACCGGGGACATGGGCATCGGCAACACGACACCCGCCGCTGCCCTGATCGCCGCCCTCACCGGGGTCGACGCCGCCGAGGCGACCGGTCGGGGCACCGGCGTCGACGACCCGACGTACCACCACAAGATCGAAGTGGTGCGGGCCGCGCTGCACCGACACGCCCCCGACCCGGACGACCCGCTGGGAGTGCTCGCGGCCGTCGGCGGGCTGGAACACGCCGCACTGACCGGGTTCGTCCTCGGTGCCGCCGCGCGACGCGTACCCGTGCTGCTGGACGGCGTGATCGCGGTCTCCGCCGCGCTCGCCGCCGCGGCCCTCGCCCCCGACGCGGTCGGCGCGATGATCGCCGGTCACCGCTCCGCCGAGCCGGGCGCCACGGTCGCGCTGCGCCGGCTCGGTCTCGACCCGCTGATCGACCTCGGCCTGCGGCTGGGCGAGGGCACCGGCGCCCTGCTGGCCCTGCCCGTGGTCACCGGCGCGGCCCGCGTCCTGCACGAGGTCGCCACCTTCGACGCCGCCGGGGTGGCCGAGAAGTGACCGCGAACCCCTATCCGCTCGGACTGCGCCTGGCCGGCCTCCCGGTGGTCGTGGTGGGCGGGGGAACGGTGGCCACTCGCCGGGTACCCGCCCTGATCGACGCCGGGGCGGACGTGCTGCTGGTGACGCCCGAGATCAGTCCGGCCCTGCGCGCCCACGCCGACGCCGGACGGCTGCGCTGGGCGGCGCGCCGGTTCGTCCCTGAGGACCTCGACGGCGCCTGGCTGGTGCAGGTCGCCATCGACGACCCGGTCGCCGCCGCCACGGTCAGCGCCGCCGCCGCCGAACGCCGGATCTTCTGCGTACGCGCCGACGACCGTACGGCGGCGACCGCCTGGACCCCGGCGGTGACCCGGCACGGTCCGGTGACCGTCGGCGTCCTCGGCGGCGGAGACCCACACCGCGCCATGGCCGTCCGAGACGCCATCCGTACCCTCCTGCACGTAAGGAAGGGCACCTTATTAACGCCTCCGGTAGAGGAAGGGCCCCTTGTTAACACCCGGACGGGTCGGGGCGGCGCTGTCGCCCTCGTGGGTGCCGGGCCGGGCGACGCCGAGTTGATCACCCTGAAGGGATGGCGTCTGCTCACCGAGGCCGACGTCGTGGTCGCCGACCGCCTGGTGCCCGGCCTGCTCCTGGACGAGCTGCGCTCCGGCGTCGAACTGGTGGACGCCTCCAAGATCCCCTACGGACCGTCCCGCACCCAGGAGGAGATCAACCAGATCCTGGTCGACCGGGCGCGCGCCGGGTCCTTCGTGGTCCGGCTCAAGGGCGGCGACCCGTACGTCTTCGGCCGGGGCGGGGAGGAACTGCTGGCCTGCGCGGAGGCCGGCGTACCGGTCACCGTGGTTCCCGGCGTGACCAGCTCCATCGCCGCCCCCGCAGCGGCCGGCGTCCCGGTCACCCACCGGGGCGTGGCCCACGAGTTCACCGTGGTGTCCGGCCACGTCGCGCCCGACTCACCGGACTCGCTGGTGCGCTGGGAGGCCCTGGCCGGTCTCCGAGGCACGCTGGTGATCCTGATGGGGCTCAAGAACCTGCCGGCGATCACCGCCACCCTGCTGGCACACGGGCGACCCGCCGACACCCCGGCGGCCGTGGTCCAGGAGGCCACCACCGGCTCGGAGCGGGTCGTGCGCGCCACGCTGGGCGAGGTCGCCGCCGCCGTCGCCGACGCGGGACTGCGCCCGCCCGCCGTGGTCGTACTCGGTGACGTGGTCACTGCTCTCGACCTGTCCGAGTGAAGGCGACTGGCCGGCACCCCGAGTGGGATGCCGGCCAGTAGGTCGGTGTGCAGGTCGCCTCTCGGCGAGTGGCGCGACGCGGCTCCAGCCGAACTGGTATTCCGCGACGGCATTTTAGGTGAGGCCCGGGGACACTGGATCACACCGACGCCCGGTACAACCGCGCTCCACCGCTCGTTGTTCCCGGTCGCGCGGCGGATTCTGCTTGCCGGCTTGTTCGTGTGCTTGCTTGCTTTTTTGTAAGGAGGGGTCCCCTGCTAACGCCTGGTGTATAGCAGGGGACCCCTGCTTACATCCCACCCCGCCGTACACCGCAAGTCGTGCGGGGATCCGGGGCGCGGGACAGACGCTGCCGGCCGGTACCCGTGGTGGGTACCGGCCGGCAGCGTTCTTGCTCCCCCATGTTCGAGGAAAGTCTGGATCGGTGTGGGGTCAGCTGTTCCAGTGTGGGGTCAGCTGTTCCAGTGCTCGGCGACCAGGTCAGCGGCCTGCTGCTCCCACTGGGCGTAGTGATCCGGGAACGCCGACACCTGGACGGTCTGGGCGGCGACGGTCAGGGGCATGTCCTGCCAGCCGTCGACCTGCTTCAAACCCTTCAGAAAGGCCAGGGTGGAGTACTCGGGGTCGGTGATCTGCTCCACCGTGCCCCAACCACTGGACGGGCGCTGCTGGAACAAGCCCTGCGAATCGTGATCGTTGCGGTCACCGAGGTGACCCAGGTTCTCCAACTTCGACTCCTGAAACGCGGTGCCGATCGCGATGACGGCGGCACGCTCGTCCATACCGGCCTTCTTCGTCGCCGCGATGATCGCCTTCGCGTTGCCGACCTGCTCATCGTCCAGATCGATACGCGACTGGGCACCCTGCACACCATGCGGAATCAACTTGCCGCTGTCGGGCTTGTCCGCCTGCACCGCCACCAGCGAACCCGTGACGGGGGTGGCGTCAGCCTGCATGATCGGACCAGCGAACACACCACCGGCAAACGCGAGACCGGCAACACCGAGAACACTCTTACGCAACAGCTTCGAGTTCATCACAAGCTCCATTCGGGGGTAGACGCCACCCACAGGGGGATCGAGAGTGACGCGAACGCCGTCAGGCGCTAGAAGAAAGGGGAAATCCGACGGCAACACGGGCCCGAGAAGGGGAATCACCGGACCAGGCTTTGCGGCGCCGGGTCAATACACAACCACCTGCCAGCCCGCATCATTCCCCGGCCATCCACCAGCCTGACGCGGCGCCGGGACCAGGTATAACCACCGACCGGGCCAGACCATTCCGACACCCGCCCGCCATCCTGCGCCGAGGCGAGAGTCCAACCGCCTGCGCGAGGTTGGGGTCCTGCGCGGTCAGCCACCCGATGACAACGCCCCCGACCCCACCCCGATTCCGCCCAGCACCGATCCGAATTCGACTCATAGCGGACACGGCCGCCATCCAGGCAGAAATCCCCGACGCGCGCTGCCTCCCGTGCTGTCCCGCAGGCCCGTCCGCGCCAGCCCCGCAAGGCCCGACCGGCCGCAAGGTCAGTCGTTGATCAAGGAGTTTGGTGCGTATGGGCGGCGAATCCGGATTGAAACTTCTTGATCAACCGGGAGGTCATCCCGAGCCATGCCCGAACCATCCCAGGGCGGGACTGGTGAGTGATATGCGGGGCAGGGCGGGGTGGGACGTGGGAGAGACTGTGGAGCGCCTGGGAGGACGCAGTGGGGACGGCGGAGCGGCCGGAGACCTTGGGTCTCCGGCCGCCCGTGTGCGCGTACGTGGGCTACTGCTTGAGCATGTTGTCCAGCAGCAGCGCGCAGCGGATCACGCCGAGGTGGCTGTACGCCTGGGGGTGGTTGCCCAGGCCGCGCTCGGCGAGCGGGTCGTACTGCTCGGGGAGTAGTCCGGTCGGGCCCGCCGTGTCGATCATCTGGAGGAACAGTTCCTCGGCGTCGGTACGCCGACCGGTGCGCAGGTACGCCTCGATCAGCCAGGACGTGCAGATGTGGAAGCCGCCCTCCCGCCCGGGCAGGCCGTCGTCCCAGTGGTAGCGGTAGACGACCGGGCCGCTGCGCAGGTCCGCCTCGATCTTGAGCACGGTGGAGAGGAAGCGCGGGTCGTCGCCGGGCAGCAGCCCGGACAGGCCGATCCACAACGACGAGGCGTCCATGTCCTCGTCGCCGTACGCGACGCTGTACGCCTCGGCCTGCTCGTGCCAGCCGTGTTCGAGGACGTTGGCGCCGATCCGGTCGCGCAGTTCCACCCACTCGGCGCGGTCCTCGCCGCCGTGCTGGCGGGTGACGTGCAGTGCCCGGTCGACGGTCATCCAGCACATCACCTTCGAGAAGATGTGGTGCCGGGGAGGCAGACGCGCCTCCCAGATGCCGTGATCGGGCTCGTGCCAGCGGCGACGGACCGCCTCGACCATGTTCTCCAGGACCCGCCACTCCTCGGGGCGGACCGATCCTCGGGCGTCGGCGGTGGCGGCGATCAGGTCGGCGATCGGGCCGAACACGTCGAGCTGGAGCTGGTGGTTGGCGAGGTTGCCGACGCGTACGGGCCGGGAGCCGGCGTAGCCGGGCAGCGTGTCGATGACCGCTTCGGCGCCCAGTTCGTACCCGTCGACGGTGTAGAGCGGGTGCAGCCGCTCGGGGTGTCCGCCGGTGCGCTCGACGCATCCGTCCACCCAGCGCAGGAACGCCTCGGCTTCGGTGATCGAGCCGAGGTCGACCAGGGCGCGGGCCGTCATCGCGGCGTCGCGCAGCCAGCAGTAGCGGTAGTCCCAGTTGCGGACTCCGCCCAGTTCCTCGGGGAGCGAGGTGGTGGCGGCGGCGAGGATCGAGCCGGTCGCCTCGTGGCAGAGCCCGCGTAGCGTGAGCGCGCTGCGGGCGACCAGGTCCCGGGCCGTGGTGGGCAGGCGTAGCGAGGCGACCCAGTCCTTCCAGGGCCGTTCCGCGGCGGCCTGGCGTTCGTGGATCGGCAGCCGGTGGTGTTCCAGGCTGTGCGTGCCGAAGCGCAGCTCCAGCACGACCTGCCCGCCGAGCGCCGAGAGGTCGACCACCGCCTTGGCGGTCGAGTACCCGCCGTCGTTGCCGACCTCCCACTGCACGCCGGGGGAGTAGAGCGCGATGGGTTCGTTGGAACCGAGCACCAGCAGGCCGTCGCCGACCGGCTGGAGCTGGACCGCGACCTGCGCGAACTCGGGCCGGGGAGCGAACTCCACGCGGACCCGACCGGTGCCGGCCAGCACCCGGATCAGGGTGGAGTCACCGGAGATGATCGCGGGACCGTCCGGTGTGGCCTTCGGGTCGGGCTTGTCGAGCCAGTCGGTGACGGTCAGCCCGGACCAGCGGGTCTCCACGGTCATGGTGCCGGACCGGTAGCGCTGGCCGAGGGGGATGCCGCCGCGTTCGGGGGCGACGCTGAAGTGACCGGCCGGGCTGCCGCCGACCAGGTCGGCGAAGATGGCCGCCGAGTCGGGCTTGGGGTTGCACAGCCAGGAGACCTTGGCGTCCGGCGTGAGCAGGGCGACGGTACGCCCGTTGGCCAGCATCGAGTGCCGCTCGATCGGCACCGCGCGCTCGCCGAACAGCCAGTGCCGTCGGGTCTCCAGGAGCAGTCCGAGCGCGCGGGCGGCCTCGATCGGCTCGTCCACCCGGTAGCCGGCCTTGGTCTCGCCGGGCCCGATCTTGATGCCGACGTCGGGGCCGTGCAGGTTGCCGAAGGCGTTCTCGTCGGTGATGTCGTCACCGATGAAGAGCACCGCGCTGGCGGAGAGCTGGGTGCGGAGCTGGTCGACCGCGGTGCCCTTGTGGGTGGCCACCACGGACAGCTCGATCACCTCCTTGCCCTGGGTGACCGTCACGTCCGGCCAGGTGGCGGGACCGTTGCGGACCGCCTCGATGGCCGCGCCGGCGATCTCGGGGGCCACCCCACGGGTGTGCACCGCGACGCTCGCCGGTTTGCGCTCCAGGCGTACGCCCGGGTGGGTCGCGGCGATCTCGCGCAGCGCGTCCCGCAGCCGGGTGCGGACCGCGATCAGCTCGGGGGAGAGCCGCTCGACGAACCCGATGTCGAACTCGGAGCCGTGGCTGCCGACCAGATGGACCTCGCTGGGCAGCCGGGAGAGCGCGGCCAGGTCGCGCAGCGCGCGACCGGAGACGACGGCCACGGTGGTCTGCGGCAGCGCGGCCAGGGCACGCACCGCCGCCACCGACTCCGGCAGCGGTACGGCCTTGCTCGGATCCTCCACGATGGGGGCGAGCGTGCCGTCGTAGTCGCAGGCGACGAGGAGCTGGGGGACCCGGGCGATCCGGCCGATGGCGGACCGGAGCTCCGGGTCCATGGTGCCCGCCGCCGGGGTGATGATCTCGTTTGAGCCGGCGTTCACGCCGCCTCCATGTCAGGCACACCTAGTTCGGTGAGGAAGGACTTCGCCCAGTGCCCCACGTCGTGGGTGCGCAGATGGCGTTGCATAGTCCGCATACGGCGACGAGCCTCCGGCTTCTCCACATGCACGGCCCGTAGCAGAGCGTCCTTGACCGCGTCGGGGTCGTGCGGGTTGCACAGGAACGCCTGACGCAGCTCGGTGGCTGCGCCGGCGAACTCACTGAGTACGAGCGCGCCCCCGTGGTCCGCCCTCGACGCGACATACTCCTTGGCCACGAGGTTCATTCCGTCTCGCAGTGGAGTCACCATCATCACGTCAGCGGCGGCGTACATCGCAGCCAGTTCGGTCCGACTGTACGACTGATGCAGATAATGCACCGCAGGCACACCGACCCGCCCAAATTCGCCATTAATCCGACCAACCTCGCGCTCGACCTTGACGCGAAGTGCCTGGTAGTGCTCGACCCGTTCGCGGCTCGGCGTGGCGACCTGCACCATAACGGCGTCGGGGACTGTCAACTTTCCGTCAGCGAGCAGTTCGCGGAAGGCCTTGAGTCGCAGTTCGATGCCCTTGGTGTAGTCGAGCCGGTCCACGCCGAGGATGATCGTCTTGGGATTGCCCAGCTCCTCGCGGATCTCCTTGGCCCGGGCCTGGATCGCCGAGTCGGCGGCCAGTCGCTCCATCTCCTTGGTGTCGATGGAGATGGGGAACGCGCCGGCCTTGACCTGCCGACCGTCCACCTGGATCATCTGGCCCTCGTACCGCAGGCCGAGCAGGTGGCGGGCGAGCCGGACGAAGTTCTGCGCGGCCAGCCGCTGCTGGAACCCGACCAGGTCGGCGCCGAGGAGTCCGCGCAGGATCTCGGTGCGGAACGGCATCTGCATGAACAGCTCGATCGGCGGGAACGGGATGTGCAGGAAGAACCCGATCCGTAGGTCCGGCCGGAGTTCCCGGAGCATGGCCGGCACCAGCTGGAGCTGGTAATCCTGCACCCACACCGTCGCGCCCTCGGCCGCGACCTCCGCCGCGGCCTCCGCGAAGCGCGCGTTCACCAGGCGGTACGCCTCACGCCAGCGCCGCTTGTAGGCGGGCGTCTCGACGGCGTCGTGATAGAGCGGCCAGATGGTGGCGTTGGACTGGCCCTCGTAGTACCGCTCCAACTCCTCGGCGCTCAACGGCACCGGGTGCAGGCGGATGCCCTCCAGGTCGAACGGTTCGGGGGCCGCGCCGGTGCCGCCGGCCCAGCCGACCCAGGTGCCCTGATGCTCGGCGAGGACGGGGTGCAGTGCGGTGACCAGCCCGCCTGGGCTGCGTCGCCACTGTCGGCCCTCAGGTGTGCTCACCTCGTCGACCGGCAGTCGATTCGCCACTACGACAAAGGAGCTACGGACGGTCACGATCGGCCACCTCCGGGTGCTGACGGGTCCACCGCGATGAGCGTACTGAGCGTAGCTGCGGCGTCTGTTCCCCCGTGCCGGAGTCACCTACCCTTCCCAGACTCCGTCAACCGTGAACGTGATCATGGTGACACGGCCCGCCGCCTGCCCCGACGGCCTGGGCTGCCGCGTGTCGGGCCGGTGGCCTACCCGATGGCGTCGGGCGGGGCGATGTGGGCGCGGGGCGGCGTACCTGTCAGGATTGACGATGGCGTGCGCGTGGCCGGCTTCCGGCCGGCGGCGGGCGGTCAACCGGCCCGCACCCGCACCACACGACATTCGGCGATCACCACCGACGGAGGGTAGCCCGTACCGTGGCCCAGTACATCTACGTCCTGGAAAAGGCGCGCAAGGCGCACGGCGACAAGGTCGTGCTCGACAACGTGACGCTGAGCTTCCTGCCGGGGGCCAAGATCGGTGTGGTCGGCCCGAACGGCGCCGGTAAGTCCAGCCTCCTCAAGATCATGGCAGGGCTGGACCGGCCGAGCAACGGCGAGGCCCGGCTGATGCCCGGCCACACCGTCGGGCTGCTGGCCCAGGAGCCGCCGCTCAACGACGCGAAGACCGTCCTCGGCAACATCGAGGAAGCGGTCGCGGACACCAAGGCCAGGCTGGAGCGGTTCAACAAGATCGCCGAGCAGATGGCGACCGACTACTCCGACGAGCTGATGGAGGAGATGGGCCGGCTCCAGGAGGAGCTGGACCATGCCGACGCCTGGGACATCGACTCCAAGCTCGAACTCGCCATGGACGCGCTGCGTTGCCCGCCGCCGGACGCCGACGTCACCACGCTCTCCGGTGGTGAGCGTCGCCGGGTCGCCCTCTGCAAGCTGCTGCTGGAGGCCCCCGACCTGCTGCTGCTCGACGAGCCCACCAACCACCTGGACGCGGAGAGCGTGCAGTGGCTGGAGCAGCACCTGGCCAAGTACGCCGGCACCGTGCTGGCGATCACCCACGACCGGTACTTCCTGGACAACGTGGCCGGCTGGATCCTGGAGCTGGACCGTGGCCGGGCTGTCGGCTACGAGGGCAACTACTCCACGTACCTGGAGAAGAAGGCCGCCCGGCTCGCCGTCGAGGGACGCCGCGACGCCAAGATGAAGAAGCGCCTCACGGAGGAGTTGGAGTGGGTCCGCTCCAACGCCAAGGCGCGGCAGACCAAGTCCAAGGCCCGGCTCGACCGGTACGACGAGATGGCCGCCGAGGCGGAGAAGACCCGCAAGCTGGACTTCGAGGAGATCCAGATCCCGCCGGGTCCGCGTCTGGGCAACACCGTCATCGAGGCGCACAACCTGACCAAGGGCTTCGGCGACCGGGTACTCATCGACAACCTGTCGTTCTCGCTGCCGCGCAACGGCATCGTCGGCATCATCGGCCCGAACGGCGTCGGCAAGACCACGCTGTTCAAGACCATCGTCGGGCTGGAGCAGCCGACCGACGGCTCGGTCAAGGTCGGCGAGACCGTCTCGCTGTCGTACGTCGACCAGAACCGGCAGGGTCTGGCCGGTGACAAGTCGGTCTGGGAGGTCGTCTCCGACGGGCTGGACCACCTCATGGTGGGCAAGGTCGAGATGCCGTCCCGCGCGTACATCGCCGCGTTCGGCTTCAAGGGGCCGGACCAGCAGAAGCCGACCAAGGTGCTCTCCGGCGGCGAGCGTAACCGGCTCAACCTGGCGCTCACGCTGAAGATCGGCGGGAACGTGATCCTGCTCGACGAGCCGACCAACGACCTGGACGTGGAGACGCTCTCCAGCCTGGAGAACGCGCTGCTGGAGTTCCCCGGCTGCGCCGTGGTGATCTCCCACGACCGGATGTTCCTGGACCGGGTCGCCACGCACATCCTCGCCTGGGAGGGCGACGACGAGAACCCGGCCAAGTGGTTCTGGTTCGAGGGCAACTTCGAGGCGTACGAGAAGAACAAGATCGACCGGCTCGGCGCCGAGGCGGCCCGGCCGCACCGGGTGACCTACCGCAAGCTGACCCGCGACTGATCGGGGCGGATCGTCGTGGCTGACCGGTTCGTCTACCACTGCACCCTGCGTTGGTCCGACCAGGACGCGTACGGTCACGTCAACAACGCCCGCTTCCTCACGCTCTATGAGGAGGCGCGGGTGGCGTTGATGTTCGCCGGTGCCCAGGCCCAGGGGATCGACTCGTTCACCAACGGCGTCGTGATCCGCCGGCACGAGATCGACTATCTGCGCCCGGTCGACTTCGCCCTGCACCGCGCCACCGCCGAGGGCGCGCCCACGGTGCGCATCGACCTCTGGGTGGAGCAGATCCGCGCGGCCTCCTTCACCATCGGCTACGAGATGTACGACGGGGACCTGCTGGTCAGCCGGGCGCGTTCGGTGCTGGTGCCGTTCGACCTGGCCCAGCAGGCGGCCCGTCGGCTGACCGAGCAGGAACGGGCCTTCCTGCTCGGGTACGCCCTCGACGGCGGGACACCGTGACCGGATCGCGGGGCGACGTCGACGGTCACGGGATCGTCGACGTCGCCGACGCGGGGGCCTTCCTGTCCCGGCTGGTCCGGTTCGAGAGCACCGCCCTGGTCCGGTTGCGGCCGGCCGGTGCGCCGGGCCGTACCTCCCTCTGGGCCCGGCTGCCGTGGGGCGTCCTGGCGGCGCGCACGGTGGCCGGCGCGGGTGCCGGAGACGCCACGGTGGCCGCCGGGAGTCTGCTGGCCGAACTGACGGCCGGTGGGAGCGCGTTGCCCGCGCGACAGGACGCGCAGTGGCGCTGGGCGTTGCCGCCGGCCGGGAGCCGGTGGGTGGAGACGCTGCCGGGCGGGGAACTGCGCCGACTCGCCTCGGCGGCGGCGGGCACGCTGCGCGAGGCCGCCGCGCACGGGGTGGCCGGTCGGGCGGTCGGGCAGCGGGCCCTGCGCGACGCCCTACTGGACCACGTGGCGGTGGTGGTCACGCCGGACGACGAGCCTGGCCGTCCGGTGGAGGTGACCCAGCGATTGGTGCAGGGTCTGGTTCGGATGGGTTTCCTGGGTGCTGCCGGGGATTCGCCGGAATCGGGCGCGGTCCAGGTCCGTGCGGCTGGCCGATGGGTCGGGCTGGTGGGACCGTATGGAGCTGTCTGGTCGCAGAAGGCCACGGATCTGGTCGTACGGCCCTCCGTGGCTCATGCGAACGGATGACCCTCGGTCATCCTTCTGGGCTGGGGCTGCCGTTGGGGGGGTGCTTCGTTCCGGCTGTCCGGGTACCGTCCATCCTCGGATCCAACCCACCGTAGGCGACTGGATCCGCTGGGGAGTGAGGTGCGCGAGCGATGCCGTGGTGGTCATGGCGCCCCGGTCCCGCCAGTGGCGGTGACCCGGAAACTCGAAGCAGGATCACGGTGGAGGGCACGGTCCGGGTCGGGCCGCCTCCGCCCCGCCAACCGGGGGACGACCGGTCGGGCGGGGAGCATCCGTTGATCGCCGACATGCCGGCAACCGTCGAACCGGTCACCCTGGGCCGGGTCTGCGATGCGCTCGACCTGCTCGACGTGCGCTATCTCGCCGACGGCGACGGCAACCTGTTGGCCATGTGGGAGCGGCACGCGGTGCTGGTCACGCTGGAGGGGCCGGAGGACGAGATCCTCGTGCTCCGGGCCAGGCCGCACGCGACCGTGCCGCCGGACTGGGCGGACCGGGCCTACCGGGTGGTCAACGAGTGGAACCACACCCGACGCTTCTGTAAGGCGTACGTGGGTGACGCCACCGAGCGGGGCCAGTTGCCGATCTACGCCGAGTTGCAGGTGCCGCTCGCCGCGGGGGCCCACGACGCCCTCCTGGTCGAGCTGCTGGACTGCGGGGCGGCAGTGGCCACCAGCTTCGTCGACTGGCTGCACGACGAGGGAGCGCTGCTCTGAGCCGGTACGGATGCGGCCCGCCGGACAGGTGGCGGGCACGTACCCCGTGCCGGGTGACCACGGCTCATGCCGGCGCGGCCGGGTCCTCCATCACGTTGACCATGAAGAGGGCCGCCCGCTCCAGGTAGGTCCAGAGTTCGGTCTCGATCGTCGGCGGCAGGTCGAGAGTGTCGACCGCCCGGCGCATGTGCCGCAACCAGGCGTCGCGTTCGGCGGCGCCGATCCGGAACGGCGCGTGCCGCATCCGCAGTCGGGGGTGCCCCCGCTGGGACGAGTAGGTGTTCGGGCCGCCCCAGTACTGCATGAGGAACAGCCTCATCCGGTCGGAGGCCGGGCCCAGGTCCTCCGGGTACATCGGCCGTAGCAGCGGATCGGTGGCGATGCCGGCGTAGAACTCGTCGACCAGCTTGCGGAACGTGGGCTCGCCGCCGACGGCCTCGAAGAGCGTGACCGTCTCGCCGTTGCGCTCGGACTCACCTGCGGGATTCACCGTTCCATCCTGCCAGGCCCCATCGACCGTCGGCCCGCCTGGGACGGCCGGCCGGGGGTGGTTCAGCTCACCGCGTGCTGCGGCCGCCCCGGACCCACCTGTTCGGAGCCGGGCGCCTCCGGCCCGGGAGCACCGCCCTGAGCGGGGGCGGCACCGGCTCGCCGGGCCGCCTCGACGGAGGCGGCCACGGCCCGGTGGTCGGGCCAGCGGAGCGCCACGATCGACATCAGCAGCACGCCCGCGACGCTCCACACCCCGACCACGACGGGGATCGGGAAGCGTTCGGCGAGCAGCCCGGTCACCAACACCGCGGCGCCCTGGATCACCTGCACGCCGGTGGCCATCACGCCGAAGGCGCGGGCCCGGAAGCCGTCCGGCAGGGCCTGCACGAAGAGTCCGTTGGCGACCGGCAGCATGCCGGCGACCGCGAAGCCGGAGACGGCGGCGAGCAGGGCCACCATCACCGGAGAGGGGTCGAGCAACGACGGCACCAGGGCCAGCGGCGCGAAGACGGCCAGCGGGCGCATCAGGGCCAGTCGACGGGCCGGCCCGACGAGCCGCGCGATCAGCAGGCCGCCGAGGATGAAGCCGAGCGGGTGCGAGGCCATGATCATGGCTTGCGCCAGGCCGGTGTTCATCCCGTCCGCGCTCTCGTTCGCCCAGGCGGCGGCGAGCCCCTCGGGCACGATCGAGAAGAGCATGGCGCTGAAGACCAGGACGGCGATCGCCCGCAGCACCGGCGTCCGGAAGACGATCCGGAACCCGTCGCCGGTCTCGCGTAGCAGGTGACTGCGGTGGGCGGTGCTCATCGCCGGGGCCCGGTCGCGGACGCCGACCCGGACGAGCAGCGCGGAGAGCGCGAAGGCGACCGCGTTCATCAGCAGCGCGGCGGTCGGGCTCACCGTCGCCACGACGGCGCCGAGCAGATAGCCGACCACCTGGGCGGCCTGCCCCACGCTGGCGTTGATCGAGAGCCCGACGACGAGCCGGTCGCCGGGCAGGATCAGCGGCATCAGGGCGGACCGGGCGGCCTGACTCGGCGGGTTGGCCAACGTGGTGGCGAACAGCAACGCCAGGATCACCGGCACCGGGATGCCCGGGATGGCGATGAGCAGCATCAGCGACATGCGGATGAGGTCGCAGACGACCATCACCTGCCGGTACCGGTGTCGCTCGGCGACGGTGGCCAGCAGGGGCCCGCCGATCAGCCAGGGCAGGTAGCTCACCGCGAAGGCGGCGGCGGAGAGGGCGACGGACTGGGTCGTCCGGTAGACGAGGAGGGTGACCGCCGCCTTGGCGACGTAATCGCCGATCCAGGTCAGCGTGTTGGCCGCGAATACGGCGCGGTACTCACTCTGGGCGAAAACTTCACGGAAGGTGGCCGGCCCTTCCGGAGAAGGTCGCTCGTCGGACACCTTCGCCTCCATCGTTCCGGTGGCGGGTCACTCGTGATGACCGTGCCGGAACCATCGTCAGATCTGCAGATCAGCGAGGACGTGACCGCGCTTGGTAGCGCGTGAACCGGATTCTGCCCGATCGTCTGACAACTGGCTAGGGCGAACGGGTGGACGGTCGCATCTCCGACTGAACGAACGGACGATACCCGAGGGGCCACTCGGCCGCGACCCCCGTCACGCCGCTCAGGTGGCACCCCCCTGACCGGTCTCACTATCGGAACGAGTAGGTAGCCCGGGATAGAGCCGCCCCACCGCGATCCGCGCTGTGATGCCGGAGTTCTCCAGCGCCTCGGCGAGCCGGCGACGCAATTCCCGACCGACGGCGAACTGTCCCTCGGCGGTGGTCTTGACCACCGTCCGGATGACCGTGCCCTCCACCGTCACCTGCTCGACGCCGAGCACGTCCGGTGGCTCCACGATCGACGCGGCCAGCTCCGGGTCGACCGCGACCGAGGCGGCGGCGGTCCGCAGCACCGCCATGGCCTCCTCGGTGCCGGCGAAGCCGATCGGCAGGTCCACCACCACCAACGCCCAGCCCTGGCTCTTGTTGCCGACCCGGACGACCTCGCCGTTACGGATGTACCAGAGCACGCCCCGACCGTCGCGCACCGTGGTGACCCGTAGCCCGACCGCCTCGACCACGCCGGTCGCCTCGCCGAGGTCGACGTTGTCACCGACCCCGTACTGGTCCTCGATGAGCATGAAGAGCCCGGCGAGCAGGTCCTTCACCAGGCTCTGCGCGCCGAAGCCGAGAGCCACACCGGCGATGCCCGCGCTGGCCAGCAGCGGTGCCAGCTCGAAACTGAACTCCTTGAGCACCATCAGCACCGCGATGCCGTAGATGAACGCCGTGCTGATGCTGCGCAGCACCGAGCCGATCGCCTCGGCGCGCTGTCGGCGACGTTCCGGCACGAACTCGCCGGGTGCGGCGGTCGCGGTCGGGATGCGCTCGCGCAACGGGCGGAGCATGGTGGGCACCCCGGCGTCGCTGGTGGTGCGGACCAGTCGGCGGAGCGTACGGTGCACCAGCCACCGGGCGGACATCGCGAGCAGCAGGATCAACAGGATCCGCAACGGCTTGATCAGGATCCAGTAGCTGCCCTCGGCGAACCACACCGAGTCGGAGAACTTCCAGACCCAGTTGCAGACGACCTCGTCCAGACACTCCGGGCTGGGTGTCTCGTCCGGTTCCGACGGGGTCGGGGACGGCGTGGGGACGACGGTGCGCAGGATGCTGACAATCACCCTGTGTTCGTACCGCAACCGCCCGACGGGTACACCGCCGCCCCACCGGACGGTGACGTCGGACCTCGACCGGTCGGAAAGCCGCCCCGGCTACCCAGGATTAGTACGTGCATTCGCGGTTCCGATCAGGGACGATTGGCGCAACGGACGTCGGTGAACCGGCCGGCGTCGACATGGTGTAGGGCTGTGTCCGACACCGGTCGGCGGTGGCGAGTGTGACTGCCGCTTGACCGGGAGGGTGACGCGATGCCTGACATACGACCCACGGTGGGCTCCGGCGCGCTGGTTCTCAACGCCACCTACGAGCCGCTGTGTGTCGTGTCGGTCCGCCGTGCCGCGATCCTCGTGCTCTCCGCCAAGGCGGTCTGCGTCGCCGACGGCGAGGGCATCCTGCACAGCGCACGCAACGCGCTCCCGGTGCCCTCCGTCGTCCGGCTCACCCGGTTCGTCCGGGTGCCGTACCGCACCCACGTCGGTCTGTCCCGCCGGGCGATCTTCGCTCGGGACGGCTGGCGGTGCGCCTACTGCCGGGGGCCGGCCGAGACCATCGACCACGTCTTCCCGCGCAGCCGTGGTGGTCGGCACGCCTGGGAGAACGTGGTCGCCGCCTGCGCCCGCTGCAACCACAGCAAGGGCGACAAGACCCCCGCCGAGATGGGCTGGCGGCTGCACTCCCCGCCGGCACCGCCGCGCGGGATCGCCTGGCGGGTGCTCGGGCACCGCGCCCCCGACCCGCGCTGGGCGGACTGGCTCGACCTGCGCGAGCCCGAAGCCGCCTGAGCCGCGCCCCCGGCGACAGCCCCGGGCCGCGTCCGGCGCCGCCTGGGCGCGCCTCCGACGCGGCCCGGCCGCGAGGGCCGTCGTCGGCCGGGCGTCCAGGCGGGTCAGCGAGCCTGCACCAGCGAGGCGAAGACGATCACGTTGTCCGCGTACCCGGTGTCGCCGCCGACCCAGCGCCCGCCGCACGTGATCAGCCGCAACTGGGGCCGGCTGAAGTCGCCGAAGACGTCGTCGGCCGGCAACTGCTCCTTGTCGTACCGGCCGACGCGTTCGACCTCGAACACCGCGACCGAGCCGTCCGACCGGGCCACCTCGACCCGGTCACCGCCGCGCAGTTCCCGTAGGTCCTGGAAGACCGCCGGTCCGGTGCTGGTGTCCACGTGCCCGACGATGACGGCCGGGCCGTACTGGCCGGGGGTCGGACCCTGGTCGTACCACCCGGCCTCCTGGGCCCGTTCGGCCGGTGGAGCGGCGACGCTGCCGTCCGGCGCGATCCCGACGTTGTGCACCGGAGCGGTCAGGTCGATCTTGCTGATCTCGATGCTGACCGGCTCGCTCGCCGACAGCATCGGGTACTCCTTCGGCGGGCGGCCGAGCCCGGCGATGAACCGGTCCGGCAGCAGGTTCACCCCGGTCAGCCGCTCGACGCCGAGCATCGTGACGATCAGCAGCATCAACGCGCCGATCACCAGGACCGGCACCCCGGGAGTGGACCGGCCGTACCGGCGGTACCGGCCGACCTGCCGACGGCGGGGCGGCACCGGCGGCGCCGCCGGGTCGGGCGTGCTGACGCTGGCCGACCCCATCTGCGTGGTGACCCGGCCCAGCCGACCCAGCGCCGTGCCCACCACCCGACGCCAGGCGCGAGGCACCCGACGGGCGGTGATCCGGCGCCGACCCGGACCGGGTTCCGGCGCGGGTACGCGAGAGCCGCTCATCGCGACAGCGGGTCAGGAACCGGCCCGACGCCGGCTGCTCACCAGCCCGAACACCACCACCGCGGCCACTGTTGCGGCGCCGCCGAGCAGCAGCATCGAGCCGGTGTCGCCGCCTGCGGTGCCGCCGCCTCCGGTCGCCGGTCCCTTGGTGGGCTGCTCCATGTTCAGCACGGTCAGCGTGGTGTCGGCCGTCTGACCGTTCTCGCAGTGCAGGGTGACCGGGTAGTTGCCGGCCTGCTTCTCGCTCGGCACGGTGACGTCCCCGGTGAGGAAGCCGTCGTTCGGGCGGAGGAAGACCTGACGGAACGCGTCCGAGGTCACCTCGGCCTGCCGGTTGTTGGCGTTGTCGCAGCTGGCCTTGAGGTGCACCCGGGAACCGGCCTGCACGCTGTTCGGCGTCACCTCGACGAAGGTGTTCTCACCTGCCCGGGCGGGCGCGGCGCCGACCAGGACGAAAGCCCCGATCAAGGCGAACGCGCCGAAGAGTCGGACGATGGTCGACGGGTACGGACGCAGACCCCGCATGATCCTCCCTCCCGGCACCGGTGCACCGGTCCTGCTGGGGTGACCCGCGGCGCATTCCCCCTGCCGGGGCGGCTAACCCGACAGCGGGGTGACCGGCTGCCAGCCCAGCGGCGTGGAGAGGACCATCGTGCTGGACGGCTGCCCGTACGGGGCGAGTCGGTCGATGACGGCCTCGAACTCCCCGATCGACCCGGCCGCGACCTTCAGCACGCTGCACGCGTCGCCGGTGATCCGGTGGATCTCCAGGATCTCCGGCCAGTCGGCGACCTCGGGGACGTGCAGGATGCACCGGGCGCCGTAACAGGACATCCGGATCAGCGCCACCACGGTGCGACCGGCCCGGGCCAGGTCGACGTGGGCGTGGTAGCCGGTGACCACGCCGGTCTCCTCCAGCCGCCGGACCCGTTCGGCGACGGCCGGGGGAGACAGGTGCACCCGCCGGGACAGCTCGCTGAACGACAGTCGCGCGTCGGCCTGCAGCTCACGGAGCAGGGCCCAGTCCATCTCGTCCACGCGGCGACCTTACGTCCGGCAAGCGAACTGCTGCCAGTGCCTTTCGTTCGGCAGGTCGACCTGCTGAACCGCCGTTGAAGAGGCATTCCGTCAGGCGATCCCACCGCGAGATCATGTCTGGACCGACGCCAGGAAGGAGCCGACGCATGGAGCAGACGGAACTGCGCCCCGGTACCCGGGCGGCGGTGCGTCCGGTCACCGGCCGCCAGCGCGCGGCCCGAGCCGCGCGCAACGGCGGTGAGCCGACGCTGGAATTCGCCGAGCGGGTGCCGTACGACGCGTACGTGCAGGCCAGCACGCTGCACCGGTTGCAGCAGCCGCTGAGCGACGACCCGGGCGAGATGTCGTTCCTGATGGTCAGCCAGATCATGGAGCTGTACTTCGGCCTGACCTGCCACGAACTGCGCGACGCCGCCCGGCTGGTGCGCACCGACCGGGTGTGGGAGGCGCTCGCCCCGCTGCGGCGGGCCGCGCTGCACCTGGAAGGGCTCAACGCCGCCTGGCGGGGGCTGCGCTGGATGACTCCGGCCGACTTCAACCGTTTCCGCAACCTGCTCGGTGAGGGCTCGGGATTCCAGTCGGCCATGTACCGCCACCTGGAGTTCCAGCTCGGGCTCCGCGACCCGGCACTGATCCGGCCGTTCCGCCGGCAGACCGAGGTGCACGCCGAGTTGACCGCCGCCCTCGACACGCCCAGCGTCTGGGACGAGGTGGTGGCCCTGCTCGCCCGGCACGGCCACGAGCTTCCCGCCGACCTGCTGGAGCGGGACGTGGCGGTCGAGCACGAGCCGCACCCCGCCGTCGAGGCGGCCTGGGTGCGGATCTACGCCGACGCCGGCCCGGACAACCACCTGCGGATGCTCGGTGAGGCGCTGACCGAGGTCGCCGAACAGTTCGGCGACTGGCGGCACCACCACATCAAGGCGGTGCAGCGCACCATGGGCGCCAAGGTCGGCAGCGGCGGTTCCGCCGGGCTGGCCTGGCTGCAACGCAGCATGGCCCGGGTGGTCTTCCCCGAGCTGTGGTCCGCCCGTACCGCGATGTGAGGCGACGATGACGACGAACGAGACCGGGGCGCCACGCCCCGGCGAGGCCGAAGCCCTCCGGCTGGACGCCAGCGACCCCGGACACCGGCACCTGTTCCACGTGCCACCGGCCGACGGCGGTGACCATCCCGAGTCGGCGTACCTGGCGGGCAACTCGCTCGGCCTGCAACCCCGGGCGACCCGGGACGAGTTGCTGGCCGACCTGGACGACTGGGGGCGGCTCGGTGTCGAGGGGCACCTGGAGGCGGAACGGCCCTGGCTGCCGTACCACGAGCTGTTGACGGCCCCGGCCGCGCGACTCGTCGGCGCCCTGCCCACCGAGACCGTGGTGATGAACTCGCTCACGGTCAACCTGCACCTGCTGATGGTCAGCTTCTACCGGCCGAGCGGCACGCGGACCCGGATCGTCATCGAGGACAGCGCCTTCCCCTCGGACAGCTACGCGGTGCGCAGTCAGGCCCGGTTCCACGGGCTCGACCCGGACACCACCGTGGTCCGGCTGACGCCGCGACCGGGCGAGGACACCCTGCGCACCGAGGACGTCACCGCGTTCCTCGCCGCCGAGGGGCAGACCGTCGCGCTGCTGCTGCTCGGCGGCGTCAACTACCTCACCGGCGAGCTGATGGACATCCCGGTGATCACCGCCGCCGGCCGGGCCGCCGGGGCGGTCGTCGGCTGGGACCTGGCGCACGCCGCCGGCAACGTGCCGCTGTCGCTGCACGAGTGGGACGTCGACTTCGCGGCCTGGTGCTCGTACAAGTACCTCAACTCGGGGCCGGGCGCGCTCGGCGGAGTGTTCGTGCACGAGCGGCACCACGGCGATGCGGACCTGCCCCGCTTCGAGGGCTGGTGGAGCACGGCGGCGGCCACCCGGTTCGAGATGACGCCGGTCAGCCGGCCGCCGTCCACAGTGGAGGCATGGCAGATCTCCAATCCGCCGATCTTCTCGATGGGGCCGGTGCGTACCTCGCTGGAGCTGTTCGACTCGGTCGGGATGCCCGCGCTGCGTGACCGCAGCCTGCGGCTCACCGGTTACCTGGAGCGGCTGCTGGACGAGGTGACCGCCGACCGGCCGCTGACCGTGATCACCCCGCGCGACCCGGGTCGCCGTGGCTGCCAACTCTCGGTCAGACTCGGCGAGGGCAGCGCCAGGGAGCTGACCAAGCGGCTCCGGTACGAGCACGGAGTGATCGCCGACGCCCGGGAGCCGGACGTCGTCCGGTTCGCCCCGGTGCCGCTCTACTCGACGTACCACGACTGCTGGCGGGTCGCCGACGCGCTGGCCGCGACCGTTGGGAGAGCTGGATGAACCGGGAACGCGACGAGATCGCCGTGGTCGGTGCCGGGCTGGCCGGCTGCCTGCTGGCCTGCTTCCTGGCCCGCCGGGGCTATCCGGTGGCGCTGTACGAGCGGCGGCCGGACCCGCGTACCGGGACGGTCGAGCGGGGACGGTCGATCAACCTGGCGCTCTCCGAGCGCGGGCTGGACGCGCTGCGCCGGATCGGGCTCGACGAGCAGGTGATGGCCGACGCACTGCCGATGCGGGGCCGGATGGTGCACCCGGTGCTCGGCGAGCCCGGCTTCCAGTCGTACAGCGTCTCCGGCGACCGGGCGATCAACTCGATCAGCCGGGGCGCGCTGAACAACGCGCTGCTGGAGGCCGCCGCGAAGCTGCCCGGCGTGCGGATCGCCTTCGACCACCGGCTGGTCGGCCTGGATCCGGACACCGCGCGGATGACCTTCGAGACCCCGCAGGGCACGGCCACCGCGGACGCCCGCGTCGTGCTCGGCACCGACGGCGCCGGTTCGGCGGTACGCGGACAACTGCTCGAACACGGCCTGGTCACCGAGAGCGTCGACTTCCTCGACTACGGCTACAAGGAACTCACCATCCCGCCGGCCGGCGGTGACTTCGCCCTGGACGAGGGCGCCCTGCACATCTGGCCGCGCGGCACCTCGATGATGATCGCGCTGCCCAACCCGGACCGCTCCTTCACCTGCACACTGTTCTGGCCCACCCACGGCACTGCGAGCTTCGCCTCGCTGGGCAGCAAGGCGGCGATCGAACAGCACTTCGCCGCGCACTACCCGGACCTGCTGCCGCTCGCCCCCGATCTGGTCGACGACTACCAGCACAACCCGGTCGGCGTCCTCGGCACGGTGCGCTGCGACCCGTGGCAGGTGAACGGACGCGTCGGTCTGCTCGGCGACGCGGCGCACGCCATCGTGCCCTTCTACGGTCAGGGCGCCAACTGCGCCTTCGAGGACGTGGTGGAGCTGGACCGCTGCCTGACCGAGTGCGACGACGACTGGTCCGCCGCGCTGCCGCTGTTCCAGCAGCGTCGGCAGGGCAACGCCGAGGCGATCGCCCGGATGGCGCTGGCCAACTTCGTGGAGATGCGCGACAAGGTCGCCTCGCCGGTGTTCCGGACCCGCAAGAAGGTCGAGCACGCCCTGGAGCGGGCGCTGCCCGGACGGTACGTCTCCCAGTACGAGATGGTCTCCTTCTCCACCGTCCCGTACGCGCAGGTGCGCCGCCGGGTCCGTCGGCAGTACCAGGTCCTCGGCGCGGTGGCCGCCGGTGTGCTGGCGGCGGTGGCCGGTGCGGCGGTGGCGATCGGGCGCGGGCGGCGTCGATGACCCGATGGGACCCCCGGCTGATGACCGGGCACGCGCCGGACGGCCCCGGCCTGCTGCGCAACTTCGTCGGCGGCGAGTTCCGCGACGAGGGCCCCCGCTTCACCCGCCGCAGCCCGGTCACCGGCGAACCGGTCTTCGAGGTGGTCGAGGCCGGTGCGTCGGTGGTGGACGAGGCGGTGGCGGCTGCCCGGGCGGCGCTGCGCGGGCCGTGGGGCCGGATGGGGGAGCGGGAACGCGCCGAGGTGCTGCGTCGGGTCGCCGACGAGCTGGAACGCCGCTTCGACGACCTGGTCACCGCCGAGGTGGCCGACACCGGCAAGGCCATCTCGCAGGCCCGCACCCTGGACATCCCGCGTGGCGCGGCCAACTTCCGGGCGTTCGCCGAGATCGTGGCGACCGCGCCGACCGAGTCGTTCACCACGGTCACCCCGACCGGTGGGCGGGCGCTCAACTACGCGGTCCGCAAGCCGGTCGGCGTGGTCGCGGTGATCGTGCCGTGGAACCTGCCGCTGCTGCTGCTCACCTGGAAGGTCGCACCGGCACTGGCCTGCGGCAACGCGGTGGTGGTCAAGCCCAGCGAGGAGACGCCCGCCTCGGCCACGCTGCTCGCCGAGGTGATGGCGGCGGCCGGTGTGCCCGACGGCGTGTTCAACCTGGTGCACGGCTTCGGTCCCGGTTCCGCCGGGGAGTTCCTCACCCGGCACGCGGGCGTCGACGCGATCACCTTCACCGGGGAGTCCGCCACCGGCAGCGCCATCATGCGCGCCGCCGCCGACGGCGTGAAGGCGGTCAGCTTCGAGCTCGGCGGCAAGAACGCCGGGCTGGTCTTCGCCGACGCCGACCTGGACGCGGCGGTCGCCGGCTCGGTCCGGTCCAGCTTCACCAACGGCGGCCAGGTGTGCCTCTGCACCGAGCGGATCCTCGTGCAGCGGCCGGTGTTCGAGGAGTTCACCGAGCGGCTGGCCGCGCGCGCCGCCGAGCTGGCGTACGGCTGGCCGGCCGACGAGGCGACGGTGAACATGCCGCTGATCTCGCACGCCCACCGGGACAAGGTGCTCGGTCACTACGACCTGGCCCGCGCCGAGGGCGCACAGGTGCTGGCCGGCGGCGGGACGCCGCAGTTCGGCGACGCCCGCGACGGTGGCGCGTACGTGCAGCCGACCGTGTTGACCGGCCTCGGCCCGGACGCCCGCACCAACCGTGAGGAGATCTTCGGACCGGTGGTGCACGTCGCGCCCTTCGACACCGAGGACGAGGCGTACGAGCTGGCCAACGGCACCGAGTACGGCCTGGCGGCGACCGTGTGGACCCGGGACGTGGGTCGGGCGCACCGGGCCGGCGCCCGGCTGGACACCGGCATCGTCTGGGTCAACACGTGGTTCCTGCGCGACCTGCGTACCCCGTTCGGCGGGGTGAAGGCGTCCGGCATCGGTCGCGAGGGCGGCGTGCACTCGCTCGACTTCTACTCCGAACTCACCAACGTCTGCGTGGACCTCTCATGACCGTTGACTTCGATGCTGTCGGCCGGGAACTGATCGAGGCTCGGGAGAGTGGGAAGCCGTGCCCGCCGCTGCGCGGGAGGCTGCTGCCCGAAGGGGACGTCGAGGCGGCGTACCGGGTGCAGCAGATCCAGGTCCGCGAGTGGCTGGCGTCCGGTCAGCGCCGGGTGGGGGCGAAGGTCGGGCTGACCTCCCGGGCGGTCCAGGAGGCTTTCGGCGTGTACGAGCCGGACTTCGGTGTGCTCACCGACGTCATGGCGGTGCCCGACGGGGCCGAGATCGCCCTGGACCGGCTGCTCCAGCCCCGCGTCGAAGCCGAGATCGCCTTCGTGCTCGGCGCCGACCTGCCCGACGCCCGGATCACCACCGTGGACGTGCTGCGCGCCGTCGACCACCTGCTGCCGGCCATCGAGGTCGTCGACTCGCGGGTGGCCGGGTGGGACATCTCCATCGTGGACACGGTCGCGGACAACGCCTCCAGCGGACTGTTCGTGCTCGGCACCTCGCCGCGCCGGGTCGGCGACGTGGACCTGCGGCTGGCCGGGATGGTGCTGGAGCACGCCGGGGAGCCGGTGTCGGTCGGTGCCGGGGCGGCCTGCCTCGGCAACCCGCTGCACGCGCTGGCCTGGCTGGCCGGCACCCTGGCCCGCGCCGGTGACCCGCTGCGCGCCGGGGACGTGGTGCTCTCCGGTGCGCTCGGGCCGATGGTGCCGGTGACGGCCGGTGCGACGTACGAGGCACGTATCTCCGGGCTCGGTTCGGTCCGGGCCTGCTTCGCGAAGGAGGCGTCCTGATGGCCGGAGTGGCGGTGATCGGGTCCGGCAACATCGGCACCGATCTGATGATCAAGGTGCTCCGCTCGGGCGGTGACGCCGACGGTGGCCTGCGGATGGTGGCGATGGCCGGCATCGACCCGACCTCCGACGGCCTGGCCCGCGCCCGCCGCCTCGGCGTGGCCACCACCGCCGAGGGCGTGGACGGCCTGGTCGCGATGCCCGAGTTCGCCGACGTCGACCTGGTCTTCGACGCCACGTCGGCCGGCGCGCACCGGCACAACGACGCCGTGCTGCGCCGCCACGGGCGCACGGTGGTCGACCTGACCCCGGCTGCCATCGGCCCGTACGTGGTGCCGCCGGTCAACCTCGACGAGCACCTGCACGAGACGAACCTGAACATGGTGACCTGCGGTGGACAGGCGACCGTGCCGATCGTTGCGGCGGTCCGCCGGGTCACCCCGGTGGCGTACGGCGAGATCGTCGCCTCGATCGCCTCGCGGTCGGCCGGTCCGGGCACCCGGGCCAACATCGACGAGTTCACCGAGACCACCGCGCGCGCCATCGAGGTGGTCGGCGGCGCGGAACGCGGCAAGGCGATCATCGTGCTGAACCCGGCCGAGCCGCCGCTGCTGATGCGCGACACCGTCTACTGCCTCTGCCCGGACCCGGACGCCGACCGGGCCGCCATCGCCGAGTCGGTCGCCGCGATGGTCGCCGAGGTGCAGGAGTACGTCCCGGGCTACCGGCTCAAGCAGGACGTGCAGTTCGACCGGGTGGACGGGTACGTGCCGACGCTGGGCCGGCAGCTCACCGGCGTACAGGTGACGGTCTTCCTGGAGGTCGCCGGTGCCGGGCACTACCTGCCCGCGTACGCCGGGAACCTGGACATCATGACCTCGGCCGCGCTGCGGACCGCGCAGCGCCTGGTCGCCCTGCGCGCCGAGGGGGTGCGGACGTGAGTACTGACGACGGGACGGTCGTGGAGGGCGGTCCGATGACCGAGCTGTACATCCAGGACGTGACGTTGCGCGACGGCATGCACGCCGTCGCCCACCGGTACACCGTCGACCAGGTCCGCACCATCGCCGCCGCACTGGACGCCGCAGGGGTGGCCGCGATCGAGGTGGCGCACGGTGACGGGCTCGCCGGTTCCAGCGTCAACTACGGCCACGGCGCGGCCAGCGACGCCGACTGGATCGCGGCGGCGGCCGAGGTGATGACCACCGCCAAGCTGACCACCCTGCTGCTGCCCGGCATCGGCACCATCGCCGACCTCAAGGCGGCGCGTGCGCTCGGTGTGACCAGCGTCCGGATCGCCACCCACTGCACCGAGGCCGACATCTCCGCCCAGCACATCTCGTGGGCGCGCGAGAACGGCATGGACGTCTCCGGCTTCCTGATGATGTCGCACATGAACGACCCGGCCGGGCTGGCCGCCCAGGCCAGACTGATGGAGTCGTACGGGGCGCACTGCGTCTACGTCACCGACTCCGGCGGCCGGTTGCTGACATCCGACGTGGCGCAACGCGTCGACGCGTACCGGCAGGTGTTGGAGCCGACCACGCAGATCGGCATCCACGCCCACCACAACCTCTCGCTGGGAGTGGCCAACAGCGTGGCGGCCGTCGAGCACGGGCGCGTCGTCGGCGCCGACGCGGTCGGCCCGGACGCCCCGCACGGGCGGACCGTCCGGGTGGACGCCTCGCTCGCCGGAATGGGTGCCGGGGCCGGCAACGCGCCGCTGGAGGTCTTCGTCGCGGTCGCCGAACTGCACGGCTGGGAGCACGGCTGCGACGTCTTCGCGCTGATGGACGCCGCCGACGACATCGTCCGCCCGCTCCAGGACCGGCCCGTCCAGGTGGACCGGGAAACCCTCTCCCTCGGCTACGCCGGGGTCTACTCCAGTTTCCTCCGGCACGCCGAACGGGCCTCCGCCCGGTACGGCGTGGACGTCCGCTCCATCCTGGTCGAACTCGGCCGACGACGGATGGTCGGCGGGCAGGAGGACATGATCGTCGACGTGGCGCTGGACCTCGCCGGACAGGAGAGAACATGATCGGGCCGGACATCGCGCAGATCGCGGCGACACTGGACCGGGCGGCCGACACGGCCACCGCCGTACCGCAGATCGCCGCCGAGACCGGACTCGACGTCGACACCGCGTACGCGGTGCAGGCCGCTCTCGTGCAACGCCGGCTCGACCGTGGCGAGCGGCTGGTCGGGCTGAAGATGGGACTGACCAGCAAGGCCAAGATGGCCCAGGTCGGGGTGGACGAGGTGATCTGGGGTCGGCTCACCGACACCATGCGGATCCCCGACGGCGGCACGGTCGACGTGACCGGCTTCATCCACCCCCGGGTCGAACCCGAGGTGGCGTTCCTGCTGGACCGACTGCCCGAACCCGGCGAGCCGGTCGGCGACTTCACCGACGCGGTCCGCGCCGTCGCCCCGGCGATCGAGCTGATCGACAGCCGGTACGCGAACTTCACCTTCTCCCTGCCGGACGTCATCGCCGACAACACCTCGGCCGGCGCGTTCGTGATCGGCCCCTGGTCATCCGTGCCCGACGGGCTGGAGAACCTCGGCGTACTGCTGGAGGTCGACGGACGAGTCGCCCAGGTCGGCTCGACGGCGGCCATCCTCGGCGACCCGCGCCGGGCCCTGGACGAGGGCATCCGGCTGGCCGGGCGGCACGGCGTACGGCTGCGGGAGGGGTGGGTGTTCCTGGCGGGGGCGGCTACGGCGGCGGTGCCGTTGCGGGCGGGGGTGCGGGTGCGGGCTGTGGTGGAGAAGCTTGGTGGGGCTTCGGTTCGGGCTGGTTCTTGATGTCTGTGCTTGTGCGTGGGTGCGTGGTGGGGGTTCCGGGCAGCCCGACCGGCTCCGGGCGGTCAGGCTTGATCCCTGCGCCGGTCGGGCCGCCCCGCAACCCACAAACCGGTGGCGCGT
>NZ_JBIANP010000006.1:387053-409732 GCF_042874705.1 Micromonospora sp. NPDC003816
CGGGGGGGGGGGGGGGGGGCCGGGGCCCCCCGCCGGGGGGGGGGGGGGCCGGGTTTCCCCGGGGGGGGGGGGGGGGCCCCGGAACCCCTGACTCGGTTGGCGCTTGTGTTGCTCCGCCGGGTGGGGGTGCGGCTCAGGTGGTTGGCGCTTGTGTTGCTCGGCCGGGTGGTCGGGGTTCGTTGGTGGGGGTGTGGTGTGGGGAGTGACGGGGGGCGGGTGGTTGCGGGGAAGGCGGTGCCTCGTGGGGCCTTTCCGCACGTGAAGGTGGCCGGGGGGTTCGTGTTCGTGTCCGGGACGTCGTCCCGGCTGCCGGACAACAGCTTCGCCGGCGTGTCGGTGGACGAGTTCGGCACCACCGACCTGGACATCCGGGTGCAGACGCGCGCGGTCATCGAGAACATCGGTGACCTGCTGAGATCCGTCGGCGCCGAGTTGACCGACCTGGTGCAGGTGACGTCGTACCTGGTCAACATGAATGATTTCGGTGGGTACAACCAGGTGTGGGCGGAGTTCTTCGACGCCACCGGGCCGACCCGGACGACCGTGGCCGTGCACCAGTTGCCGCATCCCCACCTGCTGATCGAGATGCAAGCCGTGGCCCTGCTTCCCGGAGGAGGTAGTCGTGAGTGAGATCGCCGAGCCGTTCAGCTTTCCCGGCTGGATCGCCGACAACCAGCACCTGCTCAAGCCGCCGGTCGGCAACAAGGAGATGTTCCCCGGCTCCGACGACTTCATCGTCATGGTGGTGGGTGGGCCCAACCAGCGCACCGACTTCCACGTCGACCCGTACGAGGAGTTCTTCTACCAGGTCAAGGGCAACATGCACATCAACCTGATGACTCCGGAGGGGCCGCGTACGGTGCACGTGCGCGAGGGTCAGATGTGGATGCTGCCGCGCAACACCCCGCACTCGCCGCAGCGTCCCGAGCCCGGCTCGATCGGCGTGGTGGTCGAGCGGGTACGCGCCGAGGGGACGCTGGAGAAGTTCCAGTGGTACTGCCCCGAGTGCGGGCACAAGGTGCACGAGGTCGAGTTGCAGGTCCGCGACATCGCCGCCGACCTGCCGCCCGTCTTCGGCGCCTTCTACACCGACGAGGCGGCACGGACCTGCGAGCGGTGCGGCACGCTGCACCCGGGTAAGGGCTGACGATGGCGACACCCTCCGTGGTGGACGTGCACACCCACGTCGTACCCAGGGGATGGCCGGACCTCGCCGCGGCCTGCGGCGGGTCCGGGTGGCCCTGGCTGCGGGTCGACTCGGAACGCGCGGCCATGATCATGGTGGGGGAGACCGAGTTCCGGCCGGTCGGCGCCGAGTGCTGGGACGCGCCGACCCGCCTCGCCGACATGGCCGCCGACGGGGTGGACGTGCAGGTGGTCTCGCCCACGCCGGTGTTCTTCGGCTACGACCGCCCGGCCGACCAGGCGGTCCGGGTGGCCCGGATCTTCAACGACCTCACCCTGGAGGTCACCTCGGCCGGCGGCGACCGGCTGCTGCCGTTCTGCCAGGTGCCGTTGCAGGACCCGGACGCGGCCTGCGCCGAGCTGGACCGCTGCCTGGCGGCCGGGCACGTCGGCGTGGAGATCGGCAACCACGTCGGCGACCGGGACCTGGACGACGCCGGCATCGTGACGTTCCTGACCCACTGCGCCGAGGTGGGCGCGCCGGTCTTCGTGCACCCGTGGGACATGCCCGGCGGGCCCCGGCTCGACCGGTGGATGGCGCGCTGGCTCACCGGCATGCCCGCCGAGACGCACCTGTCGGTGCTGTCGATGATCCTCGGCGGGGTCTTCGACAAGGTGCCGCCGACGCTGCGGATCTGCTTCGCCCACGGCGGCGGCAGCTTCCCGTTCTGGCTGGGGCGCGCCGACAACGCCTGGCACCGCCGGGGCGACCTGGTACGCGGTGCCTCCGCCGCCCCGCCCAGCAGCTACCTGGACCGGTTCTACGTCGACTCGGTGGTCTTCTCCACCCCGGCGCTGCGGCTTCTGGTCGACACCATGGGCGTCGACCGGGTGTTGCTCGGCAGCGACTACCCGTACCCGCTGGGCGAGCGTCCGGCCGGACGGGTGGTCCACCAGGCCGACTTCCTCACCGACGCCCAGCGCGCCCGCCTGCTGGCCGGTAACGCCCTGCACTTCCTGCAAGGAAGGGCACCTTATTAACGCCTCGTGCATAGCAGGGGTCCCCTCCTAACAGCACGCCCCGGCGCTCGGCACGCAGCGCTCGGCACGCAGCGCGCGGCGCGCGGAGCACAGCGCCCGGCGCGCAGCCGCCTGGGCGCGTTCCGGCGCGTGACGGGTGCGAGCGGCGGGCCGGCGCGGCAGGATGACGACATGGCCGAGCCGCACGACCTGACCGCGTTGGAGCAGGCCGCCGCGATCGCCCGCGGCGAGCTGACCAGCCTGGAGACGGTCGAGCACTACCTGCACCGGGTCGACGCCCTCGGCGACACGGTGGGCGCCTTCGTCACGGTCACCGCCGAGGCGGCGCGCGAGGCGGCGCGAGCCGCCGACGCCACCCCGGCCGACCGGCGGGGACCGCTGCACGGCGTGGCCACCGCGATCAAGGACCTGACGTTGACGGCCGGCGTGCCCACCAGCTTCGGCTCGGCAGCCTTCGCCGACCTGGTTCCGCCGGTCGACGCCGACGTGGTGCGCTTCGTCCGGTCGGCCGGTCTGGTCAGCCTCGGCAAGACCACCACTTCCGAGCTGGGCTGCTCGCTCTATTCCGAGGGGCTGGTGGCCCCGCCGGCCCGCAACCCGTGGGACCTGGCGTACACCGCCGGCGGCTCCAGCGGCGGCGCGGCGGCTGCGGTGGCGGCCGGGCTGGTGCCGGTGGCCCAGGGCTCCGACGGCGGGGGATCGGTCCGCATCCCGGCGTCCCTGTGCGGCCTGATCGGCTACAAGCCGAGCCGGGGCGTGGTCTCCGGCGGCCCGCTCGGCTCCGGCGCGTTCGGGCTGCCCACCAGCGGCCCGATCGGCCGTACCGTCGCCGACGTGGCCGCGCTGCTCGACGTGTTCGCCGAGCCGGTGCCCGGCGAGCCGTACCTGCCGCCACCGCCGCCGGCCGCCGGCTACCTGGGCGCCGCCCGCGCCGCCGACCCCGGACGGTTGCGGGTGGGCCGGTTCACCGCGCCGATGCTCGCCGACGAGCCGGTCCACCCGGACTGCGTCGCCGCGGTGGACCGGGCCGTGACGCTGCTCACCGCCGCCGGTCACCAGGTGGTCGAGGTGCCACCGCCACTCGGGCCACAGGTCTGGCCGCTGTTCGAGGTCGTCTGGTACGTCCTCTCGCTCGCGCCGGTGCCGCCCGATCGGGAGGCCGACCTGCTGCCGTTGACCCGCTTCCTGCGGGCCCGGGGCGGCGGGATCTCCGCCGGTACGCTCAGCGCCACCCTCGGCGAACTCCAGGCGCAGGTACGCCTCGGCGCGCGCCGTACCGCCGACTGTGACCTGCTGCTCTGTCCCACGTTGGCGTCCCCGCAGGCACCCGTCGGCTGGTTCACCGAGGGGCGTACGCCGGAGGAGGACTTCGACCTGCAACGGCGGTTCTCCCCGTACTGTGCGGTCTTCAACGTCACCGGTCAGCCGTCGGTCTCGTTGCCGGTGGGGGTGACCGCCGAGGGGTTGCCGGTCGGTGTGTTGCTGACCGGTCGGTACGGCGACGACGCGAGACTGATCGCGACGGCTGCGCAACTGGAGGGTCTCTGTGGCGGGTGGGATCGCCACCCGCCGCTCTGGCGGGGCGTGGGCTCCGCTAACGTGAATGGCAGCGGAGTCGGGAGGTCACCACGGTGACCCGCCACCCGGCCCGGTCGAAGTTCTCTCTTTCCGCCTGGGGGCGTTGGGATTGTCTGTAACCGACACCTTGCTGGTCTTCGTCGGCATCCCGGCAGTCGTCGTGCTGGTGATCGCCGGCCTCGTCTACGCGGGCAGCCGCGGTGGTGGCGGCGGTGCCAAGCGGTACCGTCCGGGCCGACCCTTCAGCTTCACGCCGGTGTGGTTCCTCGGCAAGCCGGAGGAGCTGGCCGACTCGGCCGGCACCGCGCTGGCGGCGGGGGCACAGGCGCCCGCGCTGAGCAGCCGCAAGCAGGAACAGGCCGGCGTCGAGGCGCCGGCCGGTGGGACCGGAGGCGCAAGTGACCGTTGGTGAGAAGCAGCCCGAGACCACTCCGGGCACCCCGCCCGACGTGCTCGACGGTCCGTTCTCGACCCGCCAGCTGCTGCGCATCGACGAGGCACTGCGCCTGGCCGACAGGACCACCGGCCTGACCTTCTCGGTCTTCGTGGGCGGCCTCGACGAGCCGGTCCGCGAGCACGCCGAGCGGTTGCACCGGCAGCTCGCCGACCCGGACCGCTCGGTGCTGATCGCGGTCTCGCCCAACCAGCGGCAGATGGAGATCGTCACCGGCCGGCACGCCCGCAAGCGGGTGCCGGACACGTACGCCAAGATCGCCGCGCTGTCGATGGTGGCCTCGTTCGGCGGCGGTGACCTGGCCGGCGGCATCATCCAGGGGCTCGACCAGCTCTCCCGGTACGCCGGCACCGCCTGACCGTTCCCGTACGACGAAGCCCGGCCCCACCTGACGTGGGACCGGGCTTTCTCGTCTCCGTGTGGCCTTCCGTGTCCGTGCGGCGGGCCGACCGGCCCGCCGCACGGCGCGCGGGTCAGGCGCTGCGGGCGTCCCGGGCGCGGGCCGCGAGCGCCCGCACCACACCGTCGCGGCCCTCGGCCACCAGCCGACGCAGCGGACCCGGGTGGCCCTCCTGCGCCAGCCAGGCGTCGGTGGCCTCGACCGTGTCGTCGTCGACCAGGTACGCCGGGTACACCAGCATGGCGAACTCCTGCGCCGGCTCGCTGTCCCGGCGCGCCCAGACCTGCCCGACCGTGTCGAAGTACCGGTCCCGGTAGGGCGTGATCAGTTCGACCTGGGTCGGGTGGGTGAAACCCTGCAACAGCGCCCGGTTCCGCCAGTTCGGCAGCGCCTCGGCACCGGTGAGCTGTGCCCAGACCGCCGCCTTGTTCTCCGCGGTGGGCAGCAGGGCGTGTGCGTACGCGGCCTCCCGCTCGCCGCTGGAGGTCTTGTCGCCGGCCAGCTCGGCCTCGATCTGCGGCACACCCGCCACACCGTTGGCCACCAGGGACTGCAGCACGCTCCAGCGCAGCTCGGTGTCGATGGTCAGCCCGGCGGTCACCTCGGAGCCGTCCAGCCAGCCGCGCAGGATCGCCAGGTCCTCGGCGGAGCGGGCCGCGGAGACGTACGCCCGGGCCCAGGCCAGCTGGAAGCCGCTGCCGGGCTCGGCGGCGGCGAGCGCGGTCCGCGCGGTCCGGGCCAGGTCGGCCCAGCCGGTCGGCGCCCAGCTCGGGTCGGCGTAGAAGGTGATGGCGGTGCTGACCTGGCGCAGCGTGGCGGTGACCAGGTTGATGTCCCGCTCGGCCGGCAGCCCGGCCAGCACCAGCGCCACGTAGTCGCGGGTGGCAAGCTCGGCGTCGCGGGTCATGTCCCACGCGGCCGTCCAGCACAGCGCGCGCGCCAGCGACGACTCGAAGCCGGCGATGTGCTGCACCACCGTCGCCATCGACCGCCCGTCCAGGCGCAGCTTCGTGTACGTCAGGTCGTCGTCGTTGAGCAGCAGCACGTCGGCCGCCCGCACTCCGGCGAGCTCGGTCAGCTCGGTCGACTCGCCGTCGACGTCCACCTCGTACCGTTCGCGGCGCACCAGGCGACCGTCGGTGAGGTCGTAGAGGCCGACCCCGATCCGGTGGGTCCGCAGCGTCGGGTGACCCTGCGGCGCCTCCTGGCGGACCAGGACCCGCTGGTACGCGCCGTCCTCGCCGATGGTCAGCTCCGGCCGCAGCGTGTTGACCTGCGCCGTCTCCAGCCACTGGGTGGCGAAGGTGCGCAGCTTGCGCCCGGAGGCGGTCTCCAGCTCGGTGAGCAGGTCGTCGAAGGTGGCGTTGCCCCAGGCGTGCTTGGCGAAGTACGCCCGTAGACCCGCCAGGAACGGCTCCTCACCCACGTACGCCACGAGCTGCTTGAGCACGCTGGCGCCCTTGGCGTACGTGATGCCGTCGAAGTTGACCTCGACCGCCTCCAGGTCCGGCATCTCGCAGTACACCGGGTGGGTGGAGGAGAGCTGGTCCTGCCGGTAGCCCCAGTTCTTCCGGATGGACAGGAACGTCGTCCACGCCTCGGTGAAGCGGGTGGCGTGCGTGTTGCACCAGTGGCTGGCCCACTCGGCGAACGACTCGTTCAGCCACAGGTCGTTCCACCAGCGCATGGTGACCAGGTCACCGAACCACATGTGCGCCAGCTCGTGCAGGATCGTGTTGGCCCGCTGCTCGTACTCGTAGTCGGTCACCTGCGACCGGAACAGGTAGTACGACTCGGCGTGCGTGACGCAGCCGAAGTTCTCCATCGCGCCGGCGTTGAAGTCCGGCACCCAGACCTGGTCGTACTTGGGCAGCGGGTAGCGCACCCCGAACTGCTCGTGGAAGAAGTCGAAGCCCTGCGTCGTGATCAGGTTCAGGTCCTCGGCGTCGAGGTACTGCGCCATGCTGGCCCGGCAGAAGTAGCCCAGGTCGATGCCGTCGTGGGCGTACCGCACCTCGTGGTACGGCCCGGCGCAGATCGCGGTGATGTAGGTGCTCATCCGCGGTGAGGTGGTGAAGTGCAGGGTCTTGCACCCCTCACCCGCCGCCTCCTCGCGCTCCACCGGCATGTTGGAGACGGCCTTCCAGTGCTCCGGGACGGTGGCGTGCCAGGTGTAGACGCTCTTCAGGTCGGGCTGGTCGAAGCAGGCGTACGTGCGCTGCGCGTCGGCGGTCTCGAACTGCGAGTAGAGGTAGGTCTCGCCGTCGACCGGGTCGACGCTGCGGTGCAGGCCCTGCCCCGAGCTGGAGTACGCGAAGTCGGCGTCGACGACCAGCGTGTTCTCCTCGGCCAGACCGGTCAGGGTCAGCCCCTTCTCGGCCGACCAGTCGGACAGGTCGACCGGGTCGCCGTTGAGCGTCGCCGAGCGGATCGAGTCCGCGGCGACCTCGATGAACGTGCTGGCGCCCGGCTCGCTGCACCGGAAGCGCACCTCGGTGGTCGATCGGAAGGTGCGGCCACCGGCCGCGTGTACGGCACTGGACAGGTCCAGGTTGATGTCGTACCCGGTCACGTCGAGCAGTCGGGCCCGCTCGGTCGCCTCGACCTGTGTCAGGTTGCGCACTCCCGGCACGTTCGTCTCCATCCCACTATCGCCGCACGTCACGGTCACCTCAGTCGTCGACCGCTCGTGACGGCCGGTCCGGGCCTGAGTCTTCCATGCGTCAACACCCGTCGGTGGGCGAGGTCACGCGGCCCGTTACCGGCCGGTCGCCCCGATGCGGAGTAAAGATGCGTGATAGGCCGGTCGAATCGGCATCTCCGTTGCGAAGGGACCTAAACGTGAACGAGCGTGTCAGTGTCGACATGTGGTTCGACCCGATCTGCCCATGGGCGTGGATCACCTCCCGATGGCTGCTGGAGGTGGAGCGGGTCCGCGACATCGACGTCCGCTACCACGTGATGAGCCTGTCGGTGCTCAACGAGGGGCGGGAGCTGCCCGAGGCGTACCAGGAGATCATGAAGACCGGGTGGGGCCCGGTCCGCGTCTGCATCGCCGTCGGGCAGCGGTACGGCCCGGACGCCGTGCGGAACCTCTACACCGCCATGGGCACCCGGATCCACCTCGGCAAGGAGGCACGTGGACCGGAGTTGTACGCCGCCGCGCTGACCGACGCCGGGCTGGACCCGGCGCTGGCCTCGGCCGCCGACGACGCGAGCCTCGACGCGGCCCTGCGGGAGAGCCACGAGGCGGGGATGCGTCCGGTCGGCACCGAGGTCGGTACCCCGGTCGTGCACGCTCCGGGTCCGGATGGCAAGCAGGTCGCCTTCTTCGGCCCGGTGGTCACCCCGGCACCCAAGGGCGAGGCCGCCGGCCGACTCTGGGACGGCGTGATGCTGGTCGCCGGCACGCCCGGCTTCTTCGAACTCAAGCGCAGCCGCGACATCGACCCCATCTTCACCTGACCCACCTTGGGTGTAAGGAAGGGCCCCCTGCTAACGCCTCGTGTATAGCAGGGGTCCCCTCCTAACACCGCTGCCGCCGCCGGACGCTGCCGCCGCCGGACGCTGCCGCTACCGCCGTTGCGCGTCACCGCCCGCTCTGTGGGCTCGTTTGACCAGTTGTCCGCAGCGGCGATCCGGCGGCCCGTAGCCACGGCTGCCGACCGCACACCGCAGCTCGTGGAGGTGTAGCCATGGCCAAGCACCGTGCCCCCGTCGACGATCTCCAGTGGTGGGAGGAGCGCGGGAGCGGCGCGGACCGACCGGCGGTCGACCTGCGCTGGCCCGTCACCGGAAAAGGCCCTTCCGACGGCCTGACCCGGGTATCCGGGTCGGGTGTGGTGGGCGTGGCCCGGGTCCCCGTGACCTCGCGTCTGACCCCACCGGACCGGGACCTACGCGACCAGGGCCCACCGCCGGGACGGGTACGCCCCACCGCGCTGGTGACGCCTCAAGGCCCGCAGCACACACCCCCGGGCCAGCACCACACACCCCCAAACCCGCAGCACACGCCTGCCGGCTGGCAGCACAGACCACCCCCGAGCCGGCAGCACGGGCCGCTCGGCCGGCAGCACTCGCCCGTCGGCCGACGTCAGGCGCGCATCGAGCCGGAGTGTTAACAAGGGCCCCCTGCTCTACCTGAGGCGTTAATAAGGTGCCCTTCCTTGCGCGCCAACTGGTGGACGTCGTGCGGGTCGGCGGGAGACGCGGTCATCGCCGCCGGTAGCGTCAGTGGACATGACGGTCGTGCACCCGATCAACCGGGCCTGGATCACCACGGGCGGCACCGGCGCCCAGAACTACGACGAGTTCGCCGACGACGCGGAGATCACCGCGATCATCGAGGCGAACCCGCAGAGCGCCCTCGGCATCGAGATGCCGCACCGGGCTCCGGAGAGCCTCGGCAAGTCCTTCGCCGACGCCCTGCCGGAGGCGGCGACCCGGCTGGCCGAGGCGAAGGCCGACGGCAGTTACACGCCGGCCGAGCAGGTGGTGGTGCTGTACCGCATCAGCGCACCCGGTGAGGACTCCGCGTACGGGCTCTGGGTGATGGTCGACACCGACCAGATCTCCACCCGCGCCGACGAGCCGGGTCTGGTCATCCGCAACGAGGACGTCTTCATCGCCAAGGTGCGCGAGCGCGTCGCGCTGGCCGAGACGCTGGGGCACCTGCTCTCGCCGGTGCTGCTGTTGCAGACCGGGCGGGGTGACGAACTGCACGCCGCGCTGGCCGCCGCCACCGAATCGGCCGGTGCGCCCGCCGCCACCGACACCGACCAGGCCGGGCGTACGCACGCCATCTGGCTGCTCGGCCCCGGGCCGCGCCAGGACGAGCTGACCGCGCTGGCCGGCGGCGGCGAGCTGGTCGTCGCCGACGGCAACCACCGCAGCCTGGCCGCCCAGACCGGTGGACTGCCGCGCTTCCTGGCGGTCGTCACCACGCCCGCCTCGGTGGCCATCCAGCCGTACAACCGGCTGGTCAGCGAGCTGACCACCACGCCCGACGAGCTGCTCGACCGGCTGCGCGCGGCGGGTGCCGAGGTCACCGACATCACCGGTCCGGCCGAGGTTCCGGCCACCGGCGGCACCGTCGTGCTCCAGCTTCCCGGCCGGGCGTACGCGGTGACTCTGCCGCACACCGGCACCAACCGGCTGGAGAACCTGGACCACGCCCTGGTCGAGCGGCTGCTGCTGCGCGACGCCCTGGGGCTGGACCCGGGCGACAAGCGGATCACCTACGTCGGCGGTGACTATCCGGCGAGCTGGCTGACCAGTGAGGTCGAGGCCGGTCGGGCCGAGTTGGCCGTGCTCGTCGCCCCGGTGACCGTGGACGACTTCGTCGCGGTCAACCTGGCCCGGGAGAAGATGCCGCGCAAGAGCACCTGGTTCACCCCGAAGGCGCGGGGTGGCCTGGTCGTCGCCGAGCTGGTCGACCGCTCCTGACGTAGCCGCCGGCCCGCCCGTCGCCACGGGCGCGACCGACTTCGGCTCGCCGCCAGCCGTCACGCGAATCCGGCCCCGCCCCGCCATCACGGCCGGGCGGGGCCGGCGCGCGTCGCGGGACGGCGGGCCGCCGGCACCGGCGAAGGAGGGCCGGCCCCCCGCAGCGGGCGGGGAACCGGTCCGGCGGTGAGCCGCGACACGGGCTCCCGCTCAGCGGGTCACCACACCGCCCCCGATCGATGCGCCCCGGCGGGCCTGACAGACTGCCCGGTATGCGCGTCTACCTGGGATCCGATCACGCCGGTTTCGAGCTGAAGGTGCACCTGGCCAACCACCTCGCCAAGGAGGGCTACGAGGTGGTCGACGTGGGTCCGCACGCCTACGACCCGGACGACGACTACCCGGCCTTCTGCCTGCACGCCGGCACGCGGGTGGTGGCCGACGAGGGCAGCCTGGGCGTGGTGATCGGCGGTTCCGGCAACGGCGAGCAGATCGCCGCGAACAAGGTGGCCGGGGTGCGGGCGGCGCTGGCCTGGAGTGTGGAGACCGCGCAGCTCGGGCGGCAGCACAACGACGCCAACGTGGTCGCCGTCGGCGCGCGCCAGCACACTCTCGACGAGGCCACCGCGATCGTCGAGGCGTTCCTCACCACCGCCTTCTCCGGCAGCGACCGGCACGCCCGCCGGATCCACCAGGTGGCCGACTACGAGCGCACCCGCGAGCTGCCCGACCTGCCCTGAGCGTGCGACCGGCCGGGTGCGGTCAGCGGCGGGGCAGCTCGTCGCGGGGGGTCCAGTTCCGGCGGACGATGACCATCCGGGCGGCCGCCTCGGCCAGGTCCTCGTCGGTGGGCCGGGCGGCGTCCCGGGCCCGCATCGCCGCGGTCACGTTCACCTGCGACGAGCCGGAGCCGACCAGCCCGCGCAGCCCCCGCTCACCCTCGTCGGCCGAGCCGCCGCCGCGCCGTCCGCGTGGCGGCGGCTCACCGCCGTCGTGCACGTTCGCGGTGGTCGCGGTGGGACCGCCGTCGACAGGAGTGTCCGGCCCGCCGTGGTGCCGGTGCCGTCGCCGTCGTCGCTCCGCGTCCGCCATCCCTTGACCGTACCCGTCGTCAGAACACCTCCAGGGCGGACGCGGCGCGGTGCCAGCCGAAGGCGGGTCCGGCGGCGGCCAGTGCCCCCGGGCGCAGCTCGCGTACCCGACCGGCGTCGGCCAGCGCGGCCAGGCCGACGCCGCCGAGGAACAGTTCGCCGAGGCACCGGACGTCGCAGGCGAGGTCCGCCGGATCGTCGGTACGCGTGCAGTCCGCCTTCTCCGGCCCGCCGTGCAGCCGCCAGCGGCCGGTGTTCTCGGGCAGCAGGTCGTCGTCCACCTCGATGACCACGTCGACGTCGGTGGCGTAGCGCCGCGCGGAGAGCGCGGCCGGCACGTCCACCACCCGTACCCAGAGCGCGTCGCTCATCTGGGCGACGAGCATGCGCGGTTCGTTCACCATCCGCAGCAGCGGCTCGTCCACCGCCGCCCGCCGGGACACGACCTGCCGGGTCAGGTCGATCGAGAGCAGCATGCGCCAGATCGCCCGGTACGCCTCCGGGGTGGCCGCCACCACCTCGTCGACGGTGGTCACGCCCTTCGGGCCGGCGTTGTTCCACTCGCCCTTGGTGCGGAACAGCCCGTAGCCGTCGACGCCGCCCGGGCCCTCGTGCAGCACCACCCGCAGCTCGGTGGCGCCGTCGCGCTGCGACTTCGGGTCCATCAGCACGTACCGCCACCAGCGTTCGTCCCGCGACGACCAGCCGGGCCGGTCGCCGCGCACCCGGTCGTAGACCGTCGCCAGGTCGGCCTGCCGGTCGGCGGGCCGCTCCAGGCGGAGCCGGCCCTCGTCCGGCGTCGGTGCCGGCAGGCGCAGCTCGGTCGTCTCGCCGTTGATCATCAACCGTTGGGCGGCCAGCCCGTACCCGAACCGGGGGTAGATCCGGCCCTCGCTGGCCCAGAGCACCGCGACCGGCTCCCGCCCGGCGTCGTGGATCTCCCGGAGCTGCCGGCGCATCATCGCGCTGAGCAGGCCCTGACGCCGGTGGGTCGGCGCGACCCCGACCAGCGTGACGTGCGCGGCCGGCATCGCGCCGCCGGGCACACCCAGTTCCCGGGTGTACGCGGCGGCGCTGGCCACCAACTCCGACCCGTCGCGTACCACCAGGGCGCGTTCCGGCTCGAAGATCGCCCGTTCGGTCTCGTGGGCCTCGGAGTCGACCTCGTGGTGGAAGAGCACACCGAGGAAACGTCCGATGTCGTCGTAGTCCTCGGGGCGGCCGGCGCTGATGGTGGGAGCGAAGGTGTTCACCGCTCGTGTCTAGCTGATCGACGCGGGTCGGGCGACCGATTTGCGCGCTCGTTACTCTCGAAGTCTCCAGCGGTGGCCGGTGGCCGCCGCCGGTCCAGGGGGAGGGAACGACGACATGGCCGACCAGACGCAGCCGTGGGCGGAGCGCACCGTCGAGGTGCCGCCGCAGTCCGATGCGGGCATTCCGGCCCAGCGTGACCCGTACCGGCGGGGTGTGGCCTCGGTCGGTGCCCGAGCGCCGCGCACCGAGCCGTTCCCGGTGGTGGACCACGAGCCGACCGGCACTGGCTGGCCGGGCGAGCCCGCGCCGCGCCGGCCGCTGAGCTGGCACGTGGCCCAGCTCAAGCGGGGCGGGGAGTGGAGTGCGGCCGGCGCGCTGGTCGCATTCGTGTGCTGGGGGATCTGGGCGATCTCGGGCGGTGGTGACCTGGTCGGCCCGTTCCTGATCTTCATCCTGAGCCTGCTGGTCGGGGCCGGTCTGTTCGCGCTCACCCGGCTGATCGGTCGGCTGGTGCTGGAACGGCAGCTCGGCCGGGTACGCCGCAGCGCCCGGGGCGCGCACCTGGTCACGGCGATCTTCCTGACCGGTCTGGGCATCGCCTACCTGCAACAGACCCAGTGGATCGTGGACGCCTGGAACTGGCTGTTCAGCTGAGCCCGACGCCGCGACGGGACACCGCGCGGACACCGGGCGGGCCGACCGTACGGCCGACCCGCCCGGAAGCGGTCGCGCAGCCCGCGACCGAGGTCGTCACTCCACCAGGACGGCGGCCTGCTTACCCGGCGTGACGCGGTTCATCCCCCGGTGCCCGGCACCCGTCCGTGCTGTCCGCCCGCTGGGCCTGCGCGACCGGTCACCGGCCCGTCACGGGCCGCAGTAGAGCAGCCGGTTGGGGGTGCCGCTGCTCACTCCGCCGACCACGCCGACCGTGGCGCGCCCGGTCAGGTAGGCGGCGACCTGGGCCGGGCTCCAGCCGGGGTTGGCCTGCAGGGCGAGGGCGGCGCATCCGGCGACGTGCGCGGTCGCCGGTGACCCGCCGCTGAGGGTGGCGGTGGCGGTGTCCGAGGTGTGCCAGGTCGAGGTGATGTTCGCGCCCGGCGCGTACAGGTCGAGGCAGGAGCCGTAGTTGCCCGACGGCATCCGGGCGTCGGTGATCGTGGTGCCGGCGGCGGTCAGTGCGGCCGGCACCCGGCCGGGCGAGTAGGCGCAGGCGTTGCCGTTGGCGCTACCGGCGGTCACCGCGTAGGTGATGCCCGAGGCGATCGAGGCGGTCACCGCCGCGTCCAACGCGCTGCTCGCGGCACCGCCCAGCGCCAGCACCGCCACCGCCGGTCGGACGGCGTTCGCGGTCACCCAGTCCACGCCGCCGATGACCTGGGCGATGCTGCCGCTGCCCGCACAGTTGAGCACCCGCACCGGGTGCAGCCGCACCCGCTTGGCCACCCCGTGCAGGGTGCCGCCGACCGTGCCGGCCAGGTGGGTGCCGTGCCCGTTGCAGTCGTCCGCCGGCAGGCCGTCCACCAGGTCCACGCCGGTGCCGACCCGTCCGCCGAAGTCCCGGTGGGTGCCGCGCACCCCGGTGTCGATCACGTACGCGCGCACGTCCGGCGCGGTGTTCGGGTACGCGTACCGGCCGTCCAGGGGAAGGTTCCGCTGGTCGATCCGGTCCAGTCCCCAGGACGGCGGATTGAGCTGCACCCCCGGGTCGGCCAGCGTCACGATCCGGTTCTGCTCGACGAAGGCGACCGCCGGATCGGCGGCGAGTCGACGGGCGGCCGGCTCGCTCAGGCGTACCTCGAATCCGCGCAGCGCGGCGGTGAAGATCCGGTCGACGCGTCCGGCGTACCGGTCGGCCAGCCGGTCGGCGACGGCCGCCGGCGTGACGCCGGTACGCGCCGTGGACTCGTCGCGGAGCACGACGAGATAGCTGCCGGCGACGGCGGTGGCCGCGTCGGCGTACCTGATCTCGCCGGTGGCCGGAGCCGCGGCGGCTGGCGTGCCGGTCAGCGGGACCAGGACGGCGGCGGTGAGCAGGACGGCGAGGGACGCGCGGGTGACGGCCGGACGTCGCCGGAACGGACGGGGGAGTGGCATGGTTCCTCCTCCTGGCTGCGCCCCCGGCCGGGTTCTCCGGTGGAGGCGTCGACGGTAGCCAGGATGGTACCGAGATATCCACGAGAGTGGATTGATCTGGGAGGTTCGGCGCACACTCGATCCGTCACTCCGCCAGGTAGCCGGTCGCCGGATCGATCTCGGCGAGGAACTCCCGGATCGCCTGCACCAACTCGTCCCGGGTCAACGAGGCTCCGCCCGAGTTGGTGAGCCCGAAGCCGTAGTCGTTGCGCCCGTTGAGCCAGTCGAAGTCGTACGACCCCGGCCGACCCGCCTGCGTGCTCACCCGGAACTGCTCACCGTCGACGGTCAACAGCACCGACTCCCGGTCGTCGTCCTCCGGCCGCAGGTGCTCCGGCACCAGGCCCGGTTCCGGCTCGTCCGACATGCCCGCTCCTCCCCGCCGGAGCTGCTGCTCCGGCATAAACTGTGTCCAATGGACCAGGCGAGACCGCACACCGTCCAGTCGATAAGCGCCGACCTGCGTGCGCTCGGCGTCGACGCGGGTGACGTCCTGATTCTGCACTCGTCCAACCGCAGTCTCGGGTTCGTCGCCGGAGGCATCGAGGCGCTGGTGCACGCCCTGCTGGCGACGCTCGGTCCGGACGGCACGCTCGTCGTCCCCACGCACACACCCCACAACACCGACCCGGCCGGCTGGCAGCATCCGCCCGTACCGGAATCGTGGTGGCCAGTGATCCGCGAGCAGACCCCCGGCTTCGACCCCGCCCGCACCCCGAGCCGGTGGATGGGCGCCGTCCCCGAGGTGGTGCGTGCCTGGCCGGGCGCCCTGCGCAGCGACCACCCGCAACTCTCCTTCGCAGCCCTCGGCGCGGACGCCGCCGACATCGTCGCCGGCCACCGCCTCGACGACGCGCTCGGCGAGACCTCACCGCTCGGCGCGGTGTACCGGCGCGACGGCAAAGTCCTTCTGCTCGGCTGCGGCCACGACTCCAACACCTCGCTGCACCTGGCCGAGTGGCGGCACCCGTCGTCCCCACGCGCCGCCACCGGCTCCTCGGTCCGCCAACCCGACGGCACGAGCCGCTGGACGACCTGGGTGGACGTCGTCACCGACGAGAGTGACTTCGTCCGCCTGGGCGACGACTTCGAGGCCACCGGTGCGGCGACGATCGGCCGCGTCGGCAACGCCACGGCCCGGCTGATGTCCCAACGTTCGCTGGTCGACTTCGCCACCACCTGGATGGCCGCCCACCGCACCTGATCGCTTGTACTGCGGTCACGGAAGAGGGTTGCACGCCCCGAAGGCTGGCACCAGTGTCCGACACTCCGGTGCGAACGCGGCTCTCCCAGGAGTCACTGCACAGTGGCCGGCGGAGCTTGTCGGGACCGAACGGCGGGAGCTGGAACGACAGCGGCCCAGGCTGGGCGAGAACGCCGCTGACCTGGGCCGGTGGTGCTGGAGCGGGCGACGAGAATCGAACTCGCACCGTCAGTTTGGAAGACTGAAGCTCTGCCATTGAGCTACGCCCGCGTACGCCCCGACGGATCAGGGCGCGCCGACAGCGTACCCAATGCGCGTCTGCCCCGCGCGGCCGTATCCGGTGCGGCGTCCGCGCGGTCGTCGGCGCGGCGGTACGGATGGCCGGGGATGGTGGGTAACGGCCGCGATGTCCTGTTCATCCCGTTCGGCGCGTTGGGTGACGCCCCGGCATCCCTTTGTCGGACCGACGGCATAGACTGCACGTCGCCACGGGGTGTGGCGCAGCTTGGTAGCGCACTCGCTTTGGGAGCGAGGGGCCGTGGGTTCAAATCCCGCCACCCCGACTGCCGCTCGCGGCCGGGTCGACCCGGGCGCCGGTCACCGTTCCGGGTCCTGCCGTTCGTGCGGTTCCCGGGCGCTGCCGGCCCGCCGTGCCGGCTCGCCTACACTCTATGGGCTGTAAGAGCGCCCCAGAGACAACCGAGATCCGTCAAGGAGTACGCCTGTGAAGAGCACCGTCGAGACTCTGAGCCCGACGCGCGTGCGGCTCGCCATCGAGGTGCCGTTCGTCGAGCTCGAGCCGAGCCTCAAGAAGGCGTACCGGGAGATCGGTCAGCAGATCCAGATTCCCGGCTTCCGCCGGGGCAAGGTCCCGTCCGCGATCATCGACCAGCGGGTCGGCCGGGGCACCGTGCTCAACGAGGCGGTGCAGGAGGCGATCCCGCAGAACATCCTGAGCGCGGTCCGCGAGCACGACCTCAAGACCCTGGGTCGCCCCGAGGTCGAGATCACCGAGTTCAACGACGGTGACTCGCTCAACTTCACCGCCGAGGTCGACGTCCGGCCGGAGATCACCCTGCCCGACCTGGCCACCATCGAGGTCACGGTCGACGAGCTCAAGATCGACGACAGCGAGATCGACGAGCAGGTGAAGAGCCTGCGCGAGCGCTTCGCCACCCTCAAGACCGTGGAGCGGCCGGCCGCCGAGGGCGACTACGTACAGATCGACCTGCGGGCGACCGTCGACGGCGAGGAGGTGCCGGGCGGCTCGGCCAGCAACATCTCCCACGAGGTGGGCAGCAAGCAGCTCCTGCCGGGCCTGGACGAGGCCGTGGTCGGCCTCTCCGCCGGCGAGGACACCACCTTCACCACCCAGCTCGTCGGCGGCGACTTCGCCGGTCGGGACGCCGACGTGGCGGTGACCGTGCGGACCGTCAAGGAGAAGGAGCTGCCCGAGCTGGACGACGACTTCGCCCAGCTGGCCAGCGAGTTCGACACCATCGGGGAGCTGCGCGACGACCTGCGTGAGCGGGTCACCCGGGGCAAGCGGGTCGAGCAGATCTACGCCGCCCGGGACAAGGCCCTCGAGCAGCTCGTCGAGGTCGCCGACGTGCCGGCCCCCGAGGGCGTCATCCGCGACGAGGTGGAGAGCCGCAAGCAGGCGATGGTCGACCAGCTCGAGCGCATCGGCGCCTCGATGGAGGACTACCTCTCCGCCGAGGAGAAGACCGAGGAGCAGATCGACACCGAGCTGACCGAGGCCGCCACCCAGGGCGTCAAGGTCCAGCTGCTGCTCGACACCCTGGCCGACGCCGAGGACACCCAGGTCTCCGACGACGAGTTCGGCCACGAGATCGTGCACCGCGCCCAGCGCGCCGGCATGGCCCCCCAGCAGTACTACGACCAGCTGGTCCGCTCCGGCACGGCCGGCGCGGTCTACGGCGACGTGCGGCGGGGCAAGGCGCTCGCCTCGGTCATGGAGCGCGTCAAGATCAAGGACTCGGCCGGCAACGAGGTGAGCCTCGACGCTCTCCGTGAGGCGAGCGAGCAGGAGCACGCGCACGAGCACTGATCGCGGGGGTGGGCCACCGTCCGCCGGTAGCGGTGGGTGGTGGCCCGATTCCTTTGCCGGGTACGCCTCTCAGGGGTCCTGCGCTGAGAGCGAACAGTGCCCGGACCGGGGCTCTGCCGCCCGGCGCAGCGGTTAGTGTCGGACACGACGGTACGGAGAGCGAAGGGCTGCCATGACCGACATGCACATCCCAGCGAAGCCGCTCCGGGCGATTGACGCCCGTGGCGGTGACACCATTGGCAACCTCGACGACTCGGTCTACAACCGGTTGCTCAAGGAGCGGATCGTCTTCCTGGGCAGCGAGGTGACCGACCAGGTCGCCAACCGCATCTGCGCGCAGCTGCTGCTGCTCGCCGCGGAGGACCCGGACCGCGACATCAACCTCTGGATCAACTCGCCCGGTGGCTCCGTCTACTCGGGTATGGCCATCTACGACACCATGCAGTTCATCGACAACGACGTGTCGACCGTGGCGATGGGCATGGCGGCCTCGATGGGCCAGCTGCTGCTCTGCGCGGGCACCAAGGGCAAGCGCTACGCCCTCCCGCACGCCCGGATCATGATGCACCAGCCCTCCGGTGGCATGGGCGGTACCGCAGCCGACATCGCGATCCAGGCCGAGCAGATGCTCTACACCAAGCGGATGTTCCAGGAGCGGGTCGCCTCCCACACCGGCCAGTCCCCGGCGCAGATCGAGGCGGACTCGGACCGTGACCGTTGGTTCACCGCCCAGGAGGCCGTGGACTACGGCTTCATCGACAAGGTGATCACCGGGGCCGCCCAGGTTCCCGAGGGCGCCGGGACCCTGAGCTGATCGAGGAGCAGACGATGACCGACCTGAGCCTGCCGCCACAGTTCGCGGCCGTGCACAACCGCTACGTCCTGCCGTCGTTCGTGGAGCGCACGTCGTACGGGGTCAAGGAGTCCAACCCGTACAACAAGCTCTTCGAGGACCGGATCATCTTCCTCGGCGTCCAGGTGGACGACGCGTCGGCCAACGACGTGATGGCCCAGCTGCTCACCCTGGAGGGGACCGACCCCGACCGGGACATCATCATGTACATCAACTCGCCCGGTGGCTCGTTCACGGCCATGACGGCGATCTACGACACCATGCAGTACGTCCGGCCGGACATCCAGACCGTGTGCCTGGGTCAGGCCGCGTCCGCCGCCGCCGTGCTCCTGGCCGCGGGCACGCCGGGCAAGCGGATGGCGCTGCCGAACTCGCGGATCATCATCCACCAGCCGGCCACCGAGGGCGGCTACGGGCAGGGCTCGGACATCGAGATCCAGGCCCGGGAGATCCTGCGGATGCGGACCCAGCTGGAGGACATGCTCTCCCGGCACTGCAACCGCGCGGTCGACCTGGTCCGCAAGGACATCGACCGCGACAAGATCATGACGGCCGAGGAGTCCCGCGAGTACGGGCTGGTCGACACGATCCTCACCAGCCGCAAGAAGGGACTGCTGGCCGCCAACTCGGCCAGCTGACCGTTACCAGGCCAGAGGCCGGCGGGGTCTGTTGCCCGCCGGCCTCTGACACACCCGTTTTGGGGGTCGGAGAAAACTCCGACAGCGGGTAACGTCGGGTCCGTACCACTTAGCCGGGCGACCGGCGGGGTAAGAAGACGGGCGGAGCGTAAGCGTCCGCAGGTCGTGGCCGGGGCTCCGGCCGATGAGTGCAGGGAGAACGTAGGTGGCACGGATCGGTGACGGTGGCGACCTACTCAAGTGCTCCTTCTGCGGTAAATCGCAGAAGCAGGTCAAGAAGCTCATCGCGGGCCCTGGGGTCTACATCTGCGACGAGTGCATCGATCTCTGTAACGAGATCATCGAAGAGGAGTTGGCCGAGTCCGGCGAGGTGAAGTGGGAAGAGCTTCCCAAGCCGATGGAGATCTGCCAGTTCCTCGACAACTACGTCGTGGGGCAGGAGCAGGCCAAGAAGGCGCTCGCCGTCGCGGTCTACAACCACTACAAGCGCATCCAGGCCGAGGCGGCCGGTGCACCGGGCTCCGGTAACGACGGCGTCGAGCTGGCCAAGTCGAACATCCTGCTGCTCGGTCCGACCGGGTGCGGCAAGACGCACCTGGCCCAGACGCTGGCGCGGATGCTCAACGTCCCGTTCGCCATCGCCGATGCCACCGCCCTCACCGAGGCCGGCTACGTCGGCGAGGACGTGGAGAACATCCTCCTCAAGCTGATCCAGGCCGCCGACTACGACATCAAGCGTGCCGAGACCGGGATCATCTACATCGACGAGGTCGACAAGATCGCCCGGAAGTCGGAGAACCCGTCGATCACCCGGGACGTCTCCGGCGAGGGCGTGCAGCAGGCGCTGCTGAAGATGCTCGAAGGCACGGTCGCCAACGTTCCCCCGCAGGGCGGCCGGAAGCACCCGCACCAGGAGTTCATCCAGATCGACACCACCAACGTGCTGTTCATCTGCGGTGGTGCCTTCGCTGGGCTGGACCAGATCATCGAGGCGCGTACGGGTCACGGCGGCACCGGCTTCGGTGCCCGTCTCCGGGCCGTCTCCGAACGGTCCACCGACGACATCTTCAGCCAGGTCATGCCCGAGGACATGCTCAAGTTCGGGCTGATCCCCGAGTTCATCGGCCGGCTTCCGGTGATCACCAGCGTGCGCAGCCTGGACCGCAGCGCGCTGGTCCGCATCCTCACCGAGCCCCGCAACGCGCTGGTCCGTCAGTACCAACGCCTCTTCGAGCTGGACGGTGTCGAGCTGGAGTTCGAGCACCCGGCGCTGGAGGCGATCGCCGACCAGGCGATGTTGCGTGGCACCGGTGCCCGTGGTCTGCGGGCGATCATGGAAGAGGTCCTGCTCTCCGTGATGTACGAGGTGCCCAGCAACCCCGACGCCGCCCGGGTGCTCATCGGACGCGACGCGGTGCTGGAGAACGTGAACCCGACCATCGTCCCGCGCGAGTTCACCGGCCGTCGGGCGCGGCGCGAGCGCGAGGAGAAGTCGGCCTGATCGGGCCGGTGCCAGGTGCTCGCGCTGCCGTCCACGGCAGTTCGGTCGTACGCTGGCAGGCATGCGCGTCGCTGTCTGCCAGCTGAACTCCCGGGACGACCGTAAGGCGAACCTGGTTGCCGCCGAGGCCCTGATCGATCGCGCGGCCGATGCCGGTGCCGACCTGGTGCTCCTCCCCGAGTACGTCGACTACCTCGGCCCGTCGAAGGGGATGCCTGCGGCGGAGCCGGTCGACGGCGAGGTCGGCCGGTTCTTCGCCGACGTCGCCCGTCGACGGGGTGTCTGGCTGATCGCCGGCTCGTTCCACGAGTCCGGCCCGGACCCCGAGCACACCTGGAACACTACGCTGGTCTTCGACCGGTCCGGCACCCTTGCCGCCAGCTATCGCAAGATCCACCTGTACGACGTGGAGATTCCCGGCCGAGTCTCGTACCGGGAGTCCGCCACGGTGGCACCCGGTGATCGTCCCGTGGTGGTCGACGTCGAGGGCGTACGCGTCGGCCTGTCGATCTGTTACGACCTCAGGTTCCCGGAGCTCTACCGCCAACTCGCCTCCGGCGGAGGCGCCCACCTGCTGGTGGTGCCGGCGGCGTTCATGATGCACACCGGCCGCGACCACTGGGAGGTCTTGTTGCGTGCTCGCGCGATCGAGAACCAGTGCTTCGTCGCGGCGGCCGGCCAGACCGGCGACCACGAACCCGCCCGCACCTGTTACGGCCGGAGCATGGTGGTCGACCCCTGGGGTTCGGTGCTCTCCCAGGTGCCCGACGGTCCCGGATTCGCGGTGGCCGACATCGACCTGACCCGGCTGGAACGTATCCGGGAAGAGCTGCCTAGCTTGGCCAACCGGCGGATGTGAAGGGCGCTACCCCTGTAGCAGGACGCCCACCAGTGCGAAGCCGGCGATGGCGGCGGCGGTCACCAGTAATGCCGTACTCATCCGCGACGGGCCGCGCTTGATCAGACGTCCGATCGAGGCCACCACCGCGAAGAGCACGAACGCACCGATGATCAGTTGCCAGAACGGCAGGAGGAGCCCGAGTAGCGCGTCCTCGGCGAGGACCGGGCTGGCGGGCCGGGACACGTCATCCATGCCAGACACTCTGGCACGTCCGGGCCTGTCCCGGTCGTCGCCGACAGGGCAGGTTCCACCGCAGGTGGTCGAGTGTCGATGGGGGAGACCCGGGGAGGCCGGCACTCGCCGCCGCCAAGCCCGGCTGGGCCACGGAAACAGTCATCGACGGATCCTGATTTGCCTTCTCCGGGACGTCCGCGTAACTTTCTCTCTGCACGAGGGAGGCCGGGGCAAACCGGCCGAGAACGGGCGCCAGGATCGAGTCGACACCGTCGACCTGAGACTGAGACCGGGTGGTGCGAGAGACTCCCTAAGACGGAGTTGCGATCGCGAAGCCAACCGGGTAGAGTGCTGAAGCCGGCAGGGAGCCGGGTGGGTCGCCAGAGATGGTGATCGCCGGTCTGCCGCTTCCCGCGACAGAAACGACCGCCCGATGGGCGTGCGTCAGCGCGGGTCCCGAGCAAGCTACAGAGTAAAAGCCTGATTCTTCAGGTTGCACTCCGAGAGCGGCTCAGATAGTTTGGAGCGGTTGCCCCAGACGCGGTCAGGCAGAAATGCAGGATCGTGGTGTGGTGTGTGGTTGTTCTTTGAGAACTCAACAGGGTGCTTGATAAGCCAGTGCCAAATTGTTTTATGATACCCCGTGCTGGCCAAGCTTTTGCTTGGTTGGTGGGGATTCCTTTGGCAACAACATTTTGTTGCTGGGGTTTGCTTTTCCAATTAGGTTTTTGTTGGAGAGTTTGATCCTGGCTCAGGACGAACGCTGGCGGCGTGCTTAACACATGCAAGTCGAGCGGAAAGGCCCTTCGGGGTACT
>NZ_JBIANP010000007.1:0-316890 GCF_042874705.1 Micromonospora sp. NPDC003816
GGGACCCCCCCCGGGCCCGGATCCCCCGGGGGGGGGGCCCCCCCCCCCCCCGCCGGCCCCCCCCCCCCCCGCCCCCCCCCCCCCCCCCCGGGGGGGGGGGCCCCCCGGGGGGGGCGGGGCCCCCACCACCGGCCCTGGGGCCGGGCCGACACTCAGCGAGTCGGGCGGTCCCGGCGGGACGGGAACTGGGCGCCGGGCCGGGCCAGGCTCGACCGGGCCCGCAGTCCGACCGGGTCGGGAGCGGTGACGGCGGCCGGCGCCGGCGCGGCCACGGCCGGGTCGCGCAGGGAGTCCAGGTACGCCATCGCCGCCCGGTCCTCCTCGGTCGGCGCGGCGAGCAGGGCGTACACCAGGCCCACCACGCCGAAGATGACCAGCAGGACGATCGGCAGGAGCATGGTGCTGACCGTGGCCCCGGCGATGTCGGTCCGCTGGTCGTGCAGGTGCACCGACATGGCGCTCATCCCGGTGAAGTGCATGCCGTTGACCGCCACGCCCATCACCAGCGCCGAGCCGAAGATCGCCAGCCCGCGACGGACGGTCACCGCGAGCCAGAGCGCCACGGTGGCGGCAACCACCGCGATCACGATGGACGCCACCACGCGCAGCGTGTCGTAACCGATCTGGCCGTCCAGTCGCATCGCGGCCATGCCGGTGTAGTGCATCGCCGCCACACCGAGACCGGTGAACAGGCCGCCGGCCAGGATGCGTACCGCCGACAGCCGGCCGGTGCCCACGATGGCCAGGCCGATGCCGACCGCGATCACCGCCAGCAGCGCGCTGACGACGGTGATCGGCACGTCGTACCGGATCCGCGAGCCGGTCACCGCGAAGCCGAGCATCGCCATGAAGTGCATCGTCCAGATCGCGGTGCCGCCGAGCGCCCACGCCGCGAGCGTCCCCCACCAGATCTTCTGCCCGGTGGACTGCGCGATCCGGATCCGGCCCGCGAAGATCAGGCCGAGGATGGAACCCAGCACCGACAGCGCGTAACTGATCGCCGGCGTGATCCATCCGTATTCAAAATGATTGATTTCCGCCACAACGGGCTCCCCCCAGAGCTGCTACCAGCGCGTAGCGACGCGCCGAAGACATGATCGGGGAGCACCCGAGTAGGCACAATAGGCGTTCGGAGGCACTTCACGCCGTGTTGTCACGATTACTCAGCGATGCGTCGGTTTCCGAACGACAACCTCACGCCGGCGAATGGTAGGACAGCACTCCCCGGTTGACGGCGGCGATCGCCTGCCGGGCCGTGGCCCGCAGCTCGGTCGAGGCCCCACCCGAGTCGGCAAGCTGCCCGAGGAGGTCCACCACCTGACGGGCCCACCGGACGAAATCACCGGCCGGCATCTCGCCGTCGAACTCGTGCCCGCTGGCCAGCACCTTCGCCAGCGCCTCACCCCGCGCCCAGCGGTAGACCGGCCAGGCGAAACCCAGATCGGGCTCCCGGGTGACGGTCAGGCCCCGCGCCGCCTCGTCCGCCTCGATCTCGCTCCACAGCTTCAACGTGGCGTCGACCGACTCGGCGACCCCGCCACGCGGCAGCGACGCCCGCTCGTCGACGTCCCGGCGCGCCTCGAAGACCACCACCGAGACCGCCGCCGCCAGCTCGGCCGGGGACAACCCGTCCCAGACCCCGCGCCGCAGGCACTCCGCCACCAGCAGGTCGGCCTCCGTCCAGATCCGCCCCAGCATCCGCCCGGCGTCGGTCACCGCGCCCTCGGCGGTCAGGTAGCCCCGCGCGGTGAGCAGGGCCACGATCCGGTCGAACGTACGCGCCAACGACCCCGTCCGCCCGGAGACCCGCTGCCGCAGCTCCTCGGTGTCCCGCTCCAGCCGCCGCCGACGCTCCGCCCAGCGGGCGTGCTCCTCCCGCTCCGGGCAGGCGTGGCAGGGATGCCGCCGCATCTCGGTGCGGAGCTGGGTCAGCCGGTGGTCCTCCCCCGACTGCCGGCCGCGTGCGCCCCGACGGGAGTGCCGGTCCAGCCCGGTGCCGCTGACCTGCGCCGCCAGGTCACGCCGGGCGGCCGGATTGCGGTGGTTGAAGTGCTTGGGCACCCGGATGCGCGCCAGCACCTCGGCCGGGGTGGTGAAGTCGCCGGGGCTGATCCGACCCGCCCACCGGTCCTGCGTGAGCACCAGCGGCCGGGGCTCACTGAACCCGCCGGCCGCCGGATCGAGCACCACGGCCAGACCGGCCCGGCGCCCCGACGGCACCCGGATCACGTCACCCACCCGCAGGCGCTCCAGCGCCGCCACCGCCGCCGCCCGGCGTTGACTCTGCCCCTGACGGGCGATGGCCCGCTCCCGGTCGGCGATGGCGACCCGCAGCGCGAAGTACTCGTCGAAGTCGCCGTGGTGACAGGCCGCCTCCGCGCCGTACGCCTCGATGGTCTCGGTGTTGCGCTGCACCTGCCGGGCCAGGCCGACCACCGACCGGTCCGCCTGGAACTGCGCGAACGACGACTCCAGCAGCTCGCGGGCGGGTGCCGCGCCGACGGTGCCGACCAGGTTGACCGACATGTTGTACGACGGCCGGAAGCTGGACCGCAGCGGATACGTCCGGGTGGAGGCCAACCCCGCCACGTGCCGCGGATCGGTCTCCGGGGACCACACCACCACGGCGTGCCCCTCGACGTCGATGCCCCGCCGGCCGGCCCGCCCGGTGAGCTGCGTGTACTCCCCCGGGGTCAGGTCGACGTGCGCCTCGCCGTTGTACTTGACCAGGCGTTCCAGCACCACGCAACGGGCCGGCATGTTGATGCCCAGCGCGAGCGTCTCGGTGGCGAAGACCGCCTTGACCAGCCCCCGGACGAACAGTTCCTCGACGACCTCCTTGAACGCCGGCAACATGCCGGCGTGGTGGGCGGCCAGCCCGCGCTCCAGGCCGTCGAGCCACTCCCAGTAGCCCAGCACCGACAGGTCCTCGCCCGGGATGGCGGTGATCCGGGACTCCACCACCCGGCGGATCTCCGAGCGCTCCTCGGGCGAGGTGAGCCGCAGCCCGGCCGCCAGACACTGCTGCACCGCCGCGTCGCACCCGGCGCGGCTGAAGATGAACAGGATCGCCGGCAACAGGCCCTCGCGGTCCAGCCGGTCGACGATGTCCGGCCGCAGCGGCCCCCGCCAGCGCGGCCCCCGCCGCCCGGCACCCGGCCCGGCGGACCGTCCCTCGCCCAGGTCGAGGCGGCGCACCGTGTCCCGGGTGTAGCGCAGCAACTCCGGGTGCACGTCGTGCTTGCGGGCGGCGTCGGCGTCGTGGAACAGGTCGAACATCCGCTTGCCGACCAGCATGTGCTGCCACAACGGCACCGGACGGTGCTCGCTGACCACCACCGTGGTCTCGCCGCGAACGGTGATCAGCCAGTCGGCGAACTCCTCGGCGTTGGACACCGTCGCCGACAGCGACACCAGCGTGACCGAGGCGGGCAGGTGGATGATGACCTCCTCCCACACCCCGCCCCGGAACCGGTCGGCCAGGTAGTGGACCTCGTCCATCACCACGTACGCGAGGCCCTGGAGGGTGCTCGACCCGGCGTAGAGCATGTTGCGCAGCACCTCGGTGGTCATCACCACCACGGGCGCGTCGCCGTTGATGGCGTTGTCGCCGGTGAGCAGCCCCACCTGCTCGGCGCCGTAGCGGTCGACCAGGTCGTGGTACTTCTGGTTGGACAGCGCCTTGATCGGCGTCGTGTAGAAGCACTTGCGGCGGGCGCCGTCGGCCGGCGCCGGCTGCCCGGGGGCACCCCGCAACGCCAGGTGTACGGCGAACTCGCCGACCACGGTCTTGCCGGCCCCGGTCGGGGCGCAGACCAGCACCCCGCTGCCCCGCTCCAGGGCCTGACACGACTCGCGCTGGAAATCGTCGAGGTCGAACCCGAGATCGGCGGTGAACTCTTCCAGGGCCGGGAACTGTGAGGCCTGGGCGGCCCGGCGGCGTGCCGCGGCGTACCGCTCGGCGGGGCTCGACATGTCACCAAGATTAGTGCGTGCCACCGACGGCCACCCGGCAAGGCCGTCCGGCAGGGCGGTCCGGGTGGGTCGGTAGGGTGCACGTCGTGCCGGATCATCCCGAACCGACCGACGCCCTCCCCGGTGTCGACGACACCCGTCGCAGGCCGTCCCGCCGGCCCGTACGGGCGGTGCTGCTCGACTTCCACGGCACCCTCGCCCAGGTCGAGGAGCCCCGGGAGTGGGTGCGCGCCGCCGCGGCGACGTGCGGTGTGGAGCTGGACCGGATTCGCGCCACCTCGCTGGCCGACCGGCTGCTCACCGCCGGCCGGGCCGGAGGACCACTGCCGGGTCGGGTGCCGCCCCGACTGGCCGAACTCTGGGCCGACCGTGACCTCTACGAGCACGCCCACCGGGGCGCGTACACCGGGCTGGCCGAGACGGTCGACGCCGGGATCGACGGGTTCGCCGACGCCCTCTACGAGCGCGTGCTGGTGCCGGAGGGCTGGGTACCGTACCCGGACACCGCCCCGACGCTCGCCGGACTGCGCGCGGCCGGCGTCAAGGTGGGCGTGGTCAGCAACATCGGCTTCGACCTGCGGCCCATCTTCGACGCCTGGGGCCTCGCCGGCCTGGTCGACGCGTTCGTCCTCTCCTACGAGGTGGGCCGGTGCAAGCCCGACCCGGCGATCTTCTGGCGCGCCTGCGGGATGCTCGGCGTCGACCCGGAGGAGTCCCTGATGGTCGGCGACACTCCCGCCGACGCCGGTGCCGTGGCCGCCGGTTGCGCCGTGCTGGTCCTGCCTCCCGCCGACCCCGGCCGCCCCAACGGCCTAGGTTCCGTCCTCGACCTCCTCCCCCACCCCTAACCCCCCACCCGCCCTCCCCCTCCCCCCGTCCGGTTGATCAAGGAGTTTGCGTCACCCGCCGCCCCCGGGCGCGATCAAACTTCTTGATCAACGGGGCGGGCGCGGGCGGCTCACGCGATCATGGAGTTGTGGTCGCTGGTTCGCGGCTTTTGCCAGCATTCTCGGCCGCCGCGACTCCATGATCAGCGGGGTCAGCGTGAGGTGCGGAACGTCGGGGCGGGTGTGGGGGCTGGCTTGCGCCGGGGAGGCTGTGCAGGCGAGGGCGGAGGGTGATGCGGGGTGGGTGACGCGGGCAGTGCGGGGGTGCAGGGGAGTGCAGGCGGGGTGGGAGCGGGTCAGTGGAGGAGGTGGAGGGCGGCGGGGACGGCGGTGACGGTGACCGGGAGGGGTAGCGAACGCTCGCCGTCGGCGTACGTGGTGATGCCCTCGGCTGCCACCGTGACCGTGCGGGCGCGGTAGGTGCGCACCAGCGGGTGGTCCACGTGCGTGCCGGCGTAGATGCGCGGCTTGACGCGGATCAGCGTACGACGGTCGAACCGGCCACCGACCACCACGTCGAGCAGCCCGTCGGTCGGGTCCGCGTCCGGGCAGATCCGCATCCCGCCGCCGTAGCTGGCACTGTTGCCGACCGCCACCAGCACCGCGTCGACGTCGACCCGCTCACCGTCGAGGGTGAGCGTGTACCGGCGTGGGCGCAGCCGGGCCAACTCCACCAGGATCGCCAGATCGTAGCGGCGTGCGCCCTTCGGCCGGCGCATCCGGTTGGCCCGCTCGTTGACGATCGCGTCGAAACCGGCCGCGAGCACAGCTCCGTACCAGCGCACCGTGTCGTCGTACCCGGTCATCCTGGCCAGGTCGACGGGACGGCTGCGGCCCGCGCGCAGCGCCGCCGCGATCACGTCCGCCGCCGCGCGCGGATCGCTCGGGAATCCGGTCTCGATCGCGAAGTCGTTGCCGGTGCCGGCGGGTACCGGGGCGAACGGCACCGTGGTGCCGGCCACCGCCTGCATCGCCCGGTGGACCGTGCCGTCGCCGCCCACCGCGACCAGCGCGGACGCGCCCTCGGCGACCGCCGCCCGGCAGGCCGCCTCCGCCTCGATCGCGCTGCCCGCGCGCAGCAGCCGGACCGGACGTCCGGCGGTCGAGAGCCGGTCCACCAGGTCCGGCAACAGGCCCCGGTGCCGGCCGCGCCCGGCGGTCGGATTCGCCAGTACGGCGACTGGCCCGTCGGGATTCGGGAGGTGATCGTCTGCGGTCACGGCGTGCACCGTACCCGCCATCCGGTCCCGGGGTCAGCGGTGAACGGCCCGAATTCCCCGGCCCGCCCAGCACGAACGCCGCCCCCGACGGGAGCGGCGTTCGTGGTGATCGGTCCGGTCAGGTCACGTCGTCGAAGCGACGCTCGATCGGCCGGGGTGCGGTGACCGGCTCGGGGGCCTCGATCGGGCTGGACGCCTCCACCCGCGCACCCGCCTGCACCGGCTCCGGATCGGGCTCCAGCGGGGAGACCTCGTCGTCGTCGAGACCGGCGTAGACCTCCTTGCCGCGCCCGCGCCGTTTGTCGTTGAGGAACGCGACCCCGACGGCGGCGAAGTAGAGCGCGCAGAGGCACAGTGCCAGCGCGGTCATGCCGAACGGGTCCGGCGTCGGGGTGACCACCGCGGCGAAGGCGAAGAACAGGAAGACGGCGATCCGCCACCAGCCGAGCAGCTTCTTCGCGCTGGCGATACCGACGAAGTTGAGCATCAGCACGATCAGCGGGAACTCGAACGCCACCCCGAACAGCAGGATCAGGTTGGTGACGAACGATATGTAGCGGGTGATGTCCAGCGTCGTGTTGATGTCGTCGCCGGAGACCTGGAGCAGGAACTCCAGGCCCTTGGAGGTCACGAAGTACGCCAGCACCGCGCCGGCCGCGAACAGCGGCGCCGCCAGGGCGGTGAAGACGTACGCGTACCGCCGCTCGTTGCGGTGCAGGCCGGGAGCGATGAACGCCCAGAGCTGGTAGAGCCAGATCGGCGCGGCAATGATCAACCCGACCCAGAGCCCGATCTTCAGGTTGAGCAGGAACAGGTCCGCCGGACCGAGCTGGACGAAGTTGCACCGTCCGTCAGGCGTCGTGCTGCCGGGAAGCTGGCAGTACGGCTGCGACAACAGATGACGGACCGGACCAGCCAGCCAGATGCCGATGCCGAAGCCGACCAGGATGGCCAGCGACGCCTTGAACAGCCGGCTACGCAGCTCACGGAAGTGCTCGATCAGGGTCATCGAGCCGTCGGAAGCCCGCTCGAAGTTGCTCGGCCCGCGTTTGCGGAGTCCGAAGGCCACGGTGATCGGCCTCCGGAATCAGTTCTCGCGGACGCGCTGCACCGGGTCGGCGACCGGCTGCTGCACGGAACCCTGGTACGGCGGCTGCACAGTGCCCTGGTACGGCGGCTGCTGCGGGGCCTGCTGGGGCTGCTGCGGCGGGTACGGCTGGTAGCCGGCCTGCGCGTCGGCCTTGCCGGCGAGGTCGCGGTCGTCGTCGGCGAGGCTCTTGGTCTCCGCCTTGATGATCCGCAGCGAGCGGCCCAGGGAGCGCGCCGCGTCGGGAAGCCGCTTCGCACCGAAGAGCAGGATCATCACGACCACGAGTACGGCGATGTGCCAGGGCCTGAGGGCACCCATGGAAAACTCCAGTCGCTCTGTGTCGATGAGGGTGTACCGCAGCCCATCGTACGTGCGTCATCGGCTGTTGCCACCCGCCGGGCGAAGGGGCGTCCCGGTGGGTGAAGTCTCGACCACGTACGAGCATCCCGTCAACCACCGAATCGATCATGCGGGGTCGGATCGGGGCAGGTCGGCGCTCAGTCGCCCCGGCTGGCGCGGATCAGGGTCAGCCGCTGTTCGGTCGTCTCCAACCGGCTCTGGATGCTCTCGGCGCGCTGCTGGAGGCTCTCCGCGGCGGCGCTCAGCGCGGCGGCCTCGTCGGCCCGCCGCTGCAACCGCAGGACCGCACGACGCAAATGCGGCAACCGGGCCATCACCGGACGAACCGCCAGCGCGAGGACGACCAACGGCACCAGCACCAGCGCGAGCACGATCCACTTCAGCACGGCGTCAGCCTACTGCCTGGCCGCCTGCGCCGCCGGGTCCGCACCCGGCGACACCGGCGTCGCGTACGCCTCGAGCGCCGCCACGGCCGCGTCCCGGACCTGCTCGGCCAACTCGGCCGGGGCGACGACGGTGACGTCCGGACCGAGGCCGAGCACGAATCGACGGGCCCAGCCCAGGTCGGTGACCCGCAGCGAGACCTCCCACCGCTCGCCGTCGGACTCGATCCGCTCACAGGGGTAGTACTCGGTGATCCACCGCTCCCCCCGGCCGATCCGCAACGTGATCAGCGGCAGCTCCGACGAGGGCCGGAACACGCCCTCGCTGAGGTCCTGCGGGCGGGCCTGCGGCGGCACCACGGCCGCCTCGCTCAGCTCGGTGACCGCGTCGATCCGGTCGGCCCGGAACAACCGGACCGCCTCGGCCCGGCGGCACCACGCCTCGACGTACGTGCGGCCACCGACCATCAGCACCCGCAGCGGGTCGATGACGCGCTCGGTGGTCTCGTCCCGCGCCGCCGTGTAATACGTGATGCGCAGCGCCCGGCCGCCCTCCACGGCGGCACGGAGCTGCTCCACCCGGCCCGTGTCGCCGGGCAGCCGCACCTCCACCGGCGCCGCGACCTGGTCACCGGCCGCGTCCTCGATCTTGGCGAGGGCCCGTTCCACCGCCTCCCGGTTGGCCACCCCGGGCGTCTCGGCCAGCATCCGCAGCGCCACCACCAGGGCCAGCGCCTCGTCGGGCGTGAGCCGCAGCGGCCGGTCGATCCCCGCGTCGTAGGTGATCGTCACCCGGTCGCCGTCGAAAGCCATGTCGATCAGGTCACCCGGCCCGTACCCGGGCAGCCCGCAGACCCACAACAGCTCCAGGTCCTCGCGGAGCTGACGCTCGGTGACACCCAGGTCGCCGGCCGCCTCGGAGATCTCGATGCCGGGCCGGGCGAGCAGGTACGGCACCAGGTTGAGCAACCGGGCCAGCCGGTCGGCCGAGGTGCGGGAGGAGGTCTTCGCGCTCACCGGGCTGGCCTTCCGTTCGCGACTGCGGGGCTCGCAAGCTCACTCCTCGCGCTCACCGAGCCGACCTTCCGTTCGCGACCGCGGGGCTCGCAAGCTCACTCCTCGCGCTCACCGAGCCGGCCTTTCGTTCGCGACCGCGGGGCTCGCAAGCTCACTCACCGCGACACCGCCATCTCGTCGTGCCGGACGGCGATCTCCTTGAGACGCTGGATGACCGCCTCGCGTACCTCCGGTGGGTCCAGCACGCGCACGTCGGGCCCGTAGCCGACCAGATGCCCGGCCAGGGAGTCGGCGTCGGCGTAGGGCAGGACCAGCCGGTCGCCCTCCGGCCCGACGGTTGCCTCCACGGCCCAGCGGCGCAGCCCGGCGGCCCGCCCCGAGGCCACCAGCACGGTGGCCCGACCGGGCCGTTCGGTCGGCCCGAACCAGCGGGCCACGTGGCTGATCAGGTCGACGTCGGCCGGTGGCTGGTAGGCGCCCGACGCGCCGGTCGCCCGGACCGGACCGGCGACCCGGGACAGCCGGAAGCAGCGGGTGGCGTCGCGGTCCAGGTCGTGGCCGACCACGTACCACCGGCCACGCCAGCAGACCACTCCCCACGGTTGCAGGCGGCGGCGGGTGGGTGCGTCCTGGTCGGGTACCCGGTAGTCGAAGCGGACCTCGCGCCGGTCCCGCGCGGCGGCGGTCAGCGGGGCGAACGCCGGATCGACCGTCACCATGGGTTCCAGGCCGAGCGTGGCCTGCGGGTCCACGTCCACCCCGGCGGCGCGCAGCTTCGCCAACCCGGAGGAGGCGGCGGCGGCCAGGCCGGCGTGCTGCCACAGCCGCGCGGCGATGCCGACCGCAGCGGCCTCGTCCGGTTTCAGGGGAATGTCGGGCAGGGCGTACTCACGCTGGGCGATCCGGTAACCCGGCTCGGTATCGAAGGCGCTCGCCGTCCCGGTCTCCAGCGGTACGCCCAACTCCCTCAGTTCGGCCTTGTCCCGCTCGAACTTGCGCTGGAACGCCTCGTGCTCCCGGGCGTCGTCGGGATGGTGCTCGTAGCCGGGCACGGTCGCGGCGATCTGCGCAGCGGTCAGGAACCGCCGCGTGGACAGTAGGCAGATCACCAGGTTGACCAGGCGTTCGGTGCGACTTCGCGACACGGCGTAGACGCTAGCAGCCGTACCGCTCCCGGCACGCACCCGCGCCGCCCCCGGATGTAAGGAAGGGCCCCCTACTAACGCCTCGTGTATAGGAAGGGTCCCTTCCTTACATCCGTACCCGGGCGTGAGTGGACGGCGGGGTGGAGCTAGCGTGCGGGCATGGTGCGATGGCGGGCAGGCGTGGTGGCGGCGCTGCGGCGGCGGTGGACCGGAGCAGTCGAGCTCGACGTCGAGCTGACCGACGGCACGTCGATGCGGGCGCTCGCGTACCCGGAACTGGTGGGTGAGCCCGAGCCCGGCGACCGGGTGCTGCTCAACGCCGGCGCGCTGCTGATGGGCCTGGGCACCGGCGGGTACGCCATGGTGGTGGCGGTGCCCGACCGGCTGCCGCCGGACCCGCCGCAGGCCCTCGACTCCCGCGACGCGGGCCACCTGGTCAAGGCGCGCTACACCCCGTTGCAGCCGATCCTGCTCGGGGTGGACGAGGAGGCATCACCGCACCGCGAGGTGCTGGCCGCCGCCGAGGACCTGGGTGGACTGCCGGTGGTGACGGCCGACCTGCACTCGGCGCTGCCGGCGATCCTGGCCGGCATCCGGGCCGAGGCGCCGCAGGCGAGGGTGGCGTACCTCCTCACCGACGGTGGGGCGCTGCCCGCCTGGTTCTCCCGGACCCTGGCCGGGCTCCGCGACGAGTTGGTCGGCACGATCAGCGTCGGGCAGGCGTTCGGCGGCGATCTGGAGGCGTCCACCCTGCACAGCGGGCTGCTCGCCGCCCGGTACGTCCTGGACGCCGACGTCGCCGTGGTGGCGCAGGGTCCGGGCAACCTGGGCACCGGCACCCGCTGGGGTTTCTCCGGCGTGGCCGTGGGCGAGGCGGTCAACGCGGTCGCCGCGCTGGGCGGGCGGCCGGTCGGCTCGCTCCGCATCTCCGACGCCGACCCCCGCCCCCGGCACCGGGGCGTGTCGCACCACAGCCTGACCTCGTACGGGCGGGTGGCGCTGGCCCGCGCGGACCTGGTGGTGCCCGACGGCCTGGACCCGACCCTGGCGGCCGAGGTCGACGCGGCGCTGGCACCGCTGGCCGACCGGCACACGGTGGTACGGGTGGACGACGCGGGCCTGGACGCGGCGCTGCGGCGCAGCCCGGTGCCGCTGTCGACGATGGGACGCGGCCTGGACGCCGACCACGCCTACTTCCTGGCCGCTGCGGCAGCCGGCCGGTACGCGGCCCGCCTCACGTCGACGACATCCCCGCCGCCCGCTGCGTTCTGAGTCACGTGACGCCACCACCGTCCGGCGCACCCTGAGGAATCGTGTTAGTAGGGGTCCCCTGCTCTACCGCAGGCGTTAATAAGGTGCCCTTCCTTACGCCTCAGGCGAAGATGATCAGGGCTATCCAGCCGCCGACCATTGCGGCCAGGGCCAGCGCCAGCACCCAGGTCGGCACGGTGTACTCGCCTCGGCGGTTGCGCTCGACCTCGGCGCGCACCTTCTCGCGGCGGCGTTCGATCCAGCTCTGCCGCTCGGTGCCTGGGGTGGGGGGTTCGGGAGGAAGCATGGCCCGACCAGCCTACCCGGGCCCGTCCGGCGTGCGGACGGACCCGGGTAGACCAGGTCACATGCTGGCGATCAACCGCTCCACCCGCTCGTCGTACGCCCGGAACGGGTCCTTGCACAGCACGGTGCGCTGCGCCTGGTCGTTGAGCTTGAGGTGCACCCAGTCGACGGTGAAGTCCCGCCGCTTCTCCTGGGCGTGCCGGATGAACTCGCCGCGCAGTCGGGCCCGGGTGGTCTGCGGCGGCGTCTCCTTCGCCTCGAAGATCTCCGGGTCGGTGGCCACCCGGTCCACGTCGCCACGCCGCTCCAGCAGGGCGTAGAGCCCACGTCCCCGGCGCAGGTCGTGGTAGGCGAGGTCCATCTGCGCCACCCGGGGGTGCGACAGCGGCAGGTCGTGCTTGCGCTGGTAGCGCTCGATCAGCCGGAGCTTGGTGACCCAGTCGATCTCGCGGGAGACCGGCTCCAGGTCACCGCTCTCCACCGCGCTGAGTACCCGCCCCCACAGCTCGACGACCCGCTTGGCGGTCTGGTCGCCGCCGCGCCGCTCGACGAACTCGATCGCCTTGGAGAGGTACTCCTGCTGGATCTCCAGCGCGCTGATCTCCTTGCCGGAGGCCAGCCGCACCTTGCGGCGACCGGTGATGTCGTGCGACACCTCGCGGATGGCCCGGATCGGGTTCTCCAGGGTGAGGTCGCGCATCACCACCCCGGCCTCGATCATCCGCAGCACGATGTCGGCGGTGCCGACCTTGAGCAGCGTGGTGACCTCGTTCATGTTGGAGTCGCCGACGATGACGTGCAGGCGGCGGTACCGCTCGGCGTCGGCGTGCGGCTCGTCCCGGGTGTTGATGATCGGGCGGCTGCGGGTGGTCGCCGAGGAGACGCCCTCCCAGATGTGTTCGGCCCGCTGGGACAGGCAGTAGACGGCACCGCGAGGGGTCTGCAGCACCTTGCCGGCGCCACAGATCAACTGCCGGGTGACCAGGAACGGGATCAGGACGTCGGCGAGCCGGCCGAACTCCCCGTGCCGGGACACCAGGTAGTTCTCGTGGCACCCGTAGGAGTTGCCGGCCGAGTCGGTGTTGTTCTTGAACAGGTAGATCTCACCGGCGATGCCCTCGTCGTGCAGCCGCTTCTCCGCGTCGATGAGCAGACCCTCCAGGATCCGCTCACCGGCCCGGTCGTGGGCGACCAGGTCGACCACCGAGTCGCACTCCGGGGTGGCGTACTCCGGGTGTGAGCCGACGTCGAGATAGAGACGTGCGCCGTTGCGGAGGAAGACGTTGCTCGACCGGCCCCAGGACACCACTCGGCGGAACAGGTATCTGGCTACCTCGTCAGGGGACAGCCGCCGCTGCCCACGGTAGGTGCAGGTGACGCCGTACTCGGTCTCCAGACCGAAGATTCGCCGCTCCATGATGAGACATTAGCCGTACCGAGGCCGACTTCGTCACTGTCGCGGCCCGTACGCGTCGATGAGGCCCGGTCAGGACGCCCCGGGAAGCGCCGCCCCGGCCAGTCCCGCCGTGTACGCCCGGCACGTGTCGTAGTCCGGCAGCAGCCCCCGGCGGCGCGCCTCGGAGAGGCTCGGCGCGACGGCGTCGCGGTCGGAGAGCTGCGGAGACCCGGTCGGCCACTCGATGCCCAGCTCCTCGTCGAGCGGGTGCACCGCGTGCTCACCGGAGGGGTTGTAGGTGGTCGAGCAGACGTAGCTGAGCGTCGCGTCGTCGGTCAACGCGCAGAAGCCGTGGCCGAGCCCTTCGGCCAGGTAGACCGCGCGCCGGTCCACGTCGTCCAGGCGTACGCCCTCCCAGCGGCCGAAGGTCGGCGAACCGACCCGCAGGTCCACCACCACGTCGAGCACCGCGCCGCGCACGCAGGTGACGTACTTGGCCTGCCCGGGGGGCACGTCGGCGAAGTGGATGCCCCGCACCACGTCGCGGGCCGAGACGGAGAGGTTGCCCTGCGCCAGCCGCAGCGGGTGCCCGACCGCCTCGGCGAGCCGGTCGAAGCGGTACCACTCCAGGAACAGTCCGCGCGCGTCGCCGTGCTGCTGCGGGACGACCTCCCAGGCGCCCTCGATGCTCAGCGGACGGATCTTCACGGGGTCACCTGCACCGGTACGGTCCGGTCGACCAGGTCGCCGCGCTCCCGGGCGAGCAGGTCGAGCAGGTAGTCGCCGTATCCGCTCTTGGTCAGCGGCTCGGCCAGCGTCCGCAGCCGCGCGTCGTCGATCAGGCCGGCCCGCCAGGCCACCTCCTCGACACAGCCGATCTTCATGCCCTGCCGTTCCTCGATGACCCGGACGAACTCGGCGGCCTGCATCAGCGAGGTGAAGGTGCCGGTGTCCAGCCAGGCGGTGCCCCGGTCCAGCACGGTCACCGACAGCTCCCCAGCAAGCCGGTACGCCTCGTTCACGGCGGTGATCTCCAGCTCGCCCCGGGCGCTCGGGGTCAGGCCACGGGCGATCTCCACCACCCGGTTGTCGTAGAAGTACAGCCCGGGTACGGCGTACCGGGACTTGGGCCGGGCCGGCTTCTCCTCGATCGACAGCACCCGGCCGTCGTCGTCGAAGTGCACGACGCCGTACGCCTGCGGGTTGGCCACCGGGTAGGCGAAGATCCGCCCGCCGACGGGGTCGCCCGCGGCGGCGAGCTGGCCGCCCAGGCCGACGCCGTGGAAGATGTTGTCGCCCAGGATCAGCGCGACCGCCTCGTCACCGATGAAGTCCGCGCCGAGCACGAACGCCTGGGCGATGCCGTCCGGGCGGGGTTGCGCGACGTACTCCAGGCGCAGCCCGAACTGGCTGCCGTCGCCGAGCAGGCGCTGGAACTGACCCTGTTCCTCGGGGGTGGTGATCACCAGGATCTCCCGCACCCCGGCCATCACCAGGGTGGAGAGCGGATAGTAGATCATCGGTTTGTCGAAGACCGGCATCAGCTGCTTCGACACCGCCCGAGTGATCGGCCACAGTCGGCTACCGGTGCCGCCGGCGAGCAGGATTCCACGCACCCGGGGAGCGTACCGGGAGCAACCGGCGCAGGCCACGCGGCGCAACCGCTGCTTTGCGGGGGATTCGCGTAGACTTCCGGATCCGTGAGGATCCTGGTCACCGGCGGCGCCGGCTTCATCGGTTCGGAATACGTCCGAATGCTGCTGGGGGCACCCGGCGGCAGCGCGCAGGGGGAGTCTCCGGTGGAGCCCACGGGCATCACCGTGCTGGACGCCCTGACGTACTCCGGCAACCGGGCCAACCTCGACCCGGTCCGCGACGACCCGCGACTACGCTTCGTGCAGGGTGACATCCGCCACGCCGAGGTGGTGGACGAGGTCGTCCCGGGGCACGACGTGATCGTGCACTTCGCCGCCGAGTCGCACGTCGACCGCTCGATCGCCGGGGCCGCGCCGTTCGTCACCACCAACGTGCTGGGCACCCAGACGCTGCTCGACGCCGCGCTGCGGCACGGCACCGGCCGGTTCGTGCACGTCTCCACCGACGAGGTGTACGGCTCGATCGCGGACGGCTCGTGGACCGAGGACTGGCCGCTGGCGCCCAACTCGCCGTACTCGGCGTCGAAGGCCGGCTCCGACCTGCTGGCGCTGGCGTACCACCGCACGCACGGCCTGGACGTGGTGGTCACCCGCTGCTCCAACAACTACGGGCCGTACCAGTTCCCGGAGAAGGTCATCCCGCTGTTCGTGACCAACCTGCTCGACGGGCGGACCGTGCCGCTCTACGGCGACGGCGGCAACGTGCGGGACTGGCTGCACGTGCACGACCACTGCCGGGGCATCGCGCTGGTGCAGCAGAAGGGCCGCGCCGGCGAGGTCTACCACATCGGCGGCGGCACCGAGCTGACCAACAAGGAGCTGACCGCGCTGCTGCTCGACGCGTGCGGCGCCGACTGGGACCGGGTGGTGGCGGTGCCCGACCGCAAGGGCCACGACCGCCGCTACTCGCTGGACATCTCAAAGATCAACACGGAGCTGGGGTACGCCCCCAGCATCCCGCTGGAGACCGGCCTCGCCGACACCGTCCGGTGGTACCGGGACAACCGCTCCTGGTGGGAACCGCTGACCCGGGCGCAGTCCGCGTGAGGGCGCTGGTGACGGGCGCCGGCGGGATGCTCGGGCGGGACCTGGTGGAGGTGCTCGCCACCACGCACACGGTGACCCCCGCCACCCGGGCCGAGCTCGACATCACCGACGCCGCCGCGGTGCACGCCGCGGTGGCCGGACACGACGTGGTGATCAACACCGCCGCGTGGACCGACGTCGACGGCGCCGAGTCGGACGAGGCGGCGGCCACCCGCGTCAACGGTGAGGCGGTGGCCCACCTCGCCACGGCCTGCGCCGCGCACGACGCCCGCCTGATCCAGCTCTCCACCGACTACGTCTTCCCCGGCGACGCCGACACCCCGTACCCGGAGGACACCCCCACCGCGCCGATCAACGCGTACGGCCGGAGCAAGCTCGCCGGGGAACTGGCCGTGACCCGGCACCTGCCCGACACCGGCTACGTGGTCCGCACCGCGTGGTTGTACGGCACCCACGGCCGCAACTTCGTCAGCACCATGCTCGGCCTCGCGGACCAGCGCGAGTTCCTCGACGTCGTGGACGACCAGCGGGGCCAGCCCACATGGTCGTACGCGCTGGCGCGGCAGCTGGTGGCCCTGGCCGGGGCGGCGCTGGCCGGTCGGGCGGCCCCCGGCGTCTACCACGGCACCTGCGCCGGGGAGACCACCTGGTACGGCCTGGCCCGCGCGGCGTTCGCCCTGCACGGGCTCGATCCGGACCGGATCCGGCCGATCACCAGCGACCGCTTTCCGCGTCCCGCCGCCCGACCGGCGTACAGTGTGCTAGGGCACGACCGATGGGCCGCCGCCGGGCTGTCACCCCTACCGGACTGGCACGCCACACTGAGCGACGCTCTCGCTCCCGCCGCTCCACCCTCCCCGTGGAAGGTCGCATGAAGCTCACCCTGGTAACCGGCTTGACCGGTCTGGTCCTGCTGGCCACGATCGTCGAGTTGCTGCGCCGCCGACAGCTACGTGAGAAGTACGGCATGCTCTGGCTCGGGCTGCTGTTCGTGGTCATCCCCCTGTCGCTGTTCCCCCGGCTGCTCGACGGCGTCGCCGACCTGCTCGGTGTCGCCTCCGGCGTCAGCCTCGTGCTCTTCCTCGGCATCGTCTTCCTGCTGCTCGTCTGCATCCACCTGAGCTGGGAGGTCAGCGCGCTGGAGGAGGAGACCCGCACGCTGGCCGAGGAGATCGCGCTGATCCGCGCCGAGTTCGAGGCCGACCGGGCCGCACGAGAAGAGCTGGTGTCCCGCGATGGTTAACGGCAAGCGGCTCCTGGTCATCATCCCGGCGCTCAACGAGGCCGGGTCCATCGCCGACGTGGTCCGCGAGGTCCGGGGCGAGCTGCCCGGCGTCGATGTCCTCGTGGTGGACGACGGCTCCACCGACCGCACCTCGGCGGTCGCCGCCGCCGCCGGCGCCCGGGTCGCCCGGCTGCCGTACAACCTCGGTGTCGGCGGCGCCATGCGCCTCGGCTACCGGTACGCCTACGACCACGACTACGACGTGGCGGTCCAGATCGACGCCGACGGCCAGCACGACCCCCGGTACGTACCGAAGCTGGTCGACCTGCTCGACGACCACGACCTGGTGATCGGTGCCCGGTTCGCCGGTGAGGGCGAGTACACCGTGCGGGGACCCCGGCGCTGGGCGATGGGGATGCTGTCGATGGTGCTCTCCGGCCTGTCCGGCACCACCCTGACCGACACCACCTCGGGCTTCCGTGCCGCCAACCGACGGATGATCGAGATGTTCGCCCAGTGGTACCCCGCCGAGTACCTCGGCGACACCGTCGAGACGCTGGTGCACACCGCCCGTCGGGGCTACCGCATCCAGCAGGTGCCGGTGGCGATGCGGCGGCGGATGGCCGGCACCCCGAGCCACTCCCCCGCGAAGGCGATGATCTATCTCGGGCGGGCCCTGGCCGTGCTCACGCTGGCCCTCATCCGCCGGTGATCGGTCGCCTGCTCCGTCTCGTACCGCCCGGCACCGTCCCGGTCGGCGCGGGTCTGGCCATCGTCGGCCTGGCCTCGTACGTGCACCTCGCGGTGGCCGGGCACAACCTCACCGCCGGGGACTACTCGTCGCTCTCGGTGCTCTGGTCCTTCGTGTTCACCGTCGGCCTCGGCGTGTTCCTGCCGGTCGAGCAGGAGGTGGCCCGGCTGGTCGCGGCCCGCCGTACCCGGGGGTTGCCGCCCGGCCCGGTCCTGGCGCGCGGTGCCGCCGTCGCCGCCGTCACGCTGGGTCTGCTGGTGCTGGCCTGCGTCGCCGCCGCCGACGTGCTCGGCGACCGCCTCTTCGCCGGTGACACCGGGCTGGTGTGGGCGCTCTGCGGCGCGCTCGCCGCGCTGGCCGTGGCGCACACCACCCGGGGCGTGCTCTCCGGGCTGCGGCAGTTCGGCTGGTACGGCACCCAGCTCGGGATCGACGGCGGACTGCGCATCGGACTGGTGGCCCTCCTCGGCCTGGCCGGGGTCGACTCGCCGATGGCGTACGCGCTGGTGCTGGTCGTGGCGCCGCTGGTGGGCGTGGCGTCGACCGTGGCACCGGTGCTCCGGGCGGCCGGCGGCGGCGCGGCCCTGCCCTGGCCGGCCCTGCTGCGCGGGCTGGCACTGCTCACCGTCTCCAGCCTGCTCGCACAGGTCGTGGTGAACGTCGGCGTGATCAACGTACGGCTGCTCGCCCCGGCCGACGTGGCGACGGCCGGCGCGCTGCTCTCCGCGCTGGTGCTGGTCCGCATCCCGTTGTTCGTGTTCGGCTCGATGCAGGCCGCGCTGCTGCCCGGCCTCTCCACCGCCGCCGCCACCGGCGACCAGGCGGCCTTCGGCACGCTGCTGCGGCGGGCCCTGGGCGTCGTCACCGCGCTGGGCGTGCTCGGCGGCGTCCTGACCGCGCTGCTCGGCCCGTGGCTGGTCCAGGTGCTCTTCGACGCCCCGGACGTCCTCGGGCACGGCGACTTCGCCTGGCTCGGCCTGGCCACCCTGGCCTACCTGTGGGCGATGGTCCTCGGCCAGGCGCTGCTCGCCCGCGACCAGCACCAGGCGCAGGCCGTCGCGTGGGTCGCCGGGGTCGCCGCGCTGGCCGTCGCCACCCTCGCCCCGCTGAGCGTCGCGTTGCGCGTCGAGCTCGGTTACGCGGTGGGTTCCCTGGTCGTCGTCGCGGTGATGCTCACCCGGCTGCGTCGGGGCACCGCCACCCTCACCCCGCCCGTCGCGGTCCCGGTGTCCGCGAGCACCCCCGGAGGCGTCCGATGAGCCCACCCCGCGTGACCGCGGTGATGCTCGCCTACGGCCCCGAGCCCTGGCTGGTCGAGGCCGCCGAGGCCGTGCTGGCCAGCACCGGCGTCGACATCGACCTGGTCGTGGTGGACAACGGCTGCACCGGCGACGGCATCGACGTGGTCAAGGGCCTGGCCGGAGTCCGGGTGATCCGGCCGGACGAGAACACCGGCTACTCCGGCGGGTGCAACGTCGGCGCGGCCGAGGCCACCGGCGACTGGCTCGCCTTCGTCAACTCCGACGCCGTCGTCGCCCCCGACGCGCTGGGAAAGGTGGTCGCGGTGGCCGCCGAACCGGGTGTCGGCGCGGCGATGGCCTCCATCCGGCTCGCCCACGACCCCGATCTGATCAACACCTCCGGCAATCCGCTGCACTTCACCGGCCTGTCCTGGGCAGGCGGCAACGGCGAACCCGCGAGCGCGCACGCCCGGCGCACGGTCGTGCCGTCGCTGAGCGGCTGCTGTTTCGTGATCGGCCGGTCCCGCTGGAGCGAGCTGGGCGGCTTCCCCACCGAGTACTTCGCCTACCACGAGGACACCGAACTCAGCCTGCGACTGTGGCAGCGCGGCCTGCGGTTGGAGTACGTGCCGGACGCCGTGGTGCGGCACCACTACGAGTTCTCCCGCAACGACCTCAAGCTCTACCTGGTCGAACGCAACCGGCTGTTGACCCTGCTCACCGCCTACCAGGGCCGCACCCTGGCGCTACTGGCGCCGATGCTGCTGCTCACCGAGGTCGCCATGCTGGCCGCCGCGCTCGCCGGTGGCTGGTCCCGGCAGAAGACGCGCGGCTGGGGCTGGCTGTGGCGCCACCGCGACTGGGTACGCGCCCGCCGACGCCGGTTGCAGTCGGAACGCACCGTCGGGGACGGGGCGATCGCCGACCTGATGACCGCCCGGGTGGCCCCCTCGAACGTGGCCGCTCCCCCCGGGATGGGTGTCTTCAACGCCCTCGCCGCCGCCTGGTGGGCGCTGGTGCGGCCGTTGCTCGCGCGTCGCTGAGCCCCCGCCCGACGACGGTCGCGGTCGGGGACTCCGGAAACGGCACGGCGCCCGACAGTCGGAACTGTCGGGCGCCGGGAACTCCTGATTCGGGTACGGGGCGTCAGGCGTCGGGCTTGTCGCCCGGCTTGTCCTCCAGGTCCGCCGAGCCGGCCGAGGTGGTCGGCTTGTGCGCCTCCTCGGTCGGCGTGGTCGGGGTCTCCGCCCGGTCGCCCTCCGCCGCCTCGCCCTCCACGCCGCCGTCGAGCAGCCCGGTCAGCGCCGCACCGGTGATCCGCCGGAAGGTACGCCCCACCCGGTTGCGGTCCAGGACCGCCACCTCCAGCTGGTCGGCGGCGATCGTCCGGGCGGCACCGCCCTCGCCACCGACGCTGCCCAGCGCCTGCACCGCCACCTTGACCGCCTCGCCGAGCGACATGTCCGGCCGGTGGTTCGACTTGAGCACCCCGGAGATGGCGTCGGACTGCCCGCCCATCGCCATCCGGCCCGGCTCGTCGGTCACCGAACCGTCGTAGGTGAGGCGGTAGAGCGAGTCGTCCTCCGGGGTGGCACCCACCTCGGCGACGCAGATCTCCACCTCGAACGGCTTTGACTGCTCGGTGAAGATCGTGCCCAGGATCTGCGCGAACGTGTTGGCCAGTGCCAGGCCGGTGACGTCACGCCGGTCGTAGCTCAACCCGTTGAGGTCGGCCATCCGCACCCCGGCCCGGCGCAGGTTCTCGAACTCGTTGTAGCGACCGACAGCCGCGAAACCGATCCGGTCGTAGATCTCGCCGACCTTGTGCAGGGTGCTGGAGAGGTTCTCCGCGACGAAGAGCACCCCACCGGCGTAGCTCAGGACCACCGCGCTGCGTCCCCGGGCGATGCCCTTGCGGGCCAGCTCGGAACGGTCGCGCATGATCTGTTCGGGCGAGGCGTAGAACTGCATGGCCACGGCGGCGGCTCTCCTTCGGGCGCTGTGCTGGGGGAACTGCGTTCAGGTGGGGGCGGGGACCGGCTCAGCCGCCCGGATTCTCCATCCGACCGGCGACCACACTCTCGCCGAGCGCCGCCGTCTCCGCGTCGGTCAACCGGTACGTCCCCTCCGCCGTCGCGGTCATCACCACCGGGAAGATCCGCCGGGTCAGGTCGGGGCCACCGGTCGCGGTGTCGTCGTCGGCGGCGTCGTAGAGCGCCTCCACCGCCAGCCGGACCGCGTCGTCGACGGAGATCCCGGGCCGGAACCGCTTCTTCAACGCCGACCGGGCGAACAGCGAACCCGAGCCGATCGCGTCGTAGCCGGTCTCCTCGTAGGGGCCACCGGTCACGTCGAAGCTGAAGATCCGCCCGGCCCGCGCCGGGTCCTTCGCCGCGAGGTCGAAGCCGGCGAACAGCGGGATCACGGCCAGCCCCTGCATCGCCGCACCGAGGTTGCCCCGGATCATCGCGGCGAGCCGGTTGGCCTTGCCGTCGAGCGAGAGCATCGCGCCCTCGATCTTCTCGTAGTGCTCCAGCTCGACCTGGAACAGCCGCATCAGCTCGATGCCGATGCCGGCGGTCCCGGCGATCCCCACCAGCGAGTACGCGTCGGCGGGGTGCACCTTCTCGATGTCGCGCTGCGCGATCAGGTTGCCCATGGTGGCCCGCCGGTCGCCGGCCATCACCACACCGCCGTCGGCGACGATGGCGACGATCGTGGTGGCGTGCGGGGCCAGGTCGGCGGCCATGCCCGGCGGCAGCGGCCGGCGGCCGGGCAGCAACTCGGGGGCCACCTTGCTCAGGAACGTGGTGAAGGAGGACGTCCCCGCGTTGGTGAACACATCTGGTAGACGCCCGGATGGATCAAAGCCCGCTGCCACGTGGTTCCTCTCAGGTACGTGATGGCCCTGGCCAGCCTCGTAGGACTGTCACGGAACTGGCCAGGACCACCGTTGCAGTTGAAGCAGATTATCCCGCGCACCCACCCGGTGCGATGATCGTGGTCCACAAGTTCCGGATCGGGTTCACCACGGACCGCGCCGCCGTCGCGGCACAGCCGGAGAAAAGGGCATAAGCCCTATTCTCCGCCCTTCTGCACGTAACCTCGGACGAATTCCTCGGCGTTCTCCTCCAGGACGGAGTCGATCTCGTCGAGCAGGTCGTCGACGTCCTCGGTGATCTCGGCGTGTCGCTCGGCGACCTCCGGGTTCGCCTCGGTGGTGACGTCCTCGACCTCTTCACCCTGACGGGACTTGCCCGTCTGCGACTGACCGCCGCTGTCACGAGTGGCCACTGTTGCCTCCTCCACGATCGCCTGCGATGAACTTACCTCGCGGGAGCGACGAAACGCCCGTCGCGCGCCGGTAGGTACTCAGCCTCCGGTCAGGGTCTCCAGCAGATCCTTCGCGCTGGCGCAGCGGTCGAAGAGTGCGCCGACATGCCGCCTGGTGCCGCGCTCCGGCTCCATCATCGGCACCCGGACCAGCGACTCCCGCCCGACGTCGAATATCACCGAGTCCCAACTGGCGGCGACCACCTCGGAGGCGTACTGCGCCAGGCAGCGGCCCCGGAAGTAGGCACGGGTGTCCTCCGGCGGCTCGGTCATCGCGGCCTGCGTCTCGGCATCGGGCAGCAGCGTCTTCATCGCCCCCCGGGAGACCAGGCGGTGGTAGAGCCCCTTCTCCGGGCGGACGTCGGAGTACTGCAGGTCGACCAGTTGGAGCTTGTGCGAACCCCACCCGAGCTTCTCCCGGTCCCGGTAGCCCTCCAGCAACCGCAGCTTCGCCACCCAGTCCAGCTCGTCGGCGCAGAGCATGACGTCGCGGCCGAGCCGGTCCAGCACGTTCTCCCACCGGTCCAGCACGTCGGTGGTCTGCTCGTCGACGTCGCTGCCGTACCGGTCCTCCACGAAGGCGCGTACCCGCTCCAGGTACGCCCACTGGACGTCCAACGCGGTCAGCCGTCGGCCGTCGCGCATGCGCATCCGGTGGGTCAGCGACGGGTCGTGACTGACCGCGCGGAGTTCACCGACCGGGTCGGCGATGCCGAGGTCCGGGCCGAGCGCCTTCTCCTCGATCATGGTGAGGATCAGCGCGGCGGTGCCCACCTTGAGGTAGGTGGAGATCTCCGACAGGTTGGCGTCGCCGATGATGACGTGCAGGCGGCGGTACTTGTCGGCGTCGGCGTGCGGCTCGTCCCGGGTGTTGATGATCGGACGCTTGAGCGTGGTCTCCAGCCCCACCTCGACCTCGAAGAAGTCGGCCCGCTGCGAGATCTGGAAGCCGCTCTGCCCGCCGTCCTGGCCGATGCCGACGCGACCGGCGCCGCAGACGATCTGCCGGGTCACGAAGAACGGGGTCAGGTACGCCACGATGTCGGCGAAGGCGGTCTGCCGGCGCATGAGGTAGTTCTCGTGCGCGCCGTAGCTGGCACCCTTGTTGTCGGTGTTGTTCTTGTAGAGGTGGATCGGCGCGCTGCCCGGGATGGTGGCCGCGCGGCGGGCCGCCTCCGCCATCACCCGCTCCCCCGCCTTGTCCCAGCGCACCAGGTCCCGGGGGTTGGTCACCTCTGGGGTGGAGTACTCCGGGTGGGCGTGGTCGACGTAGAGCCGGGCCCCGTTGGTGAGTATGACGTTCGCCAGCCCGAGGTCGTCGTCGGCGAGCGCCTCGGCCGGGTCGTACGCGGCTCCGGAGTAGGTGAAGCCGCGGGCGTCCCGCAGCGGCGACTCCTCCTCGTAGTCCCACCGGGCCCGACCGCCCCGGTTGAGTTCCGGGCGGGCGCCGTACGCGTTCACCACCTGGGAGGAGGTGACCATCGGGTTGGCCCCGGCCTGACCGGGCACGGAGATGCCGTACTCGACCTCGGTGCCCATGATCCGTCTTACGCTCATCGACCTACCCGCTTCGCTTGCCCGACCGGTCCCCCGTCACGTCGAGCGTAGTCGCCGCTCGGGCAGGCGGGGGCCTGCCGGGGTGCTCGGAACGTCGCGGGTCGCACCGGTCAGTCCCCGGGCCGCTCGACGATCATGGACTCGATGGTGACCCGCTCGCGTATCTCGGGCAGCGAACGCAGCAGTCTCCTGGCCCGGGACTCGGCACCGGTGTCGGTGGCGACCAGCCGGATCTCGCCCGGCGTCGCGTGCAGCATCTGCCAGGTCCGACCCGGCTCGATGAAGAGCAGGCTGTAGGTGGCGGCCTCGGTCTGCGCGGTGGTGCCCTGCAACGTCGAGACGCAGATGTTCTCCAGATAGGAGTCGTACGTGCCACGGTCGAGCACGAGCGTGGTCACCCCCTCGACGGCCGGATAGCGGCGGACCACCTCGTCGCAGACCACCGCCGCCCGAGCCGGCGGAGCGACCTCCATGTGCACCCAGCGCTGCGCCCACGTCTGCGGCTCGACCACGAGCAGGCTCCGCTGCCAGCCGGTAACGCCGCCGAACAACACCACGGTGGCGGCGACCGCGACGGCGGTGACCCCGGCGACGGCGGTACGTGCCGGACGCCCCCGACGCGGCACGGGCAGCAGACGGATCGCGGCGGCCGTGCCGACGATGAGGAAGGCGGTCGTGAGGTGGGCGGCCTTGTTGAAGTAGTAGCCGATCTCGCCGCCGAGAACGAGGCTGACCAGCCCGATCCCCGCCGTGAAGAGGGTGCTGGCCAGCAGCACGAACAGCCAGCGCCGCCAGGTGGGGTCGGTGCGTTCGACGCGCAGGGCGAGACCGAGCAGGGCCGGTACGACGATGGCCCCGAGGATGCCGAAGGCCAGCCAGGTCTCGGTAAGGTCCGGCCCGACGGTGGCGGTGAGCGACTCGGTCTGGTTGGCCCGGAGCACGCCGAGCAGGATCGGTATCGGGGCCAGCACGAAGGTGGCCAGACCCACCACCCGGGCGGTGTGGCGGACCCGGAGCACCTCGCGGCGACGCACGAGCAGCGAACCGACCACGAGCAGCACGGCCGGAGGCAGGAACAGGTAGTAGACGTACCCGATGCCGACGACCAGGGCGCCGAGCAGCAGCAGGTGCTCGCGGGAGGCGGTGAGTGGCCGGGCGACGAGGACGGCGAGCACGACGGCGAGGGTCAGCCCGAGCGTCTCGGTGGGGTAGCCGGACCACAGCATCCGGGGTAGTTGGCTGCCGAGGACGAGGGCGCCGACGACGACGGTGAGCAGTCCCCGGGTCGGCGGGTGCAGTGGACCGGGCAGCCGCTGGGCGGCCCAGAGCATGGTGAGCACCAGCAGGCCGAATCCGGCGACGTTCCACCACAGGAAGGGCTCCGCCAGCGCGGCGGCGTCGGCGATGCTGCCGGGCGGCACGAGATGGCCGTTGAGCAGGGCGACGATCAGGTGCCACCCCTGCGGGTAGTAGACCAGCAGGCTGACCAGGTGGTCGCGGATCGCGTCCGCGTCGGTGAAGGCGTACCCGCCGTGCCGGCCGATGACGTCGACCAGGGTGAGGTGACGCAGGTAGTCCTCGCCCCGGGTGAAGACGGTGAGCCGGCCGACGAGGTCGCCGGCGCGCAGCAGCGGCTGGGCGAGGTACCAGACGATCGCGGCGGTGCCGACGACCGGGAACAGGTCGGCCCACGCGGGACGCGGCAGGGTGGGGCGTCGGCCGCTGGCCAGCGCGGCCAGCACGAGGACGGTCAGGGCGGTGCCGGCCAACGGCACCGGCGCCATCCCCCAGGGCCAGGTGGTGAAGAACAGGCCCGCGACGGTGGTGAGGCAGACCAGCAGGACGGTGGCGAGCAGCAGCCGGTCGAGCAGGGTACGCCCGCCGCGCAGCAGGCTCGCGGTGGTGAGCAGCACCACCGGGGGCAGGAGCCAGGAGGCGTCGACAGCGGCCACGGCGAGCGGCAGGAGCCAGGCCGTGGCGAGGGCGACGAGGGCGAGGAGGAACCGCCGCCGGTACGGCGACGCGGAGCTCGCGGTCGGGGCGACCGGTGGGGCGAGCGCGCTCTGGTCGATGGACACGCGCATCCTTCACCAATAGGGATGGAAGGGAAAGATCAACAGTCTAGCGACACATCCCGGCCGGCACACCTCGGGCCGGTGTGTCCACCGCCATCCCCGGATACGCGGCGGGGCCCGTGACGCGTCGCGTCACGGGCCCCGGTGGCGCGACCGGTCAGAGGTACTGGCCGGTGTTGCTCGCGGTCTCGATGGAACGGCCGGCTTCGGCGCCCTTGCCGCCGGAGACGAGCGTACGGATGTAGACGATCCGTTCGCCCTTCTTGCCGGAGATGCGGGCCCAGTCGTCGGGGTTGGTGGTGTTGGGCAGGTCCTCGTTCTCGCGGAACTCGTCGACGCAGGCGTCGAGCAGGTGCTGCAGGCGGAGTCCCTTGCGACCGGAGGTGAGGAACTCCTTGATGGCCATCTTCTTGCCGCGATCCACGATGTTCTGGATCATGGCACCGGAGTTGAAGTCCTTGAAGTACAGGACTTCCTTGTCGCCGTTGGCGTAGGTGACCTCGAGGAAGCGGTTCTCCTCGGTCTCCGAGTACATCCGCAGGACCACCGCGTCGATCATCGCCGCGACGGTGGCCTTGGCGTCCTGACCGTGCTCGGCCAGGTCGTCCGCGGAGAGCGGCAGGCCGGAGAGGATGTACTTGGAGAAGATGTCCTTGGCCGCCTCGGCGTCCGGACGCTCGATCTTGATCTTCACGTCGAGCCGACCCGGCCGCAGGATCGCCGGGTCGATCATGTCCTCCCGGTTGGAGGCACCGATGACGATGACGTTCTCCAGGCCCTCGACACCGTCGATCTCGCTGAGGAGCTGCGGGACGATGGTGTTCTCCACGTCGGAGGAGACACCCGAGCCTCGGGTCCGGAAGATCGAGTCCATCTCGTCGAAGAAGACGATCACCGGAGTGCCCTCGCCGGCCTTCTCCCGCGCCCGCTGGAAGATCAGCCGGATGTGCCGCTCGGTCTCGCCGACGTACTTGTTGAGCAGCTCAGGACCCTTGATGTTGAGGAAGAAACTGGTGTGCTTCTCCTCACCCCGCCGCTCGGCGATCTTCTTCGCCAGCGAGTTGGCGACCGCCTTCGCGATGAGCGTCTTGCCACAGCCGGGCGGACCGTAGAGCAGGATGCCCTTCGGCGGCCGGAGCTGGTGCTCGCGGAACAGGTCGGCGTGCAGGAACGGGAGTTCCACCGCGTCCCTGATCTGCTCGATCTGGGAGTGCAGGCCGCCGATGTCGGTGTAGTCGACGTCCGGCACCTCCTCCAGGACCAGTTCCTCGACCTCGCTCTTGGGGATCCGCTCGTACGCGTACGCCGAGCGGGGTTCGATCATGAGCGAGTCGCCGGCCCGGATCGCGCTGCCGATCAGGGTCTCGGCCAGGTGCACGATCCGCTCCTCGTCGGAGTGCGAGACCACCAACGCCCGGTCACCCGGTACGCCGTCGGGGCCCGCCAGCACCTCCTTGAGCATGACCACCTCGCCGACCCGCTCGAACCCGAACGCGTCGACGATGTTGAGTGCGTCGTTGAGCAGGACCTCCTGGCCGCGCCGCAGCTCACCCACGTCGAGCGAGGGTGAGACGGCCACGCGGAGCTTGCGCCCGCCGGTGAAGACGTCGACCGTGCCGTCCTCGTGTCGGGCCAGGAAGACGCCGTAGCCACTGGGGGGCTGGGCGAGACGGTCGATCTCCTCTTTGAGCGTCACGATCTGCGCGCGAGCCTCTTTCAAGGTGCCCACGAGCCGTTCGTTGTTCTCGGTCAGCCGCGCCAACTGCGCCTGGGTGGCCGCCAGCCGCTCTTCGAGCTGCCGGACGTGTCGGGGGCTTTCGGTCAACTTGCGCCGCACGAGAGCGAGTTCCTCTTGCAGGAACGCGACCTGCGTGGAGAGATCGTGGGCCTCCTTCTCCCACCGTGCGGCGCGCGAGTCCGCGTCGTCGCTGCGTGCCACGTCCCACCTCCCCGGGGGGCTCGAACGTTCTGCCCTAACACTAGCCGCTATGAGCCCGATTCGGTCCTCCGCAACGCGCTCGTCACCGAAGCTTGATCGCCAAGGGTGGGTGGCTGGGCGGGTACGGGCATTCGGGTACCGTCGTGGCGTGGGACGGGAGAACATGGGGGGTGCACCGATGGTCGAGGTCGCGACCGACCAACTGCAGGTCTGGGTGGACCAGGACCTGTGTACGGGTGACGGGCTGTGCGTGCAGTACGCGCCGGACGTCTTCGAGTTCGACGTCGACGGTCTGGCCTACGTCAAGGGCCCCGACGGCGAGCTCCAGCAGGCCCCGGGCGCCCGGGTGGACGTGCCGGAGCACCTGCGCCTCGAGGTGATCGACTCGGCGAAGGAGTGTCCGGGCGAGTGCATCCACGTCGTACGCGGCAGCGACGGCGTCGAGGTGGCCGGCCCGGAGGCCGAGGACTGACCGGCCCGCGTACGCCGGGCCCGATCGACCGCCCGGGGGTACGCGGGTCGACGGTGGCCGCCCGAGCACGGCGATTACGGTCGGTCATCCGACTGTCACGGAAACCGCCGATCGGTCCGCCGCTACAGCAACGGGCGGCCGACCACCGAGGCGACCAGCCGGGCGAACTCCTCCAGTCGGGCGATCTGCCCGGCACCGCCGTCGTCGAGCGTCTTGCCGAACCGCAGCGCGTCGTGTCGGGGCCCACCGGCGGCCTCCTCGCTGGGCGGTGACTCGTCCAGCGAGGTCAGCAGCAGATAGACGTCGATGCTGTCGACCCGGATCTCGCCGTTGTCGTGACGGAACAGCCGGCGCCGGCATCCCACCTCGGTGACCGAGGAGACCGGGACGACCCGCAGCGACGAGGTCATCGAGCCGGGCGGGCCCTCCCCCGGCGGCACGTCCTCGCCGTGCCAGAGCACCAGCCGGCTGCCGTCGCAGACGACGACCTCCTGCCACACCCCGTTGACCTCGTTGACGAAGCGTTCCAGCGTGAAGCCGAGCACCGAGGCGCCGCGCAGCACGCCGCCGAGCGCCTCCAGGGCGACGTCGGGGTCCCGCAGGTAGGCGCGGGCCGCCGACTCGAGGTCGGTGTAGGGGGACCAGTCCGGGAAGACCGCCGGCAGGTCGCCACCGCCGAAACCGGGACGGCTCATGCCGTCACCCCACCCCGCCGGCCCGGGCCGGCAGCATCGGCCCCCGTCGACCCGCGTCGAGGATCAGCCCGTTCACTCCGCGCCGCCCCAATCCGCCGTCACGGCCTGTCCGTCTCCTGCGTCGTGTCGGGTTCGGCACCGTCGGTCGGCGCCAGCCGGGCCGCCTCCTCCGCCGCGCGCAGTGCCTGGCGCCGTTGCGCGTACGCCTCACTGCCCTTGCTGGGCTTGCGCCGCCGAGGCGGGGCCGTGACTCCGGGGGCGAGCTTACGCGCGGAGACGAGGAACGCCGTGTGGGCGATCATCCGATGGTCCGGCCGGACCGCCAGCCCCTCGGCGTGCCAGTCCCGCACCAGTGACTCCCAGGCGCGCGGCTCGGTCCAGCCACCCCGCTCGCGCAGCGCCTCGACCAGTTCGGACAGCTGCGGGGTGGTGGCCACGTACCCGATGAACACACCGCCGGGCAGCAGCGCCCGCTCGATCATGTCGAGGTTCTCCCACGGGGTCAGCATGTCCAGGATGATCCGGTCGAAGCCGGTCTCCGGGCATCCCGCCACGTCGCCGACGTGCAGGTGCCACGCGGGGTGCGGCCCGTTGAAGAACGCCTCGACGTTGCGGCGCGCGATCTGGGCGAAGTCGTCCCGCACCTCGTACGAGTGCAGCTCACCGGAGGTGCCCACGGCCCGCAGCAGCGAGCAGCTCAACGCGCCGGAGCCGGCGCCGGCCTCCAGGACCTTCGCGCCCGGGAAGATGTCGCCCATGGCGACGATCTGCGCCGAGTCCTTGGGGTAGATCACCTGGGCACCGCGCGGCATCGACAGCACGTAGTCCGAGAGCAGCGGACGCAGCGCCAGGAAGGCCGTGCCCCCGCCGGAGGTGCTGACCACGCTGCCGTCGGGCAGACCGATCAGCGCGTCGTGCGCGAGGATGCCCCGGTGGGTGTGGAACTCCTTGCCCGGCTCCAGGGTGACGGTGTGCATCCGGCCCTTCGGGTCGGTCAGCTGCACCCGGTCACCGGGACGGAACGGCCCACGGTGCACGGGCGGCTCCGCGGAATCGGCGGGCGGTTCGGTGCCCGGGGTGGCCGGGCCGGCGGAGTGGGTCACGGTCACGTGTTCATCTTCCGGTGAGGTTCGAGCAGTCGCGCCAGATCCGCGATGTGCAGAATGCCGACGACATCTTCGCCTGCCGTCACGAGGTACTGCGCGGCCGGGTGGGCCTGCACCCGCTCCAGCACCTGTTCCCCGTCGGTGTCGGCCGGCAGGGTGGGCAGGTCACCGAGGGAACGCGCCACCGCGTCGACGGCGATCCAGGGGCGGCGGGCCTCCGGCACGGCCGCCGCGGCGGCCGGGTCCACCACCGCCACCGACCGGCCCGCCGAGTCGGTGACCAGCAGCGCCACGGTCGCCTCCCGCACCGCTTCGGCGGCGCGCCGCTGCGCCTCGGCGAGCGGGGTGCCGGTGGGTACGCCGAAGGTCGGCCGGGCCAGCCGGGCCAGGTCGACCAGGGGCAGCCGGCGGCCGATCCGGGACATCCGGATCGACTGCCCGGCGCCGTGCCAGAGGGTGAGCGCGACCAGCGCCGTCAACGGCAGGGCGAGCAGACTCAGCACGTCCATCGCGTAGAGCACCGCCACCAGCAGCGCGGTGCCCACGGCGAGGATCCGGCCGGCCCAGCCGGCCACCTCGGTGGCGGCGTGCTTGTTGCGGGTGACCGCCCAGATCACCGCCCGCAGCGCCCGCCCGCCGTCCAGCGGCAGGCCGGGCAGGATGTTGAAGACCGCGACGATGATGTTGCTCGCCGCCAGTTGGAACGCCAACTGGTCGGCCACGGTGCGGTCGGGCAGGACCAGCATGGCGGCGACGGCGATCACGCCGAGCACCGCGGAGACCGCCGGGCCGGCCAGCGAGACGTAGAGGTCCACCCGGGGGGACGGGGCCTCCCGGTCCATCTCGGTGTACCCGCCGAGCAGTTCCAGGGTGATCCCGCGCACGCCGATGCCGAACCGCCGGGCGGTCAGGGCGTGCCCGAGTTCGTGCAGGAGCACCGAGCCGAGCAGCGACACGACGAACCCGGCGCCGACCAGGTAACCGCCGATCGGGGAGAGTTGCAGGCGCTGGCCGGCCAGTTCGCCGTAGAGCACGATGATCAGCACGGCGAGCAGCAGGATCGAGGCGTTCAGGTAGAGCGGCACCCCGAAGACCCGGCCCACCCGCATGCCCGGACGCCGGCCGGCGCGCGGTCGACTCCTCTGTTCCACCGGCCCGATGCTACGCGGCGGGAGATCACCTCCCGGTGCGGTGCCGGTGGTCCTGTCACACTCGTGCCCTAACCTTCGGGACATGACGGCGGATCCGGTGATCACCCAACAGGCCCCGACTCCGACGCAGTTGCCGGCGACGGTGCGCGCCTCACTCTCACCGTCGCGGGCGGCCGACTTCAAGACCTGCCCACTGCTCTACCGGTTCCGCAGCATCGACCGTCTGCCCGAGCGGACCACTCTGGAGCAGGCCCGGGGCACACTGGTGCACGCGGTGCTGGAGCGCCTCTTCGACCTGCCGTCGGCCGGACGCACCCCGGAGGCGGCCGGTGACCTCGTGGCACCACAGTGGGACCGGCTGGTCACCGAGCAGCCGGAGCTGTCCGGGATCTTCGAGGGCGACGACCCGGCCGCCGTGACGCAGTTCCTGACCTCGGCGGCGGCGCTGCTGGAGGGCTACTTCACCGTGGAGGACCCGCGCCGCCTGGAGCCGGCCGAGCGGGAGAGTCTGATCTCGGCGGTGGTCGACGACGAGCTGTTGATCCGGGGCTATCTGGACCGGCTCGACGTGGCACCGGACGGCGCGCTGCGGGTGGTCGACTACAAGACCGGCGGCGCTCCGCGCGAGGCGTTCGAGGCGCGCGCCCTGTTCCAGCTCAAGTTCTACGCCCTGGTGCTCTGGCGGACCCGGGGTGTGGTGCCCAAGGTGCTGCGGCTGCTCTACCTCAAGGACGCCGAGGTGTGCGACTACGCCCCCGACGCCGAGGAGCTGGTGCGCTTCGAGCGCACCGTGGTCGCGTTGTGGCGGGCGATCGAGCAGGCCACCGTCAACCAGGACTTCCGGCCCCGGCCGAGCCGGCTCTGTGACTGGTGCAGCCACCAGGCCCGGTGTCCCACCTTCGGCGGCACCCCGCCGCCCTTCCCCGAGCAGGTGGCGACGGCGGATCCGCTGCGCGACGCCCGGTCCCGTCCGGCCCCTCCGGGCGCCGACGACTAGGGACCTCTCCTCCCCAGGGAGGAGAGCAGGTCACCGCAGGAGACGATCTTTCGCCCGAACGGGCGGATAGCGTCGGAGCGTGGGTACGGATCCGAGGGAGTGGCTGCGGCGGCACCCGCTGGCCGGTGACGGGCTGCTGGCTGTCGGGCTGGTGGTCGCGGAGGTCGTGCTCACCCTGCTGACGCCACGGGACTTCTGGCCCCGGCCGCTCTTCGCCGCGCTGGGGTGGAGCCTGGTGTGCGCCGCACCGGTGGTGGTGCGCCGGACGGCACCGTGGCCGGCGGTGGTGGCCTCGCTGGCGATCCTGGCCCTACCGCTGACGCTGGAGATCTCCCCCGCGACGCAGGGCTTCGCCTTCGTGGTGCTCACCTACACGATGGCCGCGTACCGGCCGCTGCGTCCGGCGGTGGTGGCGGCGGTGGTGCTCTGGGTGCCGGTCGCGCTGGTCACCACGGTCACGCCCTTCGAGACCATGCCGCAGGTCAATCCCGCCTACCTGGTGGCGAACAACCTCCTGATCGGCGTCGTGTCGTTCTCGGTGGGCCGGGCGGTGCACGCCCGGCGGGCCAGCACCCAGGCGTTGCGGGAGCGGGCCCGGATCGCCGAGGCCACCCAGCGCGCCCTGGCCGAGCAGGCGGTCGCCGACGAGCGACGACGCATCGCCCGGGAACTGCACGACGTGGTGGCCCACCATGTCAGCGTGATGGGGGTGCTGGCGACCGGGGTCCGGCGGGTGCTGCGGCGAGACCCGAACGCCGCCGAGGAGGCGATCGGCACCATCGAGGAGACCAGCCGGGCCACCCTGCGGGAGCTGCGCCGGCTCCTCGACGTGCTGCGTACCGAGGCGGAGCCGGCGGCCGACCTGGCCCCGCAACCGGGCATCGCCGGCATCGAGGCGCTGGCCGAGCAGGTGCGCGAGGCCGGGCTGCCGGTGACGCTGACGGTGCGGGGAGCACCCGCCGCGCTGGCCGAGGGCGAGGCGCTGACCGTGTACCGGATCGTGCAGGAGGCGCTGACGAACGCGCTCAAGCACGCCGGCACGGCCACCGCGCAGGTCCGGGTCAGCTTCGCCGACGACGCGGTGGAGGTCGAGGTCACCGACACCGGTCGGGGACCGTCCCCGGACACCGACCGGGTCGGGCACGGACTGGTCGGGATGCGGGAGCGGGTCGCCCTCTACGGTGGTGTCCTGCGCACCGGCGCGCGGCCCGGCGGCGGCTACCGGGTGCACGCGAGGATCCCGGTGGAGACCCTGCTGGACGCCGGGGCGTCCGGGTGACGGCTGACGTGGAGGACGACATGACCGAAGCGACGCCGTCGCGCCGACCGATCCGGATCCTGCTCGCCGACGACCAGCCGCTGCTGCGTACCGGCTTCCGGATGGTGCTCGGCGCGGAGACCGACCTGGACATCGTGGCCGAGGCCGGTGACGGCGCCGAGGCGGTGGATCTGTCCCGCCGGCTGCTGCCCGACGTGGTGCTGATGGACATCCGGATGCCCCGGATGGACGGGGTGACCGCGACCCGGGCCATCGTCGACGCGCGGCTGCCGGTCCGGGTGCTGATCCTGACCACCTTCGACCTCGACGAGTACGTGGTGGGCTCGCTGCGGGCGGGGGCGAGCGGCTTCCTGGCCAAGGACGTACCGGCCGAGGACCTGGTCACCGCGATCCGCACGGTCGCCGCGGGCGACGCGGTGGTGGCCCCGCGCATCCTGCGTCGGCTGCTGGACCGCTTCGCCGAGTCCCTGCCCGATCCGGCGGCGTCGCCCCCGAAGGGCCTCAGCACGCTGACCGAACGGGAGCGGGAGGTGCTGGTGCAGGTCGCCCGGGGGCTGTCCAACGCCGAGATCGCCCGCGCGCTGTCGGTGAGCGAGACCACCGTCAAGACCCACGTCGGGCACGTGTTGACCAAGCTCGGGCTGCGCGACCGGGTGCAGGCGGTGGTGCTGGCGTACGAGTCGGGCCTGGTCCGGCCCGGGGCGTAACGTCCGCGTTGCATTGGTCACCTACAGTGACCGCCGGTGACGGAAACCGGTTGACCCTCACGTGACGGCACGGTGCACGATGATCCCGTCCGGTCGTGAGGGGGAGGCCGATCGGCGCGGGATCGGGGGCAACCCTGACGGCGCTTAGGGGGTACCCGCACCCGGAAATCCGCCTCGTCTCCGCCCGGAGTCGGACGGAACCGCGTCGGGCAGCACAGAAGATGGACTCGTGCCGGACCAGCGGGGGCGGCGCGATTCGACACCGACGGAGAGGTACGAGACGTGACCGCTACGACAGGCCAGTCGGCACCGGCCGCAGCGCGGGCGAGCGATGTGTGGAAGGTGTATGGCAGCGGCGAGGCCCAGGTCGTCGCGCTACGGGGGGTCAGCGCCGATTTCGAGCGTGGCCGGTTCACGGCCATCATGGGCCCGTCCGGGTCCGGCAAGTCGACGCTGATGCACTGCCTCGCGGGGCTGGACACGGTGACCAGGGGCACGGTGCACGTCGGCGACACGACGGTCACCGGTCTCGGTGACGCGGGCCTGACGAAGCTGCGCCGAGACAAGATCGGCTTCATCTTCCAGCAGTTCAACCTGCTGCCCACGTTGACCGCCAAGGAGAACATCCTGCTGCCGTTGTCGATCGCCGGCCGCAAGCCGGACACGGCGTGGTACGACGTCGTGATCGACACGGTCGGTCTGCGGGACCGGCTGGACCACCGGCCGGCACAGCTCTCCGGCGGTCAGCAGCAGCGGGTGGCGTGCGCCCGGGCGCTGGTGGCCCGCCCCGAGGTGATCTTCGCGGACGAGCCGACCGGCAACCTCGACTCGCGGGCCGGGGCGGAGGTGCTCAACTTCCTCCGGAACTCGGTGCGTGAGCACGGCCAGACCATCGTCATGGTGACCCACGACCCGACCGCCGCCGCGTACGCCGACCGGGTGGTGTTCCTCGCCGACGGCCAGATCGTCTCCGAGCTGATCGAGCCCACCGCCGACACGGTGCTGGACACGATGAAGAAGCTGGACACGCCCGCCGAGGTGGCCGGCTGATGTTCCGGGCGACTCTGAAGAGCCTCCTTGCGCGGAAGGTCCGGCTGGTCCTGTCCGGCCTGGCCGTGGTGCTCGGCGTCATGTTCGTCTCCGGTGCCTTCGTGCTCACCGACACGCTCGGCCGCACCTTCGACCAACTCTTCGCCGAGGCGTACGAGGAGGTCGACGTCAGCGTGTCGGCGAAGCCGAAGCTCGCGGTCAACGAGATGGAGGGCGAACAGGTCCAGGCGCCCTTCCCGGCCGACACGGTGGAGACCGTGCGGGCGGTGCCGGGCGTGGCCGACGCCACCGGTGTGGTGGTCTCCGACGGCGCGCGGATGATCGGCGGCGACGGCAAGGTCGTCGCCTCGTTCGGGCCACCGCAGCTCGGTGGCAACTGGGTCGGCGAGAGCGATCTGGTGCAGTTGCGCGAGGGGCGCGAGCCCCGGGCCGACGACGAGATCGTGATCAACAAGTCGTTGGCGAACGCGGGCAAGGTCGCCGTCGGCGACCGGGTGGGCGTGCTCACGCTCAGCCCCCGGCAGGACTTCACCATCGTCGGCATCTTCGGTTACAGCGGTGACCGGGACTCCCTCGGCGGCGTCAACGAGGTCATGTTCACCACCCCGACGGCCCAGCGACTGATGCTCGGCGAGCCGGACGTGTTCAACAACATCACGGTCACCGCCTCGTCGGGCGTCTCCGACGACGCGCTGCGCGACAGCGTGGCCGCGGCGCTCGGCGACGACTACGTGGTCAAGACCGGGGAGCAGCTCTCCGCCGACGCCGCCGCCGGGCTGAAGGAGGGACTGACCTTCTTCAACCGGATCCTGCTCGGCTTCGCCGCGGTGGCGCTGCTGGTCGGTACGTTCCTCATCCTGAACACGTTCTCGATCATCGTGGCGCAGCGCACCCGCGAGTTGGCGTTGCTGCGGGCCGTGGGCGCCAGCGGTAAGCAGATCATCGGCTCGGTGGTGCTGGAGGCGATCGCCGTGGGCCTGATCGCCTCGGTGCTCGGCCTGGCGGCCGGCTTCGGTGTCGGCGCGTTGCTGGCGTACGTGTTCAGCTCCATCTCCGGCGGCCTGGAGCTGACCGGGTTGAGCATGCCCGCGTCGGCGGTGATCGGCGCCTTCTCGGTCGGTCTGGTGATCACGGTGCTGGCGGCGTTGTTGCCGGCGCTGCGGGCCGCCCGGATCCCGCCGATCGCGGCGATGCAGGACGTGGCCACCCCGGACCGTCCGCTTACCAAGATCACCGTTGCCGGGGCGCTGGTGACCGCGATCGGTGCCGTCCTGCTCTTCCTCGGGCTGGGTGGTCACGCGGGCGGCAACACCCTGGCCACCATCCTCGGCGGCGTGCTGTTCACGTTCATCGGAGTGGCCCTGCTGACGCCGCTGATCAGCAAGCCGGTGGTATCGGCACTCGGCGCGGTCTTCGCCGGCTGGGTGCCGGGCAAGCTGGGCCGGCTCAACTCGGGTCGCAACCCGCGCCGCACCGCGATCACGGCCGCCGCGCTGATGGTCGGCATCGCCCTGGTCACCGGCATCACGGTGATCCTGGACTCGGCCAAGAGCAGCATCAGCGGTCTGGCCCGGGACAGCATCAAGGCCGAGCTGGTGATCGCCGGGGTGCAGAGCGGTCCCCGTCCGCCCACCTTCGACCCGGCGGTGCTGGAAGAGGCCAAGACGATCCCCGGCGTACGCGTCGCCGACGGTCTCTACGGCGACCTGGCCCTGGTCGGTGACGAGCGCACCTTCGTCGGCGCGGTGACCGAGCCGGCCGCGCTGCGCCAGGTCTACAGCCTCACCGCCGCCTCCGGTGACATCGACCGGATCGACGCGGGGCAGATGCTGGTCAGCGAGGAGACCGCGAAGGCGCGCAACCTGTCGGTCGGGTCGACGACGACGGTGCAGCTTGCCCGGGGCGAGCCGGCCACGTACACCGTGACGGGCATCTTCGAGGACACTCCCCTGTTCACCGGCGTGCAGATGGTGCTGCCGACGGAGGTCGCCCGCAACTTCACCGTGCCGCAGCCGAGCCAGGGCTTCATCCAGCTCGAACCGGGCACGTCGGTCGCCGACGTCCAGCCGCGCATCGAGACGCTGCTGGCGGACAGCCCCGAGGTGTCGGTGGTCGACCTGAACGCCTTCGTGGAGCAGCAGGCCGGTCAGCTCGACACGTTGCTCACGATGATCCAGATCCTGCTGGCGCTGGCCATCGTGATCGCCGTACTCGGCATCATCAACACCCTGGCCCTGTCGGTGCTGGAGCGGACCCGCGAGCTGGGCCTGCTGCGCGCCATCGGCCTGCGGCGTTCGCAGACCATGGGCATGATCACCGTCGAGGCGGTGGTGATCTCGGTCTTCGGCGCGCTGCTCGGGGTGGTGGTCGGCGCCGGTCTCGGTGCCGCGGTGGTCGAGGCGCTGCGCAGCGAGGGGATCAACAAGCTGGTGCTGCCCTGGGGCCAGATGGGACTCTTCCTCGGTCTGGCCGCGATCATCGGCGTGATCGCCGCCGTGCTGCCGGCGATCCGGGCCGCCCGGATCAACGTCCTGGGTGCGATCGCCCACGACTGAGCACGACGACCGGGCCCCGGCACCACATGGTGCCGGGGCCCGGTCGTTCGTCCGTGGTCCGGGGCGTCAGGCCCGCGACGGTCCTTGCGGCAACCGCCTCAGCAGCGCGGCGAGCAGGTCCAGGTCCGCAGCGACCAGGCTCTCCAGTTGGTGTACGCCGTCGCGAGGGCTCAGGGGCACCTCCGCCGGCACGGCCAGGACCGCCGCCCCGGCGGCGACCGCGCTGGCCACCCCGGTCGCCGAGTCCTCGATCGCCACACACTCGTCGATCGGTACGCCGAGCAGCCGCGCCGCCGTCAGGTACGGCTCCGGATGCGGCTTGGTGGAGTCGACCTCGTCACCGCAGACCACCACGTCGAAGCTGTCCCGGCCGAGGGTGTCCAGGGCGATCTCGACCAGGGCCCGGCCACTGGAGGTGACCAGCGCGGTCGGGATCCGGGCCTCCCGGACGGCCCCGAGCAGCGCCAGCGCGCCGGGGCGCCACTGCAGGCCGGTGCGGAACAGCTCCAGGATGCGGGTGTTGATCCACTCGGCGCTCGCCTGCGGATCCCGGTGCGGCTGGCGCAGGTCGTCGTGCAGGATACGCATCGAGTCGGCCATCCCGGTGCCGACGATCGCGCGACGGGCGTCGGCGGAGAGGGTGCCTCCGTAGCTCTCCGCGAGCTCCTGCAGGGCGACGTCCCACAACCGCTCGCTGTCGACCAGCGTGCCGTCCATGTCGAAGAGCACTGCGGCCGGTCGGGCGCTACTCACCGGATCCTCCTCGGGTCGGGTACCCGGTCGATCCTTCCAGCCCGCCGGAGCCGTCTGCCGCGCGCCGCCCGGCACGGTGACCTTCGTCAACCGATGTCGCAGGCGGCCAGGGAGCGTTCGTACCCCCGGAAGAACATCTCGGAGCGCTGCTCCGGGGTGCCGTGCGACCCCTCGGCGAACCACGGCTGGCCGGGATCGTCGCCGACGGCCAGCAGGCCCTCGGTGAACTCGTCGAGGTCCCCCTCGTCGAGAGTCAGCGTGCCGGCGCGTACCGAGTCGCCGAGGTACGCCCCGGCCATGCAGTCGGCCTGCAACTCCTGCTGGATGGTGAAGGTGTAGCGGATGCCGAGGCGGGTCTGGACGCCGTGCGCGTACTCGTGCCCGAGAAGGTAGAACACGAACGCGTCGCCGATCTGCCGGAACGCCCGGAACGACCAGTTGACGTCGTAGGCGATGTAGTCGCTGACGGTGCAGTAGACCGCGTTGTTGCGGGGCACCTCCTGCCCGCCGCACGAGATCTCGCCGTCCCGCTCGTACGGGATGATGCGCCGGATCGGCTGGAACGAGCGGCCGGAGGCGCGGAAGTACTCGGCCCAGTACCGTTCCGCCAGGCGCGTGGCGTCGGCCATGTCCCGCTCGAACTCCTCGACGGTGTCGGTGCCGTCGGCGCGCGTCACCTCGGTGCTCGGCGACGCCGGGGCCGGTGGCTCGGCGGGCCCGGTCGGCGCGCCCACCGGCTCCACCATGCACGCGGTGGCCGCCACCAGCGCCACCGCCAGGCCGGCGAGCCTCCCCCGGCTACGCTGCCCCGCACCTACCCGCACCCTGTGCCTCCCGCCTCGACGCCGGACCAGTACCCCGACGGTAGGACCGTCACGCCCGTCACCGTCTGGTACGCCGTACCGGCCGGTCCGGTTCACCGGCACACCGTCCAGATGCTTCGGTGCCGGGCGCGGCGAGACCCCCGGGACCGGCCGGCGTGGCCGCGTGGCCGCAGGGGCCGGCCGGCGTGGCCTCAGGGTTGGCGGCGTGGCCTCAGGGGCTCGCGGCGAGGAAGACGAAGGCGGCCAGGAGCACCAGGTGCACCCCGCCCTGGAGCAGGGTGGCCCGTCCCGGCACCACGGTCAGCACGCCGGTGACCACGGTCAGCGCGAGCAGCGTCACCTGGGTCCCGCCCAGGCCGAGCAGCAGCGGCCCCTCCAGCCAGATCGAGGCGATCGCGATCGCCGGGATGGTCAGCCCGATGCTGGCCATCGCCGAGCCGAGCGCGAGGTTCAGGCTGATCTGTACGCGGTCCCGGCGGGCCGCGCGGGCGGCGGCGAGCGTCTCCGGCAGCAGCACCAGCAACGCGATGATGACGCCGACGAACGCCGGGGGCAGGTTCACCGCGGCCACGCCGGCCTCGATCGCCGGCGAGACCGACTTGGCGTCGCCGACCACGGCCACCAGGGCGACCAGCAGCAGCCCCAGGCTCACCATGGCCTGCCGGGTCGACGGCGGATCGGCGTGCGCCTCCTCCGGCAGCACCTCCCCCTCGCTGCCGACGGGCAGGAAGTAGTCCCGGTGCCGACCGGTCTGCACCATCACGAACAGCGCGTAGAGCGCGAGCGACACGACCGCCGCGAAGGTGAGCTGGGCGGGGCTGAACTGTGGGCCGGGACGACCGATGGTGAACGTCGGCACCACCAGGCACAGCGTGGCGAGGGTGGCCACGGTGGCCAGCGCACCACCGGTCCCCTCCGGGTTGAACACGGCCAGCCGACGACGCAACGCGCCGATGAGCAGCGACAGACCGAGGATGCCGTTGCAGGTGATCATCACGGCGGCGAAGACGGTGTCCCGGGCCAGCGACTCGGTCTTCTCCCCGCCACTGATCATCAGCGTCACGATCAGCGCCACCTCGATGACGGTGACCGCCACCGCCAGCACCAGCGACCCGTACGGCTCACCGACCTTGTGCGCGACCACCTCGGCGTGGTGCACGGCCGCCAGCACCGCGCCGGCCAGGAAGAGCGCCACCACGATGACCATCACGCCGGTGAGCCTGCGGTCCCAGGTCAGCCCCAGCACCAGCAGCGCGGCGACGGGCACCGAGACGGTCCAGGTGGTCATGGCGCGACGCAACGCGAGCATGATCTGGATCCTGCCAGCAATAATGATCATGAGCGGCGAAGCGGCGAAGACTCCCCCGACCGCGCCCGCCCGGATGTAAGGAGGGGACCCTTCCTATACCGGAGGCGTTAGCAGGGGGCCCTTCCTTTCACACAGGCCGCCGCGCCTGCACGCAGCCCTCACTCGACCCGCGCGTCGACCGGTCCGACCCGCAGCACCCCGTCGGTCAGCGGCGTGCAGCGCACACCGCCCTTGCCGCGCAGTCCGCGCCACGCGCCGGGCCCGATCGTCACGTCCATCCAGGCGCACGGGTGCGCCGGCCGGTTGACCCGCAGCCGCACCGGCCCCTGCCCCGAGTCCAGCACCAGCACCGAGCCGACCAGGCCGTCCACGTCGACATCACGGATCAGCACGTTGCGCCGGACCTGCGCCAGCCCCGCGCCGGGCGGCAGCGACTCGACCGCGATGACCGTCACGCTCGCCCCACGGTGCGCCGGCTTGCCGAAGTACCGGTCGCCCACGATGCCCAGCTCCGCGCGGATCCGGATCTCGTCGACCAACTCGCCGTCGGGCGCGGGCGCCGGCCCGTCCGAGGGCCGCCCCACGTAGCGGTGCGTGGGCGAGGCCAGCAGCTCGACGATCTCCGGCATGGCACGACTGTACGGGCGAGCGACGTGACCGCTCCGGCCGCTCGTACTTTGGGCCGATCCGATGGGTCCGCCCCGTTCCTACGATGGAGTCGTGTCGGGTCTGTTGCGTTCGGTGTGGGAGGAGCCCGCCCCGCCCGACGCGCCGCGGCGCGTGTGGCGGGACTGGCTGCTGCTCGCGGTCCTCGTGCCGGTGGCGCTCGTCGAGGGGCTCGTCCGGCCCGAGCTGGCCTGGCGACCTCTGTCGGTGGCCGTGGCGGTGGCGCTGACGGCCACGGTGCTGTGGCGCCGGACCCGACCGCTACCGATGGTCGCGCTCGCTTTCGGCACCTGCGCGGTGATTCCCCTGCTGACCGACCGGCATGCTCTTCAGCAGGACGTCCTGGTCTTCGTCCTGCTGCTGGTGTACGCGCTGTTCCGATGGGGTTCCGGGCGGGCGGCCGTGATCGGCGGCGTGATCGTTCTCGGCAAGCTGGGTCTGTGGGTTGCCGCCGGTCAGGCCGGTCCCGCGGACACGGTCGCCGCCTTCGTCGTGCTGTTCGCGGCCGCCACGCTGGGCAGCAGCGTGCGGTACCGGGCGCGGGCCCGGCAGCGCGAGCTGGACCAGGTCACGCTGCTCGAACGGGAACGACTCGCCCGCGACCTGCACGACACCGTCGCGCACCACGTGTCGGCGATGGCGATCCGGGCCCAGGCCGGGCTCGCCGTGGCGGCCACCCGTCCGCAGGCGGCGATCGAGGCGTTGCACCTCATCGAGGCCGAGGCGTCGCGGGCACTGGCCGAGATGCGCGGCCTCGTCCGGGTGCTGCGGACCGACGAACCGGCGGCGCTGTCGCCCGCGCCACGCATCGCCGACCTGGCCCGGTTCGCAGCGGAGGCACCGGACGGCCCGGCTGTGGAGGTGCAGATAGTCGGAGACGCCGACGGCATCACCCCGTCCGTGGACCGCACGGTCTACCGGCTCGTCCAGGAGTCGGTCACCAACGCCCGCCGGCACGCACGGCACGCGACCCGCATCCGGGTACGCGTCGAGGTGGACGACGCCTCGGTACGACTGCGTGTCAGCGACGACGGCGAGAGCCCCGCCGGACCACCGTCCGGATCCGGGTACGGGCTCGCCGGGATGGTCGAACGCGCGGCGCTGCTCGGTGGCAGTTGTGCCGCCGGACCCGGTCCCGAGCAGGGGTGGATCGTCGACGCGGTCCTGCCTCGGGCCGGGGTACCCGCGTGACCCGGCCGGCGGCCGGAGGACCGGACCCGTCCGCCGCCGACGGCCACCGGCGGATCAGGGTGGTCGTCGCCGACGATCAGGAGATCATCCGGAGTGGACTCACGATGATCCTCGACGCCCAGCCGGGCATCGAGGTCGTCGGCACGGCCGCCGACGGTCACCACGCCGTCGAGATGGCCCGGCGGATGCGTCCCGACGTGTGCCTGTTCGACATCCGGATGCCCGGTGTGGACGGCATCGAGGCGACCCGCCGGCTCGCCGGGCCCCGAGTCGCAGATCCACTCGCCGTCGTCGTCATCACCACCTTCGACCTCGACGAGTACGTCTACGCCGCGCTGCGCGCCGGAGCCCGGGGCTTCCTGCTCAAGGACGCCGGCACGGCGCTGCTGGCCCAGGCGGTGCGCGCCGCGGCCGACGGTGACGCGCTCATCGCGCCCAGCGTCACCACCCGCCTGTTGCGCGCCTTCGCCGACGCCGGACCGGCCGCGCCACCCCGACAACCGGTGGACCGGCTCACCGAACGGGAGGAGCAGATCCTCACGGCGGTGGCCCGGGGACGGACCAACAGCGAGATCGCGGGCGAGTTCCACGTCAGTCTCAGCACGGTGAAGACGCACGTGGCGAGCCTGATGGCCAAGCTCGGCGCCCGGAACCGGGTCGAGATCGCCATCTGGGCGTACGAGACGCACCGGGTACGCGGCCGGTAGCTCCCTGGCTCCTCCCGCCGACACACGACCGCCGTAAGGACGAGCCGGGGCTCCCTCCGAGGACCGACGGGGCCCGAGCCCATGCACCGATGAGTGCACACCGTCGCGCGCCGAGCATCGGGTCATGTCCACGAACCGCTTCCTCCGCAGACACGAGTGGGCGATACCCACCGGCCTGATCCTGCTCGCCCTCGTCCCGGTGGTCGCCGGGGTCGTCCGGACCGTCGAGCTGTCGAGCCATCCGACCGTGACGCCGGCCAACGCCCGATTCGTCGCCGACCCCGCGCCGGTGCTGGTGCACATCGTCACGGCGAGCCTGTACTGCCTGCTGGGCGCCTTCCAGTTCATGCCCGGCTTCCGACGTCGGAGACCGGGATGGCACCGCGTCGCGGGTCGGCTGCTGGTACCGGCCGGTCTCCTCGCCGCGCTCTCCGGCATGTGGATGGCCGCGTTCTATCCCCTCCTGCCCATCGACGGTGCGTTCCTCATCGGCCTGCGGCTCCTGTTCGGCGGGGCGATGGCCGGGTGCGTCGTCCTCGGTCTCCGCGCGATCCTGCGGCGCGACGTCAGCCGGCACCGGGCGTGGATGATCCGTGGGTACGCCATCGGTCAGGGGGCCGGCACCCAGTTCCTGACCCACCTGCCGTGGCTCGTGGCCGCCGAACCACCGGGCGAGCTGACCCGGGCGTTGCTGCACGCCGCCGGCTGGTTGATCAACCTGGCGGTGGCCGAACGGATCATCCGCGCCGGAGCGGCGGGACCGCTGTTACCCGCGCCGACCGTCTCGCGCCAGGGCCGGACGCGAACGGGCGAGACGCGCCGGGGCCGAACGGAGACGGGCCGAACGTGAGCGGACCGGCCCGCCGGGCGGGCGAGACGCGGACGGGCGAGACACGGACAGGCCAAACGCGGACAGACCAAACGCCGACGGGCCGGACCTGGACGGGCCGGGCGCGAACGGGTGGCGGGCGGAGACCGCTGCTGAGGTCGAGCCGCCGGGTCAGGCCATGGACTTCGCGCCGTCGATCGCCTCCCGGATGATGTCGGCGTGCCCGGCGTGCTGCGACGTCTCGGCGATGACGTGCAGCAGCACCCGTCGGGCCGACCAGCGGGCACCCGGCTCGAACCAGGGCGCCTCGGGCAGCGGCTGGCTCGCATCCAGGTCGGGCAGGCTCCGGATCAGCTCGTCGGTGCGGGCCGCGACCTCGTCGTACGTGCTGAGCACCCCGGCCAGGGTCTCGCCCGGCAGCAGCCGGAACGACTGCGCGTGGCGCTCCTGGGCGGCGGGGTCGTCGTGGTCCGGTGTCTCGGCCGGACCGTCGACGATGAAGTCGGCCCAACCTCGTTCGACCTCCGCGACGTGCTTGATCAGACCGCCGACGCAGAGCGCGCTGACCGTGCTGCACGTCGTCGCCTGTTCGTCGGTCAACTCCCGCGCGGCGCCGCGCAGGAAGAAGCGTTGCTGACGCAGTGCCTGCAGCAGATCCGCGCGCTCGGGTGACAGGCTGCTCTCGGTCATGGCTGGTCCCTTCGTCGGCGTCCACCCGACGCTATCGGTGACCACCGACAACTCCCGGGACGTCGCACGGGCGGGACCACGACCCGGCTACCGGCTGCCGGTCAACACCTCGCGCATCCGGTTGATCTCGACGCCCTGTTCGACGACGACGCCGCTGGCGAACTCGTTGATGATGATGTCGGTGCCGAGTGTGAGGACCTCGTTCGCCATCGCGATGGCGCCCTGGTGATGGTCGGTCATCATCGCCACGAACATCCGGTCGAAGTCGGCGCCCCGGGCCGCGGTCAGGCGGTTCAGCGCATCCGCCGTCTGCATGCCGGCCATCTCGTGCCGGTGCCCGTCGCCCGAGTTGCGGTCCAGGCCACGGTCGGTCAACCAACTCTCCAGGGTCTTGATCTCCGGGTCCTGAGCGGCCAGGATGCGGTCCGCGATGATCTTCAAGTTCGGGTTCTCGGCCCGGTCACCGACCAGTTTGGCCATCACCAGGGCCTGCTCGTGGTGCGGGATCATCATCGTGACGAAGCGGGTGTCGGCGTTGTTGTGCGGCGGCCGGGCCATCGGTGACATCTCGTTCGCCGCCAGGGTCTTCGCCGGTTCACCGGGTCCGCCCGGCATCAGCACCGGAGCGGTGGCGTCCGGGATGCCGGGCAGGTCGAGCGGCGCGGGCTCGTTCGTCTGCGCCGTCGGCGCGGGCCCACTGTCCGGCCACGACACCGCCACCGCGATCCCGACGGCCAGCACCGCGAGTACGGCCAACTCGATCAGCACAAGCTTGCGGGACTGTCGCAGCAGCCCACGAATCCGCACACCTAGCACAACCCGACTCCCGCCGTTCACCGTTGGCCGGGATGGTAGCGCGGGCCTGAGCTGCGACGGGAGGCCCACGATCGACAGAACGATCGTTTAGCCCCACCTGCGCCAGTTTGCGTCGAGACATCGGCGGTCGTGTTGCTAAACCGTGACCACATGGCCGACGATCGAGCACCACCACAGGGTTAACCTCCGCTAACCCTGCTCATCCTTGACGAAGGGTGTTCCTACATGTTCAAACCGACCCCACGAGGGAACCGGAGGCTGGCGATCAGCCTGGCCGCCACAGGTGCCCTTCTCGTCGCGGGTGTCGCGGTGGCGCCGTCGAGCAGCGCCGCCGAGACCGCCGCGAACACCATCCCGGCCGTCGACGAGATCGTCAGCAGCCCCAACCTCACCCAGATCGCCAACGTCCCGAAGTTCGGCGGGTTCGCCAGCGAGGCCGCGTACAACTCGGACCTGGCGTTCCAGGACAACCACGTCATCGCCGGCAACTACAACGGGTTCAGCATCTTCGACGTCAGCAACCCGGCCTCACCGCAGGTGGTCAGCCAGGTCGTCTGCGTCGGAGCGCAGGGTGACCCGTCGGTCTACGGGAACCTGCTGTTCCTTGCGGTCGACTCGCCCCGCAGCGACGACTCGTGCAGCAGCAGCGCCGGTTCGGTGGCCCAGGAGAGCGCCTGGGAAGGCGTCCGGATCTTCGACATCAGCGACAAGGCGAACCCGCGCTACATCAAGTCGGTCCGCACCGACTGCGGTTCGCACACCCTGACGCTGGTGCCGAGCAAGGACGACACGAGCGTCTACGTGTACGTCCAGTCGTACAGCCCGTCGAACAACGCGTTCTACTGCAAGCCGCCGCACGACAAGATCTCCATCATCGACGTGCCGCTGGCGAACCCCACCAGCGCCTCCGTGGTCGCCACCCCGGTCCTCTTCCCGGACGGCGGCAACACCAACACCAGCGGATGCCACGACATCACCGCCTACCCGGACCTGGACCTGGCCGCCGGCGCCTGCATGGGTGACGGCGTCCTGATGGACATCTCCGACCCGGTGAACCCGGTGGTCCTGAGCCAGGTGCGCGACACCAACTTCGCGTTCTGGCACTCGGCCACGTTCAACAACGCCGGCACCAAGGTCGTCTTCACCGACGAACTCGGCGGCGGCAGCGGCGCCATCTGCACCCCGGCCTACCGGACCAACCAGGGTGCGAACGCGCTGTACGACATCGTCGGCTCCGGCGCCGACCGTCGACTGGTCTTCAAGAGCTACTTCAAGATCCCGAGGGAGAACAGCGCCCTCGAGAACTGCGTGGCGCACAACGGCTCGCTGATCCCGGCGATGGGCCGCGACATCATGGTCCAGGCGTGGTACCAGGGCGGCATCTCGGTCATCGACTTCACCGACTCGGCCAACCCGGTCGAGATCGCCTTCTGGGAGCGGGGCCCGCTGTCGGACACCCGCCGGATCCTCGGCGGATCCTGGTCGACGTATTACCACAACGGTTACATCTACTCCAACGACATCCAGAAGGGACTCGACGTCCTCAAGCTGGACGACCCGCTGACGAACAACGCCCGCGCGGTCGTGGCCTTCGACGAGCTGAACGTGCAGACCCAGCCCAGCTACCCGGAGTGCACCACCGTCCTGCGCGGTCGGCACAACGGCAGCATGACCATCTCCTCCGGCATCACCTGCATGGACGGGGTCACCCAGAACGGCGCCATCAAGGTCAACCCGGGTGCCGGTCTGATCGTGTTCAACTCGAACCTGAACGGCGCGATCCACGCGCACAACGCCTCGGTGGTCTCGATCGTGGAGAGCCGGGTCAACGGTTCGGTGAACGCCGTCGGCGCGACCATCCGTGACACCAAGGTCAACGGGTCGGTGCGGACGAGCTGATCCGCACACCCCGTAGACAGCACCACCTCCGGCCCGGCGGTCCCCGCCGGGCCGGAGCCCGTCCCACCCCGGGGACGTCGGGTGACCTGCCGGGACGTGGCTGTCGGAGCGGCCTGTTACGGTCTCGCCGCTATCGCGGTCAGGTCGGAGGTCTCAGAGTGTTCAGAACGCACGCGTCGTCGTTCGCCGGTCTTCCGGTGCTCCCGTTCACCCCGGGGATGGAGGTGCCGGCCGATCCGTCGGCGGTGGCCTGGCGGCTCGAGGTGGGGGATCTCGACGACGAGCCGGAGCCCGAGGAGTTCGTCGCGCTGGTCGAGGCGATGCTCAAGGAGGTTCCGGCCGATTCGGTCCGCGCCGTCGTCATCGGCGAGTGGGGCATGGCGTACGAACGGCCGCTTCCGGTCGACCTCCTGGTGAACGCGGCGTCGCAGTGGACCGGGCTCCGGGCGATCTTCCTCGCCGACCTGGTCTCCGAGCAGTGCGAGCTCTCCTGGCTGACCCACGACGACATCACCGCACTGCTCACGGCCTACCCGCAGCTGGAGACGCTGTGGGTGCGCGGCGGCGAGGGCCTGCGGCTCGACGCCACCCGGCACGTCGGCCTGCGGGAGCTGCGGTTCGAGTCCGGTGGCCTGCCCGGCACGGTGGTGCGGGCGGTCGGTGAGTGCGACCTGCCGAATCTGGAGCTGCTGGAGATGTGGCTGGGTCGATCGGACTACGGCGGGGACGCGACCGTCGACGACCTCGCCCCGCTGCTCGCCGGCGCCGGACTGCCGGCACTGCGACGGCTCGGCCTGCGCAACGCCGACATCGCCGACGTGGTCGCCGGGGCGGTCGCCACCGCACCGGTGGTGCCCCGGCTCTCGGTGCTCGACCTGTCGATGGGCAACCTCACCGACGACGGGCTCGCGGCGCTCCTGGCCGGGCAGTCGCTGACCCACCTGGCCGAGCTCGACCTGCACCACCACTATCTGTCCGAGCAGGCACAGCAACGTGCCGTGGCGGCCCTGCCCGGCGTGCGCGTGGACGTGTCCGAGGGGCGGACCCCGGACGTGTACAGCGGCCGGACCTACCGCTTCACCGCGGTCGGGGAGTGATCGGGCATGACGTTCTCTTCGCACCTCGCTGAGTTCGCCGACCGTCCGGTGGTCGAGTTTCCGCTGGAGGGGCCGCTGCCGACCGTGACCGGCCCGGTCTCGTGGCGCGTCACCCGTCCGGAGTTCGACGACGACCAGGAAGACGCGCTCTCCGAGGAGTTCGCCGCCACCTTCGAGCGGTTCGTCGCGCAGCTCGGCGAGACGGTGGAGTCGCTGGTCATCGGCGCCTGGGGGTACGCGGCCTTCAACCCCGCGCCGATCGCACAGATCTGCGCGGCAGCCGATCGACTGCCAGCCCTGCGGGCCCTGTTCCTCGGGGACATGACCTTCGAGGAGTGCGAGGTCTCCTGGATGAAGGTCGGTGACGTCAGTCCGCTGCTGACCGCGTACCCGGAGTTGGAGGTGCTCTGGGTACGCGGGGGCGAGGAGTTCGACTTCTCCCCCGTCCAGCACGCCAACCTGCGCGAGTTGGTGGTGCAGAGCGGCGGGCTGTCCCGCGAGTTCGTCGGCGCCGTGCTCGACTCCGACCTGCCCGAGCTGGCCGACCTCGAACTGTGGCTCGGCACCGACGACTACGGCGGCACCACCGAGATGGGGGACCTCGCCCCGCTTCTGGCCGACGAGCTCTTTCCGGCGCTGCGCCGGCTGGGTCTGTGCAACGCGATGATCACCGACGACGTCGCGAAGGCCCTGGCGACCGCGCCCGTGGTGCGCCGCCTGGAGGTGCTGGACCTGTCCCACGGCACGCTGAGCGACGAGGGGGCGGCGGCGCTGCTCGCCGGTCAGCCCCTGACCCACCTGACGGTGCTGGACCTGCACCACCACTACCTCTCCGAGGAGGTCGCCGGTTCCGTGGTCGCCGCTCTGCCGGACGTCCGGGTAAACGTCTCCGACCCGCAGGAGGCGGAGGAGGACGACGGCGAGAGCTACCGCTACGTCGCGGTGTCGGAGTGACATGCGGTTGACCGTGGTCGGTAATCCCGGCAACCGTCGGGTGTCGATGTTCAGCGACGCGGTGCTGGCCGCCGGCCTGCCCCGCCCCGAGGTGCTGCCCTGGTGCGACGTGCTGACCGGGGCGGCACCGCCACCGGCCGGCACGCTCGTGCGGGTGGACTCGCCCGGGGAGGACGCCCGGGTCGACCGGTTGCTACGCCGGTCGGCCACCGTCGCCCGGCACGGCGAACTGGTCGGCCTCGCCGACGCGTACGCCGGTCTGGTGGACGGCATGGCCCGGGTGGCCGCCGGTGGCGCGACCCTGCTCAACCCGCCGGAGGACGTCGCGGTGCTCTGTGACAAGCGGCGCTGCCACGCGCGCCTGGCGGCGGCCGGTGTGCCGGTGCCGGACGCGCTGCCGCAGGTCGGCGGCTACGCCGAGCTGCGGTCGGCGATGGCGCAGGCCGGTTGGGGTCGGGTGTTCGTCAAGCCGGCGCACGGCTCCTCGGCCGCCGGGGTCATCGCGTTGGCGGTCGGCACCGGTCGGGTACAGGCGGTGACCACGATCGAGCACACGCCCGAGGCGCTGTTCAACTCGTTGCGGCTGCGCCGCTACACCGACGAGGCGGAGGTCGCCGCCATCGTCGACCGGCTCGCGCCGGAGGGTCTGCACGTGGAGCGGTGGCTGCCCAAGACCGGGATCGGTGACCGGGTGGTCGACCTGCGGGTGCTGGTGATCGCCGGTCGACCACACCAGGTGGTGGTGCGGTCGGCGCGGGGGCCGCTGACCAACCTGCATCTCGGCAACGCACGCGGTGATCTCGACGAGGTGCGGCGGGCGGCCGGGGCCCGGCAGTGGTCGGCGGCGATGGAGACGTGCGAGCGGGTCGCCGCCTGCTTCCCCGACTCGCTGCACGTCGGCGTGGACCTGATGTTCCTGCTGGGATGGCGGCGGCACGCGGTGGCCGAGGTCAACGCCTTCGGTGACCTGCTGCCCGGGGTGCTGGTCGACGGGCGGGACAGCTACGCCGCCCAGGTGCACGCCCTGACCGAGGGCGGATGGCGTCCCGGGCAGGCACGCACGGTCCCGCCGGAGGTGGTCGGGTGCGGAGCCTGATCGGGAGCCACGACCTACTGCTGGTCACCCTCGACACGCTGCGCTACGACGTGGCGTCCGAGCTGGCGGCGGCGGGCCGGACACCGCACCTGACGCGGGCGCTGCCGGGCGGCCGGTGGGAACGCCGGCACTCCCCGGCCAGCTTCACCTACGCCGCGCACCACGCCTTCTTCGCCGGGTTCCTGCCCACGCCGGTGCCCCCGGGTCGACACGAACGGCTGTACGCGGCGGCCTTCCCAGGCAGCGAGACCTCCGGTGCCGACACGTGGGTGTTCGACGCCCCGGACCTGCCGACCGCCCTCGCCGACGTCGGCTACCACACACTCTGCCTGGGCGGCGTCGGCTTCTTCAACCTGCGGAGCCCGCTCGGGGCGGTCCTGCCGGGGTTGTTCCGCGAGGCGCACTGGGAGCCGGAGTTCGGCGTCACGTCGCCCACCTGCGTGGACGCCCAACTCGACCGGCTGGCGGCGGTGGTGGCCGACGTGCCGCCGACCCGGCCGCTGTTCACCTTCCTCAACGTGGCCGCCCTGCACCAGCCGAACCGGCACCACCTGGCCGGCGCGCAGGACGACGACCTGTCCAGCCACGCCGCCGCCCTGGAGTACGTGGACGGCCGGATGGAGCGGCTGTTCGGCCTGGTCAGCGGCCGAGGGCGGCCGGTTTTCACGATCATCTGCTCCGACCACGGCACTGCGTACGGCGAGGACGGGCACACCGGCCACCGGTTCGGCCACGACGTGGTGTGGACCGTCCCGTACGCGCACTTCACCCTGCACCCTGGAGAATGGTGACCAGCACCGACGTGGGCCTGGACGGTTCGCCGTACCAGCAGTACCTCTACGCCTACCCGCACAAGACCTCGTACCGCGCGTTGCGCCCCCGTCCGTCGTTGACCGACGTGTGGCGGGAACAGGCACGCGACGCCCTCTTCCTCTATCTGCACGTGCCGTTCTGCGAGATGCGCTGCGGGTTCTGCAACCTGTTCACCCGGGCCAACGCGCCCGCCGAGCAGGTCACCGCCTACCTGCGGCAGCTTCGTCGGCAGGCCGAGCAGATCGCCGAGGCGCTCGGCGGCTCGACCGGGTACGCCCGTGCGGCCTTCGGCGGCGGGACCCCCACCTATCTGACCGCCGACGAGCTGACCGAGCTGTTCGGCATCGCCACCACGATCCTCGGGGCGCGGCTGCCCGGCGTACCGCTGTCGGTGGAGACCTCGCCGGCCACCGCGACGCCGGACCGGCTCGCGGTGCTGGCCGCGTTCGGCACCACCCGGGTCAGCATCGGGGTGCAGAGCTTCCTCGACGTCGAGGCCCGTGCCGCCGGTCGACCGCAGCGGCGCGAGGAGGTGGAGGCGGCGCTGGCGGCGATCCGCGACGCCCGCGTCCCGGTGCTCAACATCGACCTGATCTACGGCATCGACGGGCAGACGGCCGACACCTGGCGGGAGAGCCTCGACGCGGCGCTGGCGTGGCGTCCCGAGGAGTTGTACCTCTACCCGCTCTACGTCCGGCCGCTCACCGGGCTGGGCCGACGCACGCACGCCCGCGCGGACTGGGACGCGCAGCGCCTCGCGCTCTACCGGCAGGCCGTGGAGACGCTCGGCGCGGCCGGCTACCGGCAGGAGTCGATGCGCCAGTTCCGTCGGGCCGACGTGCCGGCTCCGGACGGCCCCGACTACTGCTGCCAGGACGACGGGATGGTCGGCCTGGGCTGCGGTGCCCGCTCGTACACCACCGCGTTGCACTACTCCTTCGACTACGCGGTCAGCGTCTCGCAGGTGCGTGCGGTGCTCGACGACTACCTGGCCCGACCGGCCGACGACTTCCGGTACGCCGAGTTCGGGTACCACCTCGACGGCACCGAGCAGCGCCGTCGGTGGCTGCTGAAGTCGCTGCTGCGGGTCGACGGGGTCGACCCGGACGCCTACCTGGCCCGGTTCGGTCGCCTGCCGGGCGAGGACTTCCCGCAGCTCGACCGGCTGGTCGAGCGGGGCTGGGCCACCGACGGCGGGCTCCGGCTCACCCCCTCGGGCCTGGCCCGGTCGGACGCCGTCGGCCCCTGGTTGACCTCCGCCGAGGTGCAGCACGCGATGGCCGGGTACGTGCCGCGATGAACCTGGCGATCCTCTACCGTGGCCCGCTGGCGAGCTGCAACTACGACTGTCCGTACTGCCCCTTCGCCAAGCGTCGGGACCCGCCGGAGCTGCTCCGCGCCGACCGGGAGGCGTTGGCGCGGTTCACCGACTGGGTGACCGCGACCACCGACGTACGGCTGTCGGTGCTGTTCACGCCCTGGGGGGAGGGGCTGACCCGACGCTGGTACCGGGACGCGATGGTGTCGCTGTCCCATCTGCCGCACGTGGAGCGGGTGGTCATCCAGACCAACCTGGCGGCCCGGGTGGACTGGCTCGCCGACGCCGATCCGCGCGCCGCCGCGCTCTGGACCACGTACCACCCCGGGCAGGTCACCCGGGAGCGGTTCCTGAGGCGGTGTGCCCGCCTGGCCGAGCTGGGTGTCCGGTACTCGGTCGGGGTGGTCGGCCTACCCGAGCACCTGGCCGAGGCGCGGGCGCTGCGGGCCCTGCTGCCCGACGAGGTCTACCTCTGGGTCAACGCCGCCGAGGGGCGGCGCTACGACGCCGCCGAGGAGGCGACGTGGACGGAGGTGGACCCGCACTTCGGCTACAGCGTGCGCCCGCACGTGTCCCTGGACCGGCCCTGCCACGCCGGGGAGACCGCCGTCTCCGTGCTCGGCGACGGCACGGTCCGCCGCTGCCACTTCATCGACACGCCGATCGGCAACCTGTACGACGGATCCTGGCGGGCCGCGTTGACGCCCCGGCCGTGCAGCAACGCGATCTGCGACTGCCACATCGGCTACGTCCACCTCAAGCCGTTGGGGTTGCGGGACGTCTTCGCGGGCGGGGTGCTGGAACGCATTCCGGCAGGCTGGCCGGGAAGGCGGGTCGGGGCGCTCTGACCAGGAGCGACCCGGGTCGGCGGTGGACCTGCGGTCAGGGCCGGGACGCCATGCGGCGGGCCAGCTCGGCCGCCCGGTACGCCGCGACCCGACGTGCCTGCCCCGCCACGAAACGCCGTAGCGGCAGTGGGGCGTCGGCGGTGACCGACTCCCGGATCCGCGTACCGCCGGCCTCGGGCGTCAGGTCGACCACCGCGCGCAGGCGGACCCACCCCGGGCTCCGCACGTCGCTGATGATCTGGCGTCCGGGACGGGTCGCCACCATCCGTACCCGGATGGGGTTGTCCCAGCGCAGCGGACCGACCATCCGGAACCGTTCGACGGCGACGTAGTCGGTGACCGGGCGGCCGTCGGCGTCCTGGCCGGTGCGCACGTCCGTGACCGCCACGATCAGCGGCGACAGGCCGACATAGCTGTGCGGGTCGGTCAGGTGGCGGTAGACCTCGTCCGGCGACGACGCGACGACGCCGACCGTCTCGAACGCAATCGACGCTGTCCGATCACCGGGCACGCCTCATCCTGCCACGTCCTCACCGGCTGCCGTGGCGCAGGATCCGGTCGGGAAGCACGGACCGGTCGAGGTGCGGACGACTGGCATACTCGACCCGGCCAGGGTGGGGACCGGACAGTGTGGTGGTCAGGTGCAGTTCCGCATGTTGGGACCGCTGGAGGCCGTCCGGGACGGGCACACCGTGCCGCTCGGAGGGCCGAAGCAGCGGGCGCTGCTCGCGCTCTTCCTGCTGCGCCCGAACCGGTTCGTCGCCGCTGACTGGCTGGTCGACGCGCTCTGGGACGGCCGACCGCCGGCCAGCGGCGAGATGACGCTCCGGACCTATGTGGCCGGGCTACGCCGTGCGGTCGAGCCCCAGCGCAGCCACCGCGAGCCGGCCCGCATCCTGCGCAGCCACCCCAGAGGGTACGAGCTGCGCGTCGAGCCGGAGGAGATCGACGCGGTCCGGTTCCACCGTCTGGCGGCGTACGCGGGGCAGGCGCTCGCGGCGGGCGACGCCGTCTCGGCCGAACGGGGCTACACCGAGGCACTGGCACTCTGGCGGGGTGAGCCGTTGACCGGTGCGGCCGAGCTGACGGCGGTGCGTCCCGAGGCCGCCCGCCTGACCGAGGCACGCCTCGGTGCCGAGGAGGGACGGTTCACCGCCGCGGTGGCGGCGGGACGCCATGGCGCCGTACTCGCCGAGTTGCGACACTTCGTGGCCGCGAACCCGGTACGCGAGACCGCCCGCGCCCAGTTGATGCTCGCGCTCTACCGGTCCGGACGGCAGACCGAGGCGCTGGCCGCCTTCGACGAGGGCCGCCGGGTGCTGGCCGGCGAGTACGGGATCGACCCCGGCGCGGAGCTACGCGGGCTGCACGGCCGGATCCTGACCCAGTCCGTGCCGCCGCCGACGGCCACGCCGGTCACCAATGTCGCGCAGGACCGCCCAGTGACCGTGGGGACCGACCCGACCATGTCCGCTCCGGCCGACCGGCCCGGACCGGCTCACCCGGTGACCGGCGGGGGCGGCCCGGCTCCGGCGACGCTGACGGACTCCCTGGTCGGCCGGGACGTCGAGCTGACCGGGCTGCTGGCGGCGCTGACGGACGCGACCGGCGGTGGTGGCCGGGTCGCCGTCGTGGTGGGTGAGCCGGGAATCGGCAAGACCACGCTCGCCGCCGCGCTCGACGCGCACGCCGGGGCGCGGGGCGTACCGGTGGTGTGGGGTCGCTGCCCCGACGTCGGGCAGGCACCGCCGTTCTGGCTGTGGAACCAGGTGGTGCGGACACTCGCCGCGATGCCGCAGGCGGGCGCGACCGGGTCGGCGCGCCGACTGGACGGCTTCGCGGCCGGACCGGCGCAGGGGTCGACCGGCGACGCGGCACCCGACCCGACTGCGCGGTTTCGCGCGTACGAGGCGGTGGCGGACCTGGTCCAGACGGTCGCCGCAGCGGCCGGACTGCTGGTGGTGCTGGACGACCTGCACGCCGCCGACCCGGACTCGCTGCTGTTGTTGCGGTTCCTCGCCACGACCGTGGCCGACGCCCGGGTCCTCGTGCTGGCGACGATGCGCCCCTACGAGCACCACCCGGCGCTGGTGGCGACGGTGGCCGACCTGGCTCGTGGCGCGGACTTCCGTCACCTGCGGCTGGCCGGGCTGACCGACACCGACGTGGCCACCCTGGTCCGCCGACGCACCGGCACGCCCCCGCACCGGCAGGTGGCGGCGCGCCTGGCCACCCGGACCGGAGGCAACCCGTTCTTCATCACCGAGCTGCTGCGTGCCGGCACCGACCCGACCGACGCGGACCTGCCGCCGAGTGTCCGGGACACCGTCCGACTACGTCTCGGTGACCTGCCCGACGCGGCCCGCGACTGCCTGGAGCTGCTCGGCGTGGCCGGGCACGACCTGGACACGCAGACGATGGCGACGGTCCTGGAGGTGTCGGCGACGCGGATCGCCGAGGGGCTGACGGCGGCGTACGCGGCGGCGCTGGTCGCCGAGGCGGGGCCGGGCGCGGTGCGGTTCCGGCATCCGCTCTTCGCCGAGGTGGCGTACGCGCAGGTGCCGCCGCCACGACGTGCCGCCCTGCACGCCCGGCTGGCCCTGGCGTACCAGCGGGTCGGCGGTGTGGCCCCGGCCGAGCTGGCCCACCACTTCGGGCAGGCGATCGGACTCGGGCACGGCGAGGACCATCTGCGCTGGTCGCTGGCGGCGGCCGACGACGCGACGCGGCGGTTCGCGTACGAGGACGCGCTGGGGCACCTGGACCGGGCGGCCCGGCGCCTGTCGCCGCTCGCGGGCACCTCGCCGTCGGCGGCGGCCACCGAACTCGCCGTCCAGTTGCACCGGGCCGCCCTGTTGCAGATGACGGTCGGCGTCGGTGCCGACGCCGTCGACGAGGTCTGTGCCCGCGCCCGGGAGTTGCTGGCTCTGGTCGATCCGGAGACCGACGTGCGCCCGGCGTTGTGGGCGCTGGGCGAGCTGGCCGCCAACCAGGCCGACTACCCCGGCTGCGTCGAGCTGGCCGAGCGGCTGGTCCGGGCCGACGACGGCACCGGGCTGATCGCCGCTGCCGGCGAGTACCTGCGCGGGGTGGTCGGCTACTTCACCGGCGCGCTGGTCGAGGCCGACCGGCGACTCACCGCCGCCGTCGATCGGTTGTGCTCGGTCGACCCGGATCTGCTGGGCCGCCAGGTCGGCCGGCTGCCGGTGTTGGCCGCGTACAACTTCCGGGCTCTGGTCCGCTCGTTGCGCGGGGCGGCCGAGGACGCCCGGCGGGACATCGCCGAGGCGGAGCGGTTGGCCGAGCGGCTCGCCGACCCGTACGGGCGGGCGAACGCGGCACTCTTCGCGGCCTGGATGGGCATGCAGGAACGGGACGTGGCGACGGTCCGCGCGGCGGCGCACCGGTGCCGCGAGATCGGTGCCGCCAACGGGATGCCGCACTTCGTGACCACAGGCGGCTTCTTCCTGGAGTGGGCGGCGGCGCGGGGCGGCGAACACGACCGGCTGCCGGCGATGCGGGCCGCTGCGGAGGGCATCTACCGGCCCGGACTGCGGGCCACCCGCACCGTCACGTACAGCGCGATGGCCGAGGCGTACCTGGCGGCGGGTGACGCGTCGACGGCGGCGGAGCTGGCCGACGAGGGCCTGTCGGTGGCGGACCGCCTGGGCGAGTCGGTCCTCGCGCCGGAGCTGCTCCGCATCCGTGGCATCGCCCGCCGCGACCCCACCGCACTCACCACCGGCGCCCACCTGGCCACCATCCAGGGCAGCACCCTCCTCCGCTCCCGCTTCCCCCACCCCTGACCAACCCGACCCACCAAGACCACCACGCCAGATCCCACCAGGCCAACCCGACCCACCCAGACCACCACGCCAGATCCCCACCAGGCCAACCCGACCCACCCAGACCAACCACGTCAGATCCCCACCAGGCCGAGCCGACCCAGTCAGGCAAACCAGGTCGGGTTTCCGGCAGGCCCGACCCGCGCAGGGATCAAGCCTGACCGCCCGGAGCGGGTCGGGCCTGCCGGAAACCCCACCCCACACGGGTCGGTCCTGCCGGAAACCCCACCCCGGCGGCGAAAACCAGAACCCCAACCGGAAATCTACGAAACCTCCACACCCGCCCGCTGTGCTGAACCAGTCAACAGTCCCCGCCCGGCCACCCGGGCGGTCAGGTGTGGAGGAACGAGATGAACCCGGCCCAGTCGTCGTCGCCCGGCGAGGTCCAGGAGGTCGACGTCGTCATCGTCGGGTGTGGTCCGGTCGGTGCGCTGGCCGCGAACCTGCTCGGGATGCGGGGCGTCCGCACGCTCGTCGTCGAGCGGAGCACCGCACCGCACGGCCAGCCACGCGCGTTCTCCTGCGACGACGAGGCGCTGCGCATCTATCAGCAGGCCGGTCTGCTCGACCGGATCGTCGGCGACCTGCACCAACCGGTACGCGCCGACTACGTCAACGCCGCCGGCCGGCGGTTCGCCACCATCGCCTTCGACGAGGTGGACTTCGGGTTCGGGCACGCGCCGCTGAACTTCTTCGACCAGCCGTTGCTGGAGCAGGCTCTGCGTACCGGGCTGGAGCGGTTCGACCACGTGACGCTGCGTCTCGGCACGGAACTGGTCGACCTGCGGCAGGACGAGGGCGGGGCCGACCTGGTGTTGCGGGACGTGGTCGCCGACCGGTCGTACCCGGTGCGGGCCCGGTTCGTGCTCGGCTGCGACGGTGCCCGGAGCACCACCCGCACGGCGGTGCGGATCCCGCTCGCCGGCGCGAGTTACGCCGAGCCGTGGCTGGCGGTCTCCGGGGACGTGGCGTCGGACGGGATCCGGGCGCCGCACACCACCTTCGTCTGCGACTGGCGGCGTCCGGCGTTCGTCTCACCCGGGTCGCGGGGCAGTTACCGGGCGGAGTTCATGCTCCAGCCGGGCGAGACCGAGGACGACATGCGGCAACCGGCGAAGATCGCCGAGCTGGTGTCGCCGTACGTGGACCCGGACCGCTTCACCGTCACCCGCGCCGTGGTGTACACGTTCCACCATCTCATCGCCACCCGGTGGCGGGAGGGACGGGTGTTCCTGCTGGGCGACGCCGCGCACCAGATGCCGCCGTTCCTCGGGCAGGGGCTGTGCAGCGGACTGCGGGACGCGGCGAACCTGACCTGGAAACTGGCGCTGGTGCTGGCCGGCGAGGCCGACCCGGCGCTGCTCGACACGTACGAGACGGAACGTCGGCCGCACACGGCGGCGATGGCGGAAACGAGCGTCCGCCTGGGTCGGGTGTTCCTGGCCCGTAGTCGCCGGGCCGCGTGGGTACGCGACAGCGTGCTGCGGGCCGTGCAGACCGTGCCCCGGGTACGCCGTTTCGTGCGGCACTTCGAGTTCAAGCCGCTGCCCGCGTACGCGCGTGGGCTGTTCGCCGGCGGCCGGCGCGACGGTGCCGTCGGGACGATGTTCCCGCAGCCCCGGGTGGCTGTCGGCGGCGATCCGACGCCCCGCCTGCTCGACGATCTGCTCGGCGACGGCTTCGCGCTGGTCGGGCGTACCCTGCCGGCGGAACCGCCCCGCCTGCCGGGGCCGGCGCGGTCCGTCGTGACGCATCCGGCCGGCACCGATCCGGCGCGCCTGCCGGCGGGCGACGATGCCCGGGTCCACGTCGTCGATCTGGACGGAACGGTCGACGCCTGGCTGCGGCGGCACCGGGCGGACGTCGTGGTGCTGCGGCCGGACCGGTTCGTCTTCGCCGCCGCCGGGAGCGACGGCCTGGACGAGGTGACCCGCACGCTCGCGGTCGACCTGGGTGCGACCGCCTCCCGCCAGCCCACCGGCTAGACCGCACGGCGGCACCGGACGCGGGCGGCGCGGATCCGTCCCCCGCTCGCTCCTGCCGGTCGGTGTTCCGGGACGGGCCGGTGACGTGCCAGGATGCGGCCATGCGTGCCGTGATCTTCGACGAGTTCGGTGCCCCGCCGCAGGTCCGCGACGTGCCGGACCCGACGCCACCGGCGGGTGGCGCGGTCGTGCGGGTCGAGGCGACCGGGTTGTGCCGCAGCGACTGGCACGGCTGGCAGGGACACGATCCGGACGTCGTCGTGCCGCACGTACCCGGGCACGAGTTCGCCGGTGTCGTCACCGCCGTCGGCGACGGCGTGCGGGGCTGGCGACCGGGTGACCGGGTGACCGCGCCCTTCGTCTGCGCCTGCGGGCGGTGCCCGTCGTGCCAGGCGGGCGACCAGCAGGTCTGCGAGCGGCAGAGCCAGCCCGGTTTCACGCACTGGGGCTCGTTCGCCGAGTACGTGACCGTGCGCGACGCCGACGTCAACCTGGTCCGGCTCCCCGACGAGCTGGATTTCCCGGCCGCCGCCGCGCTCGGCTGCCGCTTCGCCACCGCGTTCCGGGCCGTGGTCGGGCAGGGACGGGTCGCGGCCGGCGAGTGGGTGGCCGTGCACGGCTGCGGCGGGGTGGGGCTGTCGGCGGTGATGATCGCGCTGGCGTGCGGGGCCCGGGTGGTGGCGGTCGACGTCGCCCCCGGTGCGCTCGACCTCGCCCGGCGCCTCGGTGCGGCGGTCTGTCTGGACGGGCGCACCCTGGACGGGCCGGACGCGGTGGCCGAGGCGGTCCGGGCGGCGACCGGCGGCGGCGCGCACCTGTCCCTGGACGCGCTCGGCAGCCACGCCACCTGCACCGCCTCGGTCCGGAGCCTGCGTCGCCGGGGGCGGCACGTGCAGGTGGGGCTGCTGCCCGCCGCCTTGGGACACCCGGTCGTGCCGATGGACCTCGTGATCGCGTACGAGTTGGAGCTGCGTGGCAGTCACGGCATGCCGGCGCACGCCTATCCGGAGTTGCTCCGGCTCGTGACCGCCGGGGTGCTGCGTCCGGCCGCGTTGGTCACCCGCACGATCGGTCTCGCCGACGTACCGCACGCACTGGCCACCATGGACGGTCCGACCGGTGGCGGGATGTGCCTGATCCGACCCTGACACCGGCCGACGCCGCCCGCCGTTCGCCCAGGGTCAGCGCGACGACGGCACCGAGCAGCACCGCCGATCCGACGGTGGCCGCCGGGGTGAGCCGTTCGTCGAGGAACAGCACCGCGATGACCGCGGCGGTGACCGGCTCGACCAGGGCGATCACCGACGCGGTGGTCGCCCGGATCGAGACCAGGCCGGCGAAGAACAGCGCGTACGCCAGCGCGGTGGGCACCGCACCGAGGTAGGCGAGCAGACCCAGCACCCGGCCGACGTCGCCCGCCGTGGGCAGGATCCCCTCGATCAACGCCAGGGGCAGCAGGCAGAGCATCCCCACCGTGAAGCCGCCCAACGCGGTCGTGCCGGCGGCTGCCCCGATGCCGTCCCGGCCACGCTTGCGGTGCAGCAGGGTGACCATGGCGTACCCGGTGGCGGAGAGCAACGCGTAGGCCAGACCGCGCAGCGGGGCGGATGCCGTACCCGCGCCGCCGCCGCCGACGAGGAGCAGCAGTCCGATCAGCGCGGAGGCCACGGTGAGGGCACCGGTGCGCCCCAACCGCTCCCCCATCGTCAGCCGGGATCCGACGGCGATCAGCACCGGCCCGGAGCCGAGGGTCACCACGGTGGCGACCGCCAGTCCGGCGTACCCGACGGCGGCGAAGTAGGCGGTCTGGTAGACGGCCAGACCGATGCCGGTGGTCACCAGCGTGCGCCAGCGATCGCCCGGTCGGCCCGGACGCCGCCGGCGGAGCACCAGATGCCCGGCGGCGAGCAGCAGGACGCCGCCCGCGAACCGCCAGAAGGAGACCGCGACGGGCCCCATTCCGCTGATGTCGTAGAGGATCGCGGCGACCGCTCCGCCGGTCCCCCAGGCGACCGCCGCGATGAGGATGTACGAGACTCCCCGTCCCACGGACGGGGGCATGGTGGTGTGCACAGGATTCTCCGTTGTCGTCACCGCCCGGGCAGCACGGACGCCCCCGGGCTCGAATCGTCAGAGCCGGGTCGGCGAGAACGCCGTTACCGGGTGGGTGGTGGCGACACGACGGAGAAGGTCACCGGCGCAGCGTACCGCCCGGTCCGCACACGGGCCGCTACCGGCGGTGAGGGATCCGCCTCCGACCGCGCGGCATCGCCGCACATCTATTGACAAACGTAGTTAACAGTCAGAGTCTGAGAGAGCGCTCTCTCACACCGTGTCACCACCGAACGGAGGAGTACCCGTGGTTGTCCGAAGAAGACTGCTGGCGGTCGCCGCCGCCCTGATCACCGCTGTCCCGACCGCGCTCGTCGCCACCGCACCCGCCCAGGCCGTCGGCCCGGCGTTGCTGCCCGTCACCGTCACCAACAACACCGGCCGGTCCGGAGCCGTCCACGTGTACGTCATCGGCGTGCAGCTCTCCTCCGGCCGACTCGGCTACGTCAACCAGGCCGGCACGTTCATCCCCTGGTCCGGCGGACAGATCCCACCGTCGCCCGCGCCCGACGCCTCGATCCCCGGTCCGACCAACGGCGCCAACACCACCGTCCGCTTCCCGCGCGGCTTCTCCGGCCGGGTCTACTTCTCCTTCGGCGAGAAGCTCAAGTTCTTCCTCACCCCGACCGGCCTGGTGCAGCCCGCCCCGTGGGCGGCCGGCGACGCCAACCGCGACATCCTGTTCGACTGGAGCGAGTTCACCTACAACGACGCCGGGCTCTGGCTCAACAGCTCCCAGGTGGACATGTTCGCGGTGCCGCACGCGGTCACCGTGACCGGCGCCAACGGCGTCACCAAGCGGACCGGCGACGTCGTCGCCAACGGCCGCACCGCGATCATCAACGGCGTACGGTCCCAGTCCGGCTGGGCGAACACCGTGTACACCCGCTCCGACGGCACCGTGCTGCGGGTCCTGGCACCGGGCAAGGCTGCCGGGGCGGGCCTGTTCAGCAGCACCTACCTGGACTCCTACATCGCGTCGGCGTGGAACGCGTACACCAGCCGCACGCTGACCGTGGTGCCCTTCGGCGACCGGCCCGACGTCCGTTACTTCGGGCGCACCTCGGGCCGGGTGATGACCTTCACCAACAGCGCCGGACAGGTCGTCGCCTCGTTCAACCGCCCCTCGTCGGCGAGTGTGTGGGGCTGTGACGGCGACCTGCCCGCCCCCAACGACCAGGTGGTCGGGCCGATCTCCCGGACGCTATGCGCCGCGCTGAACCGGGGCACCCTCGGCACCATCCACACCCAGCCCAGCACCAACGCCGCCGAGTTCTACCGCAGCAACCCGACCAACCAGTACGCCCGAATCATCCACGCCAACATGCGCGACGGTAAGGCGTACGCCTTCGCCTTCGACGACGTCGGCGCCTTCGAGTCGCTCGTGCACGACGGCGACCCGCGCGCCGCCGGCCTGGTCCTCAGCCCGTTCTGATCCCGACCGACGCTCAGGTGGGTGGAGTTGTTGTCGTCCCAGCGACAACAACTCCACCCACCTCCACTCAGTCGACGTCCGGGGCCGGTACCTCGCGCAGGCCGTCGCCGTCGAGGCGCAGCCACCGTCGTACGCCGATGGCGTGCAGGAAGCGCTCGTCGTGGCTGACCACCACGAACGCGCCCCGGTAGGCGTTCAGCGCGTTCTCCAACTGGCCCACGCTGACCAGGTCCAGGTTGTTGGTGGGTTCGTCGAGCAGCAGCAGGTGCGGGGCGGGTTGGGCGTAGAGGACGCAGGCGAGGGTGGCCCGCAACCGTTCACCTCCGGAGAGCACGCCCACCGGCAACTGGGCCCGGGCGCCCCGGAACAGGAAGCGGGCCAGCAGGTTCAACCGCTGCGACTGCGGTCGCTCCGGGGCGTACGCGGCGAGGTTCTCCGCCACCGTCCGGTCGAGGTCGAGCAGGTCCAGCCGCTGCGACAGGTACGCCATCCGGCCGTCTGCCCGACGCACCTGCCCACCCTCGGACGCGGTCTGGCCGGTCACCAAGCGCAGCACCGTGGACTTGCCGACGCCGTTCGGACCGGTGAGCGCGATCCGTTCCGGGCCGCGGATGGTCAGCTCCAGACCGTCGCCGGGGAACAACGGTCGGCCGTCGTACCGCACCTGCATCCGCTGCCCCTCGACGAGCGTCCGGCCGGCGGGCACGTCGGTCTCCGGCAGGTCCAGCGTGAGTGCCTGGTCGTCGCGCAGACCCCGGCTGGCCTCGTCGAGGCGTCCCTGCGCGTCGCTGACGCGGCTGGCGTGCGCCTGCTGGGCCCGGCCGGCCGACTCCTGCGCGCTGCGTTTGAGTCCACCCGCGACGATCCGGGCCAGGCCGGCGTTGCCGAGGTTACGCGCGGCGTTCCCGGCCCGGCGTTCGGCCCGTTCCCGGGCCTGCTGCATCTCCCGCTTCTCCCGCTTGACCTCCAACTCGGCGCTGCGCACGGTGCGCTCGGCCAGCTCCCGGGCAGCCTGGGCGGCCTCCTGGTAGGCGGTGAAGTTGCCGCCGAACAACCGGAGCTGCCCGCCGTCGAGTTCGGCGATGCGGTCCATCCGGTCCAGCAGCATCCGGTCGTGGCTGACCAGCAACAGGCAGCCGGACCAGTTCTCCAGCACCGAGTACAGCCGGTGCCGGGCGTCGACGTCGAGGTTGTTGGTGGGTTCGTCGAGCAGCAGCACGTCGGGGCGGCGCAGCAACTGCGCGGCCAGGCCGAGGGAGACGACCTGCCCGCCGCTGAGCGTGTGCAGCGGCCGGTCGAGCGCCACCCCGTCCAGACCGAGCCGGTCGAGTTCGACGCGGCTGCGCTCCTCGACGTCCCAGTCGTCGCCGACGACGGTGAAGTTCTCCTCGCCGGCGTCGCCGGCCTCGATCGCCCGGAGCGCCGCGATGGTCGGGGCGACGCCCAGCACCTCGGCGACGGTCAGCTCACCGGCGAGCGGAAGGTTCTGCGGCAGATAGCCGAGCACGCCCTCGACCGTCACGCCACCGCCGGTGGGGGTCAGCTCACCGGCGATCAGGCGCAGCAGGGTCGACTTGCCGGCGCCGTTCGGCGCGACCAGGCCGGTGCGGCCGGGCGGCACGGTGAACGACAGGTCCCGGAACACGGGGGTGTCGTCGGGCCAGGAGAAGGAGAGGTTGGTGCAGACGACGCAGACGTCGGACATCACAGTGAGACCTCGGGAGGAAGGCCGGGACGCAACCGGCGCCCCGGTCGGACAGACAGGGCGGTGACATGACAGGCCGCCCCGGCAGTGGCCGGTCGGCGGCGGGGCCGCTCACCCCGAGATGTCGTCGTCCCCCGACAGCATGTCGCGCTCCTCGTCGCAGATCGCGCGGCTGACCCGCGCTCCGCCAGCCTAACAACTTCGCGGTACGGCCGCGCACGTCAATTCCGCAGACGTCGGGCCGTCAGCGGCGGTCGCTACCCACCGGTTCGCGAATGCGTGAGCACGCCGATCAGTCCGGTCGGCGGGGCGGGGACGGCGGGGCGTGGAGGTGGCTGGCGAGCACCACCAGCAGCTCGAATCGGGTCGCCGGGTCGTCGAGGTCGGCGCCGTACAACTCGCGCAGGCGCTTGAGCCGGTAGCTGACCGTCTGCGGGTGGACGAACAGTTCGGCGGCGACCTCGGCCCGCGAGCCCCAGTGCCGCAGCCAGGAGTGCAGGGTGACCAGCAGGTTGTCCCGCTGGGCCGGGCGCAGGTCGGCCAGCGGCGCCAGCCGTCGGGCGCTGAGCACCGCCAGGGCGCCGGGTTCGCCACGCAGGGTCAGCGGGATCAGGTGGTCGTCGGCGAAGACCGGGCCGGGGTCGGGGCCGACCAGGCCGGCGGCCAGCTCGGCGAGGCGTACGGCGGCCGGCACCTGGGGCCAGTCCAGCGCGGGGCCGACCACGGCGCGTCGACCGGCAAGCGCCTCGGCCAGCGGGGCGCGGGCCGCCCGGGGACCGGCCCGCAGCAGCAGCACCGCGTCCCGGCCGCGCTCGATCACCAGGCCGTCGGCGCCGTACCGGAACCGGGCGTCACGGGCCTGGTCGGGCGGCAGGAGCACGGGCACCACGGTGTCCAGGTCCGGCCAGCCGATCCGGGCGGCTGCCGCCGCCACCGCGCTGGGCATGCCGTCGCCGCGCAGCAGCAGCTCGGCGAGCTGCCGGCGGCGGTCACCCTCGCCGGCCTGCTCGCGCACCTGGAGGGCGTACCCGTCGGTGCTCGCCGCGGCCAGTTCGGCGACGTACGCGCTGACCGCGTCGGAGAGGTCGATGAGTTCCTCGGTGTCGACCGGGCGGAGTCGGGCCAGCGACTGCGAGGCGGTCCGCAGCAGCAGCCGGGCGGCCATCCGCAGGGCCGCGAGCAGGGCCTCCGGCCCCCGGTCCTCGCGGGCCTCGGCGGCACCGAGGGCGACGAAGACCTCCCGGATCCGGGGCGGCAACGCGGGCTCGTCGGTGCCGACCAGGTCGAGGAACCGGTCGAGGGCGACCTGGACGGCGGTGTGCACGTCGCGGACGAACTTGTCGTCGGCGATGCCGGCGAAGGCGGGTGTGGCCTCGGTGACCGCGCCCGCCACGGCGGCAACCGTCGACGGCAGGTACGGACGCATGGAGGCGGCCAGGTCGGCGGGGAGACGCCGCCAGGGGGTGGCGGAGACGGGGGCGTTCACCCGGCCGATTTTGTCACGTCGGGATAAAAGAGCCGCCGATTCTCGCTGCCTACGGGACGGTGCTTCGACCCGTACGTCCGGGCGAGGATGGAGCCCGCCGCCGATCCGACCGAGGAGCGCACCGTGCAGCACCGACTCTCCCGTCAGCACGTGGTCGACATGTGCCGGACGATGCTCGCCCGGGGATATCTCAAGGCCACCGAGGGCAACGTCTCGGTGCGGGTGCCCGGCCACCGGTTGTACGCGGTGACCCCGAGCAACTACGACTACGACCGGATGCGGGTCGAGGACATCTGCCTGGTGGACTTCGACGGCAAGCACGTGCCCGACGGCACCGGCGCCGACCTCAAGCCCTCCATCGAGTGCGGGATGCACGCCAACATCTACCGGGAACGCCCGGACGTCAACGCGATCGTGCACACCCACCAGCCGTACGCGTCGGCGCTGGCCTTCCTGCGCAAGCCGATCCCGGCGCTCACCGACGAGCAGGTGCGCTTCCTCGGCCGGGAGGTGGCGATCATCGACTACGCCCCGTCCGGCACCGGCTTCCTGGCCCGCAACGTGCAGAAGAAGGTGGCCAGCGGCGACAACGCTTTCATCATCGCCAACCACGGCGTGGTGGCCGTCGGCACCGACCCGGACCGGGCGGTGTTCAACATGGCGCTGCTGGAGAAGGTCTCCATCGCGTACCTGCTGGCGTTGACCAGCGAGACGGGCCGGGTCTACACCATCCCGACCGCGATCCGCGAGATCGCCTTCGGCAAGCTGCGCGCCGACGAGAAGCGGATCGCCGCGCAGATCACCGAGGCGGTCGAACCGCTGCGGGTACCCGCCGACGAGGACCTGCCCAGCGCCGACGCGACCGCCGCCGCCCAGACCGCAGCCGCCACCCGGACCGACGCCGGAGCCGAGAACGCCGCCGACGCCGATGCCGGGGCGACTGACGCCCGGGGCGCCGACGAGACCGAGGCGCCGGGTGCGGAGTCCGCCCGGCTCGGGTACGCCATCAGCGAGTACCCCGACGTCGACGACGTGATGCGCCGGCTCAAGGCGCTGACCGCCCAGCCGCTGCGTGGGCTGCGCCACGACGCGATGCTGGACGTGCTGAACTACTTCGAGACCAAGTGCCGGGCCAGCAAGGAGATCACCGACCGGGCCAAGCTACGCATCCCCGGCGGGGTGCAGCACAACCTGGCCTTCAACTACCCGTTCCCGCTGGCGGTCGAGAAGGCCGACGGGGCGTACCTGGTCGACCGGGACGGCAACACCTACATCGACTTCCTCCAGGCCGGCGGGCCGACGATCCTGGGCAGCAACTACGGCCCGGTCAACGAGCGGGTGGCCGAGGTGGTGCGCGCCTCCGGGCCGGTGACCGGCCTGTTCCACGAGTACGAACTCAAGCTCGCCGAGATCATCCACCGGTACATGCCGCACGTGGAGATGTACCGCGCCCTGGGCTCCGGCACCGAGGCGGTGATGGCGGCGGTCCGGGGTGCCCGCGCGTTCACCGGCAAGAAGATGGTGATCAAGGTCGGCGGCGCGTACCACGGCTGGTCCGACACGATGGTGTACGGGCTGCGGGTGCCCGGCACGTACCGGATGAACGCCAAGGGCATCCCGTTCGGCGCGACCAGCCGGACCCGGGAGGCGTTCCCGCACGACCTCGGGCAGCTCAAGCGCAAGCTGGTGGAGAACCGGCTGCGCGGCGGCACGGCGGCGGTGGTGGTGGAACCGGTCGGCCCGGAGTCCGGCACCCGGCCGGCGCCCCGCGACTTCAACGCCGGGGTCCGCGAGCTGTGCGACGAGTTCGGCGCGCTGCTGGTCTTCGACGAGGTGGTCACCGGCTTCCGCCTCGGGCTGGGCGGGGCCGCCGGCTACTTCGGCGTCACCCCGGACCTGACGGTGCTCGGCAAGGCGGTCTCCGGCGGGTACCCGATGGCCGGCGGGGTCGGCGGACGCTCCGACGTGATGGCGGTCTTCGGCTCCGGGCTGGACGGCAAGAGCGGCGCGCACATCCAGGTCGGCGGCACGTTGTCGGCCAACCCGCTCTCCTGCGCGGCCGGGTACTTCGCGATCGAGGAGATGGCGCGCACCAACGCGCCGGTGGTCGCCGGCCGTGCCGGTGACCGGCTGACCCGGGGTCTGCAACGGCTGATCGACACGTACGGCCTGCCGTACGTCGCGTACAACCAGGGGTCGATCGTGCACCTGGAGTGCAGCGGCGTGATGCTGCTGGACATGCGCAACCCGGTGAAGCTGCTGCGCGAGAACAAGGCCCGCAAGCGACTCATGGAGCAGATGGGCGCCGCGTACACCGCGCACGGCATCGTCACGCTGGCCGGCTCCCGGATGTACACCTCGCTGGCCGACACCGACGAGGTGATCGACGACGCGCTGGCCCGGTTCGACCGGGTCTTCGCGCAGGTCGAGGGGGTCTGAGGCGGGTGGTCGCCACGGCACCGCAGATCCTGGCGATCGACCTCGGCACGTCCGGGATGAAGGCCGCCCTGGTCGCCGCCGACGGCACCGTGACCGGCTGGGCCGAACGGCCGGTGCCGCTACACGTGCTGCCCGGCGGCGGCGCCGAGCAGGACCCGGTGGCGTGGTGGACGGCGCTCGGGGAGGTCGCCGCCGAGCTGGGCCGGGCGCATCCGGACCAGATGCGGGCGGTCCGCGCGGTGTGCGCCTCCACGCAGGGCGAGGGCACCATCGCGGTGGACGCCGCCGGGGAGCCGTTGACGCCGTGCATCAGTTGGCTCGACATGCGCGGCGCACCCCACCTGCGTCGACAGTTCGGCGGCTTCCCCGCGTACCAGGGGATGTCGGTGCGCCGCATCGCGCGGTGGCTGCGGCTCACCGGCGGGATGCCCTCGCCCACCGGCAAGGACCCGGCCGCGCACATGCTGCTGGTCCGCGACGAGATGCCGCAGGTGTACGCGCGGACCGCGTCCTTCCTCAACGTGCTGGACTGGATCAACCTGAAGTTGACCGGGCGGACGGTGGCGACCGTCGACTCGATCCTCACCTCGTGGGTGACCGACAACCGGCGGCCCGGCGACATCCGCTACTCCCCCACCCTGGTCGCCGACTGCGGCATCGACGCCGACAAGCTGCCCCCGATCGTGGCCTGCACCGACGTGATCGGCACGCTGACCCCGGCCGCCGCCACGCACCTGGGGTTGCCGGAGTCGGTGGAGGTGGTCGCCGGGGCGATCGACAACACCGCGGCGGCGATCGGCGCGGGCACCACCGGCGACCGCGAACCCCACCTCTACCTGGGCACCTCGTCGTGGATCGCGGCGCACGTCCCGGGCAAGAAGACCGACGTGGCGGCGGGCATCGCCTCGGTGCCCTGCGCCATCGGCGACCGCTACCTGATGACCGCCCTCCAGGCCACCGCCGGGGCCAACCTGACCTGGCTACGGGACAAGATCGTCGAGTACGACGACCCGCTGCTCGCCGCCGGGCACGTCAGCCGGGACGAGGGCACCATCTTCGACGCGTTCGACGCGATCATCCCGACCGTGCCGCCGGGCGCCAACGGCGTGCTCTACACCCCCTGGCTGTACGGCGAACGCGCCCCTGTCGACGACCCGAACCTGCGCGCCGCCTTCCTCAACATCTCGCTCGACACCAACCGCTCCGACCTGCTGCGGGCGGTCTTCGAGGGGGTCGCCCTCAACACCCGCTGGCTGGCCGGGGCGGTGGACCGGTTCCTCGGCGCACGGGTCACCTCGATGGCGATCACCGGCGGCGGCGCGCTGTCGGACTCGTGGTGCCAGATCTTCGCCGACGTGCTCGACGTGGAGATCCGGCGGGACGCCAAGCCGCTGGCGGTCAACGCCCGGGGCGCGGGCTGGATCGGCGCGGTCGGCACCGGACTGCTCACCTTCGCCGACATCCCCGCGCTGATGCGGACCGACCGGGCCTTCACCCCCGACCCGGCGCACCGGGCCACCTACGACGAGATCTTCGCCGACTACCGGGAACTGCACCGCCGACTGGCACCGCTCTACCGACGCCTGAACCGCCCGGACCGGTCCCGCGCCCCCCGAGGCTGACCCGGGCCCACCCGCGCCCGGCGTGAGTGGTGATCAGGGGAAACGGGTGTGTCGGGTGACCGGGTGGGTGAGACTGACGCCATGGTCGACCTCAGGCGGTACGTGGCCGAGTTCATCGGCACATTCCTGCTGGTGTTCCTCGGTGTGGGCAGCGCCGTCGCGGCCCGCGTCGAAGGTGGCGTGGTGGTGGTCGCGCTGTCCTTCGGGTTCGTCATGCTGGCGCTGGTCTACACCATCGGTCAGCTCTCCGGCAGCCACGTGAACCCGGCGGTGACCCTCGGCGTCCTGCTCTCCGGCAAGATCTCGCCGATCGGGGCGGTGGCGTACTGGATCGCCCAGTTCGCCGGTGCCGCGCTGGGCTCGTTCCTGCTCTGGGTGCTGGTCCGCTGGGGCGGCGTGACCGACCAGACGGGTGTACTGGGTGCCAACGGCTACGGCACCCACATCAACGCCGGTGGCGCGATGCTCCTGGAGACCGTCCTGACGTTCCTCTTCGTCCTGGTGGTGCTGGTGGTCGGCAAGCGCAGCACCGACCTGTCCGGCTTCGCCGGCCTGGCCATCGGGATGGCCCTCGCCGTGGCGAACCTGGTCGGTGTGGCGCTGACCGGGGCGGCGGTGAACCCCGCGCGGGCCTTCGGACCGGCGATCTTCGAAGGTGGGACCGCCCTCCGCCAACTCTGGGTGTTCATCGTCTTCCCGCTGCTCGGCGGAGTCCTCGCCGCGCTGGTCGCGCCGCTGGTCGAGCACGGCTCCGGCGTCACCCGGGTCGGTACGCCCCGACCGGCGGGACGCTGAGCGCCCACCTCACCGGTCGGCGCCCATCGGTGCCCGGACCAGCGCGCCGTCGATGTAGCAGTACCGCCAGTCCTCCCCCTCCTCCAGGGAGCGGATCAACGGGTGGCCGGTCTGCCGGTAGTGCTCCTCGGCGTGGTTGTTGACCGAGTCGCTGCAACAACCGACCGCGCCGCAGGTGAGGCACATCCGCAGTTGCACCCAGTCGTCACCGGTCTCCAGGCACTGCGGGCACGCCTCGGCGTCGCTCTCGGTGATCTGGATGCGGTCCAGGTGGGTGCAGGCGGTGCTCATCGTCTCCTCACGGACGTACCGCCAACTGGAGTGCAGCAGCCGGTCCGGGATGACCCGGGCGAGGTAGCGGGAGTTCGCCGCGAGCAGCGGACTCGCCACCGCCAGCACCAGCACGTACAGGGCGATGAAGGGGCCGAGGCGCTCGTCCAGGCCGGCACCGAGGGCGAGGGTGGCCAGGATCAGCGAGAACTCGCCGCGTCCCAGCACCGTCAGGCCGACGTTGGCGGCACCCCGCTGGTTGAGCCCGAACAGCCGCCCGGCGATCAGGCCGGCCAGCACGTTGGTCACGACGGTCAGCGCGACGGCCGCCAGCACCGGCACCGCCACCGCGCCGAAGTCGCCCACGTCGATACTCAGGCCGAAGACCACGAAGAAGACCGCCGCGAAGACGTCCCGCAGCGGCAGCACCAGGCGTTCGGCCCGTTCCCGGATGGGGGTACGGGCCACCACCAGGCCGATCATCAGCGCGCCGATGGCGTCGGAGACGCCGATCTCGGCCGAGATGCCGGCGACCAGCACCACCAGCCCGACCATCAGGACGGCCAGCAACTCGTCCTCGTGGCTGTCGATCAGCTTGCCGACCAGGCGGGCGCCGAACCGGGCCACGGCGAAGAGGAGGACCAGGTACGCGAAGCTCAGCCCGATGCGCAGCGTGAGTTCGCCGGCCGACCCGGCTCCGGAGAGCAACGGCGACAGCAGCGCCAGATAGAGCGCGAGGAAGAGGTCCTCGATCACGATGATGCCGAGGATCACGGGTGTCTCGGCGTTGGCCAGCCGGCGTAACTCGATGAGCAGCTTGGTGACGATGGCCGACGAGGAGATGCCGAGCGCCCCGGCGATCACGAACGCCTCGTAGCCGCCCCAGCCGAGGGCGAGCCCGAAGAGGAGCCCCGCGCCGACGTTCAGGGCGATGTACGCGGCGGCGGCGACGAACAGCCGTTTGCCGCTGCCGAGCACCTGCTCGACCGGGAACTCGACACCCAGGTGGAACAGCAGGAGCACCAGACCGAGGGAGGCCAGCAGGCTGAGGTCCTCGGGGTGGGCGACCAGCACGGGGCCCGGGGTGCCCGGCCCGAACAGGATGCCGGCGAGCATGAAGAACGGCACGGTCGGCAGGTTGATCCGGCGGCCGAAGCGGGCCAGCAACCCGGCGATGAGCACAAGGGCACCGAAGCCCACGAGGTCAGCGTGCACGGTGAGGACTCCTGGAGCGGGCTAGACGGAGCGGAGCGGGCGGCGCGCCGGTTACTCGGAGAAGTACGTGCCGGACAGCAGCGCGCCCACCTTGCGGGCCTGCTCCTCGGACATCTCGATCACGGCCACCGGGTCGTCCGCCCCGGCGGCGAAGACGTACAGGTCGCGATTGCCGTCGCGGCGTACCACGATCGAGATCCGTTGGGTGTTGCTGCCCAGGTCGACGTCGTACCGCTTGCCGATGCCCGGTAGTTCCTGCACGTAGATGCCCTTGCCCATGGCCCCTCCCCGCTGTCCTGTCCACGATCCCGGGGCAATCGTACGAGCCCGCCTGCCTTCCGTGACACCGCCACCACCGAGTAGTCGACGACGCGCCGGCTCCGGCGCCGCGTGGCGCCGGAGCCGGCAGGCTCGCCGGGCGTACCTCTCAGGAGGTGAGCCGGAAGGTGGCGTCGTTACGCGCCTGGGTGTCGCCGATCTGGTCGAGCCGCAACTGGTAGTCGTAGTGCCGGATGTGGCGGTCGGGGTAGTTGTAGGACTGGAACGAGCTCCAGGAGGAGTTCCCCAGCCCGGCGACCTGCCGGAAGGTGGCGTCGGCGGCGAACACCGAGCTGCCGTCGTTGGCCGCCAGCACGAAGTCGAAACCGTAGTGCCGCAGGTAGTACCCGGGGTGGTTGACGGACTCGAAGGAGACGTTCCCGGAGGCGTTCGCCAGACCGGGCACCACCCGGAACTGGGCGTCCTGTGCCGGGTTGACGTTCGGGTCGATGCGGACGTCGTAGTTGACGTGCCGCACGTACCGGTCCTGGTGGGTGTACGCCTGGATCCGGTTGACCGGCGTGCTGGTGCCCCAGCGGGCGAGCACCCGGCTCTCCTCGGCCGCCGTCAGGTTGAGGATCGAGCCGTGCCGCTTGCGGGTGCCGCCCATGGCGTAGTCGGTGCGGGTCCGGAAGTTGCTGACGCCGCCCAGGTTCGTCGAGGTGACCGGCATGTACCCGCGCCCGGTGGCGTACTGGTCCAGCCAGAGCGCCCACTCGTTGCGGCCGTTGAACTGGGCCCACATCGGCCCCTCCACCACGTTGCCGCCGCCGGTGCCGTTGGAGATGCCGAGGTGCGACAGGTTGCCGAGGGTGGTCCACGAGCCGAGGATCGAGTTGCTGGCCTCGATGGTGATGTGCCCGTCGGCGGAGGCCCGGTAGTAGCGGTAGCCGCCGACGCTGTTCGGCACCTCGACGATCTGCGTGTCGATCAGCCCCTGGGTGCCGGGGCGTTCGATGTAGAGCTGGGGTGCGGTGAAGCTGCGGAAGTCGGTGGTCCGCACGTACCAGATGCGGTGTTTGGTGACGCCATTGCGCGCGGAGTTGGTGGCCCAGTAGACGACGTAGTCGCCGGTGGCCGCGTTGTAGATCGCCTCGGGTGCCCAGGCGTTGCCGGCGCCGGGGATCGCCCCGGCGACGTTGATCAGCCACGGCGCGGACCAGTTCACCAGGTCGCGCGACTCCCACACGACCAGGTTGGTGCTGCCCCGGTTGGCCGCGTCGCTCCACGAGGTGCCGCTGGCGATGCGCAGGTCGGTGGCGACGATCCAGTAGCGGTCACCGGCGGGCGAGCGGACCAGGGCGGGGTCCCGGACGCCCCTCGTGCCGATGGTGGAGAGCAGGACGGGCGCGCCGTTGTTCAGGTCGCGCCAGGTCAGCCCGTCGCGGCTGTGGGCGAGGTAGAGCTGTTCCCCGTTCGCCGACTCCCCGATGAAGTGCGCCATCAGGTACCCGGTGAACGGGTCGAGTGCGGCGGCGTCGGCGCGCGGCGCGGGCGCGGCGGACACCATCAACAGGAAGGCGGTGAGCAGGGCGCTCACCCGGGCCAGGACTCTCGGCATCGGCGACTCTCCTCGAACGCACCGGATCGGAACCACTGTTAGCGCTAACAAGCCTCGCGAAACCGATCGGCGAGAATCACTGTTTCGGGCTTGTTTCGAAGTCTCGACGTCCCTTCGTCCACTGTCAAGAAGACCCGGATGTAAGGAGGGGTCCCCTGCTATACACCAGGCGATAGCAGGGGACCCCTCCTTACATCCGTGCTAGAGCCGCTCGGGGGCGTCGATGCCGAGCAGGCCCAGGCCGGTACGCAGGGTGTCGCCGGTGAGGCGGCACAGCGCCAACCGGTTGCCCCGGTACGGCGACTCGGCCCGCAGCACCGGACACCGCTCGTAGAACGTGGTGAAGCTCTGCGCCAGCCGGTGCAGGTGTCCGCAGAGCCGGTGCGGCTCGTACCCGGCCACCACCTCGTCGAGGACGTCGGCGAAGGCGTCCAGGTCGAGGATCAACGCGCGTTCCGCCGGGTCCAGCGCGACGCCCGGGTCCACGGTCTCGTCGGCACCGTCGGCGCGGGCCAGGATGGACCGCACCCGGGCGTGCGCGTACTGGAGGTAGACCCCGGTGTTGCCGGTCAACGCCAGCATCCGGTCCGGGTCGTAGGTGTAGTCGCGGGTCCGGCTGGTCGCCAGGTCCGCGTACTTGACCGCGCCGATGCCGACCTGCCGGGCCCGTTCGTCGCGTGCCGCGTCGGTCAGGTCGGGGTTCTTGGCGGCGACCACCTCGCGGGCCCGGTCCACCGCCTCGGTGAGCAGGTCGACCAGGCGGACGGTGTCGCCGGCCCGGGTCTTGAAGGGCCGTCCGTCGGGACCGAGGACGGTGCCGAACGCGACGTGGGCGGCGGGCACGTCCGACGGCAGCCAGCCGGCCCGCCGCGCGGTGTCGAAGACCATCCGGAAGTGCAGCGCCTGCCGGGCGTCGACCACGTACAGCAGCCGGTCGGCGCGCAGTTCGGTGACCCGCTGCCGCAGCGCGGCGAGGTCGGTGGCGGCGTACCCGAACCCGCCGTCGCGCTTGCGCACGATCAGCGGCGTCGGCTCGCCGTCCGGCCCACGCACGTCGTCGAAGAAGACGCAGAGCGCGCCGTCGCTGGTCACCGCCGTCCGCTGGGCGGCGAGGTCGGCCGCGACCCCGGGCAGTGCGGCGTTGTACGCGCTCTCCCCCACCGCGTCGGCGGCGGTCAGCCGTACGCCGAGCAGGTCGTAGACCTCGGTGAAGTAGCGGGTCGACTCGGCCACGATCTGCTGCCAGGCACGCGTCGTCTCCGGGTCGCCGCCCTGGAGGGCCACCACCCGCCGCCGGGACCGCTCGGCGAACGCCGGGTCGGCGTCGAACGCCGCCCGTGCCCGGCGGTAGAGCAGGGCCAGCCCGCGCAGGGAGGTGTCCTCGGTGACCGGCGCGGGATGCTCGGACCGGTACTGGATCAGCATCCCGAACTGCGTGCCCCAGTCGCCGACGTGGTTGCGCCGCACCACCGTTCCGCCCAGGTGCTCCAGGATCCGCACCAGCGCGTCGCCGATGATCGTGGACCGCAGGTGACCGACGTGCATCTCCTTGGCGATGTTCGGCTGCGAGTAGTCGACCACGGTGGTGACACCCGCCTCGGGGGTGCCGACGCCGAGCCGGGGATCGGCGAGCCGGCCCGCGACCTGGGACAGCAACGCCGCGTCGGTCAGGCCGAGGTTGACGAATCCCGGACCGGCCACCTCGGCGGTGGCCACCAGACCACCGACCGGCAGGCCCGCGACGATCTCCGCCGCCACGTCCCGAGGGTTGCGCCGCAGCGTCCGCGCCGCCGCCAACGCGCCGTCGACCTGGAAGTCGGCCCGCTCGGATCGGCGCACCAGCGGGGCGAACCCCGGCAGCGCGACAGCGGCGGTGGTGACGGCGGCGGACAACGACGAGGCCAGCGAAGGCACGGTCACGGGGACTCCCGGTGGGATGGGCAGGATCGTCACGAGACACGTCGCGCGCACGCACGAAGGCGGACACGACGGGAGGAACGCGCGGAGAAGCCGACGACTATCGTCGTCGCAGGCGCGAGCGGCGGACGGTGACCAGCACCATGTCCATCACCGCCTCACGCGAGGGCCGCGCATCGCGGCCAGATGCCGGCCAGTGTACGCGGCGACGGTCATCCCCGCGCCGGGCTCCTCCGCGACCGGCGTACCGGTCACGCCGACCCGGGCTCGACCCGTCACCCGATCTGGTGGACGGGACCGCCAAACCGTTGTCGGGAAAGCGATCCGGTCGACTTCCCGGCTACTGCGGATAGACGAGCGGCGTTCATACTCCTGCGGGGAGTGCTCCTGCCACGAGAGGACAGCATGCGAGTCAGCACCATCACGCGCCGGTTCCCGGCCGTCGCGACCGCGATCGCGCTGGGGGTCGCGTCGCTGGCCACACCGGTGACGGCGGCACCGGTCGCCACCGGCACGCAACAGCTCACCGCCGCCGCCGCGAACACAGCTCCGACGACCCGGCAGATCGTCGGCGCGGTCGCGGTGGGCGACCGGTATCCGTACGTCTTCGTCATCGGGACCGACGGCAACCTCTGGATCAACTGGCAGGACCAGTCCGAGCAGTGGAACTGGTCGAACATGGGCACGCCACCGGGGGTCGCTCTGCGGATGCCGATCGGCGTGACCATCGTCGACGGCTTCAGCCGCCCGTACGCCTTCGTGCTCGGCAGCGACCAGAACGTCTGGAGCCTGTGGCGGTCGGCGACGAGTTGGCAGTGGCGTAACCAGGGCGCTCCGCCGGGGGCAAACTTCGTGAGCTGGCCGAGCTTCGCCGCCGTCGCGGTGAACGACACCAGCCCGTACCTCTTCGTCCGCAGCGACGGCGACGAGACGGTGTGGGTGAACTGGTGGAACGGGTCGGTGTGGAACTGGACGAACATCAGCTCGCCGCCCGACGGCATCGCGGCCACCGGCCCGGTCGGTGTGCTGCTGGAGAACGGCACGCCGCAGGTCTACACCGTCGGCAACGGCGGCCGGCTCTGGACCACCCGCTTCGACGACACGGCCGCGCCCTGGGTCGACCTCGGCCAGCCGCCGGGTGTCTGGCTCACCGACGCGGGTACGCCGTTCGGTGCCCGCAGCGCGGTGCAGGTCGCGCCGGACGCCCGGCCGTACCTGCTCGCCACCGGCAGCGACGACAACGCCTGGCTGCGCTGGTGGACCGGTACCCAGTGGGAGTGGCACAACCTGGGTTCACCGCCGGAACAACTGGTCCCGGGCACGCTCGGTGCCCTCGCGGTGAACGGCACCTCGCCGTTCTCCTTCTTCGCCACCGACGGGGGCGGCCTGTGGATCAACTACTGGGACGGGTCGAACTGGCACTGGAGTGACCAGAGTCCGCCGTTCCGGCCCGCCCTGACCGGCACGGCGGTGCTCGCGCCGCAGAACTCCACCCGGCCGGCGATCTTCCTGCGGGACACCGCCGGCAACCTGTGGAGCCGATGGTGGAACGGCAGCTACTGGAGCTGGACGAACCGCAGCCTCTGACGGACGGCCGTGCCACCGGCAGCACGGGCCGGTGGCGCGGCCGGCGGACCAGCGGCGGGTCAGCGGGCCGGTGGCGGGTCGTCCGCGACCGGTGCCGGGCCGCCGTCGGTGCCGAAACCGTCGAGCGCGACGCGCTCGTCGAGCGTGCGCAACTCCTCGAAGACGGTGATGTGCAGGTCGGCGGGCGCGTCGAGGCGGGCGTTGACCGACTGCCAGGGCGTACGCGTCGGCGGGGCCACCTCGGCGGCGCCACCGTCGACCAGCCGTCGCGTGGTGGCCCGCGCGTCGTCGACCTCGAACGCGACCCGGATGCGCGGTGCGACCTGGCGGCCCACCTCGACATCGTCGATCATGCGCTTCTGCGCCGGGTTGGCGATCTCCAACGTGGCACGGCCCGCGTCCAGGATCACCACCTCGGCGCCGTCGCCGCCGGAGTACGCCGCCTGCTCGGGCAGGCCCAACACGTCACGGTAGAACCGGACCGCCGCCTCGTAGTCCTCGGCCTCGACCACCAGCCGCAACTGGCGTACCGGTGGCACCGCACCCGGACCCGTCACGATCGTCCCCCTCCGCTCCGGCGCGACACGGCAGGCCGCGACACCCGCCCGACCATACCGGCGGCCCGACACCGTGGGTGCGGGCGCTCGCGACGCCGTCGGTGCTGGGCAACGTCGGTGGGACGTGGCACCATTCGGCGGGTGACCAGCAGCCCCGCCGAAGCGGCCCACCTGCGTGATCTCGCGCGACTGCGCCGCGTCCGGGACCGGATCGACCGCGAGTACGCCCAGCCGCTCGACGTCGAGGCGCTCGCCCGGGGGGCGAACATGTCCGCCGGGCACCTCAGCCGCCAGTTCCGCCTCGCCTACGGCGAATCACCGTACGGCTATCTGATGACCCGCCGCATCGAGCGCGCCATGGCGTTGCTGCGGCGCGGCGACCTCAGCGTCACCGATGTCTGTTTCGCGGTCGGGTGCGCCTCGTTGGGCACCTTCAGCACCCGCTTCACCGAGTTGGTCGGTGTGCCGCCGAGTGTCTACCGTCGGCAGGCCGCCCAGGCGACGGCGGGCATCCCGGCCTGCCTGTCGAAGCAGGTGACCAGACCGATCAGGAATCGAGAAGCACAGGTCAGGCAGCCGCAACTAACGTGACCGGCATGGACGTCACCATTCACGCGAGTTTCCTTCCGCAGACCGACCCGGACGCCGCGGTGCGTTTCTATCGGGACGCGCTCGGCTTCGAGGTCCGCAACGACGTCGGGTACGGCGGGATGCGCTGGATCACGGTCGGTCCACCCGACCAGCCCGGCACCTCCATCGTCCTGCACCCGCCGACCGCCGACCCGGGCGTCACCGAGGACGAGCGTCGCACCATCGCCGAGATGATGGCGAAGGGCACGTACGCCGGCATCGTGCTGGCGACCAGGGACGTCGACGCCACGTTCGAGCAGTTGCAGGCCGGCGACACCGACGTCGTGCAGGAGCCGACCGACCAGCCGTACGGGATCCGCGACTGCGCCGTCCGCGACCCCGCCGGCAACCTGATCCGCATCCAGCAGATCGCCTGAGCCGCCGTCCGCCCCGCGCGCCGACACACGACGGCCGGGGTGGGATGCACGACGGCCTGGACAGGGATGCACGACGGCCGACGGCCGGTGAGACCGAGGGAGAGACGATGAGCACGGTCCCGAAGGGCCGCTCGCAGGCGGGTACGGCGCACGTCGCCGACAGCCACGACCTGATCCGGGTGCACGGCGCACGGGAGAACAACCTGGCGGACGTCAGCATCGAGCTTCCCAAGCGCCGCCTGACGGTGTTCACCGGGGTCTCCGGCTCGGGCAAGAGCTCACTGGTGTTCGACACCATCGCGGCCGAGTCACGGCGGCTGATCAACGAGACCTACAGCACCTTCGTGCAGGGCTTCATGCCGACGCAGGCCCGGCCCGAGGTGGACGTCCTCGACGGGCTGACCACCGCGATCATCATCGACCAGCAGCGGATGGGCGCCGACCCCCGCTCCACGGTCGGCACCGCCACCGACGCCAACGCCATGCTGCGCATCCTGTTCAGCCGGCTCGGGAAACCGCACATCGGCTCGCCCAACGCGTTCTCCTTCAACGTCGCCTCGGTGAAGGCCAGCGGCACCATCACCGTCGAGCGTGGGGCCGGCAAGACGACGCGGCAGACCTTCACGCGGACCGGTGGGATGTGCCCGCGCTGCGAGGGGCGCGGCTCGGTCTCCGACATCGACCTGAGCCAGCTCTACGACGACTCCAAGTCGATCGCCGAGGGGGCCTTCACGATCCCCGGCTGGAAGTCGGACAGTTGGTGGACGGTGCGGACGTACGCGGAGTCCGGTTTCCTCGACCCGCACAAGCCGATCCGGAAGTTCACCAAGAAGGAGATGCAGGACTTCCTCTACCGGGAGCCGACCAAGGTGAAGGTCGAGGGGGTCAACCTCACCTACGAGGGGCTGATCCCCAAGGTGCAGCGCTCGTTCCTGGCCAAGGACCGGGAGTCCCTCCAGCCGCACATCCGGGCCTTCGTGGACCGGGCGGTCACGTTCACCACCTGCCCGGAGTGCGGCGGCACCCGGCTCAGCGAGGCGGCCCGGTCCTCGAAGATCGAGGGTGTCAGCATCGCCGACGCCTGCGCGATGCAGATCAGCGACCTGGCGCAGTGGGTCCGTGGCCTGTCGGAGCCCTCGGCGGCCCCGCTGCTGGCGGCGCTGGGGCACACCCTGGACTCGTTCGTGGAGATCGGGCTGGGCTACCTCTCGCTCGACCGGCCGGCGGGCACGCTCTCCGGCGGCGAGGCGCAGCGCACCAAGATGATCCGGCACCTGGGTTCCTCGCTGACCGACGCCACGTACGTCTTCGACGAGCCCACCACCGGGCTGCATCCGCACGACATCGCCCGGATGAACGACCTGCTGCTGCGGCTGCGGGACAAGGGCAACACGGTGCTCGTGGTGGAACACGAGCCGGACACCATCGCGATCGCCGACCACGTGGTCGATCTCGGTCCCGGCGCGGGCGCGGACGGCGGCACGGTCTGTTTCGAGGGCACCGTCGAGGGGTTGCGGGCCAGCGGCACCGTCACCGGCCGGCACCTGGACGACCGGGTCGCCCTGAAGGAGTCGGTCCGCAAGCCCACCGGCACGCTTCAGATCCGGGGTGCGAGTACGCACAACCTGCGCGGCATCGACGTCGACATCCCGCTCGGCGTGCTGGTCGCGGTGACCGGGGTGGCCGGCTCCGGCAAGAGTTCGCTGGTGCACGGCTCGATCCCGCCCGGCATGGACGTGGTGTCGGTGGACCAGACCCCGATCCGGGGTTCGCGTCGCAGCAACCCGGCCACCTACACCGGCCTGCTGGAGCCGATCCGCAAGGCGTTCGCCAAGGCCAACGGGGTGAAGCCGGCGCTGTTCAGCCCGAACTCCGAGGGTGCCTGCCCGGCCTGCAACGGCGCCGGGGTGCTCTACACCGATCTGGGGATCATGGCCGGCGTGGCGACCACCTGCGAGGAGTGCGAGGGCCGCCGGTTCGACGCCTCGGTGCTGGAGTACCGGCTGGACGGTCGGGACATCAGCGAGGTGCTCGCGATGCCGGTGAGCGAGGCGCGGGAGTTCTTCGGCGCGGGTGCGGCGCGTACGCCTGCCGCGTCCACGATCCTCGGGCGACTGGTGGACGTCGGCCTCGGCTACCTCAGCCTCGGCCAGCCGCTCACCACGCTCTCCGGCGGCGAGCGGCAGCGCCTCAAGCTCGCCACCCACATGGGCGACAAGGGCGGCGTCTGGGTCCTCGACGAACCGACCACCGGCCTGCACCTGGCCGACGTCACGCACCTGCTCGGCCTGCTCGACCGGCTGGTGGACGCCGGCCGGTCGGTCATCGTGGTGGAGCACCACCAGGCGGTGATGGCGCACGCCGACTGGATCGTCGACCTCGGGCCGGGTGCCGGTCACGACGGCGGCCGGATCGTCTTCGAGGGCACCCCCGCCGACCTGGTCGCCGCCCGTTCCACCCTCACCGGCGAGCACCTGGCGGCCTACGTGGGCCGCTGATCGCCGGTAGCTCAGCGGCTCAGGTGGGTGGGCATGCTGGTCACCACGATGCCGGGGTGCCGTCGCAGGGTCCGGCGCAGCCGCTGCTCGGTGCGGTAGTGCAGCAGCCGCTGCCAGGGGTGCTCGACGATCACGTCGGGCACCACCACGGTGAGGGTCAGGTCGGGACGGCTGTGCCGCAGCGCGCTGACGTACCCGGCCAGCGGCGTGATGATCACGCGGTGCGGTGACAGGATCGTCCCCAGCGGGACGTGGTCGCCCCAGGTGGCCCACTGCGCGCGGAACCGGTCCGCCTCGGTCCGCTCCGGGCTGACGTGCAGGGCGAGCGCCGGTTGGCCGAGCGAGCCGACGTAGGCGAGGGTGCGCAGTGTCGCCTGGTTGAGCCGGGCCACCGGGACCAGGAACAGGTGCCGGACCTGCTGCGGGACGATCGGCGGTGGTTCGTCCCCGGCCGGGCCCGCGTCGTCGGTCCGCGCCACCGCGTGCAGGCCGAGGGCCTGCTGAACCTGGTCGTAGTGGCGGCGGACCCGGCGGAACAGGTGGATCAGCAGCGGTACGGCGAGCACCACCACCCAGGCGCCCTCGGTGAACTTCGTGACCGCGGCGGTCACCAGGACCAGCGCCGACAGTGCCGCGCCGGTGCCGTTGATGGTGGCGCGCCGCCGCCAGCCCCGTTCGCGGTGCCGCCGCCAGTGGCGGACCATCCCGGTCTGGGAGAGCGTGAAGGCGAGAAAGACACCGACCGCGTAGAGCGGGATCAGCGAGTGGGTCCGACCGCCGAACGCGACCAGCAGCACCGCGGCGGCGACCGCGAGCACGATCAGCCCGTTGCTCAACGCCAGCCGGTCCCCCAGGTGCAGGAAGCGGCGGGGCACGTAGCTGTCGCGAGCCATGAAGTACAGCAGGCGCGGCAGGTCGTTGAAGGCGGTGTTCGCGGCCAGCAGCAGCACGAGGGCGGTGGCGGCCTGCACGAGCGCGTACCAGGGCCCGGTGGGGAAGGTGTGCCGGGCCAGTAGGGACAGCAGCGTCTGGTCGGCAGTGGGCACCAGGCCGTTGAGGTGGAACAGCACCACCAGGCCGACGAAGATCACGATCAGGATGCCGACCATCCAGGTCAGCACCGTACGGGCGTTGCGCCACTCGGTGGGCCGGAAGACCGGCACCGCGTTGGAGACCGCCTCGATGCCGGTCATCGACGTCGCGCCGGAGGCGAAGGCGCGCAGCACCAGGAGCAGCCCGAGCCCCTCCACGGCCGGCGTCGGCGGTGGGGCGGCGACGGTGAACCCGTCGGCGGCGGCCCGCACCAGCCCGACGACGATCAGCCCGAGCACGGCGACCAGGAAGAAGTAGGTCGGTGCGGCGAACACGTTGCCGGCGACCCGGATGCCACGCAGGTTGCCGGTCAGCAGCAGCCCGATGACGGCCAGCGCGAACGGTACCCGGTACGGCGCGAGCGCGGGCAGCGCCGAGGTGATCGCGGCGGTGCCGGCCGACACCGACACCGCGACCGTGAGCACGTAGTCGAGGACGAGACCGGCCGCCGCGCCCAGGCCCGCGCGGGGCCCCAGGGTGTCGCTGGCCACCAGGTACGACCCGGCGCCGTGCGGGTACGCGTACACGGTCTGCCGGTACGACGTGCCGACCGCGAGCATCAGCACCACCAGTCCCGCCGCGATCGGCAACGACAGCCCCAGGGCGCCGCTGCCGGCGAGGACCAGCACGGTCAACATCGCCTCCGGCCCGTACGCGACCGAGGAGAGCAGGTCGGAGGCGAGCACCGGCAGCGCGAGGAACTTCGGCATCCGCTCGCGCAGGATCGCCCCGCTGGTCAGCGGCGGCCCGAGCAGGAGTCGACGCAGACCGCCGAGTGCCCGCCCCTCGACGGTGTCCTGCCGTTCGACGGTGGGGGTGGCGGTCAGCCGACCCGCCTCGTCCGGCACGAACAGCACACTGTGTCGGCCCGTACCCGTCGCGGTCCGCACCTCGTCCGCCTGCGGGTCCACCGGCAGCGCCCGTACGGTGTCGTCGACCCGCCACCGCGCGCCGACCCGCCGCAGCACGTCGAGGTCGGCCGGGGACGGCGGCGGCAGTTCCGCTGAGGGGCTGAAGGTCGCCGACCCCGCCTCCTGCTCCGGGTCCTGCCCCGACCTGCCCACCGTGCCTCCGCCTCGTGCCCGCTGCCCGCACCGTCGACCCTTCCAGGAACACCGTGCGGGCAACGCCGATCGGCGGAAGCGAGACCGGCTCGTGGCGGATCAGGCGGTGGCGGACCGGACGGCCACCGCGTTGGCCGTCACGACCATGGCGATGCCGAGCCACTCGTGCGGTCGGAGCACCTGACCGAGCAGCACGAGACCGGCGAGCGCGGCCAGCACCGGGTGGATGCTCATGAAGACGCCGAAGAAGCGGGGCGGCACGGTGCGCAGCGCGACGAGGTCGGCGGCGTACGGCACCACCGAGGCGAGGACACCGGCGGCGACGGCGAACAGCAGCGCGGTGCCGGCCAGGCGTCCCTGGGCCAGCAGGGTGACCGCGACCGGCAGGGCGAGCAGCGCGGAGACCAGGCTCGCCGCTGCCGGGGCCTGCAACCCCGGCAGCCGGGCCCCGACGAGCCGGTTGAGCAGGATGTACGACGCCCAGCACGCCGCCGCGAGCAGCCCCAGTGCCACCCCGACGAGGTCGCTGGCCGGGCCCGGCAGGACCAGCACGTAGACACCGAGGCAGGCGCCGGCCGCGCAGAGCAGGTCGCGGCGGGTCCGGGAGGCGACCAGCGCGACCGCGAGCGGGCCGAGGAACTCCAGGGTGACGGCCAGGCCGAGACCGATGCGGTCGACCGCGCTGTAGAGGCTGAGGTTCATCGTGGCGAAGACCAGCCCGAGCAGCAGGGTCGGCCACCACTGCGCCCAGGTGAAGCGACGCAGGTCGGGGCGTACGGTCGGCAGCAGCACCGCCGCCGCGACGAGTTGCCGGACGGCCACCACCCCGGCGGGCCCGATGGCACCGAAGGCGTGCGCTCCCAGGGCCGCCCCGACCTGGTTGCTCGCCGCGCTGCCGGTCATCGTGACGATCCCGCGCAGCAGCGGCCCTCGGCCGACACCGGCCACCCGACCGTCGCTCGGGGTGACGTCGTCGTGCTCCACTGTCCGCACCGTCATGAGGTCAGTGTCGAGCGCACCGACTGATACCGGAAATGCATGGACCGTGTCACCTATACGCTGAACGTATGGATGTGCAGCTCCGCCAACTCCGTACGCTGGTCGCGGTGGTCGACGCCGGGACGTTCACCGACGCGGCGGCGGTCCTGGGCGTCTCCCAGGCGGCGGTCTCCCGGTCGATCGGCGCGCTGGAGGCCACGCTCGGCGCCCGGCTGCTCCAGCGGACCACCCGGCACGTCTCGCTCACCGGCACCGGCACCCGCGTCCTCGCCGCCGCGCGTCGGGTCCTCGACGACGTCGCCCACCTGCACCGGATCGTCGAGGAGTCCCGCGCCGAGCTGCGCCTCGGCTACGCCTGGGCGGCGTTGGGCAAGCACACCCGTCGCCTGCAACGCGTCTGGGCCGCCGCCCACCCGCAGGTGCCGCTGGTGTTCGTGCACTGCAACACGCCGACCGCCGGGCTCAGCGAGGGCAACGCCGACGTCGCCGTGGTCCGCCGCCAGCTCACCGACCCCCGCTTCGACAGCGCCCTGCTCGGGGTGGAGTCCCGCTACGCCGCCGTGGCCACCGACAACCCGCTGGCCCGACGGCGGTCGGTACGCCTCGCCGACCTGATCCGGTATCCGGTCGCCATCGACAGCCGCACCGGCACCACCACCCCCGCCTTGTTCCCGTCGGGCGCGGCACCGGGCACCATCCGCACCACGCACAGCGTCGACGAGTGGCTCACGCTGATCGCGGCCGGTCAGGCGGTCGGCATCACCTCGGAGGCCACCGCCCACCAGAATCCCCGCCCCGGGGTGGCATACCGGGCCGTCCGCGACACCCCGCCGATCCCGGTCTGGTTGGCCTGGTGGAAGGACGACCCGCCGGCCCACCTCACCGAGCTGGTCACCCTGGCCTGTGAGGCGTACCGCCCGATCCGGCCCGCAGCGGAGACCGGATAGCCCTCAGGAACCGGACGGCGGGAGCGGCAGCTCGACGGGGGACGCCTCGCCGACCCGCCCGGCGGAGTGCGCCGGTGGCTGCATGTCGGCGCGTGGCAGCCGAGTGTGCAGCCGTGCGCCGGCCGGGTCCGTCCGCCCGGACACCTCGCAGGTCACCATCAGGATCGGCGGCGGCGGCGCGGTGAACCGGCCGGCACCCCACCGCACCCACAGCGGTACGCGTCCCGCGTCGGCCTCGGCGATCAGCTTGTCCCAGGTCCGCCGCCGGGTGCCGTGGTCGACCTCGACGACGACCGGTGGCCCGTCCGGTCGGGCACATGCCACGTCCAGGACCGACTGCCGGTCCGACATCGGCGGCGGCAACGGCACCACGCTGGGCGCGCGCCGATAGACCCGCCAGCCCCACTCCCCCGCCCAGCGCACGATCTCGTCGATCAGCCGGGCGGTGACCTGGTCGACGGTCAGGTCGGTGAAGGTGACCGCGTCGAGCCGGACCGCCAACGACGCCGCCACCCGTTCCGCGTCGTCAGCCACCGCCGCAGGGTAGCGGTCGCGCCCGACCCGCCGCACCGGCGGCCCGGCGTCCGACCGGACTGTCAGCACATCGGCGGCCCGGTGCCCGGACGGCGACCGGCCCGGCGTCAGTGATCCGACGGACCGCCGCGTCGGCCCTGGAGGAAGGCGATGACGCACCAGACGACGAATCCGAGCAGCGCCACGGTGATCACCACAGCGGTGAGGTGCCAGGGCTTCACGTGGTCCTCCTCTGTCGACGACCGTCGCACACACCGTAGTCGCCACCGTCGACCACGGGTACGCGGATCACTGCTCGACGGCCGCCGGACGGTAGGTCGCCTGGTTGCCGCCCGCGCGTTTCGCCGCGTACATGGCGCGGTCGGCCTGGGCGAGGGCGTCGCCGACCGCGTACACCGGCCCGCTGGCCACGCCGACGCTGACCCGGGCGCGCCACACCGCCATCCCGGCCACCGCGTCCACGGCCCGCCGGGCGACCTTCGTGCCGTCGGCGGTGTCGGCGTCGGGCAGGATCGCGACGAACTCGTCGCCACCGAGCCGGGCCACGAAGTCGCCCTTACGGACGCTGGCGGTGAGCACCTGCGCGACGGCCCGCAGCACCTCGTCACCGGCCGCGTGGCCCAGCGAGTCGTTGATGTGCTTGAACCGGTCGATGTCCACCGCCAGCACCGCCACCAGCCGGTCGGCGGGGGCGCCCGAGGCGGCCAGGGTCCGCAGGAAGACGTCGAGTCCCCGACGGTTGGCGACGCCGGTGAGCGGGTCGGTCTGCGCCGCCCGTTCGGCCTGCTCGTGCTGCCAGCGCAACACGTCGTACGACTGCATGGTCATCGCCGTGTGCAGCCAGCGGTGCCGTTGCCGCCAGAGCAGTTCGGCGAGCGCGTCACCGTAGGTGAGCCCCGGCACGGCGTCCGACGAGCCGTTGATGGTCAGCAGCACCGCGTGCGTCCGGTGCAGGGCCGCCGAGATCAGCCAGTCGGTCTCGACCGGCAGGGCGGACACGGCCCGCTGGATGACCCGGAGCGCCTCACCCGGTCGCCCCGAGCGGCGCAACGCGACGGCGTGGAACGGTCGACACAGCAGCAGTTCCTGGTGTTGTCGCAGACCGGAGTCCTCCAGCAGGGCCGCGTACCGGGGAATGTCGGCCGCCGCGCCGGCCGGGTCCTGGCGGTCGGCGCGGGCGCAGGCGGCATAGAGCAGCGCCAGCAGCCGCCATACCCGCGCCTGGGGGCCGGACGCCTCGGCCGCCGCGCGGGTCGCGTGCGTCTCGGCGGTGGTGGTGTGCCGCTCCGCCACCGCGACCTGGCCCACCTGATACAACTCCAGCGCCCACAGCAGGTTGAGTTCGGCGAGGTTGCACAACCACATGGCCCGGTTGCCGTTGTCCGGGTAGTCCGGATGCCGGGTCGTCTCGTACGCCGCCTCGAACTGCGGCGCGGCCAACTCGTAGAGCCGCAGTTGGGCGTAGCCGATGGCGATCCCGGTGTGCGCGTTGCCCATGATCACCGGGTCGGGTTCGTCGACGAGCAGGGCGGTCTCGGCACTGACCAGGTCCCGCAGCACCGTCTCCACGTCGTACTCGGAGATGTCCTTGTCACCGACGCGCAGCCGCCGGGTGGCGCGCAGCGACAGCGCACACGACCGCCAGCCGGCGCTGCCCTCGCGGTCCGCAGCGGCCAGCATCAGGTCGGCGGCGGCCACGGCGGCACGCAGCTCACCGAGCCGGGTCAGCGCCACGACCCGGGCGAAGTGCAGCGCCGCCGGTCCGTCGGCGATCTCCCCGGTGGCCTCGCGCAGCGTCGTCTCGGCGGTCGCCAACGCCGGGGCGGCGGCGCCGGTCTGGGCCTCCTCGACGAGTCGCAGCGCCCGGAGGGTCACATCGTCCATGCGGTCCTCCGCACCGCCCAGGAAAGAAACAGGACGATGTTACGACATGAATCCGTCGTGACGTTTCGCCGCCGTTCGATGTGTGATTACGGCAGCCCGGTCGGACCGGGTGTCGTCCAAGGTCAGCCGGTCTGGCGGTGTTCGCTTTCGGTTGGCACGGTTGCTGGGCTTCGTTGCTGTGTGTCCGGCGGCTGTCGGGTCCAGCCGACGAAGCGGCGGTGCAGGGTGCCGGCTGGCGCCCAGGGCATGTCCTCGGCGGCCTGGATGAGATAGGCCCCGAGGTAGAGGGCCAGCGACACCGGCGCGTCCGCGTACTCCGCGCGCAGCTCCCGCCGCCGCGTCGGGCACGGCCACGGCAGGTCACAGCCCCCGCAACTCCAGATCGGCATGACCGGACCGTGGGTACTCACCGCTCACCGGCCCCGGGCCAGTGGCCGCGCTCGATCGGGATTCGGTGCTGGGCCTGGCAGGGCAAGTCGGCTCCGCAACGACAGACCCGCCGCCATCGCCGCCAACACCAGACCGGCCGATGCCGGCGTGCGAGGGTCAGAGCCGTGGCCGACAGATACTCGTCGTACGAGATGCGCCGCTCGGACAAGGCATCCCCGCCCGACGCCGGGTGCGGTGGTATGCCTCGCGCGAGATCCAACAACCTTCGTCGGGCGGCCTCCTGCTCAATCGCCTGGATGCGTTCTCCGATGCCACAGCCCGCCGACGGCGACGACGGGAAGAACCGGCTGACAACTCTCCGCAGGAGTCGAACATTGACCGTCATGTGGCCGGCCCTCCGTCCTCAGGGCATGGAGGGCACCTGCTGATGTGCCTCGTCCGCGCCCGGTTCAGTGAGGTCCAGCGTCACGCCGGACACGCTCGCCGGGCCAGAGGGTGAGCGTCCGCTAACTAGGTGTGCTGTCCGCTGGTGGTCGCCGCCCAGGTGCGTACTCGATGCACGCCTCCCGCAACGTCGCCGCCTCTGGCGCCCCCGACTGCTCCACCTTGGCCAGCAATTCCGCAGCCCGCCACCAGTTCGACGGCACCACCCGCCCGGACGCCACCGCCTGCGCACCCAGAGCCACCGCCTCATCCGGCTGACCGGCAGCGACCAGGGCAAGACCAAGGTCGAGACGGGCCGACGCGGACCGGCGCGGTCGCGCTCCCCCATCGCCGGACGGATCCAGATCCGCCAGCACCGCCCGCGCTATCTGCTCGGCACCGGGATCCCCCGCCCACGCCAAAGTCGTGGCCGTGTACGCGGCGGCCTTGGCCGGGTCGTAGCGATAGTGGTGCTCGGCTCGCTCAGGAACAGGCAGATTCGCCGTCAGCCGCTCCACCCGGTCCAACGCTCGTCGGGTCGCACCGACATCCCCGATCCGAGCCCACGCACGAGCCTCCTGAGCAGTCGCCTGGATGCGGGCAGAACTCCCCTTCGGAGCGATCCGCTGTGCGTGACGGGAAAGATCTAGCGCCGTCCGGTAGTCACCTTGAGTCAGCACGTCCCAGGCGCGGGTTTCGAGACACCATGCCTGGATCTCGCGATGCTCCGCATGCTCGGCGAGATCGCGGGCGGCTCGCAGGTGGGCAGCCGCAGCGGCCCGCTGCCGGAGGTCGATGTGCACGGTCGCCCGCAGCACCGCCAACCAGCCACCCGCAACCAACAGCCGCCGCTGTTGAGCAAGCGTGACCCGCCCGTCCAACAACCGCCCGACATAGGCGAGATGCCGCCGCACCATCGGCAGAAGATCCGCCGGGGCCATCGTTGGATAGAAACTGGCAAGATCATCGACGCCCTGCTCGATCCGATCGAGCACGTCTCCGCTGACATCACTGGCGGCGACTCTCGCCCGCAACTCGCCAGCCTCAGCAGCGTGGTCGATCGGTGCCTCCACCAACCGAGCAAGCACACCCCCCGCGTCGAGAACGCGGTCCAGGTGACGAGCCGTGTCGACAGTCGGAGCCTTGAGCCCCGCCTCCAACTCGTGCAGATGGCTCTTACTCCGATGGGCGAGTTGCCCGAGGGCACGAAGCGACAGGCCGCGCCGCTCCCGAAACTCACGTAGGGCTACCCCGAAGCGCGGGTCGACGGACGAGGCCATAGCGCCGCTCCAAGCTCAAGAGGCCAGGCGACCTCAACGGTCACCACCTCGTCGGACGGTACCCCGACACGTCGCGTATGGAGGACCCCTCGCGTCTTTGTCCTGCCGGCGAAATCGCTTGCTATCGAGGCACCGCTTGAGGACGTTTCACGGTGGGTTGTTACCCCTGTTCTCCCCGAGGTCGGCGCGGGTGAGTAGCGCTCGCAGTGTGATGCCCTCGACCGCAAGTGCCTCGCTTCCGCCCTCCTGGCGGTCGATCACACAGACGGCAGCGTCGACATGTGCTCCGAGGCCTCGCAGATCCCTGGATGAGAGGACCACCTGCCCGCCAGACGTCACCACGTCTTCGACAACGAGCACCCTCCGTCCGGTCACCTCTGCCCCCTCGGCCAGCCGAGCCGTGCCGTACGGTTTCGCCGTCTTGCGCACGAACGCGCAGGGCAGGCCAGTGCGTCGACCGAGCGCCGTTACGACGGCGATGCCCCCCATCTCCAAACCAGCTAGCACCTCGGTCTCGGCGGGCACCAAGGCGACCATCTGTTCGGCGAGAGCATCGAGCAGGATCGGGTCTGCCTCGAACTGGTACTTGTCGAAGTACTCGTTCGCTACCCGTCCGGAACGGAGTACGAATTCGCCGGTAAGGCGAGACTTGGCATTGACCTGACGCGCGAGATCATCAAGCTTCACGTGAGAAATCCTGACACGCTGCGCAGCGCCAGGAGCGAGAGGCCGAGACTCTAGACCCTGCGCTTAGCCCAACTCGCCGTCCCATCCACCATCGACACGCCTCCGAGAGCAGGTCGCCGCCCGGCCGTCAAGGCAGCCTTGACATGCCGATGGCGAGGGCCAACTCTCGGGCGTCCTCGCCGACCGTGCCCGGCCGGTTCGACAGTTCCAGGGCGACAATGCGGGCGTACGGGTTGTGGCGCACCGTGTCGACGCTCTCCCGCAGCGCCCGGCCAAGCAGGTGGACCGCCGCGACCTCCCCACGGTCCAACATGTGCGCCCGAGCGGCATCAATCAGCGCGGCAGCCCGGCGAGTCTGCGAAGGCAACGCTCGGTAGTCGGTGGCGTCGGCCCTCCGCACCGCCTCCCCCGTGCGACACAGGTCCGTCTCGATGGTGACCGCGTACGCCGCACACGCCGCCGATCCGAACATCAGCCACGGATGGACGTACCCACCGCCGAGCCGGCTCGTGGCCGAGTCGGCGGCATCCCACGCCCGCCACGCTCGACCGGCCCGGCCCGCCTTGCTGTGGCCCAACGCGATACCGAGCTGCACCTGACCCCACCGCGCCAACTGCTCACCACCCGCCGCCGGATCGACCAGACCCGCCGCCTCGACCAACACCTGCTCGGCGGCATCCACCTGGCTAGCGCCCCGATAGACGTGCGCGTAGTACCAGGCCGCCACCGCCATCGCCGCCGGGTCGTCAGCGTCCTGGGCAGCCGACATCGCCCGGTCGGCAGCAAGCCACACCAACTCCGGCAACGGTTGGTGCGCCAGGTACAACTGCACCAGGTGATACACCCGCGCCAACTCCACGAACGCCAGCCGACGGTCCCCACCGTTGAGCATCCGTGCACTCCGCTGCGCATCCGTCAGCAACCCCGGAAGCACCGCCGCCACCGCCGAACGCTCAGTCGTCGACCGATGCCACAAGGCCCACGCCTGATCCACCAGATCACGCATCACGACAACCGGTGTCACCGCGCCCACCGGCACCGACGCCCGCTGTATCACCGCCGCCACCTTGCCGACCTCGGAATGCCCCGCCCTGGTCACCGACGCGACCGGCAACGACTGATCACCGGTCAGATCCGCAAGATCCGAGATGTCGAGCACCTCGGCCAGCCGCAGCAGCATGGGCAGGCGGGGCGGCAGCAGCCGCCCATTCTCCAGAGCCTTGACCCACTCCGCGCTACGCCCGACCAGCCCGCCGAGCACGGGCCGAGTCTTCCCCGCACGCTCGCGATACATCCGAAGGCGCGCACCGAAGGTCGCGGAATCGCTCATCATCGTCTCCCAGGCAGCGGTCTGGGCAGCGGACCTCCAGCCACTACACCGGCGGACCACCACAGTCGACGGTACCCGCGCCCACCGCCCCGACGTGCCCCACCACGACGGTTGATACCGCAACCGCCAGGCGAGCGTTCCGACCTTCGCCGCACCTCCGGGCCAAGGGCTGCTGCGACCCCTCGCTTGTAAGTTCTCGGCGCTCCGTCCGCCGCAGTCCGACGGCGTCATAAACGTAGGCTGGCGTTCGGCGTCGGTCCTTATTGAGTCACTTCTTCCGCGCCTGCTGTCGACAGCTAGCCGTGCGCTCGGATCAGTCATCCTCGTCCCGGAAGCCAAACGCCTCCGGTGCCTGCATCACGGGCCCGTACACCGGCGAAACGGCCGATCCTCGAGGGATCACGCCCATGCCGAAGGCCAGCTAAGGTAGCCCAGGGCAGCAGATGGCAGCAATGGGGGCATTGCAGGGGCGAGGGGGCTAAGAATGGCCAAGGTCAAGGTCAGGAGGTTCGTCGTAGCCCCTCCACCCCCAGGCACCCCTATCGAGCCCAAGGATGTCCAGGTCGACGGCAGCGGCGTTTTGGAGTTGAATCTCGCCGAAGTTCTGCGGGTCAACGCCTTGGCAGTGCCTTATCGAGGTCATCTGTTGGCCGAGCTGGTGCAACACGAGATGGCCCTGGTCATGTCGCTGTTCGGCCAGGCCCCGCCCGGCGTCCCCCTTCGTCGGCAACAGGCGTTCGACGGCTCGTCGTCGCATATCCGGCGCTTCGCCACGGAAGTACTGGCCCTCGGCGCTCTCACTGCGGTGGTGCGGGATGAGGAGCCCACGCTGACTGATGTCGCTCATTTTGACGCACTTCCACTGGAATTTCAGGGGGTGTATCCCTCGACTGGCACCCGTCCAGACCTCCGCTTCGGTGGGCAAGGCGCAGTCCTGGCCGGCGAGTCACGCGGCCGGAGTAAGTCCTCGCCCCAAAACGGGCGGACCGCCGCCGGTCAACGCAACCGGCTAGATCAGCTCCTCAGGTGGAGCCGTCAACCCGGCTGCGACCGGGTGTCAATGGCTTGGACTTGGATACAGGAAGACCGTACGACCATCGACTTTTTCCGCTTCGCCGAAGACGCCTCTGCACCCGCCACTGATCTGGCCGTAGTGCACCGTCTAGAGCAAGAATTGGAGACGACGGAGCCGGGCCTCGGAACCGAAAACCAGTCTCACTACCCCTCACATTCGATGCGGGTCGCCAAAGACGACCTTGGAAGTGAAATTCACTACGACGTCACGCCCAGCGCCGCAGGCAGGGCGCGGGAGCAGACCGCAAAGCAGCGGATTATCAGTCGCACGATGGAGAACCGGGAAACGCAGCTCATGGAGACGGCCCCCCGCCAATCAGTTCCAGGGATGGGTCAGCAGTGGCGCGGACAATGGCGCAGCGTGCGCACCATCGGTGGTGTGCCGGGGCCGCGGCTGCTCCTCGCTGTCAATCCTGACCGTGGAGGAAAGACTACCAACACCGCTAAGGGCACCCGTCTGTTGCGAAGTAGCGACCTTGGCCTGGAAGTGTCCAAAGTCGGCGGGGTCCTCGTGGCGCTCGACTGGCGCAACCGCCCAGAGGTCGAGGCAGGTTCAGCGGTGCGATATGAGCTTGAAGCACAAGACCAGTAACCCCAATTATCAGGTCCTCCGTCCGGCAGCTTGGCTAGGCACCGCCCGGCCGCCGTGGTTCAGCGGTTCTGGCTGGTCACCTCGACCGTCCCGAGGTTCGGTGCCAGGGCCCTGGCCACCTCCTCGGCGGCCGACCGGTCCTCGGGCCGCGTCAGGACGATGCTGACCCGGTCGACCCGCAGGGTTGCCCGGACCATCGGGTATCTGCCGACGACCGCCCGGAACGCGGCGATCGCCTCCACCGGGACCGCCCCGTCCGCACCGGTCTCGACGGAGACGGCCGGCTCGACGGTGCGGTCGGTGGAGATCAGCACCGTCGTCACGCCGGTCAGCGTGCCGTGTCGGCCGCCGCCGGTGGTCAGGTCGTCGAAGAGTTCCATCGCGCCGACCACGTTGGGCGCGGTGCCGACGATCCGCCACCGGTCGACGTCGTCCCGGGACGGCTTCGAGATGTGGGCCGACGTCACCTGGGAGTCGGTGCTCATCGACCGCCACAACGACACCACCTCGTCGTTGCGGGCGCTGTCCGGGACCACGGTGAAGGTGATGTCGGCGGCGGCGATCTTGCCCGTGACGTCGTCGCGGCCGGCGACGTACTGCCGCAGTTCGCCCGCCAGCTCGCTCACCCGGTCGGCCGAGGTGCCCTCCGCGACGGTCAGCGTGCCGGTCGTCGAGCCGAAGAAGGGCAGGGTGTTCTCCTCGGTGGCGTGGATAGTCGCCACGTCGGGCGTACCGGCCCAGTCGGCCTCGAAGTCGGCGGCCAGGGCGCTGCCCTTGTTGACGGCGCAACCGGACAACACGGTCAGACCGAGCATGAACGCGAGGCCGGTCCGGAGTCTGCGCTCAGCCATGCGCGGTCACCCGGACCGACGGCACGGCAGAAAGACGATCACGATTCACGCCTCCTTCCTAGCACGTGCCGTCGAACCCATCATGGTGCTGACCTGCCGAACCTCTCCCCTGGGCGGTCAGGAGAGGGCCCGGACCGCCCCGTGCTCGCCGTCGGTGCGGCCGGTGTCGCGGGCGAAACGCAGTAGCGCGGTGAGGGCCAGCGCCGCCGTGACCGCGCCGCCGACGAGGCGTACCCGGTGCCCGGCGACGAACTCGGCGGCGACCTGACGCAGGTACTCCGGCGAGTGGGTGCCCACCGGGTCCACGAACATGATCTCGTTGCGGGGCCAGAAGAAGACCGCCGAGAAGAGGAACTCGCAGACCACGAAGACCGCCGTCGCGGACGCCACCCACCAGCGCAGCCGCCGGTCACGCAAGGTGAGCACCGTGGCGGCGAGACTGCCGAGGATCACCGAGGCGCCCAGCGGCGGGAAGTAGTCGCTCGGGCCGCTGACCACCAGAAACTCGCGGGCGCGCAGCAGCGACGCCGGAGCGTCGTCGAAGATGTTCGGATAGAGCATGACCGTCTCGGCGGCGACACCGCCGAAGGACATCATCGCCGCCCACACGAGCGCGACGAGCACGATCCAGGTCAGTCGGGTACGGGTCACGACGGGCACCTCCTGGTGCGACGGCACCCGGGCCGGGCGCGCTGACGTCGTCTCCCATGCTGGGTCCGGCGGCCCGCACCGTCTGCCGCCCGCAGGCGCGGTCCGGTTCGCCCGTCGGCGTACCCGGTGCGGTGTTCCCGACGCGCGTCGGCGACGGCCCACGTCGACGCGCGCACGACGACGCCCCGTCGGCGCGGGGGCGACCCGCACCGACGAGGCGTCACCGGAGGCGGCCTACCGGGTGATGGTGACCGTCGCCTTGCGGTAGTTGTTGCGCTTGTCGTTCTTCGTCGGGTCGTAGCCCTTCTCGACGTTGCCCGCCGTGTCGACCGAGAACCAGTGGAACGTGGTCGTCTCGGTCACGCGGAACACCTGACCCGGCTCCCGGAACTCGGTCGCCTGGTAGCGCGGCGAGTCCAGAGTGGGCCGGCTGCCGTCGGTCGTGTAGTAGATGGTGGCCGGTTCGCTGGTCTCGAACCGGACGTCGACCGGGCCCGCGTACCGGCCGCCGCCGGGCACGAGCGTCGACGTCGGCTTCTTCTTGTCCTTGCCCCACTCCGCCGCGATCCGGAACATCTCCATGATGCCGTTGGCGTACTCCATCGTCTCGGCGTGCCCGCTGACCAGCTCGGGGTTGCCCACCCACGGCGGCTGGAACGAACCGCCCTGCCAGTTGCCGGTGGCCGGGTTGTAGATCGAGCCGCCGACCTCCCAGCCGAACGAGTAGATGCCGTACGTGTGGTACAGGTCCTCGCGGACGTTGCCCGCCGAGGAGTAGAGGACGTCCGAGGAACCGCCGACGTTCTGCGGCGTCACCACGGTCTGCCGGTGTGCCTTCACCTGCGACAGGATCCGCGCCGCCGACTGCCAGTAGAACGCCTCGTCACCGAGCGGCGGCCGGGGCGTGGTGATCCGCCCGTTCGCGATGTACGCGCCGGGCTGCCAGAACAACTGGCCGCCGTTGGAGTGCACGGACATCATGAACTTGATGTTCGAGTACGTCTCGACGAGCCAGACGACGTTCTTCGACTCGGGCTCGGACAGCTTCTCCGGCCCCTGGAACGTGTCGCTGACGCAACTGGTCGAGCCGCCCGCGTACCCGTCGTGGCCCGAACCGACCCGGTAGTTGCGGTTCAGGTCCACGCCCCAGGCGTTGCGGCGGGCCGGGTCGGCGTTGTCGTCCGCGCAGTGGTTGGTCATGTTGCGGCGCTGCGAGGCGAAGTTGTAGAAGCTGTAGTTCGCGCCGTCCGGGTTGTTGGAGAGGATCAGGAAGACGTCGGTGTTGTCGACGATCTTCTTGGTCTCCTTGTCGGTGCGGTAGTTGTGCACCAGCCGTTCGGCCGTCTCCAGCGTGGTCGTCGGCGGCACCCACTCACGGGCGTGGTCCTGCGCCTGGATCAGCACGCCCGGGTTGCGGCCGTCGCGGTGCTTGCCGATCCGCAGCACCGGGATGGTGGCGGGGCCGCGCGGCACCTCACCCTCCGGCGCGCCGACCCGCTTCTGGTCGAGGAAGTCGGTCAGCGCCACCGGGCCGGTGGTCGGCGCCACGACGCCGGTGCCGGCATTGCTGCGGTACGGGTGCGCCCGGTCGATCAGCCCCTGCGACCGGGTACGCAATGCCTGCGCCACCTCGGCGGCCGTGCTCGCCGCCGCACCGGTGGCGTCCGTGCCCAGCAGGACGCGTACCGCCGAGCCGGTCACCTCGACGGTGAGCGGGAGGCTCTCCCCCGGCGCAAGCGCGAACTCGACGGTGACGTCGTTGCCGCCCTCGTGCCCCCACGCCGCCGAGCTGACCACGACCGCCGACTGTCCGGTCCCGCCGATCGTCGCCTGCGCCTTACGCTGGTAGCCGTTCGTGCGGTGCGGCAGGTGGACGATCTCGGCGATCTGCGGGAACTCGCGGGCGATCTCCTCGGCTCGGGCGAAGAGCTGCTGCGGGTGCCGGTAGCCGTCGACGAAGTCCGACCGGTAGCCGGGGTTCGACGTCAGCGGCGGGGCACCGTTCTCCAACCAGTCCGAGACCGGGCCGGTGACCACACCGCCGGTCGAACTGGTGACCCGGATCCGGTCCGGGCGGGTGTCGAGTTTGAACAGGTTCCGGTGGAACATGTACTGCCCGGAGTCGACGAATCGGCTCATCGTCCGGGCGAAGCCGAACTCGGTGCCCTTGCCCGAGTCGTTCTCCACCTGCATCCCGACGATCGGCGTGGTCTGGCTGCCCTCCGTGGTGCGCGCCTCGACGTACAGGAAACCCTGGCCCTTGGTGGTGAACCAGTCGGCGCGGGCGATCCGGACCGTGCCGTCGGGCCCGGCCGCCGTCAGGGTGCGGGCCGCGACGCCCGGCAGGCCCCCGTCGGCCTCGTCGCTCCACTCGAAGCCCTCGTCGTCGGCGAGGATCCGGACACCCATCGCCTCCAGCGCGGTGCGCTCCTCGGCGGTCGCCACCACCTCGCCCTCGATGCCGTCCGGCACCCGGGTGAGACCGTGCTCGATGTCGAACCCGGCGGCGGCCACCCGGTCCAGCATGTCGGCGCCGGTCATCTGGACCCGGACGTGGCCGACGTGGTCGGGTTCGTCGAGATGGGTGTCGGCCGGACCACCCGTGCCGGCGGGCACCGCGCCCACCGGCACGGGTGATGCCGCCGCCATGAGTACTCCGCCCACCAGGGCGGGCAGCGCGAAGAGCGCGAGGCGCAGTCGTGTGCGTCGCATCTCCCCTCCTCCTGCTTGTGGCGTGTCACGCACGTCCATCGGTTGCCGTCAAACTAGTCGCGGTGACGGAGGTCGATAGATCTTGAGCTGCCCGGTTGAGGAAACCTTGAGGATTCCCAGGACCGACGAGGGTGTGGTGTGATCTCCAGGCATGAGGGTCAGGGTCGTCGGTGCGGGCGTGGTGGGCCTGACCTGCGCCCTGCGCCTGGCGCAGGACGGACACCGGGTCGACGTGGTCGCCGCCGGGACGGGTGAGCAGACCACCTCGTCGGTCGCCGCCGCGCTCTGGTACCCCTACCGGGCCCATCCCCGGGCCCGGGTGACCGGCTGGTCGGCCACCACCTACCGGGTGCTGTGCGGGCTGGCCGACGACCCGGCGACCGGCGTCCGGCTGCGCCGGGGCCGGGAACTGTTCCGCCGGCCCACCGCCGAGCCGTGGTGGCGGGCCGCGGTGCCCGCGCTGGACCGGGTACGCGGCGACCGGCTGCCGCCCGGCTACGTCGACGGGTACGAGCTGACCGTGCCGGTGGTGGACATGGCACGACACCTGCCCTGGCTACGGGACCGGTCGGTGCGCGCGGGCGTCGAGATCCGACCCGGACGGGTTCCCGCCCTCGCCGACGCCTTCACCGACGGCGTGCACGCGGTGGTGAACTGCACCGGCCTGGACGCACGCGAGTTGACCGGCGACACCTCCCTGACCCCGGTACGCGGACAGGTCGTCGTGGTCAGCCAGGTCGGCCTGGACGAGTGGCTGCTCGACCAGACCGATCCCGGGCACCTGCGGTACGTCGTGCCCCGGACGGACACGGTGCTGCTCGGCGGCACCGCCGAGGAGGGCGACGAGGACCGGCACCCGCGACCGGAGACGGCGGAGGCGATCGTGGCCCGCTGCACGGCGCTCGTTCCCGCGCTCGGCGCGGCCCGCGTCCTCGCGCACCGGGTGGGGTTGCGTCCCGCCCGACCGGGCGTCCGGCTGGAGACCGAACGGACCGCGCCCGGCCCGGTGGTGCACTGTTACGGCCACGGCGGCGCCGGGGTGACCCTCTCCTACGGCTGCGCCGCCGAGGTCGCCGAGCTGGTGGCGGCGCTCGACTGAGCGGCTCAGCGCGACAGGTGCCGGGCGAGTTCGGTGCGGTTACGGACGCCGAGCTTGCGATAGATGTTGCCGAGGTGGAACTCGATCGTCTTGGCCGACACCGCCAGCAGCCGGGCCGCCTCCAGGTTGCTGAGTCCGTCGGCGACGGCACCGGCCACCCTGGTCTCCATGGCGGTCAGCCGGACCTCCGTGCCGGCGTCGGCCGGTCGGCCGCGCCGGGTCGACGGCACCTGCGCCACGGACGATGGCGTACCGACCGGACCGGCGGTGACCGCGTCCAGGTCCACGGTGACCCGGGCGAGCAGACCCGCCGCGCCGGTCGCCGCGTACTCGCTGCTGGCCAGTTCGAGCAGCCGGATCGCGTCGACCCGCCGGCCGAGGCGCGCGTGCTGGGCGCCGAGCAGCCAGGCCAGCCGGGCCCGGGAGAGCCGCTCCACCGGCCGGTTGAGCCCGGCGAGCGCCTGTTCCAGCCAGGCCATCGCGGCCGGGTCGACCGGGTCGGCGATCCAGGCACGCCAGGCCGGCAGGGCGGGCGCGCCCGGCCAGTCCAGCGGCGGATCCGCGATGGTGGCGAGGACGGCGTGCGCGGCCTCGCCGTCCCCGCCGAGCGCGTGGTGGGTGGCGAGTTCCCACCGGTGTTCGAAGACCAGCCCGGAGTTGCTGCCGACCGCCGAGTCGACCAACCGCCCCACGACCCCGACCCACGCCTCGACGTCGCCCGCCGCCAGGTGCAGCGCGGCGGCGCACTCGGCGATGTGGAACCCGACCCAGGCCGACCCCGAGCGGGCCGCCAGCAGCCGCGCCTCGTCCAGACAACGCCGCGCCTGCGTCAGGTCGCCGCAGAGCGCCTCGCACTTGGCCAGCCACGACACGATCTCGGCCTGGAGGTCGAGCCGCCCGGCCTCGACCGCGTACGCCTGGGCGCGACGCAGCGTCGCCCGACCGCGCAGCAGGTCACCGGACCACGCGTCGCCCATCCCGAGCATGGTGGTGAACCGGGCCCGCCGGGCCGGGTCGGTCTCCTCCTCGCCGGACACCCACCGCTCGACGAGGGCGGCGAACCTCGGGCGCACCTGGTCGGGTCGCAGCGCGCTCAACGTGGCGATCATCGCGCACTCCACGTGCAGCGGATCGTCGTGCAGCCCGGCGCTGGCGAAGAGGCGCAACGCGTCGTCGGTCTCCCGGGGAGCGACCCGCCGCCCGGTCCGGGCGCCCACCGCGCAACCGACCGCGTGGTGCAGGAACTCGACCTCGGGACGTGGCGGGAGGGTCCGTAGCCGTGCCAACCGCCGGACGATCGGCGGCAGGACGGTCGGGTCGGCGGTCCGGGACACCGCGACGAACGCCTCCGCCACCAGCCGGGCGGCGGCCACCGGATCGGCGGCCCGGTCGGCGGCGGCCAGCAGTCGGTCGGCGTCCTCCGGCCGGTGGCCACACTGGTCGATCTCCACGTCCGTCACCTTCGTCGTACCAGCGCAGCAGCCACACCCTAGCTGGGGATCCTCCCAGGGTGCCGCGATCCGGCGACTGATTGCCGACTCAGCGGTCGGAGAGCGCCCGGACGGGTGCGACGGTACCGCTCATGATCCTTCGTAACCGCAGGCGAGTGGCGATGGTCGTCGCCCCGCTGCTCGCCATACCGCTGGCGTTGACCGCCGGCAGCACCACCGCCTCCGCCGTCGAGCCGTCCGAGCGCACGCGCCTGTCGTACGCCCGGGTCTGCGACCCGACCGGCTGCTACCTGTCCTGGCGGGTGGTGGACAGCGACAAGGACGGCTTCAGCGACGCCGACGAGGTGGCGGCGGGCACCGACCCGTGGGACCCGGCGAGCCGGCCCAGCCTGGAGGTCGCCGCAGAACTGGCCTCGGTGAACAAACTGCCGTCCTTCGGGTACGGGCGGGGCAGCTTCATCGCGTTCCCGGAGGACCTGCTCGCGCTCCGGGAGACCACCACCAACCTGCCGACCCTGGGGGTCTTCGCGCTTCCGGTGCGGCAGGACGCCTACACCCGGCTGGGCGTCGACCTGAAGCAGTTCGACGCGCTCAAGCTCTCGGTGCAGCGCGACGGCGTCGCGATCGGCCGGGGCACCCGCTCGCAGGCCGTCGGCGAGCCGGGCAGCCCGCTGATCACGCCGTTCGAATCGATGTTCGTCGAGTACGAGCGGAGCGAGACGGGGCAAAGCCCGGCCGCGTACGGCGGGGTCGTGAAGACCGAGAAGCTGTGGTTCGGCGACTTCGACTACCGGCTGTTCTACGCCGACGGGTCGCGCGACGACGTCGAACTGGTGCCGGGCGGATCGGTGCGGGAACACGTCAACGCCGACGGGTCCACGGGCAACACCACCTTCACCCAGTACGAGGAGCGCGGCGAGCCCGGCGACCTCTACACCGAGCAGACCGTCATGGTCTTCGACTCGCACGGTCGCCTGGTCAGTGAGACCACCACCAAGAGCCACACCAAGAACGGCCAGTCGGACACCCACTCCGAGACGACCGTGCACCTCTACGACCAGAACGGGAAGAAGACCGGCACCGTCCATGTGGAGAGCGTCACCTTCAACAACTCGACCCACACCTCCGGCAACCAGACCATCACCACCTGCGACACCAGCGGCAACTGCGGCGACGGCATCAACACCCACAAAGACTCGGACGACGACGACTCCGGCGGTGGCGAGCACGGCGACGACGGGGGTGACGACGGCAGCGGCCACGGTGACCAGGAGGGCGACCACGGGTACGTCAACCCCGACTACTCCGGCGACGTGGTCTCCGTGCTGACCGGTGCCGACGGCATCACCCGCTTCCTCGGCGCGAACATCACGCCGGTCCGGAACTGGACGCCGCCGTATGCCAACGGCACCATCCCGGAGAACAAGCTGAGCGGGATCATCTACGTCGACGACACCGCCAACGCGTACAACACGGTCTTCTCGGAGCCCCGGATCAGCGGGGCGCAGCCGGAGCACGTACCCGGCCTCTCCCAGCCCTGGATCGGTGCGCCGCCGCGGAATCCGGACGGCTGCAACGGCCTCTGCTGAGCACCTGGCCGGGCGTCATCGACCCGACGGCGCCCGGCCTGCTCATGCTCCCCCCGCCGCATCGGTACCGCTGGTCGGCCGTGCGGACGAAAGATCTTCGCTCCGGTGGCCCGGCTTGATCGTTACGCCTATCGTCGGGCCCGGCCAGGGATCCGACGAGGCGAGGAGCACCATGACCAGCCCGGTACTCTCCGTGACGAAACCGTCCACCCGACCGGGCACCGGTGCCCGCGTCGGCATCGGGCTCGTGCTGCTGCTGCCCGCCTTCCTCGCCCTGCTCTGGTCCTATCTGCTGCCCACCGGGTTGGCGATCCAGCGGTCCACCACCCGGGACAACCTGCTCGGTCCGGCGACCGACGTCGGCGCCGAGCACTACCGGCAGCGCTTCGAGCAGGGTGTGATCGGCGAGTACCGGATGGCGCTGCTGCTGGCGATCGTGCCGCTCGTGCTGGCTCTGCTGGTCGCACCGCTGCTGGCCCTGCTCGCCGACCGCGCCGGGCGAGGACCCCGGCTCGCGGCCCGTGCCCTGCTGGCCGTGCCGGTCGCCGGGTACGCCCCGGTGGCGCTGCTGCTCGGCTGGCGTCTCGACCGCATCGAGCCCGGACAGGCCGTGGACCGCCCGTACGCGACGCTCGTGGAACTGACCGCCGTCGGCAGCGCCGGGCTGGTCGTCGCCGTCGCCACCACCGCCTTCCTCGCCACGCTTCGCGGCCGTCGCCGCCCGGCCGACGCGCTGCCCGCGATGGCGACCGTGGCCGGTCTGCTGGTGCTCGGGATCGTCGCGGCCACGTTGCAGAGCTTCGTGGCACCGCTGCTGGCCGCCAGCAACCGCGCCCAATTCCCGCTGACGACCATCGTGGTGCAGTCCCTGGCCCGGATGGACGTCGGCCGTGGTTCCGCCGACGCGGTGCTGCTGCTCGCCCTCCTGGCCGTGTTGGGCCTGGCCGCGACGGCGCTGCTGCTGGTCACCCGCGCCCGGATCGAACTCGCCGACGCCCCGGCCGGCGATCCCGCCACGGCCGCGCCGGCCTCGACCACCGCACCGGCCTGGCCCGCGTCCAGCGCCGTCACCACGCCGCCGGGCGTCCCGACGAGCGGAAGCAGCGCCCCGACGACCGGGGGCAGCGGCCCGGCCCGGATCGGGCTGGCCGTGGCGGGCGTGGTCGCCGTCGGCCTGATGCTCTGGGTGGCGTGGCCCTGGCTGAGTCGCAGCTTCCGGTTCACCAACGACCTCGGACCGGTGCCGGGCGCCGGTCTGTCCGACATGCTCATCTGGACCTGGCTGCCGACCCTGGTCGCGACGCTGGTCACGATCACCGTCGCGGTGGCCGGCGGCTTCGCCATCGGCGGGCTGCGCCCACTGGGCCGGTTCAGTGAGCTGCTCCTGCTGCCGTTCGCGCCGTGGCTCTTCGTCGGCACCGGGCCGCTCGCCGTCGAGTCCTACCTGCGTACCCGTGACTTCGACCAGGTCAACACCTTCCTGGGGGTGATCCCGCCCGGCTGGGTCAGCATCCCCGCGCTGTTCCTGTTCACGCTGCTGTTCCGTGGGTTGGAGCCCCGGTGGCGGGCGGGTGGCGGGTTCGGCCGCACCATGTTCGCCCCGGCCGTACCGATGATGCTGCTGGCCGGTCTGGTGACCTGGCTGGTCAGCTCCGGGCAACTGCTGTGGCCGTGGATCGTGGCACAGACCCCGAGCACCCGGACCGCACCGGTCGAGGCGCTGGCGCAGGGCACCACCGGCCGGATCCCCGCCGACGAACTGGCCCTCGGCGCGCTGCTCCCGCTGCCGATGCTGCTGCTGTTCCTGGTCGCGTTGGTCGTGCTCCAGGTGCGCTACCTCGACCGGCTGGCGATCCGGGTCGGTCGGGCGCCGGAGCGCTCCTGACCGGCTCCGGTCGGACGTGGCCGGCACGAACGTCCGTGCCGGCCACGTCGACGGGTCAGCTCGTGTACGCCTCCACCTCGTAGAGCGAGTGGCCCCAGCCGGTGCCCCGGGCGGTGGCGTGGATCCGCAGGTACCGGCCGTTGGCGCCGAGTCCGGAGTGCTCGTCCACTCCGCCGTCGGCACCGGTCACCGTGCGCACGGTGGTCCAGGTGGTGCCGTCGGTCGAGGTCTGGATGGTGTACGCGCTGCTGTAGGCCGCCTCCCAGGTCAGCTTGACCCGGCCGATCGCGGTCGGGGCGCCCAGGTCGACCCGGATCCACTGCGGATCCGAGAACGCCGAGGACCATCGGGTGGTCAGGTCACCGTCGACCGCCTGGGCGCCGGTCATGCCGGCCCCCTCGTCGCTGGAGGTCGTCGTCGGCTTGTTCCGCAGCAGGTTGCCGCCGGACGGGCCGCCGCTGCTGCTGCCGTACACCTCGAACTCGAACAGTGAGTAGCCCCAGCCGGTGCCGCGCGCGGTGCCGGTGATCCGGACGTACCGGCCGGTGCCGGTCAGGCCGGTCAGGTCGTCCACCCCGCCGTCGCCGCCGGTGACCGTGCGGACGGTGGTGAAGGTGACGCCGTCCGGTGAGATCTGGATCTGGTAGCCGCTGCCGTACGCCGCCTCCCAGGTCAGCTTCACCCGGTCGACCGCGTACGTGGCGCCCAGGTCCACGTCGATCCACTGCGGATCGCTGAACGCGCTGCTCCACCGGGTCCCGGCGTCGCCGTCGACGGCGTTGGCCGCGACGTAGGCCCCTTCGGCACTGGACGCCCGCGCCGGTTTGCCGCGCGCCAGGTTGGTGCCGGGGTCCGGACCGGGACCGGGACCGGGACCGCCGACGGTGCTGGTGGAGAGCGTGAATTCATCCAGGTCGAACATGCCGCCGCCACCGGAGAACACCAGGAACAGGGTGCGGGTGCCGGTCGGGGCGGTGACCGTGCCGGTGACCGTGGCGAAGGTGCCGTACCCGCCGGTGGGTGTCACAGTGGTCGAGCCGACCAGCGGCCCGGTCGGCGAGTCGACCCGCAACTGGAGCGTGCCGCCGGCACCGGCCGGCGCGCCCACCCGGGCGCTGAACGACCGGATGCCGGTCAGGTCGTACGGGCGGAACGAGATCCAGTCGTTGTTGTCGATGTAGCCGACCGCCGCACCGCCGTGCGCGCTGCCCGGCCGGGTGATCTGGATGCCGGAGGAGTCCCCGAAGTGCTCGGCCTGCCGGGTACGGGGTTGCAGCACCGCCTGCGTGTGCGTGGTCAACGCCGGCTGCCCGCCTCCGCCACGGTCGGTGTACTCGGCGTCGATGATGCCGAAGATGTTCGCCGCGGTGTCGTGCTCGCCGTCGACCGAGGTCTGGATGACCCCGGTGCAGCCGCGCACGCTGCCGAGTTGGTGGCCGTGCGAGTCGTGGCCGAGGACGTAGTTCACGGTGACCCGGGCGCAGTCGATCGGGCCGTCCTGGGCGTCGGTGACGGTGACCGAGAACGGCACCGCGTCACCGAAGGCGAAGGTCTGCCCGTTGGTCGGGGTGTTGACGGTGACCACCGGGGCACTGTTGCCGACCGTGACGACCGTGCTGGCGGTGCCGGTCTTGCCGGTGCTGTCCCGGACGGTCAGCGTCGGGGTGCGTACCCCGTTGGTGGTGTAGGTGTGGCTCGGGTTCGGGGCGGTGGAGTCGGTGGTGCCGTTGTTGTCGAAGTCCCACGCGTAGCTGAACGGGTCGCCGTCCGGATCGAGTGACCCGGCCGAGGAGAACTGCACGGTCAGCGGGGCGACCCCGCTGGTCGGGGTGGCCGAGACGACGGCTCTCGGTGCGCGGCCATCGCGGGCGTACTCGATGCGGTACAGCGCCGAGTTGGCGTCGCCGTTGAACCAGCCGGTGCCGTAGTCGAGCACGTAGAGCGCGCCGTCCGGGCCGAACTCCATGTCCATGACCTGGGTGCCGGTCCACGGAAACGGATTGATCGTGAAAGGTTGGCCGGCGGAGTCGAGCGTGATGTTCTTGATCCAGCGTCGACCGAACTCACCGGCGAAGTAGGTCCCGTCGTAGTACTCCGGGAACGCCACGTCGGAGGTGCTCGCCGGGTCGTACCGGTAGACCGGGCCACCCATCGGGGAGAGTCCGCCGCCGGTGAGTTCCGGCGGCGAGCCGGACCCGCCGTACGGCAGCCAGGCCGGCACGGCCGGTGGAAGCTGGGTGATGCCGGTGTTGTTCGGCGAGTTGTTCACCGGCCCGCCCGCGCAGTCGAACTTCGGGCCCGACGGTCCGGACGGGAAGGTGTAGTCGTTGTAGGCGTCGTTGCGGGCGGTGCAGTACGGCCAGCCGTAGAAACCGGGCCGGTCGATCCGGGCGAACTCGACGTTGCCCGCCGGCCCCCGGTTCGGGTCGGCGGTGCCCGCGTCCGGCCCGTAGTCGCCGAGGTAGACGACGCCGGTGGCCTTGTCCACGCTCATCCGGAACGGGTTGCGGAAGCCCATCGCGTAGATCTCCGGGCGGGTGCGCACGGTGCCCGGGGCGAACATGTTGCCGGCCGGCACGGTGTAGCCGCCGGTGGCGCTCGGCCTGATCCGCAGCACCTTGCCGCGCAGGTCGTTGCTGTTGGCCGAGGTGCGCTGGGCGTCGAAGGCCGGGTTACGGCCGGGTCGCTCGTCGATCGGGGTGAACCCGGCCGAGTCGAACGGGTTGGTGTCGTCACCGGTGGACAGATAGAGGTTGCCCGCCGCGTCGAAGGCCATGTCCCCACCGACGTGGCAGCACATGCCCCGGTCGGTGGGTACGTCCAGGACCAGCGTCTCGCTGGCCAGGTTGACGGTGTGGTCGGCGTTCACGGTGAACCGGGACAGCCGGTTGACCCCCGCCCAGCGGGCGAAGTCGGCGGCGGTGCCGGTGGCCGGTGCACCGCCGCCGGGAGTGTCCAGGGGTGGTGCGTAGAAGACGTACACCCAGCGGTTGGTGGTGAAGTTCGGGTCCACCGTGATGCCCTGTAGGCCCTCCTCGTCGCCGGTGTAGACCGGCAGCGTGGCGGCGACCTTGGTGTTGCCGGCCGCGTCGGTGTAGCGGATGACGCCGTTGCGGGAGGTGTGCAGCACTCCCCGGTTCGGCAGCACGGTCAGACTCATCGGCTCGCCGGTCTCGGCCGCGCCCTTGGCCAGCTCCACCTGCTGGAAGTTCGAGTCGACGGTGGCACCGCACTCGGCCTCCGCCGCACCGGCCGCGCCGAGGATGCCGCCGAGCAGGTGCCGGCGGAAGTCCGGCTCGGCGTACGACGCGTCGGTGTGCCCCATCCCGGTGTACCAGGCACGACCGCCGGAGTAGGTGTGGCACCAGGAGATCGGATGGTCGGCACCCATGCTCCCGCCGGTGTAGGTGCTCTCGTCCAGCGTCGCCAGCACGTGCACGTCGCCCCGGGGGTTGGTGCGGTAGTTGTACCACTCGTCCAGCCGGGTCCACCGCTGCGGCAGGTTCGCCGTGGACGGGTGCACCCGGTCGGCGACCTTCACGGTGGCGGTCTGGTCGGCCGGGTGCGAGGCGAAGTACGCGCCGACCAGACCGCCGTACCAGGGCCACTCGTACTCGGTGTCGGCGGCGGCGTGCACGCCCACGTACCCGCCGCCGGCGGTGATGTAGCGCTCGAAGGCGGCCTGCTGGGCGGCGTTGAGCACGTCGCCGGTGGTGGAGAGCCAGATCACCGCGGCGAACCGGCTCAGGTTGGCGTCGGTGAACTGGGCCGCGTCCTCGGTGGTCTCGACGGTGAACCCGTTGGCGGCGCCGAGCTGCTGGACGGCGGTGATGCCCGGGCCGATGGAGCCGTGCCGGAACCCGGCGGTCTTGCTGAACACCAGCACGCTGAACGGCGCGGCGACGGCGGGCGGTGCCGCCGCGACCAGGCCGCCCAGCACGAGCACCGCGCTCAGCGCGGCACCGAGCCAGGCTCTGAGGGATCTGCGCACGATACGTCCTTTCCACGGTGTGGGGAGGGCGTGCGCCGATCACGCCTGGTGAGGTGATGGAGGTGGAAGCCTGCCCCGTCGCGACGCGTCCGGCAGGTCGCCGGTGCCGCGAAAGGCGGGGCAGGGCATTCATCGTGATGGCTGGGCCAGCGGCCCGTCAAGGGCTCCGCCGCAATCCGTGAGAGCGTTATCTCCGCAGGTCACAGGCGACTGGCGAAGCCGAGATCGAATAACGCTTTCTGCGCGGTCACTCGTCGGCGCCACCGGTCAGCCGGCGAGCAGCGCCACGGCGATCAGCACCGGGACGGCGGTCACGGTGGAGAGCAGGATGGCGTCGCGGGCCAGCACGACGCCCCGGCCGTAGCGGACGGCGTAGACGAAGACGTTCTGCGCCGTGGGCAGGGCGGCGGTGACCGTGCAGGCCAGCACCAGCGGTGCGGACAGGCCGAGCCCGAAGCGGGCCACCAGGTAGGCGACCGCCGGGTGGACCAGCGTCTTGAGCACCACGGCGAGTCGGACGTCCCACGCGGTGTCCCCGGAACCGGGCGGCGGGGCACCGCGCAGGGACAGGCCGTAGGCGAGCAGGGCGGCGGGCACCGCCATCGCGGCGACCAGGTCCACCGGTCGCATCACCGGCTCCGGCGGCGACCAGCCGACGACGCTCACGAGCACCCCCAGGCCGCAGGCGACGGTGATCGGGTTCAACAACGGCCGGACCGCCGCCCGGACCACCGACCGACGCTCCCGTGCCGCCGACGACTCCCGCGCCGCCGACGAATACCGTGCCGCCGACGACTCCAGCACCGCGAACGCCAGGGGTGCCATCACGACCACCTGGAACATCAGCACCGGAGCGACGAGTGCGGCGTCACCGAGCACGTAGACCGCGATCGGGATGCCGATGTTGCCCGCGTTGACGTACGAGGCGGCGAGCGCGCCGATCGTCGCCTCGGGTGCCGATCGCCGCCACCACAGCATCGCGACGGCCACGAAGACCGCCGCGACGACGGTGGTGCTGATCAGCGTGACGAGCAGGGCCGACGAGAAGACGGTGGCCACGTCGGCGCGGGAGACGGTCTCGAAGAGCAGGGCGGGTGTGGCGACGAAGAAGGAGACCCGGGAGAGCACGGCGGGCCCCTCCGGCCCCAGCAGCCCGATGCGCCCGACCAGGTAGCCGATCGCGATGACGGTGGCGATGACGGCGAAGCCCGTGAGTACGCCCTCCACCCGTCCGCCCTCTCCGTGCCGGTCCTTACCCGGCCCACACCAGCAACCCACCAGGTGTAAGGAAGGGACCCCTCCTATACACGAGGCGTTAGTAGGGGGCCCTTCCTTACACGCGGGTCAGCAGGTGTTCAGCATGCCTGACAACGCCGACTTCTCGGCGCTGTCGACGGAGAGGCCGTAGTACCACTTCACCTGGATCCAGGCACGCGCGTAGGTGCAGTGGAAGGCGGCTCGCGGCGGCTTCCACGCCGCCGGGTCCCGGTCACCCTTGGACGAGTTGACGCTGCCGGTGACCGCCCACAGCTCCGGACCGCCCAGGTCGTTGGCGTAGGTCTGGCGCCGCGCGGTGGTCCAGGACCAGGCCCCGGACCGCCATGCCTCGGCCAGCGGTACGACGTGGTCGATGGAGATGTCGGCCGGGTTCGTCCGGGTCACCCCGTCGTACGGGCTGTACCAGGACCCGGAGGTCGGATAGCAGTTGGCGTCGACGACCACGTTGCTGCCGTCGCGCTTGAGGACCTGCTCGCGGGTGTTGCAGGTGCCGGTGACGGTGATCCAGTGCGGGAAGAGGTCCCGGCTGTAGCTGGACTGGTGCGACTCGGCGGCCACGGTGAGCGCGCCGAGCCGGCTCACCGCCGTGCTGTGCGACGGGATGTTGGGCGGGGTGGCGCCGGCCGGTGCCGGGGCCACGACGAGGGACAGGGCGACGGCGACCACCGAGGCGAGGGCGGCCGTACGGGCGTGAGCCACTGGGCGACTCCTGACTGTCGCCTGCCACGGCGGGCGGGGGTCCCGCCTGACGGGATGGCAGGCACAGACGGATTGTCGCAGACATCGCGATCAATGGATGCGAATCGGCCGCCAACCTGCGGTGAACGCGGCGTGACGCTACGCCTGGCGGATCGCCTCACCGGCGATCTCGATGCGGACGCTCTTGCCGACCAGCACCCCACCGCTCTCCAGCACCACGTTCCAGACCAGGCCGTAGTCCTCACGGTTGATCTCCGCCGACGCGCTGAACCCGAAGATGTCCTGCCCGTACGGGTCACGCCGGGCGCCGCCGAACTCCACCTGGAGGTCGACGGGACGGGTGATCCCCTTGACGGTCAACTCCCCGGCGAGCACGAACCGGGCGGTCGCCGGGCTCGCCGGATGCGCCGACTCCTCCGGGGCCGGCCGCCGGCCGAGGCGATGGTTCCTGAGCTTCGCCCAGTAGAAGATCGGATCGGTCTTCTCCAGTCGCGCAATTCCGGTACTGCGGTACTCAAGGGTGGGAAACGTCTCCACGTCGAGGAAATCGGCACTGCACAGGTGCGTGTCCCGATCCGTACTCGTCGTATCGATACTGCCCGCTTGAATGGTCGCCTCGATCGTCGACAGAAGCGGATCCTCGGCGACGACAATCTGCGCGGTGGCGTCCCGGAACTCACCCCGCACCGGGCTGACCATCATGTGTCGGGCGAGGAACCCGATCCGCTTGTGCGCCGGGTCGAGTCGATAGGTGCCGGGGGCGGGAATGGACAGCCCGTCCCAGGTCCGCGTGGAGCTGGTCATTGCTCGCTACTTCCTCCCCCGCCTCGCGCAAGGCACCCGCCACCTGCCCGGTCCGGCCGCGCGGGGCGGACGGTAACGGGCGATCACCGGGCCAGCATAGGGAGATCGCAGGCACTTCCCCGTGCTTCAGGGGTGCCGGTCGTGAGCACAATCACGGCCGCCCTGGGCGGGCCTGTCCGACGGCGGGGGACGATTCCGTGAATCGGTCGGCAATTGGTGTGCCGAGCCGATCACCGTACGAGAGGGAATGCATCGCCCACCGCGACGTCGACGGGTGACGATCAGCCCCGCGAGGTCGGTTTCCGGGCGGTCACCAACTCCCAGGTGCCGGGCAGCACGGTCACCTCGGTGAAGCCGGTGTCGACGAGCAGTGTGGTGTAGTAGCCGGCCTCACGCAGTCGACTCACGCAGGTGTCGACACCGATCAGGAAGTAGCTCCAGAAGAACTGCATGGCCAGCCGGTCGGGGGTGCGGAACTCCTCGCAGATCAGCAGCAGGCCGCCCGGTTCCAGCGCCGCGTACGCCTGGGTCACGAGGTGCCGGGCCACCTCGTCGGGCCAGTCGTGCAGGACCCGGACGAAGGACATCGCGTCGTAGCCCGGGGGCAGTTCCTCGGTGAGGAAGTCTCCCCCGACGAAGCCGAGCCGGTCCGGATGGCCCCGGGCGACCCGGGTGTGGTCCACCAGCGGTGCCACCGCGGGCAGGTTGTACACGTCGGCGCGCAGCTCCGGCGCGGTGTCCAGGACGTGCGCGGCCAGTGTGCCGTCGCCACCGCCCACGTCCAGCAGCCGACGACGCCCCGGCCAGAGCCGACCGGCGTGCTGCCGGACCGCCTCGACGACCGGCCCCAGCCCGACGGCCATGCTGCGTTCGAAGTCGGCGGTCTGTTCGTCGGTCTTCGGCGGCCAGGCGAAGTCGTCGTCGTCGATGCTCACCTCGCCCCGCAGGCTGTCGGCGAGCCGCCCGTGCAGCAGCCGCCACGGGTAGCGGTCCCGGTCGCGTTCGAGCGCGTCCGGGCCGACCACCGCCTCGACCGCCGCGCGCAGTCCGGGCACCGCCCGGTAGCGGGTGGCGCCGATGTCGCCGCCCGAGCCCTCCCGGACGAGGAAACCGAGACTCTCCAGGCAGTCGAGGAACTTGTACAGCCGCAGCGGGCGTACCTTCAGGTCGTCGGCCAGGGTGTCGAGCCGGACCGGACCGGGCTCCAGCTCGTCGAGCAGCCCGAGCGCGAGCGCCGTCTCCAGCACGTCCATGGCCTTGGGGCCGTTGGCGAGCAGGCTCATCAACGCGCGCGGGGAGAGCGTGACGGTCATCGACCCAACTCCTTGCCCAACGCGTCCATGAACGCGTCGATCTCGTCGAGCGTGTTGTAGGCGTGCGGGCCGACCCGTAGGTAACCGCGCCAGCTACAGACGAACTGCTGCGCGGCCAGCCGCCGCTTGACCGCCTCGCCGTCGGGCACGTCCAGGAACACCACGCCGCCGCGCCGGTGCGCGGCGGTCGGGCTGACCACGGCGATGCCCGCCTGCGCGGCGCGGTCCAGGACCCGCTGGGTGAGAGCGAGCGAGTGCCGACGGATCGCCGGTACGCCGACCCCGGCCAGCAGGTCCAGCCCGACCTGGGAGACCAGCGAGGTCAGCGGGTACGGCGTGCCGCCGGCGAACCGGCGCGCGTCGGGGGCCCAGCCGGTGGAGGGGCGGAAGGTGAGTGCCCGGTCGCCGGCCTGCCAGCCGGTCGCCGCCGGTTCCAGGTGCGGCACCAGGTCGGGCCGGACGTAGAGGAAGGCGGTGCCGACGCCGCAGAGCCACTTGCTCGCGCCGCCGAGGACGGCGTCGACACCGAGCGCGGTCACGTCCAGCGGCACCACCCCGACGGTCTGGAAGGCGTCGACCACCACCAGCGCGCCGACCCGGTGGGCCGCCTCCACCAGCCGGGGCAGGTCCAGGGTGGCGCCGGAGGTGAAGGCGGCGTGCGTGACGCAGACCAGCAGCGTCCGCTCGTCCAGGCGGGCCTCCAGGGCGTCCTGGTCGAGGTCCGGTCCGCCGGTGCCGACCACATCGAGTCGCGCGCCGTAGCGACCGAACGCCCGGAAGACGAACGGGACCGTCGGAAACTCCAGGTCGGTGATGACCACCCGGTCGCGGGGCGGACGGTAGTCGAAGCAGGAGGCCAGCCGGGCCAGCAGCGTACTCAGGTTGGCGTCGGTGACCACGCTGCCCGGTGGCGCGCCGAGCAGGGCGGCCACCGAGTCGGCGTACCGGTCGAGGCCGACGTGCCAGTCCTGCCAGGCGTCGTCACGCCAGGTGCGCAGGGTGTCCCAGTAGTCGTGCAGCACCCGCTCGGCACCGGCCGGCACCGCCCCGGTTGAGTTGTTGTTCAGATAGACGCAGGTGCGCAGCAGCGGGAACTCGGCGCGCAGCGCCGCGTGCACGGCCGGGTCGAGGCAGGCCGGCGTGTCGGGGCCGGGCGGGAGGTCGACGGGGTTCACGCGGGACGACCTCCGGTCGGACGAGACGGGTACGGGCCGACGGCGTCGAAGACCGGCAGGTCGCGTACCGCCGCCAGGTAGGGCGTGCCCTCGGTGTAGCCGGTGCCGGGACGGCGGCCCAGCATCCGCACCGCCACCCCGTAGTGGGTCCGCCGCCACTGCGCCAGGGCCTCGGCGAACCTGCCCATGCCGGCCGCCATCAGGCGGCGCGACGATTCGTCCAGCCGGCCGTCGTGGACCGCGCGACGGTACGCCTCGTCCACGGTCGGCTGGCCGTCGCGCACCCGGGCGCGGACCTCCGGCACGGACCGGTAGGCCACCGAGTCCAGCCGGTCCGGCGCGGGGGTACGGCAGAGCGACTCCACGAGCTTGTACGACCGGGACTGGATGGCGCTGGCGCCCTCGGTGTACTGCCGGAACGTCTGGAACGCGGCGGGCTGCATGGTGGCCAGCAGCGAGAAGAGCGAGCCGGCGGTGCCGAGCAGGTCGCGGGCGTAGCCGAGCCGGTCGACGGCCCGGTCGGGCGGCCCGGTCCGCAGGGCGTCGACCACGCCCCGGAGTTCGTCGGCGACCCCGGCGAAGACACACTCGTATGCCTGGAGCACCCGGATGAACAGGTATTCGTCGTGGGTGACGTGCACCGGCAGCATGCTCAGCCGCAGCGACGGGTCGCCGGTGGTGTCCAGGCCGGCGACGACGGCGGACAGGGTCGTGGCGGCGGTGACGGGCGTGGCGTCGTCGATCGTCCCGGTGAGACCGAGGCGGGCCAGGGCGGGCAGGGCGGCGCGGACGCCGAGCCGGAAGCGTTTGGCCACCACCGCCCGCCCCGGACGCTGCTCCGGCAACAGTCCGGTGACCTTGGCGGCAGCCGCCAGTTCGAAGGAGACCGCGTCGGCGACCAGCCGGACGACAAGCCGGTCCCGGCCCTGCCGGGCGTCGGCCCCGGCGTCGGGCGGCGGGTCGTCGGTCCCGTCGGGCAACCGGAGCAGCCGCAGGGCGAGGTAGCTACGGTAGTCGTAGCGGCCGTCCCACTTGTCCAGCGCGACGTCGAGGAAGTCACGCAGCAACCGCGCCCGCTCGTCGTACCCGGTCACCCTCGCGCGCGCCTCGTCCAACCGGGCGAGCAGTTCCTTGTCGACGAAATGTTTGCCGACCCGGTGGAATGCGTCGACCACCTGGTCGTAGGGGAATTCGTCGGGATCGGCCGCGCCCGCCGACCAGCTCGTCAATTCGCGCACGAAACCGCACCTCGACATTCCGAAGAGGATCGTAATCGGGGTCGGCCGAAGGCCGAGGAAAGGTCAGTGCAGCGCGACGGATTCCGCGTCGGGGGTGTGCAGACGCACCTGCCATAATTCCGGGAAGAATCGGTGGCCGACGAGCTTGGCGAGCATGTTCGCCGGGCTGCCCGGGGTGCCGGCCGGTGGGTGACCACCGATCCGCAGCGCCACCTGGTAGTGCCGCACCCGCCAGGACGCCACCCGCTCGTCCCACTCCACCATCGCCTCGGCCAGCCGGTGCGTCGGGTCGGTCGGGTCCAGGTCGGGCAGCGCCGCCGGGGCGATGCCCCGGGCGTCGAGGTGGTCGTGGAAGGCCCGGCCGAGTCGGCGGCTGAGCGTCTGGACCTGCCGCCATCCCGGCGACTCGGCACCGGAGCCGTTGCCCAGTGCGGGCTGCATGGCCTGGAAATCCGCTGGTGAGAGGTGCCTCAGCATCTCCAACTGGTCGGTGACCAGCCGGACCCCGAGGCTCGCCCGACCGAGCAGCGTCTCGGCCGCCACCATCTCCCCGGCGTCCACCCGGGCCACCGACTCGACCAGTTCCGCCGCCGCCAGCTTCAGCCACAGCTCGGTGGACTGGTGCACCACCTGGAACAGCAGTTCGTCGCGGTGGATCATCTCCTCCGGGGCCCGCTGAAGCCCGAGCAACGCCTCCGTACGCATATAACGTGCGTAGTCCGTGGCACCGTCGCCGGGCAGCACAGGTGACTGGTCACGCTTCACGGAATTGTCCCTCCACCGGCGGCACAGCCCGAATTGGCAATGCGGGGCGACTGACGCCCGGATATTATCCAACGCGGATCTCGCTTGCGCTAGCCGTCGCCGAAAAATCACCGAGAGTCAACTGCGAGGCGGCGCGGAGGAGAACTCGCCACCTGAATGTGCCGTCAATTATCATATTGATGATAACCAGTCAACCCATTCGGATCGGATCACGCGCCGAACAGCGTGAGGCGGCGTGGCCCGGACCGGGCCACGCCGCCTCGTCGTGCGGGAGAGAGGTCAGCCGGAGAAGACGGTGAACTCCGCCACCGACCACCAGTTGCTGGCCGACCCCGTCTGCACCACCCGCACGTGGCGGGCGTCGCGGGCCTCGAAGTCGACCAGGGTCTGGTTCGTGAAGCCCTTGCCGCTGGCCACCGGACCGGTCCAGTTCCTTCCGTCAGTGGAGAGGAACACCTGGTAACCCCGGGCGTGGTCGGCACCGGTGGAGAGCAGCGAGACACCGCTGACGGTCCGCACCGACCGCATGTCGACGGTGAACGACTGCCCGTTGGTCATCGGCGCGCCGGAGGTCCACCGGGTGCCGGTGTCACCGTCGAGCATCCGCGCCGCGGTGTCCGCGCCGCCGGAGGCGGTGGCGGTCCAGCCCGACCGGCTCAGGACGGTACGGCTGCCGGGCACCTGGTACTGCTCGTCGAGGGCCGCACCCGCGCCGGGCTCGAACTGGTCGTAGCCCCGGCTGTCGCACTGGCGACCGGCGTTGATGCAGTGCTTCACCAACGCGGCCAGGGTGGGCGTGTCCCACACGTTGTAGAAGTCGTAGTGGAACGAGTAGCCCCGCCCGCTGGAGAGCCGGACCTGCGACATGTCGCCGCTGACCGGCCAGGCCATCTTGAACTCGATCATCGGTACCGCGACCGGGTGGCTGGTCGGGCAGACGCCGTTGACCGGGTACACGATGTGGCTGACGTGGTCGGGGGTGTCCAGGTGCCGCCCGTCCCAGCAGCTCGGCGCCTGCATCCGGACGTTGAGCTGGGTGCCGGAGGGGCAGTTCGCCGGGAAGTCCACGTTGTCGTAGCTGTTCCCGCACTCCCAGCCCTTCTGATAGGCCGGGGAGGACTCGAACTGCGCGGCGGTGGTCATCGGGCTGCCGACGAGGAACCGCAGGCCGGGCGGGAACGGACGGACGCTGGTGTAGTCGCGTACGCCGCTCTTGTAGTAGATGACCTGCGGCCCCTGCGGCACGATCGGCGTGTTGCCGTTGAGCAGGGTCGGCATCCAGTAGCCCGACTTGTCGCCCGGCACCCGGCAGGTGGTCGCGCCCCTCGGCAGCGACTGCATGGTGCTCGCCGCGTTGGTCGTGGTGTTGCCCATGAAGGTGTGGTCGTGCGACGCCCCGGGCCGGTTGAAGAAGACGATCGGGTCGTCCTCCAGCCGGTGGCTGACCGCGCAGTTGGCCTGGAACTCGCGGTGGTCGCGGCGCGGCGGGTTCGCGGTCGAGGGCGTCACACCGGTGACCGGCCGCTCGGCGAGCACGTAGTCGCCGGGGGTCGGCGCGCCGGTCGCCCCGTTGCCGTGGCCGGCGGGGTGGGACTGGCTCGGGCTGCTCGATCCGGGGGTGCCCGACGCGCTGGGCGTGCCGGAGGCGGCCCCCGACGTCTGCGGGGCGACGGGGGTGGCGCTCGCGCCGGTCAACGCCCCGAACACCTGGAACTCCCACAGTGAGTAGCCGTACCCGGTGGCCCGCTTGGTGCCGTACATCCGCACGTACCGGCCCTCGCCGGACACGTCGAGGCGTTGGGTGCCGCCGGTGCCGTTGCCGGTGCGGTAGATCGAGGTCCAGGCCAGCCCGTCCGGCGACACCTGGATCTCGAACTCGGTGGCGTAGGCGGACTCCCAGTTCAGGACCACGCTGTCGATCCGGGCCGGAGCCCCGAGGTCGACCCCCAGCCACTGCGGATCGGCGAAGGTGCTGGACCAGCGGGACTTGGTGTCGCCGTCGACCGCGCGCTCGGCGGACCACCGTCCGCCCTCGCTGGACGAGGCCGTCGCGGGCTTGCCCTGGGACAGCGGGGCCTCCTCACCGGCGGTCAGACGCAGCGGCCCCATCGCGGTCCAGGAGGTCAGCGCGGCGGTGACGGCGAGCGTCACCGCCACCATCCAGTACCGCCAGCGCGGCCGGCGGCGCGGCCCGGACGCGGGCAGGTCGCGGGTTGGCATGGAACCTCCGAGGTCTCGATCCGTTCGTCGGCGACGAATGTCGCGGTACGCTAACCACGCCCGACGGCCCGGGAGATGAGGCTTAGGACCCAGGTGAGGGTCGCCCAGGGCCCAGCGGGACTGGCTTCGGTGCCGGGCCGGGCCGCCTCTGGGCCCGACTGGGTCTTTCGGCTCAGGAACGGGCACGAACCGGCGTCTACCGTCGTGGCCATGTCTGCGGCAAGTGATGATCAACCCGGTCCGACCGGTCCCGGACTGTGGCGGTTGATCGGCGCTGCCGCCCTGGCCTGTCTCGGTGTGATCGTGCTCTGGTCCACCTTCCGGCAGCCGGAGCCGCCGGAGGGGAGCACCCGCGCGCTGGACCAGACGCCGTCGCTGGCACCGGCGGACCCGCCGTCCGACCCGCCGACTCTGTTCCCCCTGGGCGCGGAGGACGAACCGGTCCCGAGCCCCTCACCGGAGAGCACCCCGTCGGTCACCGTCAGCGGCCCGGCCGCGCCGTCGCCCAGCCGCACCCGCGCCGAGCCCGCACCGTCGACCACCACGCCGGGGACGTCGATCCTGCCGACATCCGCTGCGGTCACGCCGAGCAGCACGCCGAGCCGTAGCCCGGCCGCGCAGTTCCGACCGGTCACCGTCCAGGCCGAGGCGCCCGGCAACCTCCGCAGCGGCGGCGCGGAGGTCGCCTACTGCGACTCCTGCGACGGTGGTGCCCGGGTCCGTTACCTCGGTCAGCTCACCGTCTATCTGGACGTGGCGGTCGCCGGGTCGCGCACCGTGACGGTGGGCTACACGGCCGACGGCACTCGTGACCTGAAGGTAGTCGTCAACGGCGGTCCACCACAGACCTTCACCGTCACCGGCAGTAGCTGGGTGACGCCGCGCAGCCTCCAGTTCACCGCGTCGATACCTGCCGGACGCACCGCCGTAACGCTTTACCACGACAGCTCGCCACCGCCCGATATTGACAAAGTCACGGTCAGCTAACAGCGACCCTTGCCGAGGCAAGTACACATAGGTGTTGTGTACATTCGCTGCCGTGTGTACGGAGAAGCGGGCCCCTCGTCCGATTTCTGACTCCCGACCCGGGGGGATCCACGGTGCCGACTGACCCGCCGACGGACAGCAGTAGTCCTGACCAGCGGTTCCTCGACACCTCGACAGAATCGACATCGCTGCGGGTACCCCTCTGGGCGGGAATCGGCAGCCTGGCCGGTGCGATGGTGCTGGCTGCCGTGCTGGTTCCGCCGCTGATCCTCGCCACCGACGACGACGGCCGCTCGGATTCGACGCAGACCCAGGTCGACCCGTCCAGCGCGCCACCCAGCGTGGTCGGTCAGCAACCCGAAGGGCCGGTCGCCCCGACCGAGTCGGGGCGTGCGCCGGGTCAAAGCCCGAGCGGGACACCGCGCCCGGGCGGCGGCGGCACGGGCGAACCGGCGCCGACGGCCGAACCGACGCGCACCTCCGGGACCGGCACGAACAGCCGTACCCCCGGCCCGACCACGAGCCCGAGCGCGACCACCGGGACCGAGCGGTTCCCGCCGCTCATCGTGCAGGCCGAGGATCCGGGCAACACCCTGGGCGGCGGCGCCAAGGTCGCCACCTGCTCCGCCTGCGACGGCGGCGCGCGGGTGCGCTACCTGGGTGAACTCACCGTCTATTTCGATGTCCCCGCCGCCGGCCGACGGACCGTCACGGTGCACTACACAGTGGACGGGCCACGGGAACTCCAGGTCTCCGTCAACGACGCGAGCCCGTACACCTTCTCCGTCACCGGCACGAGTTGGGACTCGCCGCGCAGCGTCCAGTTCGACGCCTCGGTCCCGGCCGGACGGGTCGCGGTGCGACTCTGGAGCGGCAGGTCGGCGCCCGACATCGACAAAGTCACCATCAGCTGACGGCAACGGATGAGCCGGTTCGTCGCCTACGCCGCTCTCTGTCGGGCAGTCCTGCTCGGCCGGCTCGTCGTGACCATCGCCGCGGTCGGAGTGGGACTGCGGCTGGTGGACGACGCCTGGGCGGCGGTCCAGACGCTCGGGCTGATCGCCGTCACCACCGCGGTGCAGGTCAGCGTACTGAGCAAGTGGCCGACGGCGATCCGGTGGCGGATGAGCTTCCTCGCCCTGGACGCCGCCCTGATGGTCACCGTGCTGGTGGTCAGCGGCGGCGGGATCGGGTTCTTCTGCTACGCCGCCGGTCACGCCGCACTCACCGGCGCACTGCTGGGTGCACACGGGCTGCCGCTCTGGACCGTCAACGCGGTTCTCGGCTTCGCCGTCGCGACGCAACTGCTGCGGGCCGACGGCGGCGTGGCCGGCACCTCGGTCGCCGCGCCCTTCATGCTCGCCTTCCCGATGATCAACATTGTCTGCGGCTTCGGCGCGGCGGTGGCCACCGCCGCGCTCGCCCGCTACATCGAGGCGACGGTGGCGACGGTGACCGCCGCCCAGCGGTCCGCCGCCGCCTCGGAACGGGCCCGGCTCGCCCGGGAGCTGCACGACTCGGTGGCCAAGACGCTGCGCGGCGTCTCCTTCGCCGCGGTGGCGCTGCCCGGTCTGCTCCGTCGGCAACCGGACCTGGCCGAGCAACTCGCCGGCACCGTCTCCGAGGGCGCCGACGCGGCCGTGCGAGAGGCCCGTGACCTGCTCGCCGGCCTGCGCCGCGACCTGCCGGACCGACCTTTCCCGGATAACGTGAGGAGCATCTGCGCGGAGTGGTCGACGCGCAGTGACGTCCCGGTCCAGGTGATCGCGCACGCGGTCGAGCCTCCCGTGGCAGCCCGCTACGAACTCGCGCAGATCCTCAGCGAGGCGTTGCAGAACGTGACCCGGCACGCAGAGGCGACGCTGGTCCAGGTAGTACTCCACCGCTCGGAGGCACATGTGGAACTCACCATCACCGACGACGGCAGGGGTTTCCCGATGCCCGGGGATCTGACCGACCTCTCCGGCGCGGGCAACTTCGGCATCGTCGGCATGGCGGAGCGGGCCCACGCCGTCGGTGGCACCCTGCGCGTCGAATCCCGCGTCGGGCTGGGCACCCGGGTGGTGGCACGGGTGCCACTGTCCGGCCCGGTGCCGGAATCCGGCCGCGCCCGTCAGGCGGCCTCCCGATGATCGACGTACTGATCGTCGACGACAATCCGATCGTCCGCACCGCCATCCGCGGCTACCTCGCCAGCGCCGAGGACATCCGGGTGGTCGGTGAGGCCCCGGACGGCCGGACCGCGGTGACCGTGGCGACCCGGCTGCGGCCGACCGTGACCCTGCTCGACCACCGCATGCCGATCGCCGACGGACTCAGCGTCGTGGACCAGCTCGCCCAGCAGACGTCGGTGCTGGTGTTGACGAGCGACTCCGACGACGAGCTGATCGCCGGGATGCTGCGCGGCGGCGCCAGCGGCTACCTCGTACACGGCGAGTTCGACCCGGCGGAACTGCTGCGCGCCGTCCACGCGGTGGCCGCCGGTCAGGGCTGGCTCTCCCCCCGGGGCGCCTCGGTGACCATCGCGGTGCTGCGCGAACAGGCCAACCGGGAACGCGACACGGTGGGCCGTGCCGAGCAGATCCGCCGGATGCGGCAGGAGTTCGGCCTGACCAGGCGGGAACAGGAGGTGGTCGAGCTGCTCGGCGCCGGCCACTCGAACGCGGCGATCGCCCGCCGCCTGCTGCTCACCGAGAAGACCGTGAAGAACCACCTCAACCACATCTTCGCCAAGCTGCGGGTGACCAACCGAACGGAGGCGGTGGTGCGCTGGTCGGGCCCGGACGGTACGCCGATTCGGTGACCGGCTGAACGCGGCGCGCCCCGGCGCCGTTGTGTGGGCGGTGGTGACGTCGCACCGCCCGACACCGACGGGAGCGGGGACCGGATGGCAGCCGTATCAGCCCAGGCGCGACTTCGGCGTGATGGGTAGTCGGCAGGTACGCGCGGTCGGTCGGACCGCGCCGACGATCAGGGTGTTGATCGCGCATCCGCACCCGGGCGAGCGGTCGGTGATCCGTACCGTGCTCGACACCGGGGAACGGATCCGGGTGGTGGCGCTCACCGGTGACGCCGGTGAGGCGGTGGCACTCGCCGACCGGATGCGGCCCACCGTGACCCTGCTCGACGATCGGATAACCGCCCCCGAGGGCACCGACCTGGTGCGGGCGCTGGCCCGGCGATCACCGGTGATCGCGTTGACCGCCGCCACCGAGCACCGCACGATCAGCACCATGCTCCGCGCGCCGTTCAAGGGCTGCCTGGTGTACGGGCACCACGAGCCGGCGGACCTGCTCGGTGCCGTGCGGGCCGTCGCGTCCGGACTGGGCTGGCTGTCACCGGTGGCGGTGGCGGCGGTTGCCTGGGCGCTGCGCGAGTCCACCCGACCCCAGAACACCTAGGGCCTGCTTCGTCAGGGCGGTCGCGCCGAGGCGGAGTCCGGGCGGCGTTCCGGCGGGGACGTCTGTCCCGGGCCGGCGTTGCGCGCGCGGTGGTCCGGGCCGGTGGGGGCCGGACTCCCCCGCTAGGCGGTCGGGCTGATCCGGATCGACCAGCGCGTCGGCACCGCGTCGCCGAGCAGGACCGGCACCGGCCCGCCGCAGACGCTCAACTGCCGGGCCACCTGGACGGCCCGCCGGTCCAGCCCGGCGGCGAGCACGACGCCGGAGGTCTGCGACAGTCGTGGGTCGAAGACGTCCGCGACCCGGCGGCACTCGGCCGGCAGGCGGTCGTCGGTCAGGTCGCCCACCACGGTGACCTGACCACCGGCGTCGAGGACCTGCCGGACCAGGCGCGACGCGTACCACCGCTGCTGCGGCGGCGGACCGCCCAGGGTCAGCGCGTCCGGGCAGCGGGCCAGGTCGACCTGGAGGATTCGGCCGGACGCCGCACCGAGCTGGAGCGGAAGGGTCGCCGAGCAGGGCTCCCGGACCCCGGCACGCCAGGTGTGCGGCGGGCCGGGCCGATCGGCGCGGGCACCGTCGAGCGACACCGTGACCGCCCGTCCGTCGAGCAGGACCTCGGTGGTCAGGGCGTACGGGTCGACCAGCGTGGACCGCCCCGGCGTGGTCCACCCGCCCGGCGGGCGGGAGCGTGCGTCGGGCCTGGACGCGACGGTGGGTCCGACCGGGCGGGACAGCACGGCGGTGCGGGCCGGCGACGTCCCGGTGCGCCGAGGCGAGAAGTGGTCGGCGAGCGTCGGCACCGCAGCGGACACGGCCGGGGTCAGCAGCGTGATCGTGGGTGGCGATCCGGCCGGCATCGACGGGTCGGGTGCGGGGGCGGCGGGCGGGCGGGGGCGACCGCGCAGCACCGCCACCGCGAGGGCGAACAGGATGACCGCGCCGAACACTCCGGCGGCCTGGGTCAGCGGCGCGCCCGGCGGGAAGGGCGTCGGGGCGGCGGCCTGGGCCGGACCGGCCGGCAGGAGCACGATCGGCACGAACGTGCCGAGACCCGAGACGGCGACCCGCCGCAGTCGTCGCACCCCTGGTTCCCCTCCGGCCGAGCCGTCCCGACCGGCAGTGGTCGCCGGTCGGCCGTGGCGCGGGGACGGGGACCCCGACCCGCCCCGCCGCACGGTGCCCAGAGCTTCCCAGCCGCGACGGGACATCGGTAGTCCCCGATCACCTCGGGGCCATCGACCCGGTCCGGTCCCCCGTCCGCCCTCCGGACAGGGGCGTCCCGGAGTCCCCGTCGAGGGGCACCGCGACGTCCCTCCTCCGACGGCGGGCGTACCGGACCCACAGGTCACCGGGATCGTGCCGTCCAGGCTGAACGGAGCGTTCCGTGTGCGCGTCGAGACGGTGACGTCAGCACCGGAAGGGAAGACACGTGGAGCCCGATCGACCCTCCGCCCGCCCCCGGCTGGGCACGTTCTCGCGTCGCGCGGTGGCCGGCGGTGTCGCCGGCCTGGCCGCGTTGTGCGCGGTGGCCGCCGCCGTCGGTTGGGGCGTGGCCTCGGACACGGACGCGCCGACCGGCCGTCCCGTCTCCGACGAGCACCTGACCACCATCCAGGCCGCCGCCCGGTCCTGTCCCGTCCTGACCCCGTCCCGGCTCGCCGGCCAGCTCATGGCCGAGTCGGGGATGCGCGCCACCGCCACCGGCACCGCCTCCGGCGGCGAGGGCATCGCGGGGCTGGACTCCGAGGCGTGGCGGTCCTGGGCGCCGTGGCCGAACGCGCGGCGCTCGGACACCACGGCGAACGTGATGGCGCTGGCCCACCACATGTGCGACCTGAGCGGACACATCCGGGTGTCCCGGCTCGACGGGGACGCGTGGCGGTTGTCGCTGGCCGCGTACCACACCGGGCTCGACGACGTCCGGACCAACGGCGGCATCCCGCCGTCGGCGGTCGAGTACGTCGACCGGGTCAGCGGCTACTCGGCGTACTACGACAGGCTTCCCGCGTTCGGCCGCTCCGACGAGCCCGGGCCGGGCCCCGACCGGCAGCCGCCCAGGGCGGTCCCGGCCGACTACGTCCAGCACGTCGTCCGCGCCGGCACGATCTGCGCGGAGGTCCCGCCCGCCGCGGTCGCCGCCCAGGTGATGGCCCTGTCCGGGTTCGATCCGAACCTGCTCGGCGCGGACGGCCGGCGCGGTATCGCCCAGTTCCTGCCGGAGGTGTGGCAGGAGTACGGCCCGACCACCGCCTCGGTCTGGGAACCGCGCACGGCCATCCCGGCGCTGGGCGCCACGATGTGCGCGATGCGGACCGAACTCGCCGGCATCGAGGGTGACCCGTACCTGCTGGCGCTGGCCGCGTACCGTGGCGGGCCGACGGCGGTGCGGCAGACCGGGGGCGAGCTGGACCGCTCCACGCAGGCGTTCCTGCGTACGGTCCGCGAGCACACCGAGTACTACGAGCTGGACAGCCGGCTCGCGGTGAAGGTACGCACCACGAGCCCGGCCCCCTCGGCCTCCCCCACCCCGACCGGCAGCCCGTCCCCGGAGCCGTCCGACCCGCAGTCGCCGGACACCGACCCGGACAACCCGTCGCCGCGCCCCTCCGCCTCGCCGTCGCGAACCCGTGCCGAGACGCCGGTGGCGAAGCCGCCGGCGCGCCCGTCCGGGGCGAAGCAGCTCGTCGGCATGGAGACCGGGCTCTGCGTCACCGCCGGCACCAGCGACGGCGTACGCGCCACGCTGGAGCGGTGCCGGGAGACGCAGTCGCAGTGGTGGACCTTCCGGTCCGACGGCAGCGTCCGGGCCAACGGCCTCTGCCTCGACGTCGCCTGGGGCGAGGCGAAGGACGGCACCCCGGTGCAGGTCGCACTCTGTAGCGGCAACCCGGCGCAGAAGTGGGAGTGGATCGAGTCCAACGGCCGCCGCTCCCTGTTCAACCGGGACACCGACCGGTGCCTGGACGTCGAGGGGCACTCGGCGGGCGCCCCGATGATGAGCTGGCTCTGCGTGTTCAACCCGAAGCAGACGTTCACGCTGAAGTAGCGGCCACCCAACGTGGAGCCCGGCACCCCTCGGGGATGCCGGGCTCCACGTCGTCGCGGGGCTCTGCGGAAGGCCGACCCGCTCGGGTGGTCAGTCGGTCGGGGTGGGCGGTGGTGTCGCCCGGCGACGGGTGACCGCCCAGACGGCCTCCATCAGCAGGCCCGCGCCGACGGCGACGGCGGCCCCGGTCACCGGGGCCTGGATGCCGATCAGCCGGAGCTGGAAGAACTCCTGGAGGCCGGGCACCACCAGCACCGTGGTGAAGGCCAGACCCATGCACAGCACCAACAGGATCCGCCACCAGGTGTACGGCCGGGCGATGATGGACAGCGCCCAGAGCGCCACGACGAACAGCGTCAGCGTGGCGACCGACGTCTCCGCGGCGAGGTCGCCGCCGTAGTGGGCACGGGCGGCCGCGTACGCGCCGATGGTGGCGGTGGCGGCGAGGACGCCGCCGGGGACCGCGAACCGCAACACCCGGCTGACGAAGTCGGGCCGGGCGCGCTCCACGTTCGGCGCCAACGCCAGCACGAACGCCGGGATACCGATGGTGAGCGACCCGATCAGGGTCAGATGCCGGGGCAGGAACGGGTACGGCACGGACGCGAGCACCACGATGATCGCGAGCAGCACCGAGTAGACCGTCTTGGTCAGGAAGAGGTTGGCGACCCGCTCGATGTTGCCGATCACCCGTCGGCCCTCGGCGACCACCGAGGGCAGTGCGGAGAAGTTGTTGTCGAGCAGCACGATCTGGGAGACGCCCCGGGCCGCCGCGCTGCCCGAACCCATCGAGATGCCGATGTCGGCGTCCTTGAGCGCGAGGACGTCGTTGACGCCGTCGCCGGTCATCGCCACGGTGTGCCCCTGGGACTGGAGGGCGCCCACCATGGCCCGCTTCTGCTGCGGGCCGACGCGGCCGAAGACCGAGTGGGTCTCCACGGTGCTCGCCAGCACCTGCGGGTCGGTGGAGAGGGTCCGCGCGTCCACCGGCTCGGCGGCGCCCGGCACGTCCACGCTGCGGGCCACCGCGCCGACCGAGACCGCGTTGTCACCGGAGATGACCTTCGCGGCGACGCCCTGGTCGGCGAAGTAGCGCAGGGTGTCCGACGCCTCCGGGCGGACCCGCTGCCGGAGCACGACGAGCGCGACCGGCTCGGTGGCCTGCGGCACCGCCGCCGGGTCCGCCAGCGCCTCGGTGAGCGGGCGCGAGTATCGGGCGAGCAGCAGCACCCGCAGGCCCTGCCGACCGTAGGCGTCCGCCTCGGTCAAGGCCGGATGCTCGGTGAGCAGCATCTCCGGCGCACCGATCAGCCAGGTGCCGGTGCGGCCGGACGGCTCGGCGAGCGTCGCGCCACTCCACTTGCGCGCCGAGGAGAACGGCGCGGTCTCACGTACGCGCCAGCCGGGCGGGGCGGGACACCGCTCGACGATCGCCCGCATGCTGGCGTTGGGCCGGTCGTCGCCGATGCCGAGCGCGCCGAGCACCACCTCCACCGGCACGTCCGGCGTCAGCGACCGGATCTCCGCCACGTCCATCGTCGCCTCGGTAAGCGTGCCGGTCTTGTCCAGGCACACCACGTCGACCCGGGCCAGACCCTCGATGGCGGGCAGTTCCTGCACCAGGCACTGCCGTTTGCCGAGGCGGATCACGCCGACCGCGAAGGCGACCGAGGTCAGCAGCACCAGGCCCTCGGGCACCATCGGCACCAGCCCGGCCACCATCCGGCGTACCGCCTCGGGCAGGTCGTCCCGGTTGACCAGCAACTGGCTGATGATCAGCGCGATGCCTGCGGGGACGATCGCCCAGGTGACGAAGCGCAGGATCCGGTCGATGCCGCTGCGCAGCTCGGAGTCGACCAGGGTGAAGCGTTTGGCCTCCTCGGCGATCTGTGCCGCGTACGCGTCCCGGCCGACCCGGGTGGCGCTGAAGACGCCGGTGCCGGCCACCACGAAGCTGCCGGAGAGCACGTTGTCGCCGACCGCCTTGACCACCGGGTCGGCCTCGCCGGTCAGCAGCGACTCGTCGACCTCCAGGCCGTCCACGACGGCCAGCCGCCCGTCCACCACGATCTTGTCGCCGGGGCCCAGCTCGATCACGTCGTCGAGGACCAGCTCGGACGAGGTCAGGTCGACGGTCCGGCCGCCACGGCGTACCCGGGGGCGGGCCTCGCCGACGACCGCCAGCCGGTCCAGGGTGCGCTTGGCGCGGACCTCCTGGATGATGCCGATCAGGGTGTTCGCGATGATCACGCCGCCGAAGAGGGCGTCCTGGATCGGGCCGACCACCACGATGATGGCGAACAGCACGCCGATGATGGCGTTGATCCGGGTGAACAGGTTGGCCCGGACGATCTGCCAGAGGCTGCGGCTGGTGCTCGGCGGCAGGTCGTTGACTCCTCCGGCGGCGACCCGCTCGGCCACCTCCCCGACCGACAGCCCGGCCCGGATCCGCTCTGCGGTGACCGGATCGGGACTCTGCGTGTCGACCGGATCCATCTCGTCCGTGGCCTGCCCTCGACCGGCGGCACCGGCGGATTCCACGTGGTTGCTCCCCCCGATGACGCGCGTGGACGTGCTCGTGACGAGCACCCCGCTGACGCTACCCGGCGGCCGTGAGCAGCCACCACGCATCAGCGACCACCGGCGACCCTGAGTTTTCCCGGGGTTGCCGGTGGTGAGAACGCGGTGACGGCCGGTCTCCCGGCGCGGAGGCGGGAACCCCCGCGCCGGGAGACCGGGGCGGTCAGCGGACGGTCACGTCCTGGACCTCGCCGATCAGCTCCTCGACGATGTCCTCCAGGAAGATCACGCCGGTGGAGCCGCCGTCGGGGTCGAGGACCCGGGCCACGTGGGCGCCGCTGCGGCGGATCGCGGTGAGGGCGTCCTCCAGCTCGCTGTCGCGCCGCACCGACGCGAGCCGGCGGACCCGCTTGGCCGGGACCGGGCTGGTCCAGGCGTCGCCGGTCAGGTCCATGACGTCCTTGATGTGCAGGTACCCGCTGGGTTCCCCACCGGTGGTGAGCAGGTAGCGGGAGTAGCCGTGCGCGGCCACCGCCTGCTGGATCTCGGCGGGCGTCACCGGTGCCGGCAGCATCACCAGGTCCACCAACGGCACCTCCACGTCACCGACGGTCTTGCCGGTGAACTCGACGGCGGCGGTGAGGGCGCCGTTGCCGTCGACGAGCACTCCCTCGCGGGTCGACTGCGCCACGATGGTGGCCACCTCGTCGAGCGTGTACGTGCTGGTGGCCTCGTCCTTCGGGGTCACCCGGAACAGTCGCAGGACGCCGTTGGCGATCCCGTTCAGGGTCCAGATGATCGGGTTGAAGACCCGGGCGACCAGCACCAGCGGCGGGGCCAGGATCAGCGCGGCCCGGGTCGGCACCGAGAACGAGATGTTCTTCGGCACCATCTCACCGAACACCACGTGCAGGAAGGTGACCAGCACCAGCGCCACGACGAACGCGAGCACCGAGACCATGCCGGGCGACAGCGGGGTGTTCGCCAGCGGGATCTCCAGCAGGTGGTGGATCGCCGGCTCGGAGACGTTCAGGATGAGCAGCGAACACACGGTGATACCGAGCTGGCTGGTGGCGAGCATCAGGGTGGCGTGCTCCATGGCCCAGAGCGTGGTCTGCGCCGCCCGGCTGCCGGCCTGCGCCTTCGGCTCGATCTGGGAACGACGGGCGGAGATCACCGCGAACTCCGCGCCGACGAAGAACGCGTTGACCACCAGCAGGACGAACAGCCAGATGATGCCGGGCAGGTACGCGCTCATCGGATCGCCCCTTCCTGGCGGTCGTCGACCCGGCGGTCCGCACCGGAGCCGCCGGTGGTCTCGGTGGGTACGAAGCGCAGCCGGTCGGCCTGCACACCGTTGAGGTGCTCGACCCGGAGCACCCCGCCCTCGATGGCCACCTCGTCACCGACCGTGGGGAAGCGGCCGAGGTGGGCGGTGACGAACCCGGCGACGGTGTCGTACTCCTCGTCCTCGGGGACCACGATGCGGGCCCGCTCGAAGATCTCGTCCGGCCGCAGCGAGGCGTCGAAGTAGACCGACCTGCCCCGGCGCCGCATGACGACGCGGGCGCGGTCGTGCTCGTCCTCCAGGTCCCCGACGATCTCCTCGACCAGGTCCTCCAGGGTGACGATCCCGGCGGTGCCGCCGTGCTCGTCATAGACGACCGCGAACTGCAGGCCACCGCCGCGCAGGGTCGGCAGCAGCACGTCGAGGTGCATGGTCTCGGGGATCCGGGCCGGCTCGACCACGAGGTCCTGCGCCCGCACCCCGGCGCGTTCGGCCGGCGGGATCGCGAAGGCGTGCTTGACGTGCAGCACCCCGACGATGTCGTCGACGTCCCGGCCGATCACCGGAAACCGGGACAGCCCGGTGGCGGTGGCCCGCTCGATGATCTCGTCGGCGGTGGCGGAGGCGCCCACCGCCGTCATCCGGACCCGCGGCGTCATCACGTCGGACGCGTCGTGTCCGGAGAAGCGCAGCGTGCGGTCCAGCAGCGTGGCATGGTCCGGGTCGAGGACGCCGGCGCGGGCCGAGTGGCGCAGCAGCGAGCTGAGCTCCTCGGCGCTGCGAGCTCCGGACAGCTCCTCCTTCGGCTCGATGCCGAAGGCCCGGATCACCGCGTTGGCGGTGTTGTTGAAGAGCAGGATCACCGGCTTCAGCACGGTGGTGAAGAGCGCCTGGAACGGCACCACGAGCTTCGCCGTCTGCAACGGCACGGCGAGCGCGAAGTTCTTGGGAACCAGCTCACCGATCACCATCGAGAAGAGCGTCGCCAGCAGGATGCCGACGACCGCGCCGACGGCGGTCACCGCCCCGTCCGGTACGCCGACCGCGCCCAGCGGTTCGGCCAGCAGCGAGCTGACGGCGGGCTCGAAGGTGTAACCGGTGAGCAGGGTGGTCAACGAGATGCCGAGCTGTGCGCTGGACAGGTGCGTCGACGTGATCTTGAGTGCGGCGATCGTCGGACCGAGCCGCTTCTCTCCCCGGGACTGACGCGCTTCGAGGTCACCCCGGTTTAGATTGACCAGCGCGAATTCGGACGCCACGAACATGCCGGTGCCCACGGTGAGCAACAGGCCTATTCCGAGCAGGATCCATTCAGACACGAGTCAGCCCCTGTCGCGGGTCGACGGCCGTACGGGCGACCGGGACGACGAGGGGCCTCGGACTATGATGCGGAAGATCATCCATGAGCAGCAGAGAGTAGTCGGTCGCGCTGAGAGCATGCTGAAAAGGGCCACCGGCGCGGCGACGAACCGGTCGTCGGGATGACGGGCTTTCCCGCCGCTCACGTGGGCGCCCGCCAAAAGGTTTTGTGGGGTTCCCACAACTCGGGTCGCCCAGGGTTCGGCGGTTACGACATGGCGCTGGCTGCCCATAGGCAGAACAGTGATCTGTGCGGGGGGCCACCGTGCCCTGACGCGTGTCGCCGTAGGTCTACCGGAGGGGTCCGTCGGGTGTTCAGCCGTATCGCCATCGTCAACCGTGGTGAGGCCGCCATGCGGCTCATCCACGCGGTCCGGGAGCTGGCAGCGGAGACCGGATCCCGCATCGAGACCGTGGCCCTGTTCACCGACGTCGACCGCACCGCCACGTTCGTGCGTGAGGCGGACGTCGCGTACGACCTCGGGCCCGCCGCCGCGCGTCCGTACCTGAACCTCGCGACGCTGGAGCGGGCGCTGGTGGAGACCGGCGCGGACGCCGCGTGGGTCGGTTGGGGCTTCGTCGCCGAGGATCCGGCCTTCGCGGAGCTGTGCGAGAAGATCGGCGTCACCTTCGTCGGGCCCAGCCCGGACGCGATGCGGCAGCTCGGCGACAAGATCGGCGCGAAGCTGCTCGCCGAGCAGGTCGGTGTGCCGGTCGCGCCGTGGAGCCGGGGCGCGGTCGAGACGCTGGACGCCGCCCGCGCGGCGGCTGCCGAGATCGGCTACCCGCTGATGCTGAAGGCGACCGCGGGCGGCGGCGGACGCGGCATCCGGGTGATCACCGACGAGGCGGAGCTGGCCGACGCGTACGAGCGCACCAGCCAGGAGGCCGCGCGGGCCTTCGGCAGCGGTGTGGTGTTCCTGGAGCGCCTGGTCACCGGCGCCCGGCACGTCGAGGTCCAGGTGATCGCCGACGGTCAGGGCACCGCCTGGGCGCTCGGCGTCCGGGACTGCTCGGTGCAGCGCCGCAACCAGAAGGTCATCGAGGAGTCGGCGTCGCCGGTGCTCGACCCCGAGCAGACGGCCGAGTTGAAGACGTCGGCCGAGCGGCTGGCCGTGGCGGTCGGCTACCGGGGCGCGGCGACCGTCGAGTTCCTCTATCACCCGGGCGACCGGCTGTTCGCCTTCCTGGAGGTCAACACCCGGCTCCAGGTGGAGCACCCGATCACCGAGGCCACCACCGGCTTCGACCTGGTCAAGGCCCAGCTGCACGTGGCCTCGGGCGGACAGCTCACCGGGCGGCCGCCGGTCGAGCGCGGGCACGCCGTCGAGGCCCGGCTCAACGCCGAGGACCCGGACCGTGACTTCGCGCCCGCCCCCGGGCGGATCGCGCGGCTGGACCTGCCGGCCGGCCCGGGCATCCGGGTGGACACCGGCGTCAGCGAGGGCGACACCATCCCCGCCGACTTCGACTCGATGATCGCGAAGGTCATCGCCTACGGCCGGGACCGGGACGAGGCCCTGGGCCGGCTGCGCCGCGCGATGGCGGACACCACCGTGATCATCGAGGGCGGCGCGACCAACAAGAGCTTCGTGCTCGACCTGCTCGACCAGCCCGAGGTGATCGACGCGAGCGCGGACACCGGCTGGATCGACCGGGTCCGGGGCGCCGGTCGGCTGGTCGCGCACCGGCACTCCGGCGTCGCGCTGGCCGCCGCCGCCATCGGGGCGTACGAGGAGGAGGAGCGCGTCGAGCAGCAGCGGCTGCTGGCCACCGCCTCCGGTGGGCGTCCCCAGGTGCGGCACGCCAGCGGTACCCCGTCGGACCTCAAGCTGCGGGGCGTCACGTACCGGATGCGGGTGGCCCGCACCGGCGCGCACCGGTTCCGGGTCGGCATCGAGGCGGGCGGCACCGTGCACACCGCCGACGTCGAGCTGGACCGCTTCGACCGGCACACCGGGCAGATCGTCGTCAACGGCGCCCGGCACCGCCTGCTCACCGGCACCCACGGCCCGGTGCACCTGGTCGAGGTCGACGGGGTGGCGCACCGGGTCAGCCGGGACGAGGGCGGCGTGCTGCGCTCGCCGATGCCGGCGCTCGTCGTCGCCACGCCGCTGACGGTCGGCGCCGAGGTCGAGGCGGGTGCGCCGGTGCTGGTGCTGGAAGCCATGAAGATGGAGACGGTGCTGCGGGCCCCGTTCCGGGCGCGGCTGAAGGAGTGCACCGTCTCGGTCGGCAGCCAGGTGGAGGCCGGCGCGGCCCTGCTGCGGCTGGAGCCGCTGACCGACGGGGCGGCCGAGCAGGTGGAGGCTCCGGTGACCTCCGTCGAGTTGGACCTGCCCTCCCGGCCCGCCGGGCTCCCGGCCCGCCAGCGTGTCCGGCGCGGTCACGAGGACCTGCGCGGCCTGCTGCTCGGCTTCGACGTCGACCCGCACGACGGCGGGCGGGTGCTCGACGAGTACCTGGCCGCGCGGCAGACCGCCACCGAGGAGGGGTACCGGCCGCTGGCCGAGGAACTCGACCTCGTCGACGTCTTCGCCGACCTGGCCGAGCTGAGCCGCAACCGGCCCACCGGTGAGGACGGCGAGGCCGCCCACGTGCACAGCGCCCGGGAGTACTTCCACACCTATCTGCAGAGCCTCGACGTCGAGCGGGCCGGCGTGCCGGACGCCTTCCAGGCCAAGCTGGCCCGGGCGCTCGGGCACTACGGTGTCGCCGAGCTGGACCGCGCCCCCGCGCTGGAGGGTGCCGTCTTCCGCATCTTCCTGGCCCAGCAGCGGGCCGCCGCCGACGCCACGGTCATCGCGACGCTGCTGCGTACCTGGCTGCGGGAGCCGCCGCCGGACGAGGCGCTGCGCGAACCGACCGGCCTCGCGCTGGAGCGGCTGCTGGCCGCGACGCAGGTCCGCTACCCGGTGATCGCCGACCTCGCCCGTGGGGTGGCCTTCGCCTGGTTCGCCCAGCCGCTGCTGCGTCGCAATCGGGCCCGGGTCTACGCCGAGGTCCGCCGCCACCTGCGGCACCTGGACACGGTGCCGGACGCGCCGGACCGCGCCGAGCGCGTCGCTGCCATGGTCCGCAGCACCGAGCCGCTGGTCCGGCTGCTCGGCCAGCGGTTGCAACGCGGCCACCTGGACAACACCGTGATGCTGGAGGTGCTGACCCGGCGGTACTACGGCAACAAGGGGCTGACCGGGGTCACCAGCCGCGAGGCGGCCGGCTGCCGTTTCGTGGTCGCCGGGCGCGCGGACTCCGAGCTGGTCTCGGCCGCCGTCGGCTTCGACGCGCTGGGCGACGCGTTGCGTGGGCTCGCCGAGCTGGCCGCCGACGGGCCCGCCGTCGACGCCGACATCTACCTCGCCTGGGAGAACCAGCCGGAGAGCTTCGACGAGATGGCGGCGGCCCTGCTGGCGGTCGTCACCGCGCACCCGCTGCCGCCGCAGGTCCGCCGGTTGACCGCCACGGTCGCCGGCAGCGGCGGGGCGGTGATGCACCACCACTTCACGTTCCGCCCGTCGAGCGACGGGATGGCCGAGGAGCGGCTGATCCGTGGCCTGCACCCGCACATCGCGCAGCGGATGCAGTTGGAGCGGCTGCACAAGTTCGACCTGACCCGGCTGCCGTCGGCGGACGAGGAGGTCTATCTCTTCCAGTGCGTGGCCCGGGAGAACCCGTCCGACGAGCGGCTGGTGGCGTTCGCGCAGATCCGCGACCTGACCGAGCTTCGGGAGCACGACGGCCGGCTGGTAGCCCTGCCCACCACCGAGGACACCGTGGCCGCCTGCCTCGACTCGATCCGGCGGGCGCAGTCCCGGCGGTCGTCGAAGAAGCGTTTCCACACCAACCGGATCGTCATCTACGTCTGGCCGCCGAGCAGCCTCACGCTGGAGGAGATGGAGAACCTCGCCGCCCGGATCCGCCCGACCACGGCCGGCGCCGGCCTGGAGGAGATCCTCTTCGTCGGTCGGCAGCGCAACCGCCGTACCGGCGAGCTGACCAAGATCGCGGTACGGATCTCCTTCGACGCCACCGGCGGAGCCGAGCTGTCCGTGGGCGAGCCGCCGGTGGAGCCGGTCGAGCCGCTCGACGACTACCGGCTGAAGGTGCTGGGCGCGAGCAGCCGCAACACGGTCTACCCGTACGAGCTGACCCGCCTGCTCGGCGACTTCGTCGAGCACGACCTGGACGACGCGCACGTGCTGGTGCCGGTCGACCGGCCGAAGGGACGCAACCGCGCGGCGATCGTGGCCGGCGTGGTCACCACCCCGACCTCCCGGCACCCGCAGGGCCTGACCCGGGTGGTGCTGCTCGGCGACCCGACCAAGTCGCTGGGCGCGCTCTCCGAGCCGGAGTGCCGCCGGGTGATCGCCGCCCTGGACCTCGCCGAGCGGATGCAGGTGCCGCTGGAGTGGTACGCGCTCTCCGCCGGTGCCCGGATCTCGATGAGCTCGGGCACCGAGAACATGGACTGGGTGGCCGCCGCACTCAAGCGGATCGTGGAGTTCACCCAGGACGGCGGCGAGATCAACATCGTGGTCGCGGGCATCAACGTGGGTGCCCAGCCGTACTGGAACGCCGAGGCGACGATGCTCATGCACACCAAGGGTGTGCTGGTGATGACGCCGGACTCGGCGATGGTGCTGACCGGCAAGCAGTCGCTGGACTTCTCCGGCGGGGTGTCCGCCGAGGACAACTTCGGCATCGGCGGCTACGACCGGGTGATGGGCCCGAACGGGCAGGCGCAGTACTGGGCGCCGGACCTGCCGGCCGCGCGGGACGTGCTGATGTCGCACTACGAGCACACGTACGTCGCGCCGGGCGAGCAGGGGCCGCGACCGGGCACCACCACCGACCCCGTCGACCGGGACGTCTCCGACTTCCCGCACGTGGTGGCCGGCAGCGACTTCACCACCGTCGGTGAGATCTTCTCCCCGGTGGCGAACCCGGACCGCAAGAAGCCCTTCGACATCCGTACGGTGATGCGGGCGCTGTCCGACCAGGACCACCCGGTGCTGGAGCGGTGGGCCGGCATGGCCGACGCGGAGACCGCGGTGGTGCAGGACGTCCACCTCGGCGGCGTACCGGTCTGCCTGCTCGGCATCGAGTCGCGTGCGGTGCCGCGCCGAGGCTTCCCGCCCACCGACGGCCCGGACACCTACACGGCGGGCACGCTGTTCCCCCGCTCCTCCAAGAAGGCCGCGCGGGCGATCAACGCGGCCAGCGGCAACCGGCCGCTGGTGGTGCTGGCCAACCTGTCGGGCTTCGACGGGTCGCCCGAGTCGATGCGCAAGCTGCAACTGGAGTACGGCGCCGAGATCGGCCGGGCCATCGTGAACTTCCGTGGCCCGATCGTCTTCTGCGTCATCTCGCGATACCACGGCGGGGCGTTCGTGGTGTTCTCCAAGGCGCTGAATCCCCGCATGACGGTGCTGGCGCTGGAGGGCTCGTACGCCTCGGTGCTCGGTGGCGCCCCGGCCGCCGCCGTGGTGTTCTCCCGCGACGTCGACGCCCGCACGGCGGCCGACCCCCGGGTCCGGGACCTGGAGGCCCGCGTGGCGTCCGCGTCCGGCGCCGACCGGGCCACGCTCACCGCCGAACTCGACGAACTCCGCTCGTCGGTACGCGCCGAGAAGCTCGGCGAGGTGGCCACGGAGTTCGACCGGGTGCACAACATCGCGCGGGCGGTCGAGGTGGGCTCGGTGGACGCGGTGATCCGCGCCGCCGAACTCCGCCCCCGCGTCATCGCGGCGATCGGGGCGACGGCGACCGAGTAGGACGGATCGCGACGGGGACGCCGGTGGCCGGATTCGGCTGGCGGCGTCCCCGTGGTCGGGCCGCCCGCACGTAGGATCCGGCGGTGACCTCCGTACGCGACCGGCTCTCCGAGCCACAGCGGGACCTGCTGGACCGGTGGCTCCCCGACGCGACGGTGCTCCGGGACCTGGGGTGGGACCTGCTGCCGACCACCGTGCTGGAGGTCGCCCGGGACGGGGCACGCTACATCGTGAAGGCCGGTGGCCCCGAGGACCAGCACATCGCCCGTGAGCTGCGCGCCCACCACCAGTGGCTGACGCCGTGGACCAGCCGGGACCGCGCGCCGGTGCTGGTGCACGGCGACGAGTCGGCCAAACTGCTCGTCACCCGCTACCTCCCCGGCGAGTTGGTGCTCGACACCGCACACGTCGACGATCCGGCCGCCTACCGCCAGGCGGGCGAGTTGCTGGCCCTGCTGCACGCCCAGACCACCGTCACCGACGACGACTACGAGAGTCGGGAGAACACCCGGGCGCTGGCCTGGCTCGCCGGTCCACACCGGATCGCCCCGGCGACGGTGCGGCGGCTGCGCGCCGAGATCGCCGACTGGCCGACGCCACCGGCCACGCTGGTGCCGACGCACGGGGACTGGCAGCCCCGCAACTGGCTGGTCCACCGGGGGCGGGTCAGCATCATCGACTTCGGCCGGGCCGCGCTGCGACCGGCGTACACCGACCTGGGGCGGCTGGCCGTGCAGGACTTCCGGCGGAACCCGGCGCTGGAACGGGCGTTCCTGGACGGGTACGGCGCCGATCCGCGCGAGCCGGGGAGTTGGCACCGGACCCGGGTCCGCGACGCGATCGGCACGGCGGGGTGGGCGTACCGGGTGGGCGACGAACGCTTCGAGGAGCAGGGGCACCGGATGATCCGGGACGCGCTCGCGGCGACCGGGTAGCCCCCGCCGATGTCCCGCGCACCCGACGGTCCACCGGGCCGCCACCACCTCTGGTACGCGCGTCCCGCCACCGACTGGCAGTCCCAGGCGTTGCCGATCGGCAACGGTCGGCTCGGTGCGATGCTCTTCGGCGGGCCGGAGCGGGACCGGATCCAGTTCAACGAGCAGAGCCTGTGGGGCGGGGCCAACGACTACGACAACGCCCTCGCCGGTCGACCCGACGACGACTTCGACCTGAGCGACACCGGCTTCGGGTGTTACCGGCCCTTCGGCGACCTGCTCCTCACCTTCGTCCCCGCGAGGGGCCCGGTCGCCGTCGACGGTGCGGGCCGGGTCACCGACTATCACCGGACCCTCGACCTGGAGACCGGCATCCACTCCACCGGTTTCGCCGTGGCCGGGCAGCGGGTCCGGCGGGAGGCGTTCGCCAGTCGGTCCGCCGACGTGCTGGTGCTGCGTTACCAGGCCGCACACCCCGGACCGCTGGACTGCGACATCGCCCTCACCAGTGCGCAGGGCGCGCCGGTGACCGTGGACGCCGCCGCGCGTACCGCCGCCTTCCGGGGCCGGTTGGGCAACGGCCTGCGGTACGCGGCCGGGTTGCGGCTGGCCGACACCGACGGGGTGGTCACCGCCGTGGGCGCGCGCCTGCGGGTACGGACGGCGACCTGGATGACGCTGCTGCTGGACGCGCGCACCGACTACCGGATGGACGCGTCGGCCGGGTGGCGCGGCAGCGCGCCGGAACCGGCCGTCGAGGCCGCTCTCGACGCGGCGGTGGACCGGCCCTACCCGACGCTGCGCGCGACGCACCTCGCCGACAGCACCGAGGTGGCGCGACGCGTCTCGGTCACCTGGGGCGACTCCGACGAGGATCTCCGCGCGCTCCCGACGGACGCCCGGTTGGCCCGTTACCGCACCGGCGGCGAGGACCCCGCGCTCGAACAGACCATGGTCGCCCTCGGCCGCTACCTGCTGTACAGCTCCTCCCGACCTGGTGGGCTCCCCGCCAACCTCCAGGGACTCTGGAACGACAGCGACCGGCCGCCGTGGGCCTGCGACTACCACACGAACATCAACGTGCAGATGGCCTACTGGGCGGCCGAGACGACCGACCTCGGCGACAGCCATCGCGCGCTGGTCGAGTTCGTCCGCCAGGTGGCGGTGCCGAGCCGCGTCGCGACCCGGCACGCCTTCGGCGCCGACACGCGGGGCTGGACGGCCCGCACCAGCCAGAGCATCTTCGGCGGCAACGCCTGGGAGTGGAACACCGTCGCCAGCGCCTGGTACGCGCAGCACCTCTACGAGCACTGGGCCTTCTCCCGGGACCGGGCCTACCTGCGGGACGTCGCCCACCCGATGATCAGGGAGATCTGTGAGTTCTGGCAGGACCGGCTGATCGAGCGGGACGGCGTTCTCGTCGCGCCGGACGGCTGGTCGCCGGAGCACGGCCCGCGCGAGCACGGCGTGACGTACGACCAGCAGATCGTCGCCGACCTCTTCGGCAACTACCTGGACTGCGCCGAGGCACTCGACGTCGACGCCGGGTACCGGGCCGTCGTGGCCGACCTGCGGACCCGGCTCGCGCCGCACCGGATCGGGCGGTGGGGCCAGCTCCAGGAGTGGCGGACCGACCGGGACGACCCGGACGACGTGCACCGGCACACCTCGCACCTGTTCGCGGTCTTCCCCGGCCGCCAGATCACCCCCGCGACGACACCGGATCTCGCGGCGGCGGCCCTGGTCTCGCTCACCGCCCGCTGCGGTGAGCGCGACGGCGTACCGTTCGACGAGTCCGCCGTGCGGGGGGACAGCCGCCGCTCCTGGACGTGGCCGTGGCGGGCCGCCGTCTTCGCCCGACTCGGCGAGGCGCAGCGGGCCCGGCACATGATCCGTGGCCTGCTGCGCTACAACACGTTGGAGAACCTGCTCTGCGACCATCCGCCGATGCAGATGGACGGCAACGTCGGCGTCACCGCCGCCGTCGTCGAGATGCTCCTGCAGAGTCACCAGGGACTGGTCCACCTGCTGCCGGCGCTGCCCCGCGAGTGGGCCGACGGGGAGTTCCGGGGCCTGCGCGCCCGAGGCGGCTACCGGGTCGACTGCACGTGGCGGGAGGGTCGGGTCGTCGACTTCGCGGTGGTGGCCGACCGGGCACCGCACCGCGATCCGGTCCGGGTCCGGGTCGACGGCGCGGACGTCTGGGTCACGCCGACGGCTCCCGGGGCCGGTCCTCGGCCGGGATCAGCCCCTCGCTGACCAGCTCCGCCCAGAGCGCGTCGGGCACCGGGGCTGCGAAGCGGGCCGCGTTGTCGGCGACCTGCGTGGCGGTGTTCATCCCGACGACCACCGACGCGACGGTCGGGTGGCGGGCCACGTACGCCATCGCCACCTGCGGCAGAGTCGTGCCGTGCCGTCGGCACACCTGCGCGATGCGAACGGCCCGCTCGCGCAACGGCGGCGGCACCGGGCCGTAGTCGTAGGTGTCACCCGGCTCGACGGTGGCCAGCACGCCGCTGTTGAAGACGCCGGCGGCCAGCACCGACACGCCGCGTTCCCGGCACCGGGGCAGCAGCCGTTCGGCCGCCGTCTGGTCCAGCAACGTGTAGCGGCCGGCGAGCATGACGGTGTCCACGTCGGTCTCGGCGACGAACCGCTCCAGCATCCGCGCCTGGTTCATGCCGACCCCGATCGCGCCCACCACCCCCTGGTCGCGCAGCTCGTGCAGGGCCGGATACGCCTCCCCGACGGCCTGGCGCCAGTGCGCCTCCGGATCGTGCAGCAGCACCACGTCCACCCGGTCCAGTCCGAGCCGGTCCAGGCTGGCCGTCAGCGACCGGAGCACCCCGTCGGCGCTGAAGTCCCAGCGGCGCACGTGGTCGGCGGGCACGTCGAACCCGCCGTCGTCGCGCAGGTGCGCGCTGGTGGGCGAGGGCACCAGCAGCCGACCGACCTTCGTGGAGACGGTGAACTCGTCCCGGGGACGCCCGGCCAGCGCCGCGCCCAGCCGACGCTCGGAGAGTCCGAGACCGTAGTGCGGCGCGGTGTCGAAGTAGCGGACGCCCATCTGCCACGCGGTGTCCACGGCGCACTGTGCCGTCTCGTCGTCGACCGCGTGGTACAGGTTGCCGATCCCGGCCGCGCCGAATCCGAGGGCGCTCACCGGGACCGCCGTGCGCCCCAGTCGGGTGTGTCGCATCGCCGTCTCCTCACGGGGCGTCGCCGTCGGCGACAGGTGGTCAGTTCTCGGCGGGGGCGCGCAGCCGCAGGGAGTGCATCCCGCCGTCCACGGCGAGCACGGTCCCGGTGGTGGCGCCGGCCGACGGGCCGGCGAGGTACGCGACGGCGGCGGCGACCTCGGTGGCGGCGACCAGCCGTCCGGTGGGCTGCCGGGCACGCAGGGCGGCCAGTTCGGCGGTCGGGTCGGCGGCTGCGTCGATCAGCCGGCGTACCCACGGGGTGTCGACGGTGCCGGGGTTCACGCAGGTGACCCGGATGCCCTCGCCGACGTGGTCCGCCGCCATGGCGAGGGTGAGCGCCTGCACGGCGCCCTTCGTCGCGCCGTACAGGGCCCGGTCGGGCAGGCCGGTGCTCGCCGCGATCGAGCCGATGTTGACGATCGCGGCGTGGGCGGAGCGCCGCAGGTGCGGCAGGGCCGCCCGGGTCACCCGGACCATCCCGACGACGTTGACGTCGAACACCCGGTGCCACTCCTCGTCCGGGTTGGCCTCGACGGTGCCCCGGGCACCGGTCCCGGCGTTGTTGACCAGCACGTCGAGACCACCGAGGCGGGTCGCGGCGTCGGTCACCGCTGCGGTCACCGAGGTGGGGTCGGTGACGTCGCACCGCACCCCGAGCAGCGGTGCCGGTACGCCGGAGGGGTCCAGGTCGAGGCAGGCCACCGACGCTCCCCGCGCGGCCAGCAGTCGGGCCGTGGCGAGGCCGATGCCCGAGCCGCCACCGGTGACCACCGCTGCCAGCCCGGTGAACTCGCCGGTCACGACGCCTGCCCGACCGTCTGGCGTTGGGTGCCGAGACCGTCCACCTCAAGCTCGATCACGTCGCCGGGACGCAGGTACGGCTTCGGTTCCGGCATCCCGAGCGCCACGCCGGCCGGGGTGCCCGTGTTGATCACGTCGCCCGGTTCGAGCACCATGAACTGGCTGACGTACCGGACCACCTCGGCGACCCCGAAGATCATGTTCTTGGTGCTGCCGTCCTGACGGCGCGTGCCGTTGACGCTCAACCGCAGACCGAGCTGCTGCGGGTCGGGCACCTCGTCGGCGGTGACCAGCCACGGGCCGAGCGGGTTGAACGTCTCGCAGGATTTGCCCTTGTCCCACTGGCCGCCGCGTTCGAGCTGGAACTCCCGCTCGGAGACGTCGTTGGAGACGGTGTAGCCGGCGACACAGGCCATCGCCTCGTCGTCGCTGTCCAGATATCGCGCGGTGCGGCCGATGACGACGGCGAGTTCGACCTCCCAGTCGGTCTTGACGCTGCCGCGCGGGATCAGCACCTCGTCGTCCGGGCCGATCACGGTGTTGGGCGCCTTCATGAACAGGATCGGTTCGGTCGGCAGCCGCGCGCCGGTCTCGGCCGCGTGGTCGGAGTAGTTCAACCCGACGCACACGATCTTGCCGGGGCGGGCGATCGGCGCCCCGATCCGTGGCGCGGGGTCCGCGAGCAGCGGCAGCCGTCCCTCGGCGAGCGCGGCGCGGACCCGGGCCGGGCCGCCCCCGGCGAGGAAGGTTCCGTCGATCTCGGTCACCAGGTCGGAGAGGTCCCGCAGACGGCCGTCCCGGTCCCGTGCGGCGGGGCGTTCCTGACCGACCGCGCCCACTCGAAGTAGCTTCACGCCGCACCTTTCGGACAGAGATCGACCTTGCTGCATCGTTATAGAGGAGTCACGACGGTGTCGGCAAGGGGTCGCCCGCCCCGGCGACGCGGGTCAGGGCGCCAGCGGTGCGGTCGAGCCGGCGTCGAGCGCCTGCCGGGCCCGCGCGACACCCGACCGGATCATCGCGCCGTACCCGTCGTCCGGGAGCGCGTCGAGATCCGCCACCGCCGCCGCCAGGTGGCGGCGCGCCTCGGCGGCGTCGCCGGTCCGCCGGTGGGCGTCGGCCAGGTTGAGCCGCAGCGACGGCAGGAACGCCCGTACCCGCAGCGAGTCGTGGTACCGACGGGCCCGCTCGTCGCTGAGATCGGTGATCGCGGCCAGAGCGCGCTGGTCCCAGGCCAGCTCGTCGGTGACCAAGTCCTGGAGGTCGGCGAGGAAGTGCGCGACGGTGCACCGGTGCAGCGCGTCACCGTCCGCCCCGATCGTCTCCCAGAGGCGTTCCAGCGCGTCCCGCGCGCCCGCGCGGTCCCCGGCGTGCCCCGTCTCGACGGCGGCGCCGATGGCGGCCATCACGTCATCCGTCACGTCCGTCGTGGACTCCGGCACGGGCTGCTCCTCCTGGTCTTCGTGACCGGTGGCCGGCCGCGACGGCGGATGGCGCACCGGGCGGGTCGGATGTCCCGCACCGCACCAGGATGTGCCCTCGACCGGGTCGAGGGTCAAGACCGGTCGGCCGCCGCCGGGCCACGCCGTCGGGCCAGCCACAGCCAGGTCGTCAGCTCGTGTGCGACGACACCGCCGTGGGTGTCGACGAGGTCGGCCAGCGCGCCGTGCAGACGGGTCCGCTGCGCCTCGGGCAGCATCCGGTGCGGCGAGAAGGTGGAGAGCAGGGTGAGGTAGCGCGCGGTGTCGTACGGCACCACGGTCACCACCCGCTCGTGCGTGACGTCGGTGAACCCGGGTGCCGTCCGCAGCTCCTGCGGATCGAACGCGCCCGGGTGCCGGGTGTGCACCGGCCGTCCGGGCAGGTCGGCGATCTCCGGGGCGTACCGCTGGTAGACCGCGTCCATCGCGGTGCGCAGTCCCACGTCGGCGAACCCGTAATCGTGCCCGAAGATCGCGAGCACCCCGCCGGGTGCCAGCGCCTCGGCGGCCAGGACGGTCCGTCGGGTGTGGTCCACCCAGTGCCACGCCTGCGCGCTGGCCACCAGATCCACTCCGCCGGGCGGCGGACGCCAGTCCTCGAACCGGCCGACCACCACCGACACCAGGTCGTCGCCGGTGAAGCGCCGCGCCAGCAGCGCGGCCATCGCCGGATCCGGCTCGACACAGGTCAGCGGTACGCCGAGACGACGCAGCAACGCGCTGCCCTTGCCGGTGCCCGCGCCCGCCTCCACCACCTCGGCCGGTGTGCGGGTGGCGTACCCGGCGATCAGGTCCAGCAGTGCCGCCGGATAGTCCGCCCGGCTCCGCTCGTACGCGTCGGCGACCTCGCCGAACACGGTCCGCTGCTCCCGTGGCACCGCCATGCCGCCACCCTACGGAAGAAGTCCGGCGGCCGTGGGGACCCGGCGGGGCGTCGGGGCGGGTCGACCCAGCTCGCCGTGCAGGCGGGCGGCGTCCTGGCGGGGCGGTAGGCCGAACCGGCGGCGGTACTCGCGGCTGAACTGGGACGGGCTGTCGTAGCCGACCTGCCGGGCGACGCCGGTGACGTCGTCGGGACGGGTGGCGAGCAGGAGCCGGGCCTCCTGCAACCGGATCTGCTTCTGGAACTGGATCGGACTCATCGCGGTGACCGCCTGGAAGTTGCGGTAGAAGGCGGAGACGCTCATGCCGGAGAGCCGGGCGAGATCCTCCACCCGGAACGCCCGGGAGTAGTGCTCCCTGATCCACCGGACCGCGCGGGCGACGTGGCTGAGGCTGCTGTCGGCGAGACCGAGCTGCCGCACGGTGGCCCCGTGCTCGCCGGTCATCAGCAGCCAGAGGATCTCCTGTTTGACCAGTGGCGCCAGCACCGTCGCGTCGCGTGGCCGGTCGAGCAGGCGTACCAGTCGGACGGCCGCGTCGAGCAGCTCCGGGGGTGCGTCGCTGACGGCCAGGCCGGACGGCGCGCCGCCGCCGACCGGCGGCAGGTCTCCGGGCGCCGCCCGCAACAGCACCTCGGCGACCGCTGTCGGACGCAGGACCAGGCCGACGCCGAGCGCCGGGTGGTCGGGGTCGATCCCGAGGAACTGGCCGGTGACCGGCAGGTCCACCGAGGCGACGAGGTACTGCCCGGCGCGGTACTCGTACACCCGGTCGCCGGTCGCGAGTCGTTTCGCGCCCTGGGCGATGAGCGCCAGCACCGTGCCCGACATCGACGGCGACGGCGGCCCCGACCGGCCGACCCGCGAGATCAACAGGTCGTCGATGGCGGTGTGCTGGTCCGGGCGGGCATGGCGGTCGAGCAGGTCACGTAACTCGTCGAGGCTCACCGGACCATTGGAGCAGAAGAACGATCCTCGCCACAACGAGAGGATCAGGCAAGAGCACAGGACCATCGTTCTAACGTCCTCGCTGCCCCGGCTGCTTATATGGGTGAGTCGATATCTCATCGACAGCGTCCCCACTGGAGGAATAACCGACATGACCATCGACCACGGCTTCCACGCCACCATGACCGCACAGCCCGGCATGGGCGACGAGGTGGTCGCGCTGCTGCTCGACGCCCCCGCGCTGACGCACCCGGACTGTGTCGTCTTCCTGGTCGGACGCTCGGCCGGCGACCCCGACGTCGTCCACCTCACCGAGGGCTGGACCAGCCGGGCGGCCCACGCCGAGTTCTTCACCACCGCCCCGGCGCGCGACCTCGTCACGCGACTCGAACCGCTGCTCGCCGCCGAGGCGACCTACACCGACGAGGTGCCGGTCGGCGGTAGAGCCGCCCTCTGAGCCGACACCCACCCCCGCCGACCCGAGGACCCGCCATGACGTTGCCCCGCCCCGACCTCGACCCCGACCTGCGGGCACTGCTCGCCGACCTGCCGCTGGTGGCCCGACTCGACGCCGACGTGCTCGAACAGATCCGGCCCTACGCCACCACCCCCGTGGAAACCCTGCTCGACGGCGTGTCGGTGGACCGACAGGAGATCACCGTCCCGGCCGCCGACGGCACCCCGATCCCGCTCGCCGTGCTGCGCCCCGCCGGGAGCAGCGACGGCGCACCGGCACCGTGCGTCTACTGGATCCACGGCGGCGGGATGGTCCTGGGCGACCGCTACGCCCAACTCGACATCCCGCTCGAATGGCTGGACCGCTTCGGTGCCGTGGTCGTCTCGGTGGACTACCGGCTGGCGCCCGAGGTGACCGGCACGACCCTCGTCGAGGACTGCTACCAGGGTCTGCTCTGGACCGCCACGCACGCCGCCGACCTGCACATCGATCCGGCCCGCCTGGTCGTCGCCGGGGCCAGCGCGGGCGGCGGCCTGGCCGCCGGGGTGACCCTGATGGCCCGTGACCTCGGCACTCCGCCGATCGCCGCCCAGGTGCTCATCGGCCCGATGCTGGACCACCGCAACGACACCACCTCCAGCCGGCAGTACTCCGGTGGACCCGGTGTCTGGACCGGCGAGTCGAACGAGTTCTGCTGGCGCTGCGTCCTGGGTGAGGAGACCGATCGACCGGTGCCCGCGTACGTGTCGCCGGCGCTCACCGACGACCTGGGCGGACTGCCCACCACCTACGTCGACGCCGGCTCGGCCGAGGTCTTCCGGGACGAGAGCGTCGACTACGCCAGCCGGATCTGGGCCGCCGGTGGTCAGGCCGAACTGCACGTGTGGGCGGGTGGCTGCCACGGTTTCGACGCGATCCTGCCGCAGGCCGCCATCTCCACCACGGCCCGCCGTACCCGCACCGACTGGCTCGCCCGGGTGCTGAGCTCCGACGAAGGGAACCACTGACCATGCGTATCGCCATCGTCACCGGCGGCAGTTCCGGCATCGGCCAGAGTGCCGCGCTCCAGATCGCCCGACGCGGCACCGGGGTGATCCTCACCTACCAGAACAACCCGACCGGGGCGCACGACACGGTGGCGCGCATCGAGAGCGACGGTGGCCGCGCCGTCGCGTTGCCGCTCGACCTCGGCGACTCCACACGCTTCCCGGCCTTCCACGACGCGGTGGTCACCGCGCTGCGCGACACCTGGCAGCGGGACACCTTCGACTACCTGGTCAACAACGCCGGGGCGAGCCGGACGGCGACGTTCGAGGACACCACCGAGGAACTCTTCGACGACCTCATGCGGGTGCTGTTGCGAGGGCCGTACTTCCTCACCCGGACGCTGCTGCCCCGGCTGGCCGACGGCGGCGCGATCGTCAACGTCGCCAGCAACGCCGTCGGTGCCGGCCTGGAGTCCGGCTACTCCGCCTACGGCACCATGAAGGGCGGCCTGGTGGTGCTGACCCGCTACCTGGCCAAGGAACTGAGCGGGCGGGGTGTACGGGTCAACTCGGTCTCCCCCGGCTCCACCCGCACCCGCATCGCCGGCGACGCCTTCGCCCGGCACCCGGAGGTGATCCCGCAGTTGGCGGCCCAGACCGCTCTCGGCCGGGTCGGTGAACCGGACGACATCGGGGTGGCCATCGCCGCCCTGCTCGACGACGCGGGCCGATGGATCACCGCCCAGGACATCGAGGTGTCCGGCGGTTATCGGCTCTGACGGGGCGGCCGGGGCGGGTGGCTCGTCCGCCCGCCCCGTCGACCGGGCACCATGGTGGCCGACAGGAGGGTTGGCGACGACGCGGCGTAACGGGCATGATCGTGTTTCGCTGCGAGGGACCGTCCGGATCGTCAGATCGGGGTGGCAGGAGGGACGCCGTCGATGACGCCGGCACAACTACGCGCGTACGTCGCGGTGGTCCGGATGGGTTCGGTCAAACAGGCCGCCGCGCAACTCGACGTCTCCGAGTCGGCCGTCTCGTTGCACATCGCGCAGTTGCGCAAGGAGTTCGGCGACAAGTTGTTCACCCGTACCGCCGTCGGGCTCGCCTTCACCCCCGGCGGGCTGCGGCTGGCCAGCCGGGCCTCGGAACTGCTGGGCCTGCAGGACCGCACGGTGGTCGAGGTGACCGCGGCGGCGCGGGGACGACGGATGTTGCGGGTCGCCGCGTGCAGCCTCTTCGCCGAACTCGCCGCGCCCGGCCTGATCAAGCTGTTCACCCGGCGCGCCGCCGACCTCGACGTCGAGCTGAGCGTGCGCGACGCGGGTTCCTTCGAGACGCTGCTGCTGACCCGCGCCGTGGACATCGCGATCGGTCCGCAGCCGCCGGTGGTCGACCCGGCGATCACCTGCCGGCCGGTGATGAACTACCGGCTCGTGACCGTCGTCGGACCGGAGCATCCGCTGGCCGGAGTGCGGGCGTCGGCGGCCCAACTGCGCGAGCAGACCTGGCTGCTCGGCCCCTCGGGCACCGCCCAACTGGGTGCGGTGCCGGCGATGCTGCGCCGACTCGCCGTGCCCGAGGACCGGCAGCAGATCTTCCAGAGCCACGCCGCCGCGCTCGGCGAGGCGAAACGGGGCAAGGGCATCGCGCCCGCGCTGGCGTTCACCGTCGCACCCGAGGTCCGCAGCGGTGACCTGCTGCTGCTGGCCGGCCCGCACACCCCGGTCGAGGACGGCTGGCACTCGCTGCTGCTGTCCAGTGCGGGTGCGCCCTCAGCCGCCGCGGAGCTGTCCCGGTTCGCCTCCACCTCCCGCGCCATCCAGGCGATGATGCGCGGCGCGGGCGTCAGCGTGGGTCACTTCAAGCCGGCGGTCCACGTGACGCTCTGGAGCTGACCGGCGGCGTCCAGCAGGTTCTGGAACGTACCGGCCGGCAGCAGCCGGTCGCAGTAGGGCAGCGCGGCGGCCATGCCGGCCACCCGGGGGGCGAAACCGGGTGCGCCGGCACGCGGGTTCAACCAGACGATCCGGTACGCCCGACGGCGCAGCCGGGCCATGGCGGCGGCGAGGTCGTCGGGCGGGTCGCTGTCCCACCCGTCCGACCCGATCACCACCACGGCACCGCGAACGAGATCGCCGTGGTGGGAGGCGAGCAGCGTCCGCACGTTGGTGGCGATCCGGGTGCCGCCGAAGCGGTCGGTCACCGCCACGCCGGCCCGGTCCACCGCCTCGACCGGCGAGGAGTGCCGCAGCACGGTGGTGAGCCGGGTCAGCGTCGTCGCGAACGCGAACACCTCGGCGTCGCTGACCGTGGCGAACGCCCGCATCAGGTGCAGGTAGGCGGTCGCCTGGGCCCGCATCGACTCACTGACGTCGCAGAGCAGCACCACCCGGCGCGGTCGGCGGACCTGCCGTTCGCGTATCACCTCCACCGGCTCCCAGCCGGTGCGGCGGGCCCGCGCCACGGTCGGTCGCAGCGCGATCCGCCGTCCGGCCGGACTGACCCGGTGCCGCCGGGTACGCCGGGTCGGCCAGCGGCGCACGGCGGCCCGCAACACCTCGCCGAGCAGCGCCACCTGCCCGTCGTCGAGGTCCTCGAACGGCCGGTCGGCGAGCCCGGCGAGGGCGGCCGGACGCCGCTCGGGCAGGCGCAGCGCCGCGTCGGACTCCTCCGCCTCGGCCACCGCCGGAGGCAGCGTCGCCCAGGGCAGCCCGCCGCCCGAACCCGCGCTGTCGGTGTCGGCGGGCAGCGGCACGTGCACCTCGTCGCGACGACCCGGCCCGGTCGCCGCCGCACGGGTCACCGGCAGCGGCGGCGCATCGGCGAAGACCGCCTGGAAGACGGCGTCGAAGGTGGCCAGGTCGGCGTGCCGCCGCACCAGGCTGACCCGGGCACTCCAGTACAGCGTCGACCGGTCCGCCGGGGACGCGGCGACGATCGCGCGGACGAAGTCGTCGACCTGGGTGAGCCCGGCCGGTACGCCGGCACGACGCAACCGGTCGGCCAGCGCCACGGCGAACGCGGCGCGGTCGACGCCGCGCAGCACCCCTGCGGTCACCTGCGGGCGATCAACCAGGCGATCACCGCGCCGACCACGACGAGACCGACGACCAGCGGCACCACGCGCTTGGTGATCGACCCACCGGCGATGCTGAGCAGGTCCAGCGCCTCGTCGTCGTCGCTGTCGGCAGGAGTCGGCGCGGCGGCGCCCCGGGTCACCGGTGCGACGGTGGCCGATGCCGGTTCGGCGACCACGGTCTGCCGCGTGGTCGTGGCGTCCCCGGTGGTCGTCGTCGCGGCGGCGGGGGCAGCGGTCGCGGTCCGCAGGGGGTCCCCGCCGCCGGCGGTCGCCTCGGTGCCGACGGCTTCGGTGGCAGGGGCGAGGTCCACCGGGTTCGGGTGCGCCCCGGCGGTGACGGTCTCCCCCGCTGCCGGTGCGTCGGTCGCCGCTGCGGCGTCGGTCGGGGCGGGCGCGGGGCGCGACGTGGCCGAGGCGGGCGCGGCGTCGGCCGCGACCGGCGCGGCGTCCACCGTGGCCGGTGCGGCGGCGGGCGGCGCCTCGGTGGCGGGTGCGGCGGTGTCGGCCTCCTCGGCCGCCAGCTTGGCCTCCAGGTTGGTGACGAACTGGGCGAGCAGCTTGCCCGACACCTCCTTGATCATGCCGCTGCCGAACTGGGCCAGCTTCCCCGAGATCCGCAGGTCGGTGTCGACGCTCACCAGGGTCCGGTCGCCGTCGGGACGCAGGGCGGCGGTGACCACGGCGGCGGCGTTCGCCGCCGAGCGGGCGTCGCGGCCCTTGGCGTCGATCACCGCCCGGTACGCGGCGTCGTCCTTCTCGACGAACTGCGCGGTGCCGGCGAACTCGGAGATGACCGGGCCCACCTTGACCTTCACCTTGCCCTTGTGGACGTCGCCGTCGACGCCGGTGAGACGGGCACCCGGCATGCAGGGGGCGATCCCCTCCAGGTCGGTGAGGACCGCCCAGGCCCGATCGATCGGGATGTTGACCACGAAATCATTGTTGAGCTTCACGATTGACTCTCCTGGAGTGTGCCGAGCGCGGCGGCCACGGTGACGCGGTCGTCGGGGGTCTTGGCGATGGTGCCGATGGTCCGCAGGACGTCGTCACCGGCGAGGTCGGTGGCACCGAGCACGGACAGCGCGGACACCCAGTCGATGGCCTCGGCCATCCCGGGCGCCTTGTCCAGTTCCCGGCCGCGTACGGCACCGACGAACTCGGTCGCGGTGCGGATCAGCGGCTCGGCGGCCGTCGGCACCGCCCGGCGGACGATCTCGGCGGCCCGGTGCGGCTCCGGGAACTCGATCCAGTGGTACAGGCAGCGACGGCGCAGCGCGTCGTGCAGTTCGCGGCTGCGGTTGGAGGTGAGCACGACGATCGGCGGGGTGTGCGCGGTGAACGTGCCGAGTTCCGGGATGGTGATGCCGGCCTCGCCGAGGAACTCGAAGAGCAGCGCCTCGAACTCGTCGTCGGCACGGTCGATCTCGTCGATCAGCAGCACCGGTGGCACCGGCCCCGGATGGCGTACCGCCCGCAGGATGGGCCGTTCCTGGAGGAACTCGGCGCTGAACAGGTCACCGTCGGTCAGCCGGGCCCCCTGCGCCTCGGCGAGTCGGATGGCGAGCAGTTGCCGCTGGTAGTTCCACTCGTAGAGCGCCTCACCGGCGGTCAGGCCCTCGTAGCACTGCAACCGGATGAACGTGGTGTCCAGTGCCCGGGCCAGCGCCTTGGCGGCGGCGGTCTTGCCGACGCCGGGCTCCCCTTCGAGCAGCAGCGGCTTGCCGATCCGTACGGCCAGGAACAGCGCCATCGCCAGGCCGTCGTCGGTCAGGTAGTCGACGGCGTCGAGGCGACGCGCGACGTCGGGCGCGTCCTTCACCGGGCCTGCTCCGTCAGCAGTCGCTCGTAGTCGGCGCGGGTGTCCACGTCGATCGGCACCGGCCCGTCCACCGGCAGCTCGGTCACCGGATGACGGCCGGAGTGCAGCAGCTTCCACACGGCCTTGTCGCCGTGCAGGTCGGCCAGGTCGGGGAAGACCGCCCGGCCGAACCGGAACGGGTGCCCCGGCCCGTCGGCGTACCGGCACACCCCGAGCGGCGTGTCGGTGGCGGCGAGCCGCCGCACGTCGTCGGCGCGGACGCCGGGCTGGTCGCCGAGGAGCAGCACGAGCGCGTCGGCGCGCGGGTCGACCGCCCGCACGGCGGTGCTGATCGACGAGCCGCACCCGGTGCTGAAGGCCGCGTTCTCCACCACCTCGCACCCGGTCAGGTCGACCCGGTCCCGGACCTGGTCCGCCGCGCCGCCGAGGGTCACCAGGAGCTGACCGAAGCCGCACGAGCGGGCCAGGTCCAGGGTCGCGTCGAGCAGGGTCCGCCCCCGGTACGGCAGCAGTTGCTTGGCCTCACCGAGACGCACCGACGCCCCTGCGGCGAGCACCAGACCGGTCACGTTCACGGCTACCCGCCCGTGAAACGCGCGAGGCATCCGGGGCAGCAGAACCAGTGGTCCGTGCCGTCCACCCGGGCGTGCGGGGTGTCCGGTCCGACGGTCACCGTCATCCCGCACACCGGGTCCACCGCCTGCTGAGGACGGACCACGGGCGCGCCCGCCGGGGGCCGCAGGTCGTCGCGCCGGACCGCGCGCACCACGTCGGCCATGATCGCCAGGGCGATCTCCGGCGGGGTACGCGCACCGATGTCCAGCCCGGCCGGCGCGTGCACGCGGGCCCGTTCGTCGTCGGTCAACGTCAGCTCGTCGAGCAGCGCGGCGGCCCGCTTACGGCTGGCGACCAGCGCGACGTGGCCCACGCCCGCGTCCAGCGCGGCCCGGATCGCCTCCGAATCGCCCTTGCCGAGACCGGCCACCACCACGGCCGTGGCGCCGGCGTAGTCACCGGTCTCGACCACCTCGAAGTCGAGGAAGCGTGCCAGCGTCGCCACGGCGGCGCTGATCGGGCTGGTGCCGGCCACCCCCAGCACCGCCGCGGGCAGCATCGGCCGGAGGAAGACCTCGACCGCGCCGCCGGAGTGGCACGGGTTCACCACCACCCGCGCACCCGGGGTGTCGGGGAAGGTGTCCGTGCCGTCCGGCAGCACGCGCAAGAGCAGGGTGCTCCCGTCGCGCAGGGTGTCCAGCGCGGCGGCACGGACCGAGTTCTCGGCACACGCCCCACCGACGAAGCCCTCGATCGACCCGTCCGGCAGGATCACCGCGTCGTCACCCGGCCGCGCCGACGTCGGTTCCTGCGCGCGGACCACCGTGGCGTGCACGAACGGTTCCCGGGCGGCGCGCAACGCATTCGCCCGGTCGGCGATCGTCGTCGACATGTCGCCTCCTCAGATCGGCGGTCGGGCCTGGCCGCGCATGGCGTCCCAGACCCGCGACGGCGTCAGCGGCATGTCGGCGTGCCGGACACCGAAGGGCTTCAGGGCGTCCACGACCGCGTTGACGATCGCCGGTGGTGAGCCGACGGTGGCCGACTCCCCCACGCCCTTGGCGCCGATCGGGTGGTGCGGCGACGGGGTGACCGTGTAGCCGGTCTCCCAGTCGGGCACCTCCAGCGCGGTCGGGATGAGGTAGTCCATCATGGACGCGCCGAGGCAGTTGCCGTCCTCGTCGAAGGCGATCATCTCCATCAGCGCCATGCCGACGCCGTCGGTCAGGCCGCCGTGCACCTGCCCCTCGATGATCATCGGGTTGATCCGGGTGCCGCAGTCGTCGACCGCGATGAACCGGCGCACCGTCACCTGGGCCGTGCCCGGGTCGATATCCACCACGCAGATGTACGCCCCGTGCGGGTACGTCAGGTTCGACGGGTTGTAGCAGATCTGCGCCTCCAGTCCGCCCTCGATACCGTCGGGCAGGTCACCGGCGCCGTGCGCGCGCATGGCGATGTCCTGTATCGTGACGGACTTGCCCGGGTCGCCCTTGACGTGGAAGGTGCCCTTCTCCCACTCCAGGTCGGCGACGGACACCTCCAGCATGGCCGATGCGATGATCTTCGCCTTGTCCCGGACCTTGCGGGCGACCAGCGCGGCGGCGGCCCCGGAGACCGGGGTGGACCGGCTGCCGTACGTGCCGAGACCGAACGGGGTGTTGTCGGTGTCGCCGTGCACCACGTCGATGTCGTCCGGCGGGATGCCGATCTCCTCGGCGATGATCTGCGCGAACGTGGTCTCGTGGCCCTGTCCCTGCGACTGCACGCTGAGCCGGACCACGGCCTTGCCGGTCGGGTGTACGCGCAGCTCGCAGCCGTCGGCCATGCCCAGCCCGAGGATGTCCATGTTCTTGCGGGGACCGGCGCCGACGGCCTCGGTGAAGAACGCGATGCCGATGCCCATCAGCTCGCCCCGAGCACGCTTCTCCTCCTGCTCGCGGCGCAGCTCGGCGTAGCCGGCCATCTCCATGGCCAGCCGCATGGTCGGCTCGTAGTCGCCCGAGTCGTAGACCCAGCCGGTCTTCGTCGTGTACGGGAACTGCTCGGGCTGGATGAAGTTCTTCAGCCGCAGCTCCGCCGGGTCCATGCCCAACTCGTCGGCGAGACAGTCGACGATCCGCTCCACCAGGTACACGGCCTCGGTGATCCGGAACGAGCAGGCGTACGCGACACCGCCGGGGGCCTTGTTGGTGAAGACCGCGGTCATCTTGCAGTAGGCGGCCTCGATGTCGTAGCTGCCGGTGAAGACGCCGAAGAACCCGGCCGGGTACTTGACCGGCGCGGCGGTGCCGTTGAAGGCGCCGTGGTCGGCGAGCACGTTGGTGCGGATGGCCAGGATCTTGCCGTCCCGGGTCGCCGCGATCTCACCGCGCATGATGTAGTCGCGGGCGAAACCGGTGCTGATCAGGTTCTCCGAGCGGTCCTCCATCCACTTCACCGGCTTGCCGGTGACGATCGAGGCGACGATGGCGCAGACGTACCCGGGGTAGATCGGCACCTTGTTGCCGAACCCGCCGCCGATGTCCGGCGCGATCACCTGGATCTTGTGCTCGGGGATGCCCGCCACGATGGCGTACAGGGTGCGGTGCGCGTGCGGCGCCTGGGTGGTGGACCAGAGCCGCAGCTTGCCCTCGATCGGGTCGAAGTCGGCGAGCGCGCCGCAGGTCTCCATCGGCGCCGGGTGCACGCGGGGGTAGACGATGTCCTCGCTGACCACCACGTCGGCGCGGGCGAACGCGGCCTCGGTGGCCGCCTCGTCGCCGGTCTCCCAGTCGAAGCAGTGGTTGTTCGCCTTGCCCTCGAGGTCGTCGCGGATCACCGGGGCGTTCGGCTCCAGCGCGCGGCGCACGTCGACGACCGGGTCGAGGATGTCGTACTCGACGTCGATCAGTTCCAGCGCGTCGCGGGCGGCGTACCGGTCCTCGGCGACCACGAAGGCCACCTCCTGGCCCTGGAAGCGCACCTTGTCGGTGGCGAGCACGGCCTGCACGTCGTTGGAGAGCGTCGGCATCCAGGCGAGGTTCTGCTCGGCCAGCATCGCCCCGGTCACCACCGCCTTGACCCCGGGCGACGCCTCGGCGGCGCTGGTGTCGATGGAGACGATCCGGGCGTGCGCCACCGGCGACCGCAGGATGGCCAGGTGCAGCATGCCGGGCAGTTGCACGTCGTCGACGTAGCGGCCCCGGCCCCGGACGAAGCGCGGGTCCTCCTTGCGGAGCATCCGGCCGTACCCGACCGGCTTCTGGTCGTTGTCGTGGAACGTGTCCACGGGCTCGTGCACGGTCGTCATGCGGGGCTCCCGGCAGGCTGGCCGGCGTCGGAGATCTCGCCGGCGGCGGGTGATTCGGTGGACTCGACGACCTTGGCGGCGGCGGCCTGCTCGTGCACGGCGGCCCAGCGCACGGATCGGACGATGGTGGAATACCCGGTGCAGCGGCAGATCTGGCCCGAGATCGCCTCGCGGATCTCCGGCTCGCTCGGGTCGGGGTTGCGGTTCAGCAGCGCCCGCGCGGTCATCATCATGCCCGGCGTGCAGAAACCGCACTGGAGGCCGTGGCACTGCATGAAGCCCTGCTGCACCGGGTCCAGCTCGGCGCCGGAGGCAAGGCCCTCGACGGTACGCACCTCGTGGCCGCCGGCCATCGCGGCGAGCACCGTGCACGACTTCACCGGCTCGCCGTCCAGCCAGACCACGCAGGTGCCGCAGTTGCTGGTGTCGCATCCCCAGTGCGTGCCGGTCAGGCCCAGCACGTCCCGCAGGAAGTGCACGAGCAGCAGCCGACCCTCGATCTCCCGGGTGACCTCGACGTCGTTGACGGTCATGGTGACCTGCATGCTCAGCTCCTCGCCCGCTCGGCGGCCCGGCGCAGGGCCCGCTTGGTCAGCTCGGCGGCCAGATGCCGCTTGTAGTCGGCACTGCCGCGTTGGTCGGTGACCGGTTCGCACTGGCTCGCCGCGATCTCGCCGGCCCGCGCGAACACGCTCTCGGTGGGCTCCTGCCCGCGCAGCGCGGCCGAGACCTCCGGGATGCCGGTGGTGTTCGGGCCGACCGCGGCCAGCCCCACCCGGGCGTCGGAGATCACGCCGCCGTCCAGCCAGATCGCCGCGCCGGCCGAGACCACGGCCCAGTCGCCGGCCCGGCGCTCGACCTTCTCGTACGCGCTGCCGCCGCCGGGGCGTACCGGCAGCCGGACCTCGATCAGCATCTCGGCCTCGCCGACCGCCGTCTCGTACGGTCCGACGTGGAACTCCTCCATCGACACGATCCGCTCGACGCCGCCGGGCCCCCGGATCACGCAGCTCGCGTCCAGCGTCGTGCAGACCGCTGACAGGTCCTCCGACGGGTCCGCCTGGCAGAGCGACCCGCCCAGGGTGCCCCGGTTGCGCACGATCGGGTCGGCGATCACCCGCTCCGCGTCGGCGAAGATCGGGAATGCGGCGGCCAGTTCGGCGGATTCCAGCAATTCACGGTGCCGGGTCAGTGCGCCGATCCGCAACTCGTGCCGGCCGGGTCGGATGTAACCGAGTTCCGGGTGCAGATCGTTGATGTCGATCAGATAGTCGAAATTGGCCAGGCGCAGCTTCATCATCGGCAGCAGGCTGTGCCCACCGGCGATCAGCCGGGCCGTTCCGCCCAGCCGTTCCAACAAACCTATGGCCTGGTCCACACTGGTGGCGCGCTCGTACTCGAACGGTGCCGGAACCTGCATGATGTCGCTCCTCCGCGGTCCCGCCAGAATCTGGTCGGGCCCGTTTCCAAAGTCAACGTCGACCTAAGCAATTGCTTAGGTCGGGTTGACGACGACACCGGCGGCCACGGATGGTGCAACCATGCGGGACATCGCGGACGGACTGACGGACTGGCGTGCGGCCGGCGTCGCGTTCGCCGTGGCGACCGTCGTCCGCACCTGGCGCTCGGCGCCCCGGCAGCCGGGGGCCACCATGGCGGTCAACGCCGAGGGTGAGGTGCTGGGCAGCGTCTCCGGCGGCTGCGTCGAGGGCGCGGTCTTCGACCTGTGCCGGGAGGCCATCGAGACCGGCAAGTCGCGGACCGAGATCTACGGCGTCAGCGACGACGACGCGTTCGGCGTGGGCCTGACCTGCGGCGGCACCATCGAGGTCCTGGTGCAGCCGGAGGTGGCGCTGACCGAGACCGACGCGCTGCTCGACGCGATCACCACCGGCCGGCCGGTGGCCACCGCGTCGACCGGGGATGCCCAGCTCGTGGTCTGGCCCGACCGGGTCGCCGGCAGCCTCGGCGATTCCGACCTGGACCGCGCGGTGGCGCAGCAGGCCGCCGGGATGCTGGCCCAGGGCAGCACCGGCACCGTCCATCTCGGTACGCACGGCGAGCAGCGCCGTGACGAGGTGTCGGTCTTCGTCCAGTCCTACGTGCCGCCGCCCCGGATGATCGTCTTCGGCGCGATCGACTATGCCGCCGCCGTCGCGCGGATCGGCCGCTTCCTCGGCTACCACGTCACGCTCTGCGACGCCCGCGCGGTGTTCGCCACCCGGAAGCGTTTCCCGGACGTCGACGACCTCGTGGTGCGCTGGCCGCACGAGTACCTCGCCGCGACCGTCGTCGACGAGCGCACCGTGCTCTGCGTGCTGACCCACGACCCGAAGTTCGACGTCCCCCTGCTCCAGGTCGCCCTGCGCACGCCCGCGCGCTACATCGGCGCGATGGGCAGCCGCCGTACGCACGACGACCGGATGCGCCGGTTGCGCGAGGCGGGGGTGGACGAGGAGACCCTGACCCGGCTGCGCTCCCCGATCGGGCTCGACCTCGGTGCGCGTACCCCGGAGGAGACGGCGGTGGCCATCGCCGCCGAGATCGTCGCCGGGTCCTGGGGCGGCTCGGGTCGTCCGCTGACCGAGCTGGACAGCCCGATCCACCACGCCTGAGCGCCCACCGCACCGCCGATCCCGGCTCAGACGGTGATGACGACCTTGGCGCGAGCGTGCTCGCTCTCCAGGTACCGCATCGCCGCCGGCACCTCGGCGAGCGGATAGGTGCGGTCGACGACCGGGGCGACCAGACCGGCCTCGACCAGGTCGCGCACGCCGGCCAGCAGTTCCCGGCTCGGTGGCGTCGCGAGCAGTTCCCACCGCTCACCGGTGACGCGCGCCGCCACCTGCGCCCGCAGGAGCAGCGCCATCGGCCCGACGAGGGCGGGTCGGCCCCGGAAGGTCCCGCCGCCGGAGAGCACCAGCGTGCCGCCGGGAACCAGTGCGCGTCGCAGGTCGGCCAGGGATCGGTTGCCGACCAGGTCCAGCAGGACGTCGTAGCGGCGGCCGAGGCGGGCGAAGTCGTGGGTGGTGTAGTCGACCACGTGGTCCGCGCCGAGCGACCGGACCAGGTCGACGTTGCGGGTCCGACACACCGCCGTCACGGTGGCCCCGAGCGCCTTGCCGATCTGGACGGCGAACGTCCCCACACCGCCGGAGGCGCCGTTGACCAGCAGGTGCTGCCCGTCGCGCAGCCGCCCCACGTCGCGGACGCCGAGCAGGGCCGTGTTGCCGGCCAGCGGCAGTGCGGCGGCCTGCGCGACGGTGAGCGTCGCCGGTGTCGACTCGACCCGCGCGGCGGGTACGCAGAGGTACTCGGCGAACGCGCCGTGCAGGTCGCCGGTGTCGCCGTACACCTCGTCGCCGGGGCGGAAACGGTCGACGTCGGCGCCGACCGCCTCGACGGTGCCCGCGAAGTCGGTGCCCCGGATGACGCGCCGGGGCCCGCGCAGCCCCATCATCTGCGGCGCGGCCAGCCGGGCGAGGTAGGGGTCGCCCCGCAGGACGTGCCAGTCCCGCGCGTTCAGCGCGGCCGCGTGCACCCGCACCAGCAGTTCGTCGGCGGCCGGGACCGGCCGGTCGACCTCCTGGAGCCGCAACACGTCGGGTGAGCCGTATCGGTGCGCAACGATCGCCTTCATGTCGCCATGGTGTCGCTCGCGGCGGGGCGACTCATCGGCACACGGGCCGCCCCCGCACCGGTCCCCGGCAGGAGACCGTACGGCCGAAAGTACGGCGCGGTACCCGCCGACGCCGGTCGGGTGGTGCTCAGTCCGGCAGGTCGGCGATACGGGTGGAGAGGTCGCGCAGCAACGCCAGCTCGTCGGCGTCGAGGTGGTCGAGGAAGCGGGTTCGCACCGATTCCACGTGCGGCGGCGCGGCGCGTTCCAGCACGTCGAAGCCGTCGTCGGTCAGGCGCAGCAGGCAGCCCCGGGCGTCCTGCGGGTCGGGTTCCCGGGCGACGAGCCCCCGGGCCTGCATCCGGGTGGCGTGGTGGGAGAGCCGGCTGCGCGACCACTCCATCTTGGCGGCGAGGTCCTTGAGCGCCCAGCGGCGGTCCGTCTTCTCCGACAGCGTGCTGAGCACCTCGTAGTCGGCCGGGGAGAGGCCCGAGTCGCGGACCAGGTCCCGGTCCAGGCGGGCGGGCAGCGCGACGAGCAGACGCCGGAACGCCCGCCAGGCCCGCTCCTCGTCGGCACTGAGCCACGGTGTCGCCATGTCACCACCGTACCCGTCGTTGACATGTCATCGAAACTCCGGCTACGTTCGTTGACATGTCATCGACCGTTCCGTCCGCACCCCTGCGCGTCCTCGTCATCGTCGCGAGCACCCGACCCGGCCGACTCGGCCCGGCCATCACCGACTGGTTCGTCCGGGCCACCGCGCCGGACGCCGCCCGGCACCGGACCCGGGTGGAGGTCGCGGACCTGGCCGACGTCGGGCTGCCGATGTTCGACGAGCCCGAGCACCCGTCACGCGGCGAGTACGCGCACGACCACACCCGCGAGTGGAGCCGCCGGGTCGCCGACGCCGACGCGTTCGTGGTGGTCACCCCGGAGTACAACTTCGGCATGCCGGCGGTGCTCAAGAACGCCTTCGACTTCCTCTATCAGGAGTGGGCGTGGAAGCCGGTGGCCTTCGTCAGCTACGGCAACACCTCGGCCGGCACCCGCGCGGTGCAGATGGCCAAGCAGGTCGTCACCACGCTGCGGATGGTGCCGATCGGCGCCACCGTCGCGCTGCGCCTCGCCGAACACACCCGCGACGGCCGGGTGCTCGACGCCCCCGCGCTGGCCGACGGCGCGCGGAGCGTGCTGCGCGAACTCGACCAGGTCGCCCGGGCCCTGCGTCCGCTGCGGGCACCCGCGCTCCCGGAGCTCACCGCCGGGCCGGTCGAGGGGCTGACCCTGTCCGAGGTCCGGGACGAGGACCTGGCCGAGCTGTTCGTGCTCCAGCGCTGCTGCTGGGTGCAGGAGGCGATCGTCAACGACACCCTCGACCTGCCGCCGTTGCAGGAGTCCTTCGCGGATCTGCGCGCCTCCACGTCGACCTGGCGGATCTGGTGCCTGCGCCGCGACGGTCGCCTGGTCGGGTCGGTGCGGGCCCGCGCGGACGGGGACGCGTGGCTGGTCGGCCGCCTGATGGTCGCCCCCGACCAGGCGGGCGGCGGGATCGGCTCCTGGCTGCTCGCGCACGCCGAGTCGCAGGCCCCGGAGACCACCACGCACCACGCGTTGTGCACCGGCCACCGCAGCACCCGCAACATCGGGGTGTACGAACGGGCCGGCTACACGGTGACCGAGGTCGACGCCGCACAGGGCGTCGTCCACCTGGTCAAGCGGCGCCCACCGGTGAGCAGCTAGCCGACGGCGGGTGCCGTCCGGGCCCGCAGTCGGCGCAGCATCCGGGCATCGGCGAAACCGACCGCTCGGGCGGCGGCCTCCACGGTGACGCCGTGCCCGATGAGGTGTTCGGCGCGCTCGACGCGCAGCAACTGCTGGTACCGCAGCGGGGTGAGCCCGGTCGCGGCACCGAACAGGCGGGTCAGGGTGCGTTCGCTGACCCCTGCCGACTGGGCCAGCTCGCCCAGCGGCAGCGGCTCGGTGAACCGCACGTCGAGCAGGTCCTGGGCCCGGTGCACCACGTCGCTGAGGTGGGCGCGGTGCCGCAGCATGACGCTGTCCTGCCGTTCGTGTCCGTTACGCCGCGCGTACACCACCATCTCGCGGGCGACCCGCGCGGCCGGGGCCGGTCCGTGGCGCGTCGCCACCAGGTGCAGCGCCAGGTCGATGCCACTGGCGATACCGGCGGAGGTGGCCACCCGGTCGTCGACCACGTACAGCCGGTCCCGCAGCACCGTCGCCGCCGGATACCGACGGGCCACCTCGTCCTGCACCTCGTGGTGGGTGGTGCACCGCCGCCCGTCCAGCAGCCCCGCGCGACCGAGGGCGTCGGCGCCCGCGCAGACGCTCACCACGGTTCCTCCGGCGGCGTGGTGTGCGACCAGCCGGCCCAGGGTCGTGGTGTCCAGTCGTCCGGTGCCGGGCGAGGCCGGTGACCGCCAACCGGGGACGACGACCAGGTCGGCCGGGCCCAACGCGGGCCAGTCGACGCGGGCGCGCACCGGCAGCCCCTGTGCGGTCACCACCTCGTCCTGCTCGGCGACGTACCGCAGGTGGTACGGGTACCCCTGGTTCGCCGCCGTGGAGAAGACCTGCGCCGGACCGGCCAGGTCGAGCAGGTGCACCTGCGGCACGAGCAGGAACACCACCGTGGTCATCGACGGCCTCAGCCCGTGGCGACGGCCACCGCCGCACCGGTCAGCTCGTCGACGGTACGGATGGTGGCGAACCGCCCGGCCAACGCGTACTCGGTGCGCGCGATGATCTCGTCGGTGCCGAGCGTGCGCGGGTCGGCGAGGATCTCGGCGAGCGGTCGACCGGCCGGGGCGTCCCGGTGCGCGATCGGGGTGGTGGCGGTCGCGTCGACGGCGAACGTGACCGCGTAGCCGAGATCCGCCGCGACCCGGGCGGTGGTCTCGCAGCACTGCTCGGTCCGGATTCCGCAGATCACCAGCTCGCGTACCCCGGCGACGGTGAGCAGCTGGTGCAGTCGGGTGGTGGTGAAGGCGTTGTGCGCGTACTTGGTCAGGACCGGCTCGTCCGCGGCGGGCCGCAACCCGTCCATTGGCCGGACGAAACCTCGGGCCGGGTCGAACACGTCACCGGTGCCCGGCTCGGCGTGCAGCACCCAGACGACCGGGTCGCCCCCGCCGCGTGCCGCGTCGACCAGACGGCTCACCTGACCGACGATGCCCGGGTTCGAGGTGGCCGCCCAGATCTCCTGTCGCCGGAACGACTCCTGCACGTCGATGACGAGAAGTGCGCTGCTCATGGCATCCATGGTTGCCCACCGAATCCGGCCCCCACCAGCCACGATCGGGCTGGGCTGCGGACCGATCCGGTCACCGGCGAGCGGCCGTGGTCGGTGGTCCGGCATCCGGCCGCCGCACGTACCCCGGCGGAACTGCTGGTCACCGGTTGATACGGTCGCCCGCGACGCCGATGATCACCTGGCCGACAGGGAGGGTACGCGATGGGACTCATGGACCGGCTCCGGGGCGAGTTCGTCGACATCGTGGAGTGGCTGGACGACAGCCGCGACACGATCGTCTGGCGCTTCCCCCGGTTCCAGAACGAGATCAAGATGGGCGCCAAGCTGATCGTGCGCGAGTCGCAGACGGCGGTGTTCGTCAACGAGGGGCAGATCGCCGACGCCTTCCCGCCCGGCACCTACACCCTGGAGACCCGCAACCTGCCCATCCTCTCCACCCTCAAGGGCTGGAAGTACGGCTTCAACTCGCCGTTCAAGGCCGAGGTGTACTTCGTCAACACGCGGCAGTTCACCGAGATGAAGTGGGGCACCCAGAACCCGGTGATCCTGCGGGACGCCGAGTTCGGCGTGGTCCGGCTGCGCGCGTTCGGCGCGTACGCGGCCCGGGTGGTGGACGCGCAGCGTCTGCTGCGGGAGCTGGTCGGCACCGATCCGCAGTTCCGCACCGAGGAGGTGCAGGAGTACCTGCGGCAGCTCATCGTGGGACGGCTCGGCGGGGCGCTGGCCACGGCCGGCGTACCGCTGCTGGACCTGGCCGCGCACCAGGACGCCATCGGCCGACGGCTGGCCGGGGTCCTGACGGCGGAGCTGGCCGATGTCGGCATCGCGATCCCCACCTTCGTCATCGAGAACATCTCCGTGCCGCCGGAGGTGGAGCGGGCGCTGGACAAGCGCACCAGCATGGGCGCGGTCGGCGACCTGGACCGGTTCACGCAGTTCCAGGCCGCGACCGCGTTGGAGGAGGCGGCCCGCAACCCGGGCGGCGAGGCGGGTGCCGGCGTCGGCCTGGGCATGGGCATGGCGATGGGGCAGCAGATGGCCCGCACGATGGCCGGCGAGACCGCGCCCGCCCAGCACGCCCCGGCGGCGCACGCCCCGACACCGCCGAGCGCCGAGCCGCCGCCGCTGCCGACCCAGACCCAGTGGTTCATCGGCGTCGACGGGCAGCGGCAGGGCCCGTTCGACCTCGGTGGGCTGGCCGCCCAGGTGGCCGCCGGCACGCTGGGCGCGGAGACGCTGGCCTGGCGGGCCGGCATGGCACAGTGGCAGCCCGCCGGGCAGCTTCCCGAGCTCGCCTCGGTGCTGGCCAGCGTTCCGCCGCCGCTGCCGCCGCGATGAGCGGCGCGACCGTCCCGCCGGCGTTCGGATGCGGCAACTGCGGCGCCCGGGTGGAGTACGCACCGGGCGCGGCAGTGCTGCGCTGCCCGTACTGCGGCAGCCAGCAGGAGATCGCCGGAGCCGGCCGGGAGGTACGCGAGCACGCGTACGCCCAGTTGGCGACGCTGGCGCGCAAGCCGGCGGCGCAGGTCGGCGCGTACACCTTCGTCTGCCCGGGCTGCGGTGCCCGCACCGAGAGCAACGCGCTGGCCAAGCGGTGCCAGTTCTGCGCCGCGCCACTGGTGGCCGACCACGCGACGGGCAGCCTCATCGCCCCGGAGGGGGTGCTGCCGTTCCAGGTCGACCGCGCCGGTGTGCGGACGGCTCTGAGCACCTGGTGCCGCAGCCGCTGGTTCGCGCCGAACAGCCTCAAGAAGGTCAGCGAGGCGGAGACGCTCAAGGGCACGTACCTGCCGCACTGGACGTTCGACGCGCGGACCGTGTCGCAGTACCGGGGGCAGCGCGGCCAGCACTACTGGGTCACCGAGACGTACACGGTGATCGTCGACGGCAAGGCGGAGACGCGGACCCGGCAGGTACGCCACACCCGGTGGTATCCGGCCGGCGGCACGGTCCGGCGGGACTTCGACGACGTGCTGGTCCCGGCCACCCGGTACCTGCCGGAGCAGCAGCTGGACCGGTTGGGCCCGTGGCCGCTGACCGAGGCGGTCGCGTACCACGGGGACTACCTGGCCGGTTACCACGCGCTGCGCTACGACACCGAGCCCGAGGCGGGGCTGGCCACGGCGAAGACCCGGATGGCGCCGGTCATCCAGGGTGACTGCCGCAGCGACATCGGTGGCGACGAACAGCGCGTCGACTCCGTCGACACCAGCTACTCGGACGTGACGTACAAGCTGATGCTGTTGCCGGTCTGGATCGCCGCCTACCTGCACGCCGGGCGGTCGTACCAGATCCTGGTCAACGCCCGCACCGGCGAGGTGATCGGCGAACGCCCGTACAGCAAGGTGAAGATCGCTGCCGCGGTGCTGGCCGCGCTGGCGCTGGTCGCCGCGATCGTGCTGGCGTTCGCGCTGGGTCGGTAGGAGCCGCGCGGGTCTCGGACGCCGCCGCGTACCTCACGCGGCGGCGATCTGGATCTTGCGACCGACGCCGGCCCGGAACTGCGCCATCGCGTCGGCGTACTTCTCCAGCGGGAACCGGTGGCTGATGAAGACGGCCGGGTCCAGGACCCCGACGGCGAAGAGTTCGGCGGCACGTTCGAAGCTGTGCAGCACGGCCATCGAGCCGGTGACGGTGATCTCCTTGTTGTAGATGCGGTAGGGCTCGACCGGCACCCGGGTGGCGTACTCGGAGACGCCGAACTGGAGGAACGTGCCGGCCGGCGCGACCCGGCCCAGGCCGTCGGAGATGGCGGCCTGCACGCCGGTGCAGTCGATCACCACGTCCCAGCCACGCGGCCGGTCCAGGTCGTCGGCGCTCGCCGCGCTCGCCGAACAGCCCAGCGCGACGGCGGTGGCGAGGCGGTCGGCGTTCGGGTCGACCACGCTGACCGTGGCCGCGCCGCACCGTTTGGCCAGTTCGAGCATCATCAGGCCCATCGTGCCGGCCCCGTAGATCAGGTAGTGGTCGGCGAGCCGCCGGGGCAGCACGTCGAAGCCGCGTACCGCGCAGGAGAGCGGTTCGATCAGGGCCGCGTCGGCCGGGGCGACGCCCTCGGGCAGCACCACGCAGTTGCGGACCGGAGCGAGGGCGTACTCGGCCGCTCCCCCGGCGACGGTCACGCCGATGGCGTTCCACCGTTCGCAGAGGTTGCCCCGGGCCCGCCGGCACTGGTAGCACTCGCCGCAGTGCAGCGACGGGTCCACGGCGACCGGGTCGCCGACGCGGACCTCGGTGACGTCGCCGCCGACCGCGACCACCGTGCCGGCGAACTCGTGGCCCGGCACGATCGGGTACGCGGGCGCGAACTCGCCGTCCATGATGTGCAGGTCGGTGCCGCAGATCCCGCTGCCGGCCACCTCGACGACCACGTCCCGGGGGCCGGGCGTGGGGTCCGGTACGGACTCGACGCTGATCTGACCCGGCGTGACGATGACTGCTGCCTTCACTTGACCGCCCCCATGGAGAGTCCTCGGACGAGTTGTTTCTGGGCGATCCAGCCGGCCAGCACCACCGGCAACGACACGATCGTCGCCGCCGCGCAGAGCCGGGCCAGGAACAGCCCTTCGGAGGTGATGAAGCCGACCAGGAAGATCGGCGAGGTGCCGGCCCTGGTGGCGGTGAGATTGACCGCGAGGAAGAACTCGTTCCAGCTGAAGATGAAGCAGATCAGCGCGGTGGCGGCCAGGCCGGGCGCGACGATCGGCAACAGGATCCGCCGGATGGTGACCAGCAGGCTCGCGCCGTCCATCGCCGCCGCCTCGATCAGGGCGGTCGGCACCTCCAGCATGAACGAGCGCATCATCCAGACCGCCAGCGGCAGGTTCATCGCCGTGTAGAGCACGACCAGGGTCCAGACGTTGTCCAGCATGCCGAGGTTCTGCACCAGCAGGTAGATCGGCAGCAGCGCGGCGACCACCGGCAGCATCTTGGTGCTGATGAAGAAGAACAGCACGTCACGCCACTTGGCGACCGGCCGGATGGAGAGCGCGTACGCGGCCGGGGTGGCCAGCAGCAGCACCAGCAGCGTGGACATCACGCTGGCCATCAGCGAGTTGAGCAGGTACGGCATGAGGTCCCGGTCGAAGACCTGTCGGTAGCCGTCGAGCACCGGGGTGAAGAACCAGGCCGGCGGGTTGCTGGCGGCGTCCACCTCGCGTTTGAAGCCGGTCAGCACCATCCATGCCACCGGCAGGAAGAACAACAGTCCGGCGAGCCAGGCCAGCACGGTCCAGACCGCGCCGGTGACGCCCGCCCCGCGCCGGACCGGGGCAGCGGTACGCCTCATCGCGCGTCCTCCATCCGGAACAGACTGGAGAGCAACCGCAGCGCGAAGGTGGCGACGACGATCGTGCCGATCACCACCACCACACCGGCTGCGGCGGCCTCGCCGTACTCGAACTTGCGGAAGGTGGTCAGGTAGATCTCGTACGGCAGGTTGGTGGTGGCCCGCCCGGGACCGCCCTGGGTGATGGTGAAGACCGCGTCGAACGTCTGCACCAGGTAGATCGCGCCGAGCAGGGCGCCGAGTTCCAGGTAGGGCCGCAGGTAGGGCAGCGTGATCCGGGTGAAGGTCTGCCACGGTCCGGCGCCGTCGACCCGGGCGGCCTCCAGCGTCTCCAGGGACTGGCCCTGCAACCCGGCCAGGATGATCAGCATCATGAACGGGGTCCACTGCCAGACCAGCGAGGCGACCACGGCCACCATCGGGTACTGCGACACCCAGTCGGTGCTGCCGCCGACGATGCCGTTGATCAGGCCGTACGACGGGTTGTAGATGGCGTGCTTCCAGAGCAGTGCCGCCGCCATCGGCATCACCAGGAACGGGGTGATCAGCAGGGTCCGCACGATGCCCCGGCCGGGGAACTTCCGGTCCAGCAGGAGGGCCAGGCCGAGGCCGAGCAGCACCGAGACGATCACCGACGAGGCGGTCAGCACCACGGTGTTGACCAGGGCGGCCCGCAGTCGGGCGTCGCTGAGCACGGTCGCGTAGTTGGCCAGCCCGATGAACTCCTGGCTGCCCGGACGCAACGCGTTCCAGCTCTGGGTGGACAGGTAGAGGGTGAACAGGAACGGGAGCTGGGTCACCACGATGGCGAAGACCAGGGCGGGCAGCAGCGGGGCGCGGCGGGCCCAGCGCTGTTTACGGTCCGGCCGGGTGGGACGTACGGCGGGACGCGGGCTCGCGTCCGGGTCGGTGGTGGTGGTCGTGGTCATCGATCCGCCTCACAGGGCAGGGTCGGGGCCGGCCGGTCGACCGGCCCCGACACGCGGCTACCGGTGTTTGCTGGCGGCTTCCTCGGCCAACCGCTGGCCGTCGGCGAGCGCCCGTTCGACGGTGCTCTGGCCGGCGATCGCCGCCGACACCTCCTGGGAGACCTTGGTGCCGAGGTCGGCGAACTCGGGGATGCCGACGAACTGCACCCCCAGCGCGGGCCGGGGCTGCACACCCGGGGCGACCGGGTCGGCCTCCTGGATGGACTTGAGCGTGATGTCGGCGAAGGCGCTCGCGGACTCGCGGTACTCGGCGATCTCGTAGGTGGACTGGCGCTTGCCGGCCGGTACCCGGGACCAGCCGAGCGAGCCGCCGATCAGCCGCTCGTACTCCTTGCCGGTCGCCCAGGAGATGAACTTCCAGGCGGCGTCGGCGTTCTTGGTGGTCTTCGGCATGGCCAGCGCCCAGGCCCAGAGCCAGCCCGACGAGTCGGTCTTCTCGACCGGCGCGTACACGTAGCCGACCTTGCCGGCGACGGTGCTGGAGTTGGGGTCCTCCAGGGTGCCGGCGGCGGAGGTGGCGTCGTACCACATCGCCGCCTTGCCCTGGCCGAACGTGTTCAGGCACTCGGTGAACCCGGACTGCGGTGCGCCCGGTTGACCGTGCGCGCGGAGCAGGTCGACGTAGAACGTGGTCGCCTCGGTGAACTCCGGCGCGTTGACCTTCGGCGTCCAGTCCTTCTCGAACCAGGTGCCGCCGAAGGTGTTCACCACGGTGGTCAGCGGCGCGAACAGCTCACCCCAGCCGGGCAGCCCGCGCAGGCAGATGCCGGAGATCCCCTTGTCCTTGTCGTCGAGCTGGGCGGCGAACCCGGCGACCTGCTGCCAGGTCGGGCGCTCCGGCATGGTGATGTTCTTGGCCGCGAAGAGTTCCTTGTTGTACATCAGGAACGACGACTCGCCGTAGAACGGCGCGGCGTAGAGCTTGCCGTCCTGGCCGGAGAGTGAGGCGACCATCGGTTCGAGCAGGTCGCCCTTGTCGTAGCCGGTGTCCCCGTCGGCGTACGAGCTGAGTTCGTGCAGCCAGTCGTTCTGCGCCCAGATGGGCGCCTCGTACGCGCCGATGGTGGCCACGTCGTACTGGCCGCCCTGGGTGGCGACGTCCTGGGTGACCCGGTCGCGCAGCTCGTTCTCGGGCAGGATCGTGAACCGGACGGTGATCCCGGTGTCCTTGGTGAAGTTCTCGGCGGTGACCTTGGCCAGGTCCTCCATCTGCGGGTTGCCGACCATCAGCACGGTGATGGCCGTGCCGTCGCCGGACGACCCGCCGCCGGCTCCGGAGCAGGCGGTCGAGACCAGCGCGACGGCGAGACCGACGGCGAGCGTGCCGCGCCATCGGCGCGGAGATCGTGTTCTGGGCACAGCGAACCTCCGGAAGTGGTGGTGAGGGTGAGGGTGAGGGGACGGTCGGCCGGGGCGCTCAGACGCGCAGCACCACCGGGCCGAGCAGCGAGTAGCGGTGCGCCTCGGAGGCCGGCAGCGCGGTGTCCGTGACGACGGTGTCGAGGTCCGCCACGTCGGCGAACCGGCAGAAGCTGTGCCCGCCGAACTTGGTGTGCACCCCGGCGAAGACGACCCGCCGGGCCACCGCCATCACCTGGGCCTTGACGGCGGCCACGGCCGGGTCCGGTGTGGTCAGCCCATGCTTGCGGGAGATGCCGTTGGCCCCGACGTAGGCGAGGTCGATCACGAAGCCGGCGAGCATCCGGGTGGCCCAGTGGTCGACGGTGGCCAGCGTGCGTCCGCGCACCCGGCCGCCGAGCAACAGCACCGTGACCGACGGGTACGCGGCCAGCGTCGCCGCGGTGTGCAGCGAGGCGGTCACCACGGTCAGTTGCCGGTGGGTGGGCAGCGCCTCGGCGATGAGCTGCGGGGTGTAGCCCTCGTCGATGAAGATCGACTCGGCGTCGCCGAGGTGTTCCACGGCTGCGGTGGCGATCCGTCGCTTCTCCACGACCATCCGGGTGGCCCGGGTCTCCAGGGTCGTCTCGAAGCGGGCGGTCTCCATCGGGTAGGCACCGCCGTGCGTCCGGCGGACCAGGCCCTGCTGCGCCAGCAGGCTCAGGTCACGACGGATGGTCTCCGGCGCGACGCTCAGCTCGACGGCGAGGTCGCGGACGTCGACGTCGCCCTGCCGGCGCGCCACGGCGAGGATGTGGTGGCGGCGCTGGTTCGCGTCCACTGTGTACCTCCCGTCGGCGTGTGTGTCTTTTTGTAACACCGTGGACGGTCAGGTGACTCCGGTCACATGCGGGTGATTCTGGTGGGTTTGTTGCCCGCAAGCCAGCCCGAACGGGCAGCACATAACGGTCATTGACCCTTTACCGCGCAGAACGACCGCCCGATTGGCGCCCCGGGTTGCCCGATCAGCACCCGGTGCGCCCGGTCGGGCGTCGCCTCGTCAGCTCGACGCGGGCCCGTTGTCGACCAGCCGGAAATAGGTGGTCAGCGTCGCGTCGCCGATCTCCTCGAGGATCAGCCCCCGGGTCGGCGAGTGCTGGAGGAACGCGGACAGGTTGCTGATCGCGTACGCGGGCGCGCCGCCCCGCTGCCCGTCCCGCACGATCGTGAACCGCTGCCTCGGCTCGCCCGGATCACAGGCGGCACCCACCACGCGTAACGGCGCACTGCCCGAGGAGCGCGACTCCCAGCAGGTGTCCCCCGCCCCGGCGACCCGGACCAGATAGGTGTCCCCGCCCTGCGGCACGAAGACGAAGAGCTGGTCGCCCTCGTCCCCGTCGACCTCGCCGAGACCACCCTCGTCGCGCAGCGACACCCCGCCGATCCCGTCGACCCGCACGACGGTGGCCCGGCGCTGCCCGGACAGCACCCCGCCAGCGCCCACCGGCGGCGCACCGGTGGTGCCCGAGGCGGGACTCGACGGGTCCGTGACGGACGGCCGAGAGCCATTCGGCGCGGGGCGCGACGACGTGGTGGACGGACTCGACGAGCCGGTGGGGGGACCGACCACGTCGGGACTCGGCGTGGCCCCGGGTGGGCCGGTGGCCGGGACGGGGGTCGGTCCCGCCGGCCCGACCGGGATGGTGTGCGGCGGCCCGGCGAGGCGGATGGCGGCGGTGCCGGCACCGAGCGCGGCGACCAGGAGGACACCGACCGTGACGGTCGCGACGTGCCGTCGACGGCGTCGGGTGTCCCCCCGACGCCGGATCTCGGCGGCGGGGTGGACCCGGCCCTGCCCGCCGTGCCGGGCCAACCCGCGCAGGGCGTCGTCCAGCTCGCGGTCAGCGGTCATGTCCCCTCCCCCCGCTGGTCACCTGGTGCTCGTCGTCGCCCAGGTGGGCGGCGAGGGCGCGTCGCCCCCGGGCGAGCCGCGTCTTGACGGTGTTCACGTTGGTGCCCGCCTCGGTGGCGATCTCCGCCACGCTGAGGCCCACCAGATGGTGCAGGACCACCACCCGGCGCTGGTCTGCGGGGATGCGGCGCAGCGCGGCCACGATCGCGACGTGGTCGACCGAGCTGCCCTCGACGCGCTCCTCGGCGGCGTGCCGTCGGTGGGCCGTGAGCCGGTTGACCGTCTTGCGCCAGGCGCTGACCGCCACCCGGTACGCGACGCTGCGCACCCACGCCTCCGGGCTGTCGCACTCGCGGACGGTCGCCCACCGGTCCCAGGCCCGGGCGTACGCCTCCGCCACCGCGTCCTCCGCCTCGGCCCGACGGCCGATCATGGCGTAGAGGTGGCCCAGCACCCGCTGGGCCGACGCGGAGTAGAAGGCGTCGAACTCGTCAGCGTCGCGCATCGATCACGGTCTCCAGCCGATCCGGTCGCTCCTGGTCATGCCGCATCCCCGCCGGACGTCAGCCCTGCCGTGGCGCGGGCCCGGTGTCGTTGAACCGGAAGCTGTCGAACGGCGCCGCGTCGCCCAACTCCTCCAGGATCAGCCCGTTGCGCGCCGTGGTCCGCAGGTAGGCCCAACTGTTGCTGATCACGAACTCGCGGGCACCGCCACCCTGCGCCCTGGTGATGACGAACCGCTGGAGCGGGTCACCGGCCCGGCAGGTGGCGCCCCGCACCACCAGCGGTCGGGCGTTGCCCGGGTTGTGCGTCTGCCAGCAGACCGGCTGCCCGGTGCCGCCGCCGTAGTACGACTTGATGAGGTACTCCTGCCCGCCCAGCGGGGTCGGCACGAACACCTGCCGTCCCCGGTCGTCGTCCACCTCGGCCAGCCGTCCCCCGTCGAGCAACGACAGCCCGGACTCGAACGCGCCGACCCGGACGATCGTGACCCGACGCGTGCCGGAGAGTACCGGCTCCACGGTCGGCGTCGGCGTCGGCTTCGGCGTCGCCGCGACGAACGGCGCCGCCATCGACAGCGGCTCGACCGCCGGTGGCGCACTCTCGGACGCCGACGCCACCCCGTACACACCCACTGCGGCGGCGACCAGCGCCACCAGGCCCGTACCGGCGATCCACCTACTCGTCACCATCATGGCCTCCCACCTTCCGGCTACCGCCCCGAGCCCGTCCGACCGGTCCGGGTGTCGGTCCGTACAGCCTGATGACGCCTGGCACGCGGTGGTGGTTTCACCACGACGCACGATCACTCTGCGTACGGATTTCGGGTACGCATCGACGACTTCTTCCCTTTGCGTGACCGAGGCAATACGGTAAGTCGGCTGCCGGGCCGCGAGCCGGAGGGTTCCCCATGACGGAGTACGACTATGTGGTGGTCGGCGCGGGTTCGGCCGGCTGCGTACTGGCCAACCGCCTGACCGAGGACCCCGGTGTCCGGGTGCTGGTGATCGAGGCCGGCGGTTGGGACGGTAGCCCGTGGGTGCGCATCCCCAAGGGCTTCAGCCGGCTGATGGACGACCGGCGCACCGCCTGGCACTACCCCGCCGAGGTGCGCTCCGGCCGGCAGGAGATCTGGCAGCGGGGACGCCTGATCGGCGGTTCCAGCTCGATCAACGGCATGGTGTACGCCCGGGGCGACCGGCTCGACTACGACCAGTTGGAACGCCTCGGCAACCCCGGCTGGGGCTGGGACACCATGCTGCCGATCTTCAAGCGGCTGGAGGACAACCCGCTCGGTGCCTCCGACGTACGCGGAGCCGGTGGCCCGTTGCGGCTCTCCACCGCCACCGCCACCGACGAGGTCAGCGAGGAGACCATCGCGGCCGGGGAGGAACTCGGCTGGCACCGCACGGACGACCTGAACGCCGGTGACGGGGAGCGGATCGGCTACCTGATGGCCACCATCCGCGACGGCCGCCGCAGCAGTGCCGCCGACGCCTTCCTGCACCCGGTCCGGCATCGGCCCAACCTGCACGTCGCGGTGAACACGGTGGTCCGCCGGGTGATCGTGGAGAACGGTCGCGCCGTCGGCGTGCACGCGCACCGGAGCGGGCAACCGGTCGACTTCCGGGCCCGGGCGGAGGTGGTCCTCGCCGCCGGGGCGATCGCCACCCCTCACCTGTTGCAGGTCTCCGGGATCGGCCCGGCCGACACGCTGCGCCAGGCCGGGGTCGACGTGCTGCTCGACCGGCCCCGGGTCGGTGCCGGGATGCGGGAGCACCGGACCACCCCGATCCAGTTCCGGCTGACCGGTCGGGTCGGCTACAACCCGCGTCTGCGCGGGCCGCTCGGGCAGGGTCGGGAGATGCTGCGCTACCTGCTGACCCGCCGGGGTCCGCTGGCCCTGCCGGTGTACGACGTCGGCGCGTACCTCCGCTCCACGCCCTCCGCCGGGCATCCGGACGCGCAGTTGCTGGTCGCGCCCTTCTCGGCGGCACCCCGACGGCCCGGACGGGCGCTGGAACTGGAGGCCGAGTCGGGGCTGATGGCGCAGGTCACGGTGACCCGGCCGGAGAGCGAGGGCAGCCTCGCCATCACCTCCGCCGACCCGGAGGCTCCGCCCCGGATCGTCGCCGGCTACTTCGACGCGGCGCACGACCGGCGGGTGGCCGTGGACGCCTTCCGGCGGGCCCGGGAACTCTTCGCCACCGGCCCGATCGCCAAGCGGATCTCGATGGAGACGCTACCCGGCCCGGCGGTCCGCGAGGACGACGAGATCATCCAGGCGGGGCTGGCGCTCGGATACTGCGGCTACCACGCGGTCGGCACCTGCGCGATGGGGCCGGGCGACGACTTCGTGGTGGATCCGCAGCTGCGGGTACGGGGCGTCGCGAGCCTGCGCGTGGTGGACGCCTCTGTGCTGCCGACCCTGGTCAGCGGTTATCTCAACGCACCGGTGATGGCACTGGCGTGGCGCGCCGCGGACCTCATCCGAGCCGCCTGACGACGGTATGCTTCCGCCACCGTCCATCTTGGAGTCGTACATGTTCTCGATGCGTCGCGCACGGCTGGTCAGCCGCCTGCTCGCCCTCACCCTCGTCGGCACGGTGCTGTCCGCCGCACCGGCCGGCGCCGCCCCGACACAGATGTCGTCACCCCCGGGGTGGACGACCGTGCCCGGCACCACCCCCGCGCTGTCCCGGCCGGCAGCCGCCGTCTACGGAGGGGACGTGCACCTGGTCGCCGAAGGCCCCGGCGACAGCGTGGTGCACAACCGGTACTCCATGCAGACCGCGGCCTGGTCGGGCTGGCAGACCGCGCCGGGCCTGGCCCAGGCGGCCTCCGCCCCGGCCCTGATCCTCTACGGCGACGGGCTGCACGTCTTCGTCCGGGGGCCGGCGGGCACCATCCGGACCGCCCACTACTCGCTGACGACCGCGAGTTGGTCCGCCTGGTCGACGGTGCCCGGGTCGGGCGCGACCACGTCGGAGCCGGCTGTCGCGGTGTACGGCGGTCACCTGCACCTGTTCGTCCGGGCAACGCCGGGCGTCCTGCGCACGGTCCGGTACGACCAGAGCACCGGCACCTGGTCGGGCTGGTCGACGCTGGCGGGCCTCCAGGGCGCGACCTCCGCGCCGACCACCGCGGTCTACGGGGGCTGGCTCTGGGTGTTCGTCCGCAGCTCGGTCGACACCCTCCGCACCGTCCGGTACGACCTGTCCACCGACGCCTGGACGACCTGGTCCACAGTGCCCGGCTCGGCGGGTACGCCGTCCGGCCCGGCCGCCGAGGTGTACGGCGGCGACCTGCGGTTGTACGTCAGCGACGTCGACTCCGGCACGGTCCGCACCGCCGCGTACACGCTGAACACCTCCACCTGGTCGCGATGGTCGGCGGCGACCCGCCCGGTCGACCTGGTCTCGGCGCCCGGCACCACCGTCTACGGCGGTCACGTGCACCTCTTCGTGCAGGGTTCGCAGCAGCAGGTCCACCGGTCGCTGATCGGGTAGTGACGACGGTCGGGCGGGCCGTCGGCGCGACGGCCCGCCCGCACCCGACGACCGGATGGTCACCCACGCCCGACCGGCTGTGAGCTGCGTTACCAATACGTCGACCGGGAATCAGCACGCCGGTCGCGGGTTGGAGCCAGATATGACCGTCGCACCACTGCCTGCTCAGCGTCCGGACCGGCCGGAGATCCTCCGATGAGCGCCCCGCCGCCGGGCGCGCTGATGCCGGGCGACCTGATGAGCCCCCGGCAACGCGTACGGCTCATCCTCGTCCTCGGCTCCCTGATCGCGGTGGGGCCGCTGACCATCGACATGTATCTTCCGGCGCTGCCGGCCATCGCCGAGGACCTCGGCACCAGCTCGGCGGCGGTCCAGTTGACCCTCACCGGCACACTGGTCGGGCTCGCCCTGGGCCAGTTGCTGATCGGCCCGCTCTCCGACGCCGTCGGTCGGCGCACGCCGCTGATCGCCGGCACCGCGCTGCACATCGTCGCCTCGGTGCTGTGCGCGCTCGCCCCGAACGTCGCCGTGCTCGGCGCGCTACGGGTCCTCCAGGGCCTGGGCGCCGCAGCCGCCGCCGTGATCGCCATGGCCGTGGTCCGTGACCTGTTCAGCGGAAGGGCCTTCGCGCAGGTGCTGTCCCGCCTGCTGCTGGTGATGGGAGCCGCTCCGGTGCTCGCGCCGACGCTCGGCAGCGAACTGCTGCGCTGGACGCGGTGGCAGGGTGTCTTCGCCGCGCTGGCCGTCTTCGGCGTCCTGCTGATGCTGGTCGCCGTCTTCGGCCTGCGGGAGACGTTGCCGCCGGCCCGCCGCCAGCGCGGCGGGGTGGTGTCCACCGCCCGCCTCTACCGCTCGCTGCTGCACGACCGGCCCTTCGTCGGGCTGGTGCTCGTGGCCGGGCTGGCGATGTCGTCGATCTTCGCCTACGTCAGCGGATCCTCCTTCGTCCTCCAGGAGCAGTACGGCCTCGACGAGCAGCAGTTCGGGTTCGCCTTCGGCGCGGGCTCGATCGGCCTGATCGCGGCCACCCAGGCCAACGTACGTCTGCTGCGGCGCTATCCGCCGCAGCGGATCCTGGCCGGCGCCCTGCTGGCGGGTACGGTCGCCGGTCTGGTGCTGCTCGGTCTGGCCGCGACCGGGATCGGTGGCCTGCCGGCGCTGCTCGCGGCGCTCTGGGCGGTGCTCGCGGCCGCCGGCCTGGCGCTGCCGAACGCCCCGGCCGTGGCGCTGACCCGGCACGGCGAGGCCGCCGGCACCGCCTCCGCGCTGCTCGGCTCGGTGCAGTTCGGCGTCGGCGCGGTGGCCGCGCCGATGGTCGGGGTGCTCGGCAACGGTGCGGTGGCGATGTCGCTGGTGGTGGCCGGTGGCATGGCCTCGGCGCTGGTCGTGCTGCACCTCGTGGTGCGGCCGAGGCAGCTCGACGCCCCGGAGCCCGACGCGAAACCGCTGGCCGTCGCGGTCCACTGACCGCAGCACCCGCGCCGGTTACCGGTGTGCCTCGCCCGTCTCGACGAGGCGGGCGAGGTTCGCCAGCGACATCCGGGTGCCGGTCTCGTTGTCGGCGGCGGGGACGGCGTCCGGTACGCCTTCGTGCACCACGCGCACGTCGGTGCCGCTGTCGGCGTCGGTGAGCGTGGTGGTCATCGTCATGACACCGCGCAGGGCGGGATCGTCGGTCTCGAACTCCAGGACCTCCACCACCACCTCGTCCGGCACCAACCGGCGGAAGTGGCCGTGGTAGGTGTCGGTGTGCGCCGTCGTCTTGCCCGTGGCGTCGGGCGCGTCGTAGGTCAACGACACCCGGAACGCACCGCCCTCGCGTGCCTCGAAGTGGTGCACCTGGCCGGTCATGCCCTCCGGCGCCCGCCACACCGCGACCGCGTCGGGATCGAGCAGGGCCCGGTAGACCGCCGGACGCGGTGCCGCGACGTGCGCGGTGACCTGGGTCGTGTACATGCGGCGGACGGTACCGGTCACGGGTGACGAAACCGGCGCTCACCCGGTCCGTGTCGCAGGCGTGCTCTAGCGTGCGACGGCGTGAACGCAGTGCAGACGTACCGGTATCTCGCCCCCTCCGCGCTCGGCGGCGGCGCACTCGCCCTCCAGACCAGCGGCGGGCCGACCCCGAATCCCCGCTTCTTCCGTGGCTTCCTGACCACACCGCAGGCGGCGGCGGTCGGCCTGCTGGCGGTCGCCGAGGTCGCCCGCACCCGCTACCACCGGCCGGTCGACGTGGCCAGCCTCGACCCGGTGGTCACCGGCAGCCGCGACCGGTTGCGCTTCGAGTCCTTCTCCGGCTGCTGCGGCGTGTACGCGCGCCTCGACGCGCTGCCCGACGGCCTCGACGGTGACGTGGTCGAGCACGGCACCACCAACGTGGACGTCAACACGCCGCTGCGCGAGGCGCTGTCCCGGGTCGGCGGGCTGGATCCGCTGCACCTGTCGGTCGGCCCCGAGGACCTGACCGTCTCGACGATGGACGGCGAGGTGGTCGAGAAGAAGGTCCCGCTGCCGAAGCGCTGGCTGCGCGGCTTCGCCGAGGTGCAGGTGCTCGCCGCCCGCTTCGAGCCCCGCGCGGAGCTGTCGGCGGCCGAGGCCACCACGTTCCTGCGACGACTGCCGAAGGGCGGCAGCCGCTCGGTGCTGTGGGTGGTGCCCGCCGGCCGCTCGCTGCGGCTGACCTCACGCCCGGTCCCCGGGGCGGTCTGCCTGGCCGGGCCGAGCCGGTTGGTCGCGCTGCACCCGATGCTGCGCTTCGCGAAGACCCTCCGGGTGTACGGCCCGACGGTGCGGGCCGGTTCCGCGCCACTGCCCAGCGTGTGGGAGCTGGACACCGGGGCGCTGCGTCTCTCGCTGACCCTCTCCCCCGAGCCCTACCGTGGCTTCTCCGGCGAGGGAGCGGCACTCACCGCGCTCGCCGGTGACGACGTGGTCGACGACGCCGAGCTGGTCTCCGCGCTGCTCTCCTGGGACCCGACGGTCGACGTGGACCGGCTGGCCGGCGAGGCGGGCATCGACGTCGACCGGGTCCGGGGCGCGCTGGCGCAGCTCGGCACCGCCGGCCGCGTCGGGTACGACGTCTCCGAGGCGGCGTACTTCCACCGGGTCATGCCGTACGACGCGGAGCGGGCCGAACGTGACAATCCCCGGCTGGTCGGCGCGCGGGCGTTGCTCGACGCCGGGGCGGTGCAGCTCGACGCCGGGGCGGTGCAGGCGGACGGCGCGTCGGCCACCATCCGCAGCGGCGACCATGTCTACCGGGTCCGGCTGCTGGCCGACGGCGCGCTCACCTGCACCTGCCCCTGGTGGGCAAAGCATCGGGGGCAACGGGGGCCGTGCCGGCACGCCCTGGCCGCCCGCATGATGGTCACCAACCGGGTCGAGGAGCGGGTGTGAGGCGTCCTACGCAGGTCGACATCATCACGAGCATGCCGCGACGTCGGCGGGAGTTGGCGGAAGGCGGCACCAGCGACCTGTTCGACCTGGTCGGCAACGGTTCCGCCGAGCAGGTCGCGGAGGCGCTGGCCGGGCTGCCCGAGCCGCGCCGCCGGGAGATCGGCGTGGGGCTGACCGCCTGGTTCAAGAAGCGGGACAGGGAGACCTGGTGGACCTCGGGACCGGGCACCGCGCTCGCGGTCGCCGTCGTCGGTTGCCTGCCGACCGCTGCCCAGGCCGCCGCGATCCTCGGGCGCGCCTCGGTGCCGGTGGACGGCACCCGTGCCGCCAGGTTGGTCCTCGCCGTCGCCGAGGACCGTGGTGTCACCTGGCTCGGTGACCTGGCCTACCGGGTGGCCGCGCGGTTCAGCGAACGGTCCTGGGTCGACCGGTGGCAGTTCGTCGCCGCGTTGTTGCAGGCGCAGGGGTCACCACCGCCCACCGACGACCGTTCGGTGCAGCAGTGGCTGACCGCCGTGCAGTTCCCGGACCGGGGCCGCCGAGGTGCCCCGACTCCGGTGGCGGACCGCCTGCGCGACGATCCGTTCCTGCCGGCCATGCTGCCCCGGCTGTTCGAGGTGGACGGCATCGGCACCCAGATGATGTTCGACGTGCACTGGAAGAGCTGGGACGAGCCGAAGCGACACGCCCTGCTGACCGCGCTGGCCCAACTCGCCGCCGAGGGAGTGGTCGACCGGGCGGCACTCGTCGACGGTGCGCTCGGCCGCCTGCTGCGGGGTGACCGACCGACCGCGCTGCGCGCCTTCACCACCCTGCTCGGTCTGCTCTCGCTGAGCACCGCCGAGGTCGCCGCACACGCCACCGATCACCTGCGCCTGCTCACCGACGCGCCCGCGCCGGTGGCCACCATGGCGCAGAAGGCGCTGCGTCAGGTGACCGACCTGGAACTGGAGTCGATCCTCGACGCCTCCCGCCAGGTGCTCACCCGGCCCGACAAGGCGCTGGTCCGCACCCAGCTCACCTGGCTCGACAAGCTGGCACGCCAGCATCCCGACCGGGTCACCGAGATCGCCGAGGTGATCGCGCTCGGTGCCGACCATCCCGCCGTCGAGCTGCGCGACCGCGCCACCACCCTGGCCGCCCGCCACGGCGTCGCGCCGGTGTCACCCGACCTCGGCGCGGCGGTCACCGGCCCGCGCGGCGACGACCTGCCCGCCCCGGCGCCGCCCGCCCCGGCGCCCGAGCCGATCACCGACGTCGACGAGCTGGCCGAGGAGGTCGCCGCGCTGCTCGGCACCCAGTACGACGGCGCGTCGCTGGACCGGATCCTGGACGGTCTGGTCCGGCTCACCGCCACCGACGCCGTCCGGGTACGCGCCGCCCTCGACCCGGTGATCAACCGTCGGCACTGGTCGTGGGCGAACGAACACCGGCACGATCCGCTCTGCCTCTGCCAGGTGCTGGTCGACGTCTTCACCAGCGCCGGAGTAGCGCAGCCCGCCCAGCCCCGGTCCCGATGGCAGGCGCTGCTCGCCGCGGTCCGCCGCAGCGAACCGTCGACGCCGGAGCTGGTCGGCACGAACCCCCGGGTGCCCCCGGTCCACCGGCTGCTGCGCGCCCGACTCGTCGAGATCGGCGCACACGTCACCGACCGAGGCGACACCGGGCTGCTGGCGCTACCCACCTCCGCCAACGGCACCCTCGACCCGATGGTCCTGGTGGAACGGCTCGCCGCGCTGGGTTCGCGTACGCCCGGGCACTGGGATCTGACCCAGGCGTTGCTGCGGTTGCCGACGAACGCCGACGAGGCGGTAGCCGGCAAGGCGGCGGCGCTGGGCAGCCCGGCCGGTGACCGCCTCGCCGCCTGGTTGCGCGACGGCGGACTGCCGCAGCCGGTGATGCGGCAGAGCACCCTGCGGCGCAAGCGCACGGGCCAGTACAACTTCGACCACCCGTACATGCCGCCGGAGCGGCTCCTGGTCGAGCTGAGCCCACCCGAGGGCCACGCCGACCCCGACGGGCTGCTCACCCTGCACCCGTCCTCGATCGGCGTGGAGCACACCGGCTGGGTGAACCTGTGGCCCTCGCTGCTGCCCGGCCACCGGGGCGTCGTCGCCGCCGCCGTCCTCCCCCTCGTCGCGAACACCGCCGACCTCGACCAACGCGACGGCACGGCGGTGCTGCCGCTGCTCGCCGAGACCACCGGCCCCGGCGGGATCGCCCTCGACCTGGCGATGGCGTACGGCCTCGGCGCCCGGCACGCCCCCGACCGCGTCGCCACCCTGGACGCCCTGCTCACACTCGCCGCCGCCGACCAGTTCGACGCGGTGGGCACCGGCGCGGCACTCGGCGCCCTGGCCACCGGCGCACGGGTCAAACTGTCGCGGGTCGTCGAGCCACTGCGCGACGCCGCCCAGGCCGGCGCACCGTCGACCGTGTGGCGACTGCTGGCCGCCACGCTGCCCGCCCTGCTCACCCCACCCACCCCGCCACGCGGCACCATCGACATGCTCACCCTGGCCACCGAGACCGCCACCACCACCGGGGTACGCCTCGACGTGCCCGGCCTCGCCGAGGTGGCCGCCCGAGGTGGATCCAGCCGCCTGGTGACCGAGGCCCGCCGCCTGCACCGGGCGCTGCAGAGCCGGTGAACGAACCGCCACCGACGACGGGGACCGCCCGGGCCGCACCCGGGCGGTCCCCCGCCGACAACTGGCGACGGTTCTGGCGGCGCTCTCCGGACGTCCACCCCGAGCCGGTCGACCTGCACCAGGCGGTCGCCCTCGGCCTGTCGGCCCTGGCCGTCGGGGCGGTCGTCGGTGTCGCCCTGGTGCTGCTGATCCCCTACCACCCGCCGACGCTCGTCCTCCTGGCCACGGTGTCGCCCGTTCTCCACCAGCACGCGGAGGGGGTACGGCACCGCTGGTGGGCCCTTGCCGTCGGCCTGGCGACCGGCGTCGCGGCCGGTCTCGGTCTCGCCGCCCTGCTGGAGACCGTCGTCGGGTCGGCGTGGGCGACGTTGGGGGGCCTGCTGGTCGGCAGTGCGGTCGGAATCCTGACGCACGCGGGGACAACCCACCTTCCGGTCCGCACCGCACGATGACCGAGCACCTGGTCGCCGTTCCCTCTGCGCCAGGAGCGCGACACGATTCCCCTGATCGTGGCAGTGTGGCTGTTCGCACGTCGGCGTGTCGGCCAGCCACACTGCCACGATGAGCCGCGGACCGCTTCGTGGTGGCGGGCGCGGGGTAGCGTCGACTCGCATGGGGATCTTGGGGAGGGACGCGGGGGGCGTCGAGTGGCTGGTGCGACCTGCGGAGACGGGCCGCTGGGTGGTACCCGTGCTGGTGCCGCTCGTGGTGGTCTTCGTCGCGTACGCGTGGATCGTTCCCGACGGGCTGGGTGAGGCCACCCGGAGCGTCGGGGTGGCGGCGGCCTGGGGTCTGGCCCTGATCGGCACGCTGCTCGCGACGCTGCTGGTCCTTTTCGCGATCACCGCGGCACGGCGGGGCGCCACGGCGGCGCGGCAGGTCGCGCGTACACCCGGCACCTGGATCGCGGTCGCCGTGGTCGCCTACCTCGTGCTGCTCACCGCCGTCTCCGGCCGGATGGCGCCGCTGCCGGTGTTCGACGCGCTCGATCGGCACTGGCAGGGCAAGGTGCTCGACCTGCTCTGGCTGGCCATCCTGTTCGGCATGTTGCACCGCTGGGCGCGGACCGAGGCGGGCCTGCGCCTGAGGATCACGCCCGGCTCGGCCCGGCCGGCGCTGCTCACGATCGTCGTCGTCTTCGGGATCTTCGTCGGGCTCAGCGCGCTGGCGGTCGCGCTGGATCCGTCGGCCGCCACGACCGTGGACGCCGAGCGACTGGCCTTCAACGCCACGATCCCGAACCTGACCGAGGAGCTGATCTGGCGCGCCGCGATGCTCGCGGTGCTCGATCGGGCCTTCGGTACGCCCTGGGTCGTGCTCGGTGCGCCGGTCGGCTGGGGCATCGTGCTCACCAGCGTGGTGTTCGGCGCCGGGCACGGCATCCTCGTCGACCTCGACGGCGTCTGGGGGTTCAACGTCGCCGGTGGTCTCTTCGCGATCGTGATGGGGTTGGCGCTCGGGTGGATCTGGGCGCGGACCCGCAGCGTCTGGCCCGCGTTCCTGCTGCACTGCGCGCCGGAGCTGGGCGTCGACGTCGGGATGCTGGTCGCCGGGTAACCCGAGGTGGGCTCCCGGCGGCGTACCGACGGGAGCCCACCGGCTCAGACGGCGTGGCGCTGGGCCCAGTCGAGGGCGTAGTCGGCGACCTGCTCCCAGCCGGGCTCCGCGCACGTCCAGTGGGAACGCTCGGGGAACTCGTGGAAGTCGGTGACGGTGCCGGACGCCTTGTAGTGGTGGGCGTTGGAGCGGTTCACCGAGGCCGGCATGATGTGGTCCTTGCCGCCGGCGATGAACAGCAGCGGGGCCCGCCCCTCGTTGCGGAAGTCGACCCAGGTCTCCTGCTTGCCGGGGGTGAAGTTGGCGAGCAGCCCGTACGACCAGACCCAGCTTCCCGGCGCGGCGATCGCGTAGCGGTCGTAGGCGGCGCGGGCCTCCTCCTCGGGCAGCGTGTTCGTGAACGCGTAATGGAACTGTTCCGGGGTGAAACCGGCCGCACGGTGGCGCTTGGCCGGGTTGTTGAGGATCGGGAAGAGGGACTTGATCTGCGAGGGCGGGTTCACCCGGATACCCTCGGGCGGCGCGGAGTTGATCACGACACCGGCCGCGCCGTGTCCCCGGTCGAGCAGGAGCTGGGTCAGGGTGCCGCCGAAGGAGTGACCCATGATGATCGGCTTCTCCGGCAGCGCGGCGATGACCTTCTCCAGGTGCGCGACGGTCTCCGGCACGGTCACCGTGGCGATCGGCGTCGGGTCGGCCCGCAGCGCCTCCACCTCCACCTCGAAGCCCGGGTACGTCGGCGTCAGCACCGTGTGCCCCTGCGCCTCGAAGTACGGCACCCAGTGTTCCCAGCTGCGCGAGGTGACCCAGAGACCGTGCACCAGGACGATCGTGCTCATGCGTCGTACTCCTTCAGGAAGGCCAGCAGATCCTGGCCGAGCTGCTCCTTGTGAGTGTCGGTGATGCCATGCGGCGCCGACGGGTAAACGATCAGCCTGGCGTCCTTGATCAGGGCGGCGGACGCCTTGCCGCCGACGTCGAAGGGCACGACCTGGTCGTCGTCGCCGTGGACGACGAGCGTCGGCACGTCGAACCGGGCGAGGTCGCCACGGAAGTCGGTGGCAGAGAAGGCCGCGATGCACTCGTACGCGTTGCGGTGTCCGGACTGCATGCCCTGCCGCCAGAACGCGTCCCGGATGCCGACGGAGACCGCCGCTCCCGGCCGGTTGTTGCCGAAGAACGGACCGTCGGCGAGATCCCGGTAGAGCTGCGACCGGTCCGCCAGCGACCCGGCCCGCAGACCGTCGAAGACCTCCCCGGGTACGCCGTCCGGGTTGTCGTCGGTGCGCAGCATGAGCGGGGGTACGGCGGAGACCAGCACCGCCTGCGCCACCCGGGAGGTGCCGTGCCGGCCGATGTACCGGGTCACCTCTCCCCCGCCGGTGGAGAACCCGACGACCGTCACGTCACGCAGGTCGAGCGCGTCGACCAGGGTGGCCAGGTCGTCGGCGTACGTGTCCATCTCGTTGCCGTGCCAGGTCTGGGTGGAGCGCCCGTGCCCGCGCCGGTCGTGCGCCACGATCCGGTAGCCGTGCGAGGCGAGGAACAGCGCCTGCGCCTCCCAACTGTCGGAGTTCAGCGGCCAGCCGTGGCTGAGCACGACCGGCCGTCCCGTACCCCAGTCCTTGTAGAAGATCTCCGCGCCGTCCGCGGTCGTGACGAAGGGCATCCTGCCGTCCTTTCGCTGCCTGGGGGAGAAATGTCGCACCGATCGCGCGGGCCGGGTTTCGTGTCGACGCACGGTTCTTGCGCCTGACGGCACACTGTTCAGCGCGAGCGGGCCGGTTCCGGGGTACGGGTGGTCGGCCTCGTCGCGGCCAGTTGTCGCGGGGTCAGCCCGAAGGCCGCCCGGAAACGGTGGGAGAAGAAGCTCGGGCTGGAGAAGCCCCACGCGCGGGCCAGCGCCGCGATGGAGGTGTACCGCCGGTGCGAGGCGGTCAGCTCGGCGCGGGCACCCTGGAGGCGTTGCTCGATGATCGACTGCTCCAGGCTCTGGCCCATCTCCTCGTACAGCTTGTAGAGGGCACGCAGCGAGATGGCGTTTGCGGCGGCGACGCGGGCCGGGGTCAGATCGGGCTCGCGCAGGTGCGCGCGGACGTAGGCCTGGATCCGCGCGGACATCGAGGACTCGACGGTGTCGCGCAGCAGGCGACCGCTGCCGGCGGCGGAGACCACCAGCGCCCGCATCAGCTCGACCGACGCGGCACCGAGTTCGGCGGCGGCAGCGGAGGCGGCGAGCGGGTCGGCCTGCGTGGTCATCCGGGTGACGTGATCCCGCACCAGGTCGTACATCGGGCTGCCCGGCAGCGTCCGCGCCGCCTCGTGGATCAGGTCGCGGGGTACGCCGAGCCGGTCCACGTCGACGTGCAGCGCGTACGAGGCGCCGCCGCCCTCCCAGCCGTAGACGTACGGCAGCGACAGGTCGACGAGCATCAGGTCACGCGGCCCGAACCGGCGGTCCTCGCGCGCCCAGCTCAGGTGGTTGTCGGTGCGCAGCGGCACCGCCAGCACGATCGAGGTCTCGGTCTCCGCGCGGCACATCCGGGGGGTACGCCGCAGCGTGGTGCCGGACGCCTCGATGTTGAAGACCTTCGCGGGCCCGAAGTCGAAGACGGTCATCCGGGCGTGGATCGCGGCCGGGTCCTCGAACGACGCCATGCTCGACGAGCAGTTGGCGCTGACCGTGGCCTGGAACGCCTCGGCGCGCTCGCCGGCCGGCAGGTCCCCGGTGTCCAGCACGAGCATGCTTCCTCCCTCCGTCGGATCGAAACCTAACGCTGGCCCGACGGGGCGGGGAGGGCTGTGAGTGCACGGGCTCGACCGACAGTGCACGGATGCGGGGGCGGCCCGTCGCCGTGCGACGAACCGCCCCCGCAGGACCGGTCGCTGGGTCAGCCGACCGAGGCGGGAAACCGTTCCCAGACCCGGTGGTCGGCCATCAGCCGGTGCACTCCGGTGAAGACGTCCTCGCCGGAGTCGCCGGTGACGACGCCGGGCGTACCGGCGACGCCCGCCTGCTCCAGCACGGAGACACCGGAGCCCCAGGCGCCGATCGCCTTGGCGTGCCGCCAGCACTCCTCCACCATCAGCAGCACCCGGGGGTCCACCGGACCTGCGGAGGCCGCACCGGCCTTGGCGTCGCGGGCCGGCGGCGCGTCCGGTGCCGGGGCGGGTGCGCTGGCGATCAGCAGCGCGTCGAGTTCCACCGACCGGCCGGTGGCGAAGCTGCGCTGCGCCGGCAGGTCACCGATCAGGCCACCATGCGGGGCGATCAGCAGCGGCACCATGTCGGCGGCGAAGACCGCCCGCCGGACGTCACTGACCGTGTCCAGGTCGACCTCCGGGTCCACGACGATGCCCACCATCCGTCCGTCGGCCGGCCACTGCCGACCCACCTGGGACAGTGCGGGGCTGGGCGTGACGTCGGCGAGCGGCACGGTCGGTTCCGGGGCGGGTAGCCCGAGACCGGTGGCGACCTGGGCGCAGAGCACCGGGTCGATGTTGGCCAGGCACTGGAGCTGCCGTTCCTTGATCTCCTGGTGGTAACACTTGCCCAGCTCGAAGGTGTAGGCCCGGATGATGTGCTCCCGCTCCACCGGCGACATGCTCAGCCAGAAGAGTCGCACCTGGCTGTAGTGGTCGTCGAAGGAGACCGGGTTGGCCCGGATCTTCGGCGCCTCGGCCACCCGCACCGGCACGTCCAGGAAGGCGTTCTCGGCGTCGCCGGCCGGGGACGGGTTGCCGCCGTCGAGCGAGTTCGGCCGGTACGGCGCCACCCCGGCGTGCACGGCGTGCTGGTGGAAGCCGTCGCGCAGCATGTCGTTGACGGCCGCGTGCGGCCGGTTGATCGGGATCTGCGCGAAGTTCGGCCCGCCCAGGCGGGTGAGCTGGGTGTCGACGTACGAGAAGAGGCGGCCCTGCAACAGCGGATCGTTGGTGACGTCGATGCCGGGCGGCAGGTGGCCGACGTGGAAGGCGACCTGCTCGGTCTCGGCGAAGAAGTTCGTCGGCGTACGGTTCAGCGTCAGGCTGCCGACCAGCTGCACCGGGGCGAGTTCCTCCGGCACGATCTTCGTCGGGTCGAGCAGGTCGATACCGGCGAACGTCTCCTCCGGGGTGTCCGGGAAGACCTGGAGACCGAGTTCCCACTCCGGGAAGGCACCCGCCTCGATGGCGTCGTACAGGTCGCGCCGGTGGAAGTCCGGGTCCATGCCGGCGAGCATCTGGGCCTCCTCCCACACCAGGGAGTGCACGCCCAGCTTCGGCTTCCAGTGGAACTTGGCCAGCACCGTCTCCCCCGCCTCGTTGACCAGGCGGAAGGTGTGTACGCCGAAGCCCTCCATGGTCCGGTACGAGCGCGGGATGCCCCGGTCGGACATGTTCCAGATGGTGTGGTGCTGCGCCTCGGTGTGGAGCGAGACGAAGTCCCAGAACGTGTCGTGCGCGCTCTGCGCCTGCGGGATCTCGCGGTCCGGGTGCGGCTTGCCGGCGTGGATGATGTCCGGGAACTTGATCGCGTCCTGGATGAAGAAGACCGGCATGTTGTTGGCGACCAGGTCGAACGTGCCCTCGTCGGTGTAGAACTTCGTCGCGAAGCCCCGGGTGTCGCGCACCGTGTCCGCCGAGCCGCGTGACCCGAGGACGGTGGAGAACCTGACGAACACGTCGGTCGTGCGTCCCTTGCGGAGGAACCCCGCCCGGGTGACGGCCTCGGCCGCACCGTACGCGGTGAACACGCCGTGCGCTCCGGCGCCCCGGGCGTGCACGACCCGCTCCGGGATGCGCTCGTGGTCGAAATGCGTGAGCTTCTCGCGGAGGTGGTGGTCCTGGAGCAGCACCGGCCCCCGGGGACCGGCCTTGAGCGAGTGGTCCGTGTCGCGCAGCCGTGCCCCCTGCGCGGTGGTCAGGTAGGCGCCCTGCTGACCGTTGGCGCTGGCCGGAGCGCCGGTGCGCGCGCCGGTCGGCGTACGGGTCTGCGGGCTCCCCTGCTCCGGTTTGGGGGGCAGCGGATCCTGCGGTGTGGTCGGCTCCGACACGGTCGCTGGCGCGCTGCCCGGTTTGCCGGGCACTTCCGGCGTGAGGGCGTCGGTGACCTTCTCCGCGGCGGACTCCACCGCGTCCTTGACCACCTTCGCGGGGTTACGGGCATCCATATCGGCAAGTACCTCCTGGAACACAAGTACCGGATGCCACCGCGATACCCTGGCCGGAGTCGGCAAAACAGGGCGAACGGTATGAGTCTGGTGAGGCCCGTTCCTCGGTTCCCGGCTAGGCCCGGCGCGCGTGAACGCGTTCGATGGCGCCGTAGCTGAGGCGTTCGGTGGCGAGCACCTCGACGTCGAGCCGCCGCAGGGTGTGCAGTGGGCGACGGGTGTAGTGCTCGCCCTGCAACGGCACGCTCACCAGGTCGACCACGTGCTGCGCGGCGCGCAGCAGCGGGTGGGAGGCGACGATGTGGTCGGCGAGCAGCAGGCTGCCGCCGGGGCGCAGCACCCGCAGCGCCTCGGTCAGCGCGGCCCGCTCGTCGGGGACGCAGCAGAGCGCGAAGGTACAGACCACCGTGTCGAACCGCGCGTCGGCGAAGGGCAGGGCGGTGGCGTCGGCGGCGGCCAGCGCGACGGTACGACCGAGGTCGGCGGCACGCCGCCCGGCCGCGTGGACCATCCGGGGACTCCAGTCGACGCCGCTCAGTCGCACGTCGGCCGGATAGTGCGGCAGGTTGAGGCCGGTGCCGACGGCCACCTCCAGGGTCTGCCCGGTGGCCCGGCGGCACACCCATCGGCGGCTGGTCCCGAGCAGCCGACGTTCCGCCGAGGCGGTCCGCCGGTCGTACCCGCTGGCCCGGTCGTCCCAGTAGTCGATGAGCCGGTCGCGTCGTCGCACGTGCAGCCTCCGCTCTCCCGCTCGACCCCGCCGGGCCGCCGCCGCCCAGGCATCGCCCCAAACCGATGGTCCCACCCACCCGCACCCCCCGACCGCCCCCCAACCCTCCCGCCCGCCCCGACCCCGCCCCCCGCCCCCCGACCGACGGCCGGTTGATCAAGAGGTTTTGGCCCTGCGCGCCGAGGTGTCGTGACCAAAACGTCTTGATCAACGCGCCGGAGCGGACGAACGACGCCTGCGGTGGGCACGCACATCGGCGACGGTGGCATCCTGTGACAGTCGCTGAGTGTGACGACTTCCCGCCAGTACCAGATGTCCACCGCGCCGCCTTTGCTCTGCTTCAACCCACGCAATAGCGCGTGAGCTGCACCAATTCGACGACGGCGCAGCGACCATGGCACCGAATACACTGCGGAGGGTTACCGATGCGTGGGTTGAAGCAGAGCAAAGGGGTCGCACGGGGGACGATGGGCGGGCGACATGACTACCAGCAGTGATGCCCCGGCACGCGCTGTCGGGGTGCGGGGTGCGGGGCGTGCCAGCGGGGACCGGCCCGGACCGGGGCCGGGCGCTAGCGGGGCCGGGCGCTAGCGGGGCCGGGCGAGGCGGTGGTGGCCGGGCGAGGCGGTGGGGCCGCCTCACGGGTCGCCCCGGCGAGATTGCCCGGGCTAGTCGATGGTCCGGTGGTCATGCGGGAGCCGGATCCGGGGGCGGGTGGTCAAGGGTGGTCGGGTAGGCGGCCTTCGGCGCGGAGTCGGGCGAAGTGGATCTCGGGTGGCGGTTCCGGGTCGGGGTCGGAGGGACGGGGTCCTTCCGGACCGTCGGCGGAGAAGCGCAGCAGCGTCTCGACGCGGGTGACCCGGAAACGGCGGCCGAGCACGGTCACCTCGCTGGCCCGGGTGGACTCGATCCGGTCGGCGGCACGCCGGTACTCCGCCGCCTCCGCCTCGGTCGGATCGGCGAGCCGGGGTACGAGCCACCGGAACTCGAACGTGATCAGGTCACGGGCCTCCTGCGGGGTGGCGACCGCCCGGCTCGTCGGCTGCCATCCGGCCCCGACCTGTTCGGCCACCGCGAAGCGGGTCGGCAGCAGGACTCCGTCGGGGTACGCACGCACCGCGGCGACACTGTCGGCGTACACGTCGGCGGGCACCTGGGCACGCGGATAGCGGGCCGGCAGCAGCTCGACCTTGAGCACCGCCGCGCCGAGGCCGGTCGGTTCGGCCGGGTCGGCGACCAGGTCGGTGCCGCCGAGAAAACTGTCCGAGGTGTCGGCGTCGCGCGGGTCCGGGTCGGTGGGGCGGGGCGGCTCCGGCCCGTCCGGGCCGAAGCGGACGAAGGTGTCCGCCCGGATCACCCGGTGCCGGCAGCCTCCGACGGTCACCTCGTCGACCTTCTGCCAGTCCAGGACCGTCCGCGCCGCGGTCAGCTCGGCCAGCAGGTCCGCGTCGGCGGTCTCGGCGATCCGGTCCCGGAGCCGGTGCGCGAGCGCGTCGCGGGCGGCCTGCGGGGTCTCCTCGACCAGTTCGTGTACCCGCCAGCGCCCGCCGCCGAGATCCACCGCGTAGCCGAACAGCGGGGCGCCGAGCCGCAGCGTCGGGTACGCGCCGGCCCGCTCGACCGCGTCGTGCTCGGTGACCAGCCCCACGGGGTCGTCCCGGTGCCGGATCCGAATCACCGCGTCCGGCGGCTGCTCACCGTGATGCATAGCTCCACATTGTGTTACGGCAGTCGTCAGTGCGCCAGAGGCGACGGTGGATTCACCGTCCGGAGGACCAGCGGCGACGCACCTCGGCCGCCGCCGGGACGAGCAGCGCGAAGCCGAACAGCCCGGCCAGCCCCCACGGCTGGTGGTCGGTGGTCGCCTCCACCCGGCGTGCCGCCCCGGAGGTGACCAGCTCGCCGTGGATCCGGTAGTCACCGACGGCCGGGGCGGGCAGCGTCATCGGAACCCGGACGACGCGTTCCTCCCCGGCGGCGAGATCCGGCGTGTCCGGGGACGCGACGAAGCCGGTCGGCTCCGGTCCCCGACCGACGCTGAAGGAGAGCGTCACCGCGACCGGCACCGGCTCGTCGTTACGCAGCCGCAGCACCACGGTCCGCCGCGCGGACGCACCGAACAGGGCGGGCCAGCCGCCGTCGCGTTCGACGTGTGCCCCGACGACGACCGGGGGGCGGGTCGCCGCCGATCGGAGGGTGCCGCCGGGTTGCCGGGTCGCGCCGGTCACGCGCAGCGGCGCGGTCGCCGAGAGCCGACCCTCCATCGTGCGTACGCGCACCTGGCAGGGACAGCCGTCAGCCGGCGCGGCGACGGTCAGCGGCGCGCCACCGGCACCGGAGCCGGACAGATGGATCTGGGCCGAGGTGTCCACCGCGCAGCGGGGCGGCGTACCCGCGTCACACAGCTCGATCACGACGGTGCCGGCGGGCCAACCGGTGAGCCGGACCAGCACCTGCTCCCCCGGTCTCGCCTCGGCCCGGTCCAACGTCACCCGAGGGCCCGGCCCCGGGGCGCCGGTCAGCGCGAGGCCGGCGAGCAGGGCGACTGCCCCGTACGCGAGCCACCTCATGCCGGCGACGTCCGACGACGCCGGATCGCCCGAAACCGGCTGACCAGCAACGCGCCCAGGGCGGTGAGCAGCAGCGCCGTCCACACCCACGGCACGGCCCAGGTCACGGCGGTGCGGTGCACGGTGGGCAGCATACGGTCCGGGGTGGCCGGGTCGACGGCCACGTCGGCGGCGAGCCGTCCAGCCGGCACCACACCGTTGATCTGTTCGGTGACGGTGATCGCCGCGCCGGGCAGCAACTCGGGCACCTCGACCGGCTCGGTGCGGGCCAGTCCGATGCCGAAGGGCGCGGTCAGGCGCACCTGGGTGGTGCCGGTCAGCCGGGTGTTGCCGGTGTTGCGCAGCCGGTAGCTGACCACCACCGGGCCGGTGCCGAACGGGTTGACCGGGTTGTCGTACCCGATCCGCATCGCCTCGACCTGGAGGCCGGGGCGCACCGGGCCGGCGACCCGCAGGTAGATCCGGGCGGCGACGCGGCGGTCGAGCCTGACCTGCCCACCCGTCTCCGCCACCTGGGCGATCGAGGCGACCACCCCGCCGGCGTGGTCACCGGGGCTGGCGTTGGCCGGTACGCCGATCCGGAACGGCAGGATCACCTGCTCGCCCGCCGGCACCCGGTAGGTGCGTTCGGCGAACTGCGTCCAGGCGCCCACGTCCACCGCCGGACGGCTCGCCGGTTGCAACGCGAAGCCGCCGTCGGCGGTGGTGAAGGCGTCGGCGCCGTACACCGCGAAGGTCATCGCGGTCGTGCTCAGGTTGGTCAACGCCACCCGGTCCTCGATCACCTGACCGGGTTCGGCGTCGTGGACGAAGTAGCTGCGGCCGGTGGGGCCGGACGGTCCGGACGGCTGCACCGCCCAGGTGAACCCCGCGTCGCTCGGCGACGGTGACGGGGCGGGAGCCGGCGCGGCGAGGGCGACGGCGGGTCCACCCGCCAGCACGGTGACGAGCAGGACCACGGTCACGGCGACCAGGTGCGGGGAAGGGCACCTCGTCATCGATCTGCGCACAACAAGATGCCCTTCCACGCGTCAGGACAGGGTCAGGGTCAGGGTGGCGGTGTAGTCACCCGGACCGGTGGCGGCCGGGACCCCGAGGCCCAGGTCGGCACCGCACCGGAAGCTGCCGGCGCTGGCGCCGGCAGTCGAGCCGCACAGGGTACGGGCGCTGCCCAGACCCGTACCGTCACCCGGGTTGGCCCGTCCGCCCGGGGTGACCACCCCGGACGAGCCCACCAGCTTGTCGGCGAGCACGGACGCGTTCGGCGTCCAGCCGAGGTTGTCGGCGGCGATGGTGCCACCGAGCGCGCTGGTGAAGTCCTCCACCTGACCGACCACGTTCCAGCCGGCGTTGGTGCCGCGCAGGTCGCTGACGGTCACCGCGTTGAGCGCACCGTCGGCGACCCCGCCGGGGTGCACGGCCGACAGTGCCACGGCACTGCCGGACGAGGTCAGCGTCAGCGGACCGGACTGGAGCACCGTGGCGGTGATCTCCTGCTCGGCGCCGCTGGGCCCACCGGTGGCCCCCCGGAAGGTGACCGGGGTGAAGGTGTCCTGGCTGCGGTCGCTGGAGGCGTGTGCCGCGAACGTCAGCACGTAGCACTGGGTCACCGTGCAGTCGACCGTGTCGCCGTTGCCGTCGGTGTAGCTCGGCACCAGGTCCAACGTGGTGGAGAAGGTGCCGTCGGCGGCGAGCTTCACCTGCGCCGCGGAGGACGAGGCGTTCTTGTGCACCCACTTCACCGGCTTGTACGGACGGGAGTTCGTCCAGTGGTTGTCGACCTTCGGGCCGAACGCCACATAGACGCCGACCCCGCCGTTGGCGTCCGGGTCGAACCCGGAGCCGGTGACGGTGACCGACGTCCCCTCGGGGTCGAGGGCGGCGGACGGGTCCACGGTCACCGACGGGGTGGCGGGGCCGCCGCCGCCCGTCCCGGTGGTGAAGGTGAACGACGTCGGGTCCAGGGCCGTGCCGGCGGTGAAGAAGCCGGCGAAGGCGGTGGCCCCGGTCTCGGTGAGCGTGGTGGCCAGGTTGTTCCAGCTAACCGAGCCACCCGAGACGGTCGGGCTGGCGCCGCCGGTGCCGAGGGTGGCGATGGCGGCCTGCTCGATCTGCACCGGCTCGAATCCGCCGCCGCTGACCTCGAGGTCGACATCGGCGAGCAGCGAACCACCGGCACCGTCCACCACCACGGTGGGGTTGGCCAGCGTGATCTTGAAGAAGTGCGAGGGGTACGAGAACACGACCGTGCCCCCGTAGTTGACGGTGGTCGCGCCGGTGGCGCTGTCGTACGTGCCGCCGGTGACCGGGAACGTGAAGGTGCCGTCCGCCTTGCGGGTGGCACCGTCGGCGACCCCGATCGGCGGATTGCCGTTACCGGTCGAGACGTACGCCCGGAACGAGCTCTTGAAGCCCCAGTCGAGGCTTCCCGCGGTGACGTCGGCGGGTGCCGCCGTCGCAGGGGCCACCACGGCCAGTGACGCGGCGGCGCCGAGCACCGCTGCCGACGCCCACCGGTACGACCGTCGGCGGATACCGCCGGGTCTGGGTACGGACATGAGTCTTCCTCTCGGAGGGGGTAGGGCTCGATTAGGTTAGGCTCACCTAATCTTTTGGGAAATCCTCCGAACACCCTCTTGCGGACGCGGCAAGATCTACTTAGGTTAGCCTAACCAAATCTTCGGAGGTCACTCATGCCTGCCCGCCTCGCCGCCGCCCTGGTCAGCGTGGTGCTGCTGGTCATCGGCGCCCTCGCGGCCGGCCCCGCGTACGCGGACACGGTCGGCAGGGGCCCCGACGGCCAACGCCTCTCCGTCAGCCGGACGACCGCGATCCCCCTCGCCGGTGCCACCGTCACCGTCTCCGGATCCGGCTACGACACCGCCAAGGGCATCTACGTCGCGTACTGCGTCGACAACGGTGCCGGCGCACCGCCCTCGCCCTGCGGGGGCGGCATCGACACCAGCGGCGCGACCGGCGCCTCGCACTGGATCTCCTCGAACCCGCCCGCGTACGGCGAGGGGCTGGCCGTCCCGTACGGCTCCGGCGGCTCGTTCAGCGTGCGGCTCCGGCTGACCGCGACGATCGGCGACGTGGACTGCACCGTCCGGCGCTGCGTGGTGGCCAGCCGCAACGACCACACCCGCAGCTCGGACCGCGCGCAGGACGTCAAGGTGCCGGTCACCTTCGCCGCGCCGGCGGCCAGCCCGACCACCCGGGCCACCGCCCCGGCGTCGTCGGCGCCCGGCGGCACCACCCGGACCTCCGCCGCCCCGGCGCCGGCGGCCTCCGACGCACCCGTCGGCACCACCGGTCCGGCCGGCGCCGTCGAGGGATCGGCTCCGCCCGAGGCGGGTACGGCCACCGGCACGGGCGGCACCGTTGGTGATCCGGTCAGCGCCGACCAGCACCTGCTCACCACCCAGGTCAGCGACAGTGGACCGGCCGGACGGTGGTTCACCCTCACGGTGGCCGGACTCGCCGCGCTGCTGGTCCTGCTGGTGGTCCTGCGGATCCGTCGACGTCGGCAGGGACAGCGGTGAGGCGCGTACTGCCCGCGCTGCTGGCCTTGCCCGCGCTGCTCGGTCTCGTCGCCTGCGACGCCGCCGCCGGCACGCCGGGCGCCACCACGGCGACCGGCTGCGGGCCCGCCACCGCCGTGGTGACCGACACCGACGTCGTCCCGGTCGGCGGCGACCCCGGCAGCAACCTGCCGGTCACCGTGGACTCGGCCGACGGGACGACGGTCACCGTCACCGACGCCAGCCGCATCCTCGCGGTGAACCTGTACGGCTCCATCGCCGAGATCGTCTTCAGCCTCGGCCTCGGCGGCCGGGTGATCGGGCGGGACACCTCCACCACCTTCGCCGCCGCCACGCACCTGCCGGTGGTCACGCCGGCCGGACACGACCTGGCCGCCGAGGCGGTGCTGCGGCTGAACCCCACGGTGGTACTCGCCGACACCAGCATCGGCCCACCCGAGGTGCTCAACCAGCTCCGTCGCGCCGGCATCCCGGTGGTCCTGATCGACGACGAGCAGAGCCTCGCCGCCATCCCCCGCAACATCCGCGCCATCGCCGCCGCCCTCGGCGTACCGGCGGCCGGGGACCTCCTCGTGTCCCGGGTGGAGGCGGAGATCGCCGAGGCCCGCCGCAGCGCCCCGGCGGACGGCCCGCCACTGCGCATCGCGTTCCTCTATGTGCGGGGCACCGCCGGGGTGTACCTGATCGGCGGCAAGGGCGCCGGCTCCGACGAGATGATCCGGGCGATCGGCGCGACCGACGCCGGCACCGAGATCGGGTTGTCCCGGTTCCGGCCGCTGACCAGCGAGGGTCTGATCAACGCGGCACCGGACGTCATCCTGGTGATGACCGAGGGGCTGGAGTCGGTCAAGGGCGTGGACGGCCTGCTCGCCCTGCCCGGCGTCGGCCAGACCCCGGCCGGTCGACACCGCCGGATCGTGGACATGGACGACGGGATGCTGCTGAGCTTCGGGGCGCGGACCGGCCGCACCATCCAGGCCCTCGCCGAGGCGGTCCACCGACCGTGCACATGAGACGGCCCCTGCTCCTGGTCGGGCTGAGCGTCGCCCTGGTCCTGCTCTGCCTCGTCGCGGCCGGCACCGGGCAGGTCCAGGTGCCGCCCGCCGAGGTGCTCGGATCACTGCTGCACCGCGTCGGGCTCGACGTCGGTCCCCTGCCGAGCGCCCCGCACGGGGAGAGCGCCCTCTGGGTGGTCCGGTTCCCCCGGGTCGTACTCGCCGTCATCGTCGGCGCGGCGCTCGGCTGCGCCGGCGCGCTGATGCAGGGCGTCTTCGGCAACCCGCTGGCCGAGCCGGGCGTCATCGGCGTCTCCTCGGGCGCCGCGGTCGGCGCCGCCACGGTCATCGTCACCGGCGTCGCCACGCTCGGCGGCTGGACCGTCGCGACCGGCGCGTTCCTGGGCGGTCTCGCCGCCACCGCGCTGGTCTACTCGATGTCCCGCACCGGCGGACGCACCGAGGTGGTCACGCTGGTCCTGACCGGCATCGCGGTCAACGCGGTGGCCGGCGCGCTGATCGGCCTGCTGATGTTCTTCGGCGACGCCGACGCCGTACGCGCCATCGCGTTCTGGCAGCTCGGCAGCCTGGCGCAGGCCAACTGGGCGGCAGTGGGAGTGACCCTGCCGTGTGCGGCGGTCGGCATCGCGATCGCCGCCGCCACCGCCCGCCGCCTGGACCTGCTCGCCCTCGGTGACCGGTCGGCCCGGCACCTGGGCGTCCACGTGGAACGGTTGCGGCTGGCCATGATCGGGGTGACCGCGCTGCTCGGTGCCGCCGCGGTGGCCTTCACCGGCGTGATCTCCTTCGTCGGGCTGGTCGTGCCGCACCTGGTCCGGATGGTCGCCGGGCCGGGTCACCGGCTGCTCCTGCCGGCCAGCGCGCTGGGCGGGGCCATCGTGGTCGTCGCCGGGGACCTGGCCGCCCGCACCCTGGTCGACTACCAGGAACTACCGCTCGGCGTGCTGACCGCCGTGGTGGGCGGCCCGTGCTTCTTCTGGTTGCTGCGCCGGACCCGGACCCGGGCGGGAGGATGGGGATGAGGCGGCGTACGGCGGTGCCGGAGATCGGTCGCGATCCGGTCCGCCTGCGGGTGGACGGGTTGGGTGTCCGGCGCGGCGGCCGACCGATCCTGACCGACGTCACCTTCGACGTCCGGGGCGGGGAACTGCTGGCGCTGGTCGGGCCGAACGGCGCCGGCAAGAGCACCCTGCTCGGCGCGATCTGCGGCGACCTGGCACCGGCCTCCGGCGACATCGCGTTCGCCGACCGGCCGTTGCACCGCTGGGCTCCGGTCGAGCTGGCCCGACTCCGCGCGATGCTGCCGCAACGGGCCACCATGACGTTCCCGTTCACCGTCGGCGAGGTGGTCGCGATGGGCCGCGCACCCTGGGCCGGTACGCGGTACGCCGACGAGGACGACGACGCGATCCGCGAGGCGATGCGGCTGACCGGCACGGAGTCCTTCACCGACCGGGTCTTCTCGGCGCTCTCCGGTGGCGAGCAGGCGCGGGTGGCGCTGGCCCGGGTACTCGCCCAACGCACCCCGATGCTCATGCTGGACGAGCCGACCGCCGCGCTGGACCTGCACCACCAGGAGTTGGTGCTCCGGTTGGCACGCGAGCGGGCCCGTCAGGGCGGTGCCGTGGTGGTCGTCCTGCACGACCTGGCGCTTGCCGCCGCGTACGCGGACCGGATCGCGTTGCTGGCCGGTGGGCGGCTGGTCGCCGACGGGCCACCGGTCGAGGTGCTCACCGCCGACCGGCTCAGCGAGGTCTACCAGCACGAGATCGAGGTGCTGCCGCACCCGCGCACCGGCGTACCGCTGGTGCTGCCGGTCCGCACGGACGGTTGACGGCCCGCCGGTGATGACCGGCGGGCCGTCGTGCACAGCACGGAATCAGCTCGTGTCGGGCCGTGGGGTCAGGCCCAGCGCCGCACACGCCTCCCGGTACATCCGGGCGGCCTCGGCCCGGATGTGCCGCCGCTCGGTGAGCGGGGCACTGAAGGGCACCCGCACCGGGACCGGGACACCGTCCACGGTGGCCGCGAAGTACATCGCCTCGGCGTCCATCCCGGACATGGTCGCCGCGGTGGCGGTCGGTCGACCGCCCAGGCCCTGGCAGATCAGCCGGCAGTCGTCGGCGTGGTCGGTGTTCATGTGCCGCATGACGGCCGACACCACGTCGGGCGGGAACGGGTCCGCCGCGTTCACGCCGCACTCCCCTGCGCCACGTCCCGGCCCAGCTCGGCGATCATCTCGGTGTTCAGCCGGTACGCCCACGACACCTCGTCCAGGAAGCGCTGCCGCTCGACCTCGTCCCACGGTGCCGTGTCGAGCAACTCGCGGTAGTGCTGCTTGAAGGCGGCCGCGTCCAGGTCGGGGAAGAGGAAGAACCGGACGCCGTCGGTGTCGAGGCCGAACGTGCGGCGTACCGCCCGTACCATCACCTGCCCGCCGGAGAGGTCGCCCATGTACCGCGTGTAGTGGTGGGCGACGAAGCCCGCCGGCCAGGTGAACGCGACCTCGCGCAGGCGTTCCTGGTACTGCCGGGTGGCGGGGCTCGGCGCGATCCGGGTGGCCCAGTCGGGGCCGTGCAGGAACCGCAGGTCGTCGACGATGCGGGGCAGGCGGCGCAGTTCCTCCACGACGAACGGCCCGGCGACCGGGTCGTCCCGCATCGCCTCGGCGGCCTCCTCCAACGTCTGGTAGACGACGTGGAGCTGCTCCAGCAACGCGGCGTACCCGGCCCGGTCGAGCTGCCCCGACAACAGGGCGTCGAAATACGTCACGTTCTGCGCGGCCCGGTGGTCCGCCCTGGTCAACTCGCGCACCTGTGCGGCGAACCCCATGAACACCTCCTGTTAGGTAAGGCTAACCTATCATGATCATCGGTCGGTGGGGAGAGGGCACCAGGTCAACATTCCAGGAAGGTAAACCCTTGTTCCGCTTGGTCGCCTGGCCTGGCGCAGTCCACCACATCTTGCGACGCTAGTGATCGTGTATGACTACGACCTGTTGGTACTGGGCTCAGGGCCGAGCGGTCAGAAGGCCGCCATCGCCGCCGCCAAACTCGGCCGACGGGTGGCCGTCGTGGATCGACGCGACATGCTCGGCGGAGTCTGCATCAACACCGGCACCGTCCCCTCGAAAACCCTGCGCGAGGCCGTGCTCTATCTGACCGGCCTGAGCCAACGAGACCTGTACGGCAGCAGCTACCGGGTGAAGGACGAGATCACCGTCAGCGACCTGGCGGCCCGCACCCAACACGTGATCAACCGACAGACCGACGTCATCCGCAACCAGTTGACCCGCAACCGGGTCACCCTGATCACCGGCACCGGCCGCTTCGCCGACCCGCACTCGGTCTGGGTCGACGGCGGCTCCGGACGGGATTCGAAGATCACGTTCGACAAGGCCATCATCGCCGCCGGCACCAGACCGGCCCGACCGGACAGCGTCGACTTCGACGACCGGACCATCGTCGACTCCGACGGGGTCATCAACCTCCAGGCCGTGCCGCGCAGCATGGTCGTGGTCGGCGCGGGCGTGATCGGCATGGAGTATGCCTCCATGTTCGCCGCGCTGGGCACGAAGGTCACCGTGGTGGAACGTCGCGAGCGGATGCTCGACTTCTGTGACGAGGAGATCATCGAGTCGCTCAAGTACCACCTGCGCGACCTGTCGGTGACGTTCCGCTTCGGCGAGGAGGTCGCCGCGGTGGAGAAGCACCAGAACGCGGCGCTGTGCGTACTCAAGAGCGGCAAGCGGATCGTCGCCGACACGGTGATGTACTCGGCCGGACGGCAGGGCCAGACCGACGGGCTGGACCTGGAGGCGGCCGGACTGACCGCCGACCGGCGCGGTCGGATCGAGGTCGACGCGAACTACCGGACCACCGTGGAGAACATCTACGCCGTCGGTGACGTGATCGGTTTCCCGGCCCTGGCCTCCACCTCGATGGAGCAGGGCCGGCTGGCCGCCCAGCACGCCTGCGGCGAGCCGGAACGCCCGATGCACGAGTTGCAGCCGATCGGCATCTACACCATCCCGGAGATCAGCTTCGTCGGGAAGACCGAGGACGAGCTGACCGAGAGCGCCACACCGTTCGAGGTGGGCGTCGCCCGCTACCGCGAGCTGGCGCGCGGCCAGATCGTCGGCGACTCGTACGGCATGCTGAAGTTGCTCGTCTCGCCGGACGACGGCCGACTGCTGGGCGTCCACGTCTTCGGCACCGGCGCCACCGAGATCGTCCACATCGGACAGGCGGTGATGGGCTGCGGTGGAACGGTCGACTACCTGGTCGACACGGTGTTCAACTACCCGACGCTGGCCGAGGCCTACAAGGTCGCGGCGCTGGACGCGTCCAACAAGATCCGCAACATCACCCGGATCGACACCTGACCGCCCGGCGATCGTGCGGTGCTGCGATGCTGCCCTGGTGGCGTCTGCTGGGAGCACTGTCGAGCTGACCCGTCTATGCCGTCGCCCGTCGAGACCGTTCGGCCGGTGGGCCATCACCACTCCGCGACCGCGACCGCTTGGGCCCCGCAGCCGTTCAGCCCCACCGACCGCCCGCCGATCATTCGCCCTGACCACCTTGCCGGACGCCGTGTCCGGAGCCCGTTCCCACCCCCGCCCCCGACACAGGTCCGAGCCTGGACAACGTCCGAGCCTCGGCAAGGTGCGTATCTGTCGACGGCCCGAGCCTGGCCAAGGGTCGAGGTGGGGAAAGGTCCGAGCCCGGGCACGGCTCCGAGCCCGGGCACGGGCACGGGTCAGCATCGCCCACCGGCGGCCAGAGGAAGTCCCGATCCGTTGACGCTCTCAGCTCGACAGCGCCCCAACCAGCACGACCCGCACCGGCCCGACGACGATCCGCCACCAGCGCCCGCGCCCGACGGTGGACGCTCAGACGGTGACCGGAGCAGGGCAGCGCACCGGGCTGAGGTGGCGGGCGTACGCGCCGGTGGTGAAGAAGGCGGGCAGGACCTCACCGAGCGCGGTCTCCTCGACGATGCGCGCCGCGTGCTCGGCACGCTCGCGCTCGGCGGCGTTCCCGCGCCCCTCGACCAGGGTGACCAACTCCTCGTCGAGGATCGCCCGGACCCGCTCCTCCGTGACGCTGCCGCCACCGGCCAGCGGCGTACCGTGGTGCAGCCACTGCCAGACCTGGCAGCGGGCGATCTCGGCGGTCGCCGCGTCCTCCATCAGGTTCCACAGCGCCACCGCACCGGCCCCGCCGAGCCAGGCGTCGACGTAACGCAGCGCCACCGCGATGTTGGATCGCAGGCCCGCCTCGGTGACCTGACCGGGGGTCTTGTCCACGGCGAGCAGATCGGCGGCGGTGACCTCGACGTCGTCGCGCTGCCGGTCGAGTTGGTGCGGGCGTGCGCCGAGCACCGCGTCGAACTCCTCGCGGCAGGTCGGCACCAGGCCGGGGTGGGCCACCCAGGAGCCGTCGAAACCGGCTGCTGCCTCGCGCTGCTTGTCGGCCCGCACCCGGCTCAGCGCCGTCTCGTTGACCTCCGGGTCCCGGCTGGGCACGAACGCGGCCATGCCGCCGATCGCGTGCGCCCCGCGCCGGTGACAGGTCCGCACCAGCAGCTCCGTGTACGCGCGCATGAACGGCACGGTCATCGTCACCTCGGCGCGGTCCGGCAGGACGAAGTCCGGCCACTGCCCGAAGTTCTTGATGATGCTGAAGATGTAGTCCCACCGGCCGGCGTTCAACCCCGCCGAGTGCTCCCGCAGCTCGTAGAGGATCTCCTCCATCTCGAACGCGGCGGTGATCGTCTCGATCAGGGTGGTCGCCCGGATCGTGCCCTGCGGCAGCCGCAGGTAGTGCTGGGCGAAGACGAAGATGTCGTTCCAGAGCCGCGCCTCGCGGTGGTCCTCCAGCTTCGGCAGATAGAAGTACGGTCCCGCGCCGGCCGCGAGTTGCCGTCGGGCGCAGTGGAAGAGATAGAGCCCGAAGTCGACCAGGCTGGCCGAGATCGGCCGACCGTCCACCACGATCCCCTTCTCCACCAGATGCCAACCACGCGGACGGACCACGATGGTCGCCAGGTCGTCGCCGAGGGAGTACCGCTTGCCGCGCGCGTCGGTGAAGTCGATCCGCCGGTCCAGCGCGTCCATCAGGTTGAGCTGCCCACGGATGACGTTGTCCCAGGTGGGGGCGGTGGCGTCCTCGAAGTCGGCGAGCCACACCCGGGCCCCGGAGTTGAGCGCGTTGACCGTCATCTTGCGCTCCGGCGGGCCGGTGATCTCGACCCGCCGGTCCTCCAGGCCGGGGGCGGGCGGCGCCACCCGCCAGCTCGGGTCGGCGCGGACGCCGATGGTCTCCGGCAGGAAGTCGGGCAACTGGCCGGTGGCGAACCGGTCCCGGCGGGCCCGCCGGGTGTCCAGCAACGCCACCCGGCGAGCCGAGAACTCGCTGTCCAGCGTGACCAGGAACTCCAGCGCCTCGGCGGTGAGCACCTCGGCGAAGCGCTCCGCCACCGGGCCGATGATCTCGTACCTCATGCGAACTGCTCCTCTTCGGTCGAACCCCGCAGCGCGGTGGTCTCGGCGGTCGGGTTGAGCACCGTGCTGATCAGGTCGAAGTAGCCGGTGCCCACCTCGCGCTGGTGCTTGACCGCGGTGTAACCGGCCGCCTCGGCCGCGAACTCCCGCTCCTGGAGCGACACGTACGCCGGCATCCCCTCGGCGGCGTAACCTCGGGCCAGGTCGAACATCGAGTAGTTCAGCGCGTGGAAGCCGGCCAGCGTGATGAACTGGAACCGGTATCCCATGTGGCCGAGTTCGCGCTGGAACTTGGCGATGGTGGCGTCGTCGAGGTGTTTGCGCCAGTTGAACGACGGCGAGCAGTTGTAGGCGAGCAGCTGGTCCGGGTACTCGTCCTTGATCGCCTCGGCGAAGCGGCGGGCGACCTCCAGGTCCGGCTTGCTGGTCTCCATCCAGAGCAGGTCGGAGTGCGGGGCGTACGCGAGCCCTCGGGCGATGCACGGCGCGATGCCGTTGCGGACGCGGTAGAAGCCTTCCGGGGTGCGCTCGCCGGTGACGAAGGGGCGGTCCCGCTCGTCCACGTCGGTGGTGAGCAGCGTGGCCGCCTGCGCGTCGGTGCGGGCCACCACCACGGTCGGCACCCCGGCGACGTCGGCGGCGAGCCGGGCCGCCTCCAGTGTGCGAATGTGCTGGCCGGTGGGGATGAGCACCTTCCCGCCGAGGTGGCCGCACTTCTTCTCGGCGGCGAGCTGGTCCTCCCAGTGCACGCCGGCGGCGCCGGCCGCGATCATCGCGCTCATCAGCTCGTACGCGTTGAGCACGCCGCCGAAACCGGCCTCCGCGTCGGCGACGATCGGGGCCAGCCAGTCGATGCCCGACGTGTCGCCCTCGGCGGTGGTGATCTGGGCCGCCCGCAGCAGCGCGTTGTTGATCCGGCGCACCACGGCCGGCACCGAGTTGGCCGGGTAGAGGCTCTGGTCCGGGTAGGTGTGCCCGGCCAGGTTGGCGTCGGCGGCCACCTGCCAGCCGGACAGGTAGATCGCCTTGAGCCCGGCCCGGACCATCTGCACCGCCTGGTTGCCGGTGAGCGCCCCCAGCGCGTGCACGTAGTCCTCGCTGGTGAGCAGCCGCCACAGCCGGTTGGCGCCGTGCCGGGCCAGGGTGTGCTCCTCCTGGATGGCGCCGCGCAACCGGATGACGTCCTCGGCGCGGTAGCTGCGCCGTACTCCCCGCCAGCGGGGGTTGGTCTCCCATTCGTGCTGCAACTGCTCGACCGCGGAAAGCATCGTATTCATCCCCTTCGGATTTCTGTGTCACATACGGTCACACGGCCTGTCAGGGCCGGTCGAGAGACGGAAGGAGCCAATTATTGAAAAGCCGAAGAGCGATTTTGCAAAGTTGTGAAAGGCTCTATTCGCAGCAGTGCTAATGTGGCCCGACCTGATCCGCCGACCGGGAGGCGAGGCGATGACCAAGACCTTTGCCGGCGCCCGTCTGCGCCGGCTGCGCGAGGAACGCGGGATGAGCCAGACGGAGCTGGCCCGTCACCTCAGCATCTCCCCGAGCTACCTGAACCAGATCGAGCACGACACCCGCCCGCTGACCGTGCCGGTGCTGCTGCGCATCACGGAGCTGTTCGGCGTCGACCCGACGGTGTTCGCCGCGCACGACACCCCGCGCCTGGTCGCCGGGCTGCGCGAGGCGCTGCCCGCCCGGGCCGGCATCACCGAACTCACCGAGCTCGCCACCCGCCTGCCCGAGGTCGCTGCCGCCGTCATCGACCTGCACCGCCGCTACCAGCAGGCCGACGAGCAGCTCGCCGAGCTGGTCGGCGACCGGGAGCGGATCGGGCGCAGCCCACACGACCAGGTGACCGAGTTCTTCTACCGTCGGCAGAACTACGTGCCGGACCTGGACGAGGAGGCCGAGCGGTTGGCCGCCCGGATGGCGCTGCGTCGCGGCGAGGTGCGCGTCCTGCTGCGCGACCGGTTGGCGCAGCGACACGGAGTACGCGTCACCCGCGAGGAGCCCGGCTCGCTCGGCGGCGAGTTGCACCGCTATCGCCCGCAGACCCGCACCCTGCACCTGTCCACCTCACTGCGGGGCGGGCAGGAGGCGATGCGGATGGCCGCGCAGATCGCGTTGCTGGAGTGCGCCGACGTGATCGACGAGATCGTCGAGTCGGAGAACTTCGACGACGTGCAGACCCAGATCCTGACCCGGGTCGGGTTGGCCAACTACTTCGCGGCGGCACTGCTGCTGCCGTACGAGCACTTCCTGGCCGCCGCCGAGCAGCGCCGCTACGACATCGACCTGCTGACCCAGCACTACGCGCTGGGCTGGGAGACGGTCTGCCACCGGCTCAGCACCCTGCAACGCCCCCGGGCGCGCGGCGTGCCGTTCTCCTTCGTCCGGGTGGACCGGGCCGGCAACATGTCCAAACGGCAGTCCGCCACCGGTTTCCCGTTCTCCCGCACCGGCGGCACCTGCCCCCTGTGGAACGTCTACGAGGCGTTCGGCGCGCCCGGCCGGGTGGTCACCCAGGTCGCCGCGATGCCCGACGGGCAGCGGTACCTCTGGATCGCCCGCACCATCACCCGCCACCACGGCGGCTACGGCCAACCCGGCAAGGTGTACGCGATCGGGCTGGGCTGCGAGACGCGGCACGCCGGGCGGTTGGTCTACTCCACCGGGGTGGACCTGCACGCGGCCGAGGCGGCCATCCCGATCGGGCCGGGCTGCAAGACCTGCGAGCGGATGAGCTGCCCGCAGCGGGCCGCCCCACCGATCAGCCGGCACCTGGACCTGGACGAGAACCGCAGCACCTTCATCCCGTACCCGTTGCGGGACTGAAAGCCGGCGTCCGGCGCGCATGGCCCGGACCGGCCGGTCCGGGCCACCGGCGTGGCCACCCACCCCGACGACGCCGGTCGCGCAGCGTCACGGCCGCGACGGAGCTGCCGATACACTTGCCACCCCTCCGCACGTCCAGGGCAGGTGCATTGGCTCGTCGTCGCTTCCGCGTCCCCCGTCCGCTGCGCGCCGCCCTCGGCCTGCTCGCGGCCACCGCGCTGCTGGCCGGCTGCTCGGTGACCGCCCCGCCCACCACGCCCGCCCCGTTGCGGGTGCTCCAGATGAACCTCTGCAACAGCGGCATGGCCCTGGGCTGCTACACCGGGCGGGCGGTGGACCAGGCCGCCGAGGTGATCCGCGCCGAACGCCCGGACATCGTCACGCTCAACGAGATCTGCTCCGGTGACGTGGACGCGTTGGAGCGCGCCATGACCGGCGTGCACTCCGGCACCGTGGTCGCGGCCTTCCAGCCCGCCCGCAACGGCCGCACCGGCGAGCCCTACCGCTGCGTCAACGGCCAGCAGTACGGCGTCGGCGTGCTGGCCCACGTCGCCGACCCGTACCAGGGGCACGAGCTGCACCGGGGGGTCTTCCCGGCGCAGGACCCGGCCGACCCCGAGCAGCGCGCCTGGCTCTGCGTGGACGCCAGCACCGTCTTCTACGCGTGCACCACGCACCTGGCGTACACCAGCTCGACGCTGGCGCTGGCCCAGTGCGGGCACCTGCTCGGGGTGGCCGTACCCGAGCTGCACGCCGGTGCCGGCTATCAGCCGACGGTGGTCAGCGGCGACCTCAACCTGCGGCACGGCGGCACGCCCGACGTGCGGTCCTGCGTACCCGCCGACTACCAGCACCTGCACGACGGCGGGGTGCAGCAGTTCATGGCCACCCCGGACCTGACGATCACCGCCAGCAGATCGATCGACATGCGCGGCACCACCGACCACGCGGCGTTCCTGGTCACCCTCACCACCGAGCGGGCCGAGAACCCCGCCGCCTGACGACCTGGACCGTCAGTCCCACCAGAACGCCCAGGTCGGAGCGTTGACGATGCGGTCCGCGTAGCCGGCGAGCGTGCACGGGCTCTGCCCCTGCCAGATGTTGTCCGGGCAGAAGGCGAAGTGCTCGGCGGCGATCGGCAGCGCCTCGTCGACGGTCGTCGGCGGGGCGGCGACCGAGAGGTACAGCTCGGCGAAGCCGAGGCCGATCACGCGTACCCCGAACCGGTCCTCCCAGCTGCGCAGCACCGCGGAGAGCCGGCCGGCGTCGTTGGTGTAGTTCACCGGCCCCTGCCAGCCGAGGACGGCGAGCGCGTCGCTGCCCCGCTCGGCGGCGACCAGACCGAGCCGCATGTCGGGCTGGGCCAGCGACAACTGCTCGGCCCAGTGGTCGGCGTGCTCCTGCGGCGTCACCCGGGGCGACGCCGGTGCCGCCAGGCCGGGCCAGTCCTGGCCGTACGGCGCGGAGACGGCGAGCTGCCTGCTGGTCGGCTCACCGCCCTCGTAGTCGGTGGTGTGGTCGGACCACCATCCGGCCAGCAGCCGCTCGGGGGCGTGCTCCGCCGGGTCGGAACTGCTCGCCGGCCACAGCTCGCCGTCGGCCCAGGGGCGATCCGGGTCGCCGTGCAGGTGGTCGAGGAGCAGCGGCCACAGCCCCGACGTCGCGTGCGCCGCGTGCAGCTCCGGCCACAGTCCGGACGGGGCCGGGCCGTCGCTGAGCCACAGCGCGGGACGCTCGTCGGGTGCCTCCTCGCTGCGGACCGTCCGGCCGGGCGGAAGCGACACGGGCAGGGTGCGGCGGTGCGGCTGCGCGTCGGCGAACAGCTCGGCCAGATCGGTGGGAAGGTCGTTCAACTGCGAGGTCACGAGGCGTGAGGATAGTCGCCTACACCGACAACTCCGGCCGACGAGCCGTTCGCTCCGACCCGTGTCATCCCGGCGCGTCGGCCAGGATCTGCTCGCGCAGGATGTCGGCGTGACCGCAGTGCTCGGCCAGCTCGCGCAGCACGTGCAGATAGACCCAGCGCAGCGGGATCGGTCCGCGCCGGTTGCCGTGCAGCAGGTCGTCCAACCCCAGCGGGGCGGTGGCACGACGGGACGCCGCACACGCCTGCCGGTGTGCCTCCTGGACGCTGGCGACGGTGTCACCGTCGTCGAGCAGGAACGACTCGTCCGGCGTGGCCGGGATGCCGATCTCGGCACGCGACCGGCGCGTCACCGCCTCGTCGAACCAGACCTTCTCCACGAAGGTCGCGTGCTTGACCAGACCCAGCAGGGTCGTCCGGGACGGCACCAGCGACCGGCGGGCCTGCTCCTCGGTCAGCCCGTCGAGACAGTGCTGCAGCTCGGCACGGTGCTGGTCGATGAAGACCTCGAACTGGTCCCGCAGCGGCGCGTCGATGACCCGCTCGAAGTCGGGCACGGAGGGCGATGACATGAGCGAAGCATGTCAACCCCGCGACGGCGGGGCAAACAGGTTGCCGAATCCTCGCCGCATGCTGCCGTCAGCAGAATGCCTTGGCCGGTCGCGGCCGGTCCGGACATCCTGGCCGCATGGACCTGGGCTTCGGTGGTGAAGTGGCACGGCTCTACCAACGCTACCGGCGCGGCTATCCGCCGGCCGTCTTCGACGTGCTGGCGACGACGTTCGGTCTGACGCCGCAGGACGTGGTCGTCGACCTCGGCTGCGGCACGGGCCAGCTCACGCTGCCGATCGCCGCCCGGGTGCGGGCGGTCGTCGGGGTCGATCCCGAGCCCGACATGCTCGTACTCGCCCGTCGGGCCGCCGAGGAGCAGCGGGTCGACAACGTGAGCTGGGTGCTCGGTGCCGACTCCGACCTGCCCGCGTTGGGGCGGCTGTTCGGCGACGGGAGTGTGGGCGCGGTGACCGTCGGGCAGGCTCTGCACTGGATGGCGCATGAGAGCGTGTTCGCCGGGCTCCGTCCGCTGCTGCGTCCCGGTGGCGGAATCGCGGTGGTCGCCAACGGGACCCCTCTGTGGCTTCAGGACACGTCATGGTCGCGGGCACTACGTGCCTGCCTGGAACGCTGGCACGGCACCGAACTGAGCCGGAGCTGCGGCACCGACACCGACAGCCGACGCCGGTACGCCGACGCACTCACCCGGCACGGTTACCACGTCACCGAGACCGTGGTCGAATACACCGACGAGATCGACCTGGACGCTCTTCTCGGCGGCGTCTACTCCAGCTTCCCGGTCGACGCCCTGCCCCCGCCGGCGCAACGGACGGAGCTGTCCACGATGATCCGCGACGCGCTGGTCCCGGCCACCCGGTTCCGCGAGCACGTCCGCGTCTGCGTGCTGACCGGCCGGATCGGGTAGTCCCGACCCGGCCGATCGCAGGTCAACGTTGCACGCGGGCGCCGGCTCCGCGCACCAGTGCCTCCACCTCGGCGAGGTTGGCCATCGACGTGTCGCCGGGGGTGGTCATCGCCAGGGCGCCGTGGGCGGCGCCGTACTCCACGGCCTGGGTCAGGTCGCCGTCGCGCTCCAGCAGGCCGTAGATGAGCCCGGAGGCGAAGCTGTCGCCGCCACCGACCCGGTCCATGATCTCCAGGCCGGGGCGGTGGGTGGCCTCGGCGAACGCGCCACCCGACCATGCCACGGCACCCCAGTCGTTGACCGTCGCGCTGTGCACGCCGCGCAGCGTGGTCGCCACGACCTTGAAGTTCGGGTACTCCTGGACGACGGCCTCGATCATCGTCTTGAAGTTGCCGGCGTCGAGCGCGCCGCTGTGGATGTCGGTGTCCGGCACCTCGAACCCGAGGCAGGCGGTGAAGTCCTCCTCGTTGCCGATCATCACGTCGACCAGGGCGGCGAGCCGACGGTTGACCTCCCGGGCGCGGTCCTGACCACCCACCGCCTTCCAGAGGCTGGGCCGGTAGTTCAGGTCGTAGGAGACGATGGTGCCGTGCCGGCGGGCGGCGGTCATCGCGGCCTCGGCGGTCTGCGCGGCCGTCTCCGACAGCGCCGCGTAGATGCCGCCGGTGTGCAGCCACCGCACGCCGAGCGTGCCGAAGAGGTGGTCCCAGTCGACGTCGTCCGGCTTGAGCTGGCTGGCGGCGGAGTGGCCCCGGTCGGAGGTGCCGACCGCCCCGCGTACGCCGAAACCGCGCTCGGTGAAGTTCAGTCCGTTGCGCACGCTACGGCCGATGCCGTCGTAGGGCAGCCAGGTGACGAAGCTGGTGTCCACGCCGCCCTGCAGGATCAGGTCCTCCAGCAGCCGGCCGACCTCGTTCTGGGCGAACGCGGTGACCACCGCGGTCCGCAGGCCGAAACAGCGGCGCAGGCCCCGGGCCACGTTGTACTCGCCGCCGCCCTCCCAGGCCCGGAACTGACGCGCGGTGCGGACCCGCCCCTCACCGGGGTCGAGTCGCAGCATGACCTCGCCGAGCGAGACCAGGTCGTACCGGCACTCGTCCTTCGGCCGAGGGGTCAGCTCGCTCTGCGCGCTCATGCCGGCACTCCGCTCCGCTGCGTGCCGCCATGAGGCACCACCGCACTGCACCCGATGATTCGCTCGCTCTGCGCGCTCATGCCCGGCCTCCCGCCGCCGCCACCGCCGAGGCGGTCCGGCTGGTGATCTCGTCCCACTGCTCACCGGCGATCAGGTCCGCCGCCACCATCCAGGTCGCGCCGACGGCCAGCACGGCCGGCAGGGCAAGGTACTCGTCGATCACGGCGGGCGTGAGGCCGCCGGTGGGGATGAACCGGATGTCGCGGAACGGCGCCGCCAGCGCCTTGATCATCGGCGCGCCGCCCAGCAGTTGGGCGGGGAAGAACTTGACCACGTTCAGGCCGGCGTCGACGGCCATCTGGATCTCGGTCGCGGTGGCCGCGCCGGGGAAGACCGGCACGCCGGCCTCCTGACAGAAGCGCACCACTGCGGGGGCGAAACCGGGGGTCACCACGAACCGGGCACCGGCGGCCACGGCCCGCTCGGCCTGCTCGGCGGTGAGCACGGTGCCAGCACCGACCGTGAGATCGCCGCGCCCGGCCACCGCCTTGATCGCGTCCAGCCCGGCGGCGGTACGCAGGGTCACCTCGATCGCCGACAGACCACCCTTGACCAGCGCCGAGGCGAGTGGATCGGCGTGCCGGGCGTCCTCGAGGACCACCACCGGCAGCACCCGTCCGACGTCGATTTTTCCAGATCCCTGGCCAGATCGTTCAGATCCTTGAACGTTAGTCACGTACGTGACCTTACTGGAGGCGTACCGGCTTCGCTAGAGTGGGCCGGTGCCCACCGCGCCAGAGGAGTTCCAGCCCGTCAAGTCGGCCGGCCGCACTCTCGACCTGCTCGAACTGCTCGCCGACCAGCCGCGCTCCTGGGCCCTGGGCGACCTGGCACGCGCGCTCGGCATCCCCAAGAGCAGCCTGCACGGGCTGCTGCGCACGTTGACCAGTCGCGGCTGGGTGCAGACCGACGACACCGGCACCCGGTTCCGGCTCGGCCTGCGGGCCCTGCGGGTCGGCGCCGCCTATCTCGACGGGGACGACCGGGTCGGCCTGCTCGGCAGCGTCCTCGACGAGCTGTCCCGCCGGTTCGGCGAGGCCGTCCACCTCGGCCGGCTCGACGGCGACCAGGTGGTCTACCTGGCCAAGCGGGAGTCGGTGCACCGGCTGCGGCTCTACAGCGCGATCGGCCGCCGGTTGCCGGCGCACGCCACCGCCCTCGGCAAGGCCCTGCTGGCCGGGCACCCGGAGCAGACGGTCGACACGTTGCTGACCTGGCCGCTACCCCGCCTCACCCCGCACACCGTCTGCGACCGGGACGCCCTGCACGCCGCGCTGGCCGACGTCCGAGCGACCGGGCACGCGGTGGACCGGGAGGAGAACGCCGAGGGCATCGTCTGCTTCGCGATGGCCGTCCCGCTGTCGTCCCCGGCGGTGGACGCGGTGAGCATCTCCGTTCCGGTCTCCCGGCTACGGCCGGAGATCGAGGCGTCGATCGTCGCGGCGCTGCGGGAGATGATCGGTGGCCTCACCCAGGCCCGCAGCATGGTGGTCGCGTAGCGGGCTCGGGGCGGCGATTCCACCCCGAGCCCTTCGACGCCGGTCAGCCCGGCCGGTGCCGATCCTCGCCGCCGGTCAGGAAGGCAGGCGCCAGACCTGGTTGGCGCCGCCGAAGCAGTCCCAGATCTGCAACCGGGTGCCGTCGGCGGAGCTGTTGCCGGTGGCGTCCAGGCATCTGTTCGACGCCGGGTTGCGCAGCGTGCCGTTGGACTGGGCCTGCCAGACCTGCGCGGTGGTGCCGTTGCAGTCCCAGAGTTGCACGGGCGTGCCGTTGACGGTGCCCGCACTGGCCACGTCCAGGCACTTACCGAGGGCCCGCAGGGTGCCGCCGGAGGCCACCGTCCAGCTCTGCGCACTGGTGCCGTTGCAGGTGTAGAGCTGCACGGCCGTGCCGTTGGCGTTGCTCGCGGCGGCCACGTCCACGCACTTGCCGGCGATGCCGGTGATCGGGCCGGTCCGGCCGGTCGGCGGCGGGGTGCCGCCACCCATGACGGTGTCGTAGATCGCGCTGACCAGTGAGGTCGAGCCGCTGGTGTCCTGGGTCAGCTCCCAGTTCATCATGCCGCCGGCGTTCGCCATCGCCCACTGGGTCTTGCGCTTGACGGTCGGGATGCCGTTGTAGCACTGCTGGACGCCGCCAACCGTGGTGCAGTCCCGGTTGGCGTTGGCCGGGTCCATGCCGACCAGTTGGGTATACGTGTAGTAGCCGGGCCGGCTGTAGAAGGGCACCCCGAGGACGGCCTTGGCGGCCGGCAGTCCGCGCGCCTTCCATCCGTTCACCGCGTTGATCGACCAGTCGTAGTTGGCGTGCGGGCTGCCGCCGTCGTACGCCATGATGTTGAGGAAGTCGACGTGGTTGAAGACCGAGGTGGGCACGCCGTCGCGGTAGTAGCCCTCGGCGACCACGGCGGCGGTCAGCAGCTTGCCCTGCGGGCGCAGCGCGTTGCCGAGCTGCTGCATGAGCAGGGCGTAGTTGGCGGCCGAGGCGCCCGGGTCGGGGTACTCCCAGTCCATGTCGACGCCGTCGAGGCCGTACTGGTTGACGAACGAGACCAGGCTGTTGACGAACGTGGTGCGGGTGCCGGCGTTGGCGGCGAGAGCCTCGAAGGCGCTGTCGTCGCCGTCGTTCCAGCCGCCCACGGCGATGGAGACCTTGACGTTGTTGGCCCGGGCCAGCGACACCAGCGAGGAGAGCTTGCTCGGGTTCTCCACCGGCCGCAGGGTGCCGTTGCTGTTGGGCAGCACGAACGCGTAGTTGATGTGGGTGAGCTTGCCGTACTGGACCGAGTTGACGTTGCCGGTCCAGGACGGCATGTAGCCGACGCTCTTGAAGTTGTTCGGCAGGACCACGGCGTGGGCGGCGGTCGGGGTGACGGCGAGTGTCGCTCCGGCGGTGACCAGGGCGAGCAGGCCGGCGGCCAGGGCCGAACGGGGGCGTGGACGTGGTGAGGACATCGAGGGCCTTCCCGGTGCGGATCACGGCGCCGTGCCGCCGTCCGGCGCCGATGGTCGTCGGCGCCGGACGAGCGTACGGGTGGACAGGGTGGTTTCCTCGAGGCAGCAGAATCTTAAAGAGTGTTAACCGTTGGGGTCAACGACAACTTTCGATGGCAGCCATGAAAGTCGGACGACCGGCGACGAAACTCGCCAAGCGCACCACCGCCCCGGCGACAGCCGCTAGGTTCATCACCGACACCGCCGATGACGTGGCGGAACACGTCCACCGCCCGGCTCGACGACGACGGGAGCAGTCGTGCCGACAGCACCGCACGCCGACGCGCTGCGGGACGCCGCCGTCGTGCTGACCGGCGCGACGAGCGGCATCGGCCGCGCCACCGCGCTGGCCATCGCCGACCGGCCCGGCAGTCTCGTCCTGCACGGACCGGAGCCGGAGAGCGAGGTCGCCGACCTGCTCGACCAGGTGCGCTCCCGGCAACGCCGGGATGCCGAGTTGACGTACGTGACGGCCGACTACCACGATCTCGCCGAGGTCACCCGGTTGGCCGAGCGGATCCGCGTCACGACCGATCCGATCGACGTCCTGATCAACAACGCGGGCCGTCCCGCGCCGGCCACCCGGACGGTCAGCGACGCCGGGAACGAGATCACCTTCCAGGTCGACTACCTGGCGCCCTTCCTGCTCACCACCGACCTGATCGACCTGGTCGCCGGCCACGACCGGGGACGGATCGTCAACATCGTGTCCGCCACCCACCACTCGGCCACGCTGCACCTGGACGACCTCGACCTGACCCGGCAGGCGTACACCCCGTCGGCCGCGTACGCGCACGCCAAGCTCGCCCTGGTCACGTACACCGGTTGGCTGGCCCGGAACCGACCGTCACCGTCGCTGGACGTGGTCAGCCTGCACCCGGGCGTCATCTCGACCGGCCTGCTGCACGCGATGTTCTCGGTCGACGGGCAGCCCCCGGAGCAGGCCGCCGACACCGTCGTGCAAATCACGGCGAAGCGCGAGGACAACGGCACCTACTACGACGAGCGGGTCCCCGGCACACCCCATCCGCAGGCCGCCGACCCCGAGGTCCAGGACCGGCTGTACGAGCGCACCGTGGAGTTGTTGCGCGGCCATCTCCCGGAGTGACCGGCGCGCCGCCCGGCGGCGCATAGCATCGACCGGGATGGCTACTTCGCCCAGACGACGAAGGGTGACCCCGAGGTGTCCGCTGCCCCCACGTTCCGCAATCCCGTCGTCGCCGGATTCCACCCCGATCCCAGTGTCTGTCGGGCCGGCGAGGACTACTACCTGGTCTGCTCCAGCTTCGAGTACTTCCCCGGCGTACCCGTCTTCCACAGCCGGGACCTGGTCACCTGGCGGCAGATCGGCAACGTGCTGGACCGCCCGAGCCAGCTCGACCTGCCACCGGACGCGCACGCCTCGGGTGGCGTCTTCGCACCGACGATCCGCTACCACGACGGCCGGTTCTGGATGGTCACCACCAACGTCAGCATCGGCCGGCACCTGATCGTCACCGCCACCGATCCGGCCGGGCCCTGGTCCGACCCGGTCTATTTCGACCTGCCGCACATCGACCCCTCGTTGGCCTGGGACGACGACGGCGACTGCTGGTTGACCCTGTCGGGAGTGGCGTCGTACCGGATCGACCCCGAGGCGGGCAAGGTCCTCGAAGGCCCGGTGCCGATGTGGTCCGGCAGCGGTGGGCAGTACCCGGAGGCGCCGCACCTCTATCGCATCGGCGAGTGGTGGTACCTGCTGGTCTCGGAGGGCGGTACGCACACCGGCCACGCCGTCTCCGTCGCCCGCTCGCGCAGCGTCCGGGGCCCGTTCGAGCCCGCCCCGGGCAACCCGTTCCTGACCCACCGGAGCACCGGGCATCCGGTGCAGGCGACCGGGCACGCCGACCTGGTGCAGGCGACCGACGGCAGTTGGTGGATGGTGCTGCTGGGCATCCGGGCCAAGGGCCAGTGGCCGCCCTACCACGTGCTCGGGCGGGAGACGTTCCTGGTGCCGGTGCGCTGGGAGGACGACTGGCCGGTGGTCGACCCGGTGCAGGAGGTGACCTCCGCGCCGGCCGGAAGTCCGCCCGCCCTGGCCGCGCCGCCCGGCCCGGCGGCGTACCGGGACGACTTCGACACCGCAGGTCTCGCGCCGGAGTGGATCTCACTGCGCGACCGGCCCGCGGACGTCTGGTCGCTGACCGAGCGGCCCGGCTGGCTCACCCTGCGGGCCGCCGGCACGACCCTGGACCGGGTCGGCGTCACCATGATGGCCCGCCGACAGCAGCACCACGACTGCCGCGCCGCCGTGCGGGTCGACCCCGGCACGGGTCGGGCCGGGCTGACGCTACGCATCGACGAGGCCCACCACTACGACATCGAGGTCGGCGACGGGCTGGTCCGGGTGGTCGGCCGGGTCGGACCGTTCCGTCAGGTCTTCGGCGAGCTGCCGGTGCCCGCCGGCCCGGTCACTCTGAGCATCGCCACCCGCACCGACGACCTGCTCCCGCCGACCGTGACCGCCGCCGACCAGGTCACGGCCCCCGGTGCGCCGTTCGGCGTACGCGCCGCCGCCTGCGACACCGTCAGCTTCGAGGTGCTGACCGGGCAGGGGCCGGTCGTGCTCGCCGAACTCGACGGGCGCTACCTGTCCACCGAGGTCGCCGCCGGTTTCACCGGTCGGGTGTTCGGCCTCTATGTGACCGAGGGCAGCGCCGCCTTCGACTGGTTCGACTACCGCCCGACCGAACGCCCCTGACCGGGGCACGGGCGAGCGCCCGCCCCCGGGTCTCGGGGACGGGCGCTCGCGTGGTGGTGGAGGTCGGCCGTACGGCTCGTCGTCAGCCGACGGAGCAGGACCGGATCTGCGGGCGGGCCGAGGAGTTGCCGTTCATCATCGTGGTGAAGCCGAACGTGTTGCCGCTGCCGTTGGAGCGCATCGTCATCACGTTGCCGCTGCCGTCCCAGGTGGGGTTGCCGCTCCACGTGGCGGAGATGCGCTGCGGCGAGGTGATCGCGACGACCACCGACCAGGTGCTGGCCCCGCTGACCGTCACCGAGGTGTTGTAGCGGTCGCCCCAGACCTGACCCGGGGTGATCGTCGCGGTGCAGCCGCCCGGTGCCGGGGTGGTCGGCGGGGACGTCGGGTCGCCGCCGCCGGGGCTGCCGTTGTTCAGCGCGGTCAGCACCGCGTCGTAGGCGGCCTTCTTGTTGCCGTTGCCGTCGAACAGCAGCGGGCTCTCGTTGGAGCGCCACGAGTCGGAGTCACGGATGCCCCAGACGGTGATGCCCTTGCAGCGCGCCACGGCGAGGCAGTCGTTGACCACGTTGCGGTACGCGTCGGTCGGCGCGTTGCGGATGTCGAGCTCGGTGATGTGCACGTCGACACCGAGGGCGGCGAAGCTGGAGAGCGTGGTCCGGTAGTTGCTCGGGTAGTTCGAGCCGCCGGTGAAGTGCGACTGGAGGCCGACGCAGTCGATCGGTACGCCCCGGTTCTTGAAGTCCTGGACCATCCGGTAGACGGCCTGGGTCTTGGCGTCGTTCCAGTTGTCGATGTTGTAGTCGTTGTAGCAGAGCTGCGCGTTCGGGTCCGCCGTCCGGGCGGCGCGGAAGGCGGCCTCGATCCAGTCGTTGCCGGTGCGCTGGAGGTTCGAGTCGCGGCGGGCCCCGCTGGACCCGTCCTGGAACGCCTCGTTCACCACGTCCCACCAGGCGATCTGTCCACGGTAGTGGGTGGCGACCTGGGTGACGTGGTTGAGCATGGCGTTGCGCAGCGTGGTGCCGGACATGTTCTGCATCCAGCCGGGCTGCTGCGAGTGCCAGGCCAGGGTGTGCCCCCGGACCTGCATGCCGCGGCTGAGCGCGTGCTGGACGAGCCGGTCGCCGTTGGCGTAGTTGAACTGGCCCTGGTTGGGCTGCAGCGCGTCGATCTTCATCTCGTTCTCGGCGGTGACCTGGTTGAACTCGCGGTTCAGGATGGTCGTGTACGCCGAGTCGTTGAGCCGGTTCACCGCGACGGCGGTCCCGAAGTACCGGCCGCGCTCGGCGGCCGAGGCACCGAGGGTGCTCGCCGCGCTGGCGTTGCCCGGCAGCACCACGGCGCCCGCCACGGCCAGCAGACCGACTGCGGACAGGACGATCGCCGCCCGCAGCCGTCTCGGCCGCCTGGGTGCCTGGGAAGAGTCGTTGCTCATCTCATGCTCCTTCCGGGTCCGGTGGCCCGATGACGGGCAGTATGGCTCCGGACTCGCGGGATAGGGATGATGCCCGCGATCCCTGACAAAGGGACCGCATCGGCCTTACTGGACGGAAGTATTTCAGCGGGGTTTCACGTCCGTCAATGACTTCCGGAAGTTTTCCGCAACTACCGCTGGCGGCGCCCCGCGACCGAAGCGGTCAACCACCGCCCATGCACCCTCTCTTCCGCTGCCCAGGGCAGCGAAAGGCGACCGACACCCACGTCGACTGAAACTTCCGGAGATCGAGGCCCCACATCGGACAGAGCCTATGATTCCGGTCGCCCGCCGTGCGTCGCCTGTCGATCTATCGTCACCATGGGCAACGGCCCGACCTGCGACGACAGCCCGCAACACCCCGAACGGACCACCGACGGCCGAAGCCGCCGACCACCCGCACCGCACCGACCCACCACCGGCACCCCACCCCGACAGCACCCCTGATCAGCACCGACACCCCCGGCCGGGCCCGTCGACGGCGGACGCCGCTCGCCGCCCGTCACCCGGGAGGACACGGAGAGTTATTGACCTGCTTCGATATGGCGGTCTAATATTCCCGAACTACTTCCGGCAATTTCACCGGAAGTTTCAGAGGCGTTCGGCTGGTCCTGCACGGTACGTCGGAGGTGCCGTGGACGGTCGCCGGTCGGCGCGGCGGCGATCCAGGAGGAAGTACGAGATGTCGCAGCTGATCCTGTTCGCGATCGACATCGGCGCGGTGGCCCTGCTCGTCTTCGGGCTCTACTTCCCCCGCCACCGCCGCCGTGACCTCGTCGTCGCCTACCTGGGCGTCAACGTCGGCGTCCTCGCGGTGGCGAGCGCACTGAGCGCCAGCAACGTCGGCGCCGGACTCGGGCTGGGCCTGGCCCTGTTCGGCGTGCTGTCCATCATCCGGCTGCGCTCGACCGAACTCGACCAGCACGAGGTCGCGTACTACTTCTCAGCGCTGGCGCTGGGCATCCTCGGCGCGTTGAGCACCACCCAGGTCTGGCTCAGTGGCGGTCTGATGGGCCTGATCCTGGTGGTGATGTTCCTCGGCGACCACCCCCGGCTGCTCCGTCACTACCGGCACCAGATCCTGGTGCTCGACTCGGCCGTCACCGACCATCTCGCCCTCGTCGCGCAACTGGAACAGCTCCTCGGCGGCCGGGTGCACGTCGTCACCGTGCAACGCCTCGACCTGGTGAACGAGACCACCGTGGTGGACGTCCGGTACTCGGTGAAGGGCAGGGCCACCAGCACCCTCTCCCCTGCCGGCACCGCCGCACCGGCGGGAGCCCAGCGGTGACCGGGTCGCCCGCCAGCCCGATGCTGTCGGCGATGACCCCGGTCGGGCTGGCCGACGTCCTCGGGCTGGCCGCCCTACAGACCAGGGTGGACCGCAAGTACGTCGTCCCGGTCCACGCGCTGCCCGACCTGCTGGATCAGCTCACCACGGACGCGCGGGTGCTGGAGATCGACGGGGAACGCAGTTTCCGCTACGAGTCGGTCTACTTCGACACCCCACGGTTGGCCAGCTACCACTGCGCGGCCTACCGACGACGGCGACGGTTCAAGGTGCGGACCCGCACCTACCTCGACTCCGCCCAGTGCTGGCTCGAAGTGAAGATCAGCGGAGCACGCGGCAGCATCACCAAGCACCGACTGCCGTACGACCCGCAGGACCGGAACACCGTCGGCCCCGGCCGCGCCTTCGTGGACGAGGCGCTGGTCCGTGAGGCGGTCGCACCCACCGCCGCCGGCAGCAGTCTGGAACCGGTCCTGGTCACCAGCTACCGCCGCGCAACGCTGCTGCTGCCGTCCTCCGCCAGCCGGGTCACCATCGACACCGGCCTGACCTGGCAGGACGGCGACCTCGCCCTCTGCCTGCCCGAACTGGCCGTGGTCGAGACCAAGACCGGCTCCGCCGCCACGCACGCGGATCGGCTGCTCTGGCGTCGAGGGCTGCGCCCCGTCCGCATCTCCAAGTACGCCACCGGTCTGGCCGCCCTCCGTCCGGAACTGCCGGACTCACCGTGGCGACGCACGCTGCGGCGGCACTTCCAGGGCGGCACCGCACCGGTGGACACCGCACCGACCACCGTCCCTCACCGATCCGTTCAGGAGGCATCGTGCGTCTGACCGTCCGCACCGCGGCGGCACCGCTGCGCACCGCCGCGATCGCAGCCGTCGCCGTACTCGTCGCCGGGTTGCTCGTCCCGTCACCGTCGCCCGCCGGCGCCGAACCGACCGCCGGCACCGAAACACTCGCCGGCTCCGAAGCGGTCGCCGGCACCGCCACCCGGACCACCGCCGCCGCCTCCGAGGCCGCCGACGACCTGGTCGGCGACATCGGCTTCTCGGTGCCCAGCGGCACCTTCCAGGGCGCGGTGACGGTGGGGTTGAGCACCACCGTCAGCGGCGCGCAGATTCGATACACCACCGACGGGAACCTGCCCACCGCACAGTCACCGCTCTACTCCGGCACCGCGCTGCGCTTCACCCGGACCACCCAGCTGCGGGCCCAGGCCTTCGTCGGGCAGACCGCCTCCGGCGCGCCGGGCACCGCCATGTACGTCGCGCAGAACACCAGCACCGCCCACGACCTGCCGGTGGTCCTGATCGACTCGTACGGCGCCGGGCGGCCGGACCGGGAGTACATCGACGCCGCCACGATGGTCTTCGAGCCGGGCGGCGGCACCACCTCGCTGGCCGCCGCGCCCACCGTCGCCACCCGGGCCGGGTTCCGGTTGCGCGGTCAGTCCTCGGCGACGTTCGAGAAGACGCCGTTCCGGCTGGAGTTCTGGGACAACGATGACGACGACGCGGACTATCCGGTGCTGGGCATGCCCGCCGACTCGGACTGGGTGCTGCGCGGGCCGTTCACCGACAAGGCGCTGATCCGGGAGGCGTTCGTCTACGACCTCGGTCGGGAGATGGGCCTGCCCGCCCCGCGCTACGCCTTCGCCGAGTTCTATCTCAACACCGACGCCGGGCCGGTCGGGGCCGACGACTACATGGGCGTCTACATGCTCGTCGAGACGATCAAGAACTCCAAGAACCGGCTCGACCTCAAGCAGTTGCGTGCCGACGACCGGACGCTGCCGAGGATCACCGGCGGGTACATCTGGAAGTTCGAGTGGATGGCCGCCGAGGAGCCGATCCTGCCGTGCACCGGCCCGGCCGCGACCTGCTGGAACTACCTGGAGGTGGCCGACCCGTCGTCGTTGCAGCCGGAGCAACGGGACTGGCTGCGCAACCACATCCAGGAGTTCCACAACGTGCTGCGGGCCCCGAACTTCGCCGACCCGGTCAGCGGCTACCGGGCGTACATCGACGTGGGATCCTTCATCGACCAGCTCATCATCAACGAACTGAGCCGCGAGATGGACTCGTACGTCCGCAGTGCCTACTTCTACAAGGACCGGGACACCAAGATCTTCGCCGGTCCGCTCTGGGACTACGACCTCAGCTTCAGCGTGGGCGGCTTCTTCGCCAACGACCAGACCGCCGGATGGCAGCACCAGCAGGTCCGCCAGCCGGTGGCGAACGACTGGTTCACCCAGTTGCTGCGCGATCCGGCCTTCGTCAACGAGGTGCGGCAGCGGTGGCAGACCCTGCGCCGGGGGCTGCTCTCCGACGCGTCGATGCAGGCCCGGATCACCGCGTTGAGCACGCCCCTGGCCAACGGCGCCCAGCGCAACTTCCAGCGCTGGCCCAACCTGACCACCCGGATGGTCAGCTTCTTCGTCACGCCGACCGCGCCCACCTGGCAGGGCCAGGTGCAGGTCATGCGGGACTGGATGCTGCGCCGGGCGGCCTGGCTGGACTCCACCGCCGGGTGGGGCGGCACCATCACCACGCCCCCGCCGACGACTCCCCCGCCGACCACGCCGCCCCCCACCACTCCCCCACCGACCACGCCTCCGCCCGGTGGTGGTGGCTGCACCGCCACGTACTCGGTGACCAGCCAGTGGACCGGCGGATTCCAGGGCGAGGTGCGGGTCACCGCCGGCACCCGGGCGATCAGCGGCTGGACGGTGACCTGGACGTTCGCCGGTGGCCAGACGATCAGCCAGGCGTGGAACGCGACCGTCACCAGCCAGGGCTCGGCGGTCACCGCGCGCAACGTCAGCTACAACGGCACACTGGCCGCCGGGGCCAGCACCACCTTCGGTTTCCTCGGCGCCACCACCGGCACGCCCAGCGCACCGACACCGACCTGCACGGCGAGTTGAGCACAGGCGTCCCTGGCACCGGGTCACGGCCCGGTGCCAGGGACGTACCGTCAGCGCGGGTGGTGGAGTTCCCCCGAGACCGGGTCCGGCGGCGGTTGGGGCAGCGGTCGGGCGCCGGCCGGCCCGAGCCCGTCGAAGATGATCGCCAGATAACGTCGCCACAGCTCCGGTGACGCCTGCGGCACGAAGCTGACGACGTGGCTCGGCGCGCACATCAGCAGGATCACGTCCGTCCCGGTGATGTCGTGCCGGACCGCGCCCGTCGCCTGTGCGCGTTCGACAAGGGCGGTGATCTCTACGAAGAGGCGACCTCGGGCTTCGGCGAGTTGGTCGTTGAGCGCGCCGGACTCACGCAGAAACGACAGGTCCAACCGCTGCTGCCGACTCGCCGCAGCGTCCAGGAACTCCAGGAGTGCGGCACCCGCGTCGGAAGCGGCCCCGAGCCGCCGCGCCAACTCGGCGAGCCCGTCGATCCGGTCGAGCACCACCGCCGCGAGGAGATCGTCCTTGGTCGGAAAGTGGCGGAACACGGTGCCCTTGCCGACGCCGGCCCGCCGGGCGATGTCGGCCACCGACGCGTCCGGGCCACGCTCGGCGAACTCCGCCTCCGCTGCAGCCAGCAACGACGCCCGGTTGCGCGCGGCGTCCGCGCGCAACGGTCGGATCGAGGCGGTCACCGACCCAGCCTACAAGTTGACCGCGCGGTCCGTTCATCACTAACCTGACCGCACGGTCCGTTTCGGACCGCCCTAGCGAACGGGGGGATCATGAAAGCTGTCGTCGCCACCGGGTACGGGCCACCCGAACGACTCACCGTCGCCGACATGCCGATCCCCCGGCCGGGGCCAGGACAGATCCAGGTACGGATCGCCGCCGCCTCGATCAACCCGATGGACGTACGGCTACCCGCCGGTGAGTTTCGAAGCGCCGCCGAGCTGACCTTCCCACACGTCCTCGGCAACGACTTCGCCGGCACGGTCAGCGAGGTCGGCGCGGGCGTCGAGGCGTACCACGTGGGCGACGAGGTGTTCGGGCACGCCGTGCCCCGGGCGTTGCGGGCGATGGTCGGCGCCGGCCGGCCGAGCCTGACCACCGGCACCCTCGCCGAGTACGCCGTCTTCGAGGCGGACACGCCGTTCATCGCGCACCGGCCCGCAGCGCTGGACGTCGCCGAGGCCGCTGCGCTGCCGACCGTGGGCCTCACCGTCCAGGCCCTGCTCGCCACCGCGGCACCGCAACCCGGGGAGACCGTCCTGGTCGTCGGTGCCAGCGGCGGCGTGGGCACCACCCTGCTGCCCAAGCTGACCGGCGCCACGGTGATCGCCACCGGACGCCCGCCGGACGCGGAACTGCTGCGAGCGAAGGGGGCCACCGAGGTCATCGACTACGCCGACGACTATCCGGACCAGGTCGACCTGGCATTCAACCTGGTGTTGCCCAGCGACCGCCTCCAGCGGGTCGGACGGGCACTGCGGCCCGGTGGACGGCTCTACACGATCACCTTTCCCCAGCCGGATCCGCGTTTCCTCGACCGCAGCGACGTGCGTTTCGAACTGGTGCTCGACGTGGAGGGCCGGTTCGGCGGGATGCGCGAGGTCGCCGGCCTCACTCCGACCGTCGGCCGCCGGTACCCGCTCGCCGAGGGCGTACGCGCGCTCACCGACTTCGCCGGCCGGCACACCCTCGGCAAACTCGTGCTGACCGTATGAGCCGAGGCCGGCTCACCGCTCGGCGGCGGCCAGCATCGCCACGAGGTCGTCCAGGGTGTCGAGTCGACGACCGGCGCCGGTCAGCTCGACCTCGACGCCGTACTCCGACTCGATCGCGTCGACCAGACGCAGCAGTCCCAGGGAGTCGACGCCCAACGCGATCATCGACCCGCCGGCGAGGAGGTCGGCCGGCTCGACCTCCCCTCCGGTGGCCTCGCTGACCATGTGGGCGATCCGTGCCCGCAGTCCGGGGTCGGCCGTCATCAGAACTCCTTCCCGGACTGCCGCACGATGTCGGCGATCTCGGCGATGGTCGGGGTGTCGAAGAAGGCGTCGAGCGGCACCTCGACCCCGAGCCGCTGCTGGATCCGGCCGCTGATCCGGGTCACCGTCAGCGAGTGCCCGCCGAGGTCGAAGAGGTCCTCGTGCACGCCGATGTCGGGGATTCGCAGCACTTCCTGCCAGATCAGCCGGAGCTGCGCCACCACCGGGTCGTCACCACCGTCGGCGTCCACGCCGCCGGGCGCACCGGCCACCGCGCCGTCGGGTGAGTCGGCCGGCGCGCCGCCGGGTGCCTCGGGCCCTGAAGCGCGCGAGCCAGTGACGGCGTCGCGGGGTGCCGGGGCGGGCAGGGCGGCCCGGTCGACCTTGCCGCTCGGGTTCAGCGGCAACCGGTCGAGCGTCACGTAGTCGGTGGGCAGCACCGCCGTCGGCAGACTCGACGCCAGGTGTCGACGCAAGCCGGCCGGCTCCGGAGCGGCACCCGGCCGGGGCACCACGTACGCGACGAGGCGGGGCTCGTCGGCGTCGTGCCGCAGGACCGTGGCCGCAGCGGCGACCTCGGGGTGCTCCAGCAGTCGCGTCTCGATCTCGCCCAACTCGATCCGGTGTCCCCGGATCTTGACCTGGTCGTCGGCGCGGCCGAGGAACTCGATCCGCCCGTCCGGCAGCCACCGGCAGCGGTCGCCGGTGCGGTAGAGCCGGTCACCGGTCGCCCCGAACGGATCCGGACCGAACCGCTCGGCGGTCAGGTCGTCACGTCCCCGGTAGCCGGCGGCCACCCCGGCGCCGCCCAGCCACAGCTCGCCGGGGAGCCCGACCGGCGTGGGCCGTCCCGCCTCGTCCAGCAGGTACGCCCGAACGTTGGGCAGCGGCCGGCCGATGGTCACCTCGTCGGGGTCGACCGGGATCTCCGCCATGGTCGCGTACACGGTCGCCTCCGTCGGACCGTACCCGTTGATCAGGCGCGCGGTGCGGGACCGCAGCTCACGGGCGAGGGTGACCGGCAGTGCCTCCCCGCCGGTGACGGCGACCAGCGGGACGTCCCCGTCCGCCGACCCGGTGCGGTCGCCGAGACCGGCCTCCAGCAGCACTCGCCAGCCGGACGGCGTGGCCTGGGCGTGGGTGACTCCGGCGGCGCGGATCAGCCGCAGGACACCGGCGCCGTCCAGGGCGCTGACGGCCGAGGCTACGACCACCGTGCCGCCGGTGACCAGCGGCAGGAAGACCTCCACCGTGGAGATGTCGAACGACGGCGAGGTCAGGTGCAGCCACCGGTGCGTCGGACCGCTCTCCAGCAGGTCGCGGACGCCGAGCAGCAGGTTGGTCAGCGAGCCGTGGCGCACCGCCACACCCTTCGGGTGCCCGGTCGACCCGGAGGTGTATAGCACGTAGGCGAGGTCGGCGGCGGTCGGCGAGAGGTCGGGCGCGGCCGGGACCGGGCCGTCGAGCAGGGCGCTCCGGTCGAGGGTGAGCGTGGGCCGGGCGGGGTCCGGCGCGGCGGCACCGGTGACCACCAGGGTGGGCGTGGCGTCGGCGAGTACGGCCTGCTGGCGGGCCGGCGGGTGGCCGGGGTCGACCGGCAGGTAGGCGGCCCCGCAGCGCCACACCGCGAGCATGGTCACCACCGCCTCCCACGACCGGTCCAGCGCGACCGCGACGAGCGAGCCGGGCCCGACGTCCCGCTGCCGCAGCAGGACGCAGAGCCGGGTGGCGGCGGTGTCGAGCTGGGCGTAGCTCAGCGTCCGGTCACCGTCGACCACGGCCGCCGCGTCCGGGTCCGCGGCGACCCGGGCGGCGAACAGGGCCGGCACGGTGGCGTCGACCGGGTACGTCCGGGCGGTGTCGTTCCAGACGCGGGTGACCTGCGCGAACTCGTCGGCGGGCAGCAGCGGCAGCTCCGCCACCGGCTGATCGGGGTCGGCGACCACGGCGGCCAGCATGGTGCGCAGGTGTGCGCCGATACGGCGTACGGCGGCGGTGTCGATGGCCGCCGGACTGTGCTGGAGGCTGACGGTGAGCCCGGTGGGCGCGTCCACCACCTGGACGTGCAGCGCGTTGCGGGCGGCACCGCAGAACAGCGTCCAGTCGACCTCGCTGTCCACCCCGGGGAAGACCGGTGCGCTGCCGCGCCGCCGGTAGCCGATGCTGACCGGGGTCAACGCCGGTGCGGGACGCAGGCCGGGCACGGCCTGGGCCAACGGCACCGCGCGGTACGGGTACACCTCGCGCAGCCGGGCCCGGACGGTGTGCGCGTGTGCGCGGAACGTCCCGCCGGCCGGGTCGGCGGTGACGGGCAGTTCGTTGACGAACAGTCCGATCCGGTCGGCCTGGTCGGGGGTACGGGTGGAGAGCGCCACCCCGACCGGGGTGTCCCGGTTGCCGTAGCGGACGAGCAGCGCGTGCAGCACCGCGAGGAGCAGTTCGAAGCGGGTCAACCCGAGCGACCGCGCGGCCCGGTCGACGCCGTCGACCAGATCGCTGGGCAGGTCCACGGGCACGGCGGCACCGGGCTCCGCGCCGGTGGGCAGCCGCCGCAGGCCGGGCAGGACCACCTCACCGGGCCCGGACCAGTGCCGCCGCCAGTGGTCGCGGGCGGCGGGCAGGTCGACGGCGACGCGTTGCTGTTCGGCGGTGGCGAGGCCGGCGTACTCGTCGGGTCGGGGCCCGGGGTCCATGGTGGCACCGTCACGGGCGGCGGCGTACGCGGCGGCCAGGTCCCGGAGCAGGATGTCCTTCGACATGCCGTCGAAGACCAGGTGGTGTGCGGTGACGAGCAGCAGGTGCGTGTCGTCGGCGTCGGTGAGCAGGGTGAACCGGGCCAGTGGTCCGGTCGTCAGGTCGTACGTCCGGGCGATCTCCTCGGTCACCCGGGCGTCGGTCAGTTCCGCGAAGCCGACCGTCGGACGGGTGTCGGCCGGTGCCAGGCGCGGGGTGCCGTCGTCGTCGCCGACGATCCTGGCCGCGAGGATCGGATGCCGGTCGGTCACCGAGGCGCAGGCCGCGACGAGGGCCCGACGGTCGAGTCCGGCGGCGAACCGTACGCCGACCGCCATGTGGTAGGCCGTGCCGGCGACCCCGGCCCGCTCGGTGAACCAGACGGCGTGCTGTGCGGAGGTCGCCTCGGCGGTGCCCACATGTGCTCCCTGGGTTGTGCTGGTGGTGGTCAGTTCTCGAAGAGGTCGGTGAGCTGCCGCTTGAGCACCTTGCCGCCCTCGTTGCGGGGCAGCTGGTCGAGGAGCAGGAGCCGGGCGGGCAGCTGGTAGTCGGCCAGTCGGTCGGCGAGGAATCCGCGCAGCGCGGGCAGGGACAGGCCGTCCGGGGCGGCCTGCGGCCGGGGCACCACGGCGGCGGCCACGGCGGTGCCGAGCACCGGATGCGGGACACCGACGACGGCGACCTGGGCGACCAGCGGGTGGTCGTGCAGCGCCGCCTCGACCTCCAGGGTGGAGACCTTGAACGCGCCGGTCTTGATCACGTCCTGGTGCCGGTCGGTGAGGTACAGGTAGCCGTCGGCGTCGACCCGGCCGACATCCCCCATGCGGACCCATCCGTCGCGGAAGGTGGCCCGGTTGGCCGCCTCGTCGCGGAAGTAGGCGCGGGGGAAGGGCGCCCGCAGCCAGACGTCACCGGTCGTGCCGGCGGGCAGCGGCCTACCGTCGGCGTCGGCGACCATGAGCCGGCCGCCGACCGGTCGACCGACCGCGTCCCGCCGGGACGGGTCCCAGATCATGGTGGTCTGGGCCGGTGCCGCCTCGGTGGAGGTGTAGTAGTTGACGATGGTGGCCTGCGGGAACGTCTCGGCGAGCCGGGCCGCGACCGCCGGCGCGAGGAACGCGGCGGTGGAGCCGATCAGGTGTACGCCGCTGGTGTCCCGCCCGCGCAGGGCACCGGAGTCGAGCAGCTCGACGGCGATCGACGGGACGACGAAGACGGTGCCGGCGGCCTCGACCAGTCGGGCGAACCGGGCCGGGGTGAACCGGGGCAGGGTGAGTGCGGCGGCCTTCGCGGTCACCGCGTTGAGCAGCATGGTCTGCCCGGCGTTGGTGCCGATCGCGAAGGCGTGCAGGAACCGGTCCGAGTGGGCCAGGGCCAGCCGGCGTGGATGCTGCGGGGCACCGGCGGTGAGGTTGGCGTGGCTGGCGGCGACCCCCTTGGGACGTCCGGTGGTGCCCGAGGTGTAGAGGATCTGCGCGAGGTCACCGGGACGGGCGACCGACTCGCCGTCGCGGTGTGGCTCGGCCAGCAGCTCGGCGCAGGTCCAGACCGGCAGGCCGGACGGCACCGGCGGGGCGGGGGTGTCGTCGCCGTGCAGCACGGCGGTGGCCGCGCAGTGGTCCAGGGCGTGTCCGAGCTGTCCGGCGGCGAGCCGGTCGGAGAGCGGCACGGCGACGCCACCGGCGCGCAGCACCCCGACGTACGCGACGGCGAACCAGGTCCAGTCCCGGGCGCCGAAGTAGAGGCCGACGCGGTCGCCGCGACGCAGGCCGCGCCGGGACAGGGCGGCGGCGACGGCCCCCGCCCCGGCGGACCAGTCGGCGAAGGTCAGCTCGGCCACCCCGTGCACCTCGACCGCGACCCGCTCGGGATGCAGGGAGGTACGCCAGTCCAGCAGCTCGGGCACGGTACGGGGGGTGGCCCGGTCCGGCGACGCCGTACTCACCTCAGTCCGCCTTTCCGCCGGTCGCGGCGGCCGGTACCCGCTCGTCCCCGCCGGCGGCCGACCGCGCCCGGCGCTCCTCGATGCCGACCAGGTCGTCCGGGGGCGCGTCGGGCACCTCGTCGTCGAAGCGGGACAGCACCGGCGTGGCCAGCGACACCAGCGCCGTCACCGCGATGCAGAGCCCGAACAGCACGTAGAGCAGCCCGTGTCCGCGCCCCGGCCCGACCCCGATCACCGCGCCGACCGTGCCGGCCAGCACGCCGTCGGCCAGCAGCATCGGCTCGGTCACCCGGGCGGCGTACGGGGCGACCAGGCCCCAGCCCAGCGGCAGGGTGGACTGCGCCACCATCTGGTTGAGCGCGAAGACCCGCCCGTGCACCCGGGGCGGCACCTTGGTCTGGATGATCGTGTTGTAGACGCCGTTGACGATGGCGAGCGCGAGGTACATGCCGAACGCGCCCGCGCCGATGACCAGCAGGTTCGGCCGCAGCCCGGTGACCACGGCGGCCACCGCGATGCCGAGCGTGCCCAGCAGCACCGCTCGCATCCGACGCTTGCGGGGACCGCCCCAGAGCAGCATCACCAGACCGCCGGTGGCGGCGCCGACCCCGCCGGTCAGCGCGATCTGCGCCACCTCGTTCAGGTCGGCGAAGCCGAGCACCAGCGGGGAGAGCAGGAACAGCACCGGGAAGAGGAAGAAGTTCAGCGCGGCGAAGAACGCCAGCATGGCGCGGAACTCCCGGCGGCGCAGCGCGTACCGCAGCCCGGCGACGATCTCCGCACCGATGCTCTCGCGGCGGCGCAGGGCGAGCGTACGCGGGAACCTCACCACGGCCAGCACACCGATCGCGAAGAGGTACGACACCACGTCGATGAGCAGGATGCCGCGCAGCCCGACGGCCTGGAGCAGGGCCACGGCGATCAGCGGGACGGTGAACTGGGTGAGGCCGACAGCGGTCTGGGCGAGGCCGTTCGCGTGGCCGAGAAAGCGCTTCGGCACGAGCTGCGGCACCGCCGAGACGAACGCGAGCCGCTGGAACGCCAGTGCCACCGACAGCCAGGCGGTGAAGGGGTAGAAGTGCCACACCTGGGCGACGTCGGTCAGCACCAGCACCGCCATCGCCGCGTTGCCGCCCCCGGCGGCCATGCAGGCGCCGAGCAGGACGCGTCGCCGGCTGAACCGGTCGATCACCGCGCCGGCCAGCGGTGCGACGAGCAGGCCGGGCATCAGCGCGAGCACCGCGAAGAGCGCGAACCGGGCGAGCGACCCGGTCTGCGTGTAGATCCACAGTGGCACGGCGAACGTGGTCAGCGCCGTCCCCATGCCGGAGACGATCTGCCCGGCGGCGACCAGACCGAAGCGGCGCATGCTCGGTGGCGGCGCGGCGGCCGTACCGTCGCTCCCGCCCGAGGGTCCGTCCGGTCCCCGCTGGGAGACGGCCGCGAGCTGCCAGGCGGCCGGCGTGCTGTCCGGACGTGGCGAGGCGACGGACGGCGGGCCCGGCTCGGCGCGGACCGGCGCGGCGGACGGCGGCGGCGCGGCGGACGGCGGCGGCGCGGCGAGGTGCCGGTGTACGTCGGTGACGATCTCGGCCAGCTCGGCCGCCCGGTACTTGAGGAAGTAGTGCCCGGCCTCGTCGATCACGGCGAGCGCGGTGCGGTCGCTGAGGAAGTGCCACTCGCGGTATCGCTCCTCGTGGAAGTCGGTGCTGCGGTCACGCTCGCCGACCACGGAGACGATCGGTGCCCGCAGCGGGCCGACCCGTCGCCGCATCAGCTCGGTGAAGTACTCCTCGGAGACCTCGGCGTCGTGCCGCATGGCGCGGATCAGGAACGCGACCTCGTCCGGTGCCAGTGACCCGATGGAGGTGCCCTGCGCCTGCAACCAGGTGCGGTAGATCCGGTCGCTGCGCAGCCGCTCGGCCAACCGCAGTCGCAGCAGCGGGCCGAGCAGGCCGCCGACGGGACGGGCGAACGGGAAGACCGCGCCCAGGTACACCGCCTCCAGGTCCCGGCCGGCGGCCTCCAGCCGGCGGGCGACCTCCACGGCCAGCGCCCCGCCGGGGCCGCAGTGTCCATACAGGATCAGCGGCCCGGTGACCCGGTGCAGGATCTCCGCGACGACGTCGGCGGCGACCTCCGCGATGGGTGCCGGGTCGTCGGCGAGGCCGATGTCGTGCCCGGGTACGGCCACCGACAGCAGCCGGTACCCGGGCGGCAGGGCGTCGGCCAGCGGTTGGTACACCACCGCGCTGCCGCCGCCGTACGGGACGCAGACCAGGGTGGCGATCCGGGTGCCGGCGGGCGTCGGCGGGGTCAGTTCGTGCAGCAGCCCGCCGCGGTCCGTGCCGTCCCCGGCGACCAGCAGGGCCAGCTCGCGTACGGTGCGGTGGCGGAACAGGTCCATCACGCTGACCGGCGGCGCGTCCGTGCCGACCACGTCGGGCAGTTCCCGACGGAGCCGGGCCACCACCTGGGTGGCCAGCAGGGAGTGCCCGCCCAGCTCGAAGAAGTCGTCGGTGGCGCCGACCTCGGTCACCCCGAGAACGGCTCGCCAGACGTCGGCCACCAGCGTCTCCACCGGCCCGGTCGGCGTCTCCCGCGCACCGGTCGGGGCGTCGTCGACAGGCTCGGGCAGGGCCCGCCGGTCCACCTTGCCGTGTTCCTGCAACGGCAGCCGGTCCAGGGCAACCCACCGGCTCGGCACCATGTGCTCGGGTAACCGGTCGGCGAGCCGCCGACGCAGCGCGGCCGGCTCGGGCGCGGCCTCGTCGGGTGCCGCCTCCAGGTACGCCACCAGCCGCTCTTCGCGCAGCAGCACCGCGGCCTGCCGTACCCCGGGGCAGTCCCGCAGCGCGGCCTCGATCTCGCCGAGCTCGACCCGGTAGCCACGGATCTTGACCTGGTGGTCGCGGCGGCCGAGGAAGACGAGCTGCCCGTCGGCGCGCCAGCGGCCCAGGTCGCCGGTGCGGTAGAGACGCGCGCCGGGCGGACCGTACGGGTCGGGGACGAAGCGCTCGCCGGTCAGGTCGGGCCGGTTCAGGTAGCCGCGCGCCAGCCGGTCACCGCCGAGGTACACCTCACCGGGTACGCCGACCGGGACCGGACGCATCCGCTCGTCGAGCACGTACACCCGGGCGTGCGGCAGGGGCCGGCCGATCGGCACCGGTCCGCTGGTCGGCGCGTCGGCGGTGACCTCGTAGGTGGTGACGCCGACGGTGGCCTCGGTGGGGCCGTAGTGGTTGAAGACCCGGGCCGGACCGGCGGCGGCGAGCGGGCCGACCCGGTCCAGGTCGGACGCCTCGCCACCGAGCACGAGCGCGCGGGCGGGCAGCAGCTCCCCCGGTGCGGCGTCGGCGGTCAGCGCCCACAGGTGCGACGGTGTGATCTTCAGGTAGTCGATGCGGGCGGTCCGCAGCCGCTCGGCGAGCTCCGCGCCGGTACACCGGCGGGGCAGCAGGTGCACCGCGCCACCGGTGGCCAGCGCCAGATAGAAGAGGGTGACGCTGAAGTCGAACGACATCGACTGCATCAGCCCGTACCGGGCGGCCGGGACGACCCCGAACCGGTCGGCCACCCCGTCGAGGTAGCGCAGCACCTGCCGGTGTGCCACGGCGACCCCCTTCGGGGTGCCGGTGGAGCCGGAGGTGTAGATGACGTACGCGAGGTGCTCGCCGGTGGTGCCGGTCTCCGGCGCGGTGTCGGGCTGGGCCGCGACCTCGTCGGCGATCTCGTCCAGGGCGACCGTGTTCGCCTCGGCGGGCCGCCCGTCACGCAGGGCGGAGCTGGTCAGCACCACGGTCGGACGGGCGTCGGCGAGCATCAGGCCCCGCCGCGCGGGGGGCTGCTCCGGATCCAGCGGCAGGTACGCCCCACCGGCCCGCAGCACCCCGAGCAGCGTCGCGGCCAGGTCGACCGACTGGTCGAGCAGCACCCCGACCAGCCGGTCCGGGCCGACGCCCCGGCGGCGCAGCCAGTGGGCGAGCTGGTTGGCCCGCCGGTCCAGTTCCCGGTAGGTGAGCGTGTCCGGGCCGAGGACCACCGCCGGGGCGTCGGGGGTGGCGGCGACGTGCGGGCTGATCAGCTCGGCCAGGGTGGTCGCCGCGCCGGTGACCCGGGCCACCGCGTCGTGCTCGGGTCGGCCCAGGGCCAGCACCCGGTCCCGTTCGTCCGCGTCGAGCAGGTCCAGGTCGACGACGGGCAGGTCCGGCCGGGCGACGGCGGCGCGCAGCAGCGTGGCGAGACTTGCGGTCAGCCGGCGTACGGTGGCGGCGTCGAAGAGGTCGGTGTCGTAGACGACCATGCCGCGCAGCCCGTCGGCGGACTCGCCGACGTAGAGCGACAGGTCGAAGCGGGCGTTGGCCACGTCGGTCCCGACGCCCTCGGCGCGCAGGTCCTCGGGCCACCGGGTGCCGCCGGGCGCGAAGTTCTGGAGGGTGAACAGCACCTGGAACACCGGGGAGCGGCTCACGTCCCGGGCGACGTTCAGGTCCTTGACCAGGCGTTCGAACGGGATCTCCTGGTGGGCCAGGGCGCGGACGACGGTGGTGCGGGTGCGCCGCAGCAGGGTCGCGAAGCTGGGTTCGACGGCGGCGCTGTCGGCGGTCGCGGCGACCGGGGAGAGGTCGGCGCGCAGGGCGAGGGTGTTGACGAAGAGACCGACGAGGTTCTCCAGCTCCGGCACCACCCGACCGGCGACCGGCGAGCCGATGGCGAAGTCCCGTTGGCCGCTGTAGCGGAACAGCACCGCCTGCAGGCCGGTGAGCAGGGTCATGTAGAGGGTGGCCCGGTGGGCGCGGCTGAGCCGGCGAAGTCCGTCGGTGAGGTCGGCGTCGAGGGTGAAGCGGTGGGTCGCACCGGCGTAGGACTGCACCGGCGGGCGGGGCCGGTCGGTGGGCAGTTCCAGCGCGGGTACGCCGGCCAGTGCTCCGGTCCAGTAGGCGAACCCGTCCCCGGTGGCCGGTCCGTCGAGACGGTCCCGCTGCCAGGCCGCGTACTCCAGGTAGCCGGTGGCCGGTGCCGGGGGCGGTGGCGTGCCGTCGCGCAGTGCGCCGTAGGTCGCGGCGATCTCGTCGAGCAGCAGGGTCAGCGACCAGCCGTCGCTGACGATGTGGTGCATGGCGAGATGCACCAGGTGCTCCTGGTCGCCGAGCCGGACGACGAGCACCCGCAGCAGGGGCGCGACGCCGAGGTCGAACGGGGTGCGGACCGAGCCGGCCACCAGCTCGCGGGCCTCGGCCTCACCGGGCACGGCGGTCACGGTGACCGGCACCCGTACCTCGGGGGCGACGTGCACGACGGGCTCGCCGTCGGCGTTCTCGGTGAACCGCATGCGAAGGCTGTCGTGCCGGGCGGCGGTCGCGTCGACGGCGGCCCGCAGCAGCTCGACGTCGAGCGGGCCACGCACCCGCACGGTCGAGTGGACGAGGTACGCGGCGGTGCCGGGCACGAGCTGTTCGGTGAACCAGATCCGTTCCTGGCCGAAGGAGAGTCGGGGCGCTCCGGCGGGCGGAGTCGCCGTCGGGATGACGGTGGTGTCTCGGGCCGGCACGTCGACGTTCGTCACGCTATGCCTCAATCCGATGACGGACGGGAGTCAGTAGTCTGCATCCCGCTTCCCAGAGGGTGGATCGGCTGATCGGTCCACTGTGTAGGACTCGATCGATCGATCCAGCAGCGGAACGGACCGTCGTACCGTCAGGAATGCGATTCGCGGATACGGTGGTCCCCGCCGAGTGGGCGGCAGAACCGCTGCGCTACGCCGAGTTCTCCGGCGGTGGTGCCGGGACGGCACCGCCGACCTGGGCTCAGCAGGTCCTCCTGCGCTCGATCGCCCGGTTCGGCTCCAACCACCGGTTCCTCAACCTGCGGCGGGCCGTGCCGGTCTCCCCCCGCGCCGGGGTGACCGTGACGACCGCGACCCGGGCGGTGGGTGCGCTGGTCAGCCGGCACTCCGCGCTGCGCACCCGGCTCCCGGTCGTCGACGGCGAGCCCCGGCAGGAGGTCGCCCCCGCCGGGCTGTTCCCGCTGCTGCTCCATCCCGGCACCGGTGACGGTGCGCAGGCCGCACGGCAGGCCGCCGAACGGCTCGGCGACGTCGCGTTCGACCATTCGGCCGAGTGGCCGCTGCGGGTCGCACTGGTGACTGTGGACGGTCGGGTACGCCAGATCGTGCTGGTGTTCAGCCACACCACGGTGGACGCCCACGCGGTCGAGATCGTGCTGCGTGACCTGCGGTTGCTTCTGCTGCGCGGCGGCCTGCACACTCCGGCCGGTCCGCAGTCGGCGGAGGTGGCCCGGCTCCAGCAGGGACCCGACCGGGGGCGCTCACAGCGGGCGGTGGCGTACTGGCAGCGGGAGTTCGACCGGCTCCCCCGGCAGCCGCTGGTCCCGGCCGGGCCGGGGCTGACGCCGCACCTGCGTCGGGGCGTCCTGGTCTCCTCCGCGATGGACAGGGCGGCCCGGCTGGTCGCCGCCCGACATCGGGTCAGCGTCTCCGCCGCACTGCTCGCCGGCTACCAGGCGATGGCCGTACGCACCTCCGGGCACGAACTGTCCGGCCTCTTCCCGATGTCGCACAACCGGTTCCGCACCGAGTACGCGCAGGCGGTGGCGAACCTCGGTCAGATCGGATTCTGCGTGGTGGACCTGGCCGGGTGCACCGACTTCGCCGAGTTGCTGCGCCGGGTCTGGGCGGCGTCGCTGAACGGCCTGCGGCACGCGTACTACCAGCCGTCCGCGCTGCGGCACGCCTTCGAGGAGCAGGGCGTCGACTACGAGACGGCGTTCCACCCGCACCACTACTTCAACGACGTCCGGCTGCCACTCGGCGGCCTCGACCAGCCGCCCGAGGTGACCCGGGACGAGTTGCGGGCGGCCACCGCCCAGAGTGACTTCTCCTGGACCGCCGGGCTGAACGCGGCCTCCTGGCACCTGCTGGCCCACGTCGTGGACGAGCCGGACGCGGTGGGCGTCACGCTCACCGTCGACACCCGGCACCTCGCGATGGACTCCGTCGAGCCGTTCCTGCGGGGCATGGAGGAGTTGCTGGTCGAGGCGGCCTTCGACGACGTGCGATGGCCCTGGTCACCGACGTCCACCGGCGCCGCCGGGCCGGTCCCGCGCCGCGCCGGGCACGCCGAGGAGACGGCGTACGCGGACTTCGCGGGCGGGCGGGCCGCCAGCGCGCCGCTGACCTGGGGACAACGCGCCATGTGGCGGACCGTGGAGGAGTTCGAGTCCCCCGCCGCGTACCGGGTGCTGAGTCTCCCCCGCACGCTCGCCGTGTCGGCGCGGACCGAGGTGACCGTCCCCGAGGCGGTGCGGGCCCTCGGCGCACTGGTCGCCCGGCACGGATCGCTGCGCACCCGGTTCCGCCGCCGGGACGACGAGGTGCACCAGGAGATGGCGGCGACCGGGCGGCTGCCCGTCGGCGTGCACGCCGTACCCCGGCCGGTGGACGACCCTGACGGCCGCGCGCTCGCGGCGGAGCTGACCGCCCGGCTGCGCGCGTCGCGCTTCGACCACGTCGCCGAGTGGCCGCTGCGGGTCGCACTGGTCACCGTCGACGACCGGGTACGCCAGATCGTGCTGGTGTTCAGCCACGCCACCGTCGACTTCCACGCCACCGACGTCGTGCTGCGTGACCTGCGCAGGCTCCTGCGGCACGGCACCCTGGACACGCCGGTCGGCCTCCAGTCGGTCGACCTCGCCGGGCGGGAGCGCGACGCCGGACGACGACGGTCGGAGCGGGCGGTGGCGTACTGGGTGCGGCAGCTGCCCGGCCTGGCGGCGAACCTCTCCGACCCGGTCGGCGCCGCGCCGGCACCCCGTTACCGGCGTGGGTCGCTGGTCTCCCACGCCGTCCACCACGCGGCCGGCCTGATCGCGACCCGCAACGCCGTCAGCACCTCCAACGTCGTGCTGGCGGCGACCGCCGCCGGGCTGACCGGCGACGGCGGGCAGGAGTCCTGCGGCATCGTGGTGATGGCCAGCAACCGCTTCCAGCCTGGGCACCAGGACGCGGTCGGCACCCTCAACCAGATCGGGCTCTGTCGGCTCGACCTGGCCGACCGGCCCGGCTTCGCCGACCTGCTGTCCCGGGCCCGGCGGGGAGCGCTGGACGCCTACCGGCACGCCTACTACGACCCGGCCGTGTGGGAGCGCACCTTCACCGACCTCGGCCACGACCACCGGACCTTCCTGTCCGCGTACTGCTACCTCAACGACGCCCGGCTGGCCCGCGACGTCGACCCGACGGCGGCGGGCCCGGACGAGACCGCCCTGCGGGCGATGGTCGGCGACAGCGCGTTCCGCTGGCTGCCGGAGTTGGAGCGGTTCCCGTGGCGCTGCCGGGTCCAGGTGCTCGACGCGCCCGGCGCGGTCGAACTGGTCGTCACCGCCGACACCCGCTACTTCCCGGCGGAACGGATCGCGCCGTTCCTGCACGGCGTCGAGGCGCTGCTCGTCGAGGCGGCCTTCCGCGACGTGCCCTGGCCCTGGTCCCCGACCGCGGCCGGGCCGGGATAACCGTTCGACCGGGCCGCCACCGGGTGTGAGGATCGCCGGATGCCGTCTTCCCGTCGTGACCTGCTGCGCTGGCAGTTCGACCTGACCTGGTCGCTGTTCGAGTACCACCTGGACCGGCTGGAGCCGGCGCACTTCCGCCGCGAGGTCGCCGCGCTCTCCTGGACGGTCCGCCCGGACGACGCCGGCCGGTGGGTGCCGGACTGGGCCGACACCGAGCCGGACCCGGTGCCGGTCCCCACCATCGCCTGGCTGACCTGGCACGTCGGCTGGTGGTGGAGCGTGGCCATCGACCATCTTCAGGGCCGGTCACCCCGGGAGCGCACCGACGTCCACTGGCCGGGCGACGGCGAGCCCACCGTGTCCTGGCTGCGCGAACTGCGGACGGAGTGGTCGACCGTGTTGGACCGGCTCTCCGACGCCGACCTCGACGAGGTGGCCCCGTTTCCCTGGCCGCGCGATCCGGAACACACCGTCGCGCACCTGCTCGCCTGGGTCAACGCCGAGCTGATGAAGAACGTCGCCGAGATCGGCCAACTCCGGCTGGTGCAGGACGCCTCGTCCTGAACCGCACGCGGATCGTCCGAGCCGTGGCCGAAGCTGAGGGCAGGTGGCCTACAGCGGGGGCCCTGTCGAGCTGAACCGTCTGTGCTCTCAGCTCGACAGCGGCCGGGTACCCCTTGCCCTGTCGCAGCGGACCGCCCACCGGACCGACCGCGAAGCACTCCGACACGGTCCCGCAGACGCCTCCGCGATGGACGACCCCTCGACCTCCGGTTCCGGCGCCACGACAGGGCCGGTCAGTCGTGTTCGGGGGTACCGGTCACGCGGTGGGAGGCGGCGTGCAGCGTCTCCGCGACCAGTCGGCGTACGTGGCCGTCGCGGGCGCGGTAGAGGGCGCGGCGACCGTCCCGGCGTACGCTGACCAGCCCGGCGAGGCGGAGTTTGCCGAGATGCTGGGAGACCGCCGGGCGGGCCGCACCGACGGCCGTGACCAGGGAACCGACGTCGTGTTCGCCCGCGCTGAGCAGCCACATCAGGCGGAGCCGGGTGCCGTCGGCCAGCATCCGCAGCATCTGCACGGCCGCCTCGACCTCACCGTCGCCAGGGGTGGGTTGTTGCCGCTCACTGGCTCCTGCAACGTTGTCGCGTGCGTACATGGGCACATATTATCGCCGGGACCACAGGCCCCGCTCTCCTCGGGGGGACACGTGACCCAGGGCCGGCACGACCATCATCACCACCACCACGACCACGACCGCCGTGACGACCACCGTCACCACGGCAGGCCCGGCCGGTGGCACCGGCTGCGGCATGCGGCCGTACCGCACTCGCACGACTCGCGTACCCGGGTGGACCCGGCGCTGGAGACCTCCCGCGAGGGGCTGCGGGCACTGTGGATCTCGCTGGTCGGGCTCGGTGTCACCGCCGCCGCCCAGGCGGTCATCGTGGTGCACTCCGGCTCGGTGGCGCTGCTCGGCGACACCCTGCACAACGTCACCGACGCGCTGACCGCCGTCCCGCTCGCCATCGCCTTCCTGCTCGGACGGAAGGCGGCCACCCGCAGCTACACGTACGGGTACGGGCGGGCCGAGGACATCGCCGGCATCATCATCGTGGCGGCCATCGCCGCGTCGGCCGTCGCCGCCGCGTGGACTGCGATCGGCCGGCTGCTGCACCCCACCGACATGAGTCATGTTCCCTGGGTGGCCGGTGCCGGTGTCGTCGGGTTCGTCGGCAACGAACTGGTCGCCCGCTACCGCATCCGGGTCGGACGGCGGATCGGATCGGCCGCCCTGGTCGCCGACGGCCTGCACGCCCGCACCGACGGCTACACCTCGCTGGCCGTGGTCGCGGCGGCGGGAGGCGCCGCGCTCGGCTGGCGCTGGGCCGACCCCGTGGTCGGTCTCGCCATCGCCGTCGCCATCACCGTCGTGCTCGCCGACGCCGCACGGCAGATCTACCGCCGGCTGATGGACGCGGTCGACCCGACGCTGGTGGACCGGGCCGAACGTACGCTGCGCGACGTGGACGGCGTCCGGGACGTGACCGGGGTACGCCTGCGGTGGATCGGCCACCGCCTGCACGCCGAGGCGGACCTGGTCGTCGACGCCGGTCTCAGCCTCGTCGCCGCGCACGAGATCGCCGCCGACGCGGAGCACCGGCTCACCCACGCGGTGCCCCGGTTGACCAGCGCGACCGTGCACACCGACCCGGACAGCCACCCGGGCGGGCACCACCATGCCGACCTCTCCCACCGGCGACGGCAACCGGCCGGCTGATCCGCGCCGGCCCGACGCCGTGAGAGGCTTACCCGGCCCAGGATCCGCCGCACCACCACGCTCCGGCTCCGCGCCCGGCACGGCCCACCCGGCCCGCCGTCCGCCGGGTAGCCCCGCTCCACCTCGTCGTTCGTACCCTGAGGAATCCGCCATGTCATCTTCCGCTCTCCGGCGTCGGCTCGCCGGTGTGGCCGTCGTCGGCGTACTCGTCGCCACCGCCGTCGGCGGCGCGCCCGCCGCGGCCGAACCGACCTCCGCGCCGACCACCTCGGCTCCGACCGCGACGCCTCCGGCCGCCGCCGACCGGACGGCCGCGCCGCGAAGCGACATTCGCCTGCGGAGCGTCACCGTCGCTCCCGGCGTCGGAGGCAAGTGGATGTCGGTCGAGCAACGCGGCGGCACCTACGGCACCACCTACCGGATGCGGGTGGACCGCAGTGACGTGATGGCGTTCGCCGACGTCCGACACGCGGGCGGTCCTCCGCTCTGCACGACGGCGGGACCCGTGCTGGACTGCGCTCTGACGACCGACACCGACTGGGGTACGGAGCTGTTCAGCCTGCGCGTGACGGCGGCGGCGGACGCGAAGCCGGGCCAACGCGGTGAGGTGGTCGTCACCGTCACGGAGCCTCGCTTCGCGGCCGGGACCTACCGGGCCACCGTCACCGTCGGCGAGGGCGTCGATCTCGTCAGCGCGAACGGCCGCGACCTCCGCCTCGACAGCAGTCTCGGTGCCCGCGTCGACGTCCCGTTGGCGGTGTCGAACCGTGGCACGACGACCGCCCACGGACTGCGGTTGTACGTGTCCGGCTCGCTCGGATTCACGCCGTCGAAGCGGTACCGGAACTGCGAGTACGGCGATCCTGCACGGGACGACAGCGTCTTCGTCTGCACGTTCGACGACTCGCTGGAGCCCGGGGAGACGGTGCGGGTGGACTCCACCTTCGGCGGGACCGTCCCGACCGACAGTTGGGCACCGAACCGGCACCACAGCCACTACACCTGGTTCACCCCGGCCGACTGGGAGGAGTACCAGGACCTGATCCGCAAGCCCGGACCGCTCGGCCCCCGGGGGACCGACGAGGAACTGACGCTGGCGGCGGTGGACGAGATGCGGGCCCGCTCGCACCCCCAGACCGACGTCGACGGATTCAGCAACGAGATCTCGGTACGGCTGGACGTCGCCGGTGACCTGCGGGGCGACGTCGCCGCCGAGGGCGCCACCGTCCGAGGCGCGGTCGGCGCCACCGTCCCGATGCGGGTCGGCTACCTCAACAACGGGCCGGCGCGCGCCGGGGCCGACGGCCAGGGCGGTCTGCAGGTCCCGACGCACGTGACCCTGCCGGACGGCGTCACCGCCGTCACCGTCCCGACGTCCTGCAGCGACCTGGACTCCGAGGAGTACGCGCCCGGCAAGCCCGGCGGACGGCGCTACGTGTGCCAGGCCGGCGGCACGATCAGCACGGGTGAGCGGGTGGCGTTCGAGTTCGGTCTCCGGGTCGACCGGGCCGGCGGTCAGACCGGCACGGTCACGCTCAAGACCAGGTCGGGTGAGGGCGCGATGGCGGATCTGGACCCCGGCAACGACACCGCCGCGATCCGGGTGAACCCGACCGGCGGCGGAGCAGGCGGTGAGTTGCCGATCACCGGCGCCTCCACCGGCCTGCTCGCCGGGGCGGGTCTCCTGCTGGTCGTCGCCGGTGCGGGCGGCTTCCTGCTGGCGCGTCGGCGGCGGACCCGCTTCGTCGCCTGATCCGACAGGCGTGGTGGGCACCGGCTCGGGGAGGTATCTCCGAGCCGGTGCCGCGTCCGGTCCGTGATCGACGACGGAAATATCACAACGCTGTGTGATTGCACGGAGACTCTGGGCAAGGTATCCGTCAGGCGACGTGGTGCGGTGGGGGCCCACCCACGTCGCTCCGGGGGCCGCCGACGGGCGGGCGCCACCCCCCGCCGACGGAGGAGGATCTGCCGTGCCCGCGACCAGAGCGGCGAACGTCGTACCCACCGCACGCTGCCGGGACCATGTGGCGTCCCGCCCCACCTGGCGGTGCCGAGCCTGCGGGACCGCCTGGCCGTGCGGGCGGGCGAAGCGGGACCTCCTCGCCGAGTACGGCACCCGCCGCACCGATCTGCTGGTCTATCTGGCGATCCTCTGGGAGGAGGCGCTCCGGCAGCTCACCGAGCGGCACCCGGGGACCGGCCCGGCGGAACTGCATGAGCGGTTCGTCGGCTGGCTGCCACCCCGAACACCCTCCCGCTGACCAACCCGCCGTCCGACCTGGACGGATCATGCGCCGACATAACTGGCAGGAGTCTTGACAGTTACCTGTCACATCGACAGACTTGATCGTGAGAGCGCTCTCTTGGTCGAACTCCCGGTGATGCCCCCGCGTCGCCCCACCCCCGTAGGAGGAGTCCCATGCCACGAGCGCCACGCGCCCTGCGCGCGGCCCTGGCGGCCGTCCTGGTCGCCGGTCTCGCCCCACTCGCCGCTCCGCCGGCCGTGCTCGCCGCCGACACCGCCGGTACCCCCACCGCCGACACCTCGGTCACCGGCCTCGCGCCGGAGATGGTCCGCGCGATGCGCCGCGACCTCGGGCTGACCGACGCGCAGGTGCTGACCCGGCTCCGCGTCGAGGCCGGTGCCGCCACCGTCGAGCGACGCCTACGGGCCCGACTCGGTACGGCCTTCGCCGGTGCCTGGATCCCGGCCGGCGGAACGAGGCTGACCGTGGCGGTCACCGACCCGTCGCTGGCCGCCGCCGTCCGCGCCGAAGGTGCCGAGGTGACCACCGCCGCCCGCAGCGAATCCACCCTGGACGGCATCAAGCGGACGCTCGACCGGCACGCCGGCAAGGCGCCACCGGACGCCGTCCACGGCTGGGCGGTCGACGTGACGACCAACCGGATCGTGGTGACCGCCGGCCGGGGTGCCACCGCCGAGGCCGCCGCCTTCGTCAAGGCCAGCGGCGTCGACGCGGCCCTGGTCCGGATCGTCGAGTCCGCCGAAGCGCCCCGGATCAACTACGACATCCGGGGTGGGGACCAGTACGTCATCAACGGCAACACGCTCTGCTCGGTCGGCTTCGCGGTGCAGGGCGGCTTCGTCACCGCCGGCCACTGCGGCCGGGTCGGCAGCCCGACGCTCGGCTACAACAACGTCTCGCAGGGAACCTTCGCCGGCTCGACGTTCCCCGGCCGCGACTACGGTTGGGTGCGGACCAACAGCAACTGGACCCCGCAACCGTGGGTGAACAACTACTCCGGCGGCAACGTGTCGGTGGCCGGCTCCCAGGACGCCGCGATCGGCAGCTCGGTCTGCCGGTCCGGTCGCACCACCGGCTGGCGGTGCGGCACGCTGCTGGGTCGCAACCAGACGGTCAACTACTCGCAGGGTGCCGTGCACGGCCTGACCCGCACCAACGCCTGCGCCCAGGGCGGCGACTCGGGTGGCGCCTGGCTCAGCGGCAACCAGGCGCAGGGCGTCACCTCCGGCGGCTGGGGCGACTGCTCCACCGGCGGAGAGACCTGGTTCCAGCCGGTCAACGAGATCCTCGGCGCGTACGGGCTCACGCTGGTCACCAGCGGCGGTGGCAGCGGGAACCGGCTGATCAGCAACTGGAACAACAAGTGCATCGACGTGCCGAGTTCGAACTTCTCCGACGGCGTACCGCTGCAGACCTGGAACTGCAACGGCACGGCGGCGCAGTCGTGGAGCTTCGTCAACGGCACGTTGCGTACCCAGAACAACATGTGCATGGACGTGGCCTGGGGTTCCCGGGACAACGGCGCGGCGATCCAGATCGCTACCTGTAGCGGCAACGCGGCCCAGCAGTTCGTCCTCTCCGCCGCGGGTGACCTGGTCAACCCGCAGGCGAACAAGTGCGTCGACATCAGCGGATGGGTCAACGCCGACGGTGCCCGCCTCGCCATCTGGGAGTGCCTCGGCGGCGCGAACCAGAAGTGGCGGCGCGGCTGACACCCACCCCCCGGATGTAAGGAAGGGTCCCCTGCTATCGCCTGGTGTATAGCAGGGGACCCTTCCTTGCACTCACGACGACGGCGCGGCCCCGTTGTCGTTGAAGCGGAAGCTGTCGAACGGCGCGGCGTCACCCAGCTCCTCCATGATCAGGCCGCTGTTCCGCGTGTTCCGCAGGTACGCCGAGTTGTTGCTGATCAGGTAGGTCTCCGCGTTCTCCGGGTTCGGCGCGATGGTGAAGAGCTGCCGCTGCTCGCTCTCCTGGCACTCCGCGCCCTGCACCACCAGCGGCTGCGAGTTGCCCGGGTTCTGCACCTGCCAGCAGACCGGCTCGCCGGTGCCGGGGCCACCGCCGGCACCCCGGTACGACTTGATCAGGAAGGTCTGCCCCTCGACCGGGGTCGCCACGAACAATTGCCGGCCCTCGTCGCCGTCGACCTCGGCCAGCCGCTCGTCGGTCAACGACAGCCCCGACTCGACCGCGTCGACCCGGGTGATCGTGACCTGGCGGTCGCCGGACAGCACCGGCGGATTGGCGCTGGTCGGCGACGGTGACGCCTCCGTCGGGGTGGGCGCGGCGGAGGTCGCGCTGGCGGCCGGCGTGCCCGTGGCCTCGGGGGTGGCGGCGGCATCCGGGGTGGCGTCACCGCAGGCCCCCGTCGAGACGACCAACGCCACCACGCCCGCACCGGCAAGCCACCTACGCATCGACATCATCCACTCCTCCTCGGCGGCGGGGATTCCCGGTCGGGAGACCGGCGCACCATCCTCGCCACGGTCGCTGAAGATCGACGTACCCCGGGTGCCGGCGCGATATGCGAGGACGCGGCAACGGGGTGGTTTTCCGACAAAGGTCGTAGGTCGAATGCCGTCCTGCGCCAGATGGCACCACGCTCCCGTTCACGCAGGCTTCTCTCAGGCACCGGGTGACGCCGCACGGACCCCTCCGGACACCCGATCGGCCTGGAAGGCAGCCCGACATGTCTCGCCACGATCCCGCCCGGTCCCGGGCGTTCCGCCTGCGTCGACTCGGCGCGGCCCTGGTCGCGGCGGTCGCCGTCGCCACCGCCGCCGGGTGCGGCGCCGCACCGACCGTCCTGTCCGTTCCCACGCCGCCCGCTCCGGGCGTACCGGCCGACCCGGCCGCGCTGAACGCCGCCGACCTCGACGCCTGGCTCGACGGCCTGTTGCCCGCCGCGCTCCAGCGGACCGGCATCCCGGGTGCCACCGTCGCGGTCGTCCGCGACGGCGAGATCCTGACCGCCCGTGGCTACGGCCACGCGGACACCGGCTCCGGCTCCGGCTCCGGCTCCGGCTCCGGCCAGGCCGTACCGGTCGACCCGGACCGGCACCTGTTCCGGGTCGGCTCGGTGTCGAAGCTGGTCACCGCCGTCGCGGTCCTCCAGCTCGTGCAGAGCGGCGACCTGGACCTCGACGCCGACGTCGACGAGTACCTGGACTTCACCGTGCCCCGCCGCTACGACGAGCCGGTCACCCTGCGGCACCTGTTGACCCACACCGCCGGATTCGAGGAGCGGGTCGCCGGCCTGATCGGCCTCGACGGCGGCAGCCCCGACCTGCGCAAGGCCCTGGCCACCGACCCGCCGGAGCAGATCTACCGGCCGGGCACCGTGCCCGCGTACTCCAACTACGGCAACGCGTTGGCCGGATACATCGTCGAGCACGTCAGCGGGACGCGGTTCGAGGAGTACGTCGACCGCAACGTCCTGGCCCGGGCCGGGATGGCGTCGTCGACGTTCGCGCAGCCGCTGCCTCCGGCCCTGGCCGATCGGGTGGCGAAGGGGTACGACGCCGCCGGTGTCGCCGGCCCGTTCGAGATCGTCGGCACTCCCCCGGCCGGCGCGTTGAGCGCACCCGCCACCGACATGGCCCGCTTCATGCTGGCGTTGACCGGCGAGACGGTCGGCGAGGGGCCGCTGCTCGACGCGCCCACCCGCGAGCTGATGCAGCGTCCCGGGCTCGACGCCACCTCGCTCGGCACCCTCGCGGACGGCCCCCGGATGACGCTCGGGCTCTTCGACGAGAGCCGCAACGGCCGACACATCCTCGGCCACGGCGGCGACACCATGTACTTCCACTCGCACCTGCAGATCTATCCCCAGGAACGGGCCGGCATCTTCCTCTCGCTCAACGGCGGTGGCCGGGGCCAGTTGGACAGCCACGAGTTGCGCCAGGCGGTGGTCAACGGCTTCGCCGACCGCTACTTCCCGGCCATGTCGGAGCGACCGGCGGGCGTCGACGCGGAGACCAGCGCCGCACACGCCGCCGCCGCAGTCGGCACGTACACCGACTCACGCGGGATCCACAGCAACTTCCTGACCCTGATCGGTCTGGTCGGCCGGACCACGGTCAGCGTCGCCGACGACAACCGACTGCTGTTCGAGCCGGGCCCACTGTCGGCCACCCCTGCCCTGTACGAGGAGGTGACCCCCTGGGTCTGGCGTGAGGTGGGCGGGCATCGCTTGCTGGCGATGCGGGTCACCGACGACCGGGTGACGGCGATCAGCTACGACTCCGCGTTCACCCTGCTGCCGGTCGAGCCGGCACGGGCCACGGCGGTGGTCGTACCGGTGCTCGGCGTCTCCGTCCTGGTGCTGGCGCTGACGGTGCTCTCCTGGCCGTTCGGCGCCCTCGTCCGACGGGTCCTCGGTCGGGCGCGTCGTGACCGGGCCGGACGCACCGCGCGGGTGCTCAGCCGCGTCGCGGTCGCCGGTGCGCTGCTCGCGCTGACCGGCTGGGCGGTGAGCGTCGTGGCCGTCATGGGGTTGCAGGACGTCTCCGCCACCTCGCTGCGCACCGTGCAGGCGCTCCAGTTGATCGGCCTGCTCGGGGTGCTGCCCGCCACGGTGCGGCTGGTCGACGACGTACGCCGTCGCGTCGGCTGGCACCGGATCACCGCCAGCGCCCTGATCCTGCTGGCCCTGGCCGGTACGGGCTGGTTCGCCGTCGAGTTCATGCTGCTCGCGCCTAGCATCTCCTACTGACACGTCGATCCGGGACGGACCGGAGCAAGGATGTCCACCGCATGAGCACCCACCCTGATCCGCAGATCGAGGCGACGCCCCGGTCGCCCCGGCTGACCAGGCGGCTCGACGAGCAGCTCACCCGACTCGGCGTGACCGGCCGCTTCGCCCGGGACGGCCTGTTCGCGGCGGCGGTCACCGTGCTCACCCTGCTGCTGCTGGCGCTGCTGCTCTGGGTCGTCGCACCGGCGGAGGGGCTCTCCGTCGACCCGGAGCGGGCCTGGCCGGTGCTCGGGCTCTGCGGCGTGCAGGCGATGCTGCTCTGCCTACGCCGGGTGCGTCCACGGCTCTGTCTCGCCCTGGTCGTCGCCCTGCAACTGGCGATCGTCGGGCTGTCCCTGCCGGAGATGTCGATCCGGGGCATCGCACCGTTCGTCGCCGCGTACACCGTCGGCACGCTGCGGCCGGTCCGGACGGCGCTGCTGATCGCGGGGGCCGCCACGCTGGTGGAGACGGCGGGGGCGGTGGTCACCACCGCCGTCCTCGCCGTCCCCGACGTCCTGCTCGCCGTGCTCGGCAGCTTCACCGCCAGCGCCCTGACCTACCTCGGCGCGGCCTTCGTCGGCGGTTACGTCGCCACCTACCGGCGCTACGTCGAGCTGGTCAAGGTACGCGCCGACGAGGCGGTCCGGGCACAGCGGGCAGGCGTGCAGGCGGCGATCGGCGCGGAGCGGTCCCGGATGGCGCGGGAGCTGCACGACGTGGCCGCCCACCACCTCTCCGGCATGGTGGTGCAGGCGGCGGCGGTGGAGCGGCTGATCGACCGCGATCCGGCGGCGGCCCGTGCCGGGGTGGCCTGGATCCGAGCCCAGGGCAAGCAGACCCTGGACAACCTGCGGCTGGTGGTGGGGGTGCTGCGCGGACGGACCGGGGCGGACACGGGCGACGGCACGGTCCCGGTGCCCGGCCTGGCCGTCCTCGACGACCTCGTCCGCACCGCCGGTGACCTCGGCGGCCCGGTCGGGTTCGTCCGCGAGGGGCAGCCGCGCGAGGTACCGCCGATCGCCGACGTGGCGCTCTACCGGGTGGCGCAGGAGTCGCTCTCCAACGCCCGCCAGCACGCCCCCGGCGCCCCGGTCCGGGTGGCCCTGCGCTACCTGGACCGCCGGGTGACGCTCGAGGTACGCAACGATCCGCCGCCTCGCCGGCCCGAGCCGGCGGCCCGCACCACCGGCGGCGTGGGCCTGGTGGGCATGCGGGAACGCGCCCAGCTCATCGGTGCCGAGTTCACCGCCGGGCCGACCGCCGACGGCGGCTGGTCGGTCACCGTGAGCCTGCCGACCGCACCGGAGGCCGCGCGCACCGCGACGGCGACCGCGAAGGGGGACCCGGCGTGATCAGGGTGATGCTCGTGGACGACCAGGCGGTGGTGCGGATGGGATTCCGGGTGATCCTGGAGCAGGCCGGGGACATCGAGGTGGTGGCCGAGGCGTCGAACGGCGACGCGGCGGTCGACCTGGCCCGCCGGCACCGGCCGGACGTCATCTGCATGGACGTCCGGATGCCCGGCGGCGACGGGCTCACCGCCACCCGCCGGATCGTCGCCGAGGCCACCGAGACGCCGCCCGCCGTGCTCGTGGTGACCACGTTCGACCTCGACGAGTACGTCTTCGGCGCGCTGGAGTCCGGTGCCAGCGGGTTCATCCTCAAGGACTGCGAACCCGACGAGCTGATCGAGGCGGTACGCCGCCTGGCCGGCGGGTACGGCCTCGTCGACCAGGCGGTCACCCGCCGGGTGATCACCGAGTTCGCCCGCCGCACCGCCGCACCGCGCACCGACGCGGTGGCCGCGCACCAGCTCACCGCACGGGAGGCCGAGATCGTCGGGTTGCTCGCCCAGGGTCTGTCGAACGTGGAGATCGCCGCCGAGCTGTTCATCGAGACCAGCACCGTCAAGTCGCACCTCGGCCGGGCGATGGCCAAGATCGGCGTACGGGACCGGTTGCAGACGGTGGTCTGGGCGTACCAGAACGGTGTCGTGCCGCGCTGACCCACCCGCCGTCAGCGTCGACGGTCAGCTGACGAAGTCGCTGACGGCCTGCCCCAACTGGGTCAGTCCCGGTTCCTCGACGGGCAGGTGTCCGGCCCGCTCCAGCAGCACGAGCCGCTTGTCGGCGGCGATGCGGTCGAAGAAGGCACGGCTGAGCGCGACCGGCGTCCAGCGGTCGTCCGCCGGGTGCGTCATGAGCACCGGGCAGGCGGTGAACGCCTCCGGCTCCACCGGCGGGGCGGAGGTGAGGAAGGTCCGCAGGAAGCGGAGTGCGACCCGGTTGCCGCCGCCGGAGGGATCGGTGGCGACCAGCGCGGTGAGGGCCGGGTCGTTGCTCATCGCGCCCATGTTCGCGATCCAGCGCATCGGCACCCGCCAGGCGTCGAGCGGCCGGGCCGGGCCGAGCAGGGACGGCGTGACGCGGCCCATGGCCGGCAGACGGGTCATCCGCATCCGCGCGGTGACGTCACGCGGGTCCAGCAGGCAGGTGACGACCAGGCCGGCGACGTCGACGGTGGCGGCGACCGAGTACGCCAGCATGCCGCCCATGCTGGCGCCGAGGAGGAAGACGGGACGGCCGTCGCGGGCCTGTTCCGCCGCCACGAGGTCGGCGACGCAGTCGATCCACTCCGGGTACGCCACCGGTCGGTCACCGCGGGTCAGTCCGTAACCGGGCAGGTCCGGGGCGAGCACCTCCACCGGGGCGAGATGGGCCAGCATCCGCGCGTACGGGGCGAGCATCCGCCCGTACCCACCGGCACCGTGCAGCAGGAGGAGCTTCACCGGGGCGTCCGGTGCGGCGAGCCGGTCCAGGTGCACGTCCAGCCCCCGCCAGCGCCACCACTCCTCGGCCGGGGCGTCGTCGACGTCGCTGCGCAGCCATGTGGGATAGAAGCGCTGGTAGTCGAGCCACCGGGTGACCTCCTGGTACGTACGCCGACCGGATTCCACACTCCACCTTTCATCGTTTTACCTGCTCATGGCTATGATATGAGGAATACCTCGCTTTGTTTACTCGCGTTTGGAGTCGCCCGGTGCCACCCCGGCCCGCACCGCATCAGCCCAGGAAGACGCCCCGGCAGCAGCGCGCCTGGCAGACCCGTCGGCGCATCCTCGACGCGGCGGCTCGCGTTTTCGCCGAGTACGGCCACGCCGCCGGCACCACCGACCGGATCGCCGCCGAGGCCCGACTCTCGGTGGGTTCGCTGTACCAGTACTTCCCGAACAAGGACTCGATCCTGCTGACCCTGGCGCTGGAACACGTCGACGAGACCGCCCAGGCGGTCCGGGTCAGCCTCGCCGGTCTCCCTGACGGCCCCGTCCCGGTGGACCGGTGGCTCCCGGCGGTGGTCGGCGCCTGCGCCGAGCTGCACACCCGCGACCCGCGCCTGCACCGGGTGCTGTTCGAGGAGTCACCGCGCCCGCCCGACCTGCTGGCCCGCTTCCACGAGGCCGAGCGTGAGGCGGCTGCCGCCGTCGAATCGTTGCTGCGGCGGGATCCCGACCTGACACCGGCCGACCCGGAGCGCAGCGCCCGAGTCGTGGTCGCGGTCGTCGAGTCGCTGGTGCACCGCTTCGTCGCACAGCAGCCGGACCGGATCAGCGAGCCGGAACTGACCGGCGAGATCGTCGCGGTGGTGACCGGCTACCTGGGCCGCGCGACCGTGAGCTGACCCGCCCGACGCGACCGAAGGGGCAACCCTGCCGCGTCGCCGTCGTCAGCCGTCGAGCAGACGCAGCGCGTTGCCGCCGGCGACGAGCCGGGTGTCGGTCTCGTCCAGTCCCGCCAGCGCCAGCGCCGACTCGACCCGCGCGCGGCTGGTGGCACGCGCACCGATCGGCCAGTCCCCACCGACCAGCACGTGGTCGGCACCGAGCAGGTCGGTGGCGAACCTGATCGCGGCCGGCGCGAACCCCATCGTGTCGAGATAGACGTGCGCGCGCTGCGACGCGGGCGCCGCCGATGTCAGGACCTCTCCCCCGTCGGTGGCGGCGGCCAGGGACAGGCCCGCGACCCCGAGCATCGGGAAGACCACGTGCAGCCCCGGCAGGTCGGCCAGCACGCCGTCGACCAGCAGCGACAGCAGCGCGGCGGCGTTGATGGTGCCCCGGGCCAGCGAGGTGCCGAACCGGCCGAGACCGGCGAAGGCGGTGGTCATCGCCACCGGGCTGATCGGGTGCGCGAAGACGGGTACGCCGAGTTCCGCCGCGACGACCAGGGTGGGGCGGGCGGCCTTCGCGCCGAGCAGGAGCCCGTCGGTGGCGCAGTCCACGACCAGCCCGGACAACCCGAGGTCCCGTACGGCGCGTACCGCCTCGTCGGCCGCCGACTCACCGGCGAAGGCGTCGACGGTGGCCAGGCCCCGGAGCCGGTCCGGTGCGCTCGCCACCGCCTCGGCGAGGTGGTCGTTGAGCCGCCGCAGGTCGTCCGGGCGGGTGCGTTCGCCGTGCGGGGTCACCAGCGCCGGTGGCGCGCTGAGCACCCGCAGGTCGATGCCGTGCCGGCCGGTGTCGGCCAGCAGCCCCTCCAGGTCGGCGATCCGGCGGGCCAGCCCGCGCCAACGGTCGGCCAGCTCCGGCGCGGCGTGCCGGGGCGGCAGCGCCGGATGGGCCGGACAGGCGTGGTGGGTGTGGAAGTCGGCGACGAACAGCGGCGGCATCAGACCTCGATGAAGGTGTACGTGAAGCCGCGCTCGGCCCGGTGCACGTACCCGGCGGCGGGGAACGGGAAGTGCGTCGGCACCAGCAGGTCACCGGAGTCGGCGGCCCGTTCCAGCAGGCGGCGACGCTGGTCGGCGGAGTCGCCCGGCACCACGCAGTACCGGATGCTCCACTCGGGACGCTCCAACTGCACCCCGTGGTGCAGCATGTCCCCGGCGAACAGGGCACGTCGGCCGGCGGACTCGACCACCAGATAGACGTTGCCGGGGGTGTGCCCGAACGCGGGCACGAGGTGGATCTCCGGCGTCAGCACGTGGTCGGCCGGCACCAGGTCGAGCACACCGGCGTCGCGCAGCGGCAGGATGCTGTCCGCCAGGTAGTCGCCGGTGCGCCGCATCGCCGCCGCGCCCTGCGGGCCGGTCCACCAGTCGAACTCCTCCCGGACCACCAGGTAGCGGGCGTTCGGGAAGGTCGGCACCCAGCCACCGGAGCCGTCGGCGCTGGTGGCGAAGCCGACGTGGTCGACGTGCAGGTGGGTGAAGACCACCGTGTCGACGTCGTCGAGGCTGACCCCGGCGCGGGCGAACTGCTCCAGGAACGGCCGGTCGGCGCGGTCGAAGACACCGCCGTTGCGGGGTTTGCCGTTGCCGCCACCGGCGTCGACCAGGATCAGCCGATCCCTGGTCCGGAGCAGGTGGGCCTCCTGGTTGAGCACGATCCGCCCGTCGCGGGTGAAGGGCTCGGCGGTGTAGAAGGCGTCGTCGGTCCAGGACTCGGTCTCCAGTTGCGGGAAGAAGTCCGTCGGGAGCGGGAGGTAGTCGACCTCGCGGATCGGGAAGACCTCCACCTCGCCGACGGGGAAGGACCAGAGCGGGCCCTCTCCGCCGCCGGTGTCCTGCCAGCGTGGTGCGGTCTCCGGGGACTGCTCGCTCATCGGGTCACCTCTGCTCGCGGGGTTTCGGGTTCGGGTGCGCGGCGGACCCGCGCATAGACCTGGGCACGCAGTTCGCCGAAGCGGGCCGAGGAGCGGGTGCCGAGCTGGTCGCGGTCCGCCGGCAGATCGACCGGGAACTCGGCGACGACGCCGGTCGGGGCGGCACCGAGGACGACGACCCGCTGACCGAGGTACACCGCCTCGTCGATGTCGTGCGTGACGAACAGGACGGTCATCGCGTACCGCCGCCAGAGCGTGGCCAGCAGATCCTCCAGGTCACCGCGGGTCTGGGCGTCGACCGCGGAGAACGGCTCGTCCATCAACAGCAGCCGGGGCCGGTACGCGATCGCGCGGGCGATGGCGACCCTTTGCTGCATGCCGCCGGAGAGCTGCCACGGGTACGCCCGTGCCGTCTGGCCCAGCCCGACCGCGTCGAGCGCCTCGGCGACCGCCTCCCGGCGTGCGGCGCGACCGATGCCCCGGTGCCGTAGCGGCAGCTCGACGTTCTGCTGCACCGTCTTCCAGGCGAACAGGCTGCGGCCGTACTCCTGGAAGACCACGCCCAGGTCGGCCGGCGGCTCGGTCACCCGCTGCCCGGCCAGGTACACCTCGCCGGTCGAGGCGGGCAGCAGCCCGGCGACGATCTTCAGCAGCGTGGTCTTGCCGCAGCCGGACGGCCCGACGACGGTGACGAACTCGCCGTCGCCGACCGTGAGGCTCACCCCGGCCAGGGCGTCCACGGTGCGTTCCCGGGCCCGGTACGACTTGCCCAGCGCGACGATCCGCAGCAGGTCGGGTCCGACTGTCACGTTGACTCCTCTCGTCCGGTGGCGCCTCGGTGCCACCGCAGGGCACGCCGCTCGACCAGCTCGAAGACCTTCGCCAGGGCGAAGCCGAGCAGGCCGAGCAGGAGTACGCCGCTCCACATCTGCGGTATGGCGAAGGTGCGCTGGAACCGGATCACGGTGAAACCGAGGCCGTCGGTGCTCATCAGCATCTCGCTGACCACCATGACGATGAGCGAGATGCCCAGCGCCTGGCGGGCACCGGCGAAGACCTGCGGGCTCGCGGCACGCAGGATCAGGCCGTGCCGGGTCCAGCCCGGCAGCCGGTACGCGGCGGCGGTCTCCAGGTGGACCTGGTCCACGGCCCGCACGCCGTCGGCGGTGTTCAGCAGGATCGGCCAGACCGCGCCCAGCACGATGACGATCAGTTTCGTGGCGTCGCCGATGCCGACCGCGACCAGCAGCACCGGGATCATCACCGGTGCCGGGAGCACCCGGAAGTAGGCGAGGATCGGGCCGGTCAGTGCGCGTACCACCGACCAGCGGCCGACCACGTAGCCGACGCCGACGCCGATCACCAGCGCGGCGGCGTAGCCGGTGGCGAGCCGACGCAGGCTCGGCACCACGTCGCGGACGAAGACGTCGGACAGCCAGACCTGACCGAACGCCTCGACGATGCGGCGCAGCGGCGGCAGGAAGATGGTGGTGCTGTCCGCGCTGAGCACCCACCAGAGGGTGAACAGCAACACCGGCAGCCCCAGCGCGAATCCGACGGCGGAGGCCCCCCGGGCCAGGCCGGTACGCAGTGGGACGGATCGTGGGCCGGTCATCCGGTCGCCACCTCCCGCCGGGTCGCCACGTGCCAGTGCAGCAGCCGGCGTTCGGCCAGGCGGGCGCCCAGGTCGAGCAGGATCCCCACCCCGCCGGTCAGCAGCACCAGCGCGTACATGCCGGTGAACTCGCCGGACTCCTGGCTGCGCCAAATCAGCTCGCCGAGACCGGCGGCGCCCATCACCAGTCCGCCGGTGACGGCCAGCGCGAGCGCCACCGAGACGATCAGCCGCAGCGCGGTGCCGAGGTACGGCAGCACCGTCGGCCAGGTGACGTGCACGACCCGGGCCAGCGGGCCCAGTCGCAGGCTGCGGGCGGTGTCCACGGCCACCCGGTCCACGTCGCGCAGCCCGTACAACACCTGGAACAGCACGATCCAGAAGCACGAGACGGCGACGAGCAGGACGGTGATCTGGGCGACGTCCAGCACCAGGACCAGCACCGGGATCAGCACGATCGACGGGACCGGGCGCAGGAAGTCCAGGGTGGACGAGGTGACCCGCAGCAGCCACGGGACCGAGCCGATGGCGAAACCGCCGACGATCCCGGCCACCACGGCGATCACCAGGCCGGACGCGACGGCCAGCAGGGTGCGGCCGGTCGCGGTCCAGAACCGGGCCTCGGTGAGCAGGCGGAGCGCCTCCGGGGCGACGGCGGAGAGCGGTGGCACGTGCAGTGGGGAGAAGAACGTGCGGGTCACCGCCTCGTACCCCGCCGCCGCGACCAGCAGCCCGACCACGCCGAGCAGCCGGCGACCGGCGACCGGGCCGCCGGCCGACCCCCGGGTAGGGGCCGGCGTGCGGCTGCTCGTGGTCACGGCAGGATCAGCTCGTCGAGGTTCGGCGCGGTGCTGATCAGACCGTCGCGTTGGGCGTACCCGGCCAGCTTCTCGGCGGCCTGCCGGCTCACCTCGTCCCGCCAGCCGGTGATGGTGATGCTGTTCGCCACCTCGGGGCTGATCTGGGTGAAGGTGGGGATCTTCGCGCGCACCTCGTCCTCGTGCTCGCGGGCGTACGCGTACGCCTCCCGGATCGCGTCGCGGAAGGCCGAGACGACCTCCGGGCCCTGCCCGATGTAGGTGCCCGAGGTGTACCAGGCGGAGACGGTCAGGTCCTCGGCCAGGTCGGTGAAACCCCAGCCGACCGGCACCGCACCCTGCGCCTTGGCCGCCGACAGGAACGGCTCGACCACCCAGGCGCCGTCCACCCGGCCCTCGCTGATCGCGGCCGGGACCTGCGGGAACGGGATCTCGACAAGCTTCACCGAGTCGGAGTCGCCACCGGCGGTGCGGACCGCCTCGCGGGAGGCAGCCGCCGCGATGTTGGTCAGGATGTTCACCGCCACCGTCTTGCCTTCGAGCTGCTTGGGGCTGGTGATGCCGGAGTCGCCGGCCACCACGAGCGCGCCGTAGTCCGCACCGGCCTTGCCGGTCGACGCCGACGCGGGCACCACCGCCTTGACGTCCAGCCCCTGGGTACGCGCCACGATCAGCGTGGTGAGGTCGCCGGTGGCGAAATCCACCTTGCCGGCCAGCACCGACGGCACCGAGGTCAGGTCGGAGGTCTGGGTGTCCACCTCGACCCGCAGGCCGTGCCTGGCAAAGATCCCGTTGTCCTGGGCGAGGTAGATCGGGGCGAGGTGTCCGAGCGGCGCGGAGGCCAGCCGCACCGTGGTCAGGCCGTCCGTGCCGCCGGCCGCGTCGGCGGAGTCGTCGGTGGCGGAGCAGGCCGCGAGGGCGCTGGTCAGCAGCGTGGCGGCGAGGACGCCGGCCAGGCCGCGACGAAGGGCGGGTGTGGCGGGTACGTGCCGGAGGGTCCGGGTGGTACGGAACATGCTCTGTCTCGATTCTCAGGGGGTGAACGGGGTCGGTCAGAAGCGCAGACGCAGGTCGAGGTCGCGGACGTGCTCCGGGAAGGGCACCGGCCCGCCGAGCGGCTGGGCGGCGACGCTCGACACGGCCGCCTCCTCGATCGCCACCACCAGGCTCGCCGCGTGCTTCGCGTCGTCCCCGGCGACGAGCAGGCCGTGGTTGCCGAGCAGGACGCCGTAGGTGTCGGGGTGGGCCCGGTAGGTGTCGGCGATGGCGCGTACCGCGTCGGCGGTGCCACGCGGTGCCCAGGGTGCGACCGGGACGTCGACGGCCTGGCCGTGCACCAGCAACGCCTCGTACCGGGCGGGCAGGCTGGTCGAGGCGAGGGCGTAGCTGGTGGCGTAGGGCGAGTGGGTGTGGATGACGGCGGCCACGTCCGGGCGGGTGCGGTAGACGCCGACGTGCATGGTGAGGATGGCGGCCACCGACGGGCTGGGCGTGCCGAACAGCACCTCGCCGTCGAGGTTCACCACGACGACCTCGTCGTTGACGGTCCGCAGAGCGGGTACGCCGACGCGCAGGTCGTCGGCGGGCCACGGGCGCAGCAGCTCACCGGCGTTGATCGCGAGCAGGTCGTGGTGGCCCGGCAGCCGGACGCTGATGTTGCCGTGTCCGCTGGCGGACATCGCCGAGGCGGCGAAGATCCGGTTGATGCCGGTGGTGAGGTCGGTCCGGGCGGCGGCCAGTTCGTCGGCACCGAAGGGTGCGTCCCGCAGTGCCGAGGGGGTGGGGATGTGCTCAGTCATGACGTCACTGCCTTGTCGTTGTCGGGGTGCCGGTCGACGCACCGTGCGGCGGGCAGGCGAAGGCAGCGTCCGAGGTCGGACGCGTGCGTGTACCGGTGCGTGGGGTGGGGGAATGCCGTGGCGCGGGCCCTCGGCGATCTGCGGCCGGGTCAGCGGCAGGGACAGAGCGCGCTGCCGGTGCGACCGTAGTCGACCGCGCGGCGGGCGGTCAGCGGCGTTGGCATAACCCTAGTATGCCCCTAGGATTTGCAGGAGATCAAGCCGGTGGACGCTGTGACCTGCACCCCAGCCCCCACCCCCGCCCCGCCTCCGCCACGACAGGACCCCCACATGCCCAAAATCAACGTGTACCTGCCCGACGCGCTCGCCGAGCGGGTACGCCAGGCCCGGTTGCCGGTCTCGCGGATCTGCCAGACCGCGCTGACCCAGGCGCTCGACGGCGTCGACCGGGCCGCGCACGACGCGGTCGCCGACCTCGCGCTGCCCGAGCCGGTCGACCTGGCACCGCCGCCCAACCACCACGTCGCGGCGATCCTGCGCCAGGCGTACGACGTCGCGGCGGCTCGCGGGGCGGCGCTCGTCGAACCGGTCGACCTGCTCCAGGCGTTCCTCGACGAGGGCGAGAGCCTGGTGCTGAACGCCGTCGAGCTGCTCGGCTTCCCGGCCGCCTCGATCCAGGCCGCGATCGACGGAGCCGTCGGCCGTCGGCCGGGCCGGTCCCGCGCCTCGCGACGGAACGGCGGGGCGACACCACCCACGTTGGGCACCAGCGCCCGCACGACGTTGACCACGGCCGCCACCCAGGCCGCCGCACACGGGTCCGCCACCATCGCCGGCAGCCACCTGCTGCTCGGGCTGACCACCGATGACGGCACCGCCGGTGCGGTACTGCGGGACGTGGGGGTCACCGAGGTGGTCACCCCCGCCGTCCTGTCCGCGCTCTACTACGGTGCGACCTTCGGCCGGGTGACCACGGACCGGGACGCGGACACCGCCTCGCTCCGGATCATGATGCTCGACGTGCTCGACCGGCTCGACCGGCTGCACCACCAGATCACCGGGCCCGCGCCGGGTCGCTGAGGCTCCGGCCGCTCCCCGCGCCGCCTCACCCGTCCGCGTCCCGCCTCACCCGTCCACTTGTCGCTCACCGGCCGGAGTCACGTCGCTGCTCTCCGAGTGGTCCCCCCCTCGCAGGCAGTAGTCGGCCGGGGCGGATCCGGTCCGGGGTCCCAAAGTCTGTCGAGCACGGCGCGGGCTGCCGGCGGGGCATCGGCCCGCTGGTGCGGGTCGCGAGGCGTTCGCCGGTCCCGGCCTCCGGGTGCCGTACGGTGTATCGATGACCGACTTGGTGGCGACCATCCGAAGGGTCTGCCTGGACCTGCCCGAGGTCACCGAACGCCCCAGCCACGGCACGCCGGCCTGGTTCATCCGGGGCAAGAAGTCCTTCGCCCAGGTGTGGCCGGACGGCCATCACCAGAACGACTTCCCGCACCTGTGGTGCGCCGCGCCACCGGGCTCGGCCGAGGAGCTGATCGCGTCCGCCCCGCAGACCTACTTCCGTCCGCCCTATGTGGGGCATCGGGGCTGGGTGGGCGTACGCCTCGACACCGGTGTGGACGAGACCGAACTCGCCGAGGTCGTCGAGGACGGGTACCGGGTGGTGGCGCCCAAGACCCTGCTCGCCCGGCTCGACGCCCGCTGAGAGGCACCGGTTCGACGCCCACTGAGAGGCACTACCGTGGGCCCGGTCGGCGGCCGGGCCCACGGCGTGCGGCTCACTGGAACGACACGTCGTCCAGGTACAGGCCGTCGGTGCCCGCTGCCGTCTCGACATAGAGACGCGCGCCGGTCAGGCTGCCGCTCCACGACACGGTGGCGGTGCCGGTGAGCTGGGTCCAGCCGTTCGCGTTCACCGTCGCCGCCGGGGTGAGCTGCACGTAGTTCGTGGTGCCGTCGGCGGTCACCGCCAGCGTCGGGCGCACCGACGGGGTGCCGCTCTGCGACCGCACCCAGAGCGTCGTGGTGTACGTGCGGCCGTTGGTCAGCTTCGACGTCACGTCCTGGCTGGGGCCGTTCCACGACGCGGTACGCCCCGAGTGCAGCAGCGAGCGCGTGCCGCCCCGGACCACGCTGGTGTTCGACGCCAGCGTGCCGGCGCCGAAGACCGTCCAGCCGGTCGTGCCGCTCTCCATGTCGCCGTTGGTGACCAGGTTGCCGCCGGTGCCGGTGCCGCCGGTGAAACGCCAGTTGTTCATGTTGAACAGGTAGCCGCTGCCGCCGGTGAAGCGCAGGTACAGGTCGCGGGTGCCGGTGGCGCCGCTGACGTTGCAGGTGGTGTTCGCCCAGTTCTGCCAACCCCCGGTGCCCGGCACGGCACAGGTCCCGACCAGCGGGCCGGTGCTGCTGTCCAGCCGCAGCTCGATGGTCCCGCCGCTGGTGCCCGAGGCCACCCGGGCGGTGAAGGACGAGGCACCGGTGCCGAACGCGACGCCCTTGACCCGGATCCAGTCGCCGTTCTCGATGAACCCGACGTTCATCCCACCCTCGCTGGACACCTCGGTCTCGATGCCGTTGGCCCAGTCGATGGTCTCGGCCTCCTGCGTCACGTACGGGTTGAGCGTGCCCACCTGGGGCGGCCCGGCGGTGGTCATGTTCATCGTCGGGATCGACCCGTCGGCGTTGTAGGTGAAGCGTTCCACCGCCACCGACCTGGTGTAACCGCCGCCGCCCGGCAGCGCGCCGTTGTGGTAGAAGAAGTACGAGTTCCCGGCGAAGTCGATGATGCCGGGGTGGTTGGTGAAGCTGCTGCCCTGCCTCGGCATGACGGTGCCCCGATAGGTCCACGGGCCGGTCGGGCCGGGGGCGGTGGAGTAGCCGATGAACTCCGAGCAGCACTCGGCGGCGAAGACGTTGTAGTAGACGCCGTTGCGCTTGTAGACCCACGGCCCCTCCTCGTAGAGGGTGGGTCGGCTCGCGTTGCCGGTGCGGGTGCCGAAACCGGCCGTGGTCAGCGGGATCTGGGTCGGGCTGCCGGAGAACGAGATCATGTCCGAGTTCAGCCGGACGTACCACAGGTTCGGGTTGCCCCAGTAGAGATACGCCTGACCGTTGTCGTCGATGAAGGCGTGCGGGTCGATCTCGTTGTTGCCGACCAGCGGCCGACCCAACGCGTCGCGGAACGGCCCGGTCGGCGAGCTGGAGACGCCGACACCGATCACCATCTGCCCGTTGGAGCGTTGCCGCACCGGCACGTACCAGTAGAACTGGCCGTTGCGGGGGACCACGTGCCCGGCCCACGCGTTGGCGTCGGCCCAGGCGAACGTCCCCAGGTTCATCGGGGACCCGTGGTCGGTCCAGTTCACCATGTCGGCCGAGGAGAAGACTCGCCACTCCCGCATGGTGAAGTAGGTCGAGCCGTCCTCGTCGCGTCCGGTGTAGAGGTAGACCCGGCCGTTGTGCACCAGTGGCGCCGGGTCGGCCGTGTAGACGTGCTGTACGAGCGGATTGTCCGCCTTCGCCGGAGCGGCGAAGAAGATCACCATCATCAAGGGAACCGTCAGCCAGGCGATCCCACGTCTGGCTCTGGCGCTGCGCGGCAGCGCGGACACGAAGCTCACAACGGACTCCTGTTCCGGTGGTGGCGCGCTCGCCGGACCAGCCGTACGGGGACGGGAACGGCGGGACGAGCGGTGCCGGTCGACCGTGACCGAGGCAGTGTTAGCGACAACATCAATTCCTCGGCTGCCCGCCAGAGAGCCACAGAGGGCGTGCTCACCATCACCACCGATGCGAACGCTAACATGTGAGCGATCACACAGACAAGGATGAGCATCTATCTCTTGGCGCGTCGGGCGGGAGCCCGGCACCGCCCCGCACCACGGCCGCCGAGGGGGTGCCGACCTGCACCCGTTACGGTGGCAGGCGTGTCGAGGGCGGGGTGGGTGACGGTGTGGTCGAGCTGACCTGGCACGGTCACAGCACCGTGTGGATCGAGGACTCCGGCACCCGACTGCTCACCGACCCGCTGCTCCGCGACCGGCTCGCCCACCTGCGGCGGCGACGGGGACCCACTCCCCGGTTGTCGGCCGCACCGGACGCCGTACTCGTCTCGCACCTGCACGCCGACCACCTGGACCTCGCGTCGCTGCGCCGGCTACCCCCGGACACCCGGCTCGTCCTCCCGGCCGGGGCCGCGCCGCTGGTGCGGCGGGGCCTGGGCGCGACCGCCGACCGGTACACCGAGTTGGCCCCCGGCGAGGCGACCACGATCGGCGAGGTCACCGTCACCGCCGTGCCCGCCGCCCACCCCGCCGGACGCGGCCCCTGGTCGCGGCACCAGGCACCGGCCATCGGCTACCTCGTCGAGGGGCGGGCGCGGACCTGGTTCGCCGGGGACACCGGCTTCTTCGCCGAGATGGACTCGCTCGGCCCCCTCGACCTGGCGCTGATCCCGGTCGGCGGGTGGGGACCCACACTCGGCCCGGGCCACCTCGACCCGGAGGGCGCGGCCGAGACCGCCCGGCGGGTGGCGGCGGCGTGGGCAGTACCGATCCACTACGGCACCTTCTGGCCGATCGGGTGCGACCGGGTCCGGCCGGACCGGTTCTTCCAGCCGGGCGACGACTTCGCCCGGCACGCGCGACGGATCTCCCCCGACACCCGGGTACGCGTCCTCCAGCCGGGTGAGTCCCTCACCGTGCCCGGCGCATGACGGCGGCCCTCGGCACGCTGGCGTGGCTCACGCTGGTGGTGATGTTCGGCGCGGTCGTCCCGGTGGTGCCTACCGGGGCGGCGGTCAGCGGTGCCGCCGCCCTCGCCGCCCACCAGGACCCGGTGACCGTGCTCCTGGTCGTGTTCGCCGGGGCGCTCGGCGCGTACCTCGGTGATCTGGTGGTCTTCGCGGTGCTCGGCTGGGGCGGCGAACGCATCGCCCGGCGACTGCGCTGGCTGCGCGGGCCGCAACGGCTGGACCGGCTGTCGGCACGGGTACGCGAGGGCGGTGTCCCGATGCTCCTGGTCTCCCGGCTCGTGCCCGGCGGCCGGTTGCCGGTGCTGCTGGCCGCGGCGATGGCCGGGATGACCTGGCGGCGGTTCGCGGTGGCGAACCTGCCCGCCGTCCTGCTCTGGTCGGCCCTCTACGCGATGATCGGCGTGCTCGGCCGGGCCATCTTCCCCGAGCCGTGGCAGAGCGTGCTCGCCGCGATCGTGCTGGTCCTGCTGGTCACTCAGGGGTGGAGCCTGCTGGGGCGACGCCGGCCCGAGCCGGCTCATCCACCGGCGACGCCATAGCCGGTAACCGCACTCCGGTCTCCCCCGGACGCGGTCGGGGGGTCGGCTGACCCGGCCGGCCCGCCGGAGCGAGCCTGTCCCCCGCGTCGGACCCCGCCGCCGTACCGGCGGGCCCCTCCGCCATGCCGGACCGGGTCGGTGCGTCGCCCACCCCGTGCGCCGGGTCGTCGGGCTCGTCGGGGCTGCGCAGGCCGAGCCGGGACAGCCAGTCGAGCAACTGGCGGTGCACCGCGTCCGGGCCGACCAGCTCGCCCTCCTGCGGCCAGTCGGCGGGATGCACCAGCAGCGCGTCGTTCTGCCAACCGCCCAGGCCGCCGTGGCTGCCGACCAGTTCCTCGAAGGCGGTCACCTCTTCCAGGCCGGGGTCCACGGAGCTGATCAGCACCAGGTCACCGACGTGGTCGATGCCCTGGTGCCGCAGCAGGTCGTGCCGGGCCCTCGGCCCGTACGGCAGCAGCGGGTCGTCGCCCTCGACGTGCCCGTCGGTCAGCCGGTGGGTCCCGGACCGGCCGACCGCCAGCGCTCCGGCGGCCGAGTCGACGACGACCACGCCGACGCCGGGATGCGCGGCCAGACCCGCCACCAGCCCCGGCGTCACCTCGTCGAGGCGCTCGCGGGTGAGCCGCCCCGGATGCCGGGTCAGATAGACCATCGCCAGATTCCCGGAGGCCACCACCACGGTCTCCGGTTCGGTACGCCCCGACGCGGCAGCCTGCTCGTGCGTCGGGTGCGGGCCACGGGCCGCCTCCGGCCGGGCACGTACCGCCATCCGGGTCGCGGTGGCGGTCACACCGCTGCGGCCGGACACCTCGCTGAGCAGGGTGTCGACCCGGGCCTGCTCCTCGGCGTTGCGGGTGGTCTCGTGCTCGCCACCGGCGAGCGCCGCGTCCCGGCCAGGCCCACGTGGGCGTCGGCGCGGTGCCGGCGCGGGCTCGTCGACGCCCGGGGCGACCAGTCGGGACACCACCTGGGTCAGGGTCTCGCCGTACCGCTGGCGGAACGTCGCGCCCTGGCTCTGGCCGTGGTCGCTGAGCACCACGATGTGATAGCGCCGCGTCGCCTCGGCGGCCAGCCGTTGCAGGATGCCGAGGGTGTGGTCGAGCGACTCCAGCGCCGCCATCGCCTCCGGCCGGGCCGGGCCGGCGTGGTGGGCCACCTCGTCGTAGTCGACGAAGTCGCAGAAGACGACGGGGGCGCCCCGGGCCATCTGCTCGGCGATGAGCGACACGTTGAGATCGCTGAGCAGGCTGGCCAGCGGACGCAACGCCAGGTAGGAGCCGCCCCGGTCGGCCCGGGGCTGTACGCCGCGCACCCGTCGCCGCCGGGCGGCGTGCAGTTCCCGCAGCACCTGCCCGGCACCGAGCACCACCGTTCGGGCGAAGCCGTACGGGCTGGTCATGAACGCCGCATAGCCGGGCGTGGAGCGGCCGGGCAACCCGGCGTGGCTGACCGTCAACAGGGTGGTGGGGGCGTCGCCGGAGAAGGCGGTGCTGATGCTCACCCCACCGTCGCGCAGCAGCCCCCGGCCGGTGGAGATCCGCCGCTCGACCTCGGCCGCGTCGCGGGGACGACTGGTCACCACGAGCCGCCCGGGCGGCACGGTCCCGTCGGGGCCGGCTGGTGCCTTCTCGTACCAGCGGTAGGCCGGCACCCGACCGAACTCGCCGTGCAGCAGGCCGGCCTGGGCGGCGGGCGTGGTGGCCGGCAGCCCGGTGTGCCAGCGGGTCATCCGGTGGCTGCGTGACCGCAGCCACCGGCCCATGGTGGGCAGGTTGCCGGCGCGGACCGCCCACTGCAGCACCGGGGCGGCCACCCCGTCGAGCTGGATGACGAGCAGGCCCTCGGCCGGGACCTCGCCGGGCGTGTCCCGCCGGGCCGGGCCGCTGCGGCGCCAGCGCCACCAGCGGCGACCATCACGGTCGGTGGAGCGCCGGACCCGGCTCATCAGCCGCAGCATCTCGCTGACGAAGGTGTCGTCGGTGCCGGCGTCGGCGAGCCAGTTGACCACGGCGGCCAGCGCCACGGCGAGCCAGGCGGCGGCGAACGCGACGGCGAACCCGGCGACGTGCGCCTCGGGGGCCAGTTGCAGTGCCACGTACATGACGACGGCCTGGACGCCCACGCCGATGGTCAACGCACCGAGTCCGCCGAGCGCGGTGGCCAGGGCCAGCAGCACCGGCCGCAGCACCGCCCCGACGCCGGTGACCAGGGCCACCAGCCAGAGCAGGCCGACCAGGCCGCTGATGGTGACGCCGGGCAGCAGCCAGAACGTCGTGCTGAGCACCAGGAACGAGGTGACCATGCTGCGCACCAGGGCGCGTACCCGGGCGAAGGTCGGCCGGTAGTCGCGCAGCACCCGCAGGGCGACCCGGACGGGTTCGGGCAGAGCGCGGCGCTCGGCATCCACCTGCGGTTCCATGCCGCCACCATGTCACACGGCACCAACAAGATCGAAAAGCCGGACCCGGGTTCCCGGCCGGTGGTGGACCCGCGCCGCGCGGACGGTCAGGGGTCGAGACTGGTGGCGTTCTCCGGCGGCCCGGACAGCGCGGTCGTGATCCATCGGCGCTGGGTCGCGTCCCACGACAGGAGCAACCAGCCGGGCCGGTACGGCGGCAGCGGGAGGTTCTCCAACCGCAGTGCCATCTCGGACGTGACCTGTTCCGGCAGCCGCAGCACCACCCGCGCGGCGGCAGCGGTGAGCGTGACGGTGCCCTCGGTGCGGATCTCGTCCTGCACGTCGCGGCGAGCCCGGCGGGACAGTCTGTCCCGGATCAGCTGGTAGACGTCCTCCCCCGCCTTCGTGGCCAGCGCCTGGACGAACGGCAGCAGGGTGGACCCGGCCAGCGCGCCGATGAGGAGTTCGGTGGCACCCCGGTCGGTGTCGTCACGTCGATCGGTCACATCGACCATCGTGTCACGGACCGACGTGCAGGAAGGGCGCCCAGAGCGCGGGCCGGTCCGGTTGCGCGGCGCGCAGCGTACGCACCGCCTGGTGCAGGGCCGACGCGGCGTCGTCGGCCCCGCTCAACCGGGCGTAGAAGTCGGCCGCGACGCCGGGCGCGACGGCGTCGTCGATCGCCCACGCGGTGCCGACCACGTGCCGGAACCCGGCGATGTGGCAGGCACCGGCCACGTGCAGCGCCTCGTCGTCCAGGTCCTCGTGGGAGACCCCGGTGTCGCACGCCGACAGGTAGGCGATCTCGGCACGCGTCAGCCGCAGCCGCGCGATGTCGGCGACGGTCAGCGGGGCGGCGGCGTGGTCGTGCAGGACGAGATGCCCGTCCGCGCTCCCGTCGGCGGCACTGACCGCGTGACCGGCGAAGTGCAGCCACGGGTGCCGGGGCAACGCGTCGAGCACGGACCGCCGGACCGCGCGCGCACCCAGGAGCACCGCGCTGCCCGGATACCGGGCGGTCAGCATCCGCACCTCGGTCGGCACGTTCGGCAGGTCGCCCAGTCCCGGCGTCTGCGGCAGGGCCACCACCAGCGGCACGGCCGTCCGGGCCGCCGGACGGGATCGCCAGGCGGTGACCAGGCTGCGCACCGTCGGGGCATACGAGGAGACGACCCGGTCCAGCACGCCCGGTCCGTCCGCCGGCCCGGCGGCGTGCAGCGGGAGGCTGGTCAGCGGCCCGGTCGGCACCCACCACAGCCGCGAGCCGGACGGCGGCGCGAGCACGTCGAGCACCGGCGCGGCGACGGTGGCCCAGAGCCAGTCCAGGGTCTCGGCGACCGTGGACCGGGCCTCCTCGCGCAGTGGAGCGGGCAGGCTCGGCCGGTTGGTGCGGGTGACGGCCGCGCGCAGCCGCCGGGCCCGGTCGACCACCTGGTCGAGACTCAGCCGCAGCGGTACCACCCGCACCCCGCCCCCGGCGAGCACCAGGGCGTCGCACCGCAGCCCACTGATGTTGAGCACCACCACGGGACCTCGCCGGGCGATCTCGGCGAGCAGGTCGTCGACGGGGGGCGGGCGCAGGAACCCGGCGAGATCGTCGACGCCCCGGATCTCCTCCAGCAGCGCGTCCCAGTCCCGGGCCAGCGCGTGCCGGTCCTCGCCGGGCACCGTCAGGTCGTCCGGCAGGGAACTGAAACCGATCCCTTCCGGCCGGTCGAACGCGTTCCGCACCGCCTCGAAGCGGTCCGCCAGGTCGGCACGCCGTCGACGCAGCTCGGTCAGCTCGGTCCGGGCGTCCAGGGCGTGCCCGAGCAGCACCCCCCGGCCGTGTTCGAGCAGCCGCAGCGCGTCGAGCGGGTCACCGGCCGAGATGGCGCAGGCGGCGGCGTCCCGGGCCAGACCGACGAAGGCACCCAGGTGCCGTTCCCGGTCGGCGTGCGTGACACGCCTCGGCGCGGTCCGGGGCAACAGCTCGACCGCCAGGTGGTACGCCTGCCGGGCGCCGGCGAGGTCCCGTCCCCGGCTGCTGGCGAGGAGGGCGTTGGCCCACCGTCGGGCGGCCTCGACACGTACGCGGACCGGTGCGGTCGGGTCCCGCGCCACCCGCCGGAGGATGGTGATGGCCTCCTGGTACGCCTTCGGCTCGCCGCTCACCGCCCACACCGTCAACGCGGCGGCCTCGCCGAGCAGGGCATCGGCCCGCAGGTAGTGCCCCTCGGGCACGGCCGCCGCCGCGTCCCGGGCGGCACGGGCGAGCCGGCGGGCCTCCCGGAGACGGGGTACCTCGGCGGCGAGTCGGGTCACCTCCGCCCGTCGGATGCCGGCGAGCACGAGCATCCGCTCCGCCCGGTTGGGGTGCCCCTCGGGCGTGGCTCGCACCGCGTGCTCGGCGAGCCGTCCCGCCTCGGCCAGGTCGGCCGGGTGCCGCCCGGCGGCGTACCGGTCGACCAGGACGAGCGCGAGGTTCGACTCGAACCGCGCCCGCAGCGGGTGTCGGTCGCCGGCCGCCGCCACCGCCTCACGTCCCCGCTCGACCGCCTCGTCCAGCAGGACCCGCTCCCGGCCGTTCGTCGAGCGGTACCGCAGCCGCAGTATCTCGGCGAGGTTGGAGAGCATCCCGGCGAGGTCGTCACCGGGCCCGGCCGCCGTGACCGCCTCGCGGGACACCTCGACCGCCTCGGCGAGGGCGGACGAGTCGTCGTACCGCAGCGACAGGGTGAGCAGCCCGTCGGCGAGGTTGGTCAGCCGGCCCGCGCGGCGCGGATGGGTGGGACCGGTCGCCGCCAGCGCCGCGCGGACCTGGGTCACCGACTCGACCAGGTCCGCCTCGACGCCGGTACGCCGCCAGCGCAACCGCAGCACACCACCGAGGTTGGCGTGGAAGGACGGCGTGGCGGGGGTGCGCTCGTTCGGATACATCGCCAGCGCGTCCCGGAACAACCCGACCGCCGCGTCCAGGTCGGCCAGGTCACCGAAGCGCTCGTAGCGGGACCAGCGGGCCGTCCCGAGACCGTTGGCGGCGGTGCTGCGGATGTCGACGTTCCGGGCGACCCTCAGCACCTCGGTGAAGACGGCGAGGGCGAACTCCAGGTCCCGCAGTGACCCGGTGCGCTCGTAACTGTCGTGGTGGGCCTCGGCCTGACCGCAGGCGCCGACGAGGAGGTGGTACTGCGGTGTCCCCCAGGCGTCGGGGATGCCGGTCACCGGTCGGGCGGATTGTCGGGCTCCGACGACAACCGTCGCGCGAACGCCTCACCCAGCGGGTCGCCGATCCGGCGGAACCACTCGGCGGCCTCCTGGTTGCGTCCCTGACCCATCAGATAGAGGGCGAGGTTGGCCATCCCGTCGGTGCTGCCGGCCTCGGCGGCCCTGCGGAACCACTGCGCTGCCTCGTCCGCCCGGCCGCCGAGCTTGAGGGTGATCCCGAGACGGTTCATGTCCTCCGGTGACCCGCCCTGGGCGGCCTGCCGAGCCGCCGTCTCGGTGGGCAGTGGGGTGACGCTGATCCCCGGCCCCAGCCCAGGGCCCGGCCCGGCCGACGGTCGCGCCTCACCTGACGGTCGTTGCGTACCCGTCGGTCGTCGCGCACCCGACGGTGGTGCCTTCCGCTTGCGCCACCGACCGAACATCGCGCACCCCCGGGACATCGACTGTCGTCCAGTCTGTCACCGGGCCTTCACGCCGTGCAGTCCCCGAGGAGGAAACCCGACACTGCCCGCCGCCCCTCGCCGGGCGGACGGCGGCGGTCAACGGAGGGCGGCCTCGTCGAGGTCGACGGCGAGCGACTCCGGCGCACGCATCCGCCAGGCATCGGTCACCAGCTCGGCGAGTCGGTCGACCCCCACCGCCGCCAGGCGCAGCATGACCAGGGGCAGCCCGTCGTAGCCGGGGGTGGTGAAGAAGAGGTCGGGCTCGCCGAGCAGCAGGGCCTGCTTCTCGGCCTCGTCCCCGACGAAGAGCACGGCCACGTCGGTGCGGATCACGCGCGGCTTGCCGGGCCGGCGCTCGGGGTAGGACCAGACGAACCCCTTGTCGGCCACCCGGAAGTCGAAGCCGTCGCTGTCGTTCTCGACCACGTGGGGCAGCGCGAGCGCCAACCGACGGACGTCGTCCGCGTCAGCCATCAGGACCCCTTCCGTCCGCACGGTCGCGACACGACGACAGGCTAGCCGCCGGGTCGGACATCACGGCGACTCGGCCGGGACGCCGTGGTCGGCCGGCGGTCCGTCGCGGGCCCGTTCCTCGGTCGCCCTTACTGTCGGCCGGTGCGGCACCACGCTTCCCGTGCCGGTCGTGCCTGCCGGTACGACGACGGCGGGGGCAGGACCTCTCGGTCCCGCCCCCGCCGGTCAGGCGCCTGTGCTCAGGAGGTGAACTTGTCCAGGGCCAGCTCGATGGCGCCGTTGTCCGGCTGGGCGTACGACTTCAGGGTCTCCCGGTTGTAGGAGATGAAGCTCGGGCAGCGCCCGGCCGGGGCGTTGATCCGACCGCCGTCGCCGACCTTCTCGCCGGTCTGGGCGTTGTGGAAGGTCAGGGTGTAGCGCGAGGAGATGTAGTCGACCGTGATCTGCTTGTCGTCGCGGTCCTTGTACTGGCACTTGCGCGGCTCGCCCTCGCTGCCCTGCACGAAGGTGAGGCAGCCGACGACCGAGACGGTCGCCCAGTCGGAGGTCCGGGCGTAGTACGGCTTGTTGAAGCCGACCGACTTGCTCAGCCAGGAACCGGGGCGGTCCGGGTTGTTGGCGAAGGTGTAGACCTTGGCGCCCTTGGGGGAACTGTACGGCGCGGCGTTCAGCACCGGGTTGCCGTCGCACACCGCGTTGAAGTCGCTGGAGTTGCGGGCCGTGACGGCGTTGTTGTTGCCGTTGCCGCCGTCGTTGTCCGGCTCGGCGGGCGTCGGCGAGGGCTCCGAGCCTTCGCCGCCGCCGTTGTCGCCGTCGGGCGAGGGGCTGGTGCTGGCGGCGATCTGCGTGGGCTCGTCGTCGTCACCGAGCATGAAGTAGCCGATGGTGCTGCCGCAGGCGACCAGCACGGCCATCACGGCGGCACCGATGCCGAGGCCGAGCCAGACGTTCCGGTTACCGGACTTCTGCTGGCCCTGGACGGCGTAGGGCGGAGGAGGGGGCGTGGGTGCGCCGTACGGCGATGACGGGTACCCCGGGGCGCCAGGCCCGCTCGTGGGATATCCCGGCGCGCCGGGCCCGCTCGTGGGGTACCCGGGGGCACCGGGCCCGCTCGTGGGGTAGCCCGGGGCGCCGCTCGTGGGGTAGCCGGGGGCGCCCGGCCCGCTCGTGGGAGCACCCGGCGGCATCGGGTAGCCCGCCGGACTGCCGGGCGGCATCGGCGGCGGACCGGGCGGGTTACCCCACGGGGCGGCGTTCGGGTCCGGCTGCCCTCCGTACGGAGAGTGGCTGTCGCTCATCTGAAACCCTTGTCAAGTCGAGAGGCTCACTACCGATGATCAGAATCAGGGTAGTGAGCAGCGCAAATCGTGGTGGCACACCTGTGCCACCGTCCCGTGCCGTGGACACGTCACCCACCGGAAACAATCACTCTGGGTATCCACTGTGCTGCCGTCCGCGAATCTCGCGCTTCCCACCGCACGGAAACGGGCAATCATAGGGACCCAGCGTGATCTTTGCCATACGGCAAGCGAGGCAACGATCCGGCAACGATCCGGGACATCGACGAACCCTTCCAGGCTCCTGATCGTGCGTTCAGGAATGGCGTTTCCTGGTCCGGGGTGGACGCACACGGCGGTGTGGGCCGCGCCGGTGGCGGGTACCAGAGCGACACACCGGCGACGAGGAGGACGACATGACCGAGCCCCGCTACACGCCGATCGCGTTCGCCGCGGCCGGCGATCTCGTACGCACCGACGGCGACCCCGATACCGGCGAGGTGGTGGGCGCGGACGACGCGGCGGCCGACGCCGCCCGGGCCGGCGCCGACATCGACCTGACCGGAGCGCAGCGCGACACCGACCCGACGCCGGTCGGCGCCGCCGACGCCGAGGCCGACCGGCGACGTGCCGCCGGTGAACTCTGACGCTCGGCGCCACGACACCGTCCACGGTGACGCCCCGGGAGAGCCTCCCGGGGCGTCACCGTGTCACCTCGCTTCGACGGCGCTAAATATTGCGCGGGTGTTTCCGACCATCGTAGGCTGCCGTGGGAGCGCTCCCGCGCCTTCGTCCTTTCTCGCCGGAGGGCCGTACCCCACCATGACCAGATTGCGACGGTTCCCATGAAGCATCCTCCGCGCCGCGCCCGGCGCCTCCTGGTCGCGGCCGGTGCCGTCGGCGCGCTGACCCTCGGCACGCTGGCCGTCCTGCCCACGACCGCCGCGATGGCCGCACCCGGCTGTTCGGTGACCTACACGACGAACAGCTGGTCCGGCGGGTTCACCGCCAGCGTGACCATCACCAACGTCGGCGACCCGATCAACGGGTGGACGCTCGGTTTCCATTTCCCGGACGGCGGCCAGCGCCTGGCGCAGGGTTGGTCGGCGACCTGGAGTCAGAGCGGCAGCGAGGTCACCGCACGGAGCCTGAGCTGGAACGGGTCGCTGGCCACCCGCGCCAGCACCACCATCGGCTTCAACGGCACCTTCACCGGCGCCAATCCGGCACCGACCTCGTACACCCTCAACGGCACGGTCTGCACCGGCTCGACCACGCCGACCACTCCCCCGCCGACCACGCCGCCACCGACCACCCCACCGCCCGGCGGGCAGACCCCGGTGGCCGTCAACGGGCAGCTGCGGGTCTGCGGGGTCAACCTCTGCAACCAGTACGGCCGGCCGATCCAGTTGCGCGGCATGAGCAGCCACGGCCTCCAGTGGTTCGGCAACTGCTACAACGACGCCTCGCTGGACGCGCTCGCCACCGACTGGCGGGCCGACCTGTTCCGGATCGCCATGTACGTGCAGGAGGACGGGTACGAGACCGACCCGGCGGGCTTCACCAACCGGGTCAACGCCCTGGTCGAGGAGGCCACCGAGCGGGGCATGTACGCGATGATCGACTTCCACACGCTCACGCCCGGCGACCCGATGCACAACCTGGAGCGGGCCAAGACCTTCTTCGCGGCGGTGTCCGCACGGCACGCGTCGAAGAACAACGTGATCTACGAGATCACCAACGAGCCCAACGGGGTGAGCTGGTCCACCATCAAGAACTACGCCGACCAGGTCATCCCGGTCATCCGTGCCAACGACCCGGACGCGGTGGTCATCGTCGGCACCCGGGGCTGGTCCTCGCTGGGCGTCTCCGAGGGCTCCAACCACACCGAGATCGTCAACAACCCGGTGAACGCGAGCAACGTCATGTACGCGTTCCACTTCTACGCCGCGTCGCACCGGGACAACTACCGGGCCGAGGTCGAGCGGGCCGCCGCGCGGCTGCCGTTGTTCGTCACCGAGTTCGGCCTGGTGGACTACACCGGTGACGGCGCCGCCGACCTGGCCAGCAGCACCCAGTGGCTGGACCTGCTCGACCGGCTGAAGATCGGGTACGCCAACTGGACGTTCTCCGACAAGGCCGAGGGCAGTGCGGCGTTGCGGCCGGGCACCTGCAACGGCAGCAACTACACGGGTACGTCCATGCTGACCACCTCGGGCGCGTTCATGCGCGAGCGCATCCGGACCCCGGACAACTTCCCGACGAGCTGACCGACGGCGGCCCCGGCGCAGACCCGCCGGGGCCGCCGCTCACCGGGCGGTCCAGTAGCCCACCCCGGTCAACTGCTGGCGGCCCACGCCGAGACCGCGTCGGATGTGCTTGACGATGCTGCGGGCGGTGGCCGCCTCGCAGGCAACCCAGTAGTAGCCGCCGTCGCTGGCCTTCATCCCGTCGCGGACGGTGTCGACCAGGTGCCGCCCGTCGTCGCGGCGCGGCACCCACACCACCTCGTGGTGTGCACGGGCGCGGGCGGCCAGTTCCTTCTCGTCCTCGTGGGCGTACTCGATCCAGACCGTCGCCGGGATGTCCCGCGCGCTGTCCAGCAGGCTGTTCACCGCCGGCAGCGAGGCCGCGTCCCCGACCAGATAGAGGTGCCGGGGCGCCGGGTCGGGCAGGGCGAACCCGGTGCCGTGCACGGTGGCCTCGATGGTGTCGCCGGGGCGGGCCGCGCCGGCCCAGCGGGCGGCGACGCCGTCGTGCAGCGCGAACTCCAGGTGGAAGCGGCCGGTTTCCGGGTCCGGGTCGACGAGCGTGTACGCCCGCTGGTGCGCCCGTCCGTCGTTGTCGAACCAGAGCCGGATCCACATCGTCGGGTGGACCTCACACTCCTGGAGCAACCCGCCACCGTCGACCAGCAGACGTTGGTACCGCTCGTTCACCGGCGCGGAGTCCAGGACGGTCAGTCGGAAGTTCCGTCCTCCCATCGCCTTGAGGACCAGCGACTCCCAGTTCCGCTTCACCCGTGCCTCCTGCTACCGTCCCGGAAAGTTAGGTTAGGTTAACCTAACTTTCCGATCGTGGCGAGGACCCGGCGCTCCGACCGCGTGAGGGTCCGCCCGCTCTGCCCATCCGAAGCGAGGCAGCATGTACCAGGAGAAGATCGCCGACCTCGGCACCCTCAGCCTGACCACCGTCGACCCGATGGTCGACGCCGAACTCCTGCACGGCTGGGTCACCCAGCCCCGCGCGGTGTTCTGGGGCATGGGTTCGCACACCCTCGACGAGGTGCGCGAGATCTACGAGTTCGTCGACGCTCTGACCACCCATCACGCGTACCTGATCCGGATCGACGACGTGCCGATCGGCCTGTTCCAGACGTACCAGCCGGCGGCCGACCCGGTCGGCGAGCGCTATCCCGTACGCCCCGGCGACATCGGCATGCACCTGCTGCTCGCCCCGCCGCCCGGCCTGCCCCGCGCGCTGGCCGGTCCGGTCGGCGCCGCCCTGGCCCGGTTCCTGTTCCTGGACCCGACCCGGGACCGCATCGTCGTCGAGCCCGACGTCCGCAACGACGCGGCCCGCCGCCGACTGCTCGCCGAGGGGTTCACCCTGGCCGAGGAGATCGACATGCCGGACAAGCGCGCCCGGCTCGCCTTCCTCACCCGGGCCCGGTTCGAGGCGGACCGACCGGCGCTGACCAGCCACTAGACCTAGACCCGGCACACGACACCGCCCGGCCACCAGTGGGGAGCCTGGCGACCGGGCGGCCGTCGCGGGTGGAGACCCGCTTCGTGGTGACGTCGACGGGGCGACGAGTCAGCGAGTCACTCCTCGCCGCCGTCGTCGCCCTCGTCGTCACCGAAGGAATCGAAGACCTCGTCGGCGACCATGCCGCCGGCAAATCCGAGCGCCGCACCGCCGACCACACCGGCGGCGACCGCGCCCATGCCCGGCCCGCGCCGCTCGTGGTGCTCCTCCTGGTGGTGCCCGTACATGGGCTGCTGCGGCGGGTAGCCGACCGGCTGGCCGTAGCCGGGCTGGCCGTAGGCGGGCTGGCCGTAGGCGGGCTGGCCGTAACCCGGCTGCCCGTAGCCCGGCTGGCCGTAACCCTGCGGGCCGGGCTGGGCGAAGGCCGCGCCGGGGTGCAGGGTGCGGTACTGGTCGAGCGCCTGACGGAACCAGCCGTCGACCTCGGCGGCCCAGTCCCGCTGGTCGGCGTCGGCGTGCGCCACGCGGTAGCGGCCGTAGGAGTCGTGCCCACCGGTGAACAGGCCACCGCGCCGGTCGAACTCCAGCACGATGTCGACGCCCTGCTCGTCGGCGAGGAAGGTCAGCTCGACCTCGTTGATCTCGTGGGCGTACTGCGGCGCGGCGAAGTACTCGATCTCCTGATAGAAGGGCAGCGTCTGGCGCGCCCCGGCGATCTGCCCGTGCTCCAGGTCGGCGCCCTTGAACTGGAAGCCCAGCCGCCCGAACGCCTCGAGGATCCGCTCCTGCACCGGCAGCGGGTGCACGTACACCGGGTCGAGGTCGCCCTTGTCGACCGCGCCACGGATGGCGACCTCGGTGCGCAGGCCCATGGTCATGCCGGGCAGCCGCTGGCCGTAGACGTCGGTCACCGGGGTCTGCAACGGCATCGGGATCTGGAACGGCAGAGCCAGGTGCTGCCCCTCCGCGAGGCGCAGCCCGCCCGCGACCGGCACCCGGTGGAACTCGACGGTCGCGTCGTGGTCGCCGTCCGCGCCGTCGACCTCGACGCGGGTGACCAGGCTCAACACGACCTGGTCGATGTCCACGTCCTGGTTGCCGCCGGTCAGGTTCACCTGGCCGGTCAGCATCGAGCCGGGGCGGGTGCCCGGATCGGACAGGACCGTGTCGACGCTGGGCGCGCCGATCCCGAAGGCACCCAGCATCTTCTTGAACACCACGAGCTTCTCCCTCGACCACAGGCGCGACCGTGGCACGGACGTGAAACTTCTACGCCTCAGCCGTTGTGTCGCAACGGAATCGGCGCCGTCCATCATGGATCCCGTCGAGACGGGAAGCTAGCACCGGTGCCTGAAGAGTAGCTGAGAGATATCACACTGTCACCATCAGTGAGAATCCCTCACGCGGTGCAGCCGCCGGTCGCCCTGGTCAGCCGCGTACCGGGCCGAGCAACGAATCCTCCGGACCGGCCGAACCGGCCGCGTACTCCTGCAACGGCACGCTCCCCGCCTTCCAGGCCGCCAGCACCGGCTCGACGATGCGCCAGCACTCCTCGGCCACGTCGCCCCGCACCGACAGCGTCGGGTCGCCCTCGAACGCGCCGCGCAGCACCTCGCCGTACGCGGGCAGCTCGCCGGGGCCGAAGTCCGCCGTCAGGTGCACCTGGTCCAGGTCGAACGGGTTGCCGGGGCCGTTGATGTTCAGGTTCAGCCCGAGACAGTCCGGCCCGAACCCGATCCGCAGGCGGTCCGGCTCCTCGTACCCGGTCAGGCCGTCGGGCACCCGGGCCGGCTGCTTGAAGGTGATGACGGCCTCCTTGCGTACCGCCGACGTGGCCTTGCCGGAGCGCAGCCGGAACGGGACGCCCGCCCAGCGCCAGGTGTCCACCTCCAGCACCACCTCGGCGAGGGTCTCGGTGTTCCGGCCCGGGTCCACGCCCTCCTCCGCCGCGTAGGCGGGCAGGTGGCGGCCGTCGATGTCGCCCGCCGTGTACCGGGCCCGGCGGCTCGCCGCCACCGGGTCGTCCTGCCACAGGCGGACGGCCCGCAACACCTGCGCCTTGCGCCCGCGCAGCTCCTTCGCGCTCAACGTGGGCGGCGGTTCCATGCCGAGCAGGGCGAGCACCTGGAGCAGGTGGCTCTGCACCATGTCGACCAACGCGCCCGCACGGTCGTAGTAGCCGGCCCGGCCCTCCAGGCCCAGGGTCTCGTCGAAGACGATGTCCACGCAGGCCACGTGGGTGTTGTTCAACACCGGCTCGAAGATGCGGTTGGCGAAGCGCAGGCCGAGCAGGTTCAGCACGGTGGACTTGCCGAGGAAGTGGTCGATGCGGTGCACCTGGTCCTCGGGCACCAACGTGGCCAGCAGCTCGTTGAGCGAACGCGCCGAGATCCGGTCGACGCCGAAGGGCTTCTCCAGCATCAGCCGGGTGCCCGGCGGTACGCCGATGCGGGCCAACGCGGCGGCCGACCGGGCGGTCACGAACGGCGGCAGCGCGAAGAAGATCACCACCGGGCCGGCACAGCCGCTGAGCAGCCCCCGCAGGTCCTCCTCACGGGTCACGTCGGCGGTGACGTACCGGGTCTCGCGGAGTACGTCGGCCTCGACCGGCCCCTGCGCGTCGACACTGGCGAACGAGTCCGCCACCCGGCGACGCCAGCGCTCGTCGTCCCAGTCCTCCATGCCGCTGCCGATCAGCCGCAGATTCGGCACCGCGCCGCTGGCCAGCAACCGGCCCAGCCCGGGCAGCAGCAACCGGCCGGTCAGGTCCCCGCTGGCGCCCAGCACCAGCAGCGTCTGCCGGGGGGCGGCGGAGGTCGCGGAGGCGGCTGCGGGATTCTTCGGTGCCGGCGTCGTCATGCCTCCACCTTGCCCTGTCCGTTCCCGCGTCGGGCAGCGACCCCGCCGACGTCCGCCGCCCGTGCGCACAGCGCATCGACACCCGCGCGGATCGTGACCGGTGACCCCGCGTCCGGCCCGGTGCGGCGATCTTCGTGTGGCAGGCTGGTCCCATCCCGCCGGCCGGACGACGCCGGCGGCGCGCCTACCCTGCGAGGAGACGATCGATCCGATGGCTGCGGACGTCACCACCACCGACGAGTGGCAGGCCCTGCGCAAGCACGCCGACGAGATCCGCGCGACGCACCTGCGGGACCTGTTCGCCGGTGATCCCGACCGGGGCGAGCGGTTGACCGTCGAGGTGGCCGATCTCTACGTCGACTACAGCAAGAACCTGGTCACCGACGAGACCCTGGCCCTGCTGACCGCGCTGGCCGAGCGGGTCGGGCTCACCGACCGGATCGCCGCGATGTTCGCCGGAGCGCACATCAACGGCACCGAGGACCGGGCCGTCCTGCACACCGCGTTGCGGCTGCCCCGCGACGCCACGCTGACCGTGGACGGTCAGGACGTGGTGGCCGACGTGCACGCCGTCCGGCAGCGGATGGCCGACTTCGCCGACCAGGTGCGGTCCGGCCAGTGGCGCGGACACACCGGCGAGCGGATCCGCACCGTGGTCAACATCGGCATCGGCGGCTCCGACCTCGGACCGGTGATGGCGTACGAGGCGCTCAAGGCGTACCGCGACGCCGGCATCTCCTGCCGGTTCGTGTCGAACATCGACCCCACCGACATCCACGACACCACCGCCGACCTGGACCCGGCCAGCACGCTGTTCGTGATCGTGTCGAAGACCTTCTCCACCCAGGAGACCCTGGCCAACGCCCACCAGGCCCGACGCTGGCTGCTGGCCGGACTCGACGCGGGCGACGAGGCCGTGGCCCGGCACTTCGTCGCGGTCAGCACCAACGCCCAGCGGGTGACGGACTTCGGCATCGACCCGGCGAACATGTTCGGCTTCTGGGACTGGGTCGGCGGACGCTACTCGCTGCCGTCGGCGGTCGGCCTGTCGGTGATGCTCTCCATCGGCCCGGCGCGCTTCGACGAGATGCTGGCCGGCTACCACGCCATGGACGAGCACTTCCGCACCGCACCGCCGGCCCGCAACGCCCCGGTGCTGCTCGGCCTGCTGAACATCTGGTACGCCAACTTCCTCGGCGCGCAGACCCACGCGGTGCTGCCCTACTCGCAGTACCTGCACCGGTTCCCGGCCTACCTGCAACAGCTCACCATGGAGAGCAACGGCAAGTCGGTCCGCACCGACGGGCAGCCCGTGGCGTACGACACCGGCGAGATCTTCTGGGGCGAACCGGGCACCAACGGCCAGCACGCCTTCTATCAACTGCTGCACCAGGGCACCCGGCTGGTGCCGGCCGACTTCATCGGGTTCAGCGAGCCCAACCACGAGATCGGCGACATGCACGACCTGTTCATGTCGAACTTCTTCGCCCAGACCGCCGCGCTGGCCTTCGGCCGCACCGCCGAGCAGGTCGCGGCGGAAGGTACTCCGGCCGACCTCGTACCGCACAAGGTGATGGCGGGCAACCACCCCACCACCTCGATCACGGCCGACCGCCTCACCCCCGCGGCCCTCGGCCAACTGGTCGCCCTCTACGAGCACATCGTCCTCACCGAGGGCGCGATCTGGGACATCAACCCCTTCGACCAGTGGGGCGTGGAACTCGGCAAGGTGATGGCGAACCAGCTCGCTCCCCTGCTCACCGGCGACGGACCCGACCTGACGACGCTGGACAGCTCCACCGCCGCCCTCATCCGCCGCTACCGCACCCAGCGCAACCGCCTCTGACCCCTCCCCTAGCGCCTCGACGCTCGACGCGTTGATCAAGAGGTTTGGTTCACGGAACCCGCGCGTAGAGGACCAAAACCTCTTGATCAACACGGGCTGGCGCCACGAAACCCGCCGATCATGGAGTTGTGGCGGCGGCAAGTATGGATGTATTTGGACAAACCGGCGACCACAGCTCCATGATCGGCGGGGCGATGGGCGGGGCTGCGGCGGGGCGTGCACTTGGTCAGGTGGGGGTGTGGGGGATCAGGCCTACGGTGGTGGCCAGTCGGGCCACGTCGGCGGGGGCGGGGGTGCGATGGATGATCTCGGCGAGGAGGGTACGGGCGACGGGGCGACTGCGGACCTCGGCGGGTGCGCGACGGATCTCATCGTTCGTTGCTGATTGAATGCCATCGTGACCAAGGACTGGCTCCGGTGGCATCAGGATTACGACACCCCGAACTCGTCACTGGCACGCAGGCTGCACATCGTCCAGCGTGACCTTCGGCGGGCTCTGGCCGAAGCACCTCGCGATGAACGAGGCACCCGGCGGCTGATCAGCATCTGCGCTGGTGATGGGCGCGACGTGCTGCCGGTACTTGCCGAACATGACGGCGGACGCACAGTCGAGGCGCTACTCATCGAACGTGACCCGACATTGTCACAGCGCGCCCGTGCCGCGGCCATCGGTCTCGGCCTGCCCGGGATCGAAGTGCGAACCGCAGACGCTGGTGCGACGGATACCTACGTGGACGTCCAGCCCGCGCACCTACTCCTCTCGTGCGGCGTGTTCGGCAACATCACGTTCTACGACGTACGCCGGACCATCGCCATGTTGCACACCCTTGTCGTCGCCGATGGCATTGTGATTTGGACCCGAGGACGCGCCGACGACGGTCAGGACCCCAGCCACGACGTCCGCACCTGCTTTGCCGAGCACGGCTTCAGCGAAATGTCCTTCACCAGCCCCGCCAATGCCCGATTCCGGGTCGGCATGCACCGGCTCACCGCCCGCCCCGCTGCTGTTCCGCCGATGCCGCCCGCCACACAGATGTTCAGCTTTGTCTGACTGCCAGCGTCTCCTTGGCCGCCTGACGACCACTCGCGCGCTGGGATCAAGGTCGTGCTCGATCCTGGATCGAGTGGCTATCGGGGCGCTGGGATGCCACTCGATCCAGGATCGAGCGTGATCTTGACGGGGGTGAGCCACCCGCTCATCTGGTGAATCAGTTCGCGACCGGAGACGGCGTACATGTGTGGGTATTAGCCCTGTCGAGCTGAACCGTTTGTGCTGTCGCGCAAGGGCATCGCCGTGCGCGACGGCTAGCCGTCCCACAAAACGAACCGTCTGCGCCATCAGCTCGATAGCGCCCGCACACCCCACTCCACCTGCCCAGACGCTCTGTGCACCACACCACCGCGTCCACATGGCACCCCACAACTCGCCGAATCCGGTCCATCGGCCTGGCGGTGCCCGGCCTTCACGGTCGTCGTTCGGTTGGCTTTCGGGGGGCTCTGGCCCAATGGGTCAGGAGCGGGTACCCGGCCTCCCCCGCAGGTCGGGTACCCGCGTCCCTGACGCGACCGAGGAGCGAGTGCGTGACGACGACCGACATACGCGAATTCGACGTCATCGGCGAGCACGCCGGGGCGGCCCGACTGTTGGAACAGACCCTGTTCGAGGTGAAGCGGGTCATCGTCGGCCAGGACCGGCTGGTGGAGCGGCTGTTGACCGCACTGTTGGCCCGGGGGCACTGCCTGTTGGAGGGCGTACCCGGGGTGGCGAAGACGCTCGCCGCCGAGACCCTGGCCACGGCGGTGGGTGGCAGCTTCGCCCGGATCCAGTTCACCCCGGACCTGGTGCCGTCGGACATCCTCGGCACCCGGATCTATCGCCCGTCGACGGAGAGCTTCGACGTGGAACTGGGACCGGTGATGGCCAACCTGGTGCTCGCCGACGAGATCAACCGGGCTCCGGCGAAGGTGCAGTCGGCGCTGCTGGAGGTGATGGCCGAGGGGCACGTGTCGCTCGGTGGGCGGACCTATCCGGTGCCGACTCCGTTCCTGGTGCTGGCCACCCAGAACCCGATCGAGTCCGAGGGGGTGTACCAGCTCCCGGAGGCGCAGCGGGACCGGTTCCTGATGAAGGTGGTGGTCGACTACCCGACCGACGACGAGGAGCTGGGCATCCTCTATCGGATGGGCACCAGCACGCCGGCCGCCCGGCCGGTGCTGGACCCGGCCCGGCTCGCGGCGCTCCAGGCCCGGGCGCGGGAGGTGTTCGTCCATCATGCGTTGGCCGAGTACGTCGTCCGCCTGGTGCTGGCCACCCGGGACCCGCGCCGCTTCGGGTTGGCCGACGTGGCGGACCAGCTCGCGTACGGTGCCAGCCCCCGGGCCACGCTCGGCCTGGTCGCCGCGGCACGGGCGCTGGCCCTGCTGCGGGGCCGCGACTACGTCCTTCCCGCCGACGTGCGGGAGATCGCCGCCGACGTGCTGACCCACCGGCTGGTGCTCAGCTTCGACGCGGTCGCCGACGACGTGGACGCCGGTGAGCTGGTGCGGCGGATCGTGGAGGCGGTGCCGCCGCCGCAGATCGCCCCCGCGCAGGAGCAGCAGGGGCCCGGCCTGGGGGCGGCGGCGTGAACGCGCACACGACAAGTGTCGGGCGGCTCGCGCCGCAGCGTCGGTTGCGCCGGCTGGAGTTGACGATCAACCGCCGCCTGGACGGGCTGCTGCACGGCCAGCACCTGGGGCTACTGCCCGGTCCGGGCAGCGAGCCGGCGGGCAGCCGCGAGTACCGGGCCGGTGAGGACGAGGTCCGGCGGATGGACTGGTCGGTGACGGCGCGTACCGCCGTGCCGCACGTGCGGACCGTGGACGCGGACCGGGAGCTGACCACCTGGACGCTCGTGGACGCCACGCCCAGCATGGACTTCGGCACCGCCGAGCTGGAGAAGCGGGAACTGGCGGTGGCGGCCGTGGCCGCTGTCGGGTTCCTCACCGCCGGCACCGGCAACCGGCTCGGCGCGCATCTGCTCGGTGACGCCGGGGTACGCCGCTTCCCCGCCCGCACCGGACGCCACCACCTGATCAATCTGCTGCGGACGTTGATGGAGGTGCCCCGGGGGCGGCCCGCCACCCAGCCGGTGCCGCTGGCCGACGCGATCGACGGGCTGCGCCGTTCCGCCGGTCAGCGCGGTCTCGCCGTGGTGGTCTCCGACTTCCTCGACGGCCTGCCCGACGAGGGGATGGGCGGCGCGGACGGGCCGCCGCCGGACTGGGAGCGACCGCTGCGGCGGCTGGCCGCCCGGCACCAGGTGCTCGCGGTCGAGGTCCGCGACCCGCGCGAGCTGGAACTGCCCGACGTCGGCCTGATCACGCTCGTCGACCCGGAGAGCGGCCAGCGCCGCGAGGTGTCCACCGGCAGCCGCAAGCTGCGGGAGCGGTACGCGGCAGCCGCCGCCGCCCAGCGCCTGGCGGTGACCCGGGCGTTGCGTCGGGCCGGTGCGTCACACCTGCCGCTGAGCACCGACCGGGACTGGATCGCCGACATCGTCCGCCACGTCCACGCCCAACGACGGCTCGCCCGAGCCACCCGACCGGCTGGAGGGAGAAACGCGTGAGTTGGGAGTCCCCGGAAAGGTTGTGGCTGCTCGCCGGGGTGGTCGCGCTGGTCGTCGGCTACCTGGTGATGCAGCGGCGACGCAGCCGGTACGCGGTGCGGTTCACCAACCTGCGGCTGCTGGACAAGGTCGCGCCGGCCCGCCCGGCGTGGCGGCGACACGTGCCCGCCGGTCTGTTCATCGCCATGTTGGCGCTGCTGGTGGTCGGGTTCGCCCGGCCCACCGACGAGGTGCGCGTACCCCGTGAACGGGCCACCGTGATGGTCGCGGTGGACGTGTCCCGGTCCATGCTCGCCGACGACGTACCGCCGGATCGGTTGGTCGCGGCCAAGGACGCGGCCCGGGAGTTCGTCGCGGACCTGCCGGAGGAGTTCAACGTGGGGTTGGTGGCGTTCGCGGGCAGCGCCTCGGTGATGGTGCCGCCGACCGGTGACCGGGAGGTAATGGCGGCCGGTATCGACCGGCTCGACGAGGGCGTGACGGGCGTGCAGGGCACCGCGATCGGCGACGCCATCGACGCCTCGCTGGAGTCGATCCGCACGCTTGACGCGCAGGCGGTCGACGAGCCGCCGCCGGCCCGGGTGGTGATCCTCTCCGACGGGGCCAACACCACCGGGCGCAACCCGAGCTCGGCGGCGGGCGACGCGGTGGAGGCCGGGGTACCGGTCGACACCATCTCCTTCGGCACGCTCGACGGCCAGATCGGCGCGGGACAGCGCGTCCCGGTCGACGGGGAGACCCTGCGGGTCGTGTCGGAGCAGTCCGGGGGCGGCTACTACGAGGCGGGCAGCAGCGCCGAACTTCGCGAGGCGTACGCCGACATCGGCTCGTCGGTGGGCTACCGGATGGAGCGGCAGGACGTGTCGGCCCGGTTCATCGGTGGCGGGCTGGTGTTCGCGCTGCTGGCCGCGGCGGCGTCGATGCTCTGGTTCTCCCGCCTGCCGTGACGACTTCGAAGGGACAGTTCATGACGAGCACGATTCCGGGCCTCGGTGAGCCGCGCGGGCCGCGGTTCGTCTCCCCGAACCTGCATGGCGATGCCGCCACGGCGGGCGTACCGGGAGTCGCGTCGGCGCCGCCGGTCGTACCCGCCGTGCCGGGTGGGCCGGTCGGGCCGGACACGCCGCCGGACGTCTCCCCCGGCGGCGGCCCGTCCCGGTGGCCCCGGTTGTTGCTGGTCGGGTTGACGCTGGTGGCGGTCTCGGCGGGCGCCGGTGGCGTGGCCGGTCACCTCGCCGCCCGCGACGATCTGCCGGAGGCGGCGGAGGCCGCCGCGCCGCCGCTCGCCCTCGGCCCCGGGGGTGACCTGGTGGCCGCCGCCGACCGGGTGCTGGCCGGGGTGGTGTCGGTGCAGACCTCGTCCGGCGGGCGCGGTGCCTCCGGTTCCGGTTTCCTGATCGACGGTCGGGGGCATGTGGTCACCAACGACCACGTGGTGGCCCGGGGCGGCACGATCCAGGTGGTCGGTCAGGACGGCCGTCGGTTGACCGCGCGGTTGGTCGGCCGTGACCCGGGTACGGACATCGCCGTGCTACGTGTCGATCCGGGCAACGGGCTGCGCCCCCTGCCGCTCGCCCCCACCGGGCAGACTCGGGTGGGCGAACCGGTGCTCGCCGTCGGTTCGCCGCTGGGGCTCTCCGGCACGGTGACCGCCGGGATCGTCAGCGCGCTGGACCGCCCGGTCCGGCTCGGTGGCGGCAGCACCCGGCAACCGGCGGTGCAGACCGACGCGTCCATCAACCCCGGCAATTCGGGCGGGCCGTTGGTCAACGGGCGGGGCGAGGTGGTCGGGGTCAACACCGCCATCGCCACACTGGAGGGGGGCGGCAACATCGGGATCGGCTTCGCGGTCCCGATCGACCGCGCGTCGCAGGTGGCGCAGAGGCTGATCGCGAGAGGGTGACGGACAGATGCGGCTGCTCGTGGTGGAGGACGAGGAGGACCTGGCCGGCGCGTTGCGGCTCGGGCTGGTCCGCGCCGGTTACGCCGTCGACGTCGCGGTGGACGCGGCGCAGGCGTACGAGCTGCTGCTGGTCAACGCGTACGACCTGATGCTGTTGGACGTCAACCTGCCCGACGAGGACGGCTTCGCGGTGTGCCGGGCGATCCGCTCCGGCGCGGTCGAGGTCGCCGGTGGGCGGGACCTGCGCGTGTTGATGCTCACCGCCCGTGGCGCGCTCGGTGACCGGGTACGCGGGCTCGACGAGGGCGCGGACGACTACCTGGTGAAGCCGTTCGCCCTCGTCGAGCTGTTGGCGCGGGTGCGGGCCCTGTTGCGGCGGGACACCGGCGGCACCGGGGTGGTGCTGACCGTGGGGGCGTTGAGCCTGGACGTGGCGCGGCAGGAGGCCCGTCGGGGCGTACGGGAACTCCAGCTCACCCGCAAGGAGTTCGGGGTGCTGGAGTACCTGATGACGCATCCGGGCCGGGTGGTGCCCGCCGAGGAGCTGCTGGAGCACGTCTGGGACGCCAACGCCGACCCGTTCACCGAGACGGTCCGGGTCACCGTGGGTACGCTGCGGCGCAAACTCACCGGCACCGACACCGAGCCACCGATCGAGACGGTGATCGGGCGCGGCTACCGGTTGCGAGAGGTGGCGGCGTGAGCGAGGTGGCGGCGTGAGGCTGTTCCGGTCGATCCGGTTCCGGTTGACGGTGCTCTACTCGACGCTGTTGTTCGCGCTGGCCGGGGCGGGGCTGGCGGTGGCGTACGTGGCGGTGGACCGGGCGGTCGACCCGAAGCCGATCTCCAAACGGTACGAGGCGCAGCTCTACAAGCAGAAGGCCGACGGCCGGACGGTGGCCACCGGCACCACCATCGAGGTGGCCGAGGTGCAGCAGATAGAGGACGAGGTCAATCTGCGACTGTTGCAGACCGTCCGGGACTACTCGCTGATCGCGCTCGGTGGACTCTTCGTGGCGAGTCTCGGCATCGGGTGGGTGCTGTCGGGGCGGGCGTTGCGTCCGGTGGGCGCGATCGCGCGTACCGCCCGGGACATCCAGGCCACCGACCTGTCCCGCCGGATCCGGCTGGCCGGTCCCCGCGACGAGCTGCGGGATCTCGGCGACACCATCGACTCGATGCTGGATCGGCTGGACCACGCCTTCCACGCCCAACGTCAGCTCATCGACGACGCCTCACACGAGTTGCGCAGTCCGTTGGCGATCATCCGGGCGAACCTGGACGCCTCGCTGAACTCGCCGGAGGCCACCGAGCCGGAACGGACGGCGGCGGTGGCGACGATCGACCGGGCCACCACCCGGATGTCGCGGCTGGTGGAGGACCTGCTGGCCACCGCGCGCCGGGACGCCGACGCGATGGCCGACACCGACGTCGACCTGAGCGCGGTGGCACGCGAGGCGGGCGAGGACTTCGCCCCGCTGGCCGCCGGGCGCGGGCTGCGGCTGCGGTACGCGCTCGGCACCGACCTGGGGCTCATCGGCGACCCGGACGCCCTGCGTCGGGCGGCGGGCAACCTGCTCTCCAACGCGGTACGCCTCTCCCCGCTGGGCGGAGCCGTCCAGGTGGCGACAGGGCGTGCGGGCGGCTGGTTGTGGCTGGCGGTGGCGGACGAGGGACCGGGTATCGCCGAGGACGACCAGCGCCGGGTCTTCGACCGGTTCTGGCGCGGCGAGTCCGGGCGGGGCGAGCCGGGTGATCGGCGTACCGGACTCGGGCTGGCGATCGTGCGGCAGATCGTGGAGTCGCACGGCGGGCAGGCCGCGGTCTTCTCCCGGCCCGGAACGGGCAGCGTCTTCGTGTTGTGGTTGCCCGCCGCGGACCGGGCCGACGACACGCCGCCGCCGGTCACCTCACCGCTCTGACCTGGCCTTCCGCCGCACAGCCGCCGCGCCGGGACAGGCCCGACCGTCGGGCGCGGGCACCGGTCGGCGGCGGGCACCGGCAGGATCTGTCATGCAAATGTCATCCAACCGTGCGGTCCACTCCAAGGTCGTTGCGCAGTGTGGTGGTCGATCGGGACGGCGCCTCGCGTCGCCGGCGTCGACGACGAAGGAGACCGCTGTGGTGATGCCGTGGCCCTGGCCGATGCCGGACGACCACTCCTTCCGCGCGCTCTGGGACGAACCGCAGCATCACGACGAGGACGTCCGACTGGCCGCCCTGGTCGCCCAGCGGCTGAGCGCCGACTGGACCACCCGGCGGCAGCAGATCACCGTGATGGTGCAGAACAGCGTGGTGATCCTCACCGGGTTGGTCGGCAGCGCGGAGACCCGCCGCGCCGCCAGCGAGCTGGCCTGGGACGTCGAGGGTGTGCTGGACGTCTGCAACGCCCTGCGGCTGGCCAATACCAGGCGCAGCCGCCACTGAGCTCCGGCTCGCCCGTACCGCCAGGCACCGGTTGGTACGGGCGGGCCGGATCGGTTCGAGTCGCCTATCCCCGGCCGGGTCCCGCGGCCGGTCCGATCCCGGGCCCCTCCCCCAGGGCCCGGGATCGGGCGACACGATCACCCCGGCCCTGCGCCGACCGCCCCGCCCTCGCTCCCGCTACGGAGTCGAGGGCGGCGTCCGTTCCGGCCACCAGGGGGCCAGCGAATTCCGTCGGTCAGCGGGCCGGATCGGTGGTGGCGTCGGCCGGCGGCCGGCGGGCCTCAGGTGGCCTGCGGAGCCGGCCGGCGGTCAGCGGGCCGGGTCGGTGGCGTCGAGGCGGGCCAGCGCGTCGGCGCGGGTCTCGACGAGCGGGAAGACCTCGTCCAGGCGGGTGACCCGCAGCACCTGACGGATCAGCGGCGATCTCGCCGCGACACAGAGGGTCGCGCCACGCTCGGCGACGCGGTGGTGGGCCCGGACGAGCAGGCCCAGCGCGGTCGAGTCGATCAGGTCGGTGCGGCCGAGGTCGACCACCACGTGGCCGCCCATGTCGGTCGCGTGCCGCAACGCCAACTCCAGGGCGTCGCCGGTGTCGAGGTCGACGTCACCGGCGATGGTCACCACGGTCACGCCGTCGAGGTGCTCGATGCCGGTGACGCCTCCCGGTACGCCGTCGGGGGCCGGGCCGAGTCGGGTGCAGTGGGCGCATCGGTGCGGGCCGTCGGCGAGCGGGGAGCCGCTCCACCCGTGCTCGGAGAGCAGCGTCCACACCACCTCGCCGCCCGAGGGCGCACCCGACCCGGTGACGATGTCACCGCAGTTGTCGCAGGTCAGGGTGACCAGGTGGTCGTCCAGTGCAACGGCCATAGCGCGCTCCTTTCCACGTCAGAGGGGGTCGGCCCCACCCTGCCGCCGGCAGGTGGCGGGTACCGCGCGGACGCATGACGGTTGCGTGACGAATGGATTTCCGGCCGACGGCGGGTCGGATGGCTGACGCGAGGTGTCGAACCGCCTGACCGATTTGCAATGATTGATACAGAGAGATCAACCGATGCCGGTATCTTCCGGGAGGTCGCAGATGCGCAACGGAATACCCACCGACGAGCCGGTCGGCAAGCTGGACGTGGTGCACCGCTTCCGCGGCCCGATGCCGACCGGGGTCACCGTCTCGCACCGGGGACGAATCTTCGTCAACTTTCCCCGCTGGGGCGACGAGGTGCCCGCGACCGTGGTCGAGCTGCGACGCGGACGCGAGGTCCCCTATCCCGACCGGGCGTGGAACACCCCGTCCGGCAACGACGACACCTCGGCCTTCGTGTCCGTGCAGAGCGTCGTCGTCGACCCCGCCGACCGGCTCTGGGTGCTCGACACCGGCAGCCCGATGTTCCAACCGACCGAGCCGGGCGGGCCGAAACTGGTCCGGATCGACCTGCGTACCGACACCGTCGCCCAGGTGATCACGTTCCCGCCCGACGTGGCACTGCCCACCTCGTACCTCAACGACGTCCGCTTCGACCTGCGGCGCGGCGAGGCGGGCCTGGCGTACCTCACCGACTCGGCCGACGGGGCGCCGAACGCGCTGATCGTGGTCGACCTGGCCAGCGGCGAGTCCTGGCGGCGGCTCAACGACCATCCGTCGACCAAGGCCGCGCCGCTGGCGGACTTCCGCCCGGTGGTCGAGGGCCGCCCGTTCCTGGTCCGGCCGCCGGACGGCCCGCCCCAACCGGTGGGCGTCGGCGCGGACGGCATCGCCATCTCCGCCGACGGGGCCCGGCTCTACTACTGCGCCCTCGCCACCCGCCGCTGGTACAGCGTCGCCACCGACGCACTGGCCGACCGGCCCCTGACCGACGCGGCGGTGGCGGCGACCGTGATGGACGAGGGCGACAAGGGCGGCGGCGCCGACGGGCTGGAGTCCGACGACGCCGGACGCCTCTACCTGACCAACTACGAACACAACGCCGTGCTGCGCCGACGACCCGACGGCGAGTACGAGACCGTGGTGCACGACGCACGGCTGCTCTGGCCGGACACGCTCAGCGTGGCCACCGACCGGCACCTGTACGTGATCGCCAACCAGGTGCACCGGCAGCCGCCGTTCAACCGGGGACGGGACCTGCGACGCAAGCCGTACGCACTGTTCCGGACCCGGATCGACGCCGGTCCGGTGCTGTTGCGGCCCTGACCCCGTTCGGGTGGTCGGCGGCATCGCCGCACCTGGCGTGCCGTCGGCCGCCCGTAGCGTCGGGGAGCAACGCCCACGAGCGGAGGAGAGGGTCGTGACCGAGCCGGAGGAAGAACGCGAGAAGACCGCGAAGACCGACCAGGTGCTCTTCTCCCCCGACGGCGATCCGCACCACGACCCGGCGCAGGCGCCGCAACCCGACGAGCACCTGCCGTCGCTCTTCTCCCACGACGGCGAGACCGACGTGGTCGACGACGAGCAGTGAGCACGGGCACCCCGGTCAGGCGGCGCTGACAGTCCCGCGCCAGCCGGGACGGGTCGTGCGTCTTGCCAGCCGCCGCCCTGCCGACTGATAATCATCGATGTTCCTGAGCCGGACGACCACGGGCACCGGGCAGCCCTCGATCGGAACACCGCCCTGTCCGCACCCCCGTCCGGAGGACACGTCCCGATGAGAACGGCGATCAGACTGTGGTGCGCCGCCCTGGCGGCCATCGCGTTGACGGCGCTGGCCGCGCTGTCGGTCCCGACACCCGCTTCGGCAGCGACACTGACCGAGGTCACCAACTTCGGCACCAACCCGAGCAACCTGCGCATGTACCTCTACGTGCCCGACCGGGTCGCGCCCCGGCCGGGGCTGCTGGTCGCGGTGCACTACTGCACCGGAAGCGGACCGGCCCTGCACTCCGGCACCCAGTTCGCGGCACTGGCCGACCGGTATGGCTACATCGTCGTCTACCCGTCGGTGACCCGCAGCAGCCAGTGCTTCGACGTCTCCTCGCCGCAGGCGCTGCGCCGGGGTGGCGGCAGCGATCCGGTGGGCATCATGTCGATGGTGGACCACGTCCGGCAGCGCTACCCGGTCGACCCGGCACGGATCTTCGTCACCGGCGTCTCGTCCGGCGCGATGATGACCAATGTGCTGCTCGGGGTCTATCCGGACGTGTTCGCCGCCGGGGCGGCGTTCGCGGGCGTACCGTTCGGCTGCTTCGCCACCACCAACGGCTCGGAGTGGAACAGCGAGTGCGCCAACGGGCAGGTGACGCGTACCCCGCAGCAGTGGGGTGACCTGGTCCGCGCCGCGTACCCGGGCTACACCGGAGCACGACCGCGCATGCAGATCTGGCACGGCACCAACGACGACATCCTGCGGTATCCGAACTTCGGCGAGCAGGTCAAGCAGTGGACGAACGTGCACGGGGTGAGCCAGACCCCGACGACGACCGACAGTCCGCAGGCCGGCTACACCCGGACCCGGTACGGGGGCAGCGGCGGCACCGCGCCGGTCGAGGCGATCAGCATGCAGGGTGTGTCGCACAACCTGCCGGTCGACGCCGCCGGTGCGCTGCGGTTCTTCGGTCTGGACAGCACGCCGCCGACCACCACCCCGACGCCGACGATCACCCCCACCACCCCGCCGCCGACCCCGACCGTGCCGCCCAGCCCGACCGTGCCGCCGGGCGCGGGTTGCCGGGTGGGGTACACGGTCAACGCCTGGAACACCGGGCTGACCGCCTCGGTGACGATCACCAACACCGGCCCGACCACGGTCAACGGCTGGAGCCTGGCCTTCACGCTGCCCGGTGGTCAGAGCATCACCGGCGGCTGGAACGCCACCTACGCCCCGACCTCAGGCGCGGTGACCGCCCGTAACGCCGCCTACAACGGCACCATCGCGCCCAACGCCTCGGTGACCATCGGCTTCCAGGCCACCCACGGCGGCAACACCGCCGCACCGTCGGCCTTCACCCTCAACACCACGCCCTGCGCGATCGCCTGACCCGGACCGGCGTACCCCTCGCCACCCGGCGGCGCCCGCGCGGTTCACGGCCGCGCGGGCGTCGCCACGCCCTAGCCAACCACCACCGATCCCCACACCGGAGGAACCGCATGCTGCTCAGGACAACGAAGGGACGACCACGCCTCGGCCTGGTGGTCGTCGCCGCGCTGGTGCTCCTCGGCACCGCCGAGACGGTCGCCGCGCCGGCCGCACGGGCCGCCACCGTCGACCCCAACGCCACGTACGTGTTCGTCAACCGGCACAGCGGCAAGGCGATGGACGTGTGGAACTGGTCCACCGCCGACAACGCCCCGGTCAACCAGTTCACCCGCAACGACGCGGCGGTGCAGCAGTGGCGCTTCGTCGACGTGGGCAACGGCTACTACCAGATCCGCTCCGTGCACAGCGGCAAGGTCCTCGAACTGCCCAACGCCAACGACGGCGTCCAACTCGTGCAGAACGCGCCGGTCAGCGGCAACAACCGGCAGCACTTCCGGTTGGCCGACTCCGACAGCGGTTACGTCCGCTTCGTCAACCGACACTCCAACAAGGCGCTCGACGTGTGGGAGTGGTCCACCGCGGACGGCGGCATGATCTCGCAGTACCAGGACGTCGGCGGCACCAACCAGCAGTGGCAGTTGGCCGTCCTGGGCGGCTCCAGCGGCTGCGGCAGCGGCGCGTTCCAGGCGGAGGCCGTCCTGAACGGCGGCACCTGGACCGCCCGTAACGGCGGCAGCACGGTCTACACCGGCACCGACATGCGCGCCGCCGTCCAGGCGGCGGTGAACAGCCTCAGCGCCGGCCGGACCAGCAAGCAGCGGGTCGTGGTCCGGGGCTCCGGAACGATCAGCGCCGGGTCCCGCATCTCGCTGCCCAGCTACACCACGATCGACGTGTGCGGCACCATCAACGTCACCGGGTCCGGCACCGGCGACCAGGCCCCGATCTACTCCCGCGGCACCACCCAGGTCGAGGTGCAGAACCTCAGCGTCACCGGCGCCCCGTTGTACGGCATCTTCATGCGCAACGTCACCAACGTGATCCTCGGGCAGATCGACATGCGGCTCTCCGGCGGTCTGGGCGTCCGCATCGACAACCGGGGCGACACCAGCCAGTGGTCACGCAACATCCGCATCGACAACGTGTACGTCTCCGGCGCCCGGGCACACGCGGTCGAGACGTACGGGGTGGACGGGCTGACCATCGGCACGGTGACCGCCCGCAACGTCGGCGAGTCGGGCCTGCTGCTCAACGAGACCATCAACGCCACGGTGACCACCGTGGACGCGGAGAACGCCGGCACGGGTACCGGTTACGCCGCCTTCCGGGTCGCCAACCGCGCGGGTCGGATCGGCTCGTCGTACCCGATCAACATCCGGGTCGGTACGGTCCGCGCGCGCGGCGGCGGCCGGGGCGTCTTCTGCGTCTCGGAGTCCGGCGGCACGGCGATCAACCGGGTGGACATCGCCAACACCGGCAACAACGCCGTCCTGATCGAGAACTGCACCGGCGTGGACATCGCGGCGGGCGGCGGCACCATCAGCGGTGGCGGGGAGGTCCGCCTGGCGGCCCGTGCCGAGTTCCCCGGCAACCGGGACATCACCCTGCGGAACTTCACGCTGGCCAACAACCGGATCGTGGAGAACCCCTGTGCCACCAACCTGACCATCAGCAACGTCACGCTCTCCAACGCAAGCATCAGCCGCTGCTGACCCCCGCACACCGCGCCCGGCGCGCCGGGCGCGGTGTGCGGTGTGTGCGCGGTGTGCGGTGTTAGCAAGGGCCCCCTGCTATGCACGAGGCGTTAGCAGGGGGCCCTTCCTTTCATCTCAGCTGGCGGTGCAGGTGGGGGTGGCGGTCGGGCCGGTCCCGTTGCCCTGGAAGCCGAACTCGGTGGTGGTACCCGCGTTGACGGTTCCGTTGTAGCTGACGTTGCGGAAGGTCACGTTGCCGCTGGTGCCGCTGCCCTGGGCGTTCCAGGTGTTGGTCACCGTGCTGCCGCCGGGCAGCGCCACCGTCACCGACCAGCCGTTGAGGCTGCTGGAGCCGGCGGTGACCCGCACTGTGGCGACGAACCCGCCGGTCCAGGAGTTCAGCGACACGGTCGCGGTGCAGCCGGATCCGCCGGGCGGCGGGGTGGTCGGCGGCGGGGTCGTGGGCGGCGTGGTGGTCGGCGGCGTGGTGGTGGGCGGCGGGGTGGTGCCCGCGTTCAGGGCCTCCAGCGTCGAGTTGTACGCGGCCTTCTTGTTGCCGCTGCCGTCGAAGAGCAGCGGGGTGCCGTAGGAGCGCCACGAGTCGGTGTCCCGGATGCCCCACACCGTGATGCCGGTGCAGCGGGCGACCGCGAGGCAGTCGTTGACCACACTGCGGTAGGTGTTGGCCTGCGAGGTGCCGGAGCCCTCGATGTCCAGCTCGGTGATCTGCACGTCCACGCCGAGCGCGGCGAAGCTGGACAGCGTGGTGCGGTAGTTGCTGTTGTACGCCGACTGGGCGTTGAAGTGCGACTGGAACCCGACGCAGTCGATCGGTACGCCCCGGTTCTTGAAGTCCTGGACCATCCGGTAGACGGCCTGGGTCTTGGCCCAGTTCCAGTTGTCGGTGTTGTAGTCGTTGTAGCAGAGCTTCGCGCCCGGGTCCGCCGCCCGGGCGGCCCGGAACGCCGCCTCGATCCAGTCGTTACCGGTGCGCTGCAGGTTCGAGTCGCGCCGGGCGCCACTGTCACCGTCGGCGAACGCCTCGTTCACCACGTCCCAGGAATGGATCTTGCCCCGGTAGTAGGTCGCGACCCGGGTCACGTGGTTGAGCATGGCGTTACGCAACTGGGTGCCGGACATGTTCTGCATCCAGCCCGGCTGCTGCGAGTGCCAGGCCAGCGTGTGGCCCCGGACGGACATGCCGCGCGAGATGGCGTGGTTGACGATCCGGTCCGCGTTGGCGAAGTTGAACTGCCCCTGCTGCGGCTCCGTCGCGTCGATCTTCATCTCGTTCTCGGCCGTGACCGAGTTGAACTCGCGGTTCAGGATGCCGACGTAGGTGGAGTCGGAGAGCTTGTTCGCCGCCACGGCCGTGCCGAAGTAGCGGCCCTTCTCGGCGGCCGAGGCGCCCAGGGTGGTCGCGGCGCTCGCGCTGGAGGCCACCACCACGCTGGTGGAGATGAGGGCGAGACCGACGGCGGCCGCGACCAACGCGATGCGTGGCCGCAGTCGGGAAGCCGGACGCCCGCTGTTGCGGGCGAAGGCGTTGTTCATGGCATGAGCCTTTCGACGAAGCCGTGCTTGATGGAAGCCGGCCCCGACTACTGCCCAAACATGGTGGCTCCCGCCGTCTGCGCGGTTGCCCGTGAGCCGCGCCGGTCGGTGCCTGCAGCCCGCCACCATGAGTAGATCGAGGCTGTTGTATCGAAAACAGTATCGAAACACGTCGGAAAGCTCAACGCGCACCGACACACTTTCGGCCCTGCGGAATGGGAGCGCGGCGCGTCCCACAGCGGGATCACGCTGTGGCCAGGCCCTCAGCCGGTCCCGACCGACGTCTCCGGAAGTTTCGGTGCCCCGGGCCCGTCCACCGCCCCGGAGAACAGGTCGGCCAACCACCGCAGCTGACGGCGCACGTGGGTCGCGTCGCCGTGCTCGTGGCCGTTGAACGGGTACACGTGCATGCTCCGCTGCGGGGCGGGACCGCCGGTGGCGGCACCGTACTGGTTGTAGGCGGCGAAACCGGTGCTCGGCGGACAGACGGTGTCCCGCAGGCCGATCCCGAAGTGCGCTGGCGCCTGGGCCCGCCGGGCGAAGCTGACCCCGTCGACGTAGGACAGGGTGCGCCGCACCGCCGCCTCCGCCTCCCGGTGCACCGCGAGGTAGGTGACGATGTCGCCGTACGGGCCGGCGTCGGTGATCTCGATGGCCCGCTGCACGTGACACAGGAACGGCGCGGAGGTGACCAGCGCGGCGAGGTCGGGCACCAGACCGGCGACGGCCAGCGCCAGTCCCCCGCCCTGGCTGTTGCCGGCGGCGACCGTCCGCGCCGGGTCGGCGCCGGGCAGGGCACGGGCGGCGTGCACGGCCCGGACCGCGTCGGTGACGAGCCGGCGGTAGTAGTAGCCCTCCGGCGCCAGGATGCCCCGGGTCACCGGCGTCGGCCCGCCGGGCGTCGCGCCGTGCGGGTCGGGCGTGTCACCCAGGCCGTAGAGGCCGGACTGGCCCCGGGCGTCCATCAGCAGGTGCGCGTACCCGGCCACCGGCCAGGTCAGCCGCTCGTGCGGCAGGCCCCGGCCACGCCCGTAGCCGACGTACTCCACCACCACCGGCAGCGGTCCGTCCACCCCGGAGGGGCGGGTGTACCAGGCCCGGACCGGCTCCCCGGCGAACCCGGCGAACGTGACGTCCCAGCTGTCGACGAGACGAAGGTCGGTCGGCTCGGGCCGGACGTCGATGAGCACCGGTGTCGCCGCCGACGCGTGCAGGGTGTCCTGCCAGAAGGCGTCGAAGTCGGCGGGCTCCGGCACGGCCGGGGCATACCGTCGCAGGTCGTCCAGGGGCAGGTCGAACAGGGGCATGGCACCTCGCAGCAGGTCGCTCAGGTGGGTGGAGGGGCGGTGCTCTCGCGGATCATCAACTCGGCGACCAGGTCGATGCGGCTGGTCGGCAGCGCGACCCCGTTCGCGAGGTCGAGCAGCATCTGGGTCGCCGTACCGGCCATGTCGCGCAGCGGCTGGTGGACGGTGGTGAGCGCGGGTCCGATCCAGGCCGACATGGGCAGGTTGTCGTAGCCGACCACGGAGAGGTCCCCGGGCACGTCCAGGCCGAGTTGCCGGGCGGCGCGCAGCACCCCCATCGCCTGGAGGTCGGACCCGGCGAAGACGGCCGTCGGGCGGTCCGGGCGATCGAGCAACTGCATGCCGTGGGTGTAGCCGGCGTCGACGTGGAAGTTGCCGAAGCGGACCAGGTCGGGTGCGACGGGTACGCCCATCTCCTCGTGCGCGCAGCGGAACCCCGCCGTCCGCGCCCGCGCGCAGAGCACGTCCTGCGGACCGGAGATGACCGCGACCCGCCGGTGACCGAGCTCCAACAGGTGACGGGTGGCCAGCAGGCCACCGTTCCAGTTGTTCGAGCCGACCGCCGGCACCGAGGCGGCGCTGGCGCTGTCGTTGTCGATCACCACCACCGGGATCGACTGCCGGTCGAACCGTCGTCGCTGCTGGTCGGTCAGGTTGCACATGACCAGCAGCACGCCGAGCGGGCGCCGGGCGAGCACCGCGTCCACCCAGGACTGCGGCGGTCGACGTGCCCCGCCGAGCTGGGAGAGCACCAGGTTCACCGGAGGCAGGGCGGCGACGGCCTCGACACCACGGATGATCTCCAGGGCCCAGTCCGAACCGAACTCGTGGAACACCAGCTCGATCTGTCCCGCACCCGGGGACCGTCGGGCGCGGCGACGATACCGGTGTCGCTCCAGACTGGCCTCGACCCGCGCCCTGGTGCCGGCAGCCACGTCGGACCGGCCGTTGAGAACCTTCGAGACGGTCGCCGCCGAGACCCCCACCTCCCGGGCGATGGTCGCGATGGTGGTGGGGCCGAGCACGTCCGGCGATCGGTTCTCCGTCATACCGACCCTCTGCAACGATCCCGAAAATTTCGGGGAACCATAGCACGGGATCCCTCCCCTGGCGACGACGACAGTCGATATGGCGGGAGCGTGCACGAAGGTCCGGAAATCGCTTGCCTGCCCTGTGGGAACCGTGTGGGCAGTCGGTTCGTGAGCCCTTGACACGCTCCATCGACACCCATAGGTTCCCGACACAGGTGACGAACTGGTTTCCGAAACTATCGAGAATCGCCGTCCGCAGCGGCGTCCGTGTGGCCTGCCGGAACGACCTGCCCCGGTGCGGCCAGAGGGGTTCGCATGACGAGTCAGCTACCTGTCGACGATCGATTGACGTCACCGGACGACGATCGGTGGCGCGACCCGACGCGGCGCCCCGACGAGCGGGCCGACGCGCTCATCCCGCTGATGTCGCTGGAGGAGAAGGTCGCCCAGTTGGTCGGCCTCTGGGTCGGCGCCGACGCCTCCGGCGAGGGTGTCGCGCCCCACCAGACCGACATGGTCGAGCACACTCCGCCCTGGCCCGAGGCGATCCGGTACGGCCTGGGGCAGCTGACCCGACCCTTCGGCACCGCACCGGTCGATCCGGTCCTCGGCGCCCGGTCGCTGGCCGCCAGCCAGGCGCAGATCGTGGCGGCGAGCCGCTTCGGCATCCCGGCGCAGGTGCACGAGGAGTGCCTGACCGGCTTCGCCGCCTGGCGGGCCACCGTCTACCCGGCACCACTGAGCTGGGGCGCCGCCTTCGACCCGGAACTGGTCGAGGAGATGGCCGACCGGATCGGACGGTCCATGCGGGCGGCCGGCATCCACCAGGGACTCGCCCCGGTGCTCGACGTGACCCGCGACTACCGGTGGGGACGCACCGAGGAGACCATCGGCGAGGACCCGTACCTCGTCGGGACCACCGGCGCGGCGTACGTACGGGGGTTGGAACGGGCCGGGGTGGTGGCGACCCTCAAGCACTTCGCCGGCTACTCGGCCTCCCGGGGCGGGCGGAACCTGGCGCCGGTGCCGATGGGCCGCCGGGAACTCGCCGACGTGATCCTGCCGCCGTTCGAGATGGCGTTGCGGCTCGGTGGCGCCCGCTCGGTGATGCACTCCTACGCCGAGATCGACGGGGTGCCGGTGGCCGCCGACGAGGAGCTGCTCACCGGAGTGCTGCGCGACCGGTGGGGCTTCGCCGGGGTCCTCGTCGCCGACTACTTCGCGGTCCGCTTCCTGCAGAGCCTGCACGGGGTGGCCGCCGACGCCGGGGAGGCCGCCGGTCTCGCGTTGCGCGCCGGCATCGACGTGGAACTGCCCACCGTGGACGCCTACGGCCCCCCGCTGGTGGCGGCGGTCCGGTCCGGTGCCGTTGCGGAGACGCTCGTCGACCGCGCGCTGCGCCGGGTCCTGATCCAGAAGATCGAGTTGGGGCTGCTCGACGAGGGCTGGCAGGAACTGCCCGCCGACGTCGACGAACTACGCCTGGACGACGAGGCCGGCCGGTCCGTCGCGCTGCGGCTGGCCCGCCAGTCCGTCGTCCTGCTGCGCAACTCCGACGGCGCGCTGCCGCTCGCCGCCGACCGGCAGGTGGCCCTGATCGGCCCGGTGGCCGACGACCCGATGGCGATGCTCGGCTGCTACTCGTTCCCGCTGCACGTGGGCGTGCACCATCCGGAGCACGGCGTGGGGGTCGAGATCCCGTCGCTGCGCACGGCCCTCCAGCAGCGCCACCCCCGCCTGACGTACCACCCGGGGACCGCCGTCACCGGCGACGACACCTCCGGCATCGCCGCGGCGGTCCAGGCCGCCACCGAGGCCGACGTCTGCGTCCTGGCGGTCGGCGACCGGGCGGGCATGTTCGGCCGGGGCACCTCCGGCGAGGGTTGCGACGCCGTCGACCTCGACCTGCCCGGCGTCCAGGCCGAACTGGTCCGCGCGGTGCTGGCCACCGGTACGCCGGTGGTGCTGGTGGTGCTCTCCGGCCGGCCGTACGCGCTCGGCGCGCAGGTGGCCGACGCCGCCGCCGTCGTGCAGGCGTTCTTCCCCGGCCAGCTCGGCGGTCAGGCGCTGGCCGAGGTGCTCACCGGTGAGGTCGACCCGTCCGGACGGCTGCCGGTCAGCGTCCCCCGGCACGGCGGGGGCCTGCCCGGCACGTACCTCTCCCCGCCGCTCGGCCACCGGACGCAGGTGTCGTCGGTGGACCCGACGCCCGCGTTCCCGTTCGGGCACGGCCTGAGCTACACCACCTTCGAGTGGGACGACGCGGCGGTGACCGACCCCGGGGACAGCGGTCCCACGCCGTGGCCGGTCGACGGCACCGCCACGGTCGGCGTCACGGTCCGCAACACCGGAGCGCGGGACGGCACCGAGGTGGTCCAGCTCTACCTGCACGATCCGGTGGCGCAGACCACCAGACCGGTGGTCCGCCTGGTCGGGTACGCGCGGGTGCCGCTACGACCGGGCGAGGCGGCCCGGGTCACCTTCGAGGTTCCCGCCGACGTCACCTCCTTCACCGGGCTGCACGGCCGGCGGGTGGTGGAACCCGGTGACGTCGAGCTGCGGCTGGCCCGGTCCAGCGGCGACCCGGTGGCGCGGCTGGCGCTGCGGCTGGTGGGCGCCGAACGCGAGGTCGGCACCGACCGGGAACTGGTCTCCCGCGCTTACGTCACGCCCGCCACCCAGGGCCGGCGATGAGTGCCCCGGCCTCGGTGACGGCACCAGCCCCCGACCCACCGACGCGCCCACCCGGCACCCCGCGCCCGACCCGGCGCACGTGGCGGCGGGCGCTGCGCCGGGACTGGCAGCTCTATTCGCTGGCGATCCTGCCGCTGCTGTTCTTCCTGATCTTCCGGTACCTGCCGATGCTGGGCAACGTGATCGCCTTCCGCCGGTTCCAGCCCGGCGGGAGCATCTTCGGCGAGTACTGGGTCGGCCTGCGGTACGTGAAGATGTTCCTGGCCGACCCGACGTTCTGGAACGTCTTCACCAACACGCTGGTGCTGGGCGGGTTGACCCTGCTGTTCTGCTTCCCGCTGCCGATCGTGCTGGCGCTGCTGCTCAACGAGGTCCGGGCCCGCCGGCTCAAGCGGTTCGTGCAGTCCGTGTCGTACCTGCCGCACTTTCTGTCGATCGTGATCGTGGCCGCCATGGTGATGCAGTTGCTCTCCATGGACGGCACCGTGAACTCACTGGTCACGTCCGCCGGCGGCGAGGCGGTGCCGTTCCTGCAACGCCCCGAGTGGTTCCGGACCATCTACATCTCGTCCGAGGTCTGGCAGACCGTCGGCTGGGGCACCATCCTCTATCTGGCCGCGCTGACCACCATCGACGAGGACCTGTACGAGGCGTCCCGCATCGACGGCGCGAACCGCTGGCGACAGACCTGGCACGTCACGCTGCCGGGGATCCGGCCGACCATGGTGACGTTGCTGATCCTCAACATCGGCACGTTCATGGCGGTCGGGTTCGAGAAGATCCTGCTGCTGTACAACCCGCTCACCTACCCGACCGCCGACGTGATCTCCACGTACCTGTTCCGGATGGGCTTCGGGTCCAGCAACTTCAGCTACGCCGCCGCGATCGGTCTGTTCGAGGCCGTGATCGGGCTGATCCTGGTGCTGTCGGCGAACCTGATCGCCCGTCGCACGGTGGGGACGAGCCTGTGGTGACCGTCGACTCCACCACCGCCCGGTCCCGTCCCCGCCGCCGACGGGGCATCCGGCAGAGCCGGGGCTACCGGGCGTTCCAGGTGGCCAACGCGATCGTGTTGACCCTGGTCGTGCTGGTGACGCTCTATCCGTTCGTCAACATCGTGGCCCGCTCGCTGAGCAGTGAGGCGTTCATCATCGCGGGCGAGGTGAACCTGGTGCCGCGCGGGTTCACCGTCGACACGTACCGCCTGGTGTTGTCCGACTCGCTGTTCTGGACGAACTACCGCAACACCCTGGTCTACACGGTGACCGCCACGCTGATCTCGATCGTGCTCACCACCTGCTACGCGTACGTGCTGTCCAAGAAGGACCTGAAGGGACGCGGCGCGCTGGTCGGCATCGCGGTGTTCACGATGTTCTTCTCCGGCGGTCTGATCCCCAACTACGTGCTGGTCACCAGCCTCGGCCTGAAGAACAGCGTCTGGGCCATCGCGCTGCCCAACGCGATCAACGTGTTCAACCTGCTGGTGATGAAGGCGTTCTTCGAGAGCCTGCCGAACGACCTGGAGGAGGCCGCCGCCGTCGACGGGCTGAACACGTACGGCATCCTGCTGCGGATCGTGCTCCCGCTGTCGAAGGCCATCGTCGCCACCATGGTGCTGTTCTACGCGGTGGCCTTCTGGAACTCGTGGTTCGCCGCCTTCCTCTACATGGACCAGCAGGAGCTGTGGCCGGTCACCGTGTACCTGCGCAACCTGATCGCCGGTGCCACCGGCGCCGAGAACGTCGGCGCGATCGCCGAGGCCAACGAGGTGCAGGCCGAGGCGACCCTCAAGTCCGTGACCATCGTGCTCACCACCCTGCCCATCCTCCTGGTCTATCCCTTCGTCCAGCGGTACTTCGTCCGGGGCATCATGCTCGGCGCGGTCAAGGGCTGACCAGCGGTTCCATCCCCGCTCCCACCACACCGAAAGGACCGCCATGTTCCGCAGATCGTGGCGACAGGTGGCGATTGCCGCTGCCGCCCTGCTCACCGCCTCCACCCTCGTCGCCTGTGGTGACGACCCGTCCGACAACCAGGACCTGTCGGAGAACCGGGCCGGGGCGATGGAGAACTACGCGGTCGGTACGCAGTTCAAGGCCACCGACCCGATCTCCTTCTCCGTCCTCTACAACAACCACCCGAACTACCCGTTGAAGAACGACTGGCTGTTCTGGTCCGAGCTGACGTCCCGGACGAACGTCACGCTGGAACCGGTCGCGGTGCCGCTGAGCGACTACAACCAGAAGCGCAGCCTGCTGATCGGTGCCGGCGACGCACCTCTGCTGATCCCCAAGACGTACCCGCCGGACGTGAACACGTTCGTCTCCTCCGGGGCGATCCTGCCGGTCAGCGACTACCTCGATCTGATGCCGAACCTCAAGGAGAAGATCGAGAAGTGGAACCTCCAGCCTGAGATCGACACGCTCCGCCAGCAGGACGGCAAGTTCTATCTGCTGCCCGGTCTACACGAGAAGCCGTGGCACGACTACTCGCTGGCGATGCGCACCGACATCCTGGAGGAGCTGAACCTGGAGGTCCCGAAGACCTGGGACGAGCTCTACACCGTGCTCAAGGCGATGAAGGCCGCGTACCCGGACGTCTACCCGTTCTCCGACCGGTGGAGCCAGCCCAACCCGGCCGGCAACCTGCTCAACCTGCTGGCCGTCACGCACGGGCTGGACGGTGCCGGCTGGAACTTCCAGCACATGAGCTGGAACGCGCAGGCGCAGAAGTTCGAGTACACCGGCGCCACCGAGCACTACCGGCACGTGCTGGAGTACCTCAACAAGCTGGTCGCCGAGAAGCTGCTCGACCCGGAGAGCTTCACCCAGACCGACGACGCCGCCCGGCAGAAGCTCGCCAACGGCAAGTCCTTCGTAATCAGCGCGAACGCCCAGGCCGTCGTGAACGACTACCGGCCGGACCTGGCGGCGACCAACCCGAAGGCAAAGATCGCCAAGATCCCGCTGCTGGTCGGGCCGGCCGGTGAGATCAACCCCTCCAGCCGGCTGGAGAACGGCATGATGATCTCGTCGAAGGCGCGGGACAGCAAGAACTTCGTGGCCATGATGCAGTTCGTCGACTGGCTCTGGTATTCCGACGCCGGCCAGGAGTTCGCCAAGTGGGGCGTGGAGGGCACCACCTTCGTCAAGGACGCCTCCGGCAAGCCCACGCTGGCACCCGACGTCAACGTCATCGGCCTCAACCCGAGCGCGCCCAAGCACCTGCAGAAGGACTTCGGCTTCTACAACGGCGTGTTCGCCTACGGTGGCAAGCCCGAGCTGGTCCAGGCGTTCTTCTCCCCCGAGGAGCAGGAGTTCCAGCAGGTGATGAACGCCCGCGCGCCGAAGTCACCGCCGCCGCCGTACCCGCTCAACGACGAGGAACGCGAGCAGGTGTCGCTCTGGGAGACGCCGCTGCGTGACCACGTCTACCAGGCCACCCTCCAGTTCATCCTCGGCCAACGGGACCTCGGCCAGTGGGACGCCTACCTGGCGGAGCTGAAGGCCAAGAACATGGACGCGTACGTGGAGCTGGCGAACAAGGCGCACGCGCGCTACAAGGAGGCGAACGGCTGACCCCGGGGCCGGTCCGATCGTGTCGGTGCGATCGGACCGGCCACTTTCCCGCCCCGCCCCCGCGAGCTCCCGAGGACCAGGATGCGCACCGTTGTCGACCACACCGCGCCCTGCGGGAACGCGAGCCGCCTGCGCGGCCAGGAGCGGCCGTGAGCGCCGTGGTGCGGGAGTTCGGCGACGGGCCGCTGTCGCGGGGGGCCGCGCTGATCTACACGCTGCTGGTGGTCGAGGTGCTGCTGCTGGTCTGCGCGGCCCCCGGCCTGATCGCACTCTTCGCGCTCGAACGGCACCCGAGCAACCTGCCACTCGTCGCGCTCTGCGCGGTGCCACTCGGCCCGGCGCTGTCCGCCGCGCTGTACACGCTGCACCACCAACGCCTCGACCTGACCGACCTGCACCCGGGGCGGCTGTTCTGGCGCGGCTACCGGGCCAACCTGGTCGGTGCGCTACTGGTCTGGGTGGCGACGCTGGCGTGGCTGACCGTCATCGCGGTCAACCTGATCAACCTGCCGGTGGCCGGGGTCCCCGGCTGGTGGGTGGTGCCGCTGGTGGCAGTCGGTGTCGGGGTCGCCGTGGTCGGGATCAACGCGCTGGTCATCACCTCGCTGTTCGCGTTCCGGCTGCGCGACGTGCTGCGGCTGGCCGGTTACTTCGTGCTGCGTACGCCGGTGGTGGCGGTCGGCACCGCGTTGTTGCTGGTGGCGGCGACGGCGCTGACGCTTGTCGCGTCGGAGGCGGCGACCGCGGCCCTGGGGTCGCTGCTGGCACTGGCGCTGGTACGCGGCGCGGTGCCGATGACCGACGTGGTCCGCGAGGAGTTCGTGCGGTGACGGATGTAAGGAAGGGCCCCTTCCTAACGTCTCGTGTATAGCAGGGGTCCCCTCCTTACATCCGGGCGCGACGGGCGACGGCGCGGGCGTGCGCGATCGCCAGCAGCCGGTCGATCTCGGGCAGCATCTGCGGGCCGGGCATGACGATGCCGACGAAGCCGTGCCGGGCGTACGCGGGATGCGGCAGCACGGTGTCCAGCCGGGCGAAGTCGTACTCGTGTCGATGCTGCGGGAAGTCGGCGGGCGGGAAGCCGAACAGCCGCGTGAACTCGGTCCGTCCCAGGTCGAGGTTGAGCCGGAAGACACCGGGCCGGTCGAGTCCGGCCTCCTCGTCGAAGCCGGGCACGTCGCGTTCCACGATGGTGGCGAACGGCCGGCGGTGATCCGGGCCGACGGAGAAGAACCTGTCGCCCCAGGCGCCCTCCGGCGCCCCGGTCTCCTCGCTCGCCACGAGTTGCGTGGTGCCGGGCAGCGCCAGGATCCGGGCCGCGAGCATCGCCGGGTCGGTGCCGGTCGGCACGTGCAGCAGCACGTCCGCGTGGTCGACGGTCGCCTGCTCCAGCGGGAAGTAGCGGTAGTCGTGGGTCCGTTTCCCGGCGGGTCGCACCGTCGAAGCGGGGACGTACCGGGGCAGGTCGCCGTCGCGCTGGAGGGCTCCTTCGAAGGAGTCGGGCTCGGGCTCCCCGATGCCGAGGGCCGGGCTGACGCCGAGGCTGCCGACCACCACCGCGTACCCGTCGCCCAGCAGCGAGCCGACGATCGCACCGGCGCTGCACCAGGTGACCTCGGTGCCGGCCATCGTCGTCGTGCCCGGGTCGCGTTGCAGGTGCCGGTGGTGCGCGAACACGAGGGTCGGGCCCCGGTCCGCCTCGGCCGCGCGGATCGCGAGCAGGTTCTCCGCCATCAGCGCGGCCCGGACCGCCACCAGTCGGGCGAAGCGTTCCTCCCGGCCCAGCGGCGCGGCCGCCGCCGCGTGGTAACGCAGCACCGCGACCGCCGACGTGGCCTGCGCGTACGCCGCCCGCCAGCCGTCCGGCCGCCGGGGCGCGTGCAGGTACAACTCGGTCAGCAGGTCGTCGGCGAGCACCCGCAGACGCTGTGCCTCGGGCGTGCCGCCGACCGACCGCCCCGGCTCCCAGATTGCCGCCTGGTCGCTCCATCGGGTCTCGTCACCCACCAGGGAGTCGATCTCGGCCGTCCGGTCCTGGCCCAGGTACTCGCAGACCCGCAGCAGGAACGCACGGGGGCTCGGCGCACCGGTGATCTCCAGCGGGGCGTCGAAGCCGTGGAACGTCAGGCGCTCGGCCGTCGGCCGCCCCGCGTTGTACTCCCGCATCCGCACCAGCAGGTCCCGGTTGGCCGGGGCGTCACCGAACCCGTGGCTGAACCCCTCGGCGAGCGCACGCTCCAGGGTCACCGTGGCGGAGCCCTGCACGAACTCGTCGGCGACCAGGCCGGCGGCGCGGTCGCTCTCCAACGCGATCGACCGGTATCCCCGCTGCGCCAACGCCAGGAACAGCTCGGTGCGGATCTGGAGGAAGGCGGATTCGCCGTGTGTCGGTTCGCCGAGCGCGAGCAGGGTCGGCGGTACGGGAAGCAGGTCCAGGAGATTCGTCACTCCATCGACCGTATCGCTGAACCAACCGTTGAGACTTTCGAGCAAACTGTCACGGTGAACGTGGTGCAACCCTCAAACAGCGTGACACGTCGGCCGATCGACCTGGCCCGTCCGCACGGCCTGTCCGCCCAGGCGGTGCGCAACTACGAGCGGGACGGGGTCCTGCCGCCCGCCCCGCGCAGTCCGAGCGGCTACCGCCGATACACCGAGCGGCACGCCCGGGCCCTGGACGCGTACCTGGCGTTGATTCCGGGGCACGGGTACGCGGCGAGTGGCGAGATCATGCGCGCCGTGCACCGGGGCGAGATCGACACGGCGTTGCGGGTGATCGACCAGGGTCACGCTCTGCTGCACCGCGACCGGGAGACCCTGGACGCGGTCGAGACGGCGGTGGCGGTCCTCACCGGGGCCGCGCCCGACGCGCCCCGCCGGGCGGAGCTGTCGATCGGTGCCCTGGCGCACCGGCTCGGCGTACGGCCGGCGACCCTGCGCAAGTGGGAACGGGCCGGCGTGCTGCGACCGGACCGTGACCCGGCGACCCGCTACCGCGTCTACGCCCCCGACGACGTGCGGGACGCCGAACTCGCCCATCTGCTGCGGCGCGGCGGATACCGGCTCGACCACATCGCCGACGTGCTCGACCGGGTACGCGCCGCCGGGGGCGCCGCGCCGCTCGCCGCGTCGCTGCACGGCTGGCGGGAGCGCCTCACCGTCCGCGGCCGGCACCTGCTCACCGGCGCGGCGCGACTCGCCGCGTACCTGGACTCTCCTGCGGAGACGCCGCTGCCCGGCCGGTGAGGGGTGCTCACCGACCGGGCAGTCGTGGTGGTTCCGGGTCAGGAGGTCAGGTCCCCGAGGCCCTTCATCATCTCGGCGAAGTCGGTGGTCTCCGCCGCCGGCGGGGTCTCGATGTTCACCGGCTTGCCGTAGTCGGTGTAGTCGACGGTGATGTCGCCGAGGTTGCCGGTGACGACCTTGGCCCGACGGGGCTGGTACTGCCCGTCGACCCAGAGGTCGATGGTGATCTCCTTGACGCCCTGCTTGGCCAGCTCCTGCTCGACGCCCTTGCGCATCTCGGCGTCGACCTGCTGGAGGTACTCATCCATCGTCTGGGTCACGGTGTAGTGGACGGTGTCCACCCCGTTCACGTTCTCCTCGCCCACGACCTTGACGTTCTCGCTGGCGAGCAGCGCCTTGACCTGCTTGCTCGGGTCGACGTCCTCGAGCTGCTTGGTGAAGTTCGCCCCGCCCTCCGCGCCGGCGGCAGCCACGTCGATCTTCAGCCAACGCTTGCCGCCCATGCTGGCGCGCTCGGTCTCCGGGACCTCGACGTAGACCGCGGTCTCGATCATCCGGATCGTCGTCGGCTTGCCGTCCGAGTCGGTGGTCGTCATCTCGACCTTGACCGGGTCACGCAGATCGATGACGCCCTTGGCGGTGATCTTCTCACCGGCCGCCGTGCCCTCCATCGAGATGGTCACCGAGTCGCTGGACTGGGTCTTCTCCACGGTCTTCTGCAGCGACCCCTTGAGGTCCTTGGCGAGCTGCTCCAGCACGTTCGGCTGCGCCGCGGCATCCGAGTCGGACGCCGAACCGCCGCCGCCGCAGGCGGTCATCGCGAGTGCCGTGAGCGCGGAGACCGCCACGACGGCGACCCTCTTGGACAGTGACAACTGACAGCCCCATTCCCTTGACAAACTCTGGGGGACCTCCCCCAGCCAGACCGCCGACACGCTACCGGAGTCGGTCAACCCCCGTGCGACCCACCGACGTCCGCGCGGCCTCAGAACAGCGGACGACCGTACGTGTCCGGCACTCCGGACTTGCGATGGAAGTACGCGTTGATCTGATCGCACCACTCCTGGGCGCTGCGCCGCTGCTCCGTCAGGCGCTCGTCCACCCGGGCGTACACGACCGGGTCGACCAGCCCGTCCAGCGCCGCCCAGCGGTCGCTCATCGCCGCCACCTCCGCCACCCCGGCGAAGTGCGTGTCATAGATGTGCTGCACGACGGTGCTGCCGCTGTGCAGCACGTGGTCGTAGCGCACGTGGTGGAAGAAGAGCAGCAGCTCGTCGGGGCACTGCTCCACCGACTCGTACACCTGCGACCAGGGTGGCGGGTACTGGCCGGTGAAGCCGGTGCCGGTGGCCCGGGTGCGGTCCACGCCCACCCCGTCCCGGTCGGCGAAGTGGTAGGTGCCCCAGCTCGTGTACTCGTACCCGTCGACGTCCGGGCCGTAGTGACGCCCGGGGCGCACCATGAAACCCACCCCCAGCGGGGCGGTGTACCGCTCGTAGGTGCGCCACGAGTCGTCCATGACCCCGTGCAGCGTCCGCCGCAGCAGCTCGGGATCGGCGCTGGCCGCCGGATCGAAGGTCAGGTCTATCCACTCGTCGAGCACGTCCTCCGGGCGCAGACGCGGGTCCCAGGCGAGCCGGCCGTAGGCGTACAGGTTGGCCTGGGCCAGTGGGTGACCGGTCCAGAACGGGTCGTCGCCCACGTTGGAGACGGCGGCCAGCCCGCCCCCGTCGGCGGCCACGTCGGCGACCGTCGGCCCGTCCTCGCCCCACGGCGTGAACCGCAGCACCTCGTGCCACCAGGGCGCCAGATAGCAGACGTGCCGCTGCTGCCCGGTGTACTCCTGGGTCACCTGGAACTCCACCGCCAACCGGGTGTCCGGCATCGCCGTGATCACCGGTGACACCGGCTCCCGGGTCTGGAAGTCCAGCGGACCGTGCTTGACCTGCACGATCACGTTGTCCCGGAAGCGACCGTCGAGCGGGGCGAAGTGGTCACCGGCGGCGCGGGCCCGGTCGGTGGAGCGGTCCCGCCAGTCCTGCCGGTGGTTGTAGACGAAGGCCCGCCAGTGCACCACGCCCCCGTACGGTGCCAGCGCCTCGGCCAGCAGGTTCGCCCCGTCGGCGTGGTCGCGGCCGTAGCTGAACGGGCCGGGCTGTCCCTCCGAGTCGGCCTTCACGAGGTATCCGCCGAAGTCCGGGATGCGGGCGTAGACCCGGGCGGTGGTCCCGGCCCACCAGGCACGCACCGTCTCGTCGAGCGGGTCGGCGGTGGGCAGCCCACCGACCATCACCGGCGCGGCGAAGTTCACCGACAGGTGCACCCGGATGCCGTACGGACGCAGGTCCTCGGCGATCTCGGCGACGTCGTCGAGCCGGTCGGTGAGCAGCCGCGCCTCGGTGGCGTGCACGTTGACGTTGTTCACCGACACCGCGTTGATCCCGCACGCCGCCAGCAACCGCGCGTACGCCCGCACCCGCGCCCGGTCCGGATGTGCCCGGCCGGCACGCCAGAGGATCGACCCGCCGGCGTACCCGCGTTCGACCTGGCCCATCACCGGATGCACGTCGACGTTGTCCCAGTGGTTCAGCATCCGTCGCCGCATCACCGGCCGGTACGCCCGCGCCGGATGCGGTGCGCCGAACGCCGACTCCCCGAGCCGGACCACGTGGAACAGCCCGTGGAGCAGGCCCGCCGGTGCGTCGGCCAGCACCACCGTGACCTCGCCGTGGCGGACGACCGCGTATCCCTCGGGACCGAGCGGACCGCCACCGGCGGCGTCCAGGTCGGCCCGCGCGGCGTCGAGGACGCCCTGCGTCCCGTCGCCGTCCACTGTCGATGCATGGTGGTCGGTCAGGGTGAGGACGAGGTGGGCGGGTGGGCCGTCGGCGGACCGGCGGACCGTGCCGCCGTGGGTGGCGCAGGCGGTCCGGACCTCGTGCCACACGGTGTCGACGAGCAGGCCGTCACCGTGGACGAGGGTGTGCCGGGAACCGACGGCGCGGAACGCGGCCGGCGGCAGCCAGGCGGGGTGGACGTCGGTCGGGTCGGAGCCGGTGTCGCGCTCCGGGCAAATCCGTCGCATTACGCAGATCGTAACTAAGTCGATCGATGCGTCAAGGTCCTTCCGGAACCTTTCGGGCGGTACCGACCGGAGTCTCCAGGAGCCGCGCCAACTCCCCCGGGGTACGCGGACGGGCCCCGGCCAGGCCGGGCACGCGGTCCAGCAGCCGATGCACCACCGGTGCCCACGCCGGAGTCAACGCGGCACCGTCGAGCAGGTCCCCGCCGCCCAACTCGGCGCCGGACACCCCCTGCCGGATCCGGCCACCCGCCACCAGCACCCGTTCGTCGGCCCACCGGTACGCCAGGTCCACGTCGTGCGTGGCGAGCAGCAGCGTGGTGCCGGCCCGGTGCAGGGCGTCGAGCGTGCGCAGCAACGCCTCCACCCCCGACGGGTCGAGTCCGGCGGTCGGCTCGTCCAGGATCAGCACCCGGGGCCGCAACGCCACCGCCCCGGCGATCGCCACCCGCTTACGCTGGCCGTACGAGAGCAGGTGGGTGGGACGGTCGGCGAGGTCGCCGATCTCCAACGCGGCCAGCGCCTCGGTACACCGCTGCCGCACCTGCGCGTCGTCCAGACCGAGGTTGACCGGCCCGAACGAGACGTCCTGGAAGACGGTCGCGGCGAACAACTGGTCGTCGGGGTCCTGGAGCACCAGCTGCACCTGCTGACGGACGTCGAGCAGCCCCGCCCGGGTCCGGCGCAGTGGCACCCCGCCGACCAGCACCGTGCCGGCGTCGGCGGCCAGCGATCCGACCATCAGCCGGAACAGGGTCGTCTTGCCACCGCCGTTGGGCCCCAGCACGGCCATCCGCCGCCCGGCCGGCACCGACAGGTCGGCGCCGGTCAGTACCGGACGCTCCGCCTCGTACCCGAAACTGACCCCGCGCAGCTCCAACAGCGGCGGATCGCCGCTCACCCGAGCACCACCAGCATCCGGGTGGCCAGCACCACCGCCGCCAGCAGCAGCACGGTGACGACCAGGAACGCCGCCGACGGCTGGCGGACCTCGGTGCGTACCGCCAACGAGCCGGTGTAACCGCGCAGCGCCAACCCCTCCTCCCAGCGCCGGGCCAGCGAGAACGCACGGACGAAGACCGCGCCGGCCTGCCCGGCCAGCGACCGGTAGGTGCTGGCCCAGGTCCGGTAACCCAGCCGGGCCGCCTGGGCCTGCCGCACCGCGTGCACACTCTCCAGCAGCAGGAACAGCATCCGATAGATCAGCGCGGCCACCTCGGTGACCGCGCTGGGCACCCCGAGACGCTGGAGCCGGGGCAGCACGTCGGCCAGCGGCGTGGTGGCGGCGAAGAGCAACAGGCAGAGCAGCGCGGCGCAGGCCCGACCGGCGGTCGTGGCGGCCGTCGCGAGCCCCTCCGGCGCCCACCGGACCTGCGTCGGACCGGAGACCGCCACCAGCATCGGCACCGAGCCGGTCAGGATGAACAGCAACGGCGTCCGGGCCACCCGCACCAGCAGACGCGGCGGCAGCGCCGCCGGCCCGAGCAACGCCACCGCTGCGGTCAGGCCCACCACCAGGGCGCCCGGCCACGGCGGCAGGAGCAGGGAACAGCCCAAGAGCCCCAGGGCCAACAGGGCCTTCTCCACCGGGTGGCGGCGTCGCCAGGGGCTGGCGTACGCCGCCACGTCCAACGCGAGCACTAGTCGGTGGTCTTCTCCCCGGTCGCGGACTGCTCGCCACGCAGCCGCTGCCGGGTCCGGGCCACCCCGAAGTAATAGCCGAGGAACCCGGCACCGAGGGCGGCCTGAAGCGCGAACAACGCCGACTCGATCTCACCCGACGGCGGTTCGTAGATCGAACTGAACCACGGCTCGTAGTCGGGATGGTCGTTGACGATCGCCTCCTCGGCGAGGGCGTCGGCACCGGCGAACGGCTCCTCGCCGCTGCCGAGCCCCAGCACCAGCGGCGCCACCGCCAACGCCACCACGGCGAGCAGCAACAACAGGTTGGTCCGGCCGAACGACTTCACGCCACCGCTCCCTGGGTCGTCGGGGCCGGACGGCGCAGGATGCCGAGCCGGCGGAGTTCCTGCGGGCTCACCCGGACCAGCAGCCGGACCACCAGGACCGTGAGCAGCCCCTCGCTGATCGCCAGCGGGATCTGGGTGACCGCGAAGATGGACCCGAACTTGGCCAGCGCGCCGACGAAGCCCGAATCCGGGTCCGGGAAGGCCAGCGCGAGCTGCGCGCTGGTCACGCAGTACGTCGCCAGGTCGGCCAGGGCAGCGGCGAAGAACACCGAGATGCCGAGGCCGCCACCGAACCGGCGGATCAGCGCGTACACGCCGAAGGCCACCCAGGGGCCGACGATGGCCATCGAGAAGACGTTCGCGCCGAGCGTGCTCAACCCGCCGTGCGCCAGGAGGAGCGCCTGGAACAGCAACACGATCGTGCCGAGCACACTCATCACCGGTGCCCGGAACAGGATCGCGCCGAGACCCACACCCGTCGGATGGGAACAGGAGCCGGTCACCGAAGGGATCTTCAGCGCCGACAGGACGAAGGTGAACGCCCCGGCCGCGCCGAGCAACAGCTTCGCGTCGGGGTTCGCGCGGACCTGCTGGACCAGGTTGCGCGCACCGTGGATGACGAACGGTGTCGAGACCGCGAACCATGCCGCCGCCTGCACCGGTGGTAGGTAGCCCTCAGCGATGTGCATGAGTCGACCTCCCCTTCCAACACCTCGTGGACGAGATCACATGTCGGGGTCGGTCTCCTGGCTCCCGGATCGTCGCGTACTCCGGCCTTCCCAGGTCCTCCACGGACCCAGTGGCGTACAAGTCGGAGTGAACTCCCCGGTCACAGTGGCGAGGGCCGCGCCGGTATCACACCGGCTTCCCGTTACCGCGACGGCGCGACGTTATCCGTTCCGCACACCGACGCACAAGACTCGTCGATGCCACCGCGACCGTACGCGGGTGAAGAGTGCCGTTTGTCACGACGATTCACGGGTAGACGCCAGATCCGTTGCGAGAAGGGGCCGACCGGTTGGACGAGAACGAGTTCATCGACTCCGTGGCGCACCGCACCGGCGCGTCGACGGAGCAGGCGACCGCCATCGCGCGCGCCACCCTGACCACGCTCGCCGAGCGGATCGACGGCGGCGAGGCACGGGACCTGGCCGACCGACTCCCGGAAGGGCTGCGGGCGTACACGTTCGCGCCCAGCGAGACCGCCGAACGCTTCGGGCTCGACGTGTTCGTCGACCGCGTCGGCGGCCGTGCCGACGTCGATCCCGACCTGGCCGAGGCCGGCATCCGGGCGGTCCTGGACACCATTCGAGGTGACGTCGCCCCCGCCGACCACGACGACGTCATCGCGAACCTGCCGGCCGAACTGTGGCAGGTGGCCAACCCGGCGCCGTCGTACGACGCGCAGCGCGACCGCGGCTAGCGGGTCACCGCCCGGTCAGGTGGGGCGCCGGCTCCACGTACACCGGCAGATGGTGCCCGGCCCTGGCACAGAAGAGGGCGACCTCGTACGCCATGTCCCCCACCTCCGCCGAGCCGTCGATACCGACGGTGAGGATCGCCCCGTTGCCGGTGGTGGCGTGGAACAGGAACGCCCGCGACATCTGCACCACCACCTGGTGCAGCTCACCCTCACCGCACAATCGGGCGGCGGCCAGACCGAGCGCCTGGAGCCCACAGACCACACTGGACAGTTCCTCGGCGATCTCCTCGTCGATGCCCCGCGAGGCCCCCAGCATGATGCCGTCCGGGGAGAGCACCACCGCGAACTTGGCGCCGGGCACCCGATCCACGATGTCGTCGAGCGCGTCGTTGAGGTTCTCGGCGGTGACCAGGGCATGGGTCATAAGGGCGCTGTCCTCTCGTCGAAACTCCTACGTTCGTACCAGAGAAGACGCGGCCTCAGGAGCCCACTGGTGGCCCGATCCTGTTCTCCGATCCCCCTAACGTACGACGACGCTGGTCACCCTAATCGGACGGGTCGGACGTCCCGGTCACACCGGGAATCCCTCTTCTGACCGACGGTGACACCCGCTCAGGACGACGGCACCGGACCCCGCAACCCCACCAGGCCGGGCACGGCGACACGACCCAGTTCGGCACCGCTGGTCGGGTCGAGCCACCGCACCGCCGACGGCCCACCCACATAGAGACGGCCACCGTCGGGGCCAAGGACGAGACCGGTGACGGGGGCGTCGACCGGTCGTTCGGCGACGACCCGCAGACCGACCGCATCCACCGTACGCAGCACACCGGCCCCGCCGAGGAACAGTCTTTCGTGGTCCGCCGTCGCGTACGCCGGGCCGGACGCGACGGGGACGGCGGCGGTGCGGCGTACCGTCAGTTCCTCGGTGGAGATCTCGGCGACGGTCCCGGAGGTCAGGTCGGCGACGTACAGCCGGGAACCGTCCGGGGCGATCGCCATGGCGTGCCCGTCGGCTGTTCCCTCCCCGAACGGGTGCGGCAGATCCACGCAGTACGCCCACCGCTCGTGCAGGTGCAGCGTGTGCACGAAAGCGTGGACGTCGCTCCCCGGCCGTCCACTGATGCGGTCCCGGGTGTGCCGATGCTCGGGCTGATGGGTGTAGAGCGTGTACAGGACGCGACGGTCCGGGGCGAGTACCGCCTGACGCCCGTCACCGCGCATCTCCTCCTCCGCGCCCGCCGGGATCGCCTGCTTGAGGCGGGTCTGCAACGGGCCGGCCACACCGGTGGCGAGGTCGACCACCCGAACCCGGTACCGGTCCGGCGTCTGCGGCGGCAGCCACTCCAGCACGAAGAGGCCGGTGTGGTCGTGGGTGAACGCCTCCGGGACGACGTTGCCCGGCAGTCGCAGCCGGTGCCGCACCCCACCCGCGTCGGCGATCAGCACCGGCGTGGCGTCCCGCCCGGCCGGAGACGCTGCGGTGACGCTCACCGCCTCGGTGGTCAGTGCCACCCACGTGCCGTCGGCGGAGACCGTCTGCGGCACCCAGCGGCCGGGCAGCCAACACCCGGGCGGAGGCGACACCGGTGGCGGTCTCGATCCGCCAGAACGCGGTGTCGGCACCCTCCGGCGTGCTCGCGTACACCGACCGCCCGTCGGCGGTGGCGACGGCATGCGGGACCACCTGCCGTTCGGCACCACGGAGCAGGCCGAGTCCGTCGGCCAGGTCCACGAGCAGCGGATCCGGCGGCACGCCTGCCACCGGTGACCCGGTCGGATCACACCCGACCAGCGTCGCGACACCCGCGCCCACCAGCGCGGACAACAGGGTACGGCGGGTGGTCGTCCTCGTCGCCATCATGCCCGGATGACACCGTCACGCCGATTCCGGTTCCGTCGGCGGAGAGTGGAACCTGAACGCCGCGACCGGTGTCAGGACAGTGATCCCACCGGAGGTTCCCCTGGACGACGAGGAACTCGTCACCCGCGCGCAGGCAGGTGACCTGGAGGCGTACGAACTCCTGGTCGCCCGGCACACCGCGTCCGCGTACCGGACGGCGAACCTGTCCGAGGACGAGACGGTCGCCATGCTCGGCTGGGCACGCGGCACGGTGAAGTCGCGGACGTCCCGCGCCCTGGTGAAGCTGCGTGGCCTGCTCGACGTCGAGGAGCTGAGCCGTGGCTGACCTCGAACGGGAGTTGCGCGAGCTGTCCGCCTGGCTGGAGACCCCCGAGCCGCCGGACGTCACCGCCCGGGTCCGCGCCCGGCTGGCCGCCCCCGCCCGATCCTCGCGGACCATCGAGGGACGCCGTCGTCGATGGCGGTACGCGGTGGCCGCGCTTCTCGCCGCCCTCCTGGTGATCGCCCTGCTGCCCGGACGGGCCGCGCTGGCCGACGCGGTGGCCGGACTGCTGCGCTTCGCCGGCATCACGATCAGCACCGCACCCGCCCCGCTGCCACCGACGGCTTCCCCGTCGCCGCTGCCCGCGCAACGCCTGACCGATCTGGGCGAGGCGCACCGGCTGGTGCGGTTCCCGGTCCGGGTACCGGCCGCGCTCGGCCCGCCCGACCGGGTGCTGGTGGCCGACCCGGACGGCGCGGGGGGACACCGGGTGGCGACGCTGCTCTACCGAGGCGGTCAGATCCGGCTGGACGCCTTCGACGGGCAGCTCGACGGCGTCTTCCTCAAACAGGCCGGCGGATCCGGGGCGCAGTGGACGGAGGTCAGCGGACGACAGGCGGCGTGGATTCCCGGCCCGCACCCGATCTCGTACGTGGATCGGGACGGGGTGGTGCGGGAGGAGAGCGCCCGGCTGGCCACCGCGACGCTGATCTGGGAGCAGGGCGGAGTGACCTACCGCCTCGAAGGCGAGCTGACGGTGAACGAAGCGGTCGAGATCGCATCGTCGCTCGGATAGCGAGAATCGGTGCCGACATCACCGCCGCCGGACCACATTTGCATTGCCTGATTTCGATACCGACCACTGCACCCGTACACCTCTGACCGCTGTGCACGGTCGGCACCACGAAACCATGCTGGACGCGGTCGTCGCTTTCGCGGATGCCCTCTCGGCCAGCCCGAACAACGAGGCATGGCGGATTTGGAAACGGCCGAAGGCCAGACACAGGGGTGCTGAAACCCGACACGCGACGCCCTTCCTGTCAGAGTGACAGTAAGCCTATGGTCGATCCGTGTCTGACGATCGCTGGGTTCCCCCGACCATCCTTCTTGCCGTTGACCTGGTCATCCTGACCTTGCGGGAGTCCCGCCTGCATGTGCTGCTCATCGAGCGCGGAATCGAGCCCCATCAAGGCGCATTGGCTCTGCCCGGTGGTTTCCTCAACCACGAGAGGGAAGACCTGTTGACGGCCGCCCACCGCGAGCTTGCCGAGGAAGCCAGCCTGGGGCCGGACCAGTTACACCTGGAGCAGCTCGGCTTCTATGGCGCTCCCGACCGGGACCCCCGCGGCCGAGTCGTCTCCGCGACCTACCTCGCTATCGCCCCTCGCCTACCCGAGCCGGTCGCCGGGACCGATGCGTCTCGGGCGTGCTGGACCCCCGCGGCACAGGCGCTCTCCGGTGACGTGCAGCTCGCCTTCGATCATGCCCAGATCCTGACCGACGGGGTCGACCGGGCGCGAGAGAAGTTGGAGCGAACGGCGCTCGCCACCGCCTTCTGCGGACCGACTTTCACCATCGCGGAGCTTCAGGACGTCTATGAAGCGGTGTGGGGCGTGCGACTGGACCCACGGAACTTCTACCGAAAAGTGCAGAGTGTGGACGGCTTCATCGTCCCCGCCGGCCCGAGCCGAAAGGCCGCAGGAGGCCGTCCCGCTCGCCTCTTCCGCGCCGGGCCCCGAACGACTCTTCACCCCTCGATGAATCGACCCATCGACCAGACAGAGAAGGAGAGATCGTGAGCAGGAGCAGTGGTCTCGTCGTGATCCTCACGGCGCTGAACCTTGAGTACGAAGCGGTCCGCGAACAGTTGACCGATCTGCGGGTACGCCGACACCCGGCGGGAACCCGCTTCGAAGTCGGCCGGATCGACAAGAGCGACTGCCGGGTCGCACTGGGGTTGGTCGGCAAGGGCAACCATCCGTCGGCAGTGCTGGCAGAGCGGGCGATGGCCGAGTTCACTCCGGCCGCTGTGATCTTTGTGGGGGTCGCCGGCGGTCTGTGGCCCAACGTCCGGCTCGGCGATGTCGTCGTCGCCAGCAAGGTCTATGCCTACCACGGCGGCACCAGCGAGAACGACGGCTTGAAGGCCCGCCCCAAGGCATGGGAGATACCCCACGAGGCCGACCAGATCGCCCAGTACGTCGCCAGGTCTACCGCCTGGTGTCAGGGCCTGCCCGAAGGATCGACGCCCAAGGTCCATTTCGGTCCGATCGCTGCGGGAGAGGTAGTACAGGACTCAGGAATCTCCAAAGAGGCGCGCTGGATCCGTCGCCACTACAACGACGCCGTGGCGATCGAGATGGAAGCCGCCGGGGTCGCCCAAGCGGGCCATCTGAACCGCGCCCTACCCGTGGTGGTGATACGCGGCATCAGCGATCACGCCGACGGCACCAAGGCCGCCACCGATGGACAGAACTGGCAACCAAAGGCCGCACGTCACGCCGCCGTGTTCGCCACCGCACTGGCACGAGAACTGACCATCGACAAGCCCAGCCATCGAGACGGCGTGGACCAGGACGGGAGCCCCGCGATGCAGATGACCAACCGCAACATCGCTACCGGCAACGCACACGTCGGAGTGCAGGCAGGGCAAATCCACGGCAGTGTCACCGTGGGGAGCAACGTTGATCGCCCGAGCGACCTGGTGGCCAGCATCGCTGAGTTGCGGGTCCACCTCAAGCAGGCACACCTCGACGGACAACTCGACGAGGAGACCTACGCCGCCGCCGAGTCCGAGGTGGCGACCGCAGCGGAATGCGTGCCGGCGGGCACACCCGCCAAGAAGAGCCGGCTGATGGTCGCGCTCAAGCGGCTGCGGGGCCTGGTAGCCGACGTGTCCGAGTTGGCGGCGCGGATCGCGGCGATCATCGCCGCCGTGCGGAGCATGTCATGACAGCTCCGACCACGACGAACATCGCGCAGGGAGAGGCACACGTCGAGGTGCAGGCGGGCGTGGTCCACGGCGACATCAACTACTACCGATCACCGCCGGGTTCCACTCCCGAAGAGCAGTTCACCATGGCGCTGAGGTACCTGAACGCTCGCGCCCGGAATGAGGCACGCGAGTTGATCGAGAAGGCGGCAGCCGGCGGCCACCTCACCACCGAGGTCCATTTCTACCGACTCATCGCCCTGCTGAGCGGCCGTACCTTGCGTCAGCTTCCGCCCGAGGATGTGGATAGCCTCCGCGCCATCTGCGCGGACATGTCCCAGCTCGTCGATCAGGACGAGTGGGCCGCCGGGGTCAAGGCGATCATTCGTCTCCTCAAGCCAATTCCTGCCGACGAAGCGGACAGGATGGTGAAGGAGATCGAGGCACTCAACAGGCCGCAGCGCGAGGCGATCTACGGCCACCTCGAGGCGCTCCGCGAAGGTGCGATGCAAGAGGAGATGTGGCGCAAGTCCTTCGCCCTGGCAAAGGTGCAACGCCTACAGGGGGACCGTCTCGGTCGGGTCTGGAAGTTCTTCCACCCGACTCCCGCGCCTCCTCGGTCCATACCGGTGCGGCCCGCCGCCGTGGCGACCCGCGACTGGCTGCAAGCCGGCGTCGGTGCTGTCGTATTCGCCCTCGCCGTGACGCAGTTGATCCTGCTGGTGGCGGCACACGGCACGTTCGCACCGCTCCTCGGCCTGCTCGCCGGGCTGAGCGGACTGGCCGCTTTCTGCTTCGGCGGAGCGGACCGCTACTACCGACAGTTGCGGCTGCGCGTGAAGGAAGCACAGATCCGTCCGCCCCAGCAGCGGCGACGAGAAGCGCCCCTCGGTGGCTTCGCGCGCAAGGTCGACCGTCTCTTCGACAGGTACTTCAGCCGGTACGTGCCTCCTGACACTGATCGAGCCTACTGGCGCGCCCAGACGGCAGGGATTCAGCGGCACCTCCGCGACGAGGTGGTCGAGATCTACCGAGAACAACGCATCGATGCGGACCGGATCGCCTGGCTCGTCCGACATCTGGTGAGCGATGTGCGACAGCGATGGGAACAGGACACACTGACGGCGCACCATCAGCAGTTGCGCATCCCCGCCAGGACCCGAGTGCTGCACGTCGGCGGACTGACTCTTCTCATCGTTGGCGCCCTCTGGGTGATCCCCGCCGTAATCGGTGGCGCACCCTTGTCCGGCACCGGTTGGCTGCTGCTCGCTTCGGCGTCGGCGGTGCCTGCCGTCCGCGCGTCGTTCAGGATCATTGCCGAACGGCGCAGGGTCGTCGATGATCAGGAGGAGCGGGACGTCAAGGATGCAGCCCGAGGTGCGGCGTACCGCCGGTGGTGCCGCAAACTGGCCGACAAACCGTCAGACACCGAAATGGCGGCCTGGCTGGAGAACGACCGTAAGGTCCTGGTTGATCAGGCCATGCACCAGTATCGGCTCCGCCCCAGCCAGGTGATCGCACATGCCTTCATCGAGGCACCGGCGCCCTCCTGCAAGAGGGCCAGGTACCCGCAGGGCCCGTGGCGATACTCCCGGTACCGCCTACTGCTCTTCCTACTCACCGAGGACGGCGTACGGCAGGTCAGCTGCGATCTCGACTTCCAGACCGTCGAAAGCGACAACACACAACGACTGAACTACCGCTTCGACGCCGTCGCCGCCGTCCGCATCGACGGGGTAGCCACCCGACAGCAGACCTTCAAGCTCACCCTCGTCAACGGGGAGTTCGTCGAAACCAAGGTGGGTGAACTCGAAGAGGAGACGCTTCAGGAGGATGAGAACGCCGTCAAGATCGCAAGGCTGTCCCTGGACGCCTCGGGGCTCCCGCACACCCTGCACATCCTTGAAGGCATCGCTGCCGAGGGCAAGGAATGGGTCAACCACAGGCGCCGCATCGCCGACAAGAAGCTTGCCGACCTCGCGGCCCTTGTGCACGATCTACTCGACTAATTCGGTCCGGGCGAGAGAAGCTACCCGGCTACCGCTGCAGCTCTTTCGGTCTGGACGTGTGACCACCCACGGTCTGCCGAACCACCGCCGCCGACCTGCCCACGCTGTCCGGGCTGCTCACCACCCATGACTGCCACTGTCACGGCATCGCGGAGCGGGACCCTCGCCGCCGCTCGCCACGGCACCTGCGCGGCGAACACAGCACGGCAGCCGCGCTCACCCCCGGAGGTTAGGAGCAATGCCGCTCAGTTAGGGCGGTGGGCGGGTTGTCAATGCTGCTGTTTCGAGGATGTTGATGTTGATGGTGGCGTGGTAGTTGGTGCGGTCGA
>NZ_JBIANP010000008.1:0-216113 GCF_042874705.1 Micromonospora sp. NPDC003816
ATATCGGCATACGCCTTCGTCGTCACCTCACCCGCCACATGCACCTGACCAGTCGTGATCAGAGTCTCCACCGCCACACGGCTATGCGGATCCTGAGCGAGCAGGGCATCGAGAATACCGTCACTGATCTGGTCAGCGATCTTGTCCGGGTGGCCTTCCGTGACCGATTCGGACGTAAAGAGGCGGCGTGACACGCTTGTCCTTTCCAGAGCGAGACGGGGGCAGGGATGGGGCGTTCCGGGGAATCACCCCGTTAGCGCAGCCTGCCATGTCGCGACCGGTGACGGCGAGTCCCTGTGTTCGGGAACGCGGACGTGGACGACCGGGGGATCGTGGCGAGCGACCGGCCCGTCGGACGGGAAGGCCGAGTTGTGCCAGGTCTGGTCGCCCTGCCGCCGGGCGGGCCCGCGCGGACACGAGTTCTGTCGGCTACCGGTCCGCTCACATTCCGGTCGGGGTCGTGCTCTCGGGTGGTCGGCTGTGGTCGCCCGCCCCGGGCGCGCCGAGTGGGTGCGGACGGAAGGGCGGGTGCGGCTTACGTCCGACGCGCACCGAAGGATGAGCGTGTTACCTAATTTATCCTATTTGCCCCGCCACTCTCCTCCGTCCGTGCTCGTTGCAAACGATGTGCGTCGGACGGGACGGACAGCGCCACGGTGCTCACCCGGTCCCACACTGGAGGGAGCGCGGTTCTGAACCGGATCGCAGGAATGATCATCGCGGCGGGAGGTGGCCGTCGTATCGGCGGCCCCGAGGCCCTGCTGCACCAGGGTGACAAACCCCTGGTCGACCAGATGATCGACACGCTGACGGAGGCGGGCTGCGGGCAGATCGTCGTCGTCCTCGGCGCCGCCGCCGACCAGGTCCGTGACACCGCGCACCTGGACCACGCCACGGTGGTGGTCAACCGGGCGTGGGGCACCGGAGTCGGCTCGTCCATCCGTGCCGGCCTGGCCGGCATCGACGACGACCGGGTGGAGGCGGCGGTGGTGGTCCCCGTCGACATGCCCGGGCTGACCGCCGAGGCGATCCGTCGGGTCACCGCGCTGCCCTTTCCCGACGTGCTGGTCTGCGCCACCTACAACGGGCTGCGCGGCTACCCGATGCTGTTCGGCCGTCGGCACTGGCCGGGCATCGCCACCCTGGCCAGTGCCGACGTCGGTGCCCGGCCCTACCTGCTGGCGCACAAGGACCAGATCGTCGACATCGCCTGCGACTCGGTAGCCGACGGCAGTCGGGTGGACACCCCCGAATTGATGGCGCTGTACGGCCTGACCGTGCCCGAGCAGCGCGTCGGCGTCTGACCGACCTGTTGGCTGTGTCGGCCGGGACAGGTCACTGCTGGTACGGGTCGACGATCTCCTTGGGGCGTAGTGCCGGTGCGGCCAAGTCCCTGAGCGTCGTCGAGGCGACGTAGTGCCTCCCGCGCGTCTGGCCACGCTGTTCGAGTAGACCCACCTTGACCAGCGCCCGAAGATCACGGATGGCCTGGTCGTCCGTGAGGCCCTCGTCGTGTTGGTACACCGTTCGGCGGACCCGGCCGCCGGTGGCCGCCAGTTGCAGGGCGCTGACGACCCGTTCGGGCAGCGCGTGTCGGCCAGCCCAGCCGTCGAGCAGATCCCACAGGCGGGCGGCCTGGTCGATCCGTTGCCGAACCAGTTGGGCCTGCTGATGGTGGGCGCTGAGGCAGAACCGGATCCACGGCCCGGTGTCGGTGTCCGGCTGCCAGGTCGCGCCGCCGATCTCGGCGAGTACGTCGTAGTAGGCGTAGGTGTTCCGCCCGGCGCCCAGCCACTCCTCGATCGACGAGAACTCCGGAGCCAGCACGCCGTCCCTGGCGAGGACCAGGGTGTGCAGACATCGTGACATCCGTCCGTTTCCGTCCCGCCACGGATGGATCTTCACCAGGTTGAGGTGGGCCATCGATGCGCGCACGAGCAGCGGGACCTCCGGCTCCCCGTCCGCCAGCCAGGCCATCAACTCGGAGATCAGAGCGGGAACGTGGTCCGGGTCAGGGCCGGTGTAGACCCGCCGTCCGGTGTGGGCCTCGTCGACGTAGATGTCACCGGGCCGGTACCGACCCGGCCATTTGGTGAGGTCGTGCCGCATCATCATGAAGTGCAGCGCGTCGAGGAGCATGTGTTGCCAGGCGAACTCCCGGGAGTGTCCGAGCTGCTGCACGTAGGTGAGGGCGTCGCGGTATCCGGTGATCACGTCCCACGTGTTCGGACTCGTTTCCATCGGTTCCTCGCCCGCGACGGCCGCCACCGCGTCGTCGAGGCCGACTTGATACCCCTCGATCGAGTTCGACCCCTGGATGGCGTGGGCGATCAGGGTCCTGCGGAGCTGGCCGCTCCACCGGCGCGGCTCGGCGACCTGGTAACGAAGGGCTTCACGCATCGTCTCCAGTTCGCCGAGAACGCGTTTGTCGTCCTGGGTCAGCTCCGGCGTCCGGTACAGCATGACTCAATCATAGGATAATCCCCAGCTAATGCCGAAATGATTTGAGCATTTAGGGATGGCGGTCCAGTCGGTCTGTCGTCGCCAGGTGCTGGTACCAGTGGGCACTGTCCTTCCAGAGGCGTTCCTGGGTGTCGTAGTCGACGCGGATGATCCCGAAGCGGCGGTCGTAGCCGTACGCCCACTCGAAGTTGTCCAGCAGCGACCAGACGAAGTAGCCCCGCACGTCGACACCCGCCGCCATCGCGTCGTGCGTCGCGGCGATGTGGCGGCGCAGGTAGTCGACGCGGCGGTCGTCGTGCACCGCGCCGTCGGGCGAGACCACGTCGTCGAAGGCGGCGCCGTTTTCGGTGATCATCAGCGGCAGGTCGGGGTACTCGCGGTGCAGCCGCAGCAGCAGCTCGGTCAGGCCGGCCGGCTCGATGTTCCATCCCATCGCCGTGTACGGGCCCGGCTGGGGCAGGAAGTCGACCCGGTCGGCGCCGACCCAGGCGGAGTGCGCCGACCGGCCGTGGCCGTCCGCGCTCGACCGGGCCGAGACGCCGTCCCAGGTGCGGACCAGGGTGGTCGAGTAGTAGTTGACGCCGAGCACGTCGAGCGGGACGGCCGCGGTGCGCTCGTCGCCGTCGCGTACGAACGACCAGTCGGTGACCGCCGCCGTGTCGGCGAGCAGGTCGGCCGGGTACGCGCCGTCGAGCATCGGGCCGAGGAAGGCCCGGTTGGCCAGCGCGTCGGTGCGGCGTACCGCGTCGGCGTCGGCCGCCGAATCCGAGGCCGGACGGATCACGTGCAGGTTCAGCGTGACCGACAGCCGCGCCGCCGGAGCCAGGTCGCGGATCACCCGGCCGGCCAGACCGTGAGCCAGGTTCAGGTGGTGTACGGCGCGCAGCGCCGCCTCCGGTTCGGTGCGTCCCGGCGCGTGTACGCCGGAGGCGTATCCGAGGTACGCCGAGCACCACGGCTCGTTGAACGTGGTCCAGGTGTGCACCCGGTCGCCCAGCGCCCCGACGATCGCCGTGGCGTAGTCGGCGAAGCGCAGCGCGGTGTCCCGCTCCGGCCAGCCGCCGGCGTCCTCCAACTCCTGCGGCAGGTCCCAGTGGTAGAGCGTGGCGACCGGCTGGACCCCGCGCTCCAGCAGCCCGTCCACCAGCCGGGAGTAGAAGTCCACGCCGGCCTGGTTGACCGGGCCGGAGCCGCCGGGCTGCACCCGGGGCCAGGCGATGGAGAAGCGGTACGCGTCCAGCCCGAGCGCGGCGATGTGGTCCAGGTCGGACTCCCACCGGTGGTAGTGGTCGGCGGCGACGTCGCCGGTGTCCCCGTTCAGGGTGCGTCCCGGTGTGTGGCTGTAGGTGTCCCAGATCGACGGTCCACGGCCGTCCACCCGGGCTGCCCCCTCGATCTGGTACGCGGCCGTGGCCGACCCCCAGACAAAGCCCTCAGGGAACACGACATCACTCACTTCGTCACCTCCGTGACCTCGCAGCGGTACCCCGACGAGTCGCCCGCCACCACCTCGGCGGTGGCCGTCCCGTCGCGGTGGTACACCTCGAACTCCGTGCCGGACCCACGGTCGGGCGCGGGCACGCGTACCCGGGTCCGCTGGCCCGGTGCCGGAGCGTACAGGCGCAGGGTGACGTCGTCCGCCCAGCGGTAGTCGGGCCGGTCGGTGACCGTCCCGAACGGGATGACCGAGCCGGGCCGGGCCAGCACCGGGACGCTGTCGAAGCCGTGCTTCTCGGTGACCCAGCCCGGGCCGGTGACCTGTGCGCCGCTGGTCAGGTGGGTCCAGGTGCCGGCCGGCACGTAGTAGGTGACCTGACCGTCGGCGCTCATCACCGGGGCGACCAGCAGGTCCGGGCCGAGCATGTACTGCCGGTCCAGGTACGCGGCGGTCGGGTCGTCCGGGAACTCCAGGATCATCGGCCGCATCACCGGTACGCCCTCGCGGTGCGCCTCGTCGGCCGCTGCCGCCAGGTACGGCATCAGCGACATCTTGAGTCGGGTGAACCGGCGCAGCACGTCGACGGCCTCGTCGTCGTACGCCCACGGCACCCGGTACGAGCCGGAGCCGTGCAGCCGCGAGTGCGAGGAGAGCAGCCCGAAGGCGATCCACCGCTTGAACACCGCCGGGTCGGGCGTGCCCTCGAAGCCGCCGATGTCGTGGCTCCAGTAGCCGAAGCCCGACGCGGCCAGCGACAGGCCGCCGCGCAGCGACTCGGCCATCGCCACGAAGGTGGACTCGCAGTCGCCACCCCAGTGCACCGGGAACTGCTGACCGCCCGCCGTGGCGGAGCGGGCGAAGACGACCGCCTCGCCCTCGCCTCGCTCGGCCGTCAACAGCTCGAAGACGGCCTTGTTGTAGAGGTGGGAGTAGTAGTTGTGCATCCGCTGCGGGTCGGCGCCGTCGTGCCAGACCACGTCGGTCGGGATGCGCTCGCCGAAGTCGGTCTTGAAGCAGTCGACGCCCATGTCCAGCAGCACCTTCAGCTTGTCGGCGTACCACCGGACCGCGTCCGGGTTGGTGAAGTCGACCAGCGCCATCCCGGCCTGCCACTTGTCCCACTGCCAGACCGACCCGTCCGGGTTGCGGACCAGGTAGCCGGCCTGTCGGCCCTCCTCGAAGAGGTAGGACCGCTGGGCGATGTACGGGTTGATCCAGACGCAGACCTTGAGGCCGCGTTCGTGCAGCCGGCGCAGCATCCCCTCCGGGTCGGGGAAGGTCGCCGGGTCCCAGATGAAGTCGACCCAGTGGAACTGCCGCATCCAGAAGCAGTCGAAGTGGAACACCGACAGCGGCAGGTCCCGCTCGGCCATCCCGTCGATGAACTCGGTGACCGTCTTCTCGTCGTAGGAGGTGGTGAACGAGGTGGACAGCCACAGCCCGTACGACCAGGGCGGCACCCGGGCCGGGCGACCGGTCAGCGCGGTGTAGCGGCGCAGCACGTCCTTCGGGGTGGGGCCGTCGATCACGTGGTACGTCAGGGACTGCCCCGGCACGCTGAACTGGGTCTGCGACACCACCTCGGAGCCCACCTCGAACGACACGTGTTCGGGGTGGTCCACGAACACCCCGTACCCGGCGCTGCTGAGATAGAACGGCACGTTCTTGTACGCCTGCTCGCTGGCGGTGCCGCCGTCGGCGTTCCAGATGTCGACGGTCTGGCCGTTCTTGACGTACGCGCCGAAGCGCTCGCCCAGGCCGTAGATCGTCTCGCCGACGCCGAGCGAGAGCCGGTCGTGCACGTACTTGTGGCCCTCGGCGTCGGTGACCACGCCGATGCTGCGTTCGGTGGAGGAGGTGACCAGCTTGTCGCCGCGCAGGAAGTCGACCCGCCACGGGCCGGTCAGCGCCACCCGCACGGTCATCTCGCCGGTGGTCAACCGCGCGCTGAGCCCGGTGACCTCCACGTGCACCGGGTGTGCGGTGCTGTCGGCGAGGGCGAAGCGGGGCTGCCTGGGGAGCCCGCCGGAATGGTGTCCGACGGTCACCCCAACCACGCCGGGGGCGGGGGAGAAGAAGCGCACGGTGACCACCGGGCGGTTCAGGGTGTCGCCGCGTCCGGTGATCCTGCCGATCGGGGCGAAGACGGTGAAGGACCGCTCGTCCGGCTCCACCGACTCGACCGTGCCGGGGCGCAGCACGCTCACCCCGGGACGCAGTTGCCAGTATCCGTCGGTGAACTTCACTTGTCGGCTCCTGCCGTGATGCCGCGCGCCAGGGTGCGCTGGAAGACGAGGAAGAACAGGATCGCCGGGAGGAGACTGAGCAGCGCGCCGGCGTTGGTGGTGGGGGCGTCCATCAGCCGGTCGCCCTGCAACGAGGCGAGCGCGACCGGAATGGTCTGGGTCTGGTTGTCGATCAGCATGACCAGGGGGATGAGGAACTCGTTCCAGGTCCAGATGAAGAAGAAGACCAGCAGCACCGAGATGGTGGGCCGGACGTTGGGCAGCACGACCCGCCACAGGATCCGCCACTTGCCGGCCCCGTCGAGCGCGGCGGCCTCCAGCAGCGGGCGCGGGAAGGTGCTGAGCACCGAGGCGAGCAGGTACGTGCCGAAGGCGGCCTGGATGACGGTGAAGATGATGATCACCGCCAGTCGGGTGTTGTAGAGCCCGGCCTCCTTGGCGAAGTGGTACAGCGGATAGATCAGGGCTTCCTGCGGCAGCATGTTGGCCAGCAGGAACAGCCCGATGATCCAGAGCCGGCCCCGGACCCGGCCGATGCCGAGCGCGTACGCGCTGAGCAGGGAGACGACCACGGCGAGCACCGCGACGGAGCCGGAGATGAGGATCGAGTTCCACAGTTTGACCGGGAAGTCGACCTGCTCCCAGTAGGTGCGCAGCCCGGTCGTGTAGAACTCGGTCGGCCAGCTCAGCGGGCCGTTGGTCGAGTAGTCGCCGGGCGACTTGAACGCGTTGAGCAGCATGAACGCGAACGGCACCAGCATCACCAGCGCGGCGACGGTGACCAGGGCCAGCACGATCCAGCGGGTGACGCCCCGGTGGTGCCGGTCGGGAACCCGGCGGGTACGGCCGCCGGTGCGGGGTGGGGTGGGCGTGACGGCCATCAGATTCCTCCGTCGCGGCGTTCGGCACGGTTCTGCGCCCGGATGAACAGCACCGCCACCACGACGATGATCAGTGTCAGCACCATCGAGATCGCCGAGCCGTAGCCGACGTTGAGCCGCTTGAAGAAGGTGAAGTAGGCGAAGTAGGAGGGCACGTTGGTGGCGTTCTCCGGGCCGCCCCGCGTCAGCGCGTAGATCGGGCCGAACACCTTCATCGCGGCGATGGTGCAGGTGAGGCCGACCACGAAGGTCTCCGGCCGGATCTGCGGCAGGGTGATCGCGCGGAACCGTCGCCACCAGCCGGCGCCGTCGATCTCCGCCGCCTCGTACAGCTCGGGGTTGACCCGTTCCAGCGCCGCCATGAAGACGACCACCGGGTAGCCGAGCTGCACCCAGATCATCACGGCCATCACCATCGGCAGGGCGGTGTCCGGGTCACCGAGCCAGTCGTGGCTCAGCGTGCCGAGCCCGATGGCGTCGAGCAGCCCGTTGAGCGCGCCGTCGGGGCGCAGGATCCAGCCCCAGACGATGCCGGCCACCACGACCGGCAGCACCTGCGGCAGATAGAAGGCGGCCCGCAGTGCGGCGGCGGTACGCGGGCGGAAGCGACGTCCGATGGTGTCGAACAGGACGGCCGCCAGGACCAGGCCGATCAGGGTGGGCAGCACCACCATCGCGACGATCATCGCGATGGTGTTCGTGAACGAGGTCCAGAAGACGTCGTCGGTGAGCAGGGTGCGGTAGTTGTCCAGGCCGATGAAGCTGGGGTCGCCGACGCCGGACCACTTGGTCAGGGAGAGGTAGCCGGTGTAGACCAGCGGGCCGCCGATGACGAGCAGGAACAGCACCGCGCCGGGCAGCAGATAGAGCCAGTAGCCGGCGTCGGGGCGTCGGGGGCGGCGCGGGGTCTTGCCCGTCGGGGGTGACGGGGTCGCCCCCGGGCGGGCGGCGACGGTGTCGGGCACTGCCATGGGAGGTCCTTCCAGGGTGGGGCGGGCGTCACCGTGGTGACGCCGACGGGTACGCCCGCCCCCGCCGCCGCTCAGTCGCGCGTGATCTCCGCGACACCGTCCTGGTAGGGCTTGGCGATCGCGTCGAGGACCTGCTCGGGCGACCTGGACTGGTTGATCAGGCCCTGGAAGCCGGAGACCAGCACGTCGTAGTAGCCGGGCACCGGCCAGTCCGGATAGAAGGCCAGGCCGTCCTGGCCGCTGATGGTGTTGAAGTTCTCGATCAGCTTGCGGTCCTTCTCGTCGCTGATCGCGGCCGGGTCACCGGCCACCGGCACGCCCCCGTTGTTGCCGATCAGCGCCTGGATCTCCGGCCGCATGGTGATGTCGATGAAGTCGTACGCCAGGTTCTTGGCCTTGCTGGTCTCCGGGACCACCCAGAGGTTGCCGGAGGAGCCGGCGTGCATCGTGTTGCCGGGGAAGAGGAAGCTGTCCCAGTCGTAGGAGATCTCGCTCTTGAACCGGCCGTACCACCAGCTACCGGAGACGATCATCGGGACCTTGCCGGAGATGAACGAGGTGCCCATGTCCTCGGCCTTGAGGCTGGCCGAGTCCTTGGCGATGTAGCCCTTGCCGACCCACTCGGCGAAGGTCTGTGCGCCGTACCTGAGCGGGTCGGCCTTGAAGTCCACCGGGTTGGCGTAGAGCTGGTAGTCGTTGACGAAGGTGCGGTCCGCGCGGGAGAGCGCGAGCTGGTAGAAGAGCTGACCGGCCGGGTACTCGGCGCCGGACATGCCCAGCGGCGTGACGCCCTTGGCGACGAACGTGTCCATCGCGGCGGTCATCTCGGCCAGCGTCGTCGGCACGGTGACGCCGTGCTCGGTGAAGAGCTCCTTGTTGTAGTAGACCATCACGTACTCGCCGTAGTTGGGTACGCCGTACCAGTTGCCCGAGCCCATCACGCCGTTGTCGTACCTGGCGGTGGTCTGCAGGCTGGGGCTCAGCGCCTTGTCCCAGCCGCGCTCGGTGGCCTCGGCGGTCAGGTCGGTGAGCAGGCCCTGCGAGGAGAGCAACCCGGCGGTGGCGTTGCCCTTGTTGTACTCCATGATGTCGGGGCCCTCGGCCGAGTTGATGATCATGCCGGCGTTCTGCTGGATCTGCTCGAACGCCTTGCGCTCGAAGCGCACCTCGACCCCGGGGTGTTCGTCTTTGAAGATCTCGATCGCCCGGTCCCAGGCGATGCCCATCGCACTGTTGGCGCTCTCGTAGTGCCAGAGTTTGAGGACGTTCGCCCCACTGTCGTCCCCGTCACCGCCGCAGGCGGCCAGGCTCGTCGCCGTGAGCGCGGCCACCGTGGCCGCCACGGCTACGCTGCGGAATCGTCGCATTGCTAGTCTCCCTGGTGAGTATCGAGCCGGTACTCCTCAAGCCCGTCGTCGCGTGGCAGCGCGACGGCGGGCTGCTTCACTGCCCGGAGCCGGCTGGTCGCCGCCGGCCCCCGTGTCACTCGTGCCGGCCGTACGCGGCGGAGCGCTGGATCCGCGGACCTCCAACGCGCACGGCAACAGTTGCTGGCGAATCTCGTCGCCACCGCCGTCGACGTGACGCAGCAGCGTCTCGATGGCGATCCGCCCCACCGCCGACCCGGGCGAGTTCATCGCGGTCAGCGCGGGCGTGGCCAGTTCGGCGACCTGGGGCGAGGTGACCATCGAGACGACCGAGACGTCGTCGGGGACCGTCCGACCCCTGGTGGCCAACTCGCCGAGCAGGCCGAAGACAGCGCTCTCGTTCATCGCCAGGATCGCGGTCAGGTCGGGTGCCTGCCGCAGCGCGGTGTCCAGTGCGGCCCGGCCCCCGGCGGCGCTGTCCTCGGCGGGGATCATCAACGGCTCCAGACCGTGTCCGGTCATCGCCACGGTGAACGCGTCGCGGGTGCGCAGCGCCGGACCGTACCCCTCGGCCAGGGTCTCGGCGGAGTGGTTGACGTAGACGATCCGGCGGTGCCCGAGGTCGACCAGGTGGCCGACGGCCTCCTGGACGGTCTGCGCGAAGTCGATGTCCACGTAGGACAATCCGGTGGTGTCCGCGGTGCGACCGATGAGCACCAGCGGTACGCCGACCTCCCGCAACACGTCGACCCGCGGATCGTGGAGCTGCACCTCCATCAGCAGCGCGCCGTCGAGCATCCGCTGGCTGGCCAGCCGGCGCAACTCGTCGAGGTCGCCGACGCCGATGGGGGAGAGCACCAGGTGGTACCCGGCCGCACCGGCGGCGGCCGCCGCACCGGTGACGAAGGCCGTCTCGGTGGCGCCCAGACCCCGCTCGTCCATCGGCAGCAGCAGGCCGAGGATGCGGCTGCGTCGGCTGGCCAGTCCACGGGCCATGGCGTTGGGCTGGTAGTCGAGCGCGGCCATCGCGGCGAGGACCTTGTCCCGGGTGGCCTGGGAGATCGGGCGGGTGCCGGTGAGCACGTACGACACGGTGCTGACCGAGACCCGGGCGAGGCGCGCCACGTCCTGCATGGTGGCCACGGCACCTCCCCACACGGGCTCGTCGAAACGCTTCGACTAAGCGGTTCGACAGAAGGTAGGTCACGTGTTACAGCCACGTCAATAGCCAATGACGAACCGACGTCGCAGCCCCGGACGCCCGCCGCCGCACCCCGCTTACCCGCCGATCATGGACGTGTGGTGCTCACAAATGCCACCTGTCGGGGCAATCCTTCAGCCACCACTCCATGATCGACGGCTGGTGGCGGTGCGTCCCCAGCGACGGCTACCGACCCGGCCTCGACGAGATCAGATGTCGAGGTTGAACTTCTCCAGCACCGACGGGGCGACCAGGCCCAACGCGGCCAGTGTCGAGACGACCATGAGCCCGGTACGCACGAAGACGGTCTCGGTCCGTCCGCCGGCCCGCATCGCGATCTTGTCGGGCAGGCTGATCGGCGTCCACATCCGCCGTTTGATCGGAATCGGCCACAGGATCGGCACGCCGGCCCGGGTGATCATGTCGCCGAGGATGTGTACGAACGAACCCACCCCGACCGCGAGGCCGATCATCGGGTACCCGCGATCACCGGGCAGGTTGACGGCGGTGAACACGGCGGCGCCGGCCGAGACCAGCGTGACGATGACCCAGCCGGCACGCGCGGCCCACTTGTCGAACAGGCCCCGCAGCGCCAGACCGATCATGAAGAACAGGATGCCGATGACGGCCCACTTGCCGTACTGGACGCAGAGCGTGGTGGTGCCCCAGCCGACCAGCACCGTGAACGGGATGGTGTGGGTCAGCGTCCGGTGGCCGTTGTTGCGTTTCGGGTCCCGGCTGAGTTTGGTGGCGTAGTAGACGCCCAGCGAGATCTTCTCCACCACCTCGGCGACGAACAGCGAGAAGACGCCGAAGGTGCGGGCCACGGTCGCGCCGCCCCGGTTGCGGGTCACCTTGCCGGAGAGGTCGATGTCCGGCAGCAGTGCCGCACCGGCGCAGACGGCGGTGCCGACGGCCAACGCCAGCGGCGACTGCTCGTAGTCGTAGAAGTGCTGGAGCGCCCAGGACCCGCTCAGCCATACCGCTGCGCCGGACAGCGCGTGCGACGGACCCATCATCTCGGCTCGCCCTCCCCAGGGATCTTGAGCGCCAAAACTACGTCACTGTAGTTCTCCGCCACGCCGCAGGGGGACCGTCGGGAGAATCCACAAGGGACATCGCTGCGGCGCTGCCCGAGGAACGACCCGACCACCAGGGAGTATGGCAGCGCCGGACGGCCCGCCGGACCGCTTGTGTCGGCCATGGGACGCGGCGTTCCGCCGACCTGTCACAGCCCGGAGGTACGGTCTCGGGGAGGTCGTCGCCGCACGTCGGCGCTTTCGGACAGGGTGGCCGCATGCCCGCAGAAGTCTCCTTCGACAGGATCGCTCCGGTGGTGCCGGTGCGTGATCTGGACGCCGCGCTCGACCGCTACCGGCGGCTCGGCTTCACCGTGCGGTCCCACCCCGGGCCCGAGCGCTACGGATTCGTCGAGCGGGACTCGGTGTCCTGGCACCTGACCGAGTGGGCCGAGCACGATCCGACCCGCACGGCGTCGACGCTCTACCTGTACGTCTCCGACGCCGACGCGCTGCACGCCGCCTGGGCCGTCTCGGGTGTCGACGGCCGGCTGGGCGAGCCCCACGACACCCCCTACGGGCTACGCGAGTTCGCCTACGTCGACCCGGAGGGCACGCTGCACCGCATCGGCTCGCCCGTCTCCGCGCCGGGCTGACCGGTCGTCGACCGGACCACCCCAACCATCGGTGTGCCCCCTGACGTTCTAGAGCGGTGAGGGGGTGGGCATGGTCCAGTCGTTCCACGAGTTCGTGGTGGCGGCGACGTCGGTTCGCCGAGCGGTCGGAGGGTCGGCGGGTCCGGGCGGCAGAGGGCGAGGGGTGATCAGCTCCACCAGCGTTTGCGGGGCGCCCGGACGGTCACGTCGCCGAAGATCGCACGGCAGGTCACCTCGATCACCGGGGAACCGGGGGTGACCGGCCCGGTCAGCTTCGACTTCTTGTTGCCGAAGACCGCGCTGCCGGTGAGCCGGACGTCGGTGCCCTCCGGCACGACGACCGTGACGTTGCCGAAGATCGCGTCCGCGTCGATCCGGATCACCCGGGCGGAGAGTTCGGCCTCGTGCAGCTCGATCCGGCAGTCCCCGAAGATGGCCCGCGCCTCGATCAGCTCCGGGGCCGTCCAGGTCCCCTTGCGGACCTCGTTGCCGAAGACGGCCATCAGCTTCTCCGGCGTCGGAGCGAGCGCACCGGTCGACCGGCCCAGCGTCCGACCCGGGGCGTCGGGCAGGTCCGTGGTCAGCCGGGCCAGCTCACCACGCGTCTGGGAGGCGTGTGCGGCGCCGGCCCGCTCGGTGTACTCGTCGAGGGTGATCCGGCCCTCGGTCACCGCCTTGCCGAGCACTTCGACGACCTCCTCCCGCTCCCGGTCGGAGACTCGCAGCCGGTCAGTGTCGTCGTGCCGTTCCCGTTCCACGCCCCCGAGCCTAGCGGCGTCCCGCACCGGGCCACCCCACCCCACCTGGGGCGGGCCGACACCGCACCGTCGCGATCACCCTGCGGGTGCCGGCGCGTCCGGGGCTCAGCGGCGGGGTCGGAAGCTGGTGCGGATGGTGGCGAACTGGTCGATCGAGGGCTTCCAGTCGTACTCGTGGGTGATCCAGCCGAGCGTCCAGACGCGGTCGCGGGTCCGTTCGTCCGGCACGATCTGGGTGGCGCGCAGCCGGTCGCCGTGCGGGGTCAGCCAGCCGAACTCCCAGGCGGTGGCGTCGCCCATCCGCCCGAGCCGGAACTCCTGGTAGCCGGGGAGGGTGCCGGCGGCCAGTTCCCGGTCGCGGACCGCGCGCAGTCGCGCCACCGGCCCGAGGCGGGTGTCGGTGCTCCGGGCGACGGTGAGCGCGCGGCCGGTCGCCGGATCCTGGAAGCAGGCCACGTCGTCGTCGCGGGAGTACCGCCACTCGGCAGGTACGGCCACCCGGAAGCCGGTGCGGTCGGTGTGCCAGGCCCAGCCGGTCGGCGGCCGGAACTTCTCGTCGTCGGTCACCGGTGCGGCCGTGTCGATCGGCCCGCCCTCGACCCAGGGCCGCACGCAGGGCAGCGGAGGCGGTACGAGCCCGCCCGGCGGCGGCGGGCGTCTCCCGTCGCGCGGGGGCGGACCGCCCGGCTCCGGGCCACCGGCCTCGAACGGGTCCGGTCCGGGCGGCGGTTCGGCAGCCTCGTACGGGGAGCCGGCGTGGTCGTCGCCGGTGCCGACGACGGTCAGCGCGGTGCCGATGCCGGCGGCCATCGCCACCAGGACGGCGACGGCGGCGAGTGCCCAGGCCCGAGGCACGGCGACGCGGTCGCGATCCGGTTCGTCCGCGCGGGCTCGCCGTGCGGGTGGGTCGGACAGGTGTGGCGGGGCGTCCCGTTCACCGGGAGCGGCGTCTCGTTCCTCGGATTCAGGAGCGGCCCCGCCACCGCTCTGCTGCTCGTCGGTGAGGCGTCGGTGCGCGGAGTCGTGCGAGGTCGGGTCGGGGGATTTCCGGTCGGTGCCGGGGACGGTCCCGGGACCTGCGACCGGCGCGTCGCGCGCCTCGGAGCCGGTGGGCAGGGGAGCGGTCTCGTCGCCGGTCTGCGGCGGGGTCTCCCCGGCAGCGGCGGCGACGAGCAGTCGGAGGCGGGTCTCGGGGTGGCCGGCGCGGTGCGCGGGCTCGCGGCGCAGCAGCCCGGCCAGCACCGCCGAGAGCGGACCGGCGTGCCGGGCCGGGTCCGGTGGCGCGGAGGCCAGCGCGCTGAGGGTGGCCATGGCGGTGCTGCGGGCGTACGGCGAGCGACCCTCGACGGCCGCGTAGAGGGTGGCGCCGAGCGACCAGAGGTCGGCCGGCGCGCTGGACACTCCGTCGGCGGCACGTTCGGGGGCGACGTACTGCGGGGAGCCGAGAATGGTGCCGGCGCCGGTCATCGCCACGTCGCCGTCGAAGACGGCCAGCCCGAAGTCGGTCAGCAGGACCCGGCCGTCGTGGGCGAGGAGCACGTTGGCGGGTTTGACGTCGCGGTGCAGGACCCCGGCCTCGTGCGCGGCGCGCAGCGCGTCCAGCAGGGCCAGGCCGATGCGGGCGGCGCGCTGCGGTGGCAGTGGGCCGTCGGAGTCGAGGACGTCCTGGAGGGTGCGGGAGGGCACGTACTCCATGACGATCCACGGCGTGTCGTCGTCGGAGACCACGTCGTAGACGCGGACCACGTTGGGGTGGTTGAGCCGGGCGGCGGTGCGGGCCTCGCGCAGCGTACGGGCGCGCAGGTGGTCGAGTTCGTCACCGCCGAGCCGGGCGGGCAGGACGACCTGCTTGACGGCGACCTGCCGGTGCAGCAACTCGTCGTCGGCCCGCCACACGGTGCCCATTCCGCCGCGACCGACCAGGTCGAGCAGTCGGTACCGGCCGGCGATCAACGCTCGCACGTGTCCCCCATCCGCCGTCCGGCGTACACACTAGCCAGCGGATCGGGGATCACCTATTCGCGCGTGCGTGTCTCGACCCTCAGCAGGCGGCCCCTCCCACGGCCAGCAGGTTGCCGTCGGGGATGGTGATGGTGCGGCGGCGTGGCGACGGGTCGACGACAGGGTGCCGGGAGCGCGCGGGCCCGTGTTCGCGGCGGGCGACGGCGTAGCTCTCGGCGGTGCGGGCGGCGATGGTGGCCCAGCCGTACCGTCGGCCGACCATGGTGCGGGCCTGTCGGGCCACCCGGCGGGCGAAGACCTCGTCGCCGAGGAGCTGACCGACCGCTCCGGCCAGCGCCGACGGATCGCTGTGCGGGAACGTCACGCCGGTGACGCCGGGTTCGACGATCTCGGCCAGCCCGCCGGTGCGGGCCACCGCCAGGGGTGCGCCGGCCGCCGCGGCTTCCAGCGCGACCATGCCGAAGGGCTCGTAGAGGCTGGGCACGACGGTGGCGTCGGTGGCGCCGAGCATCGCCGGGAGCTGGGTGTTGTCCAGGAATCCGGCGAAGCGGACGGTGCCGCCGAGCCCGAGCTGCCCGATGCGGTCCTCCAACTCGCCCCGGTAGGGGCCGTCGCCGGCGATCAGTACGCGCAGGCCGGGGTGCTGCTCCCGCAGTTCGGGTACGGCGTCGACCAGGTGCTGCACGCCCTTCTCGTAGACCAGCCGGCCGGCGTACCCGATCAGTGGGCCGTCACCGGCGAAGCGGGCGCGGGCGGTGGCGACCGCGCGGGGGCGGGCCCGCCAGGCCCGGTCGTCGACGCCGTTGGGGACCACGTCGACGTGTCCGGCGGGGACGTCGAAGAGCGTGGTGACCTGGTCGCGCATGTAGCCGGAGCAGGCGATCAGTCGGGTGGAGGCGTTGCTGAGCCAGTGTTCGACGCCGTGGATGGTGCGGTTCATCTCCTCGGGCAGCCAGCCCTGGTGCCGACCCGCCTCGGTGGCGTGGATGGTGGTGACCAGCGGCAGGTCCAGGTGTTCGGCCACGGTGATCGCGGTGTGCGCGACCAGCCAGTCGTGGGCGTGGACGACGTCGTAGTCGCCGGTGTCGGCGGCGCGCAGCGCGGCGCGGGTGAGGGTGTGGTTGAACGCCATCGTCCAGGCCAGCAGGGAGCCGGTGGCCAGGGGGAAGGTGACCGGGTCCTCGGCGGCGCGCACGACGCGTACGCCGTCGATGTGTTCTTCCAGCGGCGCGCCGTCGGCGTGCCGGGTGACGACGGTGACCTGGTGGCCGGCCGCGGCCAGGGCGACGGAGAGGGCGTGCACGTGGCGGCCGAGCCCGCCGACGAGGACGGGCGGGTACTCCCAGGACAGGATCAACACCCGTTGCGTCCGTGCGGCGTTGATGTCGATCACGTCGGCGTTCGGTGACATACGCGCCCCCTTGGAGTTGTCCCCGCGCGCCCGGAGTCAGGCCCCCCGGCGGGCCTGTCGGTGTCGCGGTCGGATCGGGACCCATCCTGGTCGGGCCTGGATAACCAGCGGAGACGTAGCCGTTGCGACGGTGTAAAGGGCTGCCGGCGTCTCGGTTCGTCGGGTGTCAGCCGGGACCGATGTGGTGGGGCGCCGGTGTGAGCGCCCCACCGTGCGTCAGCGGCGGGCGCGCAGCAGTTCCGCGACCGACCATGCCTGGAACGGGCAGCCGGTGGCGATGTGCGGGGACGCGCCGTCGGCGGTCTCGCTGACCGACCCGAGGCCGTACTCGGTCAGGTGGGCCTCCAGGCCGGTGAACAGCGTGTCGACGGAGAGGCCGGCGCGTCGGCTGGCGTCGGCGTACGGGCCGATCAGCCACGGCCAGACGGTGCCCTGGTGGTAGGCGCTGTCCCGTTCGGCCGGTCCGCCCCGGTGCCGGCCGATGAATCCGGGGCAGTCGGGGGAGAGGCTGCGCGGGCCGAGCGGGGTGAGCAGCCCGGCGCCGACCAGGCCGACCGCGCGCGCGTCCGGCTCCAACGGCGCGAACGGCAACGACCAGGCCAGGAGCTGGTTGGGTCGCATCAGGTCGTCGTCGTGGAAGGCCGCGCCACCGAGCGGGTACGCCGGGGCGGGCGCGTCGACGACGTCGTGCAGCCAGCCGGACGGGGTGGGGAAGCGCTCCCGGAACGCCTTGGCCGCCCGTTCGTGCAGTCGGTGCAGCCCGTCGGAGTCCTGCCCGGCCAGGTCCGCCAGCTCGGCGACTCCGGCCACCCCGTTGATCCACAGCGCGTTGACCTCGACCGGCTTGCCGTGGCGCGGGGTCACCGGCACTCCGTAGACGCGGGCGTCCATCCAGGTCAGCGCCGCACCGGGGGCGCCGGAGGTGAGCAGTCCGTCGGCCGGGTCGACGGCGATGCCGTAGCGGGTGCCGGCGAGGTGGGCGTCGACGACGCCGCGCAGCGCCGGCAGCAGTTCGTCGCCGAGGTCGGTGTCGCCGGTGACGGTGACGTGCCGGCTGACCGCGTGCAGGAACCACAGCGTGCCGTCGACGGTGTTGTACTCGACCCGTCCGGTGTCGGCGGTGTTGGCCAGCATCCCCTCGGACAGGGTCGCCGCGTACGAGCGCAGCAGCTCCCGGCCGCGATCGGCCCAGCCGGTCCGGAGGAACAGGCCCTCGTAGGAGATCATCGTGTCCCGCGACCAGGCGCCGAACCACGGGTAGCCGGCGACCACCTCCACGGGCGCGTCGTCGGTGCGCACGATGAACGCGTCGGCGGCCAGCGCCAGGGTGGCCTCGACGTCGTCGGCGGGCTTGGCGGAGGCGACGACCTCCCGGTTGCGGCGGCGGGCCGCCGCGACCACCTCGGTGGCCGGTGGCGGGGCCGGAGCGGGGTCCTGCGCCCAGGCCAGCACCGACACGGTGTCGCCGGGGTGGCGCAGGGTGTCGCGGAACTGGCCCGCGTACCAGAGGTCCTCCTCCGGGTGGAGGCCGCGCGCGGCCTCCTCACGGTGGTAGACGCCCCGCCACCAGTGGCCCTGCGGGGACCAGCCGGGCCCGGACAGCCGGTAGGCGCCCTCGATGACCGCGCCGCCGTCGACCGGGTCCATCCGCAGCGGCGGACCGTCGGCGCGCCGCTCGCCGTGGGCGTCGCGCCAGGTGCAGGCCGCCGCGAGCTCCAGCTCGACCGGGCCGCCGCTGATCAGCCGGTGCACCACCGCCACGCAGGAGCGGCCGTGCAGCATGGCCAGTTCCCGCTCGATCACCACGTCGCCGATGCGCCACCGCCAGCGGGGCAGCCCGTCGGTCAGGTCGAAGCGCTCCAGCAGCTCGAAGCCGCGCGGGTCGACGTCGCCGGAGACCCACTCGTGCGCGCCGAGGCGGACCCGGGCGCCGGAGGGCAGCAGCACCGCCGGGTCGAGGCTGGCCAGCCCCACCTTGCGGGCGGCCGGGGTGTCGCCCGGCACCACCAGCAGCCCGTGGTACCGGCGGGTGCGCAGCCCACCGACGGTGCCCATGGCGTACCCGCCGAGGCCGTCGGGCACCAACCACTCGCGGCCGGCGGCGCTGGTCAGCTCTCCGCAGACCTGCGAGCCGAAGCGAATCTCGATCAACTTTCCTCCACCGGCGGCGAGGTGTAACACGACACGACGACAATGGCCGCTGTGGTGAAGTACCCAGGCGGCGTCGAAGATGTAGAAGTGATCACTGACGGTTCGCCCTCCGCCCCGGCCCCCGATGCCGAACGGGTCCGGCTCGCCCAGGCCGATGCCGGCGAGCAGGACTGGCGTGCATGGGGTCCCTATCTGTCCGAACGGGCGTGGGGGACGGTACGGGAGGACTACAGCGAGCACGGCACAGCCTGGGACTACTTCCCCCATGACCACGCGCGGTCCCGAGCCTACCGGTGGTCCGAGGACGGCATGGCGGGCGTGTGTGACGATCGACAGACCTTCTGTTTCGCCGTCGCGCTCTGGAACGAGCGGGATCCGATCCTCAAGGAACGGATGTTCGGTCTCGGCGGGGACGGCGGCAACCACGGCGAGGACGTCAAGGACTACTGGTGGTACGAGGACTCCACGCCGACCCATTCGTGGATGCGCTGGCGCTACCACTACCCGCAGGCCGCCTTCCCGTACGACGAGCTGGTCGCGGTCAACGGGCTGCGGGGTCGGGACGACACCGAGTACGAGCTGGTCGACACCGGCATCTTCGACGACGACCGGTACTGGGCGGTGACGGTCGACTTCGCCAAGGCCACCCCGACGGACATGTGCGTGGTGGTGACCGTGGTCAACCGGGGGGACCAGCGCGAGCGGCTGCACGTGCTGCCGCACCTGTGGTTCCGCAACACCTGGGCGTGGGGGCTGCCCGGCGGTGACCGGGTGCCGCAGATCGTCGGGGAGGGCAGCCGGCTGCTCGGCGAGCACTGGGTGCTCGGGCAGGTCCGGCTCGAAGGTGACGGCGACCCGACGCCGCTGCTCTGCGACAACGACACCAACGCCGAGCGGCTGTGGGGGCTGGCGAGCCGTACGCCGTACCCGAAGGACGGCATCAACGACCACGTGGTCGACGGGGCCGAGACGGTGAACCCGGAGCTGACCGGCACCAAGGGCGCGCTGCACTACGTGCTGGACGTGCCGGCCGGCGAGCAGCGTCAGATCCGGCTGCGGCTGACCCGTACGGCCCCGCCGCCGGGTGCCGTCGACCCGCCCGCGGCGGACCTGGGCGACGGTTTCGAGACCGTGGTGTGGGCGCGGCGGGCGGAGGCGAACCGGTTCTTCGACGGGGTGATCCCCGCCAAGGCCAGCGCCGACGAGGCGTTGATCGCCCGGCAGGCCATCGCCGGGCTGATGTGGGGCAAACAGTTCTACCACTTCGACGTCAAACGGTGGCTCGACGGCGATCCGGGGTCGGCGCCGCCGGCCGGGCGCCGGCACGGCCGCAACAGTGCCTGGTGGCACATGACCAGCTTCGACGTGATCTCGATGCCGGATCCGTGGGAGTACCCGTGGTACGCCGCGTGGGACCTGGCCTTCCACTGCGTGAGCATCGCGCGGGTCGACCCCGGCTTCGCCAAGGACCAGCTGCTGCTCCTGCTGCGGGAGTGGTACCTGCACCCCAACGGGCAGATCCCGGCGTACGAGTGGGCGTTCGGCGACGTCAACCCGCCGGTGCACGCCTGGGCGGCGTTGAAGGTGTTCGAGATCGACGGCAGCCGGGACCACGACTTCCTGGCCCGGATGATGCACAAGCTGCTGATGAACTTCACCTGGTGGGTCAACCGCAAGGACACCGGTGGCAACAACGTCTTCGAGGGCGGCTTCCTCGGGTTGGACAACGTCGGCCCGTTCGACCGGTCGGCGGCGTTGCCGGTGGCCGGGGTGCTGGAGCAGTCCGACGGCACCGGCTGGATGGCGATGTACGCGCTCAACCTGCTGGACATCGCCATCGTGCTGGCCGAGCACGATCGCACCTGGGTGGACACCGCGACGAAGTTCTTCGAGCACTTCACCTACATCGCGGCGGCCGCGTACGACCAGGGGCTCTGGGACGAGGAGGACGCGTTCTTCTATGACGTGCTGCGGCTGGCCGACGGGACGAAGGTGCCGTTGAAGGTGCGTTCGGTGGTGGGCCTGCTGCCGTTGGCGGCCGTCACCCGGCTGCCCGCGCGGACCCTGCACCGGCTGCCGGAGCTGGGTGCCCGGCTGCGTTGGTTCCTCACCCACCGCCCCGAGTACGCCTCGGTGGTCGGCGCCCGACGCATCGGCCCGGACGGGCGTCAGCAGCGGCTGCTGTCCATGTGCGGTCCGGAGCAGGTCGTCCGGGTGCTGGCCCGGATGTTGGACACCGACGAGTTCCTCTCCGAGTACGGCCTGCGGACGCTGTCGCGCGCGCATCTGGACAAGCCGTTCGCGGTGACCCTGGGCGGGCAGGAGTTCTGCGTCGGGTACGAGCCGGCCGAGTCGACCAGTGGCCTGTTCGGCGGCAACTCCAACTGGCGCGGCCCGATCTGGATGCCGACGAACTTCCTGCTGATCAGCGCGTTGCGGGACTACGCGGCGTTCTTCGGTGAGGACCTCCAGGTGGAGTACCCGACGCGTTCGGGGGTGAAGAAGACCCTCGACGAGATCGCCGACGACCTCTCCGCCCGGCTGATCGCGTTGTTCACCCGCGACGACTGGGGGCGGCGGCCGATCTATGGCGCGGCGCAACTGTTCCAGACCCATCCGGACTGGCGGGACCTGATCGCGTTCCCGGAGTACTTCCACGGCGACAACGGTGCCGGGCTCGGTGCCTGGCACCAGACCGGCTGGTCGGCCCTGGTCGCCGACCTGATCCTGACGTTGCGGCGCTGACCGGCCGGGCGCAGAGTCGCCATTCCGTCGCGGAGGGTTCGCCGGGGAGCGGCGCGACTACGCTCGGCGGGGTGTCCGGAGCAGAGCACGGAGACGGTGAGCTGGGCGGTGACGCGATCGTCGCCACCGCCTGGCGGTTGGCCGAGGCCGAGGGGTGGGCGGGTGTGACCGCCCGCCGGCTGGCCGAGCGCGCCGACGTCGACCTCGGGGCCCTCTACGAACGCTTCGCCGACCGTGAGGCGGTGGTCGCCGCGGTCGCGGTGCGGGGTTTCGCCGATCTGGCCGCCGCGTTGACCGGCGCCCGGGTGGCGGTGGACCGGCCGGACGAGGTGTGGCCGGCGGTGATGGCGGCCTATCTCGACTTCGCCTACGCCCACCCGGAGATCTACGACGCGATGTTCGCTCACACTCCGGACCTCACGCTCGGGGCCGAGGAGGTGCCGGAGACCGTCGCGGCGGCTTTCGGTGAACTGCGGGCGGCGCTGACCGCGTCCGCCGCCGCGCAGGCCGACGACACGCTCGCCGAACTCGGCTGGAGTCTGTTGCACGGCATGGTGATGCTCACCCGGGGTGGGCGGTTGCGCCCCGAGGCCCAGGAGCAACGCGAACAGCTCCTCGGCAACCACCTCTTCAGCCCGCGCTGAGCCGCTCACCCTGCCCGTGTCGTACCCGCCGGAGGCGGGGGCGGCTTCCCCATGTCCCTCCACAATGGATTTATGTGCACTCGATGTTCACGTAAACATTGTGGGCGCTCGTGCGGAACGCGTGGGGCGTACGGCATTGCAGTGGATCTTTTAATGGTGTGTACGCAGGGCCGGGAATGGTGTCACCGATCCGCGCGCAGGCGTGTTGACATTGGCAAACGTCAACTCCTCAGCGTCGGCGGAAAGTACTTCTTGAACGCTCCGTAACTTTGTGGCAATCTCACCTTCATCGATGCGTAGCGTTCCCTCGTCGCCTGTCGTCTGCCCGACGAGCACCTCAGCCGGCCGGTTGTGTTAGCGCTAACTCATCGACTCGACGCGACTCTGGAGGTGCTGGGAACATGAAGACACTCGTCCACCCGAGCGGTCCTCCGCGACGGCGATGGTCTGCCGCACCGGTGGTGCGCGCGCTCGCGGTCGGCCTGCTGGCGGCCGGCGCGGCGCTGGCGCCCGCCGGCGCCGCCACCGCGGGCACCACGTTGGGCACCTCGGCGGCGGAGAAGGGCCGCTACTTCGGCGCGGCGGTCGGCACGTACAAGTTCTCCGACACCACGTACATGAACGTGCTGAACCGCGAGTTCAACAGCCTCGTCGCCGAGAACGAGATGAAGTGGGACGCGACCGAGCCGCAGCGGGGCGTGTTCAACTACAGCGCCGGCGACCGCATCGTCAACCACGCCCGGTCCCGAGGCATGTCGGTCCGGGGACACGCCCTGCTGTGGCACGCCCAGCAGCCCGGGTGGGCGCAGGGACTGTCCGGTGGTGACCTGCGCAACGCCGCCATCAACCACGTCACCCAGGTGGCCACCCACTTCCGGGGGCAGATCCACTCCTGGGACGTGGTGAACGAGGCGTTCGCCGACGGCGGCAGCGGCGCCCGCCGCGACTCCAACCTGCAACGCACCGGCAACGACTGGATCGAGGCCGCGTTCCGGGCCGCCCGCGCGGCCGACCCGAACGCCAAGCTCTGCTACAACGACTACAACACCGACGGGGTCAACGCGAAGTCGACCGGCATCTACAACATGGTGCGCGACTTCAAGGCGCGCGGCGTACCGATCGACTGCGTCGGGTTCCAGTCCCACCTGGGCACCACGATCGCCGGTGACTACCAGGCCAACCTGCAACGCTTCGCCGACCTCGGCGTGGACGTGCAGATCACCGAGCTGGACGTCACCCAGGGGTCCAACCAGGCCACCATCTACGCCACCGTCACCCGCGCCTGCCTGGCGGTGTCGCGGTGCACCGGCATCACCGTGTGGGGTGTGCGGGACTGCGACTCCTGGCGTGGTGGCGACAACGCCCTGCTGTTCGACTGCGCGGGCAACAAGAAGCCCGCGTACACGGCGGTCCTCGACGCCCTCAACGGTGGCACCACCCCGAATCCGACCGGCAACCGCCTGCGCAACGAGGCGTCCGGCCGGTGTCTGGACGTCGACGGCGCGAGCTCGGCCAACGGTGCCCAGATGCTGGTCTGGGACTGCCATACCGGGGCCAACCAGCAGTTCACCCAGAACGGGCGGGCCCTGCAGGTGATGGGCAAGTGCCTGGACGTGCCGAACAATGCCGCCGCCGGGACCCGGGTGCAGATCTGGGACTGCCACGGTGGGGCGAACCAGCAGTGGGTCGTCAACGGCAACGCCACGATCAGCAACGCCCAGACCGGCCTGTGTCTGGACGTCAACGGCGCCGGCACCGCCAACGGCACCGCGGTCATCGTGTGGAGCTGCCACGGCGGCACCAACCAGCGCTGGACCCGGTTCTGACCTGACGAGCGCGACAGTCGGCACCGTACGAGAAGGGAACGACAGTGACCCGATCCCGATCGCGTCGCCACCTGCGCCGGATTCTCTCCTGCGCGCTGGCCGCCCTCGTGGCGGTGCCGACCGCCGTGCTCGGTGGTGTCCCACCGGCTGCTGCCGACACCACCGCGTTCCGGGGCGTCAACTGGGCCAGGTTGGGAGACAACTTCCACGGTGGACCACTGGTGCTCTACGGCCTGAGCAGCTCCGACAGCTATGCGACGGTGACGGCCAAGGCCACCGCGATCTACACCGGCTTCCAGAACAACCTGGGTGCCAACACGGTCCGGCTGCCGATCAACACCTACACCGTCGGCACCACCTGGTGGAACGCGTACACCGGCGCGATCGACGCCGCCACGGCGAAGGGCTTCAAGGTCGTCCTCTCCTACTGGGACGACGGGGTGGCCGCCAGCGGCGGCCGGATCGTCAACACCACCGCCTTCCACACCATGTGGAACACCGTGGTCGCCAGGTACGGCACCAACGACCTCGTGTACTTCGAACCGATGAACGAACCTGGCGGGCACAGCGCCGCGGAGTGGGCCAACCTGGTCAGCGACTGGCTGAACGCCCGTCCGTCGATCCCACGCCACCGTGTCTTCGTCAGCGGTGCCGGCCTGAACACCGACATCAAGTCGATGTGCGCCGACCGTCGACTCGACGGCACGATCGTGTCGCTGCACCACTACACCTTCTTCAGCGGCGCGAAGAACTACGACCAGTGGGTGACGTTCCTGCGGGACGCGATCGGCTCCTGTGCCGCCCGCACGGTGATGGACGAGTTCGGTGCGCCGATGGACACCGGGCTCAACTACCTCGACGCCACCAGCACCGACAATTTCGTGCGCTACTTCCGGGCCACCGCCGACGTGCTGAGGGAACTGCGGATCGGATCGATCTACTGGCCGGGGCTGGGTGGCAAGGTCACCGCCGGTCAGGGCGACGACTGGTACTCCATGCAGAAGCTGCACGGCACCGGCACCAACCTCACCCTCAGCACCCCCAACGCGAGCGGGCTCAACCGCCTCAGGCATGCCTGGGGGTTGACCGACGGTGGTGTTCCGGACGAGGCCAGCCTGCTCCGCAACGTCGGCACCGGGCAGTGCCTGGACCTTCCCGGCGCCACCACCGCCGCCGTCCAGGTCCAGGTGTACCCCTGCAACAACACCGCCGCCCAGCGGTGGACCGTGACCTCTGGTGGGCAGATCACCGCTCTGGCGGGCCAGCGGTGCCTCGACGCATACCAGCGGGGGACCAGTAACGGCACCGTCGTCGGTACGTACGCGTGCAACGGCGGCGACAACCAGCGGTGGACGGTCGGCGGCGACGGCACGATCCGCAGCGCACAGTCCGGCCTCTGTCTGGACGTGCACACCGCGACGTCGAAGGTGCAGCTCTGGTCCTGCTGGGGTGGCGACAATCAGAAGTGGCAGGTGCAGAAATGAGATCCCTCGTCCGTACTGCTAGGGGTTCGCTGCTCGCGCTGGCGGTGCTCGTCTCCGCCGCGTTGCCGGCGGTGGTGGCAGATCAGGCTCCGGCGCTGGCTGCGGTGCAGGAGACCCTCTATGTCGCACCGGGAGGGAACGACGCCAACCCGGGCACGATCGCGTCCCCGTTCCGGACCCTCCAGCGGGCGCGGGACGTGGTCCGCACGAAGACCGCGACCATGACCGGCGACATCCAGGTGCTCCTGCGCGGCGGAAGCTACCCGGTGGGCGGTACGGTCGAGTTCGGGTCGAGTGACTCCGGCACCAACGGCCACCGGGTCGTGTACGCCGCGTACCCGGGCGAGACGCCGGTCCTCGACGCCGGTGTGCAGGTGACCGGCTGGACCCAGCACAGTGGGAACATCTGGAAGGCGCCGCTCGACCGGGCCAACAAGCTGCGGGCCCTCTACGTCAACGGCCAGCGGGCCCAGATGGCCGCCAAGACGATCACCTCGGCGGGATGCCACGGCACGTACACCATCACCGCCGGGCAGGCCGACTGGGCGTGGGAATCCGGCTCACAGTGCGACGGCGCGAGGTACGGCCTCGGCGACTTCCCGGCGATCTCCCGCAACCAGGAGGACATCGAGATCGAGACGGCCACGACCTGGACCACCGCCATCGTGGGAGTCCGGCAGGTGACCACGAGCGCCGACGGTCAGAGCCGTCTCGCCCTGTTCCAACAGCCGGGTGCCGCCATCGCGCAGGGGGCGTTCAACGGCAACGCCCAGGTCGCCGGCGCTCACAAGGTCATGAACGCCTACGAGTTCCTGGACGCGCCGGGCGAGTTCTACTTCGACAAGTCCAGCCGGACGCTCTATTACTACAAGGCCAGCGCCGACAACATGTCCACCGCCACGGTCTTCGCGCCCAACAACGTGACCACCGCCCTGCGGATCGCCGGCACCTCGACCAGCAGCCGCGCCCGCAACATCACGTTCTCGGGTCTCACCGTCCGGCACTCCGACTGGAACCTGTTCACCGTCGCCGGCTCGGTGTACAAGCAGGCGCAGCAGGGCAACCTGGGCGCGATGGCGTACGCGAAGGGCAACTTCCACGTCTACTACTACCGCAACGTGGACGTCACCCCGGGCATCGTCCACGTGCAGAACGCCGACGGGATCCTGCTGGAACGCAACCGCATCGAGCACACCGGGGCCGACGGGATCAACATGGTCAACGACGTGACGAACTCACAGGTGATCGGCAACGTCACCAGCGACGTCGCCGGGTCCGCGATCTCCGTGGGACACCCGCAGCACGTCTTCGTCGGCGACCACACCTCGACCAACCGCGAGAAGTACCCGCCCCAGGTCGAGGGACTCCCGAAGAACATCGTGATCAGGAACAACTACATCCACGACAGCGCGGTGCTGTTCAACGGGCACGGCGCGGTCGCGGCGTACTTCGCCGACACCCTCACGATCCAGCACAACCGCATCGAGAAGACGCCGTGGGCGGGCATCACGCTCGGCTGGGGATGGTGGAACTTCGACGGATCCTCCGGATCGATCGCGCCCAACCGGCCGACCACGACGGCGAGGAACAACACCATCAGCCACAACCACATCATCGACACGGTGCAGCGACTCAGCGACACGGCACCGATCTACACGCTGGGCAGCCAGCCGGGCACCACGATCCACAGCAACTATCTGCAAGGTGTCCCGGCCGGCCACAAGTACGGGCTCCACCCGGACGAGGGTTCGGCGTACATGACCTTCCGGGACAACGTCCTGAGCGTGGACAAGAACATCACCTGGATGATCAACTCCGACGACTTCGGACGCAAGCACGACCTGAGCATCACGCAGACGTACGGCCCGATCAACAAGGTCTCCCAGAAGAACCTGCCGAACAGCACCATCCACGACATCCTCGTCTCCGCCGACTACGTCTGGCCGGCGGCGGCCTACGGGATCGCGGTGAACTCCGGGCTCGAAGCCCCGTTCCGGGACATCACCGCACCGCGCAACCTGCCCCTGGCGGACCAGGTCCTGCCGGCCAGCACGTTCGTCGGCAGCGGCACCACCTCGATCCCGGTCCGCAGCACGGGCGATGCGACCAGGTCGCTCTGGCTGGCTCCCTCCGGCACCACCACCTTCACCGCCGGTCCGACGATGACCAGGGCCGACGGCACCGCGACCACCATCGCCGTACCCACCACCTCGGGTGACTACCGGCTCTACGTCGTCGACGCCCAGGGCAACCGGTCGGCCGAGTCGACGTCGCTCGTCAGGCGGCAGGGCACCGGCAGCGCCACCGACGCACAGATCGTGGGCGGCCAGTCCGGCCGGTGCGTCGAGGTCCCCGGCGGCGCCACCACCAACGGCACCCAGACCCAACTCTGGGACTGCTCCGGCGCCACGCAGCAGCGGTGGACCCACACCGCCGGCAAGCAGCTGACCGTGTACGGCACGAAGTGCCTGGACGCCAACGGGGCGGGCACCGCCAACGGCACCACGGTCATCATCTGGGACTGCCACGGCGGGCTCAACCAGCAGTGGAACGTCAACGCCAACGGCACCATCACGAACGCCCAGTCCGGGCTCTGTCTCGACGCCAACGGCGCCGCCACCGCCAACGGAACGAAGATCATCCTCTGGTCCTGCAACGGCGGCACGAACCAGCAGTGGACTCGACGCAGCTGAGAGCGGTCCCGGGGCCAGGCACGTTCCCGCCTGGCCCCGGGACGACCGTGTGCGTCCGTCGGGGAGATCGAGCAGTCGGACACTGTCTCCCGTATCGCATCGGCAGCAGGCGAATCGGGTGTCGCGGCAGCGGGCTGCGGTGTAGGTTCACGGTCACGCCGTCGAGCCGGAAGGAGGTCAGAACGATGTCCGATGTTCTGCGCCCCCTCCGCGACCCGGCGTCCCCGCGGAACTGAGCCGGGGCGCCGCGTTCCGGAGGATCACGCCATGGCTGATCTGGTCATCCGCCCGCTCGTCGCGGGTGAGGAAGAGTTGTTCGATTCGATGCCCGACCCGTTGCCGCACGTGCGGCAGGTCGGTTACGCCGACGGGCTCGCCGGTGGCGGTTTCCGTCCTGAGCGCACGTGGGTGGCGCTGCGCGCCGGCCGGGTGGTCGGCCGTGCCGCCTGGGCGCTTCCGCCCGGGTCCGTCGGCGACCCGTGGCTGAACCGGTTCGATCTGGCCACCGCGCCGCAGGACGGTGCCGCGCTGCTCCGTGCCGCACACGAGGCGCTCGGCGGCCCGAAGGTGTACCACGCCGCGCTGCCGGCGTACTGGCGCCGACAGCCGCAGGTTCGCGACGTGGTCGCGGCCCCGATGGCGGCGGCCCGTCTCGCCGGTCTGGTCGAGCAGGGGGAACGGTTGCGGTGCTCGTGGACGGGCGGAGCGCTCCCTGCCGCCACCGGCCGGTACACGTTCCGCCCGGCCACCGACGCCGCAGAGATCACCTCGTTGGTCGCCCGGATCGCCGCACCGGACCTGCTCACCGGCGCGGAGACGGCGCGGGCGGTGGCGGGGGTGGACCTGGCCACCGATCCACTGTCCTGGCTCCGCGGGTCGGCCCGGGAATGGCGGGTGGCGCTGGACGGCGGCGAACCCGTCGGCCTGGCGGCACCGGCGAGCCGGGCCTGCTTCCCGATGATCGCCTATCTCGGCGTGCGGGCGCCGGCGGTGCGGGCCGACCTGCTGGCCGAGGTGGTCCGGACGTTGTCGGGCGAGGGCGCGTACGAGGTGATCGCCGACGTGGACGCGGACCGGGTGGGTGTGCTGGCGGATCTGGAACGGGCCGGGTTCCGTCGGATCCGTGCCCGGGTGAGCTTCACCCCGGCCGACGCCTGACCTGTCGGGACGGTCTCCGCGATCGACGGAGACCGTGCCGACTGACGGCTTCCGCCGTCGTGCGGGCGAATTATCGGGTCGCCGAGATCGTCCGGGTCGCCTACCGTCGCCGCGTGACGCATGACAGGTCGATCGAGTCGGGGCAGGTGCTCGTCTTCGATGCGGACGACACGCTCTGGGAGAACAACGTCGTCTTCGAGCGGGTGATCGACGACTTCCTGAGCTGGGTGGACCATCCGACGCTCGACCGGACGCAGCTGCGGGCGGTGCTCGACGACATCGAGCGGGCCAACGCCGTCGCGCACGGGTACGGCAGCAAGGTCTTCCTGCGCAGCCTGCGGGAGTGCCTGGAGCGGCTGCGGGAACGGCCCGCCACCGAGGCGGAGCGCCGCGAGATCGACGAGTTGGCTATGGCGCTGATCAACCATCAGGTCGAGCTGATGCCGGGGGTGGCCGACGCGCTGGACGAGTTGGCCGGGCGGCACGAGTTGCTGCTGCTGACCAAGGGGGAGCGCGAGGAACAGCAGCGCAAGCTGGACGCGTGTGGGCTGCTGCACTACTTCACGGCGGCGCACATCGTGCCGGAGAAGGACGTGGCGACCTATCACCGGCTGAGTCGGGAGCACGCCGTCGACCCGACCCGGGCGTGGATGATCGGCAACTCGCCCCGGTCGGACATCCTGCCGGCGCGGGCGGCCGGATGGCGGGCGGTGTTCATCCCGAACGACAACACGTGGGTGTTGGAGCACGACGAACTGGACCCGACCGACGAGGGCGTCCTGCGTCTGCGCGCTTTTCCCGACCTGCTCGCGCACTTCTGAGGCCGACCGGGGCCGCCGGTGACCCGGTGGTCCGCTGATCAATCGCTCCGACCGGGTCAGCGCCTGGCGCCCGCCGGGTGTTACACGCTCCTGCCGCTATTTCCCGTTGCTGGCAATAGTGCGTGCCGGCCCGCGCGGGCTCGACCCGGGCACGCCTAGCCTCGGCCCCAGGTGCCGCGACTCGCCGGGGTGGGTCGCGGTACCGGGTCCGGTCGTGGGGCACCGTGGAGCTGAGTGCTGGCGGACCGGCTGCCGTGCCGGCGCGTGCTGACACGTGCGTCGGCAGGCGGCTGGTTCGCTGCCCACGCCGGACGGGTCAGGGCCGGGTCGTGCGGGTCCGGTCCTGACCCGTGTCGTCGTCGGGTCGGCTCAGGTGGTCTCGCCGCGCACGATGGCGACGGCGACCCGGCAGAACTCGTCCATGTCGGGCTGGAAGGCCGCGGCGATGTCCGGGTGCAGGCCGGCCCGGGTCTCGTCGAGCAGTTGCTGACAGACCTGCTCCACCGGCTCGCCGGTGTAGGAGTCCCGGATCCGCTCGGCGGCGACCTGGAGTGCCGATGTCAGCTGCTGCTCCAAGGGCCCGCGCAGTTTCTCCTGGACCGGGTCACGAGGTTCCAGCGTGACATGTGGCTCCGACATCGGTGCTCCCTTCGTCGGCGGCAGCGGTACCCGACCACGACCGTCCGTCAAACCACGTTCGGTACCGCGGCGACGCGGACCTGGTACGAGAATTCCTCGCCGGGCTCCTCCGCGTACGACAACCGGCGGATCTGCCGGTCGTCCTCGTAGAGGGCGACGTCGACCAGGACTCCGAGGTGGGCGAGGCCGATGCTGGTCACCCGCTTCTTGTCCTGCAGCACCGCGCACACCCCGCCCAGCAGGGTGCTGGCGTCGGAGGTGCGGTGCCCGGGCGGACAGCGCAGCGTCAGGTCCACCTCGATCGGGCCGGACAGCGGGGTCCAGCCGGTCTTCTGCGCCGCCTCGCAGGCGGCCCGGAGCAGGGTGCGTACTCTCGTCGCCTGCCGGTGACCGGCAGCGAAGATGGACAACGCCTCGGTCTTGACCGGTGGCAGGCCGCTCACCTCGAACGTCAGGGCGAGAGCGCGGGTGTCCTGCACCACGACGGCACCTCCTCGTTGGGGACGATCCTGCCCAACAGGTGAAGCGGTGACGGGGTGTTCCCGTGAGAACCCACCGATCGGGCGGATCGGGGACGGCCGGGGCGTATCGACGGCGACGGCGTACGCGCTGGTGGGCTTAGACGCTAGTCCACCTGGCTCCCGCCCGGTAGCAGCCGATCACCCGTGTCAGATGGTGAACGGTCGGTCCGGGGAGTACCGGGCGTCGGGGTGGAAGGCGGAGAAGGTGTTGCCGGAGGCGGCGTCGGGCGGGGAGTTGCACGAGGAGCGGGTGAGCGTCGGCCGGGTAGGCTCCACGGCGTGGAGATCGAGCCTCGACCTGAGCAGTTGTCACGGAAGCCGAGTGAGCTGGAGCAGGAGGCCGCCGCGACGGCGCTGCAGGAGGCGGTCGGCGAGGGCCGGCTGACCCTGGAGGAGTTCAGCGATCGGGTCGGGGCGGTGTGGGCGGCCGAGCGCATCGAGGATCTGGAGCGGGCGACGGCCGGGGTGGTGGTTTCCGCGCCTCCGGTCGGTAGTACGCAGACCGTGTCGACCGTGGTCGCGTTCCTCGGTGACCAGCGGCGGGTGGGACGGTGGCGGTTGCCCGCCCGACTGCGGATGTTCAGCGTGCTCGGCGATGTGCATCTCGATCTGCGGACGACTGTCTGCGCCGAGGCCGTGGTGGAGATCGAGGCGTGGAGCCTCCTGGGTGACATCAAGATCGATGTGCCCGACGGGGTGGATGTGGAGCTCGCCGGTATCGGGTTGCTCAGCGACCGGGAGCTCCGGTTGGCGTCGATGCCCCCGGTGCCGGGAACGCCGCGGATCCGGGTCAGGGTGCACTCGCTGCTGGGCGACGTGCGGGTCAGATCGACGAGTGCGGGCAAGGACGTGGCGGGTTGGCGGCGCTGGTTGCTCGGTCAGCAGTCGCCACCCGCGACCGGGCACCACTCACCGCCGCCACCCGCGGTGGGGAGCCGCTGACCCGGTCGTCGGCGACCTGCGGTACGAGGCTGCCGGCGGCGCCACACGTGTCGTGGCCGCACACCGTGGCTGCCGCCTCTGCTCAGAGCAGCTCGAAGTCGTAGATGGAAGAGTCGATGTAGATCATCCCGCGGTCGTCGGCGGCGGCGGCGATGGCGGGGGTCCACCCGATCAGCGTCCCGGGAATCTCGATCCGGTTCGAGTGGTGCTTGCGCGCGGAGAAGCCCATCCGCACCGCGAGGGAGACGATGGAGTGCGGATCGCCCATCGTGTCGCTGGTGTTCATGAAGATGTGCCCGCCGGCGGCGAGGTGCGGCTTCACCTCATGGAAGAAGCGCTGGTGGAGGGCGTACCCGGGGTCGAACACCGAATGCTCGATCGGCCGGTCGTAGGCCCGGTCCTCCCGCGCCCGCACGAGGGGCGGGTTGGACACGATCAGGTCGAAGACGTCCTCCGGGCCGAGTTCGAGGAACAGGTCGCTGGTCAGCGCTTCGACCTTGTGCCCGACGTCGTGTGCCTTGGCGTTGAGCACGGTGTTGGCCACCGCAGCCGGGTTGATGTCGGTCGCGACGACGCGTTCGCAGCCACTCATGGCGGCCACCACGCTCGTGACGCCCGCGCCGCACCCGATCTCGAGGAACCGGGTGCCGGAGCCCAGGGGCAGCGCGGACGTGAACACCTCGGTCGCCGGATCGGGAGGCCACACCTCGGGCAGCACGGACCAGGTCGATCGCATGAGCTCTCTGGTGCCACCGTCCTTGATGAGCGAGTCGGCCTGGGCGACCAGCCAGTCGCCGACGTCGTCGGCGAACGTTCGGTCCATGATTCGTCCTCGGGTTCGGTGTGTCGTCGAATGGCTGGCGACGCGTGACGCCAGTCGTGCCGGTCGGGTGAAGCGCCTGTCGGGTTAACGCACCTGCGGGGCTGTTCCGGCTCGGGGAACGGTAACCGTCCGCCGGTGTTGTTGCCAAGCAGTGAGCCGTTCCGTGCATGGCGCTGACTCCCGGAATTCGCTACCCGGCTTCCTTGGCGTTAAGTCCGAGTCGGAACAGGCGCACCCATGGAGCGCTCTCCGGACAGGAATTTGCGACAGCAAATTTCCCCACCGGTGATATCGGTTCTGCCAACATCCAAGATGGACATTAAAGGCGTGTCATCACTAATCGGCGGCTGAGTCTTGCCGGAGTCGACTAGAGGGCGGCGTGTGGGTGGAGTGGCGGGTAAGCGGATGCATTATCGGTTTGGCACGTCGTCGCCAATCTGAGACGTACTGCCGGCGGGAGGGGGTCGTGTGCAACGGTTCGGGCGGGCTCCGGACACGTGCGGACGCGGCCGGTTCGGGCTGGCCCGTCGTGAAGTGTGATCCGCGTGCTTTCCTTTGATCGTCCGTAATTGGGGTGGTGCGGCATGGTTGCGGCGCGTCCTCTGCGTCGTTGACCTGCGGTTGCCCTGACGTGGGCGGCCCGGCTGCCGGACCGTCTGTCGCATGTGGATCAGATAACGCCTTCGGCCGCAAGGGCTCGCCGGATCATCTATTCATCCCTACTTTTGACCGGATTGGCCGCTGACACTGCGAAACCGAGGGCTTTAAGGGGCGGGGGCCAGGCCGCTCGGGTGCGAATTTTTTGCCGTTTTGATCGTCCTGTCGCGGCGGCCAATCGCCCCCGAAGCAGTGTGCAATTGAGCCACTACTGCCCGTAGTGTCGATGCTCGTCTTTACGGCTTGCGGCGCTTCCGTGTATGGTCCGTCGCACGGAGTTGACAATCTCATGCAACTTGCAATGAAGGCGAAGCGGGCACCTGCTGCTGATGTCCACTCATTGCGTGCAGGGTCTCCGAACAAACGGGGCAATCGTGTAATAGGTTCCTCCGACGCCGGGCCGACTCAGCCCGGCGTCGTCCATATGGGTGTGCGAAGGCGAATGTTGGAGCGATGTTCGCGTACATTACGCGTGCCCTTTCCATCATTACCGGGGGCGGCTGGACAATGGCGACAGTAGGGGTCATCGGCGCGGGCGTCATGGGCAAGGACGTGGCCATCACGTGCGCGGCCAAGGGTTACGACGTCATCCTGTCCGACCACGACTCCGACGTGCTGGCCACCGCGCCCCGGGACATCCGGCAGCTCGTCCGGAAGTTCCGGATGATGTCTCCGGCCGCCGCCGCCTGGAAGGCCGACGAGATCCTGGGCCGCATCCGCTTCGGCGCCGACCTCGGCGACCTCGCCGGAGTCGACTGGATCGTCGAGAACATCGTCGAGGACCTGGCCGCCAAGGAGCGCCTCTACCTCGATCTGCGTGACGTCTGCGGCGAGAGCACGAAGATCGCCGTGAACACGAGCTGTATCTCCATCACCAAGCTCGCCGCCGGCACGCCACGACCCCACGACGTCGTCGGCATCCACTTCATGAATCCGGTTCCCCTGCTGGAGTGCGCGGAGGTCGTCCGTGGCTACCACACCTCCGAGGACACGATCAAGCAGGCCGAGGAGTTCGTCCGGTCGCTCGGCAAGCAGTCCATCGTGGTCAACGACATGCCCGGCTTCGTGTCCAACCGGTTGTCGCACCTGTTCATGAACGAGGCGGCCTTCCTGGTGCACGACGGCGTCGCCGAGCCGGAGCAGATCGACGCCATCTTCAAGCTCGGGTACGGGCACAGGATGGGCCCGCTGGAGACCGCCGACCTCATCGGCCTGGACACCGTGGTCGACTCCCTGAACGTGCTCTACGCGGAGTTCCAGGACAGCAAGTTCCGCTGTTGCCCGACGCTGAAGAAGATGGTCGCCGCGGGCCGGCTGGGACGGAAGAGCGGTCAGGGCTTCTACACCTACGCGAACCACTGAGATCTCCCCGAACGCTGACGCGGTCATCGGCTGCGCCACCGGGCAGCGATCCCCCTGGAGGACTTCGATCTATGAAGATGGCGAAGTGTGTCGTCTGGGACCTCGACGACACGCTGTGGCACGGCACCCTGTCCGCCGGCGATGACCTCGTCCTCCGCGACGACGTGGTCAACGTGATCAAGACCCTGGATGCGCGCGGCATCCTTCAGTCGGTGGCCAGCAAGAACAACCACGACGACGCGGTGCGCAAGCTGGAGGAGGTCGGCCTCGCCGAGTACTTCCTCTATCCGCAGATCAACTGGAACAGCAAGTCCAGCTCGCTCGCCGCGATCCGCGAGAAGCTGAACATCGGCATCGACACGATCATGTTCGTGGACGACCAGCCGTTCGAGCGCGACGAGGTGGCCTTCGCCCACCCGGAGGTCGAGACGGTCGACGCGGCGGATCTGGGCACCCTGCTCGCGATTCCGCGCCTGTCACCCCCGGTGGTGACCGAGGACGCCGCCCGCCGTCGGCGGATGTACCTGGAGGATCACGCGCGCAACGCCGCGGAGCTCGAGCACCGGGGCGCCCCGGACGAGTTCCTCAGCGGTCTCGACATGATCTTCACGATTTCTCAAGCGAGGGACGGCGACCTGCTGCGCCTCGCTGAGCTGACCGAGCGCACCAACCAGCTGAACTCCACCGGCATCCAGTACTCGCACCAGCAGCTCGAAGAGCTGATGGGCAGCCCCGACCACGACATCTGGGTGTGCGAGCTGACCGACCGCTACGGCTCCTACGGCAAGATCGGCGTGGCGCTGGTGGAGAAGCAGGACGACCGCTGGACGGTCAACCTCCTGCTGATGTCGTGTCGGACGGTGTCCAAGGGCGTGGGCACGGTCCTGCTGTCCTTCCTGTTGAACCGGGCCGCCGAGAACGGGAAGCGTCTCCTGGCCCGCTTCCGCCGGACCGACCGGAACCGCCAGATGCTGGTGACGTACCAGTTGGCGAACTTCCGCGTGGTGTGGCGCGAGGGCAACGACTACCTGTACGAGCACGATCTCGCGGTCCGTCAGGACTATCCCGGTTACATCAAGGTCAAGATCGATGCGTGACGAGGCGGTGGTGAACATGGCAGACGTGATGGTGGCGGACGCTGCGAACAGGATCCGGGAGTACCTCCGGGAGAACATGACCGCGTTCAAGGACGTCGAGCTGGACGACGAGGAGAACATCTTCGAGCGTGGCTATTTCACGTCGTTGTTCGCCATGCAGCTCCTGCACTACGTCGAGTCCACGTTCGACATCGTGGTTCCGGACGACTACATCATCCTGCAGAACTTCAGTTCGGTCCGCCGCCTCGCGGACATGGTGGGTGAACTGAAGGCCTCGGCTGGTGAGTGACATGGACAGGTCCGACGTCATCGCACGCGCCATGCTCTTCGCCGAGACCGAGCTGGCCCCACGGGCCGCGGAGTTCGACCGGGACGAGGCCCTGCCGCGCGACGTCATCCAGAGGATGGCGGCGGAAGGTCTGCTCGGTGCGTCGATCCCGACGAAGTGGGGCGGACTCGGCCTGGACCCGCTGGAGTACGGCGAGGTCACCGAGGCGATCGGCAAGGCCTGCGCGTCCACCCGGGCGCTGCTGACCGTCCACACCTCGATCGTCGCCGGGACGCTGCTGGAACTGGCGTCGCGGCGGCTCAAGGAGAAGTACCTCACCGCCCTCGCCCGGGGCGAGATGATCGGCTGCTTCGCGCTGTCCGAGGAGGGCGCCGGGTCGGACGCGGCGGCGGTCGCCACGACGTACATCAGGAAGGGCGACTCCTTCGTCCTCAACGGACGCAAGAAGTGGATCTCCTTCGCCGGTGTGGCCGACCTGATCCTGGTGCTGGCGACCGACAACGGCGTCACGAGCGCGTTCATGGTGGAACGCGACATGCCCGGCGTACGGACCTGGCCGATGTCCGGCTTCCTGGGCAACCGCGCGACCCACATCGCGGAGATCGAGCTGGACGACGTCGAGGTGCCGGCGGAGAACCTCATCGCGGGTATCGGGGCCGGCTTCGGCTTCGTGGTGAACACGGCCCTCCTGCACGGTCGCTACAGCATCGCGTGGGCCGGTGTCGCGCTGGCCCAGGCGGCGCTGGAGGAGATGTGCACCTACGCGACGCGACGCGAGCAGTTCGGGGTCAAGATCGGCACGCAGCAGTTGGTGCAGAAGATGGTCGCCGACGCGGTCACCAGCGTCGCCGCGGCCCGGGAACTGTGTCGCAGCGCGGGCCGGTCGCTCGCGCAGCGCAGTGCCGACGCGGCCACCGAGACGATCATCGCGAAGTACTTCTCGTCCACCGTCGCCCAACGTGCGACGTCGGACGCGGTCCAGGTGCTGGGTGGGAACGGGTGCTGGTCGGGATACCCCGCGGAACGCCTGTTCCGGGAGGCGAAGATCCTCGAAATCATCGAGGGCACCTCCCAGCTGCAGCAGATCATGATCGCCGACGCCGGCTACAAGAAGTACGCCCGGAAGGCATAGGCGATGACCCCGTGTCCGATCCCGCGCGCCGCGAACACCCTGGAGACCGTCATGGCAAGCACCCCCGGTGGCTGGGTGGTGAGGCACCGGTGACCATTCCCTGGATCCTCAGTACGCCGAACGAGCAGGCGCTGCGCGATGTCGCCGGGCGGTTGCGTGACCTCGTCGAGGAGTGCGCCGCCGACCCCTGGGACGTGGGGCGCACGCTGGCGGCCCGCCCGTCACAGGCGCACCGGGCCGTGCTGCTGGGCGGCGGCGACAGCCTCGTGACGGCGGTACGGCTGCTCGCCCAGGGGTGGCCGAGTCCGCACGTGGCGCGGGCGACGGCGGCGGACGTGACCCGCCCGGCGTTCGTCTTCCCCGGCCAGGGCGCGATCTGGCCGGGTATGGCGGCAGAGCTGCTCGACTCCGCGCCGGTGTTCGCCCGGCGCATCGGGGACTGCGCCGACGCGCTCGCACCGCACGTGGACTGGTCGCTGGTCGACGTGCTGAGGTCGGACTCCACGGACCTGTACCAGCAGACCGACGTCGTGCAGCCGGTGCTGTTCTCGATCATGGTCGCGCTCGCCGAGTTGTGGCGTTCGCACGGTGTCGAGCCACAGGCGGTCGTGGCGCACAGCATCGGCGAGGCTGCCGCCGCCTGCGTGTCCGGGGCACTGTCGCTGGACGACGCCGCGAGGACCGCCGTGCTGTGGAGCCGGGCCCAGTCGACGCTGGCCGGCCGAGGCGGGATGGCCGTGGTGGCGTTGCCGGTGCACGAGGTGACCTCGTGGTTCGCCGAGCACGGCCACGACGTCGACGTCTCCGGCCTGATGGCACCCCGCACGGTGGTGGTCTCCGGTGACAGCGCGGTGCTCGCGCTCGCTGCCGAGCAGTTGCGCGCCGCAGGCGTCTACGCGCACGTGACATCCGTGCCGCTGGCCGCGCACTCGCCGCGCGTCGAGGAGGTGCGGGACACCGTGCTGACCTCGCTCGCCTCGATCAGCCCGCGCACCTCGGACATTCCGTTCTACTCCGGCATGACGGGTGGGGCCTTCGACACCGCCGGGCTGGACGCGCAGTACTGGTATCACAACCTGCGTCGACCGATGCTCTTCGAGAGCGCCACGAGGGCCATGCTGGCCGACGGCTATCAGGCTTTTGTCGAGCTCAGCGCACACCCGGTGCTGACCCTGGCCATGCGGCAGACCGTGGAAGCCGTCGGCACGGCGGTGCCGGTACTCCACTCCCTGCGTCGCGACGGGCAGCGCATGGATCACTTCCTGGCCTCGCTCGCCGAGGCGCACGTCCAGGGTCTCGCGGTGGACTGGGAGCCGGTGTTCGCCGGGCGCGGCCGGCCGATCGACCTGCCCGACCTGGACCTGCCCGGATCGGCCGGAGCCGGCGCGGACGTCGCACCGGTCCGGTCGGTGGCGAGCCTGGTGTCCACACAGGTCGCGGGCGTGCTCGGTATCGGCCCGGAACTGGCCCAGGACGACCACACCAGGAGCCTGTTCGAGCTGGGCTGCACGTCGGTGCAGCTGATCGAGCTCCAGAGCGGGCTGGCCAGGGAACTCGGTGTCTCGCTGGAGAGCACGTTCATCATCGACCATCCCACCGCGCACGCGCTCACCGACGAGCTGACCCGCCGGGTCGAGCGGGGACGCGCACCGGCCGAGGCGCGCGCCGCCGCCCCGGCGTCGACGGGGTCGTTCTCCACGGAGCCCGTCGCGGTGGTCGGCATGGCGTTCCGGCTCCCCGGCGGGATCGGCACCCGGCACCAGCTCTGGGAGACGTTGAGCGGCAAGGTCGACGTGGTGCGGGAGGTACCCGCCGACCGGTGGTCGCACAGCGACCTCGACACCAGCGAGGTGACCACCACCCAGGGCGGCTACCTCGACCAGGTGGACCAGTTCGATCCGCTGTTCTTCAGCATCTCGCCCGCGGAAGCCGCGTCGATCGACCCGCAGCAGCGCCTGCTGCTGGAACTGACCTGGGAGGCGCTCGAAGACGCCGGGATGAACCCGGTGACGGCGGGGCAGGACCGGCGCGTCGGCGTGTTCGTCGGTATCTACAACAACGACTACGCCCAGGTCGGCAAGAACCTCGGGCACCCGGCGGAGCGGTACACCTACACCGGGAACATGGCCAACTCGGCGGCCGGGCGGATCTCCTACAGCTACGGCTTCGACGGTCCCAGCCAGGCGATCGACGCGGCCTGCGCCTCCTCGCTGTACGCGCTGCACCAGGCCGGACGGGAACTGCGGCAGGGCGGCTGCGACATGGTCGTCGCTGCGGCGGTGAACCTGATCCTCAGCCCCGAGGGGCACGTGTCGTGGTCGCGCCTACAGGCGCTGTCCCCGACCGGGCGGTGTCGCAGCTTCGACGACGGGGCCGACGGCTACATCCGCAGTGAGGGCGGAACGGTCGTCATCCTCAAACGGCTCTCCGACGCCGAACGCGACGGTGACGACATCCTGGCCGTGATCAGCGGGTCGGCGATCAACCACAACGGCCAGGGCGGTGGGTTCACCGTCCCGAGCGGGGCCGCCCAGCAACGGGTGGTCGAGGCCGCGATGGCCGAGGCGGGCGTCGGGATCGAGGACGTCTCCTACGTCGAGGCCCACGGCTCGGGCACGCCGATCGGCGATCCGCAGGAGCTCAACGCCCTGGCCCGGGTCTTCGCCGGCCGGAGCGGCAAACTGCGCGTCGGCAGCGTCAAGTCCAACCTCGGGCACCTGGAGTCCGCGGCGGGTATGGCGGCGCTGTGCAAGGTGATCGTGTCGATGCAGCACGGCCGCCTTCCGGCCACCCTGCACTTTCGCGAGGGCAACCGCCTGATCGACTGGGACGCCGTCCCGATCGAGGTGGTGGCGGACGAGATCGCGTGGCAGCCGGCCGGCGGCCGGCGGCGTGCCGGGATCAGCTCCTTCGGCATCAGCGGCAGCAACGCCCACATCATCGTGGAGGAGTACGAGCCGACGTCGCGCCGCACGTCGTCGACGCCCGGTCTGCCGCGCCTGCTGCCCGTCTCGGCGAAGTCGGACGCGGCGCTGCGCGCCGCCCTGCGGACCCTCGGCGAGTGGAGTGCCGACACGACCGCCGACCTCGCCGACATCGCGCACACGCTGGGCACGCGGCGGGCGGGTCTGCGACACCGGGCGGCACTGGTCTGCGACGCCGTCACCGACATCCCGGGTGCGGTCGAGGCGGTGCTGGCCGACGGGGGCGTGCGTGACCAGGCGGACCCGGGACAGGTCTTCGTCTTCTCCGGCCAGGGTACGCAGTACCCGGGCATGGCGCGGGAGCTGTACCAGCACGCCGACCTGTTCCGGCGCGAGTTGGACGAGATCGACCGGGTGTTCCGGCGGCTCGGCGACGTCTCCCCGATCGAGGCGATGTTCGGTGACGACGAGGCGTCGTTCCAGTCGCCGCGGCACACCCAGCCCATGATCTTCGCGGTCGGGTTGGCGCTCGCGCGGTACTGGCAGGCGCTCGGCGTCACGCCGTCGGCTGTGATCGGCCACAGCATCGGCGAGTACACGGCCGCCTGCTTCGCCTCCGTCATGAGTCTCACGCAGGCGGTCGACCTGGTGACCCGCCGGGCGCGGGTCGTGGCGGCCTCGACCGGCGACGGCTCCATGGCGACGCTGCTGTGCTCCCGGGAGCGGGCGGAGCAGCTGCTGACCGACTATCCCGACGTCTCCGTCGCCGCCGTCAACGCTGCCGAGAACACCACCGTCGCCGGGTCCGCCGAGAGCATGGCCGAGGTGTTGAGGGCCGCCCGCAGACAGCGGATCTTCACCGAGCGCCTGGACGTCTCACACCCGTACCACTCGGTGCGGATGGCTCAGGCCGCCGACGACCTGTACGCGCAGATCCGGCACCACGAGTTCGAGCATCCGGCCATCCCGTGGATCTCGACGCGCACCGGTGGGCCGGTCACGGCGGACGCGCCGATCGACGCGTCGTACTGGAGCCGGCACCTCGTCGAGCCGGTCCTGTTCCAGGCGGCCGTCGGGGTCGCGATCGCGCGCGGCTCGCGGGTCTTCGTCGAGATCGGCGCGACGGCCACGGTCGGCGGTCTGATCGCGCAGGAGTTCGCGGACGCCGCCATCGTCGTTCCGAGCCTGCGCAAGGGGCGCTCCGATTGTCGGCAGCTGCTCGAGAGCGCGGGTGAGCTGTGGCGGCTGGGCCGGTCGCTGGAGTTCGGTCGGCTGCCCGGCGCGGCGGGCGGCCTCGTCCGCGACCTGCCGCGTACGCCCTTCGACCGGCAGCGGATCTGGTATTCCGACCGCGCCGGAGACCCCATCGCCGTGGCGCGGCCCGCCGTCGCCGAACCGGAAAGGACCGGTGTCCAGCGGATGGCCGATCGAGGACCCGTCCTCACGTTCGTCAAGCAGTGCGTCAGCCAGGTCACCGGGGTCGGCGTCGACGCGATCGACGAGTCGGTGCACCTGTTCGCGCTGGGAGTCGACTCCCTGATGCTCGTCCAGTTGGGCAAGCGCGTCGAGGCCGAGTACACCGTCGAGATTCCGATCAAGGCGTTCTTCGAGTCCCTCTACACGCCGGGTCTGCTGGCCGACTTCGTTCTCGAACAGCGGCCCGCCGAGGTGACGCCGGTGCCGTCGGCGGAGCCCGTGGCCGTCGCGCTTCCGGAACCGCGGGCCGCCGCCGCGCCGCCGGCCGAGATCCGCGGTCGACTCGACCCGGCCGGCACACCGGCGCGCGGAGTCGAGGACCTCATCCGGCAGCAGCTGGAGATCATGCAGCAGCAGCTGGCCGTGCTGTCGGGGGTGCCCTCCGGCACGCCGACGCCGACGCCGGTCGTCCCGGAGACGACGGCACGCCGCGCGACGCCCGTCTCCCGCAAGGTCGGCTCGTACAGCAACAACATCGAGCTCAGTCAGGACCGGCTCACCGACGAGCAGAGCGCGTTCATCCGCGACTTCGTGGCGCGGTACACCGCGAGGACACCCACCTCCAAGGTGTATGCCGGGCAGCACCGCGAGGTGTTGGCGGACTGGATCGCCTCGCTGAACTTCAACCCGAGTATCAAGGAGACGGTCTATCCGGTCGTGTCGGCCCGGTCGCGCGGGGCGACGTTCTGGGACGTGGACGGCAACGAGTACGTCGACACCGCGATGGGTTACGGCGTGCACTTCTTCGGCCACCAGCCCGACTTCATCCTCGACGCGATGCGGGACCAGCTCGACCGGGGCTACGAGCTCGGCCCGCAGAACATGGTGGCGGGTGAGGTCGCGGCACTGGTCCACGAGATGACCGGCGCGGAGCGGGTCGCGTTCTGCAACACCGGTACCGAGGCCGTGATGGTGTCGGTGCGCCTGGCCCGGGCCGTCAGCGGCCGGGACAAGGTGGTCAGGTTCCTCACCTCGTTCCACGGCAGCTACGACGCGGTGCTGGCCGAGGCCGACGGCGAGGAGAGCATTCCCACCTCGATCGGTATTCCGCAGTCGGCGGTCGACGACACGATCGTGCTCACCTATGGCAGCGCCGAATCGCTGGACCGTATCCGGCGGCACGGCTCCGAGCTGGCCGCCGTGCTGGTCGAGCCGGTCCAGTCGCGCAACCCGACGTTGCAGCCCACCGAGTTCCTGCGGGAGCTGCGCGAGATCTGCACCGAGTACGGCATCGCGCTGATCTTCGACGAGATGATCGTGGGCTTCCGGATCGCGCTGGGCGGCGCGCAGGAGCACTTCGGCGTCGAGTCGGACATGTCGCTCTACGGCAAGCTCGTCGGAGGCGGTATGCCGATCGGCATCATCGCGGGCCGCAGCAGGTACCTCGACGCCGTCGACGGCGGCGCGTGGTCGGACGTGGACGACTCCAAGCCGGCGGTCCCCACGACGTTCTTCGCCGGGACCTTCTGCAAGCACCCGTTGACGATGGCCGCGTGCCGGGCCGTGCTGTCCTATCTGCGCGAGCACGGCGCCACCGCACTCCCCGCCGTCAACCGGCTCACCGCCGACTTCGCCCGTCGTGTGAACGACTACTTCGACGCGGAGGAGGTGCCCCTGAAGGTGACGCACTTCGCGTCACTGTACAAGTACGAGACGGTCGTGCCGCGCGACATGGGGCACATGTCGTTGACGCTGAACCTGTTCTTCAAGCTCCTGGTGTTCCACGGCGTCTACGTGTGGGAACGCAGAACCGCCTACTTCTCGCTGGCGCACACCCGCGAGCATCAGGACCGCATCTTCGAGGCCATCCGCGCCAGCGTCGAGGCGCTGCGCGGTGGGGGGTTCGACTTCCGGCGGTCGACGTCGACCGCGCCGCGTGGCCTGCCCGTCGGCGCGCCCCGGGGCACCGATCTCACGCCGCTCGACCCCACGGCGGTGTCCGAGCAGGAGAAGCGGGTCTACGTGCTGTCGCGGATGCGCGGCGGTAACGAGGCGTACCAGATCCTGGCCGGCCTGCGTTTCGACGGCGCCCCCGACCGGGAGCGGCTCGCCGAGGCGTTCCGGGCGATCGCCGACAAGCACGAGAAGCTGCGCGGCTACTACGAGATCGACGCGACCGACATCAAGGCCCGCGTCGCGGCGGAGGTCACCCCGGAGTTCCACCTCTTCGACCACACGCGCGAGCCCGGACTGCGCGCCGAGGACGTCGTCGCGGTGATGAACCGGCCGTTCGACCTGGCGACGCCGCCGCTGTGGCGTTACGGGATCGTCGTCGACGAGGACGGCGTCCACCACCTGCTGCTCTCGCTGCACCACATCATCGCCGACGGCGGGTCGATCGACATCCTCCTCAACGACCTCGCCGAGCACCTCGGGCGCGGCGAGCTGAGCCCGGTGCGGTCCGACGGCTACCCGGCGTTCGTGCGGCAGCAGGCCCGCTCCGTCGGCCTGGCCTCCTACCAGGAACACCGGCGATGGTGGCTGCGCGAGTTCGAGACCGTCCCGCCGCCGCTGAGCCTGCCGACCGACTCCCCGTACCCGCTGGTCAACGACTTCCACGGGACGCACCACTACTTCCGCGTCGACGACGCGCTGCACCAGGCGGCGAAGGCGGTCATCGAGCGGCACCGCACCACCCCGTTCATCTTCTATCTGTCGCTGTGGTCGGTGCTGCTGGCCAACGCCGCCGACACCGAGGACCTGTGCGTGGGCGTCCCCCTGGACCAGCGGATCATCGGCGCGTACGACGACACCGTCGGCATGTTCGCCCAGTCGCTTCCGCTGCGTGTCCGTACCGCCTCGGACGCCCGTCTGCCGGACCTGCTCCACGCGGTGCGCGACACCAGCCTCGCCGCCGTCGAGCATTCGCCCTACTCCTACGACGTGCTGGTCCAGGAGTTGGACCTCGACCGGGACTTCGGACGCAACGCCCTGTTCGACGTGATGTTCACCTTCACCAACGCCCGCGAGCGCGTGCGGCGGTTCGGTGACGTGAGCGCCACGTCGGAGGACTTCGGGGTGCCCCGCTCGATGTTCGCGCTCGCCCTGGAGCTCACCGAACGCGACGGTGGCCTCTTCGGCGACCTGAACTTCTCCAGCGTGTACGGCGAGCGGCGGATGACCGAGCTGGCCGAGCAGTTCGTGCACCTGATCGCCCAGGTCGTCCGGGAGCCGGACCAGACGCTCGGGGAACTGTCCCGGTTGGACGACGAGACGCGGGACCGGCTGTTGACCATGGGCACCGGACCGGTCGTGGTGGACCTGCCGACCCTTGCCGAGGCGTTCGACACGGCGGTACGCGAGCACGCGGAGCGGGCCGCGCTCCGGTTCCGTGGCGCGGAGGTCAGCTACGCCGAGCTCGCCGAGCGGGTGAACCGGTACGCCGGTCTGCTGCGCGAGCACGGCCTCGGTCAGGGCGATCTGGTCGGGCTGCTGCTGCCGCCGACGCCCGAACTGGTCACGCTGATGCTCGCGGTCAACCGCATCGGTGCCGCGTGGCTTCCGATGGACGTCAAGGACCCGGCGAAGCGGCTCCGGCTGGTGATCGACACGGCCGAGCCCACGAGGGTCGTCTGCGCCGAGGAACTGGCCGTCGCGGTGGGACTCGGTGACCGTGCGCTGCACCTGCCGGCGGACATCCCGGCCGGTCCGACGCCGCCGGTCGGGTCGCCGGGCGGGCCGGACGACCTCGCGTACGTGATCTTCACGTCCGGGTCGACCGGAACGCCCAAGGGCGTCACGGTCACGAACGGGTCGTTGGCGAACTTCCTCGTCGGGATGCCCGAGGCGCTCGGATGGGCGGATCGGAAGGTGGTGGGCTGCCTCACCACCCCGTCGTTCGACATCCACCTGCTGGAGACGCTGTTGACCCTCACCAGCGGCGGCACGGTGGTGGTGGCCGGTGAGTCGGAGGTCCGTACGCCGGCGGACATCGCCGAGTTCGTCGCGGCCAACGGTGTCGAGCACCTCCAGATGACGCCGACCCGGTTGCGTCTGCTCTGCGCCGACCCCGAGGCGGCCCGCGCCACGCTGGCGCGGCTGGACAAGCTCGTCGTCGGCGGTGAGGCGTTCCCGGAGGACCTGCTGCCCCGGTTGCGGGAGCACCGGTCGCTGGGTGTTCACAACGTCTACGGCCCGACCGAGACCTGTATCTGGTCCAGCGTCAAGGACCTCACCGGGGACGACGCCACGGTCACCATCGGCGTCCCGATCGCCAACACCACGATGTACGTGCTGGACGACAACCTCCGGCTGGTGCCGGAGGGAGTGACCGGGAACCTGTGGATCGGCGGGCTCGGTGTGTCGCCCGGGTATCTGCACCGGCCCGAGTTGACCCGCGAGCGGTTCCTTGCGAACCCGTTCGGGGACGGCAGGATCTATCTCAGCGGCGACCGCGCGCGGTGGCAGGACGGCGAGCTCCACTGCCTGGGTCGGGTGGACGACCAGGTCAAGATCCGGGGCTACCGGGTCGAGTTGGGTGAGATCGAGTTGGCCATCACCGGGCACGAGCTGGTGACCGGCGCGGCGGTGATCGTCCAGGAGTTGCCGAGCGGCAGCCAGGTCATCCGCGCGTTCTACCAGGTACGCGAGGGCGGCTACCTGGCACCGGAGGCGCTGCGGAACTGGCTGACCGAGCGGCTGACCGACTACATGGTCCCGGCGACCCTGGCCGTGGTGTCGGACATCCCCATGACCACGAGCGGCAAGGTCGACCGCACGGCGTTGGCGGCGCAGGCCGACGCCGGCCCGCCGGTGGAGCCGGGGCGTTCCGAGGAGCGCGGTGTCGGCGTCGCCCAGGAGTTGGTCACGGCCTGGCGCACGGTCCTCGGTGACATTCCGATCGGCGCCGACGAGAGCTTCTTCGACCTCGGCGGCAACTCGTTCAGTCTGGTCCTGCTGCTGGAGGAACTGCACCGGCAGTTCCCGGGCATGCTCGACGTGAGCGACCTGTTCGCGAACCCGACGATCGGCAAGCTCCGCAAGCTCCTGGAGTCCCGGCTCGCCGGGCAGGACTCCGACGCGCTGCTGACCGGTTTCGGGGTACGCCTGCCCGAGTCGTGGTTCACGCACGACGCCACCGCCGACGGCCGGGTCGAGGCCGTGCTGCCCGCGCGGACCAGGGCGACGTTGCGGCGGCTGCGGCGCAGCGGAGCGCGGGAGCCGGAGGATCTGGCCCACGTCGCGTTCGCCGTCGCCCTGCACAAGCTCGTCGGCACGGATGACATCTCGCTGTGCGTCCTTGACGACGACGCCCGGGTGACCGTGGTGCGGTTCGACTTCGCCGGCAAGACCGATCTGGCCGACGTGCTGGACGACTACCGGCGGCAGCGCGACCACAACGACCGGCTCGACCTGCACCGCTTCGTCGCCTGCCGGGGTGTCGACCGCACCGTCTCCGTGGCGTGCGGCAGCGCCCGGCAGTGGGAGGAGGTGGACGTCCTCCGCCACTTCGACATCGGGTACGCGATCGACGTCCTGGCCGACCCCGTCGCGGTCCAGATCGACCACGCCCGCGAGGTGGACTCCACGCGGGTCGAGCAGGTGATGGGCGGCCACCTGAAAGTCCTCGCAGTCCTGGGCCGGCCCGCCTCGAAGGAGAAGGTGCAGTCATGAAGGATCTCGTGATCGTGTTTCCGGGGCAGGGCTCCCAGTTCGCGGGCATGGGCAGGAAGTGGTTCGACGAGCACGAGAGCGTGCGGGACCGCTTCGGGCAGGCGTCCGACATCGTCGGGTACTCGCTGGCCGACCTGTGCTTCACCGCACCGCCCGCCGAGGTGACCAGGACCCGGCACGCGCAGGTCGCGTTGCTGGTGCTCAGCTACTCGATGTACGAGGTGATGGCCGCCGGGCGCAGGGTGCCGGTCTCGTACCTGACCGGCCACAGCCTGGGGGAGATCACCGCGTTGCTCGCGGCGGGCGCGCTGACGTTCGAGGACGCGGTACGCCTGGTCAAGGCGCGCGGTGAGGCGATGGAGAGCTGTGCTGCGGGCAGCGGCACCGGGATGATCGCCGTGGTGCGGATGCCGGCCGCCGACGTGGAGAAGTGCGTCGGGGACTTCAACGCGGCGGGTCACGACGTGCAGGTCGCCAACTACAACGGCGAGACCCAGACCGTGCTGTCGGGCAGCCTGGACGACCTGTTGGGCGTGACCGTCCACCTGGAGGACCGTGGGGCGCGGGTGATCAAACTCAACGTCGCCGGCGCGTTCCACAGCACGTACATGGCCGCCGCGCTGCCCGAGTACACCAGGGCGCTGGACGAGATCACGTTCGCGGAACCCGCCGTCCCGGTCTACAGCAACGTGACCGGCGAGGTGTACGAGAGCGCCGGGGCCATCCGGGAGGCGCTGGCCGTCCAGCTGACCAGCCCGGTGCGGTGGAGCGACATCATGGCGTCCCTGGTGGAGCGCAAGGCGGCGGTCTGGATCGAGGTCGGGCCGAAGCAGGTGCTGAAGAAGATGCTCACCGGTGCCGTCGGCTCGGGCGAGGTGTACAACCTGGACGAGGAGCCCGAGCGGGTCGGCGCGGTGCTCGACCAGCTCGTCGAGCTGAAGAAGCGCGAGCCGGGGCTGGTCGGGCTCTGCCTGGGAGCTGCGGCGGCCACCCGCAACCGGAACTTCGACGCCGACGAGTACCACAACGGCGTCGTCGTGTCGTACCGCAAGCTCCAGGAGCTCAGCAAGCTCGACCAGGAGTCGCTCTCCGACCGGCAGAAGCAGACCGCGTTGGACCTGCTGCTCACCATCATGGGAACGAAGCGGGTCCCCGAGGCCGAGCAGCGGGACCGGGTCGAGTCGATCGTGTCCCGGACCCGTGAGGTCGGCCTCCGGACGAACGCGGGGGCGCTCGCCACATGAGTTCCCTGCTCGATCTTGACGACCTGGACCTGACGGGACCCCCGGACGACGCCGACGTCCCCGTCACGCGCTCCAGTCCACGGCGGAAGGCCGAGCCAGTCGCCATCATCGGGATGAGCGGCCGGGTCGGCGAGGCGGAGAACCTCGACGCGTTCTGGTCGACGCTGCTGCGCGGCGAGGAAGGGTACCGGGACCTGCCGGAAGCCCGACGGGCCGACGTCGACGCCTACCTCGCCGCGCGGGGCGTCCGGCTGCCGATCGCGGCCGAGCGCTACTCCGGCGGCACCCGGCTGCCCAGCGTGTCCGAGTTCGACTACCGGTTCTTCTCGCTGTCCCGGCAGGAGGCCAAGTCGATCGACCCGAACCAGCGGATCTTCCTGGAGACCGCCTGGGCCGCGCTGGAGGACGCCGGTTACCTGAACAAGGACATCGGCGGCCGGAAGGTCGGCGTCTACGCGGGCATGTCGGCCGACTTCGGCGAGGACTACCGGGCGATGATCCAGGCGGTCAGCCCGGGGGCGCCCGAGATCGCGGTCGCCGGCAACATCAGGTCGATGATCGCCAGCCGGATCGCCTACCTGCTGGACCTGCGGGGACCGTCGCTGCTGGTCGACACGGCCTGCTCGTCGGGATTGGTGGCCGTGTACACGGCGTACCGCGCGATCCAGAGCGGCGAGTGCTCGATGGCGATCGTCGGCGCGGTCAAGACCGACCTGCTCCCGGTCGACGCCGACGATGAGTCCGGCATCGGCATCAAGGACATCCAGGACACGCTCTCCGAGGACCGGCGTACCCGGACCTTCGACCGCAGGAGCGACGGCACCAGCGCCGCCGAGGGCTGCGTCGTCTTCGTGCTCAAGTCGCTGGACCGGGCGCGGCGCGACGGCGACAACATCCACGCCGTCATCATGGGCGGCGCGGTGAACCAGGACGGGGCCTCCAACGGCATCACCGCGCCCAACGCCGACGCGCAGGCCGACCTCATCACCGAGGCACTCGCCGACTCCGGGGTCCGGGCCGAGCAGATCAGCTTCATCGAGGCGCACGGCACCGCCACCAGGCTCGGTGACCCCGTCGAGGTCAGCGGCATCCAGCGGGCGTTCTCCCGGCAGACCGACCGCAAGCAGTTCTGCGGCATCGGCACGGTCAAGACGTACATCGGCCACATGGACAACGCCTCCGGCCTTGCGGGGCTGGCCAAACTCGTCCTGTCGCTCAAGCACCGGGTCCTGCCGGCGAGCCTGCACTTCGAGGAGCCGAACCCGAACATCGCGTTCGCGCAGACGCCCGTGTTCGTCAACGACCGGACGGTGGCCTGGGCCGACGACGACCAGGAGACGTTGTTCGCCGGCATCAACAGCTTCGGGCTGAGCGGGACGAACTGCCACCTCGTGCTGCGCAGCGCGGACCCGGTCGGCGCACGGCCCGGCGGGGGCTCGCCGTCCTGCTTCCTGCTGCCGCTGAGCGCTCCCGACGCCCCGGGCCTGACCAGGCTCGCCGAGCGTTACCGCGAGGTCCTGGCCCGGCCCGAGACGGACCTCGCCGACCTCGCCTTCACCGCGTCGGTCGGCCGGTTGCACCATGGCGTACGCGCCGCGTTCGTCTTCGAGAACCGGGCGGAACTCGACGCGTTGCTGGCCCGGTTCCTCCAGGACGGCGACGTCGGTGCCGCAGGTCCGGACCTGAGCCGGGGCGCGTTCCGCCTGGTGCTGGAGCGTGGCGACAAGCGCGAGCCGCACGACCTGCTGCACTCCGAACACGACGAGCTGAACCGGGAGGCGGCGGCGACCGTCGGGGCGACCGACCGCGCCGCGCTGCGCCGGTTGGCGTCCCTCTACGCCCGTGGCGCGGAGGTCGACTGGCAGCGGGCCGCCCCGGCGGGCGCGCGCCGGACGTCGCTGCCGACGTACCCGTTCGCGCGGACCTCGTGCTGGATCGACGCCGTCGACCAGGCACGGCGGGGTCTGGTCGACGGCGCGGACGTGGTGCGCTCGCTGCACCGCGACATCGTGGTGTGCCGGCTGACCCCCGAACGCTTCTGGGAACTGGCCGAACACCGCATCCACGGGGTCAGCGTGCTGCCCGGAACCGGGCTGGTCGAGATGGTCGTGACGTCGGCGCGGCGGCTCGGCCTGGCCGAATCGGCGGTGACGCTGCGCAACGTCCTCTTCGCCACGCCGCTGGCGGTGGCCGACGGCGAGGAGAAGGAGGTGCACGTCATCTTCGAGAGCGCGGGCGACCTCACCGCCGTCACCATCGCCAGTCGGGGCGTCGACGGTGAGTGGGTGGAGAACGCCCGCGCCGACCTGGTCCGCGACGCCGTCGTCGAGCCGGTCGCGACGCTGGACGTGGAGGGCCTGCGGCGGCGGTTGGACCGGCCGCTGCGGGAGCCGGAGGGTTCCGATCACGCGAAGGGGCTGGACGTCAGCGAGCGGTGGACCGCGACGCTGGGCGCCGGGCACGCCGACGCGGAGTCGACCGAGCTGTTGTACGAGTTCGCGCTGCCGTCGCGGTACCGGTCCGAGCTGTCGGACTACGTCCTGCACCCCTCGCTGTTCGACACCGTCATCAACGCGCCGAGCAACGTCTACGACCAGGAACGGCTGTATCTGCCGTTCTCCTACGGGGTGCTGACCGTCCGCGACTCGCTGCCGGCCCGGGTGCTCGCGTACTTCCGTCGGCGGCCCGAGTCCGTGGCCGGTGCGTTGTACGCGTTCGACGTGACCGTGGTCGACCCGGCCGGCCGGGTGCTGCTGACGGTCGACAACTACTGCATCAAGTCGGCGGTCGACCTCGATGTGACGGGGTCCGGCGAGTACGGGTACGTCCAGACCTACCGCCGGGTCGCTTTGCCCGCGTCGCCACCGCAGGGCACCGGGACCGTGCTGCTCTGCGGAGACTTCGGCACCACGTTCACCGGCGTCCGGGATCACCTCGCAGCGTCCGGTTACGACTGCGTCCACGTGTCCGGTGTGGCCGACGCGGTCGGCGACGAGCGGCTGGGGGAGCGCCGCGAGTTCGCCTTCGGCGTGCTGGCCTGCCTCCCGGCCGAGGGCGACTCGCTGGCCGATGCCACCGGCGAGCCGGTCGAACGGGCACTGGGCCTGCTCAGGCTCATCTCGGAGCGGCAGGTCACGTTCGCCGACGGCCTGCTGGTCCTGACGCACAACGCGCTGGCGGTCACCGGTGACGAGTCCGCGCTGCACCCCGGGCAGGCCGGCCTGCTCGGCATGATGCGTGTCGCGGCCCTGGAGTACAAGGCGCTCGGGATCCGGTGTGTCGACAGCGACGAGGACACCGGGCCGGTGCTGCTGGTGGGTGAGGCCACCAGTGCCGATCGGCCGCCGTTCCTGCTCTACCGCGACGGGCGTCCGTACGAACCACAGGTGAAGCGGCACCCGATCCCGTTGTCCGCCGGTGAACGGGCGCTGCCCGGTGACGAGCGGACGCCGCTGCCCGGCGGTGACGGGGTGACGGTCATGTCGGGCGGCACCGGTGACCTCGGCACCGCCGTGGCGCGGAACCTGATCCGGCGGGGCGTGCGTCGACTCGTCCTGCTGGGGTCCGACCGCGCGGCCGGCACCCGGCCGGAGTGGTCGGAGTTCGCGCGCGACCTGGACGTGTTCGAGGTGGTCCGGCTCGACCTGGGTGACCGGCAGGCGGTCGAGGCGATGGTGCGGGACCTCCGCGCGCGGCACGGCCGGATCTCCGGGGTGCTGCACCTCGCCGGGCGGCCCGGTGTCGGCTTCCTGTACACGAAGAACCTCGACGAGTTCATGGAGGTCTACCGGCCCAAGGCGCTGGGCGGGGTGCACCTGCACGAGGCGACCCTGGCCGATCGGCCCGACTACTTCGTCGCGTTCTCCAGCATCGCCGGGCTCCTGCTCAACCCGGGCCAGTCCGACTACACGGCGGCGAACCTGGTGTTGGACAGCCTGGCGCAGTACCGCGACCGCGAGCGGCTGCCCGGCCTGAGTGTCCAGTGGCCGGCGTGGCGCGAGATCGGCATCGCCCGGCGGATGGACGCGGCCGACGAGGACGAGTTGTTCCCGCCGCTGGACACCGCCGAGGCGGTGGAGCTGCTCGACGCCCTGATGAGCGCCGGTGGGCACCCGGCGGCGCTCATGCCCGGCCGGATGAGGAGGACGACCCGGCAGGCGTCCCCGGACGCCGGGCGGAGCGCGGTCGGGCGTGCCGTCGAGTTGCACGGGCTCGCCGAGTTCGGCGACCTCGAACGGGGTGTCGCGCAGATCTGGGCGGAAGCGCTCGACCTCGACGTGCTCGACGCGTACGAGGACTTCGGTGACCTCGGCGGCAACTCGCTGCTGACGGCGCAGATGTTGAAGCTCTACGACGAGCGGTACCCCGGTCTGATGGACATCACGGACCTCTTCCGCCACACCACCGTCGCCGCTCAGGTGGCCTGCCTGAAGGCCAGGCTGCACCCGGACGAGCCGGCCGCCGAAGGGCCGCCACCGGCCGCCGAGGCGGACGAGGGCGACATCGACAAACTGCTGGACCTGCTGGAACAGGGCGCGATCACGGTCGACGGCAGGCGGGGCCTTCTCGAGGGAACGGACACCAGATGAGCAGCGTGAAGGATTTCATCCTCGAGCAATTCGTCAACAAGCAGATCGACCGGGAGCGCACCAAGCGGCTGCTGCGCGAACTGTCCGAGGCGAACCTGCACGAGGACATCGCGGTCATCGGACTGGCCGGTCGCTTCGCCGAGGCCACGAACGTCGACCAGTTCTGGGACTTCCTCAAGGTGAGCCGGGACTGCATCCGGGACTATCCGCAGTCCCGCAAGGAGGACATGTACGACATCCTCCGCAACCCGTACTACGCGGAGGTCATGCTGGGTCGGCCGGTCGACGAGGCAGACCTCGACCGGCTCTACTCGGTGAGCGGTTACCTGGACCGGATCGACCACTTCGACTCGCGGTTCTTCGGCATCCCCCCGCTCGAAGCGGACTACATGGACCCGAACCAGCGCATCGCGCTCGAGGTGGCGTACGAGGCGCTGGAGAACGCCGGCTACGGCGGCGAGAGCGCGATCGGGTCGAGGACCGGGGTGTTCCTCGGCCGCGACCAGTCGAACTACTCCTACTACCGGATGTTCTCCGAGCGGCACCCGATGCAACTCTCCGGCTCGTGGGAGGGGATGGTCGCCAGCCGCATCTCCTACCTGCTGGACCTCAAGGGCCCCTGCATCATGACCGACACCGCGTGCTCCGCCGGCAGCGTCAGCGTCCACCAGGCCATCCAGTCGCTGCTGCTCGGCGAGTGCGACATGGCCCTGGCCGGCGGCATCAACCTGTCCTCCGGCGGCGAGCCGAAGACCAGTTTCCTGTCCGGCGCGACGATGGACAACGTCGTCTCCGGCGACGACAGCGTGCGCACCTTCGACGCCCGCGCGAACGGCACGCTGTGGGGCGAAGGTGCCGGCATCGTGCTCCTCAAGCCGCTGAAGAAGGCGCTGGCCGACCGCGACCACGTGCGCGCCGTCATCAAGGCATCCGCCGTCAACAACGACGGCACGTCGAACAGCATCACCGCGCCCAACGCGCTGATGCAGGAGCGGGTCATCCTCGACGCATGGGCCAAGGCGAACGTGCCGGCGGAGACGATCACGTACGTGGAGGCCCACGGCACCGGGACCGTCCTCGGTGACCCGATCGAGGTCAAGGGGCTGACCAACGCGTTCCGCCGGCACACCGACCGCAAGCAGTTCTGCGGCATCGGATCCCTGAAGACCACGATGGGCCACATGGTGGCCGCCTCCGGGTCGGCCTCGCTGGCGAAGGTCGTCAAGTCGCTCGAATCCGGCCTGTTGGCGCCCTCGTCGAACTTCGACGTGCCCAACCCCTACATCGACTTCACCGACAGCCCGCTGTACGTCAACGACCGGCTCATGCCCTGGGACACCGACGGCGAACCCCGTCGGGCCGGGATCAGCTCGTTCGGCTTCATCCGCACGAACTGCCACATGGTGCTGGAGGAGGCGCCCCGCTACCGCGCCGCGCCGCAGTCGCGGGAGCGTTACTGCCTCACGGTCAGCGCCAAGACCGAGGCGGGCCTGACCGCACTCCTCGACGGGTACGCGGCCGTGCTCGCGGACAGCCCCTGGTCGCTCGCCGACATCTGCTACACGTCCAACGTCGGTCGAGGCCACCACGAACACCGCGTGATGATCATCGCGGCGACGAAGGCGCAGTTGGCCGAGTCGGTCGACCGGCTCCGGCGGCACGGCCCCGGCACCGACGCGCAGCAGGGCATCCACCACGGCGTGCACGCCGTGGTCAGCGACAAGAGAGGCGATCTGCGTCCCGGCGACATCACCGCCCAGACCGGCAAGCGACTCTCCGACTCGGCCAACGCCACACTCGCCGAGTACCGCTCGCGGGGTGACGCCGCCGCCCTCACCGCGTTGGCCGACGCGTACGTCCGTGGCGCCCGAGTCGAGTTCGCCGAGTTCTACGCCGACGAGCCGCGTCAGCGGGTGCCCCTGCCCACCTACCCGTTCGAGAGGATCCGTCACTGGGCCAAGCCCATGCGCACGAGCGTGCGGAGCTTCGGCGCAGGCGAGACCAACTCCCTGCTGGGCACGGAGATCAGCCGCTCGGACAGCACGGTCGTGTTCGAGAACCGGCTGTCCGTCGACCGGCACTGGGTGCTCTCCGACCACCGCATCGAGCACCGGCCCGTGGTGCCGGGAACGACGTACCTGGAGATGGCGCGGGCCGCGCTGGCCGCGGTGGAGAACACCGGCAGCATGCGGTTCGAGAACGTGTTCTTCCTCGTCCCCCTCGCCGTCGAGGAGGGGGAGGAGGCGACCGTGCGTACCCGGCTGGACCGGCTGGAGCGGGGTTACTCCTTCCAGGTGGCCAGTGCGCAGGAGGGCGAGTGGGTCACTCACGTCGAGGGTCGGATCAGCCCGCTGGGTGACGCCGACCCGTTGGCGTCGGTCGACATCGAGGCCCAGCAGGCCGCCGCGATCGAGGTGACCGACCCGTACCCCACCGAGCCCGACACGGGTGTGTTCCAGTTCGGTGCGCGCTGGGACAACGTGCGGGCGGTGTGGCGACACGAAGCCGGTGCGTTGACCCTGCTGCGCCTACCGCAGGGCGTGCCGAGCGAGACGTTCGGGCTGCACCCGGCCAAGCTCGACAACGCGGTGAACCTCATCTCGCAGAACAGTGGCGAGACGTTCCTGCCGTACATGTACAAGAGCTTCGTGCTGCGCCGGCCGATGCCGGAGACGTTCTACTCGCTGATCCGTACCGTCCGCGACGACAGCGACGAGGGCGAGACCATCACCTACGACGTGGATCTCGTCGACGTCGACGGTGAGGTGTTCGCGCGCATCACGGACTACACGGTGAAGAAGGTCGACTGGCGGCGGTTCAGCCTGGCGGGACCGCGCCGCTTCCTACAGGTCGAGTGGCTGTCGGTGCCACGGGTACCGGCCGACGCGGCCGGCGGCGAGGTGTGGGCGCCGGTGGTGCTGGACAACCCGGCCGGCCGGCGGCTGGTCGCCGCGGTCGAGGCGCAGGGACACCGGGTCGTCCCGTGTTACGTCGGCGAGCGGACCGACCAGGGTCGCCACGTGTTCGCCCTGCACGAGGACGGCGCGGGGCCGCTGGCCGAACGGCTGCGGCAGGAGGGGGTCGACGGCGTCCTGTTCGCCACCGACTTCACCGCGCCCGAGCACACCGACGAGGCGGCGCTCACCCACACGCAGCGGCGGGCAACCGGTGTGGACGCGCTGTTCGAGCTGTACCGCGCCTTCGTGGCGCACCGGGTCAAACTCGCCCGTGGTCTGAAGGTCCTCGGTCGGCACGCCTGGCAGGTCGGATCCGGGGACGGTGTCACCGATCCGTACTCCGCCGCCACCGAGGCGCTCGCCCAGGTGGTCGGGCAGGAGCACCGGCACCTGCTGGTGGACGTGCTGGACGCGGGGGCGGACGTGGACCTGGACCTCCTCGTCCGGGAGTCGTTGGGCGGCGCGGGCGGCGTGCTGCGGGCGGTGCGCGGTACGCAGACCCACCTGCGGCGCCTGCGGTACGCCGAGGCGCCAGACGAGGCGGGCGAGTCGCCGTACCGGGGTGGGACGTTCGTGGTCACCGGCGGTGCGGGTGGCCTCGGCCTGAGCGTCGCCGAGGAGATGGTCCGCGAGGGCGCCGAGCGGGTCATCCTGCTGGGTCGCAGGCCCCTGGCCGAGGAGACCGCGCGGCGTGTCGAGAAGATCGTCGGCGCCGAGTACGCCCTGTGCGACGTGTCGCGGGAGGCCGAGGTGCGCGCGCTGGCCGCGCGCCTGCGGGAGGAGTCGATCACCCTCGGCGGCATCGTCCACGCCGCGGGCGTGGCGGGTGACGGGTTCCTGGCCACCAAGCCCCGTCCGGCCTTCGACGCCGTACTGGCGTCCAAGGTCGACGGCAGTCTCGCCCTGACGGAGTTGGCGAAGGATCACCCCGGCGCGTTCCTGGTGTTCTTCTCGTCCATCACCGCGATCGTCGGCGGGCAGGGGCAGGGTGACTACTGCAGCGCCAACGCGTTCATGGACTCCCTGGCCGTGCGGGCGCGCGCCGAGGGCGTGCGCGCGCTGTCGATCAACTGGCCGACGTGGTCCGAGGTCGGCATGGCCGTGCGGTACGGGATCGGTGACGGCGACTCGCCGTTCCGCGCCCTCACCGTGAAGGACGGCCTGGCCTGGCTCGGCCACTTCCTGCGCGCCCCGGCCGACGGCGTCGTCCCCACCCGGTTCGACCTCGGGGCGCTACGCGAACAACTGGACGAGATGCCCTTCCTGCTCGACGAGGACGTCGCCGCCGCCGTCGCGCGGGCGGGCACGGGCGGGTCGTCCGCCGACGGCGGGACGGCCGAGGTCCGTGTCGTCGGCCTGTCCGACCCGAACCAGACCCAGATGAGGATCGGCGCGGTCTACGGCGCGGTTCTCGGCATGACGGAGGTCGACGCCCATGAGAGCTTCCAGGACCTCGGCGGGAACTCGCTGATGACGGCGCAGCTGTTGCAGAAGATCGAGGACGTCTATCCCGGTCGGATCGACATCGCCGACCTCTACTCCTACGCGAGCGTCGTCAGCCTCGCCGGCTACATCGACGAACGCGTCGCGGCGGAGTCCGGTCCGGCCGCGCCGGGCGCGGCGCACCTCGGAGAGATGGACCAGTCGCTGCAGGACGTCCTGGCAGAGATCGGCGACGCGGAGCTCACCACCATGTTCGCCGCCGAGACCGGCGGTGCGGGGAGGAACCAGGGATGACGTCGAACGCCGAGCTGAGGAAGGACCTGCTGCGGTACCTGCTCATGCAGGTCAAGCAGGAGGCGCTGGACGTCGACCGGGCGAAGGAGTTCATCCGGGCGATCGGAGACGAGGGCCGGGACGCCGACGACCGCGTCGCCGTCGTCGGTATGGCCTGCCGCTTTCCCGGCGCGTCGGACAAGGAGCAGTTCTGGCGCAACCTGGTGGAGGGCCGGGAGTCGATCGGTGACTTCCCGCCGCTGCGCCTGGACGACCTGCGCCGCGTCGAGGGCGGCACCTCGGCCGTGCGCCGGGGCGGCTACCTGGACCGCATCGACCTGTTCGACGCGGAGTACTTCGGCATCCCGCCGCACGTGGCGACGCAGCTCGACCCGTACCACCGCAACCTCCTGGAGGTGCTGGTGGAGACGATGGAGGACGCCGGGTACGCCAAGAGCGAGTTGTACGGGTCGAGGACCGGCGTCTTCGTCGGCAACGATCACACGCACCGGCTGATCACGTCCTACCTGCCGTTCCTGTCGGAGCTGGACTTCGCGGCCATCACCGGCTCGTGGTCGGGCATCCTGGCCAGCCGGCTGTCGTACCTGCTCGACTTTCGCGGACCGGCCTCCGTCGTCGACACCGGATGTTCGTCCGGGCTGGTCGCGGTGGACGCGGCGATCAAGGCCCTGCGCAACGGCGACTGCGACACCGCGTTCGTCGCCGCCGTCAACCTGTTCCTGTCGCCGTCCAGCCTCGGCAACGAGACCGAGTCGGCCGGCCACCGGGTGCGGGCGTTCGACGCGGCGGCCGACGGCACGGTGTGGAGCGAGGGCGTGGCCGGGGTCTACCTCAAGCCGCTGTCGCGTGCGCTGGCCGACGGCGACCACGTCTACGGCGTGCTCCTCGGCAGCGCGGTCAACAACGACGGCCGCAGCAACGGCCTCACCGCCCCGAACGCGCAGGCGCAGAAGAACCTGCTGGTCAGCGCGTGGAAGCGGGCCGGGATCGCGCCGGAGTCGGTGTCCTACATCGAGGCCCACGGCACGGGTACCACGCTGGGTGACCCGATCGAGGTCAAGGGTCTGACCAGCGCCTTCGCCGAGTTCACCAGCCGCCGGCAGTTCTGCGCGATCGGCTCGGTGAAGACCAACATCGGCCACACCGTCGGGGCCGCGGGACTGGCGTCGCTGATCAAGACCCTGTTGTGCCTGGACCGTCAAACCATTCCGCCGTCGATCCACTTCGACGTGCCGAACGAGCTGCTCGACCTGGCCAACGCCCCGGTCTACGTCGCCGACCGGCTCACCGGGTGGGAGCAGGGCGACACCCCGCGTCGGGCCGGCGTGAGCAGCTTCAGCCTGAGCGGGACGAACTGTCACGTCGTGCTGGAGGAGGCGCCCGCCCGCGCGGCGGTGCCCGCCCCGGCATCGCCGCCGCAGGTCTTCCCGATCTCGGCGCGTACCGAGGACCTGCTGGCGCGCACCGCGGCGCGGCATCTGGAGCACCTCGACCGTCATCCCGAACTCCGCCTGGCCGACGTGTGCTTCACCCTGCAGGTGGGCCGCGAGCACCAGGCCGTGCGGGCGGCCATCCTGTGCGAGAGCCGGGCCGGTCTGCGCGACGGGTTGCTGCGGCTGCTGCGCCCGGAACAGGTCGACGACTCGCCGCCGGTGGACGGTGCCGTCGTGCTGCGCGAGGACGCGCCGGCCCGGTCCGGCGGCACGCCCGGTCACCTCCGCGACGCGGTCGCCGCCTTCCTGGCGGGTCGCGCGCGGCCGTTCGCCGGCCTCCACCGGGACGCGGACGTGCGGCGGGTGCCGATGCCACCCCAGATGTTCCAGCGCGTACGCCACTGGGACGAGACGGTCCGGGCGCAGCCGGCTCCCGGCGAGGAGAGGTCGGCACCGGCGGACCCGGTCGACCGGCTCCGGGGCATCCTGTCCCGGCCGCCGCACCTCGAAGGGCTCCGGGAGTCCGACGTGGACGCGGTGCCCCGCACGGTGATCGCCGGGGTGTGGTCCGGCATCCTCGGTTACCCGACGATCCGTGGCGCGGACGACTTCTTCGCCCTCGGCGGCGACTCGATCTCGTCCGTGAAGATCACGCAGTTGCTCAACGCGGTGCTCGACGTCGAGATCCCGCCGACCACCCTGCTGGCGAAGCCGACGTTCGACGAGTTCGCGGACGTGGTGATCCGGGTCCACGGGGTGGACGAGCACCTGGTCCGGTCGCGGCTGAGCGGGGCGGCCCGCCGCCCGGCGCACGCGGAGCACGTGGTGGAGTCCTACGAGCTGCCGCTGACCGCCGCGCAGCGCAGCATGTTCGTCTCCAGTCAGGTCGACGAGGAGTCGGTGACGTACAACGTCAGCGGCCTGACGATCCGCTCCGGCACGCTCGACATCGGCGAGCTGGAGGCGTGGCTACGCGTCCTGGTGCGACGGCACGACAGCCTCCGCTCGACGTTCCATCTGCGGGACGGGGAACCGTTCCAGCGGGTGCACGCGGAGGTGCCGGTCGCGGTGGAACACCGCCGGCTCGGTGCCCTCCCGCCAGGTGAGAGCCACGAGAGCGCGGCCCGCCGGGCGATGCGGCTGTTCGTGCGTCCGTTCCGACTCGACAGCGCCCCGTTGTTCCGCTTCGGCTACTTCGAGTTCGACGACGGCGTGTCGTGCGTGGCGATCGACATCCACCACATCATCACCGACGGCACGTCGATGGGCATCCTGTTCCGGGACCTCGGCGCCGTCGCGGACCGGGCCGCGCTGCCGCCGTTGCCGGTGAGCTACCGGTCGGCGATCCGTGGGCTGCTGGAGCGGCAGAACAGCGCCGGCATGGCGGCGCACCGCGACTACTGGGTCGCCCGGTTCGCCGACGGCGCGCCGACGCTTCAGCTCACCACGGACTGGCAGCGGGCGGAGGTCGCCACGGCGGCGGGCGCGACGCTCTTCGCGTCCGTGGACGGCGAGACGCTGGAGGCCGCCAAGCGGTACGCCCGCCACCACAACCTCACCCTCTACATGGTGCTGCTGGGCGTGTTCCAGCAGGTGTTGTCCCGGCTGAGCGGACAGGGTGACGTCGTGATCGGCGCGCCGGTGATGGGTCGGCCCGACCTGGCCTACCAGGATCTCGTGGGCATGTTCGTCACCACGCTGCCCATCCGGGTCACCGCCGCGCCCACGACCGGCGTCGGCGACTTCCTCACCGGCCTGCGGACCACCCTGCTGGAGGCGTTCGCGCACCAGGAGTACCCGCTGGAGTCCCTGGTTGAGGAGCTGAACCCGCCACGGGTGCCGGGCCGCCGGCCGCTGTTCGACGTCTGCTTCGTGCACCAGAACACCGACATGGGTCTGGAGCCCGACGACGAGCGGATCCTCCCGTTCGACGACGGCAGCGCCAAGTACGACATCACCCTGAGCACCCGGGAGGCCGACGGCGCGCTGCTGCTGGAGTGGGAGTACTCCACCGCACTGTTCCGCGAGGAGACCATGGCGCTCTACTCGGAGCGCTACGCGACGCTGCTCCGGTCCTTCCTCGCCGCCGCCGACGGCACGCCGGTGGGCACGCTCGACCTGATCCCCGTCCGGGAGGCCGAGCTGATCCGGACGTTCGCGACGGTGCCCGCGCCGACGCCGGACACCCGCAGCATCGCGCGACTGTTCGAGGAGCACGTCGCCGCCGATCCCGGCCGCACGGCGCTGATCGCGGACGACCGGAGCCTGACGTACGGGGAGCTGAACGCCAGGGCCAACCGGATCGCGCACGGTCTGGTCCGGCTGGGCGTGGCCCCCGGCGCACCGGTGGCGCTGCTGTTGGACCGTTCGATCGACATGGTCGCCGCCATCCTCGGTGTGCTCAAGGCGGGGTGCTTCTACCTTCCGCTGAACACCGACTTCCCGTCCGAGCGGCTGCGGGTCATGGTCGAGGACGCGGGGGCCGGTCTCCTGCTCACCTCCGACGCGCGCAGCGGGCAGGCGGCGGAGCTGGTCTCCGAACGGCTCCGGATCGTCGGCGTCCACCAGCTCGCGGAGTCGACGGCCGAGCGCGGGAACCCGGGGCTGCCGGGCAGCAGCGCGGACGAGGCCTACATCATGTACACCTCCGGGACCAGCGGTGCGCCGAAGGGGTCGGTGATCCGGCAGCGGAGCGTGCTGCGCGTGGTCCACCAGTCGGTCTGCTACGCCGCTGATCCGAGTGACGTCTTCCTCATGATCTCGGACTACTCGTTCGACGGCTCCATCTACGACATGTTCGGGGCGCTCACCAACGGCGCGTCGCTGGTGTTGCTGGACAAGGCGTCCGTGCTGGACCTCGACCGGCTCGGTGCCGCGATCGAGCGGCACAAGATCACCAGCTTCTTCATCACCACGGCGATGTTCAACGCGCTGATCGACCACGCGTCGGACTCGCTCGGCGGCGTCCGCAGGGTGATCTTCGGCGGCGAGATCGCCTCACCGGCGCATGTCCGGCGGGCGTTCGAGCTGCTCGGGCCCGGCCGGATCAGCCACGCCTACGGCCCGACGGAGACCACGGTCTTCGCGACCATCCACCGCCTCGACGTGTGGGACGCCGACGACGCCCTCCCGATCGGTACGGCCGTCAACGACACCTCGCTGTGGGTGCTCGACGAGCGGTTGGAGCCGGTGCCGGTCGGCGTCAACGGCGAGCTCTACATCGGTGGATCCGGCCTGTCCGACGGCTACCTGAACCAGCCCGAGATGACGGCCCAGCGGTTCGTGTACTCGCCTGCGGTACCGGGGGAGCGGCTCTACAGGACCGGCGACATCGTCACCTTCAAGACCAACGGTCTGCTCTACTACACCGGCCGCCTCGACCAGCAGATCAAGCTCAGGGGCTACCGCATCGAGCTGGCGGAGATCATCCAGGTCGCCCTGAACGAGCCCTTCGTCCGCTGGGCGCACGCGGGACTGTACGAGACCACCGAGGGCAGCCGGAGTCTGTGTCTCTGGGTCGGGTATCTGGACGACCAGGACCACGGGCCGGCGCTGCGGGCGGCCCTGTCCCGACGGCTGCCCGACTACATGGTGCCGTCCTTCATCGTCAGGGCCGACACGGTTCCGCTGAACGCGAGCGGGAAGGTCGACGTGGCGGCGCTGCCGAAGCCCGACTTCACGGCGGGGGCGACGGCTGTGGCACCGGAGACCGACTCGCTGCGCGTGGTCGCCGACGCGTGGCAGCACGTGCTCGGTGTGCCGGTGGAGGACATCGACGCCGACTTCTTCGCGCTGGGCGGCGACTCGATCAAGGCGATCCAGATCGTGGCCCGGCTCCGCGAACAGGACATCACGATCCGGGCGGCGGACCTCCTCGGCAACGCGACCATCCGGTCGCTGGAGGAGAAGCTGTCCGAGTCCGCCGGCGCCGGGACCGGAGTGCGGGTGTACGACCAGAAGCCTCTCTCGGGACCGATCACGGCGAGCGCGATCCAACTGGCGTTCCTCGACGACCCGGCGGCCCGCAACCGGGTCTTCAACCAGTGCCTGCTGGTCACGACGGCCGAGCCGGTGTCGCTGGATCGGCTGGTACACGCGGTGCAGCGGCTCGTGCGCCAGCACGACATGCTCCGCGTCGAGGTCGACGAGCAGGGTGCTCTGGTCCTGCGTGACGTCGACGCCCTGGGGCTCGTCCACGGTGACCAGCCGCCGGCCGGTCTCTCCGACGAGGCCCTGGCGGACTACCTGCGGACGGTCCAGGCGCGGGTCGACGTGCGCGGTGGCCCGGTCGTCAGCCTTGCCGCCGGGCTGGGGGAGGGGGGCGTGCAGTTCGCCATCGCCATCCACCACCTGGCCGTCGACGTGGTGTCGTGGGGCGTCCTCTTGGAAGACCTGGCCACCTGCCTCGCCGACCCGGACGCCGAGCTGCCCGCCAAGACCATGCCGTTCCCGGCGTGGACGAGCGAGGTCAAGCAGCGCGCCGAGGACGGCGGCCTCCGTGCCCAGTTGCCCTACTGGCTCGACCTGGCGCGCAGCGCTGGTGCGGCGGGCGAGGTGTTCGTCGAGCGTGACGTGAAGCGGTCCGAGACCGCCTCGACGGTGGTGCGCCTGACCGAGACCGACGACTTCGCCCTGTTCGACGCCGCACGGAAGGCGCACGGCGCGAGCCAGGTGGAGACCGTCCTCACCGTGGTGGCACGGGCGTTGGCCACCGTGACCGGCGAGCAGCGGGTGCTGTTCACCCTCGAAGGGCACGGCCGCGAACCCATCGCGGGTGACCACGAACTCAGCCGGACGGTGGGCTGGTTCACCAGCACCTTCCCGCATCTGGTGCAGGTGGAGCAGAGTGTGGCGGACACCGTGGACACGGTGCGGCGGTCGTTCGAGCGACTGCCGGACAAGGGTGCCGGCTTCGGCCCCCTGCTGCGCTTCGACACCGGCCTGGACGCGGAACGGGCCGTGCTGACCGCGGTCCGGCCGCAGATCGGCTTCAACTACCTGGGCGGTCAGGACAGCGCCGACGGCATCACCTTCACCCACCTCCCGCTGGACATCACCACCGACGGGGAACACCGCTCGCCGTACGCCCTCGACATCGTCGCCTCCCGCAGCGGGGGTGAACTCCTGATCGAGGTGCGGTACCCGCGCGCATGGGAGGCGAGCGGCGTCGCCAAGCAGATCATCGCGGCCCTGGACGAGTCGTTCCACGAGGTCCGGGACGCCCTGAGGTCCGGTGAGCCGAGAGGCTTCCAGGTCTCCTCGCCGATCCGTCAGGACGTGCTCGCCGACATCCTGCTGGACGTCGAGGGCGGGATCTGACGGTGGGCACCACGACGATCGCGCGTCCGGGCGCCGGCCGCCGGACACCACGACCTGAGCACCGCGTCAGTGTCAAGTAGAGAGCCTGGTTCATGGTTGACAAAGACAACATCGAGTCCATCTCCGGCCTGGCCGCGATGCAGAAGGGCATGCTCTTCAGCCACGCCGTGGACACCGGCTCGGACGCCTATGTGGAGCAGTTCGACTTCGTGATCTCAGGCGAGGTCGACGTCGCGCACCTGCGGACGGCGCTGGCGGGTGTGTCACGCACCTACAGCGTCCTGCGGACGATCTTCTCGTACCGCAACACCGACCAGCCGTACCAGATCGTGTTGAAGGAGTGGGCGCCGCAGCTCGACGTCCTCGACTACCGGGACCGGGGCGACCAGGACCGGGACGTCGAGGAGTTCAAGGTCGCCGACCGCGCGAAGGGTTTCGACCTCAGCGCGGACGTCCTGCTGCGGGCGACCCTGATCCGGCTGGGCGACCGCCGCTGGCGTCTCGTGTTCACGTTCCACCACATCATCCTGGACGGCTGGTCGCTCAGCCCGCTGTTCGGGACGCTGATGGGCTACTACGAGGAACTGACCCGCTCCGGCGCGTACCAGCCGCAGCTCGAGGCGATGCCGTACCGCGACTACGTCGCCTGGTACGAGCGGCAGCACGACGAGGACGCCCGACGGTACTGGGCGGAGGCGCTGGAGGGCTACGAGAACGAGGCGGTCCTGCCGGCGAGCCCCCGTCCCGGCGGCTACCGTGGCGTGACCCACCGGTTCACGCTCCCCGCCGAGCTGCACGACGAGCTGAAACTCTTCGGACAGAAGGCCGGGGTGACCCAGAGCGCCGTCTTCCAGGCGGCCTGGGGTGTCGTGCTGCAGAAGTTCACCTACGCCGACGACGTCGTCTTCGGCAGTGTGGTGTCCGGGCGCGGCATCGAGATGGCCGGCGTCGGTGACGCGGTGGGGTTGTTCTGCAACACGCAGCCGGTCCGGGTGACGACCACGCAGGACCAGCACTTCACCGGCCTGTGCCGGGACGTGCAGCAGTCGTACCTGCGGGCGAGCGCCTTCGAGCACTACGCGTTGCACGAGATCCAGGGCCTCACCCCGCTGCGGAACCGGCTTCTCAACCACGTCGTGGCCTTCGAGAACTACCCGCTGTCGGAGCAGTTGCGTGACTTCGCCGGCGACAGCGGCGAGGGGCTCGCGTTCGACGGGGTGGAGGTCTTCGAGCGGACGAGCTACGACCTGCACATCGTGGTCAATCCCGGCGCCGACTTCGCGATCACGTTCGTCTACAACGAGAACGCCTACGCGCCGGAGTTGATCCGGTCGCTGGAGCGCTGTCTGCTGAACGTCTTCACCGCGGCGGTGCGCAACCCGCGGGCGCGGGTCGCGGACATCGCCCTGTGGGAGAGCGGTGCGGTGGATGCCCCGGCGCTGGGGAGTCCTCGTTCGCGCATGTTGGACTCGTCGGTGGTGGACGTGTTCGCCGAGCGTGCCGCGACCCACGCCGGGAGGACCGCGCTGGTGTGGCGGGGCAGGGAGCTCAGCTACGCGGAGGTGGACCGCTGGTCCGATGCCGTGGCCTGGGAGCTGAGGAGCCGTGGTGTGGCGCCGGGCGCGGGGGTCGGCGTGCTCGCGGACCGCCGTCCGGAACTGATCGTGGCGATCCTCGGCCTGTTGAAGAACGGGAACTTCTACGTCCCGATCGACACCAAGGACGCCAAGCCCAGGATCGAGTACGTCGCCGCCGACGCGGGCGTACGCGACCTGTGCACGGTGGCGGAGTTCGCCGACCGGGTGCCGGCGGGGGCCCGTGCGCTGCTCGTCGAGGAGCCGGCCGGGGAGGTGCCCCCGTTTCCCGGTCGGCGCGACCTGAACGGCGCCACCGCGTACCTGATGTACACGTCGGGCTCCACCGGCAACCCCAAGGGCTGCAAGATCACGCACCGCAACATCATGCGTCTCTTCGCGGACCAGGAGTTCTTCGACTTCGACGACCGTCAGGTCCTGATGTTCACCGGTTCGCCCGCCTTCGACGCCAGCACGTTCGAGATCTGGGGGACGATGCTGTTCGGCGCGACCCTCGTACTCGCCGACGAGCTGGACGTGCTCGACGGTGACCTGATGCGCGAGGCGATCAAGCGCAACGAGGTGACCGCCATGTGGCTCACCGCGCCGCTCTTCAACCAGCTGTGCGACTACGACCCGGCGATCTTCGACCGGCTGGGACACCTCGTCGTCGGCGGCAGCGCGTTGTCGGTCCAGCACCTCGCGAAGGTCCGCGGCGTCTGCCCGGGCCTGCGGATCACCAACGGCTACGGTCCCACCGAGAACACGACGTTCTCCACGACGTACCAGGTCCGCGACGAGGATCTCCGCCGCGAGCGGATCCCCATCGGCCGTGCGCTGGCGCACTCCTCTGCCCACGTCCTGGACCGCGGCCTCAACCCGCTGCCGCCCGGCGCGATCGGCGAGCTGTGCGTGGGAGGTGACGGCGTGTCGACCGGTTACCACAACCGGCCGGACCTCGACCGGGTCGCCTTCGTCACGGTGCCGGCGTTGTCCGGCCGGCGTCTCTATCGCACCGGTGACCTCGTGCGGGAGTTGCCCGATGGGTCGCTGGACTATCTCGGACGAGCGGACGACCAGGTCAAGATCAGCGGCTTCCGGGTCGAGTTGGGCGAGGTCGAGAGTCTGCTCCGGTCCGTCGAGCATGTCGAGGACGCCGCCGTGATCTGCGTCGAGGTGGACGGCGAGAAGAGCCTGCGCGGCTACTACGTCGCCGGTGCGCGGATCGCACCGGAGGTGGTCCGGCAGGGCATGGCGCAGCAGGCCGCCCCGTACATGATCCCCGCCGGGCTGGTGCAGCTCGACCGGATCCCGTTGACCAAGAACGGCAAGGTCGACCGTACCCGGCTGGCGCAGATCCGCCCCGAGCCGGAGTCCCGCCCCGAGGCACCGGACCTCGGACCGGTCTCCGACGTGACGCGGATCCTCTTCGAGATCATCTCGGACCTCGTCCCGGTCGAGACGATCGACGTGAACCGCAACTTCTTCGATCTCGGGATCAACTCGCTCAACCTGTTGACCATCAACAACCGGCTGCGCAAGGCGCTGGACCGGAACGTACCCCTGGTGCAGCTCTTCCAGCACACCTCCATCGCCTCCCTCGCCGCCTATCTCGACGGCGCGGACAGCGCCGACGAACCGGCCACCCCCACCGACGACGCCGACGCCGAGGACGCCTTCGCCGAGCAGGACGAGGAGCACGCTTTCGCTGCCAGCGCGCTGCTGCGCGAGATCGCGGACGAGTTCGCCGAGGAACTCGCCGCCGAGCTTGAAGAGGAGCGCTGACCATGCCGCAGAGCAAGGCCGTCACGCGTCGTGACACCGGCCTGGAGATCGCCGTCGTCGGCATGGCCGGCCGGTTCCCGCAGGCCGAGGACATCGACCGGTTCTGGGCGAACCTGGTCGACGGCGTCGATGCCATCTCCCGTTTCACCGATGACGAGCTCGTCGGGGTGGGCGTGGCCGGGGCAGCGCTCGCCGACGAGAAGTACGTCCGGGCCAAGGGTGTGTTCCCGAACATCGAGTACTTCGACGCGGAGTTCTTCAACTACGCCCCGGCCGACGCCACCCTGCTCGACCCCCAGGTCCGTGCCCTGCACGAGGAGGTCTTCCACGCCCTGGAGGACGCGGGCTACTCGGCGGAGGGTCGGCCCGAGGCCATCGGGCTGTTCCTCGGTGCCACCAACAACCTCCCCTGGGAGACGCACACCCTGACCAGCCACATCCTGGAATCCGGGATGACGTTCACCGGCATGCAGCTCAACGACAAGGATTTCGCCGCCACCCGGATCGCCTACGCCCTGGACCTGAAGGGCCCGGCGTTCACGCTGCACACGGCGTGCTCGACCTCGTTGGTCGCCATCGACATGGCGTGCCGCAACCTGTGGACCGGGTCGTGTCAGATCGCGCTCGCGGGTGGGAGCGGGCTGACGCTGCCGCACAAGAACGGGTACCGCTACCAGGAGAACATGATCCACTCGCCGGACGGCCACTGCCGGCCGTTCGACCGGGACGCGGCCGGCACCGTCGAGGGCAACGGCGTCGGTGTCGTGGTGCTCAAGCGCCTGGAGAACGCCCTCCGCGACGGCGACCACGTCTACGCGGTGATCAAGGGCTCGGCGGTCAACAACGACGGCAGCCGCAAGGTCGGCTACACCGCGCCGAGCATCGAGGGACAGGCCGAGGTCATCCGCAAGGCCTATCGTGTCGCCAACGTCCGCCCCGCCGAGGTGTCCTACATCGAGACGCACGGCACCGGCACCTCGCTCGGCGACCCGATCGAGGTCGAGGCGCTGCGCAAGGCGTTCGGCACGGGTGCGCCGGGCACGACCGGGCTCGGCTCGCTCAAGGCGAGCATCGGCCACCTCGACACGGGCGCCGGTGTCGCCTCCCTGATCAAGACGTGCAAGATCCTGCAACACCGGACCGTGCCGCGCAGCCTGCACTTCCAGGAGCTGAATCCGAACGTCGACCTCGACGGCAGCCCGTTCTACGTCGTCGCGGAGAAGCAGGAGCTGCTGCCGAAGCGGTCGAAGACCGACGAGGTGCTGCCCTTGCGCGCGGGTGTGAGCTCGTTCGGTATCGGCGGCACCAACGCGCACGTGGTGCTGGAGGAGGCACCCGGGGCGAGGCCGGTCTCGGGCAAGGGGCGGGCGTACAACACGTTCGTCGTCTCGGCGACGTCCGCGCAGGCCATCGGGCGGATCAAGCGGAACTTCGTCGACCACCTGGCCGCGTACCCGGATATCGACGGCTCGGACCTGGCCTGGACCCTCCAGAATCGCCAGCGCCGCCTGGCCTACCGGTACGCCGTGGAGTTCGGGAACGTCGAGGAGCTGCGCCAGCGGATCCAGGAGTCCCTGGACACCGAGGAACCACCCGCGCAGGTCCACAAGAACGCGCGTCGCGACGTCTACTTCCTCTTCAGCGGTCTCGGCGCGCAGCACCTGCGGATGGCCCGTGGCCTCTACGAAACCGAACCCGACTTCCGGACGCACCTGGACGAGTGCTTCACGATCAGCGCGGACCAGGGCAACGATCTGCCCCGCGAGGTCTTCTTCGGCGACTCCCCGGCGGCGGAAGAGCAGCTGAACAACATCGGGACCACCCAGATCCTGTTGTTCATGCTGGAGGCGTCGATGGCCCGGACGCTGATCGGGTGGGGCCTCAAGCCGAAGGGGATGATCGGGCACAGCACCGGTGAGTTGGCGGCGGCGTACGTGGCGGGCGTGTTCTCGCTGGAGGACGGCATCCGTCTGGTCCACGCCCGGGGCAGCCTGATGGACACGACGGTCGAGGGCGCGTTGACCTCGGTGCGGGCGTCCGAGGACGTGGTCCGGGGCATGCTGACCGACGAGTTGGCCATCGCCGCGGTGAACGGCCCGGAGGACTGCACCGTCTCCGGCACCCCGGCGGCGATCGCCGAGGTCGAACGGCAGTGCGCGGAGCGGGAGATCAGGTTCTCGCACATCGAGGCCGACCACGCCTACCACTCGCAGTACATGGACTCCATGCTCGTCCGGTTCCGTGAGGTGCTGGAGCAGGTGACCCTGCACCAGCCGAAGATCGCGTACCTGTCGAACGTGACCGGAACGTGGATCACCGCGACGCAGGCGACCGACCGTGAGTACTACTGTTCGCACGCCCGGGAGACGGTCCGGTTCGCTGCCGGCGTCGAGGCGATCCTGGAGCGGGGCGGCACCCTGTTCGTCGAGGTCGGACCCGGCAAGGCGCTGTCCTCCTTCGTGCGCGCCATCGCCCGGGACACCGAGGTCACCACGGTGAACATGCTGCGTCACCGGATGGAGGAGATCGGGGACGAGGAGCACCTGGCCCGTGCGGTCAGGAAGCTCTGGGAGAACGGAGTCTCACTGGACTGGACGACGTTCCACAGTGGTCGCTCGCCGCGTAAGGTGACGCTGCCGTTGTACCCGTTCGAGAAGGTCGAGTATCCGGTCGACATAGAGCAGTTTCAGCGGCTGGTCGAGGGCGAGACCGACGGTGGCCTGCGCGTCGCGACCGTCAAGTCCACCCGGCGGGCCGTCACCGGCGCCGTCACCGCGACCGGGCCGGCACCGGCCGCACAGCTTGCCTGGTCACGATCCGTGCGTCCGTCCTCGACCGGGAAAGAGCAGCCGAAGGTCCTGATCGTCCTCACCGACGACCGCCGTGGGATCAGGCGCGTACTGGACGAGGTCGCGCACTGGCGGACGCTCTACGTCTCGTTCGGCGCGCAGTACCGGTTCGACCGGCAGTCCGGCGCGGTGATCCGCCCCGGCCACGACGACGACCTCACGCGACTGCTCGACGACCTGGAACGGCACGCCCTGGCCGGTGACACGGTCGTGGTGGACCGCACGGAGTACGCGTCCCTGGTGACGACGCTGCGCGGCCTCTGCGCGGCCATCCCCGAGATGCGGGAGCGCTGCGTGAAGGACGTCGTGGTGCTGGACACCGCCGGCTTCCTGGGCACGCGCGGTGACCTCGTGCCACTGCTCATCGGTGTCAACCACGAACATCCGACGTTCCGGGTCCGGGCCGTGCGGTGCGACGCGTCCCTCGACGACCGGGCCGGACGCGCCGCGTGGCGCGAGCATCTCCAGACGGAGTTGGAGGCGCACCGGCCCGACGACGTCGCGGTCCGCTACGAGCGGGATCGGCGACTCGTGCCCCGGATGGTCCCGCTGGACGGTGCCGACGCGGCGGCCGGGCGGCCGACCAGGACGGTGGTCCTCACGCGCCGCGGTGACGTCGAGGACGTGGTGCGCGACCTGGTCGGGGTGAATCCCGCCCGGACCGTCGAGGTCCTGCCGTTCGACCTCGGCGCGGACCCGGCGGAGGCCCGGGTCGGCGTGGTGGACGAGCGGATCACGGTGCTGCCCGTGGTCACCGGGACCACCGGGGAGGAGCTGGCCGGCAGGCTCTCGACCGGGTTGCGGGCGCTGCCCGCCGTGGACGAGGTCGTCCTCTGGGACACGCCCCGCCGCGACGGCGTCACCGACGGTCTCGACCAGCGTCGGCTGCTCGACCTGCTGACCGAGGTGGCCCGGGACCGGCGGATCCCGTGCCACGTCCTGTCCCGCCCGGGTCTGGACCGGGACGGGTGGGACCGGGAGGTCACCACCTGGTTCGCGGACAACGAGCGCGACGCCGCCGAGGTGGGCGTCACCCGGCTCTACTCGTTCGCCGAGCTGTGTGCGGCCGACCGCTCGATCCTGGACCTGTTGCCCAGGATGCGCGAGGCCGGTATCCGCACGGCCTACCACGGTGTGGACCTCCTGCGGGCGCAGGCGGCGGCCAAGCTGGTCGATGCCGAGGTGGAGCCCGGCCGGGCCGACGCGCGGCAGGCGATCGCGGCGATGATCGAGCGCGAGATCCGGACGCTGCTCGGCTTCAGCGAGATCAGCGACCGCGCGGACATCTTCGACATCGGCCTGGACTCGGTGAAGCTGGTGCAGTTCACCAACGCCCTGGACCGCAACGGATACAAGATCCTCGCCAAGGAGGTCTACAACCACCCGACGGTCGCCGGCCTCGCCGCGTTCCTCGAGCGGACGGCGAAGGGCGGCGGAGCGGAGGACATGTCCTTCGACGGCCTCGCCGCGCTCCTGGAACAGCGCCTCGGCGCACCGTGTGCCTTCCGTGAGGTGAAGTCGGGTCGTGACGAGGACACGCTGGTCGTGCTCGGCGTGGCGGGTCTGGACGACGCGCTGAAGACCCGGGTGGTCCGGGAGTTCAACGAGCTGCGGGTGCCGCCCGAGTTCCTGCCGCACTACGTGGTGCGGGGTGGCCCGGAGGAACTCGACACGGGCCTGGACTTCGAGGCGTTGAAGGCGCGTGCGGGCCTGCCGTCGTACCCGGGAGGCTACGCCGCGGTCTTCGAGGAGATCGACCGTCGGCAGGAGGAGCTGCGCAGCTCCATCGGCGCCCGGCCGGTGAAGTGGACGTACCCGATCAGCGCGATGCAGAAGCAGCACTTCGCCACCGAGTCCCGCCTCCAGCTCTACCTGATCCAGTTCCGTGAGCTCATCGACCTCGACGTGCTCCAGCAGGCGCTGTGCGACGTGATCGGGCGGCACGGGCTCATGCGCAGCTTCCTGACCCGGTCGTTCGGGCGGTTCCGGTGGAAGGAGTTCGAGGCCCCCGAGGCCATCGCGCTGCCCCGCCTGGACATGTCCGGCCTGGAGCCGCACGAGCAGGAGGAGTTGCGGGCGGAGCTCGTCAAGCGCGAGTGGAGCATGGACTTCAAGGTCGTCGACAAGCCGATGTACCAGGTCGTCCTGATCACGTACAACGACAGCTCGCACGACCTGCTCTTCCAGTTCGACCACTCGATCTTCGATGCGGCGTCCGGCCAGTTGTTCCGGGGTGACCTGCTCAGGCGCTACGAGGAACTGGCCGCCGGCACGAGTCGGGCGATGCCGATCGCCAAGAGCTACCGGCACCTGCAGGACCAGATCGCCAAGGGCCCGGTCGACATCACCTCGGACGAGCTGATCGAGAAGTTCGACCTGGTGGAGTACGTCCGGTACGCGAAGACCATCCAGGACAGATCGGCCCGGTACGCGGACAGCCAGATCCGGGACGTCCGTTACTCGGTCGACCTGGACCGGCTGCGGGCCGCCGACGGCACCGAGCCGGACCTGTTCTATGTGGTCGTGCACCTCTACGCCCGACTCGTCAGCCGCCTGCTCGGCATCGACAAGGTGGCGTTGATCATGCTGCTCCAGTCGCGTGTCTTCGAGGACAAGGACTACTCCGAGGTGATGGGCATGGTCCTCGGCAGCCTCCCCGTGCTGGTGCCGGCGGAGCGCGGCACGATGCAGGACCTCGACGGGATCATCACCGACAAGGTTCGGATGATGAACAAGAACAACGTGAGCTTTCTGAACCTCGTGCAGAATGTCCGGTCGATTTTCAAGCATCGGAAAGTGCTGTCCGTGATGGGTAAGACGCTCCGACCGACCTGCTTGTTGAACTTTGTCGGAAATGTCGAGGATGAATACGACGCGATCTGGGACATGACCCTGGCGCAACTGACGGACGATCAGACCAAATTGGACTATGCGGACTGCTACTGTGTCTCGAAGGTGGGCAACGGACGCCTGGATCTGCTTGTCCTGAGCAAGTGGGTCGACGACCCGCGTGACCTGGTCCGTGTGCTGGATGACGAAGTCGAGTATCTGACCAGCGGCATTTCCGCTGGGTGAAGTGTTGATTGTCGAAGGAGGGTGATAATGGCTGTAATCGAACTGGACCACGTTACGAAGACGTACAAATCAAGGGGTCGTCGAACGGTCGCCAACGACGACGTGAGCCTGCGCGTCGACGAGGGCGAGGTGTTCGGCCTGTTCGGCCACAACGGCGCGGGCAAGACGACGATCGTGAACCAGCTGCTCGGCCTGTTGAAGCCCGACTCGGGCTCGATCGTGATCGACGGCAAGGACATCACGAAGAACCGGAACCTGGGGCGCTACCTGTGCTCGGTGCAGCCCCAGTCCAAGACCCCGCTCGGTGAGCTGACGCCGCGTTCGGTCACCCGGGTCATGGGTCAGCTCCGGGGGATCAGCGCCGCCGAGGTGGACCGCCGCACGACCGAGCTGTTCGAGAAGCTCGACATCATGCAGTGGGCGGACGTGCAGGGCACCAAGCTCTCCGGCGGGGTCCTGCGCCTCACCGGGTTCTGCATGGCCGCCGTCGCGCCGGGTCGCGCGGTGATCCTGGACGAGCCGACCAACGACGTCGACCCGGTCCGGCGGCGGTTCCTCTGGAGCGCGATCCGCGACCTGACCAACGACGGCACGGCCGTCGTGGTGGTGACGCACAGCATCCGGGAGGCCGAGAGCGCTGTCGACACCATGGCCATCCTCGACGAGGGCAAGGTGCTCACGCAGGGCAACGTCCGCCGGATCAAGGGCGAGACGGCCGGCAACCGGATGAAGCTGGAAGCGGTCGCCCTCGTGCCCAAGGACCGCTTCGTGCGGCCCGCGTGGAGCGAGAGCCTGAAGGTCTCGGCCGCGGAACTGACCCTCACCTTCGAGCGCGAACTCGCCGCCGAGGCCCTGAAGTGGGCCGCCGAGCAGCGTGACGGCGGCCTGCTGGCGGAGTACTCCCTCACGGAGATCACCCTCGAAGACATGTACATCGAACTCGTCGGCAACAAGGGAGCGGTCGCAGGTGTCCACCGGTAGCAAACTCAAGTACGTGATCGAACTCCAGGCCCGGAAGCAGGGCAGCTACCTGGTCGTCTTCTCGATCATCATGACCGTGATCGCCCTCGGCGTGGCGATCGGCTTCTCCTACCTGATGTCGTCGCCGGACGGCAGCGGCATGCTCTACCTCGCGACCGGCGCACCGACCATCGTGCTGATCATGACGGCTCTGGTCACCGTGCCGATGCAGAACGCGGGCGCGAAGATGACCGGCTACATCGACTTCGTCAAGGCGCTGCCGGTCAGCCGCAAGCTGTTCCTGATCGCCGATGTCGGGATCTGGGCAATGGTCACCATCCCGGCCATCGCCATCTCGGTCTTCGTCGCGCACCTGATCTTCGCGCCCGGTTACGCGATCTCGTGGAACATCATCCCGTCCTTCGTGCTCATGGTGCTGTCCTGCTTCGCCATCGGCTACGGATACTCGTTCGTCATCCCGGCCGAGCCCGCCATGGCCCTGTCGCAGCTGATCGCGTTCACCTCGCTGATGTTCTCGCCGATCAACTTCCCGATCGAACGGCTGCCCGGCTGGGTCCAGGCGGTGCACGAGGTGCTGCCGATCTACCACATGGCGGAGGTGATGCGGGCGTCGCTGGCCCACACGACGTTCGAGGCACGGCCGATCAGTTACATCATCCTCGGCGTGTGGACGGTCGTCGGGTTCTTCGGCGCCGCGAGGTTCCTGGAAAGGGCCTGACCGAGTCGGTCGGCGACACGGCCACGCGGTGTCACGGACGTGGCCGTGTCGTTGCTCCGTGGCGATCCGGGTGAACCGCTCGACAGCTAGACAGAGAGAGTGCCAGTGAGCATCGTGGAAAAACTCCCGCTCGTGTGCTTCCCGCACGCGGGTTCGGGAACGTTGTACTACAGCAAGTGGAAGTTCGCGCTCAGCGACGGGATCGACTTCCGGGTCGTGCAGTACCCGCTGCGGGAACAACGGGCCAACACCCCGATGCCGGCGTCGTTGCCCCTGCTCGCCCGGGACATCTTCACCGAGCTGGTCGACTCCTTCCGCGGGACGTACGCCATCTGGGGACACAGCATGGGCAGCATCATCGGCTACGAGGTGGCCAAGCTGTGCCAGCAACGCCTGGACAACCCGCCGTTGATGTTCTTCACCTCCGGGTCGGCCGCGCCGTGCGACCGGGGCTTCACCTCGGTGTCCGACCTGGACACCCAGGAGGGCATCAGGAGGGTGTTGCGCGAGTACGGCGGGCTCAGCGAGGAGAACCTCGCCGACCCGGACTTCATGAACTTCTTCGCGCCGATCATCGGGGGCGACCTGAGACTGCTCGGCGGCTACCAGGACCTGGCCTTCGCGCAGTTGCAGTGCCCGATGGTGGTGATGAAGGGCCGTGACGACCGGGTCGTCACCGACCAGTGGCAGCGGTACACCGAGTTCCCCGTGGAGACCACCGAGTTCGACGGCGGGCACTTCTTCGTCGAGGAGCGAAGGCCGGAGGTCGCCGCGTTCATGGAGTCGAAGATCCAGCTGATGTGGCAGCGGAAGAGGGCCTCGGTCAGCTGACAGGAGCCGGGGCGCCCGGCCGTACCCACGCGTCGGCCGGCCGCCCCATACGGCAGCGCACACCTCATCGACCGACCCCCGCCTCCCGACCTCGCCGGTCGGCCGGCATCACCCAGGCGGTGCGAACGCGCAGAACTCGTTGCCCTCCGGATCGGCCAGCACCCACCAGCTCACCGTGTCGTCCGGTTCCCGCAGCAGGCTCGCCCCGGCGGCGATCAGCGCGGACGGCTCGGGATCGACGAGATCGACATCCCAGTGCAGCCGGTTCTTGACCGACTTGCCTTCCGGCACGGTGTCGAAGATCCAGAAGTCCCACGGGAAACCGCCGGCACCGACGATCTTCGCGTACCCCTCGTCGCTGGGGTGTACCTCGCCGCCGACGACGCCGGACCACCAGGCGGCCTGCGCGGCCGCGTCGGCGGAGTCGACCACCAGCTCGAACGGTCCGGGAGCGACATCCTCACCGGGCGGGACGGCACAGAACTCGTTGCCCTCCGGATCGGCCAGCACCCACCAGTCGATCTCCGAGTCGGGCTCGCGGACGATCCGCGCCCCGGCCGCCAGCAGCGCCGTCGGCTGCGGCTCGGCCAACCACAGATCAAGGTGTACGCGGGTCTTGACGCTACGTGGCTCGGGCACCCGGTTGATCCAGATCGACTCGGCCGAGGAGCGCCCAGCCGGCGGATCGACCCTCCCGTCGCCGTCCCCGGTGTCGACCAGGCTTCCGCCGAGCACCCCGGCCCAGAACCCGCCGAGAGCGTTCGCGTCAGTGGCGTCGAGACAGAGGTCCTTGAAGCGCGCGAGCATACGCCGATCATGCCCCTTGTGATCGGTATTGTCCGCAGGGTCGCGGTGATTCACCGGCGGTTCCTAGCGCCAGGGATCGAGGGCATGCTTGCCGCGGGTCTGACCGGCTTCGAGTTGCCGCAGCACCGCCGGCCCCTCGGCCAGGGGATGCACCTGGGGGGTGCCTGGTGGGTACACGCCCTGGGCGATGAGTGCCTCGATCTCGTCGAGCAACCATCGATAGATGGACGGGACCACGGCCGCCAACGCACCGATGTGCAGGCCCTTGACCTGGACCTGGTGGGTGAAGACCAGGTCGTGCGTACTGAGGTGGGCGTTGCCGGAGGCGGCACCGAACACGACGACGCGCCCGGTGAAGGGTTTGGTGGCCGACAGGCTGGCCGTGAACGTGGCGCGGCCCACCGATTCCAGGACCAGGTCCACACCGCCGGTCAGGCGGATGATCTCCTCGGCCAGATCGGGGCGGTGGCTGTCGAGGACCTCGTCGGCACCGAGTGCTCTGACGGTGGAGTGCTTGTCCGGTGACGCTGTGGCGATCACGCGCCCGCCGTAGTGGCGGGCGAGCCGGACGGCCGCCTGCCCCACGCCTCCAGCCGCCGCATGAACGAGCACCACGTCACCTGTCTTGATCTCGCCCAGCGGCTTGAGTGCCGCCAATGCGGTCGCCCAGTTCAGCACCAGGCCGAGAGACTGGGCATCGCTCCAGCCGGAAGGCACGGGGAACACACCCGTGGCCGGCATGGTCATGTACTGCGCGAAGGCGCCCGGTCCAGTGCCGACGACGCGGGTGCCGAGTTCCAGCGGGCTCTGCACTTCCGGGCCGACACCCACGATCTCGCCGGCGGCTTCAAAGCCTGCCACATAGGGTGCCGGGGGACCTCCGCCGTAGGTGCCACAACTCTGCATGACGTCCGCGAAGTTGACCCCGGCGGCGCCCACTCGGATCAGGTACTCGTCGGCACCCGGCGTGGGACGGCGCTGAAGGGTCGTGAGCGTCAGATCCTTCGGTCCCTGGAGCGACCGTTGGACCAGTACCCGTACTGGCTGCGGGGCGTGTTGCTGCTCGTTGATCTCCATGTACCGGACCGTAGGAGCCTCACACTTGCGTGAAGGTCAAGTCCCGGTCATCGATCAGTCCGACGAGTCTCGCGCAGGTAGGTGTCGAGGGCCGCCTGCTGATCGCGGAGACTCGCGATGCGTGCGGCGAGCCGATCGCGATACGCCTGCACCTCCCGCAGGAACTCCGCACGCACCACACCCGCATCAGCGTCAAGGTCAGCAGTGACGTGGGGCAGGACATCTCGGATCAACCGTACGGGCAGCCCAGACTGCAACAGTGACCGGATAACGCGGACCCGGTCGACAGTGGAGCGGCAATAGTCACGGTACCCATTACGGCACCGACCAGGGATGATCAGGCCCTCGTCCTCGTAGTACCGCAACGACCGGGCACTCACACCGCTGACCCGGGAGGCTTCGCCGATCCTCATGCCCAGAGACAACGTCCGGGTGCTCCGCGATCTTCCAGCCTCCGCGCTGCCGCGAAGCGCAGGCCCCGCTCAGGGGCACCCACCTCCCGGACCCGCGACATCCAGCCGGCGGGTCCGGGCCCAGTCGCCAGGTGCAGCCAGGGAGCCGGTCGAGGTGCCGGTCAGCGGCGGCCGCGCTTGACCTCGTGGAAGGCGGACATGCGGAGCAGGGGGAGCAGGTTGTCCCAGAGGGTCAGGGTGTCGTCGAGGTCGGGTACCTCGGTGAGGATCGGGCCGTGCAGACCCCGGTCGGCGCCGGGGATCATCAACACCGGCGAGCCGATGTCCGGCCCGGCCGAGCCGAACGCCAGCGCGTGTGAGGAGTGCACCTCCGCGTCCCAGCGGTCGTCGTCGAGCGCGGAGGCCGCCTCGTCGAGACCGGCCGCCGTCACGGCCTCCGCGACCAGCTTGTCGCTGGGCGGGTTGCCGGCGTCGTGGGTACGGGTGCCCAACTCGGTGTAGAACCGGCCGGCGTCCTCGTGGCGGCCCTCCGCGCGGAGCGCCTCCACCAGCCGCAGCGCCCGGCTCGACGCCGCCATCGCCTCGGCGTACTCCGGTGGGGCCTGCCCCCCGCTGAGAATGCTCAGGCTGAACGCCCGCCACTCGATGCGCAGGTCACGGGCTTCGGCGGCGGCGACCAGCCAGCGCGACGTGCGCCAGGTCCACGGGCAGGCGGGATCGAAGAAGAAGGTGGCATCCACCGCCCGAGAGTAACGCCCACCAATCGGGCCGGCCTCCGGTGTGACCCGGACCACGCAAAGTGACGTTTACGTCGTGTCACGCGGTGGGTTTCGCGGCTTCCCGGCTCGGGCAGTGTTCCAGGCACGAGACGCCAGGGCGGCGAACCAGCAGGTCAGAAGCCCTGGCCGTGTCGTCGTGCGCCGGGGCACGAGACCTTCTCCCCGGCTGTTGGTCGAGACCGAGGGAGGGGTCATGGATCAGCCGTACAGCAGGCCCGGCGTCGTGGTGCCGGGCGGCGGCCCGGAGCGCGGCGGAGTGCCGGTATGAGCAGACGCCGACCTCGGGCACGTGTCGCGGCGGCGACCGCCGCGCTGACGTTGCTGGCACCGATGGCCGCGTGCGCCTCCGGCGACGACGGTGGGGTGCCCACGATCAACCTCTACTACCCGCCGGAGCAGAACTTCCAGCAGGTGGTCGACCAGTGCAACACGCAGGCCGGTGGCCGGTACCGGATCGACTACCGGGTGCTGCCGCGCGAGGCCGACGAGCAGCGGGTGCAGATGGTGCGCCGGCTCGCGGCCAACGACGACGGCATGGACGTGCTCGGTCTCGACGTCACCTGGACGCAGGAGTTCGCCGGCGCGAAGTGGGTCCTGGAATGGACCGGGCAGGACCGGGCCGAGGTCGAGGACGGCACCCTGGAGGGGCCGCTGGAGACCGCGCGGCACGAGGACAAGCTCTACGGCGCGCCGAAGAACACCAACGTCCAGCTGCTCTGGTACCGCAAGGACCTGGTGCCCGAGCCGCCGACCACCTGGAACGAGATGATCCAGATGGCGCAGCGACTTAAGGAGCAGGGCCAGCCGCACCAGGTGCTGACCATGGGTGCCCAGTACGAGGGCCTGGTGGTGCTCTACAACACCCTGGTCGCCAGTGCCGGCGGCAACATCCTCAACGCCGAGGGCACCGAGGCCGCGATGGACGAGGGTGCCGTGCGGGCGCTGGAGCAGCTCCGCGACTTCGCCACCTCCGGGGTGACCTCGTCGTCGTTCAGCAACGCCATGGAGGACCCGGTACGGCTGGACTTCCAGGCCGGTAACGGCGCCTTCCAGATCAACTGGCCGTTCGTCTATCCGGCGATGCAGGAGGCCAACCCGCAGTTGGCCGAGCAGGTCGCCTGGGCGCGGGTGCCCGGCATCGACGAGGGCACGCCGGGCCGGGTCACCATCGGCGGGATCAACCTCGCGGTCAGTTCGCACTCGAAGCACCCGGCGGAGTCCTTCGAGGCGGCCAAGTGCCTGCGTAACGCGGAGAGCCAGAAGTTCTCGGCGATCAACGACGGCGTGCCGCCGACCATCGAGAGCGTGTACGACGACCCGGAGATGGACGAGGCGTACCCGATGAAGGAGACCATCCTCGAACAGTTGCAGGACCCGGCGGTCCGGCCGCTGACTCCGGCGTACCAGAGCATCTCGACGGTGATGTCGGCGATCCTGTCGCCGCCGTCGGCGATCGACCCGCCCGCGACCGCGGACGAGCTGCGCGACGCCATCGCGGACGCGCTGGAGTCGAGGGGGGTTCTGCCGTGACCGAGCGAACCACGACGAGCGGCACCGACACGGTCGACGAGACGACCGACGCGGCCCGATCGGTGCCCGCGCAGCGGTCCCGTCGTTCCGGTAAGGCCCCGCTGAGCGAGAACAAGCGGGCCGAACGGAAACTGGGCTGGCTGCTGTGCGCGCCGGCCGCGCTGGTCATGGTCGCGGTGACCGGCTATCCGATCCTCTATTCGGTGTGGCTGTCGTTGCAGCGCTTCGACCTGCGTTTCCCCGACGAGCGGGAGTTCGTCGGCCTGGACAACTACGTCACCGTGCTGACCAACGACTTCTGGTGGACCGCGTTCGGCGTGACGATGCTGATCACGGTGGTCACCGTCGCCGTGGAACTGGTGCTCGGCATGGGGCTCGCGCTGGTCATGCACCGGACGCTGGTCGGCCGGGGCATCGTGCGGACGGCGGCCCTGATCCCGTACGGGATCGTCACGGTCGTCGCCGCCTTCTCCTGGCGGTACGCGTGGACCCCCGGCACCGGTTATCTGGCCAACCTCTTCTCCGACGGCGCACCGTTGACCGAACGGGCCAGTTCGCTGGCGATCATCATGCTGGCGGAGATCTGGAAGACCACGCCGTTCATGGCGCTGCTGCTGATGGCAGGGTTGGCGCTGGTGCCGGAGGACCTGCTCAAGGCGGCCTCCACGGACGGAGCCACCGCGTGGCAGCGGTTCACCAAGGTGATGCTGCCGGTGATGAAGCCGGCGATCCTGGTCGCCCTGCTGTTCCGCACCCTCGACGCGTTCCGGGTCTTCGACAACATCTATGTGCTGACCAACGGGGCCAACGAGACCTCGTCGGTGTCGATGATCGCCTACAACAACCTGATCCGGGGCCTGAACCTCGGCATCGGCTCGACCATGTCGGTGCTGATCTTCATCGCCGTGGCGATCATCGCGTTCATCTTCGTGAAGCTGTTCGGTACCGCTGCCCCCGGCAGTGACGACGGGGAGAGGCGCTGAGATGGCTGACACCACCAAGGCCAAGCTCCAGTGGGGCGTGATGAACACGATCGTGGTCGTGTTCGCCCTGATCCCGGTGCTATGGATCATGTCGTTGTCGTTCAAGACGCCGGCCACGCTCACCGACGGCAACTTCATCCCGCGCGAATGGACGCTGGAGAACTACCGCAACATCTTCGCCACCGACCAGTTCGTCCGCGCGTTGATCAACTCCATCGGCATCGCGCTGATCGCCACCACGATCGCCGTCGTGCTCGGCACCATGGCCGCGTACGCGATCGCCCGGCTGGACTTCCCCGGCAAGCGCCTGCTCGTCGGCGTCGCCCTGCTGATCGCGATGTTCCCGCAGGTGTCGCTGGTCTCGCCGCTGTTCGAGATCGAACGGCAGTTGGGGCTTTTCGACACCTGGCCGGGGTTGATCCTGCCGTACATCACCTTCGCGCTGCCGCTGGCGATCTACACGCTGTCCGCGTTCTTCAAGCAGGTCCCCTGGGATCTGGAGAAGGCCGCGAAGATGGACGGCGCCACCCAGGGCCAGGCGTTCCGGCGCGTCATCGCCCCACTCGCCGCACCCGGGGTCTTCACCACGGCGATCCTGGTCTTCATCTTCTGCTGGAACGACTTCCTGTTCGCCATCTCGCTGACCTCCACCGAACGCTCGCGCACGGTGCCGGTGGCGTTGTCGTTCTTCACCGGCGAGTCGCAGTTCGAGGACCCCACCGGGGCGATCTGCGCGGCCGCCGTGGTGATCACCGTACCGATCATCCTGTTCGTCCTCTTCTTCCAACGCCGCATCGTCTCCGGCCTGACCTCCGGCGCCGTCAAGGGATAGGTGATTACTCGTGGCTGACATCGTGCTCGACAAGGTGAGCAAGAAATTCCCGGACGGCACCACAGCGGTACGGGACGTCGACCTGGAGATCGCCGACGGCGAGTTCGTGATCCTGGTCGGTCCCTCCGGCTGCGGCAAGTCCACCACCCTGAACATGATCGCCGGGCTGGAGGACATCAGCTCCGGTGACCTGCGCATCGGCGGTGAACGGGTCAACGACAAGGCCCCCCGGGACCGGGACATCGCGATGGTGTTCCAGTCCTACGCGCTGTACCCGAACATGACCGTGCGGGAGAACATGGCGTTCCCGTTGCGGCTGGCCAAGCTGGACAAGGAGACGATCAACCGCAAGGTCGACGAGGCGGCCAAGGTCCTCGAACTGACGTCGCTGCTGGACCGGCGTCCGGCCAACCTCTCCGGTGGGCAGCGGCAGCGGGTCGCGATGGGTCGGGCGATCGTCCGTCAGCCCAAGGCGTTCCTGATGGACGAGCCCCTGTCCAACCTGGACGCCAAGCTGCGGGTGCAGATGCGGACCGTGGTGTCCCGCCTGCAGAAGAAGCTCGGCACCACCACCGTCTACGTCACCCACGACCAGACCGAGGCGATGACCCTCGGCGACCGCGTGGTGATCATGCGAGGTGGGGCGGTCCAGCAGGTCGGCCCGCCGCAGGAGTTGTACGAGAACCCGAACAACCTCTTCGTGGCCGGGTTCATCGGCTCCCCGTCGATGAACTTCCTGCCCGCCACCATCGAACAGGGCACCCTGCGTACCGCCCTGGGTGACGTGCCGATCGGCGACCGGATCCGCCGCGAACTGGAGGCCGCCGACGCCTCCCGGGACCTGATCCTCGGCATCCGGCCGGAACACTTCGAGGACGCCGAACTGATCGACGACGAGACCCGCCGCCGGGGCATGGAGTTCGAGGCGCCGGTGGACATCGTCGAGTCGATGGGTTCGGACAAGTACGTCTATCTGACCGTCGAGGGGGAGCGGGCCACCGCCGCCGAGCTGGAGGAGTTGGCCGCCGACACCGGTGCCGCCGACTTCGCCGGTGGCGGATCGAACCTGGTCACCCGCCTGTCGGCCGAGTCGACGGTGACCGAGGGGGAGAACCGGCGGGTCTGGTTCAACCTGGAGAAGATCCACCTGTTCGACCCGTCCGACGGCCGCAACCTCACCCTTCACGAGGGCCGCGCGGCCGGCACCCTGGACGCCTGACCGCGTACGCCTGACACACCTCGTGCCCCCGACGGACCCGTCGGGGGCACGATTCTGTCTACCCACGGCGCCCGCAGCAACGATGCCGACCACCAGGCACGCGGCAGCCGCCGATGCCCCCGCATCCGGTGACCTCCACGGGTGGACGGCCCTGAAGCGTGCAGGCACTAGGTATGCCTAGGCGGCCCGCGCACTCCGCTAAACCCCGGTGAGCAGTGAAGATAGGTACGTGTTGCCCGATGTGGCCGCACCGGTGTCAACCGACGATTGATCCATCAGCGGTTGACAAGGAGACAAGCCATGTTGATGGACCCGGGCACGATGCTGGCTCTGGCGAACGATCGTCGCCGCGAACTGATCGCCGAGGCCGACAGCGAGCGCCTACTCACCACCGCCCGCCGGGCCCGCCGGGCCCGTGACACCCCGGCCGTCCGTGGCCAGCCCGCCGGTAACCTCACGTCGTGCGAACCATCCGCGGCGGTGCCAGCCCAGTGATGATCGGGCGGGACAGCGAGCTGCGCCGGTTGGCGCAGCTCGCTTCGGCGCGTGAGCCGGCGGTTGCGCTCATCGCAGGCGAGCCGGGCATCGGAAAGACCCGGCTGGTGCACGAGCTGCTGACCACCGTGTCGGCGGAGACCGTGGTGCTGGTCGGCCAGGCGGAACCCGGCTCGCTGTCCCGGCCGTACGAGGTGCTCCTGGGCGCCATCGACGGCCGTCCAGGCAGCGACGAGGAGCAGCTCGCGGCACTAGCGGACCCGCGGCGCAGCCCGGTCGAGCGCCTGCACACCGGCCTCGCGATCCTGGCCGACCTGATCGGCGACTCCCCTGCGGTCATCGTCTTCGAGGACCTGCACTGGGCCGACTCGGAGAGCGCGGCGCTGTTCGAGCGGATCGCCGACCAGCGCGGGCCACGGCTGCTCATCGGAACGTACCGGCCGGACGAGGTGACCCGTCGCAAACCGGTGGCGGGCCTGCTGGCCCGGATGGAACGCCGGCACACCGTCACCCACGTCCGCCTGGACCGTCTCACCCCCGCACAGACCGCGGCGTTGCTGGCGGCGGCCACCGGCGCTCCGGCGCCGGTGCGCGCCGTGGCGGCACTGCACCACCGCACCGGCGGCAACCCGTTCTTCCTGGAGGAGTTGCTGCGTGCGCTGCCCGGGAACGACGTGGAGGCGCTGGTCGCGCAACCGCTGCCGTGGAGTCTCGCCGAGGTGTTACGCCGACAGGTCGACGACCTCGACCCGGTCAGCCACCGCATCGTCGAGGCGGCCACCGTGCTCGGCCACCGCATCCCGTTCGACCTGCTCGCCGACGTGACCGGTGTGGGCGAGGACCAGCTCATCGCCGTGTTACGCGACCTGGTCACCCGGGGCGTCCTGGTCGAGTCCGGCGACGACGAGTTCGCGTTCCGGCACGCACTGGTGCGCGAGGCGATCGTCGACCAGATGCTCGGCCGGCAGCGCCGCCGGCTACACGAGAGGGCACTCGACGTACTCCTGAACGGTGGTGCCTCCGACCCGGCCATGGTGGCGCACCACGCCCGTGGCGCCGGCCGGTACGACGACATGATCGCGGCGGCCCGTCGCGGCGCTGAGTTCTACCTCTCCATCGGCTCCGCCTACCAGGCCCTGCAACTGGCGGAGATGGGCCTGGACGAGGTGCCCGAGGCCACCGACCTGCTCGCCTCGGCCGCACGAGCGGCGTGGTTGGCCGGACTGCTGGATGACGCCCTGCGATACGGCCGGCGCTGGCGTGACCTCGCCGACACCACGACCGACCTTGCCGAGTCGCTGTACCTGCTGGTCCGCATCGCGTGGGAGTCCCGCGAGACCGACGAGATGCGCGCTCTGACGCACGACATCGGGACCCTGATCGCGCAGCTTCCCCCCGGCGCCGACCAGGCGCGGGCGATGACCGCGATCGCCCAGTCGGCGTACCTGCGCGGCGACTGCGACGCCGTGCTGCTCTGGTCCGACCGTGCGCTGGCGCTGGCGGAGCAGTTCGACCTGCCAGCCGTACGCCTGGCCGCGCTGGTCGAGAAGGGTGCGACGCTTGTCGAGCGCCCGCACAGCGCCGCCGACGGCCGCAAGATCCTGTCCGCTCTCGTCGACGAGGCCGAAGAGGCGGGCGAGTGGGTGTTGGCGGCCCGAGCCCTCGACGCCCTGGTGCACGGCGAGCCACCCACCTCGCCGACCGAGCAGGCCGAAACCCTGGAGCGGATGCGGGTCGACGCCGAGCGAGCCGGCTTCGAGTCACTCGCGGTGGCCACCTACTTCCAGGGCCGAGCCCGGCTCGCGGTGCGGGCCGGCGACCTGCGCGCCGCCACCGGGGCGCTGGAGGAGGGGCGCGAGCAGGACCGCAGCTACCGGCGCCGCGGCCGCTGGGCCGACTATCACGGGGTCTTCCTCGCCGGGCTCTATCTGGAGGCCGGCGAGCTGGACCACACCGAGCAGCTCGTCACGGACCTGGCGGCGCTGCCCGACAACTGGCCGGCGACGGTTCCCAGCCTCGCGTTCCACCTCGCCTGTCGTCGCGGCGACCTCGCGCGCGCCGAAGCGCGCCTGGAGGAACTCACCACGGCCCTGTCCGAGCAGCCGTGGCGCAGCAACGAGACGGCCCACGATCTGATCTCTGCCGCGCTGCACATCGGCTTGCCGACGCACCGGCTCGACCAGATGGCCGCCGCGCTACTCGATGCCAACGTCTGGGACGCCTACCGGACGCTCGTCGACGCTCAGCTCGCGGAGGCACGCGGCCAGCACGTCGAGGCGCTGGCCGGCTACCTGTCCATCGCCGACGCCCACATTCTGGTGCCGGCGACCCGTGGCACCGTACGCGTCGGCGCCGCCCGGTGTCTGCTCGCCAACGACCAGCGCGAGGAGGCCGCCGCGCAGGTGGAGGCCGCCGCACCCCTGCTGGCCGAGTGGCGTGGTTGGCGGGTGGCCCAGCTCGCCCACGTCCGCGCCCAACTGGGCATGGTGCCGGTCGACGCGATACCCGCGGTCACAGGTCCGACCGCCCTGACCCCCCGCGAGCGGGAGGTGGCAGTACTGATCAGCGACGGGCTGACCAATACCGAGCTGGCCCGGCGCCTCTACATCTCACCGAAGACCGCCGCCGTGCACGTGTCGAACATCCTGCGGAAGCTGGGCGTCTCGTCCCGGACCGAGGTGGGTGACCTCCTCGGGCGGCATTGACCGCCACCGTCGACCAGGGAGCCGGAAGCCGCTCTGCGAGCGACGCCCCGCACGGAGGCGCCGCTCATCCGGCGACACCCCGCAAGGCGTCGATCAGCGCGGCTTCCCGGGCGCTGCTCAGCCCGGCGCGGCGGTCCCGGTGCAGCCCTTCGGCACGTTCCCAGGCGAGGGTGTCGGCCAGCAGGTCGGTACGCGGGCGGTGGCGGAGACCGGCGGCCTCGGCCGCCGCGCCGCTGCGGGCCGCCCAACCGCGTGCGGCCGGGTCGGCGATCCACAGCGGCAGCGACTCCGGACCCATGTACTCGGCCACTCCCTGCGCCACCAGCCAGGCGGGGTCGGCGTGCACGAGCGGACCGGTGTGGCCGGCCACGGCCCGGGACCGGGCGACCCATTCGGCGAAGGGTACGGCCGGGCCGACCGCGTTGAACGTGCCGACCGTGCCGGCCCGTGCGCTGTCGAGCAGCCAGGCGGCCAGGTCGCGGACGTCGACGACCTGGGTCGACAGGTCGGGATCACGCGGTACGAGCAGCGGTGTGTCGGGGTCGCGGGCGGCGCGGGCGACCCAGTAGCCGGTCCGGCCGCTGTGGTCGCCCGGACCGCCGATCAACCCGGCGCGGGCCACCAGGGCGCGGTTGCCCACCTCGCTCGTGGTGATCTGTTCGCAGGCCGCCTTCGCCTCGCCGTACTCCTCGCGGTCGACCGTGTCGCGGTTCGTGGCGGGCAGCGTGGGCGCCGACTCGTCGGCGCCGGGGGTGTCGTGGTCGGCGTAGGCGCTGACCGAGGAGACGTAACTCCAGTGCCCGGCTCGGCCACCCAGGGCCCGCAGCGCCTCCCGCACGAAGCGCGGCTGCCACGACACCTCGACGACGGCGTCCCAGTCACGGTCGCGCAGCCCGTCGTACGCGCCGGGATCGCCCCGGTCGGCGGCCACCAGGACCGCGCCGGGCGGTACCGTCCCGCTCTCGCCCCGGGCCAGGCAGGTGACGGCGTACCCCCGGTCGACCGCCTGCCGGGCGACCTCGTGCCCGAGCCACGCCGTGCCGCCCAACACCAGCATCTCCATGTCCACGAGCCAAGCAGCGGCGTACGCGGCACGCCAAGATTCTTCGCCGACGGCAGAAGCCTGCGGGCGTACGCCACCGGTCCTAGGCTGGTGGTCATGTTCCGCGACGAGGATCTCGCCCTGCTCGCCCGGCCGCTGCACGCCTTCCTCACCGTGGCGCCCCGGGGCGACCGCTGGCCCGCGCCGCGCCCGGTGTGGTTCGAGGTCACCGACGACGGGGATCTGCAGATGTTCTCGCCGCCGGACGCGCCGAAGCTGGACCGGATCCGGGAGCGGCCCCGAGCCTCCGTGGTCGTGGCCGCACCGACCGGCGAGCCCGAGCACTGGGTGTCGGTGGAGGGCCCGGTCACGTTGCACGACGACGGTGGCGTGGAGTTGGCGACCCGGCTCGCCGAGCGGTATTACGACATGAGCGATCCGGCGCGTCAGAGCCTGGTCGACGAGTGGCGCAGCGGGGGAGTGGTCCGCATCGTGCTGCGTCCCGAGCGGGTGAACCGCTTCTCCATGTGACGGTTCGCGCCGCCGAATTCGGTGGCTCGTGCTCGGGTGGGTCGGCGACGATCGGCGGATGTCCGTACCCCTGCGTCAGATCCGCGCCCGATACTCGGCCGACACCATCACCGTCTACCAGGCGTATTCTCCGCAGATCGCGGAGCCGGCGGTGGCGGCGGGTCGCTTCGTGGCCCCGTTCAAGCGGGAACGGATGACGTGGATCAAGCCGTCGTTCCTGTGGATGATGTACCGCTGCGGCTGGGCCACCAAGGAGGGCCAGGAGCGGGTGCTCGCCGTGGACCTGCGCCGCGAGGGTTTCGAGTGGGCGTTGGAGCGGGCCTGCCTCAGTCACTACGACCCGGAGGTGCACGCCGACCGTACGGCCTGGTCGCGGCAGCTCAAGACCAGCCCGGTACGGGTGCAGTGGGATCCGGAACGGTCCCTGCGCCTGGCGGCGCTGCCGTACCGGTCGTTGCAGGTGGGGCTCTCCGGTCCGGCCGTCGCCGGGTACGTCGACGACTGGGTGGTGGCCATCCGCGACGTCACCGCCGACGTGCGGCAGGTCCGGGACCTGGTGCGTGCCGGCGACGACCGGGCTGCCGTCGCCCGGCTGCCGGTCGAGCAGGTGTACCCGTTGCCCGCGCCGATCGCCGCCGTCATCTGTGCCACCCGCTAGCGCAGTGACACCTCGACATGGGCGGGCCGGATCCTCCAGGGAGCCGGCCCGCCACCTGTCTTCAGATCCGCTTCGAGCGCCGTTCCAGATCGGCCTGGACGGGATCGGGACTGGCCGCAGTGGCTGTCAGCGGCCGGTGGAACCGTCGATCCTCTCGCGGATGATGTCTGCGTGCCCCGCGTGGCGTCCGATCTCCTCGATCATGTGGACCAGCACCCATCGCTGCGACGGCGGCAGGGCGTCGCGGCCGGGCGGCCGGGGTGCCGGCTGGGTCAGATCGGTCCAGGTGTCGATGACCTGGTTCGCCTGCGCGATCGTCGCCCGGTAGCCGGCGAGCAGGCCGTCGACGGTGTCGTCCCGAGTGGGCTGGAACGTGCGGCGCATGTTGGTGATCGGTTCTTCGAGGAAGTAGAACCTCTCGACGGCGGTCACGTGTTTGATCAGCCCGAGGAGGCTGGTGCCGGAGGGTACGCCGGCGGTGCGGACCTCGGGCTCCGGTACGTCGGCGACCTTGTCCATGATCGCGTTGCGGAGGTAGTCGATGAAGCCGACCAGGGTGTCCTTCTCGCCGGGGGCGGTCCACGCGGGCCCGGTGTCCTTGCGTCTCCTGGGTCGGGCGGTCGGCGACATCAGCTTCTCCGATCATGTCGGTGGATGAGCAGAACGTTGTCGGTGACGGTGGCGGTCCGGCCTCCCGGTCCGGTGGCCCGGCGGTGCGGCGTGTCGGCGCGTACGACGGACCATCGGTCCGGGTCGAGGGCGAGCTCGGCTGCGGTCTCGCCGGGTGAGGGGTAGTGCGTGTCGGGATCCTTGTTCCACGACCAGGGTGCGGTCGAGCCGTGGTCGACGATCAGGAGATGACCGCCGGTACGCAACGCGTGCGCCGCGGTACGCAGTACCCGCGCGCGATCCAGCGTGAAGGGAGTGTGCAGGTACTGCGCGGAGATCAGGTCGAACTGCCGGTGGGGGAAGCTCCGGGCCAGATCGTGCTGTTCGCCGGTCACCCGGTCGTCGATGCCGAGTTGTCGGGAGCGTGCCCGCACCCTTTCCACGGCGGCGGTGGAGATATCCACAGCGGTGACCTGCCAGCCCTGCCGGGCAAGCCAGATGGTGTCGCCGCCGACGCCGCATCCCAGGTCGAGGGCATCGCCGGGAGGCAGTGTCTCGGCTGTTTCTGTCAACACCGGGTTGGGGTGCCCGGTGCCGCCGCCGCGCCGGGCGCGGTAGTGCTGTTCCCAGAACGCTTCGGCCTTGAGCGCGTCGGTCATCGGTCCGCCCCGTCCGCGAAGAAGGTCACCAGCTCGGTGGTGACGAGCGTGGGCATGATCTCGCGCCACGAGTACCCCGACTGGGGCCCGCCGTGCAGGAGGACGAGCGGCTCGCCCGTGCCGCCGGTGACGTCGTGCATCTTCACGCCGTCGACGTCGGCTGTCTCGTGCGTGAACTGACGGTCGAACTCGGCGTCGTCCCGGGTGGCCGCGTCGTGACCTGCGGCGACGGTGCGCGACCACCGCGTTGCTGATCTCGAAGTTGCTGCTGATGTGAGCATCGGTTGCCTACCTCCGCTGCCAGCATGACCAGCGGCGTTGCCTATTTGCGAGAAACGTTGCGGATCCGCAAGATGGGTTCATGAACGCCACGTCGCACGACGTCCTTGCGGGCGTCGGCCCGCGCCTGCACGCACTACGCCAGGCCCGGAACATCTCGCTGGCCGCCTTGGCGGCGGAGACCGGCCTGACCGCAAGCACGCTCTCGCGTCTGGAGAACGGGAAACTGCACCCGACACTGGAGCAACTGCTGCCGCTGGCGCGGGCGCACGGCGTCGCGCTCGACGAACTGGTCGCGGCCCCGCCCACCGGCGATCCCCGCATCCACCTGCGGCCGGTACGGCGATCCGGCTTCACCGTCGTGCCGCTGACCAGACGTGCCGGAGGCATCCAGGCCTACAAGGTGATCTATCCACCGGCCGGGAAGTCGGCCACGACGACACTGCAGACCCACGAGGGGTACGAATGGTTCTACGTACTCAACGGAAATGTCCGGCTCGTCCTCGGTGACCAGGAATACCGGCTGGGCCCCGGCGAAGCCGCAGAGTTCGACACCCGGATCCCGCACCAGATCGGCAGCGCCGACTCTCAGGCCGCGGAGCTGCTCACGCTCTTCGGCGCCCAGGGCGAACGCGCCCACCTGTCGCCCTCCCTGACACCGCCCACCTGAACGAACCGGTCTGGACACGGCGGGCGGGCCCGCCGGGCGTCGGCGCGGCGAGCGACCTCTGCGAGGCTGCGCGAGGAGACCGGGTGCGCGATCGAGCAGTTGGCCTTCGCCGGTTACGGCTGGGGCGGACCTCAGGCTGCCCCCAGCCGGGACGGATCAGAGGGGGGCGATCGCGAGGTCGGTGACCTGGTCGTCCTTGATGCCGAACACGAACGAGAAGGACAGGGGTCCGCCGGGGAAGTCGCCGTCCCCGGAGGCCACCAGCCGGTCGTCCGCGAACGAGGTCGGCGTGAGCACGATCTTGGGGTTGATCAGATGCCCCTGGATCCACTCGCGGATCTCGGCCTCGCCGGCCCAGACCCTTCCGTCATCACGCACGGTGGCCCCGGCGCTGAAGACTGCGGCCAGCGCGTTCACGTCGTGCGCGTTGGTGGCCGCGACGAAGGTGTCGACGGCCTGGGGGAGAGTGATGTCGTTCATGTCCGTTCTCCGGTCTTCGAAGTCAGCGCTGCGGGACAGCTTCTCGTTCGCGCGCAGCTCCGCGAGGGCGTTCTCGTGCATCGCGACGACGACGTCGTAGCCGGAGTTGCCGAGCACGATCCGGTGCGGTGGTACGGGAGCGTTCATCGCGCTGATCACGGCCTGCACACCACGAACAGGGTCACCTGCCTGCTTGCCGTCAGCGTCCACGAAAGCCGCCTTGACGGTCTCGACCATCGGCACGTAGGCGTCGACGGTCTCGGTGACGGGCTCGTCGCGGAAGTAGGAGAAGGCGCTGGTGCGGAACGCTCCCGGCTCCACGGCGAGCACGCGTACGCCGAACGGTGCGACCTCCTGGCGCAGTGTCTCCGACAGTCCTTCGATCGCGAACTTCGCCGCCGCGTAGTAACCGAACCCCTCTGCGCCGACGAGGCCGGCCACCGACGACATGTTCACGATCCAGCCGTCGCCGCGTGCCCGCATGCCCGGCAGGACCGCGCGGATCACGTCGACCACGGCGAACAGGTTGAGGTCGAACGTGCGGCGGATGGTCTCGTCCGGGGCCCCCTCGATCGAGCCGTACCAGCCGCGGCCCGCGCTGTTGACGAGCACGTCGATCCCGCCGAACCGCTCCTCTGCCGTCGTGACCGCCGCGCGCACCTGGTCGGCGTCGGTGACGTCGAGCTGAAGCACCAGCACACGCTCACCGAACGGTGCAGCCCATTCCCGCAGTTCAGAAGGCCGACGCACCGTGACTGCCACCTGATCGCCCTGTGCCAGCGCGGCCTCGGCATAGACCAGGCCGAACCCTCCGGGCGTCCCACCGGTGATGAACCAAGTCCTCATGGACTTCTCCTTCCGCTATAGCGAGCAATGTAGCGCTACATGAGCTAATGTAGCAAGCATGCAGAGCGCGCGAGATCGACTCCTCCTTGCCGCAGCCGAGTTGCTGGAGAGCGGCGCCACGGTGTCCACGAGGGCGGTGTGCGAACGCGCCGGGGTGCAAGCCCCGACGCTGTACCACCACTTCGGCAGCAAGCAGGGCCTGATCGACGCCGTGGCGAACCACGGCTTCACCCAGTACACGGCGGTCGAGAATTCGGACGACCCGCTGGACGACCTGCGTAGTGGCTGGGACAAGCACGTGCAGTTCGGGCTGGAGCACCCCTCGTTCTACGGGCTGCTCTACGGCCGCGCCGAGCCGGGAAGGACCTGCGCCGTCACCGCTCCCGCGCACGCCGCGTTGCGCGAGCGATTCACCGCCGCCGCCGCCCGGGGCCTGCTCAAGGTGCCGGCGGCCGATGCCGCCGAGCAACTGTTCGCCGCCAACATCGGCATCACGCTCACCCTGATCAGCCAGCCGGAGCCGGACTTCGGGCTGTCCGGGCGTGCCCGCGAGGCCGCGCTGGCCGGAGTCCTGCACACGCCTTCCACCGCCGCCTCCACGACCCGCGCCAGCGCGGCCCTGACGTTGCGTGCGCTGGTCGACGACGACCCGGGCGACCTCACCCCGGGCGAACGCGGACTGCTCGGCGAACTCCTGGAGCGCCTGGCCCGCTAGAGCCGGCGCCGGCTGCCGGGGCCGCTGTTGACTCTCAGGCGACTTGAGACGCCAAGGTGGTGGTCATGAACGAGTGGTTGTCGATCGGGGATGTGGCCCGGCGTACGGGTCTGAGTGTCAGCGCCATCCGGTTCTACGCCGACGAGGGCATCGTCGCGCCTGCCGGGTACACCGCTGCCGGGTACCGGTGCTACGACGCGCGGGGCGTGGCGGCCCTCGAACTGGTGCGGACGCTGCGGGACCTGGGCGCGGGGCTGGACGAGATCCGTCGGTTGCTGGCCGACGAGATCACGGTGCGGGATCTCGCGAGGGCCCATCTGGCGCTCGTCGAGCGGCAGATGGGACACCTGCGTACCCGACGGGCGGTGTTGCGGGCGGTCATGCGGCAGGACAGCGAGGCCGGGCAGGTGAGTCTCGTGCACCGACTGGCGTCGATGTCCGACGACGACCGTGAGCAGCTCGTGGAGGAGTTCTGGGCCGAGGTCACCGACGGTCTCGACCTGCGGGAGTTCGTCGACTACCTGCGCCCGTGGCGGCCCCGGCTGCCGGCGGACCCCACCGGCGAGCAGTTGGACGCGTGGATCGAGCTGGCCGACCTGGTGCGCGACCCCGGTTTCCGGCAGGCGGTCCGCGAGTTCTTCGGCGAGACCTTCGCCAGCACGGCGGACCGCGAGCGGGCGGACCCGTCGGCGGAGGCGGACGTCGCGGCGCAGGTCGAGATCCTCGCGCAGGCCAGGGCCGCGGCCGAGGCCGGCGTACCGGTCGACTCCCGCGAGGCCCGGCAGGTGGCGACGCGGTGGGTGGCGCTTGCCGCGAGTCGCAGCGGCGACCAGGACCTGACCGAGGTGCGGCGGCAGATCGCCGCCGCCGACCCCGGTCCGCAGGTGAGCCGACACGTCGCGCTGCTCGGCAGGTACCACTCGCTGACCGCCACCATCAACGGCACGGCGCAACCCGTCGGGCACGCCCCGGCGTCGACCTGGCTGCACGCCGCCGTCGCCGCTCTCACCTGAGTCGCCTCGACCCCGGTCAGGGCAGGATCTCCACGTAGCCGTCGGTGCCGTGGACCCGGATCCGCTGCCCGTCCCGGATCAACCGGGTGGCTCCCTCGACGCTCACCACGGCCGGCAGGCCGTACTCCCGGGCGATCACCGCGCCGTGGGTCATCAGGCCGCCCACCTCCGTGACCAGGCCGGCGACGCCGAGGAACAGCGGCGACCAACTGGGGTCGGTGTAGGCGGTGACCAGGATGTCGCCCGGTGCGAGGTCGGCCTGCCCGATGTCCAGGACGACCCGGGCGCGCCCCTCGACGGTCCCGGTGGAGACCGGCAGACCGACCAGGGCGCCGGCCGGCACGTCGTCGCGACGGTACGCCCCGTTGAGGGCCTCACCGTCGGAGGTGAGCACCCGGGGCGGGGTGAGCGCGTGGTACGAGCGGAACGCCTCCCGGCGTTGCCGGACGAGCCCGGCGTCCACCCGGTGCGTGCGTGCCACCTCGTGGAACTCACCGAACGTGAGGTAGTGCACGTCGTCCGCCTCGGCGAGCACGCCGGCCCGTACCAGGCGCTCGGCCTCGCCCAGCAGGGCCTGCTTGTAGACGTAGTAGCGGCTGACGATGTCGTACTTCGGGTACTCCCGGTACCCGGCGAAGGTGCGGACCCGATCGATCATCCGCTTGGTCTCGTCGCCCTTGTCGTGTCCGTCGGGCAGGGCCCGCAACCGGGACAGGACCTGCTCCTCCTTCTCGTGCGCCCGCTGCCGCCCGTTCGCCACGCGTCGCCCGGCCTCGCCCGGTGCGACGTTGCGGACGTGGTCCAGCAGCACCGGCAGCAGCATGCTCGGACGCTCGCGCCACCGCGGCCGGGTGATGTCGATCTCGCCCACGCCCCGCATCCCGTACCGGTCCAGGTACGCCTCGATCGCGTCGCGTGCCTCGCCGCCGCCCTCGACCTCGGGCAGCCGGTCCAGGAAGCCGTCGTCGTCGACACCCTTGAGGAACGTCACCACATGCGGGTACGGGCGGATCACGTCCGCGACGTCGAGCAGCGCCAGACCCATCTCCGAGGTGACGTTGTCGGGTACGGCCAGCGTGAGCGTGTCGGCGGCGTTCTTCTCACCCAGCCACTCCCACAGCCGGTCGTGGAGCCACCAGGCGGCCTCCATCCCCGCCATGATCACCTTCATGCTCAGCGGGTCGGCGAGGACACGCTTGTGCTCCTCGAAGGCCGCCAGCAGGGCGTCGAACAGCTCGGGCCCGGTCTTCGTCGCGATGTCGCGCCGCAGCGCCGCGATCGACGTCTGGCTGCGCGTGACCAGGTCGACCACGACGGCCCGGTCGGTCGGGATCGGGGCAGGCGGTGCGCCTGGCGGGGGACCGGCGGCAGGGGCGTCCGGCGCCGTCGGGACGCCGTCGCCCCGATCCAGGACGGTCTGCAACGCGTCCCGGGTCAACGGGTCGGCCCGGCCGATCATGTCCAGGAAGGCGGCGCTGCCCGGGCCGGTCAACATGCGGATCGCGTCGACGAACAGCCGGCCGCCGGCCTCGAACATCGGCGCCATGGCCGTCAGCTGCCACACCGAGATGCCCAGCGGCTTCATCGGGTCGGTCATCATCTGCTGGTGCCCCACCGAGACATAGACGTGCTTGTCGGTGTCGTCGCGGTCGGGGACGGGGAACAACGTGGTGATCGGCCGGCTCTGCACGACGTGGAAGCGGCCGTCGGCCAGGCACCACTCGATGTCCTGCGGCCGACCGGCATGCGCCTCGATCCGTCGCCCGAGCTCCACCAGCGCCATGACCTGCGGGTCGGTCAGCGCCGGCTGCGTGCGCCGCGATGCCTCGACGGTCACCTGCGCGGTCCCGCCGGACGGCAGGGCCTGCACGGCGAACTGCTTCGTGCCCACCGACCTGCCGACGATCTCGCCGTCGCGTACCCGGTAGACGTCCGGGTTCACCAACCCGGCGACCAGGGCCTCACCGAGACCGAAGCCGGCGTCCACGGTGGCGACCCTCCGGTCGCCGCTGACCGGGTCGGCGGTGAACAGGATGCCGGACGCCTGCGGGAAGATCATCTGCTGCACCACCACCGCCATCCGCACCGACCGGTGGTCGATGCCGTGGCGCCGGCGGTAGGCCACGGCCCGCTCGGTGAACAACGACGCCCAACAGCGGCGGACGTGCGCCAGGACCGCCTGCGGCCCCACCACGTTCAGGTAGGTGTCCTGCTGTCCGGCGAACGACGCGGACGGCAGGTCCTCGGCCGTCGCGCTGGACCGCACCGCGTAGGCGGTCTGCTCCCCGTACCACGCGAGCGCGCCGGTGATCGCGGCCGTGACCTCGGCCGGAACGCTGGCCCCTTCGATGATCCGGCGGATCCGCGCGCTGTGCGTGCCGATGGCCTCCGAGTCGTCCGCCGCCGACCTCGCCAGATCGTCGAGCAGCGCGTCGACCGGCGCGTCCGCCATGATCCGCCGGAAGGCATCCGTGGTCACACAGAACCCGGCCGGCACCCGTACGCCGTCGACGCGGGACAGCTCGCCCAGATGCGCGCCCTTGCCACCGACCACGGCCAGCCGCGTCGCGTCCACCTCCTGAAGATCCACCACGTACCGCTCGGTCATCGCGACACCTCCGACCCCGCCGGGCGGCCTGGCCCGACCTCACCAGGACTGCCGTCAGTCGACATCAACACCCGCACGTCTGCCCCCGTTTCCGCAGGTTGTGGCCTCGGCCGGCCGATTCTGCGGCATACCGGGGGCCTTGCCGCAAGCCCCCCGGTGCGCTATACGTTAAGAAGGGCAAGGAGAGATCTCCTTGCCCTTCGTCGTCGGTGGGCCAGACGACCCGGCGTCCGGACTCAGCCCAGCCGGGTACGCCACCCGATCACCGCGAGGTCCGTCTCCAGACAGCCGATCCGCATCCAGCCCACGACGGCACGTCGACGGTCATCGCAGGTTCCTCTCCCGCACCGTGGTCAGCAGACGGTCCACGGCAGCCCGGTCGGGCTGCTCCGGCAGCGCGGTGGCAGCGGCCGCGTCGGCGAGGGTGGCCTGTAGGTCGGCGGCCCACGCGGTGACCGACTCCCAGGCCAGGTCGCCGCGCCGCACCGCGAGGAGCTCCTCGCGCAGGTGCCGCACATCGACCAGGACCTCACCGGTACGCAGGACGTGCGCCCCGGCGAGCAGCAGCCGGATCATGTGCATGGCCTGCTTGTGGTTCGTCTCGCCGGTCCGCTCCCGCCGTGCCGTCACCCGGTCGAGCTGGTCACGGGCATAGTTGCCGTAGGTCTCCGCCACCCGCCGTGACAGGAAGGCCCGCCGCATCGCCAGCAACTCCTCCCCGTCGACCGTGATCGCCTCGATCAGCGGGGACCAGAGCACCTCCAACACCGTCGGATTGCCCTGCAGGGCCAGGACGCAGAGCCGCTCCATCTCCCAGGAGAACTGTTCCTCGGCCGGTCCGTCGAGATGCGTGGGCGGCTTGTCGAGGAGCCAGAACGCGCGGGTGGGTGCCACGAACACCCCACGGCGGTCGTGGTCGGAGTCCGGGCCGTGCAGCCCGTACGCCCGCGACCCGACCACGACCGCGAGGACGGTGTGCCGTTCGACCAGATCGATCACGACGGCAGGCTACCCATGAACTATGCTCCGGTGAGCGTCGCGTGCCGGTGGCAGACCGTGTCAGGCATGGAGGCGCCCTACCGAGGGAGACCGACGGTGTTCACGTCGCATCCTTCGTCTCCGCGTGACTGAGCGCGAGACGACCAGGCTCGTCGCCTGGAGCTACGAGCTTCGCCAGGTCCACACCCGCCTCCGCAAGGCGCTCGACCTCGTCCGCACCGCGGTCGCCGACGGCACCTCCGGCGAGGCGGCCACCCGTGACCTGCTGCTGTACTGCCACGGGTTCTGCGCTGCCCTCGACGGACACCATCGGGGCGAGGACGCCACACTGTTCCCGGCGATCGAGGCGGCCCACCCGGAGTTGGCGCCCGTGCTGCGCTATCTCCGCCAGGACCATTCGATGATCGCGCACCTGCTCGGCGGCCTCCAGGCAGCCATCGACCGGGCCGCGCCCGTCGCCGAGCTGGATCGCCACCTGGAGGGTGTCGCCGCGATCATGGAGAGCCATTTCCGGTACGAGGAACGACAGTTGCTCCAGGTCCTCGAAACGCTCTCCCTGGACGCCTCACCCGACGAGGTCCTGGGTCCCCTCTGAGCCGGCGTCGCAGCGGGCACCGGACATCCGGGTAGAAATCCCGTCGCCGTTCGGTGGCCGCTGCGGCGACAATGCTCGACGCGAAGGGCGGACGGTGAGCGACGGGGAGGCTGTGGGGCGTGGGTCGACGGTTGGACGGACACCCCTGGCGGGTGCTGGTCAGTACGGTCCGGCTCGGGCACCAGCAGTACCGCGTCGTACGCCCGGTGAGGCTGCCGGGATCCGCCGGCCTCTACGAGGGTCGTCTCGGCGCCCAGTTCTGCCTCGACGCGCCCACTGCGACGATGTTCGCCCTGGCCTGGGGTCTGGCCGCCCGATCACCGCACACGATCGTCTACCTTCCGTTGCGCCGTGCCGGTGCGCGTCACGACTGCGGGTGGGGACGTCCGCTCGACCTCGTGCTGGTGCACCACCGGCTCGCGTTCCCGCCGTCACGGTGGAAACAGGTCCGGTCCCGGCTGGGCCCGGGACGTCCGCACACCGTGGACCTGCCCGGGAACGCGTGGCCCGTGCTGTCGGACACGGAGCACGAGCGGGGCTGCCATCGGGAGTTCCGTGACCATCTGCGGTGGGACGTGGCCGCCGAGACGTTGGTGCTCACCGGCAGCCGTACGGCGTACGAGCTGGCAGCCGAGCAGGTACGCGCCCTGGCCGAGGAGTGCCCGGCACATCGCGCCCGCGTACCCGGGACGCACTGCTGTGCCGAGATCGTCGTGGGCAGGCCCTGGCGGTACCGGGACCGGCGTCGGCCCTACGCCGACCTGCACGCCGAGTTCTGCGGGTAGCGCGGCTCAGCGCCGGGGCGCGTCGTCCTGAAGCAACCCACGGGCGGCCATGAAGGTCCGCAACGTCTCGGCGTCCCCGGCGGACATCAGTCGGCGGGGGATCACCGTCGCCGGCATCCGGTCGACGTACACGACCCAGAACTCGGGGGTGTCCTTCACCCGGGAGACACCCTCCCAGGCGATGCCACCGGACTCCGAGCCGCTGCGCATCATGATGTTCTCGTCGGTGATGTCGTAGCTGCCGTCCACGGCATAGCCGCCGGACCGGCGCCGGGCCCGCAACCGCACCCACGGCCAGTACAACATCGCCAGCAGACCACCGACGGCCATCGCCATCCACAGCGGCGTGATCTGCTCGCCCCACGACGACCCCCGCGAGACCACCAGCCCGATCACGCCGACCGTCAGCAGCACCGCGCCGACGGAGGCGTACCTGCGCAGTTGGTCGCTGCTCATCGCGGCGGCCACGCGGCCGGGGTAGGCGGGATCGGCGGGGATGTCGAAACGGATGCGCACGCCGCAACGATAGTGCGCCCAGCCGCCGGCCACCGGCAGCAGGCGCTCAGGCGGACGTCGACTGCGGCGGTGTGGCCTTCTGCGGGTGGAACGTCTCGTGCCGGGCCAACATCGCGACGAACTCGACGATCTTCCGCTCCCGGGTCCGGGCCTGCTTCACGGAATTGAGGCGGTGCACGAGCGCGTACCGGTTGGTCTTCGTGAGCACGTCGAACATGGCCTGGGCGGCGGGCTCGGCGGCGATCGCGGCGAGGAGGTCCTCGGGCACCTCGGCCTCCGAGGACGGGGCGTACGCGGCGGCCCACCGCCCGTCCGCCTTCGCGGCCTCCACGGCGGCGCGCCCGGCGGGCAACATCCGACCCTGCTCCTCCAGCCGCGCCACGTGCGACACGTTGCGCTGCGACCAGATGCTGCGCGGCCGGCGGGGAGTGAACCGGATGCAGGACGTCTCCTCGTCCCGCTTCTTGGCCTGCCCGTCGATCCACCCGACGCACAGCGCCTCGTCGACCGCCTGCTGCCAGGTCAGCGTGGTGACCGTGCCGCCCTTCTTGGTCAGGGCGAGCCAGACACCGGGCGACGTCGCATGGTTGGCGGACAACCACGCGCGCAGCTCCTCGGCGTCCGCCACGATCAACTCATCCAGCTCGGCGCTCGCCATGTCCGTAGGCTAGCCCCTTCGCCGGAGCGGCACCGTCACCTGCCGCGCGTCGGCCGACCGCGACCACCATCGCCGTTCACGGCGCCGCTCACCGCTCGTCGGTCAGCGTCTTGCGCATCTGCTGCGTGATCACCCGGTAGCCGGAACTCTGGTAGAGCCGCCGAGCACGGTCGTTGTCACCGAACACATTGAGTTCGAGGGCCGAGACGCCGTGCCGGCGGACGACGTCCTCGCCGGCGGCCAGCAGCTTGCGTCCGTATCCCGCACCCCGGTGCGCCGACTCGACCTCGATGTCGTAGAGGAATGCACAGTCAGCGATGCCCCGAGGATGGGTGAGCCCGATCCACAGCACCCCGATGGCGGTCCCGTCGTGGAGTTCGCCCTTGAGGAACAGCATGCCGGCGGTGGCGAAGCCGTCCGGCAGCAGAGTCTCGTTGCTCTGGCGGGCCATCTGCAGGGCATTCTCGGCGGACCAGTTCCCGGCCGCCACCTGCTCGTCGGCGTAGGCGCGGACGAGGCTGGAGTACCACTGACCGAACTCGATCTCGGTCATGCTCCGGACGGTCAGCTCAGACATGGACGTGATGCTGACACACGGCTGCCCAGCACCCCCCGCAGGTCGTCGGGCAGACCGTCGATCGCCAGCAGCGTGGGCACGAGTTCCGGTGCGGTCATGTAGGCGCGGAAGGCGTCCGCGATCGTCACGCCGTGGGCCGGCCGGTCCGTCACGGTGACCGCATCTCCGGCACGGATCTCGCCGGGCGCCAGGACGCGCAGGTAGGCGCCGGGGCGGTTCTCACGGGTGAACGTCTTGAGCCAGTGGGGCTCGGCCATCTTGGCCTGGAACGTGACGCACGGGATGCGACCGAAGGTCGGTTGCAGCACGAGGTCGTCGCCGATGGTCCATCTCTCGCCGATCACCGCGCCGTTCACGTCGACGTCGACCGTCGTGAGGTTCTCGCCGAAGACTCCGCCGGGGAGCACCCGGCCGAGTCGGGCTTCCCACCAGTCGTAGTCCTCGCGGGCGTACGCGTACACCGCCTGGTCGTCACCGCCGTGGTGCTCGATGTCGAAGATCTGGTCACCGACCAGTCCACTGTGCAGCCCGGTGGTCTTCGGGCCGGGTGCGCGGACCGCCACGGGGCCGTCGATCGGCTGTTTGTTGATGCCGGTGATGCCGACCCGTTTGGCGGTGCTTCGCTCCGGCACGGCCAGGTTGACAGAGAGGATTCTGCCCATGGGCGGCAACCTATCGGTTGTCCGGTCTGAGCGCGCCGGATTTTTCTCGCGTACGCGCCGAGGTCGTCCCGCCGCCCACGTCGGGCCGTCACCGGTGGCGCGGGCCGGTCGTCAGGGCGGACCCGGGTGTGGGTCGAGCAGCGCGGTCGACGGGCGGCAGACGGCGGCGGCGACGGCGCTGAGCCCCGCCGGTGTCACGGAGTGACCGAACATCACCGTCGGCCGCCCGGTCGAGTGGCAAGCTGGCATCCGTGGACAGGAAACAGGTGACCGGCTGGCTCGCGGCCTACGAACAGGCGTGGCGGACGCCGGGGACGGACGTACTCGCGACGATCTTCACGCCGCAGGCGAGCTACCAGCAGGGACCGTACCGGACACCGGTCATCGGCCTGGAGGCCATCGCGGCGATGTGGGAGGACGAGCGGACCGGCTCCGACGAGGTGTTCCACATGACCAGTGAGATCGTCGCCGTGGAGGGCGACACCGCGGTGGCGCGGCTGGAGGTCCGCTACGGCGACCGGGTCCCCCAGGAGTACCGCGATCTGTGGATCATGCGTTTCGCCGAGGACGGTCGCTGCGTCGCATTCGAGGAGTGGCCCTTCTGGCCGACGCAGTCGACCGCCGACCCCGCCGCCGAGAGCTGACCAGGGGTCTGCTCAGCGCCCGGTGACGCCGTCGACGAGCTCCCGCAGGATGTCGGCGTGCCCGGCGTGCCGGACGGTCTCGCTCGTCATGTGGGCGAGCACCCAGCGCAGGGTGCGCGGCCCGTCGTCCACCGGCTGGGCGGTGCGGCTGTCGATGCCGTCCGCCGCGTGGATGTGCGCGTCGCTCTCGGCGATCGCGCGACGGTAGTCGTCGACGATCTGTGCCCCGGTGAGGTCCGGATCGACTGCCATGGCGAAGTCGACGTCGGCGTGACGGGCGTCGCCGGCCAGGGTGTACCCGAACCAGTAGCGTTCGGCGTCGGTCAGGTGCCGGACCAGTCCCAGCAGCGTGGTGTCCGAGACGACCAGACGGCGTCGTAGCTGTTCGTCGTCCAGACCGTCGACCTTCTTGAGGACGCAGGACCGGGCGAAGGCGAGGAACGCCAGCGCCGTGTCCAGTTCGCCGCCGTCGTTGAGAGGGACACGTTCGCGTTGGGACTCCAGCATGGATCCGACCCTACGTCGCGGCGGCGGCCGGAGGGAGTCGGCGCAGCGCGCGCAGGGCCAGCACGGCGAGTGGTACGCCCACCGCCAGGACGGCGACGACCTCCACGGACGCGATCGTGGTGAGTGCGGTGCGCTGGATCTGGTGGTGGTAGTCGGTCAGGGTCACGGCCCGCAGGGCGACGGTGGCCACGGCGAGCAGGGTGAGCGCCAGTGACCAGGGCAGCGCACGGGCGGGGCGACGCGGTCCGCGTACCGTCAGGTGGACCACGATGGCGACGGTGACCGCCGCGCAGGACAGGCCCGGCCAGTCCAGCAGCCGGAGCGCCGGTGCGACCGCCTGGAGGGTGAACAGCGGTACGGGAACCAGGAGGATGCCGATCGGCAGGGCGAGCAGCCAGGGTCGACGGGGCACCGGTGGGGCACCCTGGTGGAAGGCCGTCATGCCCAGGAGCAGCAGGACGTCGACGAGCCGCATCGCCCAGGGGGAGACGGTCAGTGGGGTGTCTCCGGCGGCCTGGGTCACGACGGTGGTGATCGCGGGGGGCACCACGGCGATCAGGGCGACGGCCTGGGCCACCCGCCGCTGTCCGAGGACCAGCGCCAGGTACGCGGGCAGCCAGGCGTAGCCGGCGAGATTCCAGGTGGTGAGCCAGACGCTCGACGAGGTGGTGGGTGCCCAGTCCGATGCCGGTGCCGGCAACCAGGCGATCTTCCCGGCGAGCCAGAGCGTGACGCCGATGCCGGCGGTGACCATGACGGCGTGGGTCAGCATCGTCATCAGGGTCGCCAGGCGTACGGCCTGGCCCCAAGCGTACGAGCGGGGTGACGCGTCTGCGCCGCCGAGGCGCAGCCGGACGGCCAGGGAGGCGATGCTGGCGACCTCCGACAGGCTGGGTCGTCCGTAGTCGGCCAGGTATGCGGCGGTCTCGGGGTCGCCGGTGTCCATGCTGTCCAGGAAGGCGGCGACCATGTCGTCCTCCCACTCCTGCCGGTAGGCGGTGGGCAGCAGTCGTAGGACGCGTCGGTAGCGTTCCTCCAGCCGGTTCACGAGGACGTCCCGGTGATCGGGTCGCGTCGGTCGCGCAGCCGGGTCGAGGCGAGGCGTGCGTTGGCGGCCAGCCGCTGGGCCTCGGCGTCGAGGGCGTCGCGGCCGGGTTCGGTGAGTCGGTAGTAGCGGCGCAGCCGTCCCTGCCAGGCCTCCTCGCGGTCGAGCTCGACCAGGCCGTCTCCGACGAGCCGGTCCAGTGCCCCGTACAGCGAGCCGATCTTCAGTTGCACCCGTCCCTGGGACAGGTCGGCGACCTCGGCGACGATCCCGTAGCCGTGACGGGGGGCGTCCAGCAGCGCGGTGAGGATGAAGAAGGCCGGTTCGGTCATCGCCCGAGAACTCATCCACCTAATATAGTGGCAGGCAAGATATGATGGAAGCAGGAATCGACGACGTGCGGGAGTGGTCATGGGCGACGGTGACGCGGCAGACCCCGGCGACCTCGGCGGACCGGACTTCGCTCCGGTGGTGCCCGTGGTGCAGAGCAGTGCCTTCGGCGCCCCACCGGAGCATCGGGCGACCATCGTCCTCGGCCCCGGATATCACGGGTACGCCGTCCTGACCCGGAACCCACCGCAGCCCGACCCCGATCCGCCTGTCTGACACCTCCCGGATCATGCTGCCCTTCGATCCGTCGGGTGACCGTGGCCAGCAGCCCCGACCCGGCGGACCGTGATCGGCGACAACGGCTACTACGTGACCGTATCGATCATCGCGAGCTGACCCGCCGGCGGTGACGCGTCGACAGCCGTCGGCACCTGACCGGCCGGTGCCTGGCCGTGAGCCGTCACGAGTCGGGCTGGTCCGGCTGACTGCTGGTGTTGTACGCGTCCTTGGCGGCGATCACGGCTGCCTGAAGGTGCTCCGGATCGACGCCGTGGACGTTGAGCGGCGGGTGCAGACGCCGCACGAGTTCGGCCTCGATGATCGTGGGCTCCGGGTCCTCGGCCCACGTCAACCGCAGGTGCGCGGACATCCACGCGGTCAGCCGCGCCTCGTCCTCCGGAACCAGGACGACCCGATCGGTCCACGTGGTCCGGTAGCCCTCCGCCAGCAGAAGCCCGGCCAGCGTACGGCGCAGCGTCGAGCTGCCCGACCGCCGCAGATGGTTGCGCAGGATCCGACCCCGCAGACTGGTCGCCCGCCCGAGATACAGCATCCGCAGCGACGGGACGTGCTCGTTCGGCGGCCCGGGAAGATCGGGCAGGACCAGCGGGTCGGCCCACCAGGCGTACACGCCGCTGCCACGGCTGAGCCGCTTGGTGGCGACATCGAGCTCGACCGGTACGCCGGAGAGCAGCCGCAGGGCCTCGTCGATCCGGTCGTCGTCGGAGGGAAGGTCGTCGGGTCGTACCTGGTGAACGGTCATCGAGACCATCCTAGGTCCCGGGCCGATCGTGGCCGGGGCCGCCGGACCTGCGCGGACGTGGGGTCCTGAGCCGGAGGGGTTTCGCCGGACGTCGGCAACGGGTAGCGGGTTGTCCATGGATCGCAATCTCGCCAAGGCCCTCCGGGTCGCGTGGGAGCTGCCGGAGTTCCGCGACGGGCTGCGTCACCTCGTCGATCTCGACGAGGTGGCACACCTGCTGGCGAGGTTGTCCGTGGCGGACCGGGACCACGAGGTGGAACGCAGCCTGTTGACGCTGCTGCGTACCGGCCTGGACACGCCCGAGATCCGGGAGGCGGTGTTGCTGCTGTTGGAGAACGACGACGTGCGTCGCCCTCTGGTCGCCGCGGTGCAACCGCTGGTCAAGAAGCCGGGCCAGGCGGCGGCCATCGCGTCGGCAGCCGAGGACCCGACGGTACGCCGTGAGGTGCGGGCGGCTCTGGACAGTGCCCGCGTGCGTGAGCTGATCTGGCAGGCGATCGACGACCAGCAGAGCAACAAGCGGTTCGGTCTGATCCGTCGGGCGGCGGTGCTGTTCGTCCGGCACGCCAGCGTCCGGCGTCTCACCTGGGCCCTGCGCCGGCACGGTGTACTCCGGGAACTACGTCGCGACTCGTGAGTCTCGTGGCCGTGCGCTGCCCGCGCCACCGGGTCGTGCTCAGGTGGCCGGTAGGCGTACCTCGAATCGGCAGCCACGGTCGGTGTTGCGGACGTCGACCCGGCCGCCGTGTGCCTCCACGAGGCCCCGCACGATGGCCAGGCCGAGCCCTCCGCCACCGCCCGATCCGGCGGCCCCGGGTGTGCGGGCCCGTTCGCCTCGGAACGCGACGTCGAAGACCCGGTCCAGGTCCTCGCCGGGGATGCCGCCGCAGGTGTCGGAGACGGCCAGCCACACGTTGTCGGGATCGTGGCCGGCGGCGATGTGCACGCTGCCGTCCTCCGGTGTGTACCGCACGGAATTGATCAGCAGATTGCTGACGATCCGGGCGAGTTCGCGTTCGCCGGCCCGGACGTAGGGCCAGCCGCTGTCCGCGGCGATCAGGTGGATGCGGCGGCGGGCGGCGAGCGGCGCGACTCCGGCGATCGCGTCGGACACCACGTCGCGGAGCGGCACGGTGGTGGGCACGAGTCGCAGCGCGCCGGCGTTGATTCGGGACAGCTCGAACAGGTCGTCGACGAGTTGGGCCATCCGGTCGGTCTCCACCCGGATGCGTCGGTGGTATTCGTCGACGACGGCCGGGTCGTGGATGATGCCGTCCTCGAGGGCCTCGGCCATGGCCCGCAGCCCGGCCAGGGGAGTACGCAGGTCGTGGGAGACCCAGGCGACGAGTTCCCGACGACCGGCCTCCAACCGCCGTTCGCGGTCCCGGGCCGTCTGCGCCCAGACGGCCGAGGCGGCCAGCCGACTGCCGAAGACGGTGCCGACGGCGAGGCTGATCACGGCGGCGGCGCTGACCGTGACCAGGACGACCCACAAATCGTGCGGGGAGAGGAACATGGCCTGTGCCACCGTGACGATTCCGGCGACCACGGCGAGCACGGTGACGGTGAGCAGCACCAGGATGTGCACGAGGATCGACCGGCCCCGTAGCAGCCGCAGCGCTGCGGCGCCGGACAGGCCGACGGCGCCGCCGGCAGCGAGGGCATAGAGCCCGATGAGCAGCGTGTCGGTCACGCGCCGGTGTCCTCGTCGAGCGGGTCGTAGCGGTAGCCGACGCCCCAGACGGTGCGGATGCGCTGTGGCTCGGCCGGGTCGTTCTCGATCTTCTCGCGCAAGCGGCGGACGTGAACGGTGACCGTGGACTGGTCGCCGAACTGCCAGCCCCAGACCTTGTCCAGCAGGTCGCTGCGGGACCAGGCGCGCCCGGGATGACGCATGAGGAACATCAGCAGATCGAACTCCCGGGAGGTCAGCGCCAGCGGTGCGCCGTCCAGCCTCGCGGTGCGTCGGGCGGTGTCCACGGTCAGCGCCGCATCGACGAGCTTGGCCGAGGCCGTGGGCGGGGCGGCGGGTGCGGCGGTGCGGCGGAGCACGGAGCGGATGCGCAGCACGAGTTCGCGGGGGGAGAAGGGCTTGGTGACGTAGTCGTCGGCGCCGACTTCGAGACCGAGGACCCGGTCGGCCTCCTCGCCGAGGGCGGTGAGCATGACCACCGGCAGGTCCGGCAGTTGTCGCCGGATCCGGCGGCACACCTCCAGACCGTCGATGCCGGGCATCATGAGGTCCAGGACCACGAGGTCGGGGCGCGCGGCGGCGATCGCGGCGAGACCGTCGGCGCCGTCGGCGGCCAGTTGGACCTCGCAGCCGGCCTGTTCCAGATAACGCCGGACGACGTCACTGACCGTCGGGTCGTCGTCGACCACCAGCACGCGATGTCCCATCCTGAGCACGCTATCCACCGGAGGTCGCGGACCGCCCCTCGCCCGGCCTTTCGGATTCCTTACGATCCGCCGCCATGCGCCGCCGCCCGCGAGAAAGGCACACCAGCAGCGTCGTGCCGGCGATGACCAGCAGGACGGCGAGGAGATTGCGGCCGTACGGCAGGGGCAGGACCGAGGTGTTGTCGGCCACGCGCCCGAACCCCAGGACGAGGGGGAGCGCCACCACGGTGATCGCGGCGGCGCTCACGGCGGCCATCCGCACCGTCATCCGGTGCCGCAGCGGGACCCGGGTCGACGCGGCACCGACGGCCAGGACGGCCGCCATCCACACGACGTCGTGGCCCACCAGGACGGCGGCCAGGAAGAACAGCACGCCGCCCAGTGCCAGGTCGGGATCGGTGACGGCACCGACGACGGCGTACGCCATGAGCAGGCACCCGCCGACGACCAGGACGGTCCGGGTCCTCATCGGTACTCCTCGACGGTGATCCGGCTGACCCATTTGGTCTGGAGCACACCGGGCCGGTTGGGCGCGATCAGCCGGGCCGGGTAGCCGTGGTCGAGGTGCAGCGGTGCGTCGCCGAGCCGCAACGCGATCAGGGTCAGCGGGTCATCGACGTGTTCCGGCGGCACGGTGCAGGCCCGGTAGGCGCCGCTCACCTGCAACGACTCGACCAGTGCCGTGGTGTGCCGGGGATCGGCGTCCACCAGCGCGACCAGGTCACGCAGCCGTACTCCGGTCCACGTCGCGGTGGCACTCCAGCCTTCCACGCAGGCGATCGGCAGGCGCGCGGTGTACTGCGGCAGTGCGTGGAGAGCGGCCAGGTCCAGGCTGACGCGGCGACCCGGTGCGGTGATCTGGAGGCGGTACGCCGGGTCGAGGGCGGTGGTGCGTACTCCGGCGCCGTCAGCGGTCCGGTTCACCGGTAGGCCCTGTGGTCCCGTGCCGGGGTGGCGGGGGGCGAGTACCGCGATGCCGGCCAACGGGCGGATCGTCTGCCCGACCGTGGTCAGGGTGATCAGCCCGCTCGCGGTGGCGACGCCGCCGAGCAGTGCGCGTCGGCTCAGGCCGTCCTGCCGTGGTTCGTCGCGGGGGCGGGCGAGGGCGGCGCGGACGGCGGGCAGGTGGACACCGACGTGCACCAGGAGTGCGCCGAGCGCCAGCCAGGCCATCCGGTAGTGCCCGGCGGTGAAGAAGAACGGCATCGGCGCGTACCAGCGGGAGATGTTGAGGACGCCGCTGACCAGCAGGAACAGGGCGGAGGCGACGAGTACGGCGAGGCTGGTGCGTTCGGCCGCGTGGGCGAGTGAGCGGGCCGGCGGCCAGCCGAACAGGCGGGGGTAGACCGACCAGAGTTTGACGCCGAGCAGCGGTATCGAGGCGAGACCGGTCGCCACGTGCAGGCCCTGGGTGAAGCGGTAGAGCCCGATCGGGCGCGACGGCCACCCGAACCAGTCCGGTGGGTGTTGGATCAGGTGGCTGAGCAGGCCGGTGGCGAAGCAGATGCCGAAGGCCAGTCCGAGGGCGGCGCCGAGTTGGCCGGTGAGCCGGGTGGACCGTGACCGGGACGGAAACGCCCCGGGGCGGGCCGGTCCCCGCCGCAGCGTGGCAGGTGGTGGCGGCAGCGGGGCCAGGCACCACTGCGCGATCCGTCGGGGGACGCTCGCGGGGCCGGTCACCGGGGGGTCAGGGTGGCGAACCACCGGCCTGCCTCCGTCCAGGTGTGCAGGACGCGCATCGCCGTGGCGTCGGCCAGTCCGGGCAGGTCGTCGAGGGGTACGCAGGCCCAGCGCAGTGCGCGGCCGTCGCTGTGTGGGCTCTGGACCTGCGCGGTGCCGGCCCAGGCGGGCGTACCGGCGGGTGCCAGTTCCACGTGCAGGCGTCCGTCGGCGGCCAGCAGGTGACGGCACCGGTGCAGCAGCCGGGGCGGGTCACCGCCGATACCGATGTTGCCGTCGGCCAGCAGCAGGTGCCGCCAGCGGCCGGTGCCGGGCACCGGGCCGAAGACGTCGCGGCGCAGGGCGGGTGCACCGCGTCGGCGGGCCAGGCGGACGGCGCTGGCGCTGAGGTCGATGCCGAGGGCCGTGCGGCCGGCGTCGACGAGTGCGCTGGTGAGTCGGCCGGGGCCGCAGCCGACGTCGAGGGTGTGGCTGGTGCAGGCGGCGATCAACGTGTCGTCTCCGGCGATGACGTCACGGCACCAGGCGGCCGGGTCGAAGCGGTACTCGGCGCCACTGGCGTGCCGGGCGGTGAATCCGGCCGGGATGCCGGCGGCGGCCCGGTCGATCGCGGTGTCGAAGACCGCGACGGCGTTCACCGGGTCACCGCTGCGGGACGTGGCATCTCAGTGGCGACGGTCCGGGCGAACCGGCTGCCCGGTGGACACAGGGCCGCCACGGTGTGGGCGTCGGCGGCGGTGTCCACGTCGGTCAGTTCCGGCATCAGGTGCACCCGCAGGCCGCGACGGCGTAGCGCGTCCAGGGTGTGCCGGCCGGTGGTCGTCGTGGAGGTCGCGATGGTGCGCAGCACGGTGGCGTGGTGGGGGTCGCGCAGGCCCAACGTCCACCAGCCGCCGTCGGTGGCCGGGCCGAGGACCGCGTCCGGACCGCCGGTCGCGCCGAGCAGTTCTCGGGCCGCGTCGAGGTGCTCGGTGCGGAGTTGAGGGGTGTCCATGCCGACCAGGACGGTGGGTGTGCCGGGTCTGCGGGTGCTCGTGAAGGCGTGGGCGAGGCGGTCGCCGAGGAGAGCGCCGCGCTGGGGGTGCGTCACCCATCCGGCGGGGGTGGGGTGGGTGCCGTCGAGGACGAGGGCCCGGGTGCCGGCTGCGGTGGCGGAGACGGTGTCGAGGGTGTCGGCCAGGGCGGCGGCGGCGATCCGGGCGGCCTGCGCGGGCGTGCAGGGTGGGCAGAGCCGCGTCTTGACCCGTCCGGGCGTGGGTGCCTTGGCCAGCACCAGGATCTGGAGGTCGTTCACCGGGCCAGCACCGCACTCATGTCGCGGATGGCACGGGCGGTGCCGAGCAGGGTGCCGGTCACCTTCGAGCGGGTGCCGGCGGCTCTGGGGTGGTAGGCGACGTCGATCTCGACGACCCGCCAGCCGGCCCGGTCTGCCGCGATCAGCAGCTCCAGCGGGTACCCGAACCGGCGGTCGCGCAGCCCGAGGGCGAGCAGGTCGTCGCGGCGCACGGCCCGCATCGGGCCGATGTCGTGCACGTGCAGGCCGGTGGTGCGGCGCAGCCGGTGCGTGAGGACGGCGTTGGCCGCCCGCGCGTGCAGCGGCCACACCCCGCGCGCGGCAGGGCGGCGTCGGCCGGTCGCCAACTCCGCCTGCCCGTTGCGTACGGAGGAGGCCAGCCAGGGCAGTTGCGCCGGGTCGAAGGAACCGTCGGCGTCCATCACGCACACCACTCCGTCGACGGGGTCCGCGGCCAGGACACCGGCGTGCACGGCGGCACCGTAGCCGGGTTCGGCCACGCTGATCACCTGCGCGCCGTGGGCGCGTGCCACGTCGGCCGAGCCGTCGGTCGAGCCGTTGTCCACCACGATCGGTCGGTAGCCGGCCGGTATCCGGGCCAGCAGGGCGGGCAGCGCCGGGGCCTCGTTCCGGCAGGGAAGCACCACATCGGTCATGTCGCGGACGCTAATGAGGATCTCGCGGGCCAGGTATTACCAGCCGATGATGAAGTCTTACGGAGCGCTGACGGCTCGTCCGCGCGGCTCCCTGCGGGGCCCGGCTGGCTCTAGCGTCGGCGCGTGCCTCACGTACTCGTCACCGGCGGAGCCGGTTTCATCGGGACCCATGTCGTCGCCGCGCTGCACCGCGCCGGTCATCAGGTGTCCGTGGTGGACGCCGGCCACCCGGGCGCGCACCGCACGCCGCTGCCGGACACCGTGGACGGTGCCCCGCTGCGCCGGGTCGACCTGCGCGACCGGGCCGCCGTCGCCGGCGCTCTGACCGGCGTCGACGTGGTGGTGCACCAGGCGGCCATGGTCGGGCTCGGCGTCAACCTCGACGACCTGCCCGAGTACGTCGGGTGCAACGACCTCGGGACCGCCGTCCTGCTCGCCGAGATGGCCCGCGCGGACATCCACCGGCTCGTGCTGGCCAGTTCGATGGTCGTCTACGGTGAGGGCGCCTACCGCTGCGCCCGGCACGGTGCGGTCCGCCCCGCTCCCCGTGCGGCCGCCGACCTGGCCGACGCGCGGTTCGAACCGCCCTGCCCCGACTGCGGCATCGCGCTGGATCCGGGGCTGGTCGACGAGGAGGCGCCGCTGGACCCGCGCAGTGTCTACGCCGCCACCAAGGTGGCCCAGGAGCACCTGACGTCGGCCTGGTGCCGGCAGACCGGTGGCACGGTGGTGGCGCTGCGTTACCACAACGTGTATGGCCCCGGCATGCCGCAGGACACCCCGTACAGCGGGGTCGCGGCGATCTTCCGCTCGGCGCTGGCCGCTGGTCGGGCCCCGCGCGTCTTCGAGGACGGCTGTCAGCGGCGGGACTTCGTGCACGTCGACGACGTGGCGGCGGCCAACCTGGCGGCGGTGGCCGCGACCGGATGCCGGGTCGGGTGGCGCGCCTACAACATCGCCTCCGGGCATCCGGCCACCATCGGGCAGATGGCCACCGAACTCGCCCGGGCCGCCGGGGGACCCGCGCCGGTGGTCACCGGCGATTTCCGGCTCGGCGACGTCCGCCACGTGGTGGCCTCACCGGCCCGTGCCCGAGCCGAACTCGGCTTCCGCGCGGCGGTCCGTCTCACCGACGGCGTCGCGCAGTTCGCCCACGCGCCGCTGCGCGGATGAGCACGGCGCTGCGGCGCGACACGGCACGGGCCGACGTGATCGCCGTGCTGGTCGCCGTCGGGCTGTTCGCCGTGGCCGCCGTGGTCGGCGGTGCGCTCTACCTGCTGGGACGTCCGGTGTACGCCAGCGCGGCACCCCTGTACGCGCACTGGCGGCCGCACATCGGCCCCGGCACTCCGCTGGCGGTGGCGGTGGCCGTCCTGGTCTGCTGGCGGGGACCCGCGCTGACCGCCCGCCTGCCCTGGCGGCGGCTGCTCGTGTCGTCCTATGCCGCCGCAGTGGCCTGGACGCTGTCCCTGGCGCTGATCGACGGCTGGCAGCGCGGCGTCGCCGGCCGGTTGGCCACCCGCCACGAGTACCTGCACGAGGTGCCCGGCGTCACCGACATCCCCGCCATGCTGAGTACGTTCACCACCCGGATCCTGGACTTCCAGCCGGACTCGTGGACCACCCACGTCTCCGGCCATCCACCCGGCGCGCTGCTGGTGTTCGTCTGGCTCGACCGGATCGGGTTGAGTGGCGGCGGCTGGGCCGGGGCGCTGTGCATCCTGACCGCCGCGCTCACCGCCGTGGCCGTACCGCACACCGTGCGACTGCTCGGCGGCGACGACGCGGCGCGCGTCGTCCTGCCGTTCGCGGTGGTGTTCCCCGGGGCGGTGTGGGCCGGGGTGTCCGCCGACGGCCTCTTCGCCGGTGTGACCGCCACCGGCGTCGCGTTGCTGGCCCACGGCGTGACCCGGGGCAGCGCGGTCGGCGCGTTCGTCGGCGGTGCGCTGCTGGGTTTCGGCTGCTACCTCTCCTATGGCCTGGTGTTGATGGTGCCGATCGCGGTGGCCGTGGTGATCCTGGGGCGCCGGCACCGGTCCGCCGCGTGGTGGGCGCTGGGGGGCGCGGCTCTGGTCGTCGGGGCGTTCACGGCGGCCGGCTTCGACTGGCTGGCCGGCTATCACCTGGTGATCGAGCGCTACTACCAGGGCCTGGCCAGTCGGCGCGCCTACGGCTACTGGGTGTGGGCGAACCTGGCGCTCCTGCTCGTCGCCGCCGGTCCGGCCGCCGTGGTCGTCCTCCGCCGCGCCACCGTCGCCGGGTGGCAGGCGGTCGCGTCGCTGCGGTCGAGGGCCGACGTCATCGGGCTGCTCGACGGCAGACCCGGGTACGCCGCCTGGCTGCTGCCCCTTGCCGCGGCGGCGGCGATCGTGGCCGCGGACCTGTCCGGCTACAGCAAGGCCGAGGTCGAACGCATCTGGCTGCCCTTCACCGGGTGGCTGATGGCCGGTGCCGCCCTGATTCCCGGCCCCGGCCGGCGCACGTGGCTCATCGCGCAGGCAGTGGTGGCGCTCGCGGTCAATCACCTGCTGTTGACGGCGTGGTAGGGCCCCGCTCCGAGCGCATTCCCGCATCAACACGAACTGCTCGCGAGTCCCGGACCGGGACCGATCCCGGACCTGCCGGGATGTCGACTATGGAAGGTGAACTCGTGTCCCCATCTGCTGACCTCGCCGTCATCGGCGGCTCAGGTCTCTACGCGCTGCTCGACGGCGCCACGGAACACACCGTCCAGACCCCGTACGGCCCGCCCTCCGACGCGGTGACGATCGCCGACGTGGGTGGACGTTCGGTGGCGTTCCTGCCACGACATGGCCGGGACCACCGGCACCCGCCGGGCCGGATCCCGTACCGGGCCAACTTGTGGGCGTTGCGGTCCCTCGGCGTACGGCAGGTGCTCGCGCCCTGTGCCGTGGGCGGCCTGCGGCCGGACCTCGGCCCCGGCACCTTCGTGGTACCCGATCAGCTCGTCGACCGGACCAGCGGCCGGATCCAGACGTACTACGAGCAGGGCGCCGCCCACGTCTCCTTCGCCGACCCGTACTGCCCGGCCGGGCGGCGGGCCCTGCTGTCCGCCGCCGCCGGCCGGGGCGTCGACGCCCACGACGGCGGCACCATGGTCGTGGTGGAAGGACCGCGCTTCTCCACCCGTGCCGAGTCCCGGTGGTACACCCAGATCGGCGGTGCGGTCATCAACATGACCGGTCACCCGGAGGCGGTCCTCGCCCGCGAGTTGGCCCTCTGCTACAGCGCGATCGCCCTGGTCACCGACCTGGACGCCGGAGTGCGAAGCGGCCAGGGCGTGACCCAGGAGGAGGTTTTCCGGGTCTTCGGCGAGAACACCGAACGGCTGCGGGGGCTCCTGCTCGACGCGATCGCCGCGCTACCGGCCGCGCGGGACTGCCCCTGCCCGCACAGTCTGGACGGCATCGCCCTGCCGATCGCGCTGCCCTGAGTTCGGGTGGCGGTGAGGTGTCCCGGCGCGGGACCGGTCCGAGGACCGGTGGCCGCGCCGGGAACGCCGGGCGCCGCGTACCGCATGGTTCAGGTACGCGCGCTGTTCACCTGCTCGAAGCGGAACTCGCGGATGAAACAGTCTCGCGGTTGTGCCACCGCGAAGAGGACGCAGTCGACGACCGACTGGGCGGTGAGGTCGCTGTCCGCCCGCCGAGGTCCGTTCTGGACGAAGTCCGGCGGGAACAGGGAGATCACTCGGATCCCCTCCGGGCGAAGCCGGTGCGACAGGATCTCGGCGAGTCCGGCGTGGGCGTGCTTGGCCGCGTAGAACGCGGGATGCGCGCCCGACCGGTGGTGGCCCACCTCGCCACAGGCGGAGATCATGTTGACGATGTCCGGCCGTGCCGACGCGCGCAGCAGCGGCAGCAGGTGCCTGGTCAACAGGAGGGTGCCGGTCCCGCCGGCAGCCATCACGCTCTCGATCGTGTCGTCCGCGACGTCTGCCAGGTCGTCACCGTGGATGTAGGCGGCACCGTTGTTGACGAGTACGTCGAGGTGGCTCGTGCGGTCGGCCAGGGCCGCCGCGAATTCCCGCACCGAGTCCGGCGCGGCGAGGTCACAGGCGAATGCCTCGGCGCGGCCCGCTCCGCGCCGGTTGATCTCATCCGCGACGTGCTGCGCCGCCACCACGTCGCGGGCCGAGAGGAAGACCTGCGCACCGCGTGCGGCGAACGCCTCGGTGAGCAGTCGACCCGTGTCACGTGCTGCGCCGGTGATGGCGACGCGCACACCGTCAAGATCCATGGCCGCCAGTGAAGCACCTCAACCCCGGTTGAGGTCAACGAGACGGTGTCGTGTCCGCCTACGGCGCAGGTTCCAGGACGACGACCGGGATCTGGCGGGTGGTTTTGCGCTCGTAGTCGGCGAAGCCCGGGTAGGCGGCCTTCTGCGCGCTCCAGATCCGCTCCCGCTCGTCACCTTCGGCGACCCGGGCGACCAGCTCGACCGTGTCCGTGCCGATCTCCGCCCGGATCTGCGGATGCGCGACGAGGTTGTGGTACCAGTCGGGGTTGGTGGGTGCTCCGGCCTTGGACGCGAACACGGCGTAACCACCGTCCAGCTGCTGGTACATCATCGGGCTCACGCGCGTCTGGCCGCTCTTGGCGCCGACGGTGTGCAACAGCAGCAGCGGCGCGCCCTCGAACTGGCCACCCACCTGCCCACCGTTGGCGCGAAACTCGGCGATGACCTTCTCGTTCCAGTCGCTCATGGATTCCCCTCGCCCGTGCATCGGCTCCGTGACCACGATTCTGTCAGTCCCGGCGATCGATGACACGGCGACGCGGGTGAGTGGCGGCGGCTCGTCGTCAACAGGCTGCTTGTCTCACTCCGACGGACGAGCGCGCGGGCAGGTGAGTCCTGGGATGATCGGCTGGGAACACAGGGTGCACCACAGTGCCGGTACGGTCTCCTGGGCAGTGGCCCGGAAGACGGTGGGACTGGCGTCGGCGGTCTGTGCCGGCGTCCGGGTGAAGTACCGCAGGGTCCACTCGTCCCGCTCAGGCGGCCATCCGGCCAGCGTGGCCTGGACGGCCACGCCCGCATCGTCGTCCAGCCACCAGCACTCGGCCGGGCCGGACGCCTCCGGTACGGGTGGGGGTAGGTGCCGCTCGTCGGTCCCCGGGACGACGTCACGGGGCGTGTAGCAGGTGAAGGTCCGGTGACACCAGCCGCGCACCGACAGAAGCAGCGCGTGGCTCTCCAGACGTTGGTCGACGGACCTGTCGATGACCCGGTACGACCACTGCCCGGGACCCATGGCGGTCCGGCCGTCGACGAGGACATCGACGGGCCAGGTCCAGTCGCCGTCCACGATGCCCTCGAAGGCCAGACCGAGCGGGCCGCGATGGGCCAACGGCACACCGCCCAGGCCGTGCTCCATACCGTTGGACCCGAGGAGCGGATACCAGAGGCCGCCGTAGCGCTCCTCGAACCAGACCATCGCCTCGACGATCTCGGGTGGCGCCGCCTCGATCCGGTCGTCCACGCGGAGACCAGCGGTCGACCGGATGTCGGCGACATGCATGCGGGTCGTTCGCCGAGACCGCCGCGCGAGAACGTCCCTGACGCGTACGGACAGGCGTGGATCATCGAGTACGTATATACGCAACCTATCAGCGGTGCCTCGCGCGACGCTGCCCCGAACTCGTCGGTCCAGCCCGCAGAGTGAGTACCTCGCGCGGACCGGCACGGGCACCGCGATGGTGCCGATGGCCCTGTCGTCCCTGCTGGTTCTCACGCCCAGGCAGCGTCGAACTGCGGTGCTGTCACAGGCGATACCTAGGGGTGGTGTCGTGAGCATGAACGGCAACTGGTTGCGGGTTTCTCCGGACGACCTGGAGCGGGCCCGGGCCGACCTTCCCTGGGCCCACGAGGTCGCGATGGCGGCGCGGGACGACGACTCGGACCGCTGGACCACCACCGACAATGCCTGGCACGGCCTCGACTTCCTCCTCGACCGGCTGGGCTTCGAGATTCCGCTGGTGCTGGGAGCAGAGGAGTTCGTGGAGTCGCCGGACGTCGAACCCGACAGCGAGGAGATGTTCGACTTCCTGGACAACCTCGACGACGACTGGTGCTACGGGCCACCCTCGTATCTGACCCCGGACCAGGTCGCGGCTGCGGCATCGGCCCTGGCCACGCTTACCGAGGACGACCTCGTTCGCGGCGTTGACCCGCAGGAGCTGACCCGGGCGGAGGTCTACCCCAGTATCTGGGAGCGTCCCGGCACGCTGGAGTGGGCGGCCCACTTCCTGCCGGACGCCCGCAGTTTCTTCGCCGCAGCAGCCAAGGACGGCGATGCGGTGATTTGCTGGCTCGACTGAGCCACAGCGCAGACGGGCAACTCGTCGAGACGGAGCGGACGGATCTCCCCACGGGATGATCCGCGTGTTCGTGCCGGGCCCGACCTCGCCGTGCCGGAATGCCGGCTGCACCCCGGGGGGACACCGCCGACGTTCCTGCACACCGCATTAGCCTGACGGTGTGGATATCGAGATGCGTCTACGGCGGGTCCGTGGCTGGCTGTGGGTCGTGGTGGTGGGACTGTTCCTCAGCGGGGTGACCGCGTTTCCGCTCGAAATCGAGGTGCGGTGGCTGCTACGGGCGGCCGACCCCGTTGCCGACCAGCTACCGGCGCTGGTCGGCTGGATCGAGCGGGTCCACGTGGGGCTAGTCGAGACTGGCGAGCGCTATCCGTTCATGCGGTACGGGACCGACTGGCTCGCGTTCGCCCACCTGGTGCTCGCGGTGGCGTTCTGGGGGCCGTTGCGCGATCCAGTGCGAAACGTCTGGGTGGTGCAACTCGGCATGATCGCCTGTGTCGGGATCGTGCCGCTGGCGTTGATCTGTGGGCCGTTGCGGGAGATCCCGTGGTTCTGGACCGTGGTGGACCTGTCCTTCGCGGTCGGGGCGTTCCCGCCGCTGTGGATCGCGTACCGGCACATCCGGGCGATCGAGGCGCAGCAGGATGGCCCGCCCGCCACGGCCCGCTGGTGGGCGCCCGACGCTTCGGAGACGGCCCGGAACTGAGACCACCAGAGCTGCGGCGTCGGTCCGCCGGCCTGACGAAGACGGCCCGCTTCTCCCGCTCGCCCGTCTCCGGCTTCGTCAGGTCATGACCAGCGTGACGCAGGTTCGCGACATGTTGTCGCAATCTTGACGACAGGTTGTCGTATAAGGCAGAGTGCGGACATGCAGAAGCTGATCGTGGTCACCGGTGCTTCCACCGGCATGGGTGCCGCAACCACCCGCGAACTGGCCCGCCAGGGATTTCACGTGCTGGCCGGTGTGCGACGCGACCGCGACGCCGACGCCGTCCGTGCGACCGGCATCGAACCGGTCATTCTCGACATCACCAGAGCCGAGCAGGTGGCGGCACTCGCCGCACGGGTCGACCACGATCCGCGTGCGCTGCACGCTCTCGTCAACAACGCAGGAATCCAGGTGAACGCGCCGGTCGAGGCACTGCCGATGGCGCAGTGGCGGTGGGTGTTCGAGGTCAACCTGTTCGGCCATGTCGCTGTCACCCAGGCGCTCCTGCCCGCGCTGTTGCGCGGCAAGGGCCGCGTGGTCAATATCAGCTCGATCGGCGGTAAGGCCGCCATGCCGACGTACGGGGCGTACGCCGGGGCGAAGTTCGCCTTGGAAGCGGTGAGCGACTCGCTGCGGCGGGAAGTCGCGCCGCTGGGCGTGCCGGTGGTCGTGGTCGAGCCCGGCGGAGTCCGCACGAAGATGGCCGCCCGTGGGGTCGCCACGGCGAACGAATTGGCTGCCGAGATGACGCCGGAGCAGGACGCCCGGTACGGCAGCCTGATCCAGGCGATCAACACGTTGATGGAGACGGGTACGGCGTCAGGCGTGACGGCCGACGCCGCCGCCCAGGTCATCGCGAAGGCCGTGACGGCCCGCAGGCCGCGTACCCGCTACACGATCGGCCGTGATGCCGCCCTGGTCATCAGCCTGACCCGGCTGCTCTCCGATCGGATGCTCGACCACGTCATCGCCGCCAACCTGCGCCGCCACTACCCGAAGGCAGCCACCGGATGACCCACTGCCATAGGGAAGGATGACCGGATGCCGCGGATTCGTGGAGCCAGCATCGAGGAACACCACGCGATGGTCTGGGTCGATCTCGCCGAGGCGATGCGGCAGCTCCTGCTCGAACGCGACTACGACTCGATCAACATGGGCCACATCGCGACCCGTGCCGGGCTCGCACGCAACACGCTGTACAACTACGCCCGGGACCAGGCGGCGCTGGTCCTGGCATTGACTCAGCGGGTGGGTCAGCCCACGGTCGATCGGGTGGCCACGATCGCCGCACGCTCCACAGACCCGGCTGCGGAGCGGATGCGGGAGATCATCGAGACGGTCCTGGTCGCGTTCCAGGACCCGGTTCTCCAGCTCATGTTCCGGCCCGGTTTCGGTCTGCCGTTCGTCGACGTGCCGAAGGGGCCGGACAGCCCGTTCCACGCGATAGTCGTCGAGGTCGAGAACGTCGTCCGGGACGGCGTCGAACGCGGCGAGTTCCGCGATGTCGGCGATGTGCACCTCGCGGTGGAATTGCTCTCCGGCGTCATGCGCGCGGGCGCGGAACGCATCGGCCGGGACCCGGCCACCTGCTCATCCACGGTCCGCGCCGCACGGGAACTCATCCTCGCCTCTCTCGACGACCGCTCGGACTAGTGACTCCGAGCACGCGCAGAACACCGGCCATAACCATGATCAATTTACGTGGCGCGGCACACCGTTCGGTGTGGCGGTGCTACGACGCGGAGCCGATGTCGGTGCGCCACCGCGCTTCGTCGTCGCCGATCACGCATGATGCCTCGACGGTCTGCGGCATGGGCTTGGTAGGTCCCGTGTGCCAGCGCGCCGGGAGGATCAGGGGTATCGCGGGGCGTCCCGTTGGCGCTCATAATCGGCGACCGTCGGGACGAGGGGGAGCACGAGCATCAGGATCAGCAGCAGCACGACGGTGCGTACCCAGTCGACGCGGAACTCGCCGTACGCCGCGACGCCGAGACAGATGCCGCCGAACCACTTGCCTTCGTTGATCCTGAAACGGGCCGCGTTCGAGAAGCGCCCCCTCGACATCGGCGTGGTCTATGTGCACTCCGCCAACCCGGCGGGCGTCGCGAAGATGGCGCAGGTCCTCCGGCGCTGGGGCTACCGCGTCCAGATCGCGTCGGGCGCCACGGACGTCGGCTATCTCGGCGGCGCGGCGGCGAGCTGATCGGGACGAGTGCCCCGCCCAGCGGTCAGACGTCGGCTTCGAGGGCGAAGGTGTTGCCGTCGGGGTCCTGGAACCATGCGATACGTCCACCGCCGGCCCGAGCGGTGATGCCCTTGGCGTCATGTTCGAGCCCGTCATAGCGGATGAGATCGACGCCGGACGAGGCGAGCTCGTCGACGATCCGGTCGATGTCGTCGACGTACCATGTCGCCAGGGTCGCCGTGCTCGTGCCGGCCGTGACCGACTGGTACACGTTCAGGGCCGCCACGCCGCCGGCACCATAGACGCGGCTGCCGTCGGTGATGGTGGCGCTCGGTCCCGACTGCAACGCCGGTAGGCCCAGTGTGCCTTCGTAGAACGCGACCGCCCGGTGGATGTCGGACACGGCGATCGACGCCCTGAGGTGATGCTCGCTCAACGGCATGAATCACTGTCGCACACGCAGGCGGGTCAGCGAGGCTGATTGATCTCGTGCCGGGAACCACTCAGGCGTCCCGCCGGGCTGACGTCGCTGTTCTGCCGCGAGCGAAGCCGCTTGTCCTGTTGCGCTGCGCTGCGGAGGATCGGTGGATGGATCTCCTCACCGCGGAACGACACCTGCACGCCGCCCAGCGCGCCGCCGACGTCGAGTCCCTCGATGCGCTACTGCACCCGCAGGTCGTGGCCGCCGGACCGGACGGCACGGTCTTCACGAAGGAGGACGACCTGGAGAGCTACCGCTCCGGTGCGCTGCGGATCACGAGCCTGGTGGAGGAGTCGCTCGACGTCCAGGAGGACGGTCGGACCGGGGTGACTCGCTTGGTCGCTGCGGTGGATGCCGTTCAGGGCGGTGCCGTGATGTCCGCGCGGCTGCGCTACACCCGACTGTGGGTGCGGGAGGGCGGCGACTGGCGGGTGTTGGCCGCCACCTACGTCCCGGTCTAGTCAGACTTCTCCGCAGCCGCGTACCGGCTTCTGGGATCAGGGTGCCGCACTGCCGGATCTTCGGTGCTGCTGAGCGCGGCCAGCAGCCGCAGGCCGTCCTCACTGGCGCTGCCCGCCTCGGCCGACAGCACGAGCAACTCCATCCCCGAGTCGTCCGGCAGGACGAAGTTCTCCTGGTGCAGCTCCAGGAGCCCGACCAGCGGGTGCCGGTACGCCTTGCGGCCGTGGCGGCGGGCACGCACGTCGGCGCGAGCCCAGAGACGGCGGAAGCGCTCGCTGCCCATCGCCAGTTCGCCGATGAGTGGGGCCAGGCGAGGATCCTCCGGGTACTTGCCGACGGCCAGACGCAGGTGCCCCACCACGTCGAGGGTGCACGCCTCCCAGTCCGCGTACAGCCCGCGTTCGGCTTCGTCGAGGAAGATGTGCCGTGCCGTGTTCAGGCCCGGCAGTTGCCGGCCGTACAGGAGTCGGGCCAGGCGGTTGCCGGCCGACACGTCCAGGCGGTGATCGATGATCATCGCGGGTGCGTCCACGATCAGGTCGAGCACGCGCAGGACCTCGTCGCGTGGCCGTCCGCTGGGCGACGGGGCGCGGCGGCGGCGCTGCCGGGCGAGTCGGTACAGGTGCCCGCGTTCGGTGTCGTCGAGATCGAGGACGCGGGCCAGCGCGTCCAGGACCTGCTCCGAGGGTTGGGTGGCGCGACCCTGTTCCAGGCGTACGTAGTAGTCGACGCTGACCCCGGCCAGGTGCGCGACCTCCTCGCGGCGCAGGCCCTCGACGCGACGCCGGGTGTCGGTGGGAATGCCGAGAACGGACGGGTCGATCCGGGAGCGCCGGGTGCGCAGGAAACCTGCGAGGTCGTCCATGGTGCCAGTATCGCCGTGACCGTCCGCCTGACGGTGGCCCTGGTAGTACCAGGAAGTCCGGTCCGACGGAACACGCGGCCCTGAACGGCGCGGTGCCGGCAGCCGAGTATCGGTGGCGGCAGGTACGCCCCGTCGAAGGGAATGACCATGAAGACGCTCGTCGTCTACGCCCACCCCGAACCGCGTTCGCTCAACGGCGCGCTGAAAGACCTGGCGGTGTCGACGCTGGAAGCCGCCGGGCATGAGGTGCGGGTCAGCGACCTGTACGCGATGAACTGGAAGGCGGTGGTCGACGCGGCCGACTTCGGCGGGTACGCCACCGAGCCGCTGCGGGTGATTCCCAGCTCGGGTGGCGCGTACGACGCGGGCGCGCTCACTGCCGACGTGCGGGCCGAACAGGAGAAGCTGCTGTGGGCCGACACCGTGATCCTCCAGTTCCCGTTGTGGTGGTACACGATGCCGGCCATTCTCAAAGGCTGGGTGGACCGCGTCTTCTCGTTCCACTTCGCCTACGGCGTCGGAGTGCACGACGACACCCGTTACGGCGAGCGGTTCGGTGAGGGGACCCTGCTGGGACGTCGGGCGATGCTGTCGGTGACCGTCGGGGGCCCGCAGTCGCACTACAGCGACCGTGGGATCAACGGCCCGATCGAGGATCTGTTGTTCCCGATCCATCACGGGATCCTGTACTACCCGGGCCTCCAGGTGCTGCCGCCGTTCGTGGTGCACGGCGCCGACCGGATGATCGGCGGCGACTTCGAGATCGTGGCGAAGGCGTGGACGGATCGGTTGCTGACGCTGGAGTCGACCGAGCCGATCGCGTTCCGTCGCCAGAACCACGGCGACTACGAGATCCCGTCACTGCGCCTGAAAGCGGATCTGGAGGTGCCGGGCAGTCAGGGGTTCCACCTGCACGTAAGAGGCTGACCGCCCGCACGGGTCAGAGTCGCGTGCTCGTCGGCCACGTCCGTACGCCAGAACCGATCGCCGACGCACGATGTGCCGTTGCCTTGAAGCTAGGAACCCGTGCCAGAACCCTTCGGATCCACCGATGGGGGATGCGGGACAGGGCTGATCGGGACGGGACTGGAATCCACCGACGGTGGGGAGGGGACAGGGCTGATACGGACGTGGCGGGGGTCCACCGGCGGCGGAGAGGGGACGGAGCTGATCGGGACGGGACTGGGGTCCACCGACGGCCGGTCGGCGGGAGCGGACGGCGGCGGGGAATCCCGGTTCACCGCCGCCATCGCCAGCGGCGTGCCGACCATGAGGGCGGCGGCGACGCCCGCCACCCCGACCGAGACGGTGAGGGTACGACGCCTGCGCGCCCGAGCGACGGCGGAATCTGCCAGATCCATGGGGACTGCCTCCTTGGCGATGTCGGTGAGGGTGGATCGGATGAGGTCGTCGATCGGGGTGTTCATCGCTTCAGCTCCAGCACGAGTTCGGCACCGGGTAGTACCTCACGCAGTCGGCTGACCGCCCGGTGGGTCCGGCTGCGGACGGTCCCGACCGAGCAGCCGAGCACCTCGGCCACCTGTTGTTCGGGCAGGTCCTCGTAGTACCGCAGGACCAGCACCGCGCGCTGTGCCACGGGAAGGCGCAGCAGGGCTGCCCGCATGGCCAGCCGCAGGTCGGCGTGGCCGCTGTCGTCCGGGTGTTCCCGTTCGACCGGCGAGCCGACCAGCGTCTCCCGTAATCGTCCCCGGCGTCGCCACCAACTGACCCGCTCGCGGTACATCACCGCGCGCACGTACCCCTCGGGGTCCTCGTGCCGGATCGTCGGCCATTTGACGTACGCCTTGGCCAACGCCGACTGCACCAGGTCCTCGGCGGCATGCTGGTCGCCGGTGAGCAGGTAGGCCGTCCTGATCAGGGCGGCGGTCCGGCTCTGCGCGAACTCGCCGAACTTGGCTCTCGCCTTGTCGTCCAACCGTTCAGCTCCGTTCGGTACGCCTCATTCACCACCACAGACGCACGGGACCGCGCCCACTATCCATCAGATGTCCTTCATCCTGGGTGGCGATCGCGTGCTCGCCGAGGATGCGGATCGTCGTTCGAGCGCGATTCGCGGCCTGCGCCCGGCGTGGCAGCGTGGACCGGGAAGCGACGCCGCTCATGCGGCGTACACACGCAGCCGCGGGCACCCTGGTAGCCCTCGTCGGCGTCGGTCATCGCGGCGATTCTCGTTGTGGAGCGCGCTCGGCAGTGATGCCAATGGATGGGAGTTGTCACTGTCGAGTTCGGGTGCCTGGAGCCGTTCTCGCACTGACACCGGTCATCGTGTCGGGGCCGGACGGTGCCGTCGAGTACGAGGACGCCGTGCCGCGTACACGTGGAGTCCGGTGGCCGTGTTCCTCGCCCAGCGCTGAGCCGCAGCCTTCGGCAGGATGCCTGCTCTGGCTTATATAAGCGAAGGCCGGTACGGTCTGTGGTCGTGCACGCCTTCGACATCCTCGGCGACCCGGTACGCCGGCGCATTCTGGAGCTGCTCGCCGACGGCGAGCAGACCTCCGGCGCGGTCACGGACGTGATCCGGGCCGAGTTCGGGCTCTCCCAGCCGGGTGTCTCACAGCATCTGCGCGTGTTGCGGGAGAGCGGGTTCGCGTCGGTGCGAGCTGTGGGCGCTCGCCGGTTCTACGCCGTCGAGCCGGCGCCGTTGAGCGAAGTCGACGCGTGGTTGGGCCGGTTTCGCCGGTTGTGGGAGCAGCGGCTCGACGCGCTGGAAACCGAGCTGGCCCGGGGCCGGCGGGCAGCTCGGACCTCGGCTGGCGGGCAGACCTCCCGGCGGGCCGAGTCCGACGTCGGTGCGGACGAGGCAGACTCAGCAGCGAGAGGAACGGAACATGAAAGACGTGCTGGATGAACTGGCCGCCGCGCGGCGGACCATGGGCAAGGGCAGCCTGCCCACAGGTGAGGCGTACACCGTCGAGCTCCGACGGCGATACGCGGCGCAGATCGACGACGTCTGGGACGCCATCACCAGCCCCGAGCGGCTGCACCGTTGGTTGAAGCCGGTCACCGGGGATCTGCGGCTCGGCGGGAGATACGAGTTCGACGGGGGTGAGCACGGCGAGATCCTGCGGTGCGAGCCGCCGCGTCTGCTCAGGGTGTCCTGGCTCTACGGGCCGGACGCGGACGCCTGGCCCGGCACGAGCGAGGTGGAGGTACGCCTGGCCCCGGGCCCGTCCGGCGACACCGAATTCGTGCTGGTCCACGCAGCGGTCGTCGCGGAACCCCTCTTCCCGACCTACGGCCCCGGTGCCGGTGGCGTGGGGTGGGACCTGGCTCTCCTCGCCCTTGCCCAGATGTTGACCGGTGGCGAGAGCGTCGACTATGCGGAGGTTCACACGTCACCCGAAGGGCGCGAGTTCATCCGGCGCAGCGCCGCGGCCTGGGGCGAGGCTCACCTGGCCGCCGGTGGCGACCCGGAGCACGTCGCCGCCGCGGTGCAGGCCACCACGACGTTCTACGCACCCGACCCGAGCTGACCGACCATGTCAGGATGGTGGGCGTGGCGCATGAGGCTGTCGACATCGCTGACAGGTTGTCCCGCTTCTCCGAGCACTGGTCACCGAAGGTGGTGGCCCGGCTCAACGACTACGAGGTCAAGGTCGTCAAGGTGCGCGGGGAGTTCGTCTGGCACACCCACGAGGACACCGACGAGCTGTTTCTCGTGGTGAGCGGTGAGCTGACCATCCAGCTGCGCGACGGTGACGTGCTCCTGCGTCCGGGGCAGCTGTTCGTCGTGCCTCGTGGCGTCGAGCACTGCCCGGTCGCCGACGGGGAGGTGCACGCGATCCTGATCGAGCCGGCCGGTGTGGTGAACACCGGCGATGCCGGTGGTGCGCTGACTGCCGCCTACGACGACTCGTTGCTCTGACCGTCGAGTCCTTGGCGTGGTGTGGCTAGCATCCCGAAGGTGACTCAGGACAAGGGTGCCGACGGGCGCAGCAGGCTCGCCGGTTTCGACGGCGTGATGCTCCTCGCGACGATGCTCATCCTCTTCGGGTATCTGCTCCCCTGGTTCCGGCAGTCGCCACGGCATCTGTGGTGGTACTCCGGTTGGGAGTACGCCAGCCTCAGCAGCGGTGGAGGGTGGACGCTCTGGACGTTCGCCTTCCTGCTGGTGGCGGTCGTGACCAGTCTCTGGGCCCGGACCGTCGTCGAGGCGGCGATGGCCGCGTTGGCTGCCGGGATCGGCACCCTGGTGATGGTCTTGGCGGTGGTGGCGGCCAGCTTCGGGAACATCGGGCGAGGCGGCAACCTGAACTCCGTCTCGGAACTGCCCTTCGGGTTGGGGTTGCCGCTGATGGCCGTCGGCCTGGGCCTGCTGATCGCCACCGCCTGCCGAGACATCGCCCGCGCCTGAGGGCTGTTTCCTCACCTCCGCCGGTCGGAAGAGGGCCTGGCCCCCGGCCGGGTGCGGTGGGACGACGAGGCGGCGGGGAAGGCTAGTCGGGCCAGGTGACGCGGGGTGGGAGGGCGAGGAAGTCGGCGTAGCGGTGCAGGGCCTGCTCGACCTGTGTGCGCTGTGCCGGGTCGAGCGGGACCAGGGGTTTCACGGCCAGCGTGACCCGGGTCTTGGCCAGGGTGCGTTTCCAGGTGCCGACGACCCGGCCACCGATGACGACGGTGGCCTGGAAGACGCCGTTGCCTCCGGGGATGATGGCCTGCTTGTGGGCGGGGTCGAGCATCAGCGTGCGGTCCTTGAAGCCGAGCAGGTATTCGTCGAAGCCGGGCAGGGTCAGCACGTCGGGTGTGGGTGTGCGGGGTGCGTCGAGCAGGGCGGGCGGCAGGATCGCTTCGGTGCCGTCGACCTGGACGGTGGTCAGGGCGTCGCCGGCGGCGGCGATGGCGCGTTTCGCGTCGGTGGCGGTCAGGCCGGTCCAGCCGGCGAAGTCCTGTCGGGTGGTGGGGCCGTGGCTGCGGAAGTAGCGCAGCGCCAGGGCGGCCAGCGCCTCGTCCCGGTCGGGTCGGTGTTGGCCGGGCGCCCACTCGTCGAGCAGTGCGAAGGTCTGCTCGGTGCCGAGATTGGGGGCGATGCAGGTGACGCCGCGCTGGCTGGCGTACCAGAGGAGGTGGTATCCGCGCTGGCCGGCGCCGTCGATGCCGGCGGCGACCAGCGCGGCCACGCAGTCGGTGCGGGTCAGTCGGCCGCCGCCGGCCAGGGCGGTGCCGAGCACGTCGGCGGCGCGGTCCGCCTCTGCTTCGGTCAGGCCGAGGAACTCGCGGCGCGCTGCCGCGCCGGCCAGGGCGCGTACGCCGGTCAGCTCCAGCATCCAGCGGGCGTCGCGGGCGGGGACGAGGTGGATGGTGCCGCGCATCGGCCAGGTCCGCAGGGCCTCCCGGCGTTCCAGCGCGGCGTGCACGTCGGTCTGGCTGGCGCCGGGTAACCGTACGCCCAGTGACCACAGGCCGCTGTTGATCTCCTGAGCCTGCATGGCACCGAACCACTCGACGACCTCGGCCACGGTCTGCCCGGTGGTGGCGGGGGTGGGGCTCAGCAGGAGACTGGTCATCCGCAGGGCGAGCGCGTCGGTGCCGGTCAGCGTCGTGCCGCGAGGTGCCACTTGCGCCGCCTTCCGTCGTCGGTCGAGGGCAGCTTAGGCCCGTGCACCGACAGTCGGGTGCTTTCCGGCGGGTCAGCTGCCCTGGCGGGGCTGGGGCACGCGGACCGCTGCCATGCCGGCGGCGACGGCGGCCTCGATGCCCAGGTCGGCGTCCTCGAAGACCAGGCAGGCGTGCGGCGGTACGCCGAGCAGCTCGGCGGCGCGCAGGAACGGCTCCGGGTCGGGTTTGGGGCGGGTGTAGTCGCCGGCGCAGACCAGCACGTCGAACCGGTCGAGGATGCCGAGGGCGTCGAGGGAGGCGGTGACGGCTTCGCGGGTGCTGCCGGAGACCACGGCGAAGGGGATGCGTCCGTGCGCGTCCTGGATGTGGTGCAGCACCCCGGGGATGCCGGCGGCGGTGGGCAGCAGCCGCTGGTAGTGCTCCTCGCGGCGGGCGACCACGGTCTCCACCGGCATGTTCAGGCGTTGCTGCTCATTGAGGGCGTCGACGATGTCGAGCGTCGGTCGGCCGGCCCAGGCATAGAAGAGGTCCTCGGGGAAGGCGCACTCCCACTCGTCGAGGGCCTGCCGCCAGGCGGTGTAGTGCAGCGGCATCGAGTCGACGATGGTGCCGTCGCAGTCGAACAGGTACGCCTGGAAGTCGCCGGTGGGCAGGGGCAGCATCACCGGCCCAGGTTATCCGGCGTGGCCGGGGACGCGCCGGGCGGCTCAGAGGCGCTGGTACATGACGAGCAGGTCGACGGGGCCCTGGGTGGGGTGACGGAAGCCGTCGGGGATGCGGCCGACCACGTCGAAGCCGAGTGAGCGCCACAGCGCCACCGCGCGGGTGTTGGTGGCGACCACGGCGTTGAACTGCATCGCCCGGTAGCCGTCGGTGCGGGCCAGGTCCAGCACGTACGTGCCGAGGGCCCGGCCGATTCCGCGTCCGGCGGCGGCCGGGGCGACCATGAAGCTGGCGTTGGCCACGTGGTCGCCGGGGCCGAGCTGGTTGGGGGTCAGTTTCGCCGAGGCGAGCACGGTGCCGTCGTCGTCGACGGCGACGACGGTGCGTCCGGGTGGGGGGACCAGCCACATGTCGCGGGCGCGGGTCTCGTCGACGTCGCGGGGCCAGGTGTAGGTGTCCCCGGCGGAGACGATCTCGCGCAGGAAGGGCCAGATGCCGGGCCAGTCCCCGGCGGTCGCGGTCCTGATCTGCATGCTCGCGAGCATGCCAGCCGGATTGTCGGGCCGGTCGTCGGGGGCGGTGTCAGAGCAGGCCGGCGGCCATGGCGGTGGTGACGGCGGCGGTGCGGTCGGAGACGTCGAGTTTGTTGAAGGTCCGCAGCAGGTGGGTCTTCACGGTCGCCTCGCCGATGTGCAGTTCCCGGCCGATCTCGGCGTTGGACAGCCCTCGGGCGACCAGCCGCAGCACCTGCACCTCGCGGGGTGACAGGGTGTCGCGGGCGGTGGGTCGGCGTACCTGGTGCAGCAGTCGGGTCGCCACCGAGGGGGCGAGGACGGTGCCGCCGCGTGCGGCGGTGCGGATCGCGGTGATCAGGTCGGCGCGGGAGGTGTCCTTGAGCAGGTAGCCGGCGGCGCCGGCCTCGACGGCCCGCAGGATGTCGGTGTCGGTCTCGTAGGTGGTCAGCACCACCACCCGGGTCTGTGGTCGAGCGGTGAGGATGCGGCCGGTGGCGGTGGCGCCGTCGTCGCCGGGCAGCCGCAGGTCCATCAGGACCACGTCGGGGTGGTGGGCGTGGACGGCCGTGAGTGCCTCGGCGGCGTCGGCGGCCTCGCCGACGACGGTGATGTCGTCGGTGCCGGCGAGCATGCCGGCGACTCCGGCGCGGACCACCGGGTGGTCGTCGACCAGCAGCACGGTGATCATTGGTACGGCACCTCCACCCGGATCGTGGTCCCCTCGCCGGGGGCCGAGCGTACGAGGACGCTGCCGTTGACCTGTTCGACGCGGGTGCGCAGCCCGGCCAGCCCGTAGCCGCCGTCGCCGTCCGGGTACGCCCCGGCGGGGTCGAATCCGGCGCCGTCGTCGCCGATCTCCAGCGTGACCCGGTCGTCGTCGCCGTGCAGCAGGACGGCCACGGCGGTGGCGTCGGCGTGCCGCCGGACGTTGGTCAGTGCCTCCTGTGCCGCGCGCAGCAGCACCACCTCCACGGCGGTGCCCGGTGCCGGGCCGGCGGTCAGGTCGGCGGTGCAGGTGACCGGCACCCCGGTCTCCCGGGTGAAGCGCTCGGCCAGCCGGTCCAGTGCCTGTTCCAGCGGGGAGCCGTCGATCTGCGTCGGGGTGAGTGCGGCGACCAGGGTGCGTACGTCGAGCAGGTTCTCCCGGGCGGTCTGCCGGGCCAGGTCCAGGTGGCGGCGGGCCTGGTCCGGGTCGCGGTCCAGGTCGGCCTCGGCGGCCTGGACCAGCATCACCACGCTGGACAGGCCCTGGGCCACGGTGTCGTGGATGTCGGCGGCGAGTCGTTGCCGTTCGGCGGCCACCCCGGCGCGGTGGGACACCTCGGCCAGCTCGGCCCGGGTCTGTTCCAGTTGGGCGATCAGCTCGGCGCGTCGGCCGCTCTCGGCGACGGTGTGTTGGGCCCAGACGCCCAGCACGCTGACCACGAGGACGGTCATCAGGGCGATCAGCAGCGACGCGACCACCTCGCCCAGGTCGGGCAGCCGGACGGCCAGGACGATCACGTGCACGGAGTTGAGCAGCAGCACCGCGCCGACCGCTGGTAAGGCGGGCAGCACCATGAACATCTGCGGGTTGAGCACGAACAGTAGGAACGAGGCGGTGCCGCTGAGCAGGACCGCCGGCACGTAGAGCAGGATCACCCCGGTGAGGTAGAGGTAGCCGTGCCAGTCCTCGACGGAGTCGCGCATCAGTCGGCGGCCGACGCCGAGGTACCAGCCGGTCAGGGCGAGGAACAGCGCGAGGCAGCCGAGGCGGGCGGCGGGCGTACGGCTGCCGTCGGCGGCCACGGCCACGGCGACGCCGACGGCGGCCAGGGCGAAGTAGCCGTCCCAGAGCCGGAAGCGTGCGCTCCACGTGTCGGTCGGTGGAGTCATCGGGTGCGTCGACCTCGCCAGCGGAAGGTGGTCAGGCACAGCACCATTCCTCCGATGCACCACGCGGCGAGCACGAGCGCGATCCGACCGTGCTCCCAGGAGGGTACGACCTCCTGCGGGAGGATGGTGTCGGGCAGGAACACCGAGCGGAAGCCCTGGGCCATCCATTTGAGCGGGAACAGCGAGCCGATCGTGACCAGCGGTTCGGGTAGGTGCCCGACGGGGGTGTAGAAGACGCCGGAGATGAAGGCCAGCACGAGGTAGGGCAGGTTCATCACGGCCCCGGCGCTGCGGGCCGAGCGGGCCAGGCTGCTGGCGGCGATGCCGAGCAGGGCGCAGGCGGTGGCGCCGAGCAGGAACACCCAGCCGAAGGTGAGCCAGCGGGCGGGGTCGGTGGGCAGCCGCAGGTCGAAGGCGAGTACCGCGATGGCCAGCAGCAGGATCGTCTCGCCGATGCTGACCACCAGGGCCATCAGGGTCTTGCCGACGATGTACGCCGAGGGGGGCATCGGGACGCCGCGCAGTCGGCGCAGGGTGCCGTCGTCGCGGTCGGCGGCGATGCCGGTGCTCAGGTTGACGAAGGTGGTGGAGGCGATGCCGGCGGCGATCATGCTGGGGGCGAGGTACTGGGCCGAGGTGACGTCGCTGCCCTCGTAGACGCCGTCGAAGATCGCGCCGAGCAGGGCGAGGATGACCGCCGGCATGGCGAAGGTGAACACCACGGCGTCGCGTTCCCGGAAGAAGCACCGCAGTTCGATGCCGGCGCGGTGCAGCCCGAGCCGCAGGGCGCTGGGGCGGCGGGTGGCGGCGCGGTGGGCGGTGGCGGTCACGGGGTCGCTCCGATCAGGTCCAGGTAGACGTCTTCGAGGCTGGGGCGGCTGACGGTCAGGCCGGGCACGGTGCCGCCGTGGCGGCGGGTCAGCTCGGCGACGAGGGCGGCCGGGTCGTCGGTCTCCTGCCGGCCGTGGGCCCACCGGACCACGGTGCGGGCGGTGGCGCGTCCGCCGAGGGTGGCCGGGGCACCGTCGGCGACGATCCGGCCGCCGACGATGACCGCGACGCGGTCGGCCAGTGCCTCGGCCTCGTCGAGGTAGTGGGTGCTGAACAGGATGGTGGTCTCCTCGCCTGCGAGTCGGCGGATCAGCGTCCAGAACTGGCGGCGCGCCTGCGGGTCGAAGCCGGTGGTCGGTTCGTCGAGGAAGAGCAGCCGGGGGCGGCCGACCACGCCGAGTGCGACGTCCAGGCGGCGGCGTTGGCCGCCGGAGAGGGTACGGACCCGGGCTCCGGCCTTGTCGGTGAGACCGACCAGGGTGAGGACGTCGGCGGGGTCGCGGGGTGCGGGGTAGTAGCGGGCGAAGTGGCGTACCGCCTCGGCGACGGTCAGTTCGGTCAGGTCGTCGCTGTGCTGGGCGACGACGCCGATTCCGGCGCGCCAGTCGAGGTCGACGTGGGCCGGGTCGCGGCCGAGCACCTGCACGTCACCGGCGTCGCGGTCGCGGTGGCCCTGGAGGATGTCGATGGTGCTGGTCTTGCCGGCGCCGTTGGGTCCGAGCAGGGCCACCACCTCGCCGGTCGCGACGTCCAGGTCGACGCCGGCCACGGCGGTGGTGTCGCCGTAGGTCTTGCGTAGTCCGCGGACGCGGATGACGGGGGAGTCGGTCATGTCCTGATCGTCGGTCGACGTGGGGGTGTCGCGGGACGACCGGTGGACGGAACCGTGGTGTCCGTCGACCGGTGGACAGGGCGTCGACCGGGGGGTCGGTCGAATCCGACGAATGTTTGTCGACGCAAGCATCGGGTAGTCGCGGAAGCTTACCGACGATCACGGCAGGAAGGACGCAGGCGATGGCGGCACAGGTCAAGGTGGCGGTGATCTACTACAGCGCGACCGGCATCACGTACCAGATGGCGCAGTCGGCCCGGGAGGCCGCCGAGCAGGCCGGTGCGGAAGTCCGGTTGCGCAAGGTGCGCGAGTTGGCCCCGGAGGAGGCGATCCGGTCGAACTCGGGCTGGGAGGCGCACCGGCTGGAGACCCAGGACGTCGAGGAGGCGCAGCCGGACGACCTGAGCTGGGCCGATGTGGTGATCTTCGGTTCGCCGACCCGGTACGGTCTGGTCGCCGCGCAGCTCAAGCAGTTCATCGACACCACCGGACCGCTGTGGGCACAGGGCGCGCTGGCCGACAAGGTGTACTCGGCGTTCACCTCGACAGCCACACATCACGGTGGGCAGGAGTCGACGCTGCTGTCGCTGTTCCACGTCTTCTACCACTGGGGTGGGATCGTGGTCGCGCCCGGCTACACCGAGCCGAGCCAGTTCGTCGCCGGCAACCCGTACGGCGCGTCGCACACCAGCAACAACGGTGAGACCGCGCCGGATCATGTGGCGTTGGAGGCGACGGCGTTGACGGCCAAGCGGGCGGTGCGCATCGGTGCGGCGCTGAAGCAGGGCCTGGCCGGCTGAGCCAGGGACCGGCGGTCCGGGCAGGGGCTCTCATACCCGCCCGGACCGTCGGCCGTGAACAGCGCTACCCCGGATCGGGCCGGCTATGCCTGCCCGGTGGTGGACAACTCGCCGGCCGGTGCCGGCAGCAGCTGCGCCAGCAGCTCGGCCAGCACCGCGACCCCGTCCGGGCTGAGCACCGATTCGGGATGGAACTGCACCCCGGCGAAGCCCCGGCCGCGCAGCGCGTGCACGGCGCCGTCGACCTCGTCGCGGGTCACCTCGACCGGGCCGTAGCGGCTGTCGAGGCGGTCGGTGTCGGCGTGGGCGGTGAAGGTGGCGTAGAAGCCGACCTGGCGGGGCGTGCCGGAGAGCACGATGGTGCGTTGCAGGCCCTGGTAGGGCGCGTCGCGGCGGCTCACCGGCAGTCCGAGCAGGCCGGCGAGCAGTTGGTGGCCGAGGCAGACCGCGAGGGTGGGGTGTCCGGCGTCGAGTAGTTCGGTGAGCAGGTCACGTAGCCGGTGCATCTTCGCGGTGTCGCCGGTGGGGTCGCCGGGGCCGGGGCCGACGACGACCAGGTCGTCGGCGCGGACCGGCCCGGTGGCGTGCCACGGTCGGACGGTCACCGTCAGGCCGAGGGCGCCGAGCTGGTGGGCGAGCATGCCGGTGAAGGTGTCCTCGCCGTCGACGACGAGGGCGCGGCGTCCGGCCAGGGCGGGTCGGGCCAGTGCGCCGGTCGGGCGCTGGTCGAGCCAGAAGCGGGCCAGCGGGGCGTTGCGGGCGGCCAGCGCGGCGCGTACCTCGGGATCGTCGGCCAGGCGGCGGGGTGGCTGCGGTCCGGCCTGCGGTGCCTGCGGTCCCAGGCCGAGGGCGGCCAGCACCCCGGCGGCCTTGGCGTGGGTCTCGGCGACCTCGGCGGCGGGTGTGGAGTGCCGGACCAGGGTCGCCCCGACCGGGACCCGCAGCTCACCGGTGGGGGAGAGTTCGGCGGTGCGGATCAGGATCGGGGCGTCGAGGGTCTGCCGGCCGTTGTCGTCGTGACCGAGCAGCGCCAGGACTCCGGCGTAGTAGCGGCGGCCGGTGCGTTCGTGGCGGGCGATGACCCGGCAGGCGTTCTCCATCGGGCTGCCGGTCACCGTGGGGGCGAACATCGTCTCCCGCAGCACCTCGCGGACGTCCCGGCTGCCGTGTCCGGCCAGCAGGTACTCGGTGTGTGCCAGGTGCGACATCTCCTTGAGGTAGGGCCCGACCACCTGACCGCCGTGTTCGGCCACCGTGGCCATCATCTTCAGTTCCTCGTCGAGGACCATGTACAGCTCCTCGGTCTCCTTGGTGTCGGCGAGGAAGCGCAGCAGGGCGGCCCGGTCGGCGGTGGCGCCGGTGTGTCGGAAGGTGCCGCTGATCGGGTTCATCATGACCAGGCCGTCGTCGACGCTGACGTGTCGTTCCGGGCTGGCGCCGACCAGCGTGCGGGTGCCGGTGTGCACCACGAACGTCCAGTACGCGCCGCGTTCGCGGTGCAGCAGCGACCGGAGGGCGGCCAGCGCGGCGGTCACCGGCGCGCCCTGCACCCGGGCGTGCAGCGTGCGGTGGATGACGAAGTTGGCGCCCTCGCCGCGTCCGATCTCCTCGGCCAGCACCCGGGCGACGACGGCGGCGTAGGCGTCGTCGGGGACGTCGAAGGCGGCGCCGGTGGTGCGGACCGGGCCCTCGGGTAACGCGTCGAGGGCGTCGGCCAGCGGTACCCGTACGTGCTGCCCGATCCGCAGGAACTCCAGCGGCACGCCGTCGTCCACGCAGGCGAAACCACGCTCGGTGATCTGTCGGAACGGCACCAGCGCCAGCGTGGCCGGGCCGGGCACGTCGGTGGGCAGCGGCAGGTCGGCCAGTCGCGCGGCGGTGTCCACCGTGCCGGTGAACAGGTCGAGGTGGGGGGCGTCGGCGCGGCGTACCAGGGCGAACGGGCCCGGGTCGGTGCCGTCGGCGAGCGCGGCGAGCAGGTCGGTCAGTGGGTTCATCGGTCTCTCCTGGGTCCGGGAGCCGCCGTTGCGGCGGCCCACGGGCCGGAAACCATGACCGGCGGCCGCCTCGTCGGGCGGCCGCGTGGGTGACTACGCGTGCAGGGGGGCCGCCGGGTCGGCGGGCCACCAGCAGGACAGGCGCGTAGGCATGGGCACACCCTACGCGGGGCGTGGATCGGGGGGAAGCCGTTCGGCGGACTGGCGTGGGCGGTGACGCGCGGCGCCGACGGCAACGGGTACGTTGACCGCGATGAACATTCTCGCGCTGGACCTGGGAACCTCCTCGGTGCGGGGGCTCGTGATGGACGCCGACATCCGTCCCCTGCCGGGGGCGTTGGCGCGGCGTAAGACCGTGCTCACCGTCGACGGTGACGGCGCCGGCACCCTGGACCCTCGGCAGTACCTGGCCTGCCTCATCGAGTGCCTCGACGAGCTGCACCAGCACGGTCACCTGCGCGAGGTGGATCTGATCGCGGTCAGCGCCCAGTGGCACTCGGTGCTGCCGCTGGGCATCGACGACGAACCACTCGGCCCGGTGCTCACCTGGCTCGACACCCGCCCCGAGCCGTCGCCGGCGTTGCACGGGCCGGTCGACGCGGTCGACTACCACCAGCGCACCGGCACCTGGTGGCACCGCTGCTACTGGTCGGTGCGGCTGCCGTGGCTGCGCGAGCAGACCGGCACCCGGGTGGGGCGTTTCACCGGACTGGTGGAGTACGCGCTGGGACGGCTGCTCACCGACGCGCCGATGTCGATGTCGCAGGCCTCCGGCACCGGGTTGCTGGACCTGGGCACGCTGGACTGGGATCCCGAGGCGTGCACGTTGGCCGGCATCCGCGGTGCGGACCTGCCCGAGCTGGCCGGCCGGGACTGGCGGGGGCGGCTGCGCGGCGAGTACGCCCGCCGCTGGCCGGACCTGGCGCAGGCGTCCTGGACGGCCCCGGTCGGCGACGGCGCTGCCTCCAACGTCGGCTCCGGCTGCATCGACGACAGTCGGGCGGCGGTGACCGTCGGCACCTCCTCGGCGGTCCGGCTGCTGCAGCGGATGCCGGCGCACGCTGCGCAGTCGCCGCTGCCGCATCGGCTGTGGCGCTACCGCGTCGACCACGACCACGTCGTCACCGGGGCGGCGTACTCCTCGGGTGGGAATCTGTTCGCCTGGGCGGACCGGGTGCTGCGGCTGCCCACCGGCCCGGCGCTGGAGCAGGCCCTGGCGGTGCTGCCGCCCGGCGCGGGCGTACCGGTCAACGTCGGTTTCGGTGGCGACCGTCCCCCCGGCGACCGGAGCGCCGGCTCCGGTGAGCTGCGCGGACTCGGTTTCGGCACCACCTCCGTGCAGATCCTGGCCGGGCTGATGCACGGGGTGTGCGAGCAGGTCGTGGACGACCTGGTGCGGCTGGAGTCGATGGTCGGACGGCCCACCGACGTGGTCCTCGGTGGCGGCGCGATGGCCGCCTCGCCCTGGTGGCGCCGCACCTTCGCGCAGGTGCTCACTCCCCGTCGGGTCGACTTCGGACGTCACCCGGAGATCGGGGCCACCGGCGCGGCGCTCGTGGCGACCGGCCGGATCACCGATGCCGTGGTGGTGGCCGACATCAGCCGGACGGATGATCAAGCTCCGGCGACCCCGGCATAGGGTGGCGACCGGCGGTCTCGTCCTGAACCCTTCGTAAGGGTAGGACGTTGACACTGCTCGGGGGCCTGGTTGGATGGACCGCGCTCCCCGAGGTCACGGCGGGCGCGTGGGGAGGAGGACCCTGTGGGTGCAGCACATCAGACGCCCGAGGTGTCAGCGCATCGCCGACGGCGGTTCGACGTTCGGGTGGTGCCCCACCGGCGGCGTTCCGCGTTCCGGTTGCGGGACTGGCGGATGCGGACCAAACTCGCCGCCGTGCTGATCATTCCGTCGGTGGCGTTCCTGGTCATGGCCGGGGTGCAGGCCCAGAGCCTGGTCGGACGGGCGAGCACGCTCGGTGACTTCGCCGCGCAGGTCACCGTCGGTGAGGAGATCACCTACCTGGTGCACATGCTGCAGCAGGAACGCGACCGTACCGCCGGTGAGCTGCCCGTGCTGCGCGCCAGCGCCGACGAGGCCGGCCGCGCCGCGATGCTGGGCTCGTTGCAGCAGTACCGGGATGCCACCGACGACGCGATGCGGGCGCTGCGGGAGGTGGCCGAGCCGGTGGCCGAGGCCGACCCGGCCTGGCGCGACACCTACTCGGTGGCGTCGCAGGCGGTGCAGCAGGTCGAGTACATCCGCGGGGTGATGGCGACCGTGGTGCTCAGCGACGACACCATCCTGGGTAACTACCACCGGGCCATCGAGGGGCTGCTGACCCTGCTCGCCCAGCCGGCGCCGGGCAACGACCGCCCGGAGCTGGCCGACGCGGTGCTGCGGTACGTGCAGTTCGCCCGGGCCAAGGACTCGTCCGCGCGGGTCCGGGCGGAGGTGTACGCCGCCGCGCGGGACAGCGGCTACAGCGCCGACGGCGGGGCGCGGCTGGCCGAACTGCGGGCCCGTCAGCTGACCGCGCTGGGCGTGTTCCGGATCGCCGCGACCAACGGGCAGGTGGCCCGCTACGACGAGATGACCGTGAACCCGGTCTTCGCCGCCACCGCTGAGCTGGAGGATCGGGCGATCGCCCAGATCGCGGCCGGTCGGTTGGTGCTGACCGGCGGGCAGTGGTGGGAGGCCAGCGACAACCGCCACGAGCTGCTGCGCCAGTACGAGGCCGAGGTGCTGGCCGAGGCGGTGCAGCAGGCGCAGGCGGCCAGCACCACCCAGCTGCGTCAGACCCTGCTGCTGATCGGTGCGATCATCACGGTGTTGCTGGTGGCGGTGCTGATCTCGGTGCTGGTCGGCCGGTCGCTGGCCCGGTCGATCCGGCTGCTGCGCTCGCAGGCGCTACGGATCGCCCAGGTCGAGCTGCCCGAGGCGCTGGCCCGGCTGCGGTCGGTCTCCGGTGGCGTACCGCCCATCGAGGTGTCCCCGGCGGTGGTCCGCTCGCTCGACGAGATCGGTGAGCTGGCCGAGGCGTTCGTCGCCGTGCACCGCAGCGCCGTCGGCGTGGCGGTCGAGCAGGCGAACATGCGGCGCAACGTCAACGCGATGTTCGTCAACCTGGCCCGACGCAGCCAGGTGCTGGTCGAGCGGCAGTTGGAGCTGCTCGACGACCTGGAGCGGGAGGAAGGCGACCCGGACCAGCTGGAGAACCTGTTCAAGCTGGACCACCTGGCCGCCCGTATGCGCCGTAACGACGAGAGCCTGCTGGTGCTGGCCGGCACCGAGTCGACCCGGCGGTGGAACCGGCCGATCGGGCTGGGCGCGGTGCTGCTGGCGGCCAGCGCGGAGATCGAGCAGTATCAGCGGGTGCGGCACGAGGCCGTGGCCGACCTGCACGTGGTCGGACACGCCGTCGGTGAACTGGTCCACCTGCTGGCCGAGCTGCTGGAGAACGCCACCGCCTTCTCCCGCCCCGACACGGTGGTGCAGGTCATGGCCCGGTTCGAGGGGCAAGGCGCGGTGATCGAGATCGCCGACCAGGGCATCGGCATGACCGAGACGGCGTTGGCCGAGGCCAACGCCGTCCTGGCGTCGCCGCCGGCCGCCGACGTGGCGGCGGTGGAGCGGATGGGTCTGTTCGTGGTCAGCCACCTGGCGGCCCGGCACGGCATCGAGGTGCGGCTGCACGGCGGTGTCGGCGGGCTGGTGGCGCGGATCCGGCTGCCCGGTGCGCTGCTGGCGGCGGCTCCGGCACCGAGCGTCGACCCGGTGTCGGCGCCGCGGATCCCCGGCGGCATGACCGCCCACCAGGGCGGACGGCCCGGTCCGGTGGAGCTGCCGGTCGCCGGCCGTCGACCGACCACCGTGCCCCGCCAGACCCATCCGGTACGCGCCGAGACCGTGCTCGCCCCGGCGGCGGCCGTCCCGGCCGGTGGCGGCGGTGGCTGGTGGTCCCGGGAGGGACCGTCGGGGGCGGTGCCGACGACGGGGGTCGGTCAACCGGCGCCGCCGACGGTGCCGGTGACCGCCGGCACCAATGCCCGGGGCCTGCCGATGCGGGTGCCGATGGCGCAACTGAGTTCGGTGAGCCAGCCGGCCCGCCCGGAGCAGCAGCGGCCGGTCCGGCACGACCCCGACCCGGATGCGGTCGGCGGCATGTTGTCGAAGTTGTACAGCGGTGTGCGGCGGGCCGAGGCCGAGGAGACCATGCAGATTCCCGTGCAACCGTCCGGCGTATGGAACGAAGGGGGACCAAGGTGACCACCTTGTCGCAGCAGGCTCGGGATCTGAGCTGGCTGGTCAGCGCATTCGCGGATCGGGTGCCGGGAGTGGCACACGCGATCGTGGTGTCCTCCGACGGGCTGCTGGTGGCGATATCGGACAATCTGCCTCGGGATCACGCCGACAAGCTTTCCGCCGTCACCTCGGGTCTGATGAGCATCACCGCTGGTGCCGCGCAGATGTTCGACGGTGACGTGGTCAAGCAGACCGTCGTCGAGATGGGTCGGGGCTACTTCCTGGTGATGCAGGTCCGGGACGGGTCGATCCTGGCCACCCTCGCTGCGGCGGACGCCGACATCGGTGTGGTGGGCTACGAGATGGCGCGGCTGGCCAAGCAGGCCGGGGACATGCTGACCCCGGCGTTGCGCGCCGAGTTGCAGCAGGCCCTGCCGCGCTGACCTGGGCTGGCCGGGGGATCTGACGTCCCGGAGTGCGGTGCCCTCGGCCTAGCGCAGGCCGAGGGCGCCGGGGGTGCCGCGTCGGGAGGCGAGCCACCAGGCGAGGGTGGCGGCGACGGCGATGATCCCGCTGAACACGAATGGTGCCTCGATGCCGGCGCCGGTGGCCAGCGCGCCGCCGGCCAGTGCGCCCAGTGCGGTGCAGCTGTAGGTGACCATGCGGCAGGCGGCGATCACCCGGCCGAGGAGGCCGCCGGGCACGAGTCGTTGCCGTACGGACAGGGCGGCCACGTTGAGCACCGCGAACGCCGCGCTGGTGGTGACCACCACGACGACGGCGGCGGCGCGGTGGGGGGTGACGGCCAGCAGCACTGGGACGCCGGCGGTGACGGCCATCGACCAGGTGAGTACGTGTCGGTGGCGAAACCGGGCGACCAGCCGGTCGGCGGCGAACGAGCCGATCAGGCCCCCTGCGGCGCCGGTGGCCAGCAGCAGGCCGAAGCCGAACGCGCCGAGGCCGAGGGCGTCGCGGGCGTAGAGCACGAAGATCGCGAACCAGGCGGTGTCGGCGGCGGCCACGGCGGCGGTGACCAGCACCAGGGTGCGCAGCATCGGCTGGCGGATCAGCCACCGCAGGCCGGCCAGGATGCCGTCGCCCTCGGAGTTCGACGTCTCGTCGGTGGTGGGCGCGCTGGTGGCGCGGTGGGCCAGGGTCAGCGGCAGGGAGAGCATGAGCATCACGGCCAGGGCGAGGGTGGCGCCGTTGACGGCGAAGGGGATGGCCGCCCCGACGACGAACAGCATCGCGCCCACCGGGGGACCGACGAACTCGTTGCCGACGATCTCCCCGGCCACGAGTCGCCCGTTGGCCTTCTCCAGGTGGGCGTCGGCGACGAGCCGGGGTACGGCGGTCTGTGCGGCGGTGTCGCGGAGGGTCTCGCCGATACCGAGCAGGAACGCGGCGGCGACGACCAGGGCGATGGTGGCCCAGCCCAGGGCCACTGCGGTGGCGAGGGTGGCCAGCACGACGACCCGGGCGGTGTCGGCGGCGGCGAGCAGGGTGCGGGGGCTGCGGCGGTCGGCGAGGGCGCCGGCGAGCAGCCCGGAGACGAGCCAGGGCAGGAACTGGGCGGCGGCGACGGCGGCGACGGCCAGCGGGTCGTCGGTGAGGGCTGCGGCGAGTAGCGGGAACGCGCCGACGCGGATGCCGTCACCCAAGTTGGCCAGGGCGGCGGCGCTCCAGAACGTCCAGAACGGCCGCCCTAACGGGGCGCGATCGATCATGCGGCCGACCCTAGTGCAGGGCCGGTGGCGGCGTGTTCCCGCGTCGCTCCGCACCGGTGCGAGTCATCGCCGGAGGCGGACTGTGGCGGGGTGTCCGTGCGCTGTCGAGCTGAACCGTTCATGCCGTCGGACACGGGCGGCGCGGCAGATGTCCGGCGGTAGATGCCCGAACCACCCGGCCCCGGGCGGTGCCGGGGCCGGGCGGTTCGGGTTCTCGGGCCGGCCGGAAGTGGTTAGCAGGGGTCCCCTGCTATGCATGAGGTGTAAGCAGGGGACCCCTGCTTACACCTCAGAGGGCGTTGTCGGCGATGACCTGGCGGTACCAGTGGGCGCTGCGCTTGAGCACGCGGCGTTGGGTGGCGTAGTCGACGTAGATCAGGCCCCAGCGCTGGTCGTAGCCCTCGGCCCACTCGAAGTTGTCGAGCAGCGACCAGACGTGGAAGCTCTCCAGCGGCACGCCGTCGGTGACGGCGCGGTGGGCGGCGGCGAGGTGGTCGCGCAGGAAGCTGACCCGGCCGGTGTCCTCGACGGTGCCGTCGGCGGCGAGTACGTCGGGGGTGGGCAGGCCGTTCTCGGTCACGGTGAGCGGGATGGGGCCGTAGTCGCGGGTGACCCGGGTCAGGATGTCGTACATGCCGTCGGGGTAGATCTGCTGCCACTCCGCCTCGGAGGTGGGCCAGCGGCTGACGGTGCCGCCGTTGGCGGTGACGTAGATCGGGGTGTAGTACTGCACGGCGAGCAGGTCGATGGGGGAGGAGATGATCTCCAGGTCGCCGTCGCGGATGCCGCGCACCATGCGGCTGTCCGGTCCGAGGTCGGCCAGGACGTCCTCGGGGTAGCTGCCCTTGAGGGCGGAGTCGAGGTAGAGGCGGTTCTCGTAGCCGTCGTAGAGGCGGGCGGCCTCGGCGGCGGCGGGGGAGTCGTCGGCGGGGTAGCAGGGGTGCAGGTTGAAGGCCGGGCCGATGCGGCCGGCGCCGCTGGTGTCGCGCAGTGCGCGGACGGCGAGGCCGTGGGCCAGTTGCAGGTGGTGGGCGACCAGGTAGGCGGCGTCGGGGTCGCGCAGGCCGGGGGCGTGGTGGCCGGAGAGGTAGCCGTTCTGCACCACGGTCTTGGGTTCGTTGATGGTCAGCCAGACCGGGACGCGGTCGCCGAGGGCGTCGAAGAGGATGGCGGCGTAGTCGGCGAAGCGCTGGGCGACGTCGCGGGACTCCCATCCGCCGGTGTTCTGCAGGGCCTGGGGCAGGTCCCAGTGGAACAGGGTGGCCATCGGGGAGATGCCCCGCTCGTGCAGGCCGTCGACGAGGCGGCGGTAGAAGTCGAGGCCGCGTTGGTTGGCGGGGCCGGTGCCGTCGGGCTGGATGCGCGGCCAGGAGATGGAGAACCGGTAGCTGCGCAGCCCCAGGTCGCGCATCAGATCGAGGTCGTCGGCGTAGCGGTGGTAGTGGTCGGCGGCGACGTCTCCGGTGTCGCCGTTGCGGATGCGTCCGGGTGCGTGGCTGAAGGTGTCCCAGACCGATTCGCCGCGGCCGTCTTCCTTGACGGCGCCTTCGATCTGGTACGCGGAGGTGGCCGCGCCCCAGCCGAAGTTCTGCGGGAAGGGCAGCCGGCCGGCGGGGCTGGTCTCCGGCGCGGTGCGGTCGGTGTCGCCGGGCTGGCAGCCGGCGAGGGTCGCGGCGGCGCCGGCTGCCGTGGCGGTGCCGATGGCGGCGCCGGCGGGGGTGACGGCGGTGGCCGAGAGCGCCGCGTGGCGCAGCAGGTGGCGCCGGGTGAGTATCGACATGGAGTTCTCCTCGTGATGGTTGACCCCCTGAGCCCTCGGGAGCGCTCCCAATACAGGGTAAAGGGTGGCGGTGCCCGCCAAGAGCCGGATCGTCGCAGGTCGGGGGTGCCTTGGCGGCGGGGACGGCTGGGGGTGGGAAAGATGGCGCTGGCCGGTCGGGCGTCGGGTCGGCGGGACCGGGGTGCGCTCAGTGCCGCGGGGCGGACCGGGATGGCGCGCGCCCGGGGCGGTCGGCGGGCGTCGCACGGTCGGCGGGCGGGTCGACTGCCGTTGCGGGGCGCGCGTGTGACGCGCGTCTGACCCGTCGGCCTCTTTTCCCATCGTGAACGGGGGTTTAGTGTGGGGACGGGGGAGGGCAACCCCCGTCCCCACTGTGTTGCGGTACACGCACGGGCGGATTTGGCGTCCCAGTCGTGCGTGTCGCGCGGGAGCCGGGCCACGCGAGTGGCTTGAGGTCCACCTCCCTCCACTATGGTGGGGCGGCGGCTGACGGCGGTGTCCGGGCTGGCCCGCCGTCGGCCTCTGGTCTAGTCCCCGGCGCTGTGGGCACAGCCCCGGGTGATCTTCTTTTTGGAACCTTGTCGATGGAAGCGCTCCCATCGACGTTGCTGCGACTGTAACGCCCGTCACGGCTTTGTGAAAGCCCCAAAACGAGATCGAAACAAGCCGGTGTTTCCGGAAGTTCCTGTGCTGGATCTGGGAGCGCTTCCATGGCAGACTGTCGATCGACCGCGTGGAGCCAGATACGCGTGAGTGCAGGTTGCCGAGGGCAGCCCGGCTTGTCCGGTAACGGCGTCCTGATCGCAGCGGGGAGCAGCAGTCGTGCGACGGCGCCCCCGCCGCCCCCGGCCTTCGGGCCGACAGAGAGACCACCATCCACTTGGCGCCTCGCGGACACCCTGTCGGCGTGGCGTCGCGCCGGGGGGCACCGTCCCCGGCCTGGTCCGAGGAGACACCGCGCAGATGAAGAATCTGGCAAGACGTCGGCGCATGGCGTGGCTCGCCGCCGCGGCGCTGGCGATCGGCGGGGTGACCGTACCCGCCGCCGCCGCACAGGCCGCACCGGCCTGCGACGTGGTCTACGCGACGAACGACTGGAGCAACGGCTTCACCGCCAACGTCACCGTCAAGAATCTCGGTGACCCCATCACCGGCTGGACGCTGAAGTTCGCCTTCCCCGGCAACCAGCGTGTGACCCAGGGCTGGTCGGCCCGCTGGACCCAGAGCGGCAACGAGGTCACCGCCGTCAACGAGTCGTACAACGGCAACCTGGCCACCGGCGCCAGCACCACCATCGGCTTCAACGGCTCCTACAGCGGCAGCAACCCCAAGCCGACGTCCTTCTCGGTCAACGGGGTCACCTGCGGCGGGGTGCCGCAGCAGCCGCCGACGGTGAGCCTGTCGGTGCCCGCCGGGCCGTTCGTGGCCCCGGCCGACGTGCCGCTGACCGCCACGGCCAGCGATGCCGACGGCACCATCACCAAGGTGGAGTTCTACCGCAACGGGTTGCTGGTCTACACCGACACCACCGCCCCGTACGCGTACACGCTGGAGGACCTGCCGGCGGGCTCGTACACGGTGCAGGCGCGGGCGTACGACAACGCCAACCTCTCGGCGGTGGCCGAGCGGTCCTTCACCGTCACCGCGGCCACCGGGCCGGCGCTGGTCGCCACCCCGTCCTCGGTGAGCGTGCCGGAGGGCGGCACCTCGACGTTCAACCTCAAGTTGGACCGGGCGCCCACCTCGAACGTCGCGGTGAGCCTGGTGCGCACCGGTGACTCGGACATCAGCGTGACCCCGTCCACGGTCACGCTGACCCCGAGCAACTGGAGCACCGGCGTCACCGTGACCGTCGCGGCGGCGGAGGATGCCGACACCGTCGGCGGCACGGCCACCATCACCGCCTCGGCCACCGGCTACGCGCCGCTGGCGATCACCGTCACCGAGATCGACAACGACGTACCCGGCGGCGGCGACGGCGAGTACGTGGAGCGGTTCCTCGCCCAGTACGGCAAGATCAAGAACTCGGGCTACTTCAGCCCCGAGGGCGTGCCCTACCACTCGATCGAGACGCTGATCGTCGAGGCGCCCGACCACGGCCACCAGACCACCTCCGAGGCGTTCAGCTTCTGGCTGTGGCTGGAGGCCTACTACGGGCGGGTGACCCAGAACTGGGCCCCGTTCAACAACGCCTGGACGGTGATGGAGAAGTACATCATCCCGTCCTCGGCCGACCAGCCGACCGCCGGCGCCGCCGGTGACGCCAGCTACGCCGCCGAGCACGACCTGCCCAACCAGTACCCGTCGCAGTTGGACACGTCGGTCCCGGTGGGCCGCGACCCGCTGCGCTCGGAGCTGCAGCAGACCTACGGCACCGGCGACATCTACGGCATGCACTGGCTGCTCGACGTCGACAACACCTACGGCTTCGGACGCTGCGGCAACGGCACCACCCGGCCGGCCTACATCAACACCTTCCAGCGCGGCACGCAGGAGTCGGTCTGGGAGACCGTGCCGCAGCCGTCCTGCGACACGTTCCGCCACGGCGGCCAGTACGGCTACCTCGACCTGTTCGTCAAGGAGTCCAACGCCCCGGCGCGGCAGTGGAAGTACACCAACGCCCCGGACGCCGACGCCCGTGCCGTGCAGGCCGCCTACTGGGCGCTGACCTGGGCCAAGGAGCAGAACAAGCAGGCCGACGTGGCGGCCACCGTGACCAAGGCCGCCAAGATGGGCGACTACCTGCGGTACGCCATGTTCGACAAGTACTTCAAGCGGATCGGCAACTGCGTCGGGGCCAGCCAGTGCCCCGCCGGTAGCGGCCGCGACTCCGCGCACTACCTGCTGTCCTGGTACTACGCCTGGGGCGGCGCGTACGACGCCGGCCAGAACTGGTCGTGGCGTATCGGTTCCAGCCACAGCCACTTCGGCTACCAGAACCCGTTCGCGGCGTGGGCGCTGACCAACGTCAACGAGCTCAAGCCGCGCTCGTCCACGGCGGCGGCGGACTGGACCAACAGCCTCAACCGGCAGCTGGAGTTCTACACCTGGCTCCAGTCGGCCGAGGGCGGCATCGCCGGTGGCGCGACCAACAGCTGGGGCGGGCACTACGGCACGCCGCCGGCCGGTACGTCCACCTTCTACGGCATGTTCTACGACGAGGACCCGGTCTACAACGACCCGCCGTCGAACCAGTGGTTCGGCATGCAGGTCTGGTCGATGCAGCGCATCGCCGAGCTGTACCTGGTCAGCGGCAACGCCAAGGCCAAGGCGCTGCTGGACAAGTGGGTGCCGTGGGCGATCGCCAACACCACGGTGGGCACCAACTGGTCGATCCCGTCGGACATGCGCTGGACCGGCCAGCCGACCACCTGGAACCCGACCAACCCGCAGCCCAACACCAACCTGCACGTCGAGGTGACGGTCAAGGGCCAGGACGTCGGCGTCGCCGCCGCCTACGCCCGCACGCTGATCGCGTACGCGGCGAAGTCGGGCAACGCCGCGGCGAAGACCACCGCCAAGGGTCTGCTGGACGCCCTGCACGCCAACAGCGACGCGCAGGGTGTCTCGACGGTGGAGAAGCGGGGCGACTACCGCCGCTTCGACGACGTCTACGACGCCTCCACCGGGCAGGGCCTCTACATCCCGCAGGGATGGACCGGCCGGATGCCCAACGGCGACGTCATCGCCCCGGGCAAGAGCTTCCTCGACATCCGGTCGTTCTACAAGAACGACCCGGCATGGCCCAAGGTCCAGGCCTACCTCGACGGTGGGCCGGAGCCGGAGTTCCGCTACCACCGGTTCTGGGCCCAGGCGGACGTCGCCATGGCGTACGCCGACTACGGGAAGCTGTTCCCCAACGGCTGACCGAAACTCCTCCGGGTGGGCGGTGACCCACCCGGAGGCTTCGGCCGGGCCTCGGGGGTAGAGGCAGGTACCGGCCGAACGACGGCCTGACACCCACGGTCAGGCCGGGGTGGGTCGGCCCCTCTGGCCGACGCAGCGGAGCGGTCGACCCACCCCACCGCCCCGATTGCGGGGGCGGGTCCGCAGATCGCGGAAAAATGTGACCGACCCGGGATCACACACCGGCCCGGGACGGAGTAACGTACATCACCGGAGAGGCCGCTCCCCCCGTGGCGGCCTCTCCCTTATTGTGCGGGCTCTTTACCGTCCGCCCCGGCGCCCGACGCCGCTTCCAAGCCCGCCTCCGGCACCACCGGGTGACGCACCCCCGGATGACCCGCCGGCAGCGACCGGCGGATCACCGCCCAACTCACCGCCAACGCAGCGGCCACCAACGGCCACGTCATCCCCACCCGGGCCGCCGCCAGCCCCAACACCTGCCCGCTCAGATACAGCGGCACGAACACCGCCAGCCGCACCACATAGGTCGCGGTCCAGACCCAGCTGGCCCGCCCGTACGCCCGCAGCAACGCCGGATCACGGCGCCACCGCCCCCGCTGACCCAACGCCGTACCCACCACCACACCCAGCAGCGGCCACCGCAGCACGATGCTGGCCGCCCAGGCCAGGGCACTGGCGGCGTTGGCCAGCAACTGCACGAGGAAGAAGTCCTCGGCCCGCCCGGTACGCACCACCACCAGCGCGGCCACACAGACGGCCAGCAACCCGATCACCACCGACCGGGGCCGGTCACCGCGCCGCAGCCGCCACCCGGCCACCACCGCCCCGGCCACCAGCGCCGCCACGACACCCACCCGCACCGACTGACCGGCCACCAACCATCCCAGCGTGAAGGCCAGCGGAGGCACCGTGGCGTCGACCGCCCCCTGCCGTCCACCGAGCAGGTCGGCCAACGACTCCGGCCGCTGCGCCGCCGCCGGGTCGCGTTCCGACGTACCGGTCACCATCTCCTCCTTCACCTGCGCCCCAACCTATCCCCGCGACATCGGCGGGCCACCGGCCATCCGGCCCCACCGTGCCGCTAAGTTGTCCGGGTGCGTGTGACGCCCCGGGGTGGGACTGCGGTCTGGCTCGTCGTCCTGGCCCTCATCCAGGTGGCGGCCTTCATCGCCATCTGGCGCCTGGCCCTCTACACCGGCCTCGGCCAGTGGATCGACACCGTCGCCCTGACCGGCAACCGGATCGGCCGCGACCACATCCAGGAACCCGTCGACCGCATCCTCAACGCCATGTCCGTGGTGTCGCTACTCGCGGTCACCATCACCATCGGGTTCATCGCCCTCATCCGAGGCCGGATCGCCCTCGCCGTCGCCGCCACCGCACTGATTGCCGGCGCCAACGTCACCACCCAACTACTCAAGTACGGCCTGGCCCGCCCCGACTACGGCATCGACCCCGAACGCGCGTTCGTCGGCAACAGCCTGCCCAGCGGACACACCACCGTCGCCGCCTCCGTCGCCGTCGCCCTGGTGCTGGTGCTGCCACCCCGCGTCCGCGCCCTCGGCGCAGTGCTCGGCGCCACCTACGCCGCCGCCGCCGGAGTCGCCACCCTGTCGGCCGGCTGGCACCGCCCCAGCGACGCCGTCGCCGCGTACCTCGTCGTCGGCGTCTGGGCAGCCCTGGCCGGCCTCCTGCTGCTGGTCACCCAACGCGAACAGGCCGAGGTGGAACCGGGCGACGCGCACCGGCTCACCGCCACCCTGCTCGGCGTCGGCGGCCTCCTGGTGATCGCCGGCTGCGCCCTGGCCCTCTGGTGGCTCATCGGCGTGCGCGGCACACCCCCGCAGGCGCTCGGCCGCCGCCCCCTGTTCCTCGGGTACGCCGGCAGCGCCGCCGGCATCGTCGGCACCATGGGGGTCGTGATGGCACTGGTGCTGGCCTCCGTGCACCGCATCGTCCCCCGCCACCAGGGCTGACCCGTGCCCGGTCCGGACCCCCACCGCTCGGTCCGCGACGCCTTCGCCGCCGAGTGCACCCGGCTGAGCGAGGTGCTCGCCACCCTCGACGACGCGGACCTGACCCGCCCCACCGACTGCCCGCCCTGGAACCTGGCGCAGCTACTGGCCCACGTCCACACCGGCGTCGGCCGGCTGACCGACATGCTCGCCGACCCGGCACCCGCCCAGGCGCACGTCGACGCCGCCGAGTACTTCGGCACGGCCAAGTTCACCCCACAGGTCGACGCCGACCGCATCGCCTCCGCACAGGCGTCAGCAGACGTCGACAGCGCGTCCCGGCTGGCCGCCGAGTTCGACCGCGCCTGGCGGGCGACGCTGACGGCCGTTGACGCGTACCCGCCGGACCGGGTGGTGCGCACCCGGCACGGTGACGCGATGACGGTCACCGAGTTCCTGCGTACCCGGGTGCTGGAGGTCGGGGTGCACGGCCTGGACCTGGCCGCCGCCCTGGACCGGCCGGCCTGGCTGGCCCCCGCCGCCGCACGGGTGATCGCCGACCTGTTGACCGGTGGGCGAGACGTCCCGGGGGAACTGGGCTGGGATCGGCTGACCCTGATCGCCAAGGCCACCGGCCGCAGCCCGCGCAGCGCCGCCGAACAGGCCCTGCTCGACAGCGCGGGGCTACGGCTGCTCTCCTTCGGCCGGAGGTAGGTAGATTCAATCTACGTAGATTGAATCTACCTAGATTCCGTCTACATGGATGGAGTGTGGTCGTCTCCCGTTCGGACCAAGGCGCGAGGTGCTGAGTCAGCCGGCGATAGCCGTCGCTGCTGCGGGAGCCCAGTGGTTCAACCACTGCACGAAGGCCGTCGGATCCCGCAGCTCAAGGTCACCGTCGGATTCCCACCTCAGCCAGTCGGGGCGGAGATATCCGATCACCGCCAACCGCCCATCATCGGGTCCGCGCAGTTCGAGCCAGAGATCGGGCCACTGCATCCAGTCCATGACCTCGGTGTCGGGCCGTAGCGCCAGTGCCGTCCGCAGGTGAGCCAGCGCCTCTGCGTCACGCTGGTCGGCGAGGACGGAACGACGACCACGCCGTTTGCGATGGAGTTCACCCGGCCCGGCCGAGTCGAAGATGCGGACCCGACTGGTCCTCTCGAACGTCTCGGCCACGTCAGCAAGGAGATCGGTGGTCACGCTCGTCATTCTTGACGCGCAGTGGCGCGAGAGCCAGCAGGAATAGACGTACCGCCGAATCGTCAGTACGGCCTTCCGCACCTTTCAAGATCACGCTCGATCCTGGATCGAGTGGTTGCCGTCGCGCCAGGAGACCACTCGATCCAGGATCGAGCGTGATCTTCTACATGGACACCTTTTGAAAAAGGGTGTCAGGCGCGGTCAGGCGGGTGAGCGCGGTGCCGGGACGTGCGGGACGGCGGTCCGCAGGTGGGCCAGGACGACCGGGTCGATGCGGCCGGGTACCAGTCGTTCCTCCAGGTTCTCCATTCCGGCCCAGGCGACCAGGGCGTCCTCCGGCTCGGTCGGGTCGGCCGGGTGCCCGAGCGCGGTGAGGAGTCCGGCCACCTCGACGGCGAGGGCGCCGGCCAGGGTGAGCAGGGTGTCCGGGTCGGGGCGGCTGAACATGCGGGTGTGCAGCGCGAGCAGGCGTTCCAGTTCGGTGATCGGGTCGGGGTGGTCGTCGACGCGCAGGTCGATGGCGATGTCGCCGGTGCCGGCGTACCCGCTGCCTGCTCGGACGACGAGCAGGGCGGCGCTCTGCTGGCCGCGTCGGTCGCCGCCGGCGCTCTGGCCGGCGCGCAGCGCGGCGACCAGGCGGTGCGCGAAGGGTAGGTCGGTGCCGGTGAGCCAGGTGTCGCGGAGGGCGTCGATCACGTCGGGGCCGGTGAGGATGTTGCCCTGGGCGGCCCAGCCGTCGCCGGTCTGGCCGCCGGCCCAGTCGCGGCAGTGCGGGCCGGTCCAGGTGGCGCCGGGGCCGGTGGCGGCGACCACACCGAGTTGCCGGTGGTCGCGTTCCGGGTCGGCGGCGACGAGGCCGGCGACGACGTGGGCGGCGGGTACGCCGGTGCGGAGCAGGGCCAGTCCCTGCGGCCGGTAGGCGAGGTTCACGTGGGCCTGCGTGGCGATCGCGCCGAGGTCGGCCTCGGCGGCCGGGACGAGGGCGCCGGCGGCCAGGAAGCGGCTGGCCACGACGATGCCGTGGGTGCGGCCGTCGGTGGAGCGGGCGACGAGCGAGAAGGTCACGACAGCCAGGTTAGCGCTGGTCAGGGTCGTGTTGCCGGTGCCGGGCGGCGGGTGTCAGAAGGGTGGGGCGGCCGGTTCGGGGGCCTTGTTGCGGGCGCGCAGGGAGTCGGTGAGGGCGACCACGCCGAGCACCACGAGGACCAGCATCTGCGAGTAGACCGGCGGGAGGTGGACGGCCAGCGGTACGGCGGCGGCCAGCAGCAGGGCGGAGATCCAGCGGGGTGCGGAGACGCGGTGGAACACCTCGTACTCGAAGCGGGCCCGGCCGAGCAGGAACACCACCGGGCCGCCGAGGATCATGACGATCCAGGCGGGTTCGGGGTGGTAGAGCGGGTGTTGGATGGCCAGTTCGTAGCCGACGGCGGTGGCGGTGAGCCCGACCACCATGACCAGGTGGGTGTCGGCGGCGGAACGGCCGATGCCGGCCGGTTGCCGGGCGCGGGCGACGGCCTCGCCGAGGATCTGACCGGCGCGCTGGACGTAGATGCGCCACAGCAGGATGGAGGTGGCCAGCGCGAGCGCGAACGCCACGGTCTGTGACGGGGGATAGGTGCCGCCGCTGTAGGAGAAGCCGGCGACCAGCACGGTCTCGCCGAGGGCGATGAGGAAGAACTGCTGGTAGCGCTCGGCCAGGTGTTCGCTGGAGATGTCCCACCGGGAGACCGTGGAGCGGCCCAGCCCGGGCACGGGGTAGCCGTACCGGCCGGAGACGTATTCCAGACCCAGCGCGCTGGTCCAGAGGATCACCCGTGGGTTGACCGGGAGCAGTGCCCCGATGATCCACAGCACGCCGGAGGCGGTGAAGGTGATCGCGGTGCGGGCCTTCAGAGCCCGTTCGGGGGTGTCGTAGGCGAGCAGGATCAGCGGGCGGGCGACCTGCGCCACCACGTACGCGACCGCGAAGGCCAGCCCGGAGGCGGTGATCGCCTGGGGGATGGCCACGCCCATCACCATGCTGCAGACCAGGGCGATCATGACGATGAGCTGCACTCCGCCGTGGTACGGGTCGTAGCGGCTGGTCGCCCAGGCGGTGTTCTGCCACAGCGCCCAGAGCGCCAGCAGCAACAGCAGTGTCTTCAGGCCACCGGTCACCGGCGTCCAGCCGGAGGCGCCGCCGGGTTCCAGCGCCAGGTCCTCGAACGAGCGGGCGGAGATGCGGGTGAGCGCGAACACGAAGACGAGGTCGAAGAAGAGTTCCAGGAACGTGGCCCGGCCCGGCTGGGAGACCGGCGTCAGCCGACCGGCGAAACGCGTCACGGTCGGCCGCCCCGTACGCCGGTCCAGCTCATCCTGCTGTCGTAGCACCGTGCGGGGCAGCTCAGCGGGGTATTCCGGGAAGCCGACCAGATCTTGCTCGGTGGGCGCGGCACCGGGCACCATCGACCGATGACGACGCGATGGGCAATGACGGTGCCGTTGGGCGCGATCCCGCTCGCCGACCACGCCGCGATGTACGCGGCACTGGCCGACGCCGGCTTCACCGACGTGTGGTCCGCCGAGGTCAACGGCGCCGACGCGTTCACCCCGCTGACGCTCGCCGCGGCGTGGCAGCCCCGCCTGCGGCTGGGCACCGCGATCGCGCCGGTGTTCACCCGAGGGCCGGGCCTGCTGGCGATGAGCGCCGCCGCGCTCGCCGACGTCGCTCCCGGCCGGTTCGCCCTCGGCATCGGCGCGTCGTCGCCGGTGGTGGTCACCGACTGGAACGCGGTGGAGTTCACCGAGCCGCTGCGGCGGACCCGGGACGTGCTGGCGTTCCTGCGGGCCGCGTTGCGCGGGGAGACCGTCGACGGGGACTTCGACACCTTCGCGGTCCGTCGCTTCACGCTGGAACGGCCGCCGCTGGTGCCGCCGCCGCTGCTGCTGGCCGCGCTCCGGCCGGGCATGTTGCGGTTGGCCGCCGCCGAGGCCGACGGGGTGATCCTGAACTGGCTGGCCGCCACCGACGTGCCCCGGGCGGTGGCCGAGCTGGGTGAGCGGCGCCCACAGTTCGACGTGGTCGCGCGGATCTTCGTCTGCCCGACCGAGGACGTCGACTACGCCCGCGCCCTGGGCCGACGGATGATCACCAGCTATCTGACGGTGCCCGCATACGCGGCGTTTCACCGCTGGCTCGGCCGCGAGGAGGCGCTGGAGGGCATGTGGCGGGCCTGGACGGCCGGGGACCGGCGTGGCGCGTTGGCGGCGGTGCCGGACGAGGTGGTCGACGCGTTGATCGTGCACGGCTCACCCGAGCGGTGCCGCGCCGAGGTGCGCCGCTACACCGAGGCCGGGGTGCAGGTGCCGGTGCTGGCGCTGCTGCCCACGCCGGAGGTGCCCGCCGGGGACCCGGCGGCGCTGGCCACGCTGGTGGCCCGGCTCGGCCCCGACGCGGGGGCGGAGGCGGCGTGAACCTGACCGGTCGGGTCGCGGTGATCACCGGGGCGGCCGGGGGCATCGGGGCGGCGTTGGCCCGCCGCTTCGCTGCCGAGGGCGCCGCCGCGCTGGTGCTGGCCGACGTCGACGGGGCCGCCGCCGACACCGTCGCGGCGTCGGTCGGTCCGCAGGCGTACGCGGTGACCGTCGACGTCACCGACGAGGAACAGGTCCGGGCCCTGGTCGCCGACGTGCAGCGCCGCCACGGCCGCATCGACGTGTTCTGCGCCAACGCCGGGGTGACCACCGGCGGGGGAGTGGAGGTCGACACCGCCGGGTGGGAGCGGGCGTGGCAGGTTAACGTGCTCGCGCACGTCTACGCGGCGCGGGCGGTGCTGCCGGAGATGGTGGCCCGGGGCAGCGGCTACCTGCTGCACACCTGCTCGGCGGCGGGGCTGCTGACGGCGGTCGGCGACGCCCCGTACTCGGTGACCAAGCACGCCGCCGTCGGGTTCGCCGAGTGGCTCTCGGTGACCTACCGGGACCAGGGCATCCGGGTCAGTGCCCTGTGTCCGCAGGGTGTGGACACGCCGATGCTGGCCGACGGGCTGGCCGCCGGGCACCTGGGCGCGCGGGTGACGGCGGCTTCCGGTGTGGTGCTCAGCCCGGACGACGTGGCTGCGGCGGCGGTGACCGGGATGGCCGAGGAACGGTTCCTGATCCTGCCGCACCCCGAGGTGGCCGACTACGCCCGTCGTCGTGCCGAGGACCCCGACGGCTGGCAGTCCGGGCTGCGCAAACTGGTGCGTCGGCTGCGGGCCGCCGATCAGTCGCCGCCCCCGCCTCCACCCCCGCCGCTGTCGCCCCCGCCGTAGCTGCCTCCGCCGCTGTCACCGAAGCCCGTGTCCCGGCCTCCGCTGCTGTCGCCGAAGCCGGCCGCGTCGCCGTAGGTGGCGTTCTCGGCGACGGCCGCCGAATGGCGGTCCGGGACCCGGGTGCCTCCGCCGACGCGCCGTGGCGGCGCGGTGCGGCGCAACTGCCGGGTGGCCACCGCAGCGGCGGCCAACCGCTGGTCCCGCGTCGTCGGCCGCGCGGCCCGCCGACGACGCCTCAACTGCCATGCCACGGCGACCCCGGTCACCGCGACGACTGCGCCGATCACCACCAGCCACATCTCCATAGCTCGATGCTAGGAGGTGGGGTCGAGGGTCACCGGTGCCAGCGCAACGGCCCCGGATGCACCGACCAGAGCAGCCGCCGCCACCAGGACCGCCCGCCCCGCAACCGGCTCGTGTAGGTCCCGGCCGCCCCGGCGGCGGCTGCGGCCTGCTCCTCGGTGGCCGCACCGGGAGCGAACCCGACCTGGTTGACCAGTCGCGCCAGGTCGTCGACGGCGACGTACGCCGGATGCGCCGGCCTGCCCTCGACGTTCCCGGCCACACCGGTGGCCCCGGCTGTCCCGGTGCCGCCGTCGGCCCCGCGGGTGATGTCGGCTCCGACTTCGGCGTCGGGTCCGCGCGCAGTGTCGGCCCTGAGTTCGGTGGCGGGTGCGGTGTCGGTCAGGGCCTGTCGGGCCCGTGCGGCGACCTCGCTGGCGGACAGGTCGGCGGGCACCGGCTGCCCGGCCAGCCGCAACGCGTCGGTCAGTTCCCGCCAGGCGCCGACGATCCGGTCACCGGGGTCACCCCGCGACAACCGGTTCCGGGTCTGCGCCCGCCGCAGCACCGCCAGCGTGGCCAGTACCCCCACCACCACGAGCAGCAGCCCACCGGTGGTGCCGGCGGCCAGCACCGACCTCGGCACCCCACCCGAGTCCTCGGGGCTGCCCGGGGCCGCCTGCGCCGGGGGCGAGGCGGTCGGTTCCAGCGTCGGCTCGGGCTGCTCCGACGGTGGCGGATCCTCCGGCTTGGGCCGGAAGTCCTCCTCCACCGGGCGGGGCTCCTCGTCGGGGCGGGGCAGCGGATCGAACGAGACCCACCCCAACCCCTCGAACAACACCTCCGGCCACGCGTACGCGTCAGCGGCCCGCACCGGCCCGGCACCCGGCGCGGCGAACCCGACCACCACCCGCGTCGGCAACCCCGCCAACCGGCCCAGCACCGCGAAGGAGGCAGCGAACTGCTCCGAGGTGCCCCGCTGCCCACCGGCGTTACGCGGCCCGAACAGGAAGAACCCCAGATTCGGGTACGCGTGCCCGCTCGGGGCGTCGGCGACCAGCCGGTAGTGCTCGGCGAGCCACTGCTCGATCGCCGCCGCCCGCGCGTACGGGGCGCCGTTCTCCTCCACCAACTGGGCGGCCAACCGCCGCAGCTGCTCCGGTACTCCGTCGGCGACGTGCAGCACCCGCGCCACCTCGTCGCCGGCCGGTGTGTTCGCGGTGGCCAGCAGGTTCACATCCGGGCGCTCCCGCGCCGAGGTCACCGTGTACCGCAGTCCGGGGGAGAGCCCGTCGGGACGGATCAGGGTGCCGGTGGCCGGGTCGTACGCCACCCGCGCCCCGGACACCTCCACCGGGGTGGGGACGGCAGGCAGGAGCCGTCCACTGAGTTCACCGACGGTGATGTCCTGCCGGAGAGTGTCCACGGTGGTGTCCGGGGACGGGTCGGGAGCCGGCAGGATCCGTCCGGCGTTGCGGTAGGTGGCCCCGACCCGCCAGGTGACCCCGTCGTAGTCGCTGAGCACCGCCAACCGGATCCGCACCCCCTCCGGCGGCGCGCTGGCGTCGGGCCGCTCAGTGGACACCTGGAACAACTGCTGCTCCGGGTTCAGTGCCCACCCGGAGATCCGGATCAGCGGGTTCTCGTCCAACGTCTGCACCTGCGGCGGCTCCACGTACCGTCGCGGGTCCACCGGGCGGGTGTCCACCAGTGCCGCCACCGCTGGGCCCAGCACCGCCGCCATCGCCACCACCACGGCGGTGCCGGCCGCCGAGGCGGCGGCCAACCGGAGCCGCACCCGGGCGCGTACCTCCGGGGCCAGTGCCGCCACCGGATCCGGGCCGGCGGGCCGGGCGGAGACGGCCAGCCCGAGCGCGGCGACCGCCACCAGCGCCACCGTCGCGCCGATCGCCGGTGCGGCGTTGGGCCCCACCACGTAGACGGCACCGGCGTAGAGCAGCACCGGCGGCAGGTAGCCCAGCAGCACCCGCCCGGCCCGCACCCCCACCTCCGCCCCGGCCAGCCCGGTCAGCCAGGCGGCCACCACCGGCAGCAGCACCGTGTCCGGGGTCGGCTCCACCGGGATCATCGCGGTCAGCAGACGGGGGATCGCGTTGCGGGCGGCGTCGCCGACGATCTCCGCGAAAGCGCCCGGAAGCTGCGCCCGGCCTGCCGACAGGTACAGGCACCACGCGGTGTACCCGGCCATCGCCAGCACCGACACCGGCGCCACCAGCCACGACGGCAACCGCCGCGCCACCACGCTGACCAGCACCGACCCGAGGGCCGCACCGGCCACCAGCAGGGTCAGCAGCGTGTCGGCGTACACCCGGCCGAGCACCACCCCGGCCAGCGTGACCATGGTGACCAGGGCCAGCGGCACCGGCACCGCCCGCAGCGCCCTCACCACCGCCGTACCCCGTCCCACTCGGCGGCGAACGCGGCACCGTCGGCCGCGTCGACGACCACCAGCCCGGCCGCACCCGGCGGCGTCGCCTCCGCCGCGCCGAAGACCCCCACCACCACCGACGGGTACGCCCCCCGCAGCGCGCCGACGTGCCCCAGGTCCTCGCGGCCACCGGGGCCGGTCAGGACGACCAGGGTGTCGCCGAGGCGGTCGCGGCGCAGCCGAGCCGACGCCTGCTGCACCGTGCCCTCGGTGCGCAGCGACACCGCCGCCAACCGGTCCAGCGGCCCCACCGCACCCTCATCCTCAACGCTGTCCGCCGGTGGTGCGGCGACGAAGAGCAGCACCACCGGCAGGTCCTCCCGGACGGCGGCGGCCACCACCGACGCCGCCGCCTCACACACCGACTCGAACGACTCGGCGACCCCGTCCACCCGGTCCGGATGGGCGGCGAGACGGTTGTCCACCAGCACCACGATTCGCGGCAGGCTGGTGTCCACGTTCTCCCGCACCATCAGCTCACCCACCCGGGCGCTGGTGCGCCAGTGCACCCGCCGCAACTCATCGCCCACCACGTACTCCCGCAACGAGTCGAAGGTGATCGACCCGTGCGGGACGGCGTCGACGCGTCCGTCCAGGCTGCGCCCGGCACCGGTGGGCACCGCCGACAGCGGGTGGATCCGTGGGTGCACCCACACCGGCACACTGTCGCCGTAGGAGCGGGCCAGCACCACCAGACCCAGCGGGTCACGGCGGGTGACGCGCAGCGGCCCGACCGGCACCACCCCCCGCCGCACCGTCGGCACGTCGTAGCGGACCACGGTGTCCGTGCCAGGGCGCAGCCGCAGCACCGGCACCGGCACCACCTGGTCACCGCAGCGGTCGGTGGCCAGCAGGTTCGCCGCACCCCACCGCCCCGCGTTGCGGACCGTCACGGTCATCGACGCCGGGTCACCCCGACCCACCCGGTCCGGGTCCGCCTGCCTCCGGACTTCCAGTCGCGGCCGCCGGGCGGCGGTCACCGTCGCGACCGCGACCGCGCCGCCCGCCGCCACGCCGAGCAGCGTCAACTCCGGGTACGCGAACCGGAAACCGGCCCCGGCCAGCACGACCGCAGCCACGAGCAGCCCGATTCCCCGGGCGGTGATCCGCACGACAGACGCCCCGGCGGTCAGGGGTGCGCCGGGGCGGGCTGCCCCGACGGCAGCGGCACCGGCACCGAGGCGACGGCCTGACGCAACACGTCGGCGGCGGTCACGCCCCGCACCTGGGCGTCCGGGGTGAGCAGCAGCCGGTGCGCGAACACCGGCTCGGTCAACGTCTTGAGGTCCTCCGGCATGATCCAGCCCCGACCGTCGATCAACGCGTACGCGCACGCCGCCCGCGTCAACGCGATCACCCCACGCGGGCTCACCCCCACCCGCACCTGCGGATGCGTACGCGTGGCCGCCGCCAACCGCACCGCGTACGCGTAGAGCGGCTCGGCGATGTGCACCCGCAGGGCCATCCGCACCATTTCACCCAGGGTGGCGGTGTCGGTGACCGCCGCGAGGGCCTCGGGGGACCGCACTGTCGCCCCGCGCAGCACCTCCACCTCCACCGACTCGTCCGGATACCCCACCGACAGCTTCACCAGGAACCGGTCCAACTGCGCCTCCGGCAACCGGTACGTGCCGTCCATCTCCACCGGATTCTGCGTGGCCACCACCAGGAACGGCTGCGGCACCGGATGGCGTACCCCGTCGACGGTGACCGTGCGTTCCTCCATCACCTCCAGCAACGCCGACTGCGTCTTCGGCGACGCCCGGTTGATCTCGTCGGCGATCACGATGTTGGCGAACACCGGCCCCGGATGGAACTCGAACCCCCGGGTCGCCTGATTGAAGATCGTCACCCCGGACACGTCCGACGGCAACAGGTCCGGCGTGAACTGGATCCGCCGCCACTGCCCCTTCACCGTCGCCGCGATCGCCCGCGCCAACGTCGTCTTACCCACCCCCGGCACGTCCTCCAACAGCACATGCCCCTGCGCGAACAGAGCGGTCAGCGCCAGCCGCACCACCTGCGGCTTACCCAGCACCACCGAGTTGACGTTCTCGGCCAGCCGCGCGGCGAGGGCGGCGAAACCCTGCACCTCCTGCTGGGTGAGCGGTTCGTGGCTGTTCACGGTGGTGCTCCTCGGCCGAATTGGATCAGCAGGTGGGCAGGACGGCGATGTCGTCCCCACCCTCCAGGTTGAGCCAGGCCCAGGGGATGTAGTTACGTCCGCTGTACTCGACCTGCACCCACCAGGTGCTGCGCTTGTCGTTGTTGTAGATGTAGGCGTACACCTCTTCGCCCCGCACCCGGCAGTACGCCTTCAACCGGTTCCCCGGCCGCGCCCACCCGACCTGCCGGTCGTTGTCCTGCCTCGGCACCGCGAAGATCTCGTTGCCGTTGCGGCCGTCCCGGTCCCGATCGCAGTAGGTCGCCTCCGCACCGGAGCTCCCGTTGTTGCAGGTGGCGATCCCGAACAGCGCATCGGTCTCCTGCGCCCGACGGGCCGAACCGTCACCGGCCGCGTTCGTCGCCGTCACCGTGAACGTGTAGTCCGTCCCCGGCGACAGGCCGTTCATCGTGATGCGGGAACAGGGACCACTACGCGCCGTCTGACCCGACCGGGCCAGGGTGCACGTCGCCTGCCCACCACCGGCGTCCACGGTGAACGTCACCGTCGCCGACGTCGCGGTCGCCGACGACCCCGTCACCGTCACCCGGGGCGGCGCCACCGTCCGCGCCGTCGTCGTGGCCTGCGGACCCTCACCCGCCTCGTTGACCGCCCGGACCCGCACCGTCACGTTCTGCCCGTCACCCAGGTCACTGACCGTGGTCTGCGTGTCGGTCACCTCGGTACGCCGCTCACCCACCTCCACCACGTACCCGCTCACCGGCCGACCGTTGGCCGCCGCCGGCGCCCACTGCACCGACACCGTCCCCGACCGCTCCGCCACCGTGCCGGCCCGCAACTCCAGCGGCTCACCCGGCACCGTGAACGGCACCACCGTGTCGCTGACCGGAGACGCCTCCGACGCCGCGCCCTTGTCGTTGACCGCCACCACCGTGAACGCGTACTGCGTGCCGTACTCCAACTCACCGGCCTTGACCACCAACTCCTCACCGGTCGCCTCACCGACCGGGGCGTTGGTCCCCGCCGACATCGCCGTCACCGCGTACCGGGCGATCCGGTTACCCTGCCCGTTCGCCGCCGGCCAACGCACCACCACCGTGCCGTCCGCGCGGGCCTGCGCCGACACACTCGCCGGCGCGTCCGGCACCGCCGCCGTCGGCGTCACCGGATTACTGCTCCGCGTCGGACCCGCACCCTCGGCGTTGACCGCGTGCACCGCGAACCGGTACGTCTCCCCGTTGGTCAGCTCCTTGATCTGCACCGACCGCTGGTTCGCGCCCACCTCGCGACGCTGCCCGGCACCCTCCACCACATACCGGATGATCTCCGCGCCGTTGGCCGGCGCCGGCCGCCAACTCACCCGCGCCTGCGCATTCCCGGCCGCCGCGCTCACGTTGCGCGGCGCACCCGGCTTACCCACCTGCGGCTTCTTCGGCGGCGGAGGCGGCGGCGGAGGCTCCGCCGGCGGATCACCACCGAGCACGTCATTGGCGTACTTGTCGACCTCCCGCACCAGGTGCGAATCGTCCACCACCCGAGCCGTCGCCGCCTCCGGCGCGTTGATGAACAGGTGGTTCTCCCGCACCTCCAGGTCCAGCGGCCCCCGCCACCGACCCCGGATCGTGTCCACCAACGTGCCGGCCGCGTCGAACGCGTACACCGTGCCCGACGCCTCGTCCGCACAGTAGAACCGGCCCGCCCAGGCCACCGCCGGACTCAACCGGTCACCCTCACCCGGCACCGTGAACGAGCGCACCTCACCGGCATCGGTGATCGCATGCACCTGCCGCTGCCCAGCCACCGTCACCGGCACCACCGGCCCACTCGTACGCACCGGCATCGTGCCCGGCCCCGTCAACGTCTCCGCGAGCGCGGTCCGCCGCGTCTCACCCCGCACCACCGTCACCAACGCCCCGGCCGTCCGGTCCAGCACCGCCACACCGTCATCCAGCGTGGAGACCACCAACTCGTGACTGGCCCCTGCCACGTCGTACGTCTCCACCCGCTGCGGCCCCACCTGCGCCTCACCGGCCGACTTCGACGGCAGCACCGCCGGAGTGATCGCCGACACGGTCCCCTCCGCCGGCACCGCGATCCACAACCGACCCTTACCGTCGAAGGCGCCACCGGTGATCCCCGGCGGATACCGCACCGGCTCACCCACCGGCGCCAACGACCGCGGATCCAACTGGCGCACCACACCCTGCACCGCGTCCACCACGAACGCCGCATCCTCGTGCAACGCCACACTCACACCCAGCCCCGGCGCCGTCGGCGTGGTCGCCGTGATCTGCAACGTCGCCAGGTCCAACGCACTGATCTGACCGGTGTGCAGATCTCGCAGCACCAACACCCGATCCGTCTGCGTCACCTGCATCGGATGCCGCCGACCCGCCGGCACCTCCACCCGGGTGTCCACCCGCGCGGTCACCCCGTTGACCCGCGCCAACTCACTACGCGCCGAACTCCACAACCACGAACTCGCGTCGAAACTGGCCACCGCGTTGTCCGCCGACCCCAGACCCAGCACGGTCAGACCCATCGCCGCCAGCAACGCCAGCACCGTCCCCACAGTGACCAGACCACCGCGCACCCGCGACCGGGATCGGGCGGTACGGGTCGGAACGGCCTCGTCGGTGCTCGCCACAACCGGCTGCCTCTCGTATCGTCCTGGCCGGTGGCGCCCCCAGACGGCGACCCCTCCCCTGAACCGGGAGCCATCATATGGTCACGCCACGCACCCCGGGAACCCATGCTGTCCGCCGATGAACACCCAGCGTGGCGTGTCGTCGGCGTGTCCCGCCCCGACTGTCCCACCAGGACCCGCCGGACCCACCGACCGTGAGCGACGCTCAGTTCTGACCCGCGCCCGACTCCCGCGTCGTACACACCTGACTGGACGTCGCGAACTCGTTCGTCCCGTACACCGCCAACACCGTGAAGCAGTAGTCCACTCGCGAATTCAACCCGTTCACCGTGTAACTGGTCTGCCCCTGACCCACCGTGGCCAGCACCCCCAACGCCTGCCCGGCCCGCCCACCAGCCACCATGAACGGCACCAACCCGTCCGACGGATCCGTCCACGTCAACCTGATCGTGGCCGCATCATCGCGCAACTCCAACCCCGTCGGCGGCGGACCCGGATCCGCCGCCGACGACTCGGCCGGCGCCGTCGGCGACGCCCGCCGATCGTTCACGATCAACACCCCGAGCCCGATCACCGCGACCACCGCCACCACCACGGCCACGATCGCCACCACGATCGCCGCTCGATTTCGCCCCGACCCCGACTGCGCCACCGGGAACGCCATACCCCCCGCCGACGCGGACTGTGCAGGACCCGGCTGCCCCCAGCCCTGCGGCGGGTACGCGGCGCTCTGCCCGGGTGGGTACGTCGCCGGCCCGGCCGGGTCGTACTGCTGCTGCCCACCAGCCGCCTGCGGATGCTGCTGGTGCGGGTACTGGTAGGGCTGATGCTGGGTGGGTTCGCCTCCGGGACCGTAACCGGCCGCGCCTGCCGTTGGCGTGGTGCTGGTACCCGGGTAGCCGGGCGGCCCGTAGCCCGCCGGGGTCCCGGCCGGAGGGCCGCTTGCCGGGGCGTACACGGGACCGCTGGCCGGTGGGCTGCTGGCGGGGGCGTACCCGGCATTGCTGGCCGAGGCGTATCCGGGCCCACTCGTCGGCGGGCTGCTGGTCGGGGCGTAACCGGGGCCGCTCACCGGTGGGCTGCTAGTGGGGTTGTACCCAGGTCCGCTCCCTGGAGGGCTGCTGGCGGGAGCCCACCCGGGTCCGCTGATCGGCGGGCTGCTGGTGGGGGCGTACCCGGGGCCACTTGCTGGCGGGCTGCTCGTCGGGGCGTAACCCGGCGGGCCGCTGGCGGGGATGTGACCGGGTGGGCCGCTGACGGGCCCAGGGGCGGTCGGTCCGCCGGTCGCCGGGTAGCCGGTCTGCTCGACAACGGGGGTTTGGCTGAAGGGTCCGCCAGGTGGCGAGTAGGTCGGTGCTCCGCTGGCCGGGGGGTAGCCAGGTGAGCCACCGGTCGCCGGATAGTCGGCCGGTGAATGGCCGGCTGGGCTGTGGGCCGTCGCGTCGCCGGACGTCCCACTGGCGCTCGAATAGCCGGGCGGTCCGCTGGCGGGCGGATGAGCGAGGGGTGCGGAGCTGAGCGACGGGTAGCCGGTCGGCCCGCTGGTCGGACCCGGCTGGGGCAGCGGCGCGGTCAGATCCTGCGGTCCGGACGTCGAGCTCGTGGCGGGCACGCCGGGGAATCCCGGTGCCGGCGGCTGATGCGTGGGACCGGTGTAAGGCGGGGGAGGGGGCGGCGGCGCGGTCGCGGGCGCCCAACCGGTCGGCGCGCCGCTGGTGGGCGGCGCGCTGACCGGGAGTGCACCAGCCGGTGGCGCACTCGTCGGCGGTGTACTGCTCGAAGGGCCGCTGACCTGCGGCGCGCTGACCGGTAGCACGCTGGTCGGTAGCGCGCTCGTCGGTGATCCGCTGACCGGTAGCGCGCTCGTCGGTGGACTGGTGCTTGGCGGTCCGCTGATCGGCGGGCTACTCGTCGGAGCCCCACTGGTCGGTGGTGCGGTGGGCCCGCTTGCCGGCGGAGCGCTGACGGGAACTGGGCCGATCGAAGGTGCGCCCGAGGCAGGCTCGGCGGCCTGTGGACCGCTGACCTGGGCTGCGGCGGAGGGTGGCCCGCTGGCCGGTGCACCGCTCACCGATTCGTCGCCCGGCGGGACCGCGTCCGAGGCCGGTGACGCGCCTTCGGGTAAGCGGCGAGCCCGGGCGGCCTCCTCGGCCAACAGTGGGTCGATCTGCTGCACCCGAACGGTTGGACGCGCCCACTGCGGGCCGCCAGGTGACCCAGGCCCTACCGATGCTCCCTGTTCGTTCGACGACTCCGGCTCAGTCGAGGCTCCTGGCTGAGTAGAGGCCACCGCGCCAGTCGCATCGCTGGCCTCAGCGCCTCGTACCGCCGATGTCGCCGGGTCGGATGACGCTGATCCTGGCGCGACTCGTACCCCCGGCCCGTCCGGCGAAGCCGGCCCGGCCTCGACCGACGTCGAGGCGTCAGGTTCCGGCAGGATCCGGAGCACGCTCGTATCCTCGTCCGCCTCGACGGGCGCAAGGCGCGTCGTCGGTGCGGCGAACGGTGCCGGGTGAGCAACGGTGGGGGGTACCGGCGGTGGTGGAACCTCGCTATCGCGGACCGGCAGCCTCAGCGCGATGGTCGGCTCGGCTGCCTCAGGTGACGCGACCGGGGGAGCAGCCTGGTCGTGGAGGGCCGTCCGGGCCAGCGGCACCGTCGGAGGCTCCGGCACGACCGGAGGCGGCGGAATGCGCGGTGGTGGAGGCACGACCGGCGGCACGCCAGGGGCATGCGAGCCCGGTACGGCGCGCGGATGCGGCACGGCCGGCGCCGGCGGTGCCGAGGCTGGGGCGGACGAGGCAGCGACACCCTCGCCGAAGGGGGACGCCGGCTGGCGAAGGGACCCGGCGGCGGTCGAGGCGTCGTGCGGCTTCCAGGCGGTCGACAGCACCGCCAGCGAGATCGTCGGCTCGTTCAGGACCCCGTGCGTCGGCGTGGGCGCCGGTTCCGGTTGGCGAGGAGCGGGCACCGCCGGCGGAGCCGGAGCGGCGTCGCCGAGATACTCGCGTGCCGTGCGTACCGCCGGATGGTCGGCACCGAGCACCGCGGGGCCGGCAGCGGCCACGCGGGTGTAGTTGCGGCGCGCCTCGTGGCGGTTGCCCAGCTCGTCCGCGACGGAGCCCAGCTCGAAGGCCAACGCCAACATCAACGGGTCGGCGTGCGGCCACCGCCGCTCCCCGGCCGCGAACGCCTCCTCCAACACCCGCCGCGCCGCACTCGGATTATCGGCCTCCCGGTGCAACCTGGCCAATAAGTGCGCGGTGCTCAGCGCGTCCGGATGATCCTTGCCGAGCGACGGCGGCACGGACTCGACGACGTCGGTCAGCAGCTCACGGGCGGCGGCGAGGTTGCCCGCGCCACGCAGCGCCAGAGCCCGCTGCTGAGCGACGGCCAAGGGAGAGGCATGGGACACACCGCCATGCTGCCGGGTACGGGCACCGCGACGCCAGCCGGACCCGTACCGACGGCCCCGCCAGGGCTGGTCAGATCGGCCGGAATCGGCCTCGGGATGCTGATGTGCATGATCCACCGGCGGCGTGTACAGTAACTCCCCGTGCGGCCCGCTGGGCGGCCTCCTGGTGATGGATCACCGAGGTCGACGCGGTAGGCTGGACGGAGCAAGTCCGGGTGGCGGAATGGCAGACGCGCTAGCTTGAGGTGCTAGTGCCCGTATAGGGCGTGGGGGTTCAAGTCCCCCCTCGGACACAAAAACGCGGCGTTTGCGCCCAGTTTCACGTGCTGGTGGTCAAGCATGCTTGACCACGCGAATCTTCTCTTCTTCACGGTCGCTGCTCGGTTGGTTCCGGGTGGTGGTGGCCGTGGTTGACACCTCGACAGGCCCGGTGATTCCACCGGTGGTCCTGTCCGACCCGGGTTCGGCTGCCGAGCGCTCGACGAGCGGCGGGTTGCGTCGTGGTCCGTTGCCGATGTCGTCGCTGCCGGAACGTTGCACGAGTCCCCGCGTCTACGGTGTGGCCGCGCTGGAGGGCAGTGGCCGGCTGCGGGACCGGTTCGTGGTGGGTGCCCTGGGGTGGCGGCCGGGTACCCGGTTGGACATTCGGGAGCGGGCCGGGATCGTCGTCGTGCGCGGTGATGATCAGGGTGTGTTCCGGCTGACCGGTCAGGGGCATGTACGTCTTCCCGCGGCGGTGCGGCACTGGTGCGCTCTACGGTCGGGCGATCGGCTCCTTCTGGTGGCGGATCCAGCGGTGGGGCTGCTGCTGGTGTGTCCGATGGCGACGCTGGACGAGATCGTCACTCAGGCCCATGCCGCTGTGTTGGCTGGCGGTGTGTCGTGAGTGGTGCGAGTCGAGCCGAGTTGGACGCGGCGCGGTTGTTGTTGGCGCGGATGGGCATCTCGGCGGCGGACCTCGTGGAAACACCGGCGGACCGTCCATTGGCGCCGACGTTCGCGGAGTATGTGCCGGTGGTGTCGGCGGCGGTCAGTGTGGGGACGCGGCGGGCGTATGGCTCGTACTGGAAGCGGGTGGTGCACCAGTGGGGGCATCGTCGGCTTGATGAGCCGACGCCGTCGGAGATCGAGCAGCTCGGCGAGTACATCAAGGCGCACGTGGTGGCTCGCCGTAATGCGCGGGGTGGGCGTAGTGCGGTGGAGCATCTGATCGCGGCGTTGCGGTGCCTGTACAAGCGGGCGGTAGCCGACGGCTACATCGCGGCGGCGGATGATCCGGCGGCGAAGGTGGCCAAACCGCGTCGTTTGCCGAGTACCCGGCGGGCGGTGGCGGATGCCCGGTTGGCGGAGATCAACGAGGTCGCGGCCAGCACGGGGGATGATCCGGTGTTGGACAGTCTGCTGCTGCGGTTGCACACGGAGACGGCGTGTCGGCGGGGTGGCGCGTTGGCGTTGCGGCCGGTGGACCTGGATCCGGAGCAGTGCCTGATCCTGCTGCGGGAGAAAGGCGACACGACACGGTGGCAGCCGGTGTCACCGACGCTGATGCGGCACCTCCAACGGCACACCGACAACCGGCACGCCCCTCCTGCCGGGCAGCTGTTGCGGTACCGCGACGGCAGGCCGATCACCCGCCGGCGTTACGACCACCTGTGGGTGCGGATCGGTGAGCACCTGCCGTGGGTGTATGTGCAGCAGATCAGCACCCACTGGCTGCGGCACACCACGTTGACGTGGGTGGAGCGAAACTTCGGCTACGCGGTAGCCCGCGAGTACGCCGGCCACTCCGACAGCGGCAGCAGCGCCGGCACGACGGCCACCTACGTGCGGGCAACGCTGCACGAGGTGGCACGCGCCCTGGCGGCGTTGACCAACGAGTCACACCCACTCGCGTAGCGGAACGGTGTCCGTTGCTGTTGGGTGACGCTTAGAGGACCTGACGGCAGGCTTCCGATTGGTTGTTCGAGTGGTGATCGCGAGAGCAGGATCAGAGGCTGCGACCTTGGGATTGGAAGTTGAATCCTGCTTGTGATTCGGGGTGTTTGCCAGTCCGCAGGGGTATCTATCTGTCCAGCTAGATGCCCCTGCGGATCCCGGTCTATGATGATCAGTAGTGCCGAATGCTTGAACGTCCGGGCTCACACCGGGCTCACTGGCCGTCCGGATATAAGGCTGGTCCAGATCCTTGTGGCCTTACTGCTCCAACGTCATTTGATCTTCCGGTTGGCGTTGTGGCCCCGATGGGTGACCCCACGCGTGCGGAGACGACGGGTCCAGGGTGAACGCGTCGGCCGTGGACGGGGTGACCCCCGGCGCATACGGGGACGACCTACACGCCGGGCAGGGCGCGTTAGGCGTCGGGTGACCCCCGCGCGTGCGGGGACGACTTCCGGGCGGAGGACTCCAGCGGGGGCAACGTCGGGTGGACCCCCGCGCGTGCGGGGACGACTGCGCGTCGCGGGTCTTGCGGGTCCAGACACGCGGGTGCCCCCCGCGCGTGCGGGGACGACAGGTTCGTTCACGTAGACGGATCCGATCACACAGGGTGACCCCCGCGCGTGCGGGGACGACCCCACGCTGTGGCCGGGCACCACCAGCAGCAGCGGGTGACCCCCGCGCGTGCGGGGACGACTGATCCATCACCACGGTCCCGGTCGACTCGTCCGGGTGACCCCCGCGCGTGCGGGGACGACATCGACCTCGCGCCGAACCGGGACTGGGCGAAGGGGTGACCCCCGCGCGTGCGGGGACGACTTAATCCACATCGAAAGGTCTGGCTGCTCTTCCGGGTGACCCCCGCGCGTGCGGGGACGACCACACGTGTGGACGGAGACAGCACACGTGTGGAGGGTGACCCCCGCGCGTGCAGGGACGACCACACCACGATGATCCCGGCCGAGCGGACCTCCGGGTGACCCCCGCGCGTGCGGGGACGACGCACACATCCCAGCCGGAATGGTCCGGGCAGCAGGGTGACCCCCGCGCGTGCGGGGACGACCGGTCGATGCCCTCGACCGTCTGCCCGGTGCCGGGGTGACCCCCGCGCGTGCGGGGACGACAGGCTCGACGCTGGCGGCCGGGGCGAAGCGGAGGGGTGACCCCCGCGCGTGCGGGGACGACGCCCTCCACCAGCAGACCAGCCCGCGCCAACAGGGGTGACCCCCGCGCGTGCGGGGACGACCCGGACCGGGCGCCGATCGTCGGCGGGCTGTGCGGGTGACCCCCGCGCGTGCGGGGACGACAACCCGACCACGTTGCCGGCCGCGTCGAGGATCGGGTGACCCCCGCGCGTGCGGGGACGACGTCATCGCCTTCGCGACGAGCGGGTGGACCTGCGGGTGACCCCCGCGCGTGCGGGGACGACGACCCGCTCGGCCGCGTACACAACCTCCAGACCGGGTGACCCCCGCGCGTGCGGGGACGACAGGCCGGCGAGGACGTTGTGGAGCAGGACCGTCGGGTGACCCCCGCGCGTGCGGGGACGACCCCTTGCTGACCTGGGCGTTTAGGTCAGCCGAGTGGCCGTTTCAATCACTTGGTTCGGCCTGGTCTGTCGCGATGTGGGTGTGGCGGGTGTCAACGAATCCTCTCTTGTGGCTGTCGGGGATCCGACTGGAGGCTGCTTTGTGTGCTGGGTTTGTCGGTGGCCGCTTCTACAGTCTCCCGCATGTCCTTGGACCGGTCACCCGCCTTGGGAGTGTGGTGGGGTAAGTCGGATGCTGGTGGGCGGCCGAATCTGCTGTTGCAGCATCTGCTGGATACGGCGGCTGTGGCCGAGTTGCTGTGGGATCGGTATCTGGCTCCTGGTACGAGGAGTTGGTTGAATGCGGTGTCAGGTGGTGCGGGGAGGACGTTCTTTGCGCTTGTAGCAGGACTTCATGATGTTGGTAAGGCGACGCCTGCGTTTCAGGCGAAGGTTGATGTGTTGGCGCGGAAAGTTCGTGCCGTCGGGCTTGATTGGCGCAGGCTTGATGCGGAGTCGGCGCGGTGGCACCACTCGGTTGCGGGTGCGTTTCTTCTCCGGTCGGTTCTGCCTGCGTTCGGCTGGAGTGCTTCGACGGTGGCGTGGGTGTGGCCTTTGGTCGCGGGACATCATGGTTTGGTGCCGGACTCCGAGAAATTGTTGGCTGGCCGGCGGCTCGGTAATGCCCAGGGCCGAGGGGAGAGCTGGCGGGTGGCTCAGGCCGCGTTGGTGCAGGCGGTGGCCGATGAGCTGAAAGTCGATCTGACGGAGTTGGGTGCTGTGGTCGCGCCACGTCGGGGTCAGCAGCTCAGTTTGTCTGGGTTGGTCATCATGGCTGACTGGATTGCCAGCGGGATGCCTTTCGCTGGTGTGGACGTTCTCGGTGAGGTGTCCATGGAGGCAGCACGGCGGCGTGCCCTGGCGGCGTGGGATGTGCTGGAGCTACGGGGCGGATGGGGCGCGGCGCCGTATCAGCATGTGGAGGATTTGGTGGCGGCGCGGTTCGGGAAGCCGTCGCGGCCTCTTCAGGTGGCAGGTGTCGAACTGGCGGAGGGGATGCCGGGGCCGGGTTTGCTGATCGTCGAGGCGCCGATGGGGGAAGGCAAGACGGAAGTTGCTTTGGCGGCGGCGGAGGTGCTTGGTCGCCGTTTCGGCTGCGACGGTGTCTTCGTCGGGATGCCTACGCAGGCGACCAGCGATCCGATGTTCGAGCGGGTTGTGGAGTGGGCGGGTGCCGTTGACACCGGTCTGCCGGTGGGTCTTCTGCACGGCAAGCGCATGTTCAACCGGCGCTGGAACGAGATGCAGCAGTGTGTCCATTTTGCCGGGGTGGACGAGTTTGGTTGCGACGACGAGTATGCCGTCTCGGACGGTGGCCGGTGGGAACGCCCGGAGCATGCACCGGCGGAGTGGTTCCTCGGACCTAAGCGCGGCATGCTCATGCCGGTGGTGGTCGGCACGATCGATCAGCTGCTGCACGCCGCGACCCGTACCAAGCATGTGATGCTGCGGCATGCCGGTCTGAACGGTCGTGTGGTGATCCTCGATGAGGTGCACGCGTACGACGTGTACATGTCGCAGTTCCTGTTCGAGGCGTTGCGGTGGCTGGCTGACGCCGGTGTTCCGGTGATCCTCCTGTCGGCCACCCTGCCTCCCGGTCAGCGGCACGACCTGATGCGGGCGTATCTGCAAGGGGCGACCGGCCAGCGTGTGGTGGACCTGTCCGTGGTAAGCGAGGCAGAGGGGTATCCGGTCTTCCACGCGCTCAGCGTGGTCGGTGGCACCGCCCGGCGGGACGTGCGGACGAGTGTTCCGTGGCGCCGCGCCGAGCAGGTGCGGCTACGGATCTTGGAGGAGGCGCCTGAGGACGGGCCGGAGCAGGTGGTGGGTCTGCTCGATGAGCAGCTACGCGACGGCGGGTGCGCGCTGGTCATCCGGAACACGGTGAGCCGTGCGCAGCAGACCTACGAGGCTTTGGTGGGCAGGTGGGGATCCGGGCAGGTGCTGCTGTTGCACGCCCGGTTGACCGTCGCGGAGCGCGCCGAGCGGACCCGCCGGGCCCTTGAGCTGCTCGGGCCGCCCGGCGGGCCGGTGCAGCGGCCGAAGCGGTTGATCGTGGTGGCGACTCAGCTTGCTGAGCAGTCATTCGATGTCGACGCGGACCTCCTCGTGACCGACCTCGCCCCGATTGACCTTCTGCTGCAACGGATCGGGCGCGTGCACCGCCACACCCGACCTGTCCGGCCGGCTGGACTGCATCCCCCGCAGGTGTTCGTGGCCGGGGTTCACACCGTCGCCGCCGGTCCGCCGGCGTTTCCGTCGGGCAGCATGTACATCTACGGCCGGCATCTGCTGCTGCGAAGCGCCGCGCTGGTGCTGGAAGGGGTGGACGGTCGGGGCTGGAGCATCCCGACAGATGTTCCCGACCTGGTCAGTCGCGGCTACGGTGACAGCGAACCCGTACCAGCGAGTTGGGGGAATTCGGCGGAGTCGGCGCGGCGCGTATGGGAGACCAGCGAGCGTGCCCGTCAAGACATTGCACGATCGTTCCTCCTCGCGGGGGAAGACACGCTGGGTACCCCGACGTTGGCGGGGCTACACGGCCGCGCGACCGGTGACCTACCCGACGATGACGCCGTCGCCGCCGTGGTACGCGACGGGACGGAATCCGTCGAGGTGGTCCTGGTGCGACAGGACGAGGGACGCTACCTGACCCTTGGCGGGCACAGCCTCGGCCCGAACGGCGACGCCAGCGACGCGGACATCGTCGAGGAGGTCGCGGGGTCGATGGTGCGCCTGCCGCCCCGACCGAACATCACCGCCGCAGCCAAGGCCGAGCTTGGTCCGCTGCCGGGCTGGTACGGGAACCCGTGGTTGCAGCGATGCCGTGCCCTCGTGCTCGACGCCAACAACTCGACTGTGCTCGCTGGCCGGCGGCTGACCTATAAACACGATCTTGGGTTGGTTGATGCTCCGGCGTAGCGCCACGGCAAGGACTACTTGGGAGTGCTGATGGACAACCCGTCCTTCAATTTGACGGACGACGCGTGGATACCTGTCGTCGCGCAGCGGGACGGTCCACCGACCGGGCAGCCCGATCACGGCAGCTTTCCGCCCGCTCCGCAGGTATGGTCCCTGGCTGACGTGTTGACCAGAGCGCACGAGATCGATGCGCTTGGACTGGCGAACCCGCTTGAGGTCGCCGCGGTACTACGTCAGGTGCTGTTGCCCGCTTACATCGATGCGTGTGGCGTGCCGCGTAGTGAGGAGGAGTGGCGCCAGCGGTGGATGGAGGGCGCATTGCCGTCGGCGCAGATCAAGGGTTATCTGACGTCCCGCCGGTCCTTGTTTGACTTGTTCGGTCCTCGCCCTTTTGGACAGGTTGCGGGGTTACGTACGCGTAAGGACGAGACCAAGCCGGTGTCGCTGCTGGTGGCGGCGATAGCGACCGGGAACAACGTGCCGATGTTCACCTCGCGCACAGAGGCGAACCCGCCACCTTTGAGTCCTGCAGAGGCGGTGAGGGCGATGCTGGCCGCGCAGTGCTGGGACACTGCGGCGATCAAGTCGGGTGCGGCCGATGACCCCCAGGCCGGCGCGGCGGGCAAGACCACGGGCAACCCGACCGGGCCGTGCGGTGCGTTGGGCATCGTGGTGCCGTTGGGACGCAACCTTGCGGAGACCATTCTGCTGAACACTCCGATCGTGCGGCACCCGCCGACGGACGATGTGCCGCAGTGGCGGCGCGAGCCTCGTCCTACGGGAGTGTGGGAGACACGCGGTGCACGTGGCCTGCTGGATTTGCTGACGTGGCAGTCACGTCGGGTGCGGCTGATTCCTGAACGTACGGCTGGCGGGGACGTGGTGGTGCGCCGGGCGGTGCTGACGGCGGGTGATCGGCTTCTGCGGGTGCCGCAGGATGTCGAGCCCCATACCGCGTGGCGGCAGGTGGACAAGCCGAAAGCGAATCAGCCGTCGGTAATGCCGGTCCGGCATGTGCTGGGTCGGGAGGCGTGGCGCGGCCTGGAGTCGCTACTGGCGACGATACCGAGCAGCGGCACGAAGGTCTTCAGCAGCAACCTGTTGGTACAGCTTCACCAGCTGAGGATGAACGGGCACATCCCGGCGGATGCGCCGGTGCAGGTGCTGACCGTCGGGGTGGCGTATGGCAATCAATCCGCTGTTGTTGAGGACGTGATCGCCGACGTGGTGCCGCTGCCGTTGACGGCCTTAGACCCGGACAGCGACGTGCGGCAGGTCGTGGAGACGGTGGTCGTGCAGGCGGAGGAACTACGCCGTGCGGCGAACCGTCTCGGCGATGACCTCCGTCAGGCTGCCGGCGGTGAGGCGTTGCCGTGGGACAAGGGACAACGGCTCGGCGACGGACTGATGTTCGAGTTCTCCCAGGTGGTGCGACGGCTGTTGGCGGGATTGCAGCGGCAGCCGCAGCGGTGGGAAGAAGCCGAGGACGCGTGGCGGCAGGCTGCACAGGAACTGGCGTTCGCGGCCGGTGAACGCGTACTGGCCGCCACGCCTCCGACAGCCTTCTTCGGTCACAAGAGCAGGGACAAGAAGTTCGACGGCAAGGACACGAAGCCGATGCTGCGGGCGAGCACGGCGGAATCGTCGTATCGCAGGACTGTCCGCAGGATCTTGGGTAGCCAGCCCTGAATCTGACCTTCTTGGTCGAGAAAGGCATGTATGAGCACGACCAGCGATCCGTCGGCGCCTGCACGGCGTCAATTCTTTTGGGAGAAGAAATTCCGGGGCGCGACGCCGGACGGCCGAGACTTGGCTGCGTTACGCAGCGGACTCGGTCGCGGCGCCGGTGACGTACCTGCTCTTTGGCCGTACTACACCCGGCTGCGGGCGAACGGGTATGTCAGTCAGGAGTTGCACGCCGAGCACGCTGCGCTCGGATTGTTTGCGGTGCATCAGCAGTCCCAGCCGACATTGATGCACCATCTCGGGGTAGGGCTCGGGACCGCCATGAGCACCTTGCGGATCAGCGGGAAGTTCAGCGCCGACGCGGTCGATCGGCGGTTCGCCGCTGCTGCAACCGCGACGAGCTTCATCGAGGTGACGCTGCATCTGCGTGGGCTGGTGGCCCAACTGCGAGGAATCCGTCAACCGATGGACTACACGTCACTGCTGTTTGACCTGCGTGACTGGCAGGACGACGACAAAGCCCACGCGGTACGCCGACGGTGGGGATCCCAGTACTTTACCCACCGCGACCAAGCCGAGCCTCCCCCGGACAGTCCGTCTGCCTGACCGGTGCGGCCTTCCGTCCCTTCCTGAAACTGTTCGTTGGATTCTTTGAGGAGAACTTATGAGTGACCGCCGTACCTATATTGATGTGCACGTCTTGCAGACGGTGCCGCCGTCGAACCTCAACCGTGACGACGCGGGTAGCCCGAAGCAGGCCATTTACGGTGGCGCGCGGCGGGCGAGGGTGTCGTCGCAGGCGTGGAAACGAGCCACCCGGAAGGAGTTCAAGAAGCAGCCCGACATCGACCCGAGCCGGCTCGGCACCCGCACGAAGCGGGTGTCCACGCTGCTGGCCGCGCGGTTGGCCGCGCGTACCGGGCTTGATCACGAGGCTGCGACGCGGCTGGCCAACGCGTTGCTCGCACATGACCTGAAGGTCACGCCGGGCAAGAAGGAATCCGAGAGCGCCTACCTGCTGTTCTTCGGTGTCAGCCAGCTCGACGCGATCATCGGTCTGGTCGCCGACCGGGCTGCGGAGTTGGCCGCATTGGCCGACGATGCGCTCAGTAAGACAGTCGCGGACCTGCCCGTCCGGGAGCAGTTGAGGGTCGGTCACCCGATCGATGTGGCATTGTTCGGCCGGATGGTCGCCGACATCAACGCCCTCAACGTTGATGCCGCCGCGCAGGTCGCTCACGCCCTGTCGGTTCACCCGGTCGAGATCGAGTTCGACTACTTCACCGCCGTCGACGACGAGAAGCCCGCAGACGAAGACGCTGGCGCCGCGATGATCGGCACGGTGGAGTTCACGTCCGCCACTCTCTACCGGTATGCCACGCTCAACGTCGTACAACTGTCCGCTAACCTCGGCAACGACATCGCCGCCACCGAGGACGCCACCCGCGCGTTCCTGCAGGCGTTCGTGAGATCGATGCCGACCGGCCACCAGAACACGTTCGCCCATCGCACCCTGCCCACTGTGGTCACCTTCGCCGTCCGCGATGACCAGCCGGTCAACTGTGTGTCCGCGTTCGAGAAACCCATCCGCAGCAAGGACGGCATCGCCGCCCACGCCGCCGTCCGCCTCGCCGAGCAACTGAGGTTCTCCAGCGAGAAGTGGGACATCACACCGCTGTCGGTGGCCAGTGTCTACGACATCGCCCTCGCGGAGGCCGCTGCAAAGCGAAGCGAAGAGCAGGAGAAGAACAGTGACCTCCTGACGCGGTGGCTCGGGCAGCCCAGCGGGCTGCCGGAGGCCATCGACGCGACCGTGTCCGCGGTGCGTGCCCGCTTCACGGAGGTCCGATGACCGCGCCCGCGGTCAGCCTGGTGTTGCGGCTCGCTGGGCCGCTGCAGTCGTGGGGCGGACGCGGCGAGTTCAACCGCCGCGACACCCTCGACGAGCCCACCAAGAGCGGAATCCTGGGACTGCTCGCGGCAGCGCAGGGCCTCCGCCGACAGGATCCGATTGAGAATCTACTCACGCTCGCCCTGGGTGTGCGTACCGACCAGCCCGGCAGTCTGTTGCGTGACTACCACACGGTCAGCGACCCGCTCGGACGTCCGTTGTTGTCTGCGTCCGTGAACGCCAAGGGCCGCCAGAAGCTCACCTCACCGCCGAAGTACACCCACGTCACCCAGCGGTTCTATCTTCAGGACGCGGTGTTCGTCGCCGCTATCGGTGGCCCGCCGGACCTGCTGCGCACCCTCGCCGACGCACTGCGCCGCCCCGCGTTCCCCCTTGCACTCGGACGCAGATCCTGCCCACCAGCCCTCCCGCTGCTCCTGCAACAGGAGGAGGACACGGCAAATGCCGACATCTGGGACGGCAGCCCCGGCGACGTCCTCGCCCAGATTCCGTGGCAGGCCAGCGACCACCACCGCAACGACATCGCCCGACGCTTCGACCGTCCGGCAACCGTGGCGCTGCCTGCCACCGTCGATGACACCGCCGGCACAGACGTCCGTGTCGACCTGCCCCGCTCGTTCGACCCCCTGCGCCGCGGCTTCGACACTCGCCGTGTCCGGCAGGACTGGGTCCGGCTGCCTACCGGCTGGTCAGGCAGCAACTCACCAAACGACGAACCCCACGACCCCTTCGCGCTCCTCGGGTGGTAGCCGCATGCCGTACCTGTCCCGCATCCTGCTCAACCCGCTGCGTACCCGCACCCAGCAGATGCTGCACAACCCGCAGACCCTGCACGCCGCCGTCCTTGGCGGCCTCAGCCGCCAACCCGTCGACGAACGGGTGCTGTGGCGGCTGGAAACACCCCACCGTCACCAACATGCCCTACTGGTACTGACCCAGTCCATCCCGTCCTGGGAACATCTCATCGAACAAGCCGGCTGGCCATCCGCCGACGAACCGCAGGCCCTCACCAGGTCGTATGAACCGTTGCTCGCCCAACTCCAGCGAGGCCGCCGTTTCGCGTTCCGCCTGAAAGCCAACCCCACCATCAGCACGAAAAAGCCCACCGCCCCGTCCAAGGCTCAAACGCTTCACCTCGCCGGTGAACGCCCCCGAGGCGTACGCGTCGCCCACCGCAAGCTAGCCGACCAGATGACCTGGCTCGTCGACAAGCTGGCCCGATCCGGCTGCACCATCCCCACCGATCTGGTCAACGACAACGAGGTTCCCGCCGTGCGCGCCAGCGACCGGCAACCACTCCGCTTCCGCAAGCACGGTGCCAAAGAGGGAACGCAGGTCATCCTGGAAAGCGTCACCTTCGACGGCATCCTGCACATCGACGACACCGACCAGGCGCGTCAGGCGTTGCTTGGCGGGATCGGCACCGGCAAGGCATACGGGTTCGGGCTGCTGACCCTCGCCCCACCAACTCCAAGCGAGTCCTGACATGTGGTGGCTGGCCGACCCCAAGGACCTGCACCGCATCAGCGACCGCCTGTCCAGCGTCTACGTCGAACGCTGCCACGTCGATCGCGCTGACAACGCGGTCGTCCTGGTCAACAGGGAACGCACTATCCGCGTGCCGGCCGCGATGGTCGCCACCCTGCTCCTTGGCCCCGGCACCCGCATCACCACCGCCGCCGTGCGCCTTCTCGCCGACTCCGGCACCGCCATCTGCTGGGTCGGCGAACGCGGAGTACGGCTCTACGCCAGCGGTATCGGCCCCAGCCGGGGATCCCAACTCCTGCTCCGCCAGGCATACCTGGTCACCCGCACCAAAGAACGCCTCGCCGTCGCCCGGCGCATGTATGGCATGCGATTCCCTGACGAAGACGTCAGCACCCTGAACATGCAACAACTACGCGGACGCGAAGGTGCTCGCGTCAAGAAGATCTACCGTCTCCACGCCACGCGCACCGGCGTGCCGTGGGACGGCCGCCTCTACAAGACCGGCCAACCCTTCGAAGCAGGCGACGACGTCAACCGGCTCCTGTCCGCCGGACACAGCTGCCTATACGGCATCTGCCATGCCGCGGTCGTCGGCCTCGGTGCCAGCCCCGCCCTCGGGTTTGTTCACACCGGCGGCGCCACCTCGTTCGTTCTCGACATCGCCGATCTCTACAAGGCCGAGTACACGATCCCGATCGCATTCGACCTCGCCGCCCGTGGACTCACCACCGAACGCGATGCCCGCACCACCTTCCGCGACCGCATCGCGGAAGGCAAACTGATGAGCAGGATCGTCCGCGACATCAAGACCCTGCTCCTCGACGCAGACACCGAGGAACCCATCGAAGACGCCCACGAACTGTGGGACGACGAGCACGGCACCGTGCCGGGCGGCATCAACTGGGCTGACGAATTCGCCGGCGGGTTCGACGAAACATCGTTCGTCGGGGTGACCGGCCCGGATGTGGCAGAACCCAAGGTGGACTTTTGACTGTCGTCGTCCTCATCGCCGTACCCGAAGGACTTCGCGGACACCTCACCCGCTGGATGATCGAAATCGCCGCAGGCGTCTTCGTCGGCAACCCCAGCGCCCGCGTACGAGACCGTCTCTGGACCCTGCTCGCCACCCGAGTAGAGGACGGACAAGCCGTCATGGTCGAGCCCGCCCAGAACGAACAAGGATGGGCAATCCGCACCGCAGGCCGAGACCGCTGGATGCCAGTCGACCTCGACGGACTAATGCTGGCTGCCCGACCTCGGCGATAAAACCCCAGGTCAGCAAGTGTCGTCCCCGCACGCGCGGGGGTCACCCGTCCGACGTCATGTCGATCGACTGCATCTACGGGTCGTCCCCGCACGCGCGGGGGTCACCCGGCCACCCCGACCACGCCGCCTGCGGCGCAGGAGTCGTCCCCGCACGCGCGGGGGTCACCCCCTGGGCCTCGCCGTCGGGGTCGACGTGCTCCCGTCGTCCCCGCACGCGCGGGGGTCACCCGGCAGGTCGGCTCCTGCTTGAGCAGCACCTCCGGTCGTCCCCGCACGCGCGGGGGTCACCCCCCGATCGGGCTGGTGATCATCGCGATTGTGGCGTCGTCCCCGCACGCGCGGGGGTCACCCCGACGCCTGGGACCGTCGGCCGCCGGTGAGGTCGTCGTCCCCGCACGCGCGGGGGTCACCCCGGCACACCCGCACACGCCTGAACAGGAGGTCCGTCGTCCCCGCACGCGCGGGGGTCACCCGTCCGTGGGCTGCTCCGCGCCGTCGATGGTGGCGTCGTCCCCGCACGCGCGGGGGTCACCCCCGACCCGAGGACTCAACGGTCGTCGAGGCCTTGTCGTCCCCGCACGCGCGGGGGTCACCCCTGGCCGGGCGCCGTCCTGTGGTCGCTGGTGCCGTCGTCCCCGCACGCGCGGGGGTCACCCCTCCGGTTACCGGGAGGGGTCACGCACCAGCTCGTCGTCCCTGCACGCGCGGGGGTCACCCCCGGTGGCGCCGGAAGGCCGCGATGCTCGCCCAGTCGTCCCCGCACGCGCAGGGGTCACCCCAGGGCGGTGTGGGTGAGGGCGCGGTGCCCGTCGTCGTCCCTGCACGCGCGGGGGTCACCCCTTCTCGGCAGCCAGGCGCCGGCTGTCCGATGGGTCGTCCCCGCACGCGCGGGGGTCACCCGTTCGCGGCGTTCCACTGCATCAGGTCGATGTCGTCGTCCCCGCACGCGGGGGTCACCCGTACGGCATCCACGCGGTCCGGACCGCCATCGTGTCGTCCCCGCACGCGCGGGGGTCACCCCCACCGGTCGCCGGGCAGCAGATCCGGCAGGTCGTCGTCCCCGCACGCGCGGGGGTCACCCTGAACACCATCGTGATCGCCCAGTGCGGCGTCAGTCGTTCCCGCACGCGCGGGGGTCACCCCTGCGAGCGATGCGGAGGCGGCACGAAGGACCTGTCGCCCCCGCACGCGCGGGGGTCACCCGGGCGGAGAGGTCTACCGGGACCCGTGGGGGCTGTCGTCCCCGCACGCGCGGGGTCACCCGTGCCAGGCTCCGGCCAGTGCGCCGAAATTGAGGTCGTCCCCGCACGGGAACAGATCAGCGAGCCGATCGCCGAACGCCTAGACGGGCTCGTCGATGGCCTGGCACCGACGGGCCACGAGGCACTACCGGATGCCCGCGCCGAGGTGCTCGCCATGGCATGGGTCGACCTGGCACGTCAGCGCCTACCCCGTCTTCAGGGCGCCGTCGACCGGCTCGGCTCGGATAACTGCGCAACCGTGATGGCGCGAAAGCCGCATCAGTTCTTCGTGCGCCACGTTCCTCTGCTCCTCGCCGAAGCGGGTGGATGGAGGCAAGCCGAGTACGTGACTCGTCTGGCGGTCATCCCCTACGGACCCCTGCTCGACACCGAGCTGCTGGAGCAGACGCTGACGAACTGGGCAGCGAACAAGCAGTGCCGTACCGCTGGAGACATGTTGCAGCACGCTGTCGATCTCCACCGCGCCACCAGCCATCTCGGCGCTGCTGGAGAGGCCGAGTGGCGGCGCTTCCTGAGCACGGTCCGGACCTTGGAGGACGCCGAGAGCTACTACCGCTACGTAGAGCTTGAGGCGGCCATGGCCTAGCCACCTTCGACACGAACTGGCGGGGATACCTGTTGCGGTCGTCGAGGACGGCGAAACCGAAGCGATGGTTCGACAGGTCGGCCGGCGTATTGGCGGTCGCGGGCCGGGCCGACGGCCTTTCGAGCGATCGCGTCGGCGGGGGAGTCAATAGCGGCTGGCGGCCATAGAGCGTGTCGGCCGCGCCGATGCGTAGCACGGCGGGCGCATTGCTGGTCAGAGCGGCCACGGGGGGAGCCGCTCTGACCAGCAGTGCCCGTACGGTACGTGCCGCTGTGGTTACAGGCAACGGGTCAGGGGTGTTCGGATCCTGAGGTCGGTGGGTGTTGGGTTTGTCCCGAGCGGGCGGCTTCTTCGACGCGTAGGAGGTTGTCGATGATTTCGGCGAGTCCTGCGCGTGAGGCGGGGGAGAGTCTGGTGATGGAGCGGGTCATGACCCGTACGTCGCGGCTCTGCTCGTTGGCGTCGTCTTGGTCGCCGAGGAGGTATCCGGCGGGTACGCCGAAGAACTTCGCGAGGGCCTGGAGGGTCTTGGCCTTCGGGTTGGGGTTCGGTGAGCGGAGAAGGCTCTTGATGCCTTCGGCGGTGATGCGGTCGCCTGCGGCGGTGAGGGCTTTGGCCACCTCGGTTTCGGTGTAGGGGCCTCGTCCTTCGGGTGCGTTGTTGAAGAGTTCGCGCAGCCTGGTGTGGAGCAGGTTGGGGCTGGCTGTCGCGGGTGGAGTGTCGTGTGGTGACGTCATGGCATCCCCCAAGTGCAACTACAGTTGGCTAGTTTTCGATCTGTAGTTGACGCCTGTCGCTGAGTCGTGCTTAGCTCTCCGTGTTCCAGCAACTGCGGTTGCGAGTGACCGTAACTGCGGTTGGTTGGAGCGTAGCGGATCGGGCTGTCGCTATCCAGATGGGCTCTGATCTGCTGCGGCAGCGGGTTGCCGGCTGGGGTGCCGCTACCGCGAGGGCCTGCTTGTGATGCACAGCGAACAGGTCGTGACAGTGACGGGGGACTGACCGGGTCGACGGGATGTCGACGCGGTGGGTGCTGTGCGACTCGCTTCGGGGAGGCGACATGCTGATCGCATCGGCTGGCGGGCCCGACCGCCTCGCGGATCGGGGACTGCCGACAGCGGCGTTCCGGGTCCGCGAGGCGGGACACCCGCAACTGGCCGACGTCGCCATTGTGCGGGCGCCGTCTGCCATCGAAGAGCGGCCGATGCCGCTACCGACTCAAGGTCTCTGGTGGAAGGGGCGCCGGTCGGAGGCGCCGCAGATTCCTCGTGAGTTCGGAACTGGTTCCACGGTGGAGTCCCTGTGGACGGGTGCAGCCAGGCTGCGGCCGGGCTGTCCGCTGGTCAGTGTGTCGTCCGCTGATGGTGGGGTGGGGCGCTCGACGTTGGCTGCCGCGCTGGGGGGTGTCCTGGCCTTGGCGGTTCCGGGTCCGGTGATCGGGGTCGACGCGAATCTGCGCGCCTGGGGTGGCTTGGAGCATCGGGTGGCCCGGCGTAGCGCGGCGACGGTCTGGGATGCCGTGTGTGCGGGTGATGCGCTGGCCAGGCCGCCGGTGGTGGAGCGCCTGACGCAGCTCGGGCCCACGGGTCTGCGGGTGCTGGTGGGTGAGAGCGCGATGTCGACGCAGCGGCGTCCGCCGTCCTGGCTGGAGTTGTTCGGTGTCATCGGGCACCTGCGGTCGGTCTATTCGCTGGCGGTGCTCGATCTTGCGCCGGCGGCGGTGGCACCGGTGTGGAGGGCGTTGGCGTGGGCCACGGTGCCGGTGGTGGTGAGCAGGGCGACGGTGGATTCGTTGCAGCACACGATGCGGCTGCTGGCCCACATGAAGGCGGTGGGTCTGCACGAGACCGTGGATCGGACGGTGGTGGTCGTGATGGCGACGGCGCCGTCGGTGGCACGTGAGGTGCGTGCGGTGCAGCAGTTGGCGGCGAAGGCGGCGGCGCATCTGGTGCGCGTGCCGTTCGACCCAGTGTTGGCCCGGCCGCAGGCGCTGGATCCCCGGTCGATGAGTAAGGCGACGCGGTCGGCGTTGGTCGAGGCAGCGACGGCGGTCGTGGACCGCTGCCCCGTCGACCTCGCGGCGCCGGGCGCCACCGACGAGGCGGCAACCGACGGGGGGAGCAAGCCGTGATCCTGCAATGGATGGCAGCGGTGCTGACGGTGCGGGCGCCGGCGGTGATGGGCATTCTGGCTGCGCCGGACCCGACGCCCGCACCGAGCGGTGGGGGATTCGACTTCGACCGTATCCGTCCCGATCCTGGCGCGGTTCCGCGTGCAGACCTGTTCTACACGCTGGTCAACGCGTCCCTGTTCCTCGGGGTGGTGGCTGCGGTAGCGGGTCTCGTCGCAGGTGCGATCGCCTTCGGGGTGGGGCCGATCTTCGGCGCGCACATCATCTCTGACCGGGGCAAGTCGATGATGTGGAAGGCCGGGCTCGTCGCGATCGTGATCGGGTCGGTCACGAGCATCGTCAGCTTCCTCCTCCTCGAAATCTGACGGGGGTGGCTGGTATGCGTGAGGTGCCGTACAAGTCCACTGCTGCCCGTCGCGGGCACCGCCTGGTGCTGCCGATCGCGGCCGTGGCCGTGGTGGCGTTCGCCGTCGGATGGGTCAGCGCACCCTCGGTACCGCAGCAGTCACCGCCGCTGGGTGTGCGGGTCTCCGGCGGGGTGCCGGTCGGCTTTGCCGGTACGGCCCGAGGTGGTGGTGACGCCGCCGCGGCGTACGTGGTGAGCCTGTCGGTGGCCGTCACCCAGTCGGATGCCGCCCGCCGGTCGGTGATCGGGAACGTGATGGCCGACGGTGTCTCGGGTGCGGAGTTGGTCGGCGAGGCGCCGACACCGGCGACCGGGGTGACCATCGTCCAGACGGTGGTCGCCCGCGTCTGGGTGCCGAACGACGATCTGGACGAGGTCCTTCCGGACGGGGCCGAGGTGGATGTGCGCCTGCTGGTGTGCGCGCTCAGCGGCGCCGCGATCGGTGGAGGTGCCGTCGATCCGGCGGGTGGCTTGGCGGGCGGCTGGTATCTCCAGGAACTGCGGCTGCGGTGGGGCGGCGGCCGGTGGGGGATCGTGGCGGTGCAGCGGCCGGTGCCGGTACCGCCCCCGGACCTGCGCGGGACACAACGCGACGGCGGGCCTCGTGACATGCGGCCCTTGGCCGACGTGCTGAGCCCCCGGTCGTGGGTGCCGGGGACGGTGTGAGCATCATGCCGCGGCTCAGCCAGGTGCTCGTCGCGATCGTCCTCGCGGCCGGCGGCGTGGTCCTGCCGGACAGTGCCGCAGCGGTGCCGACTCCTCAGCCCTCCTCGTCGCAGGAGTGGTGCCCGACGCCGTCAGTGGAGCGGCCAGCGGCAGGGGAGGAGGTGTATCCCCAGGTCAATTGGTGCCTGCCGTGGGTGCGGTGGCAGGACGGGACCGGCTGGCTCACCGAGTGCAGCACGGCGGTCAGCGCGGTCGATCAGGAGCACTGCGATGCGGTGTCGCTGACGGTGCAGTCTCCACCGCCGGACGGTGTGCTCTCGGTGCTCGATGACCGACTGCCACCGGCCGGCGGCCGGCCGGTGCGGTGCGAACGTTTCGCAGACCGTGCCGGCGAGGATCCGGCGAATGCCGGCCGGTGGTCGGCGAAGCAGTCCCGCTGTGAGGTGCTGCGCGAGGTGATCGCTGCCTCGTCGTCGCTACGCGCCAGCGCCTGCTCGACGTTCGATGTGGCGTGTCAGGTGGCTGAGCAGGCGAGGGATGTCGCGCGGACGGGGTTCGAGGGCTTGGCCGACATCGCGGTGGCGGGTTTCGCGTGGGCGTTGGGCAAGCTCGCGACGCTGGTGTTCGAGGAGACCAGCGTGGTGGCCGACGAGCCGTTCTACGGCGTCTACAACGACGTCTCCGGCGTGTTGATCATCGTAGTGCTGCTGTTCTTCGTGTTCTCGACCGCCATCAACGGGCTGAGGCTCAACGGTCCTGGGCCGTTGTCGTCGCTGGGGGGCCTGGTGCGCGCGATGTTCGGGATCGCGTTCGCCGGTGGGATCGCGTTTCTGCTGATGGCGGCGTGGGATGAGGCCACGGTGGCGTTGATTCGCCGTAACGAGGAGCGCGACTGGCAGCCGAGCATGTGGGTGGAGGCACTCAACGTCCTTACCGGGGACACCGGGACGGTGCTGTTCGCGTTTTCGTGGACGGGTAAGGCAGCACAGGCGAGGCTCTCGGTCGAGGCATCGGGTTTGGTCGACTTACTGTCTTGCCTGGAGCCTCGCCCTCATCGATCGACGGCCCCCCAAGCTTCCAACCTGACCTGCAAGATCAGGTTGGAGAAGGCTCAGTGGCTGATCAATCGTTATGAGCGTTGCTGGGCGTCCGAATGTCGGAGTGTGCGGCTGCGGCCGTTTGCATGAAGCCGTGGCCGTGGCTCCGGAGTGCTCGATTACCCGCTCACGTCGGTAGTGCCCCATCCTGCGGCCGAATCTGTATGTGCGGCCTTGGCGCAGATTGTCGGAGGACTCATCTGTCGACTGGGCGTTGAGTCCGATAAGTCGGATAGATGCTTGCTTGCCCAGTGTTTCGGCCTCATAACTGCATGTGTTGGATAGCTGCCGTGGTGACTGCTTTGGTTCGGATGCGGCTGATCTGATGCGTGGCTTGACAGCTCTCTGAGCTGCTCTGATACTCGCCGGACCTCGTTGATCATCCTGCCCCCGGGAGTTCGCGTGTCTGCTGACCGTCGTGCCGTTGTGGCCCGTCGTCGTATCCGTCGCCTGTCTCCTCTTCTGGTGGGGGTCCTGGTTGCCACCTTGGTGGGGTGGGTTCCTGCGGCTGCCCCTGCGGTGGCGGCCGAGCCGGATGGGCTGGAACGGCCGGTGCCGGTGTCGGAGGCGGCGACGAAGCCGGAGCCGTTGCCGGAGATGCCGGTGTTCGAGGGTGAGCCGGTGGTGTGGCCCTCGGCGGGGTCGGCGGTGGTGGGTTTGCCGTCGTCGACGGATCGGTCGCGGCGGTTGCAGGGCACGGCGAAGCCGGGTGGTTTGCCGGTCACGGTGATGGCGGTGGACGACGTCGCGGGTGTGTCGTCGGGGCGGGCGTTGGCGGACGCGACGGAGTTGCCCGGCGAGGTGCGGATTGAGGTTTTCGATCGGGGGGTCGCGCAGCGGGCCGGTGTGGCGCTGGCGATGCGGGTGGAGCGTACCGACGGTGGTGGGTCGGGGCGTGCTGAGGTGCGGGTGGACTATTCGGGGTTCGCGCACGCCTATGGGGGTGATTGGGCGTGGCGGTTGCGGTTGGCGATGATGCCGGCGTGCGTGCTGACCACGCCGGAGGCGGAGTCGTGTGGTCAGGTCACGTGGCTGGATGCCGTCAACGACGGCAAGAGTGGTGTGATCGCTGCCGAGGTGGACCTGTCGGGTCCGGCGAGGGTGGCGCGGGACGCTCGCATTGAGGGGCTCGTCGAATCCCGGACGGTCGAAGCAGGCCAGGTGATGGTGTTGGCGGCGAGTGGTTCGTCGTCGCAGGCGGGGGATTTCGGAAAGACGGACCTGAAGGCGTCGTCGTCCTGGGCGGTCTCGGGCAACTCGGGTGACTTCACCTACTCCTATCCGGTGCCGGTGCCGCCGGTGCCTGGCGAGTTGATGCCGGACATCGCGATGGGGTACAGCTCAGGTGCGGTGGATGGGCAGACGGCGGGGTCGAACATGCAGCCGTCGACGTTCGGTGAGGGCTGGACTTACAACCCGGGGTTCGTCGAGCGGACATATCGGCCGTGCGCGGACGACTCGGAGAGCGTGCTCTCGCCGCACTGGACGGCTCTGGCGTCCACCGGGGACCTGTGCTGGCGGCAGCAGAACGCGCAGATCATGCTCAACGGCGTCTCCAGTGAGATCGTGCTGGCCAGTGACGGGAAGTGGCGGCTCGCGGACGACGACGGGTCGAAGGTGGAGCTGCTGACCGGCGGAGCTAACAGCGACAACAACGGTGAGCACTGGAAGGTCACCACGACCGACGGCACGGAGTACTGGTTCGGCCGACACACGATGCCTAACGGCAAGGGAGACACGAACTCCACGGCGGTCGTGCCGGTGTACGCGAACCACTCGGGTGAGCCGTGTTTCAGCAGCTCGTCGGTGATTGCGTCGCGCTGTCAGCAGGCTTGGCGGTGGATGCTTGACTACGTCGTCGACCGCAACGGCAACGAGGTCTCGTACTGGTACAGCCGCCACCAGAACCGGACCGGGTTGAGGAACTCGGCGTCGAACACGGCCGCCTACCACCGGGCGGTACATCTGAACCGGATCGAGTACGGCACGCACCGGTCGGACGCGTCGACGGTGTCGGCGCCGGCGCGGGTGGTGTTCACGAACTCCGACCGGTGCGTGACGACCTCGTGTGGCACCCGCAACGAGGCCAACTGGCCGGACACCCCGTGGGACCTGGAGTGTTCGGCCGCGCCGTGCGCGAACAACCTGACGCCGAGTTTCTGGTCGAGCACCCGCGTGTCGAAGATCTCCACGCAGGTATTGAAGAACGGTGCGTACTCGGTGGTGGACGAGTGGGCGATCGACCACTCGTTCCCGTCGGCGCCGTCACCGGTGTTGTGGCTGTCAGGCATCGAGCACACCGGTAAGACCGCCGGCGGGTCGATCACGCTGCCGAAGCTGCTGACGTATGGGACCAGGACGCAGAACCGGGCGGACTACGACCCGAACGCGACGATGCAGTCGCACGAGAAGTACCGCATCACGCGGCTGCGGACCGAGACCGGTGGGCAGGTCGATGTCACCTACGCCGGCAACGACACCGGCTGCGCATTCGGAGGCACCTTCCCCGTCCCGCACAACAACCCGCGGCGGTGCTTCCCGCAGTACTACACCAACCCGTCGGGGCAGTCGGGGTGGGCGTGGTGGCATAAGCGGATCGTGACCAAGGTCGTCGAGTCCGACCTGGTCGGCGGGTCAGCGCCGATCACCACCGAGTACAGCTACTCCACCGCGAACTCCTCCAGCAACGTGCTGTGGGCGCACCAGAACGGGGCCTCAGTGTGGGGTGCGCCGCTGGACAAGCGGTCATGGTCGGATTGGGCGGGATACACCAACGTCACCGTGCGGGTCGGTAACCCGACCTCAGGCACCCGCTCCCAGGTCGACTACCTGTACCTGCGAGGACTTAGCGGTGACCGCACCGACACAGGTACCCGGACGGTGACGGTGACCCCCTTCGACTCGGTCGTCGGCGGGGGAGCGGCCGGAGACGCGGAGTCCCGACGCGGACACCTGCTCAACGAGCGGGTCTATGACCGGGCCGGCGGCAGCGTGGTGCAGATCCTCAAACACGACCCGTGGACTGTCACGACCGGCACCCGCACCTTGTCGACCAACTGGGCGGAGCCGAACGTCCACAGGTCCTACATCACCCGCACGAAGAGGAAGATCCGGTGGGAGCTGGTCGATGGCGCCTGGTCCCAGCGGTCTCTGGTCGACACCAGCTACGACTCCACCTACGGCCGGGCACTGACCGTCTCCGACGAGGGTGGCCCCGCCACCGACGACCAGACCTGCACCACCTACACCTACGCCGACAACCCGACGGGCCACCGGTACGACTTCGTCAAACAGGAAACCGCCCGGGCCGGCAGTTGCGGACAGACCCCCGGCGCCCTGCTCGGCGACACCCGCTACTACTACGACGGATTGACCCACGGCGGCGCACCCGGACGAGGCAACGTCACCAAGATCGAAGACTATGTGGACGGGGGCTGGCAGGTCACCGCACAGAACTTGGCTTATGACCCCCATGGTCAGGTCACGTCGGCCACCGACGCCTCGAACCGCACCACTACCACCGCCTACACTGAGAACGATGACCGATTGACCACGCAGGTGACGGTCACCAACCCGGCTGGGCACAATGCCACCAGCGCTTTCGACGTGGCCCGCGGGCTGCCGCTGACCGTCACCGACGCCAACAACAAGGTGACCACCGGCACCTACGACGCGTTGGGTCGACTGCTGACGGTAACCCGGCCGGGCAACACGACGGGCATCCCGGACGAGCAGTACGGCTACAGCCTGTCGCAAACCGCCCCGTCGTGGGTCCGAGCCCGGACGTTGGGCCCGAACGGCAACCAGATCGAGTCGTACGACATCTATGGCGGCTTGCTGCAACACCGCCAGACCCAGGCGACCGCCGCCGATGGTAAGCGGATCATCACCGAAAACGTGTTCGATGAACGGGGCCTGACGGTCAAGGAGTCGCTGTACTGGAACACCGACTCCGCGCCGACGTCCACCCTGGTGACAGCGGCGGACTCGGCGATCGAACGGCAGACTCGGTTCACCTATGACGGGCAAGGCCGGCAGACCGCCGCCGAGAACTGGTCGTTGAACGCGTACAAGTGGAAGACTGCCACCTCGTACACGTGGAACTCGTCCACGGTCGTACCGCCAGCCGGTTCTTTTCCGACGCGTGACCTGTTTGACGACCACGGCCGGACGGTGGAGAAGCGTCAATACCATACGTCGAACACCAACGGTGTACACGACAAGACCCTGTATGGCTACAACCTGCGCGGTGACCTGACTTCGGTCATCGACCCCGCCGGGAACGTCTGGACATACACCTACGACCTGCTCGGCCGTAAGACTCAGGCTGTGGATCCCGACGCGGGCACCACCACCACCGAGTACCACACCAACGGGATGGTGAAGGCCACCACCGACGAGCGTGGCATTCGGCTGTACTACGCCTACGACAGCCTCAACCGGCGCACCGAGGCCCGCGAGGGCCATTCCGCCGGCCCGCTCATGGCCGCATGGACCTACGACACGATCGCCAAGGGCCAGCTGACCAGCGCAACCCGGTACGACACCGACGGGCTGGCCTACACCAACAGCGTCAGTGCCTACGACCACGGCTACCGACCCCTGTCTTCGACTGTCACCATCCCGGCGTCCCCGAACAATGGTGCTCTCGCCGGCTCGTACACCACCTCGTCGACCTACAACGTTGATGGTTCGCCGGCAACGGTTAGTGTGCCCGGTGTCGGTGGACTGCCCGCCGAAACCCTCGCCTACACCTACCGCGACCAGGGCCTGCTTACCTCATTCGCCTCGGGCCAGCAGACCTATCTCGCCGATGTCGACTTCGCCTACGACGGCCTGGCATACCGCACCTACCTCGGTGCCGTCAACAAGCGGATACGGCTGACCACCCAGCATGGCGCCAGCGAACGCCGTCTGCTAGACGCCCGCGTCGAGACAGAGAACCAGCTCACCCCTAACACCTGGGACGAGAAGTTCAGCACCCAGTACGCCTATCAGGACAACGGTCTGATCAGCGTCATCGCCGGTAGGACGAACGGCGTGCGGGACCAGGTCGAGTGCTTCAGCTACGACTACCTGCGACGGTTGACCGAGGCGTGGACCGAGGCAACCTGGAACTGCGCCATCCCGCAACGCACCGGCGCCGATCCGTACTGGCGGACGTGGACCTTCGATGCCATCGGTAACCGGCTCACCCAGATCGACAAGCACCCCGGCGGCACCGACACCACCTGGACCTACACCACCCCCGCCACCGGACAGCCCCGACCGCACGCGCTGACCAGCGTGAGCGCGACCGGCCCCAAGGCCGGCACCCCCAGCCGCTCGTTCACCTACGACAACGCCGGCAACATGCTCACCAACACGACCGAGGCAGGTACTAACCAAACCCTGACCTGGGACCCGGAAGGGCGTCTGGACACCCTGACCGAGGGTGGTCAGACAACCAGCTACCTGTACGACGCCGGCGGCAACCGGCTTATCTCCCGTGCCCCCGGCAAGACCACCCTGTACCTCGGCAACACCGAACTCGAACTCACCACCGGTAGCAGCCAACCCGCCGGCACCCGCTACTACAACGGCTACGCGGTCCGCAACACGACGGGCCTGAAGTGGACGGTCACAAACCACCAGGGCACCGGCCAGATCCAGATCGACGCCAGCATGTTGACCAGTGAACGCCGCCGGAACATGCCCTACGGCGAAGATCGCGACACCGCACCAACGCCCTGGCTGGGCACCAAGGGATTTGTCGGCGGCACCACCGACGACACCGGACTCACCCACCTCGGCGCCCGCGAATACGACCCCACCCTCGGCCGCTTCATCTCCGTAGACCCGATCATCGACCCGGCCAACCCGCAGCAGATGCACGGGTACGCCTACGCCAACAACTCACCGATCTCGTTCAGCGATCCCACCGGCCTGTATTTCATCGAGGACGGCATTAACGGTGGCGAGGGACGTCGCGGCTACGTCACCAAAACCTCCTCAGGTAAAAGCAGCATAAAGGTTACTGGCAAGCCCGTGAAGAAGTCCGCGCCGGTCAAGAAGCCGCCAGTCAAGAAGAAGCCGCCGGTCAAGAAGCCGCCCATCGGACAGGCCACACTTGGAGTAGAGGATGGCGTCAAAGAAGTTTGGACGCTCGACAAAATCGCCAACCTCCTATACCAGGGGAGTGCCTTTGAGCAACTCGGTTCCTGGGAGCAGGGCAACGTCCTGCGGCAAGTCTTCTGCCATAACAACCCTAGCCGCTGCCCGGACCCCGGAGGCGTCGACGCTGGCGCGGAACTCATCGCACAGATCACCGGATATGCTGATGCCAGAGACTGCGTAACCAAGGGCAGTGTCTCGGGATGCTTCTGGACCGCTCTAACGCTCCTGCCGGTCGCCTCCTGGGCTAAGCGGGGCTTCGCGGGTTTCCGTGTCACGTGTAGCTTCAGCGGTGATACGAAAGTCCTGATGTCCGACGGCAGCAGCAAAGCCATCAAGGATGTCCAGGTCGGCGACATCGTCCTGGCCGCCGACCCGGAAACGGGAAACGAGGGGCCACGCAAGGTAACCCACCTGTGGGTTCACGAGGACCAGCTAGTCGATCTTCGGTTGGCAAGCGGCGACACCCTCACCACCACCGAGGACCATCCGTTCTGGAACGGGACTGATCGGCAGTGGCAGGGTGTCCAAAACCTCGATCGCGGCGACCTGTTGTACCCGGCAGTAGGCGCATCAGTGGCCGTCATCGGACTCGACTGGAGTACCGTCCACCGAGGCTTGGCCTACAACCTGACCGTCGCCGACATTCCCACGTACTATGTGATGGCCGGCAACACGCCGGTGCTGGTCCACAACACGTGTGGTCCGAATGTGTCGACTCGTCCAGGGCAAATTGCGGACAATTTTGGATACTCGACCCGAGAGATCAAGGATGCAATTCACGCAGTCAAGCGCAATGGGATGCCACGCGGCGGCGCGCAACGTAACCCCGATGTTGTTGTCGATCTCGACAGTGGTGAGGTGTACGTCAAGCTGCCCGACGGAAGTCCGAGTAGCGACTCAATCGGCAATGTTCTCGATCATCTAAGGGAGCGCTAATGAATGGCGAGACATGGGCGCGAGTGAGTTTGCGGATTGCTAGTCAAAGCTTGACTGTCCAGGAGATCGAGCAGCTCATGGGTAGAAGGAGTTCGGCTAGGCCGGGCAATCTTTGGGCAGTGGACTTAGTGGCAGACAGTGCCGTTGCGTTAAATGAGCAGCTCCAAATCGCAAAGGGCTATCTTCAGGGTAAGGCGGAGGTCCTGGAGGGGATGGCCGATAGCGAAGTCAATCTCATTATCGGATGGACGCCGCAGAGCCCTCAGGATGGGATTGTCATGGATGTGGAGATGATAGTGCTGTTGTCAAGGATTCGATGCTATGTCTTGTTGGACACGTACCTTGATTGACCAGCTTCCCGGCGGCTGCCGAAGCCCGGCGCGGGGAGATGTTGGTACCCGGCTGCTTCTGTCGACCGTTGAAGCTCAGTGAAGGACAACTCCAGCGGGAGCTGCGGCGCTACACCGACATCGGTGTTTTCGTCACCGACACCGTCGCGGACCACGATCGTTTACGAGAGCAGAGTCGGTCTTGATCCGATCAACCGTTGCCGGTCCGTGCCGGGTCGGACTCGGTGCGTCGGGATTCGGAGGTGGTGCTGCGTTTTTCGGTCCTCGGCCGGGTGCCGCGGGTGATGAGCGGGCGTCCGGGGGGCGGTGCTGCTACGTGGCTGCGGAGTGCCGCCACACCATGAACGAGGACAGAAGCAGCAACCCAGCCAGGAACGGCACAAGCACCGCGTCGGGGAGCACACCGAGCAGCAGGCCACCCACGATGGTGCCGATGACCGAGCCGGCAGCCACGACAGCGACCAGGCGGCCGTGACGGCAACGATCAACTCGCTGGAGTCGGAGAGCCCGACACCGTGGACCAGGTACCCGACAACATCGGTGTCGCGGGCGAGGACCGCCACAGTCCGGCGGACGGTGGCTGCCGAACGGCGTCCGGCGATCTCGTACCGCCACATCGTCTGGTCTCGGGGGCAGGTCAGGCTGGCGCTGTCGGCAAGAGCCCGATCGATGCCGGCTAGAGCGTCCGCATCGGCGATCGTGGCAGGGCGCATCGTCAGGCCACCGGTCGACTGACCTTGTCCCGCTGCGGGTAGCGCGGTGGCGGGCACGGTGGGTGCCCCGTCGTTGGCCAGCGCGTAGTCATACCCGAACCTCCAATAGAAGAACGGGATTCCCTCGATCATCTGCAACAGCACACCGTCGATCAAACACCGATGGTGCACCGCGCTGAACAGCCGCTGGGTGAGCCGATTGCCGCGATGCTCCGGCAGGGTGCCGACCAACTCGATCTGAGCGGTCGGCAGCCGCACCCCGGCAAGACTCCAGTCCTGCCGCAGTCCGACAAGACTGGCCACCAGCCGACCGGTGGCAACGTCCTCGGTCACCACGAAATCGTCGTGCGTGACCGAAGGGTGACCCTCCAGGAGATCCTCGACCGAGGCGGCGATACCCGCGTCCGGTGACCCGTCGGCCTACGCCGGCACCTGCACCGAGGCATGCAACGCAGCCAACTGACCGGCATCAGAGGCCCTGCCCGGCCGGACGAGGTAACGATCGACTCCTGAGATCATGACTTACGTTAGCCCACCCGACTCTCGGGGCTTGTTGCTGCAGGCGGCGGCCGGGTGATCGGTAGATAGCGCGGCCTCCGGTAGGGGGTTCACGGCCATGAAGAACCTGCGCACCAACCTCAACCGGCACTTCGCGGGTTCCGGAGGCGGCCGGCTATGCCGAGGGCACCCCGGCAGGCGCTACCGATGCGCTGGAGATCTGGTACGACTTCGCGGTACCCAAATCCGGAGTCACGATCCGCCATGCACACGGCCGGTGGCGCACCACAATCCGCCGCCCAGCAGGAACTTTCACCCACGCCGTCGACCCAGCGGCGCGCCCGCCACAACATCGAGACCATGCTGACTGCCGTCCGACGACGCACGGGGCTGAGCGGACACCCACCGCTGTAGCGATCCATCCGATACCGACCGTTGTTGCAACAGGTCTTTTCGAAGGGTGGGTCGGCGGGTTGTCGGCCTGGTACCGACTACCGGCGAACGTGAGACGAAGCCGGCTCTGGAACTTGTGACCTGACCGTCAGACGAGCCTGCAAGCTCGAGGCGAGGGTGATCGGCTGCCCCTCCCTCATGATCCGGACAACGGTAGCTGCGTCTGTTGATAATTGTGCCCGGCAGGAAATAGTGTCCGTGAACTGAGGGGCTGGGTAGGGGCTCGGCTTCCTGGGCGAGGCAGAGTGCTGGAATCAAAGCTACTTGACCTCATATCCCTGAGCCTGCGGGTGGCCCTGTTGCGTCGCCTCAAGAGGCAAGGGCTCTAGGTGATTCAGGGCCGTGGTGTTCAGGCTCTGTTGCGACAACTTCAGGCGACGGATGGAGTGGCCGAATGTTGGCTGTGTCAGATGTGAACATGTCCGGATTGTCAAGGCCGGCCTGGCTCTCGTCGAATGACGAGGGTGCCGGTGGGACGCTCGTTCATGGTGGCCTACCGCTTCCTGATGTAGCTCGACGTGCAAGGCGGGCCTCTACCTGCTGGATGATATCGTCCATCGACTCCAGTGGCCGTCTCGCCAATCGCGGAATGGTACGCGCGATTGGCTGGACAGCGGGCTGTCGAGTCCACATCGCATGCCAGGGACGTCGTGTGGTCGTTAAACGGCACCACAGCGGCGACTCAACTATAGGAACCCGCGGCCATCTGCGGATACCCGCTCCGGTCCGTCGACGCCTCCACATACAGAAACAGGACCGACTGATAGCCTACGTCGACGCCGCGCAAGGCAGAGTTTTTCTGTCCATTCTCGATCGGCTACTAGCGTGATGGCCACACGGGAGGTCGGGCTGACGAGGCGGCGCAATCATGAGTGAACGAGACGCTGGCAGCGCTGAAATCGAAGCTGCCCGCCTCCTTCTCGCCCGGTTGGGCGTCTCTCCAGAGCAACTAATCAACGTAGCTAGGAACCCTAAATCTAGCCCGACCTTCGACGAATACATCGACCGATTGTCGAAGTCCGTCTCGCCTGGAAGTCTCCGAGTCTACGGTAGCTACTGGAACAAGGTGCGAGATGCGTGGGGGAGTAGGCGGCTCACCGAACCTACTACGCTGGAGATCCGACAACTTGTCGAAGCAACGAGAGATCGGCGGGTACTCCGACGTAACTCGCGCGGCGGACGCTCGGCAGCGGAGCACCTGATCTCGGCCCTGCGATGTCTCTACAGTCACGCAGTAGCCGATGGGCTCATATCTGCAGAATACAACCCTTCGAAGCGTGTCCCGAAGCCTCGCCGCCAGCCCAGTACCCGCCGCGCTCTGTCAGACGCTCAACTCCGCTCTATCAACGACGTTGCCGCCACGACAGGAAACGACCCCGATCTCGACGGGCTGCTCCTGCGGTTTCACGAAGAGACGGCTTGCCGCCGTGGTGGGGCGCTCGCCCTGTCACGGGCCGACCTCGACACAGAGCAGTCCGTCGTAGCCCTCCACGAGAAGGGTGACACTGTCCGCTGGCAGCCCATCTCGCCTACCTTGGCCAACCGACTCGCCGAACTCGCCGATGAACGCGGGAGCGTAAGCCCCGCCGACCAACTGTTTCGATACCGATCAGGAAAGCCCATCACTCACCGCCGGTACGACTACCTGTGGCAACGGATCGGAAGACACCTGCCGTGGGTGCGAGTGCAGCAGATCAGTACCCACTGGCTCCGGCACACCACCCTGACGTGGGTCGAGCGGAACTTCGGCTACGCCGTCGCCCGTGCGTTCGCCGGACACAACGGCCGGTCCGACGCGAGCACGACCATCACCTACGTGCGGGCCGATATCTATGAAGTCGCTCAAGCTCTTTCGACGCTCACCGGCGAGGCCCACCCACTCGCCCAAGGGCGGAGATTTTGAGATGAACGCGGCCCGGGGCCGCGCTCATCTGTTGCCCTGCACGGGCGGGTCCTGGTCGACCAACCCGCCTGGACTGGGGCGCTGCCGGTCGCGGTCGTCCCGTGCCTGTGGTCACTACGTCGCCTACCTGCCTGGGCTGTCGATGCGCCGTATCGCCGATCTGCGCACCCAGGCGCGGCGAGGGCGAGTGGGGCCGGAGAGACCGGCCCCACCCTGTTGGGGTTATCCCCGTAATTTGCCCCCTGGCGGGGGTCAGGCGCAGGTGAAGAAGTTCCAGCTGATCCACTGCATGGAGGGGTAGCGGTAGGCCTGAGCTCCTCCACACGCGGGACCACTGCCGTCGACCATGCGGGAGTAGACCGGGTTCTGCCACAGGTCCGGTGACACCTGGTCGGTACCGGACTTACCGTCCTCCCACGCGGAGGGCTGAACGCTGTAGTCGTTGTAGGCGGCGGCGTCGGCGTACCGGAACTCGCTCCAGTTGGCCACGCATCCCCCGGAGTAGCGAAGGTAGCCGAACCCGACAACGCGGGCACCGTCGTAGACCGTCGTCTCGCCCGACTTCCATTGCCAACCAGAGGAACTGCAGACCGTGCCCGAGTAGCTGGCGTATGGGTTACGCCCGCTCCAGACCGACACGGCCTGAGCCGAGGTGGGCGCGGCGACGACTGCGGTCACGATGGCCATCAGCGCGGCGAGCGCCGCCAGCACCGTCCGGCGTGCCGCGCGGGCCCTGGTGCCGTCGGGCGGCGGGGGCGGGGCCGTGATCGTGTGGATGTTCATGTGTCCTCCGTTCGTGGGGTTACTCGGATGCCTCTCGGCCTGTTGACCGTCGCAGCAGCTCAGGGCTGAGGGACAGGGATCGGCGATTGTCCGTACGGGGCCGTACAGCCCGGTGACAGCCACTTCGGCATCGACTAGCGTCGAGGTATGGTTTGAGGCCTGGCGGGGGTGGGTGTGAGCCGTGAAGACGACGAGCGGACCGGGTTACCCGGCATACGCGACCGGGAGGACTTCGCCCGTGAGCTGACCGTGTTGCGGGAGCGGTCAGGGCAGACCGTGCGTCAGGTCGCCGCCCGGGTCGGAGTGCCTTGGACCACGATCGGGGGATGGTTCTCTGGTCAGGGCCTGCCCTCGTTGGCCCTTCGGGATGTGCTGGTAGACGTGCTACGGGCCTGTGGGGTCGCGGACCCGGAACAGGTGCAGGCGTGGCTACGGACCTGGGAGCGCATTCGACAGGCGCCCGGCCGACGGTCCAGCCTCGTCGTTCCCTACCGTGGTCTGGCGGCCTTCGGCGTCGAGGAGGCTGACTGGTTCTTCGGCCGTGGACCTATGACGAGCGAACTGCTGCAACGGGTACGCGAGGTCGATGTACGCGGCGGCGGAACCCTGGTCGTCGTGGGTGCCTCTGGCGCGGGAAAGTCATCCCTGCTGCGAGCCGGTCTGCTGGCCGAAGTGCGGAAAGGGAGCGAGAAGCGCCCTGCGGTGGTGATGACACCAGGGAGCCGACCAGTGCTGGAGTTGTCACGACACCTGACGGCCGGCGGCGGCTCTCCGGCCTCTGGGCCGCCAGGCCTCATGCTAGTTGTGGACCAGTTCGAGGAAGTCTTCACCGCCTGCGCCGAAGAGCGGGAACGTGTCGAGTTTCTCCGGCACCTAGCTGAGTTGTCTCAGCGGAATGGTCACACCGTGGTGGTCGGGTTGCGCGCCGACTTCTACGCCGCCGCTCTCCGCCACCCGTACCTGACGGATGCCCTGCGTGACAACCAGTTCATGGTCGGCGCGATGACCGCCGAGGAGATGCGGGAGGCCATCGTCCGGCCGGCCGAGCGAGCCGGACTTGCCGTCGACGAGGGCCTCGTCGACCTGATCCTGCGCGACGTGGCCCCGGCCCATGGCTCGGAAAGGTCCGAGGCGGATCCCAGTGTCCTGCCCCTGCTGTCCCACGCTTTGTACGCGACCTGGCAGCAGGGGCGGCGGCGTCGGCTGCGGACCGCTGACTACCGGGCGGCCGGCGAGATCTCCGGTGCCGTCGCGAGCAGCGCGGATACCATCTACGGCGGCTTGAATCCGGTCCAGCGCGTGGTAGCGAGGCGGGTGTTCCTGCAGCTCGTTCACGTCGCGCCGGATGTCGTGGACGTCCGTCGCCGGATCGCGCCCGCCGAACTGGTCGACCACCTAGACCCGGTCGAAGCCCAGGCTGCCCGGGAGGTCGTCGATCGGTTTGTCGCCCAGCGCTTGGTGAGCGTCGACGCGACCACCGTCCAGATCAGCCACGAGGCTTTGCTAACTTCGTGGCCGAAGCTCAGGGAATGGGTGGACGCGGACCGCGCCGCCCTCATCGTCGGACGGCGTCTCGACACCGCCGTCGCGCAGTGGCGTGCCGCCGGCCAGGACGAGGACCACCTCTACCGGGGTGGCCAGCTCGCCTCGGCTGTGGAGTGGCTGCGTGAGCATCAGCGGCAGGCTGCTCCAACGACCACCGCCTTCGTCGCCGCGAGCCTGCGCCATGAGCGTCGCCGCGCGCGTCGTCTGTACCTCGCGGTCGCCGTCCTCACGGTCCTTCTGATGGGAGCCGTCTCCGGGGGCGCCCTGGCCCTCATCGAACGCAATCGGTCCGAGCAGCTTCGCAGCGCGGCGGTGGTGCAGCGGGATCAGGCATTATCTCGTCTGGTCGCCAGCCGCGCCGACCAGCTACGAGACAAGGACCTGTCGTTGGCCGCGCAATTGGCGGTCGCCGCGTTCCGGATCTGGCCGACACCCGAGGCAAGAGCCAGCATGATCGGCGCCACCGGCAATAGCCTTCCTGCCCGTCTGAGCAGTGCAGGCGATCGGCAGATGCAGGCGGTGAGCTGGCACCCAGATGGGACCGTCCTGACTGCGGCCTCCGGTCCCGGCCTGCGCAGCTGGAACCTGAGTCGACAGCCACGACCCGAGCGGCTCGGCCCATTCGGCGAGCAGACCGCCCCCTGGCGATCTGTTACCTACAGCCCGAACGGCCGCTACCTAGCCGCAGCCGCGGAGGACGGCGTGGTCCGCCTTTGGGACAGCACCGACCCCCGTCGCCCGATGCCGATCGCGGTGCCCGAGGGGACGTTCGACGGGAAATCGACCATGCTGGCCGTCAACTCTGACGGATCCGTCCTGGCCACCGCCAGCGGTGACGGCCGCCTCTCCCTATGGGACCTCCGCGATCCCCGACGACCAACACGGATCGGGGCCACGATTCGATCCGGCGTTGCGCCCATCACCGCGTTGGCCCTCACCCCCGACGCTCAGACAGTGATCGCCGGAGGCGAGACGGGTGCCGTCGAGGTGTGGCGCCTGAGCGCGCCACGCCGGACACCCACCCGCGCACTCGCCGCCGGTGCACAGGGCCAGGTGCACCACCTCGCCGTCAGCCCCGACGGGACGAAAATGGCCGTCGCGAGCCGTGACTACCACGTGCACCTGTGGGACCTGTCTGACCCGACTCGCCCGAGGAAGATGGGACCACCTCTGTCCGGAGCCGACAGCTGGGTGAACGCCGTCCAGTTCAGCCCGGACGGAACCCTCCTCGCTGCTGGCAGCTCCGACACCGCCGTGGGCCTCAGACTATGGGAGGTCACCAGCCGGAAGATCGTGGGCAGCTATCCACACCCGGCCCCCGTCACAGGCGTCGCCTTCGCACCCGATGGCCGCACCATCGCCACGGCCACCAACGACGGTGCCGCCCGGATATGGCCGGTCACCGGCCCGACCATGATCGCGCCTGGAGTCGTCAGCTCCGCCACCTTCAGCCCGAACGGGCGCATCCTCGCGGTGGGCAGCACCGAAACCCAACTGTGGAACGTCACCGACCGTACCGCTCCTGTTCCCTACGGACTTCCCCTCCCCAGCCCGGACGGCTTCGCAGGTACCTTCGCCTTCAGCCCGGACAGCCACACGATGGCCGTCAGCCACGGCGGAAGCGGCACCTATCAGCTCTGGAACGTCTCGAACCCCTCCCGGCCGGCCCCCCACGGCGAGCCGGTCGACGCCCACGACGCGCAGATCGAGTCCGTCGCCTTCCATCCGGGGGGCACGCTGCTCGCCAGCGGAAGCGACGATGGGACGGTCCGGCTCTGGGACACCTCGCAGCCCGCCAAGCCCGTCCTCATCGCGACATTGGAAGGGTTCGCCGGATACGTGACCTGGGTGACCTTCAGCCCCGATGGTCGCACCCTCGCCGCCAGCAGCGCCGACCACACCTTCCGGATCTGGGATGTCGGCATGCCGAGGAACCCACGGCTGCGAGGGCAAGCCGTCCAGGTGTCGAACCATTACGTATACAGCGTGGCCTTCAGCCCGGACGGGCAAACTCTGGCCACCAGCAGCGCCGATAGCACCGTCCGCCTGTGGCGGGTGGAGAGTGACGGGCCAGCACGTCCTATGGGGGAGCCGATCACCGGACCGACCAACTATGTCTACCTGCTCTCATTCTCCCCAGACGGGAGGACCCTCGCCGCTGCGGGCACCGACTCCAGCGTGTGGCTGTGGGATCTCACCGACCTGAACAGACCCGAGCAGATGGCCAAGATCACCACCCCCACCGGTGCGGTCTACTCGGTGGACTTCCACCCGGACGGCCGGACACTCGCTGCCGGAGGAATCACCCAACAGACCTGGATCTACGACACCGATCCCGATGCGGCCGCCCAGCGAATCTGCAACACGACCGGAGACCTGGTAAGCCAAGAAGAGTGGAGCCGCCTCGTCGGTGACCACCCGTACCGGAACCCCTGTGACTGACGTGTGCTCCGGCTGGGAGGCCGGCACCGAGCCGACGGCCACGCCGAGTCGGATCACTCAGGCAGGCCCTCGGCAGGGCACCTTCAGAGCGCTGCAACATAGGGCGGTACGCGCAGTGGCCCGCCTTCTGCCAGACGACTTCCATCGATATTCTGCCCTATGGCAGGGCAGGTGCTACGGATCAGAAGGCCAGGGGTTCGAGTACCTTCGGGCGCACAAGATCGACAGTTCCCCTTGACGCGGAGGCGGCTATGGGCGGACGGTACGCGCGTTGGCATCGACGTAGAGCAACACCAGCTCATCGTCTCGGGCGCCCAATCCACTAACGTGCAGGCCGTAGGCGTGTCGGCAGTCGCGACGTTGCGCCGTCATGACACGACCTACCCACGCCCTTGAGCAACTCGTTCGTCCGCTCATCCCTGCTACCTCGCCCGCGTGGCCGAACCCACGCCCGATGCCGATGCCAGCGCTACCCGCCCGCGTTTGCCCGCCGGCCATCACCGACGCCTCGGGGCTGCTGCTGTGGATGGCTCTCCCCGCTCGCTGCGGCCGGGTGATCGCCCAGCACCTCCTGCACGCGATGGGCTGGTCACCGGGACATCGTCTCGGCATCCAGCTGTGCCACGGCATGCTCGTCATCGCCTCCGCGCAGGACGACCGGTACCAGGTGGGCAGCCGAGGCGAGTTGCCCTTGCCGGCGAGCGCCCGGCAGATGTGCCAGATCGAGCCCGGCCAGCCTGTACTCCTGGCCACCTTCATCACGCATGACCTGCTCGTCGTGCATCCCGTCAGCACCGTCGCCCGCCTACTCACCAGCCTGTACCGCCAGTTCGCAGGGGGCGACAATGACCGCTGACCCTTCCGCTATCGCCGCCGCACACCAGGTCCTGGCCCACCTGGGCGTCACCATGGCCGACCTCCAAGCCCACCCCGGCGCCCGGGCCGCCCTGCCCACGGTCGCGGAGTACCTTCCGCGCGTTGTTGCCGCAGCCGGGCCTGGAGCGCGGCGTACGTACGGCACCTACTGGAACCGAATGGCTGCCGCCTGGCCCGACCGACCATTGGGGAGCATCGCCGCCAGCGACGTCGAGGCATTGAAACAAGTGATGGTTGCCGGCGCGGTGTCGCGGCGCAACAGCCGCAGCGGCCGGCACGCCGGCGAGCTTTTCGTTGCCGTCGCGCGCGCCTTATACACCCGGGCGATCGCCGATGGTCAGCGCAGCCCCAGGTTGTGCTGTTCGAGGGCGGCCTCGATGATGTCCAGTGCTTTCGGCCCAATGCCGTGCAACCTGGCAAGCTCTGCGCGCGGCGCACCCACGAGCTGGCGTAGCGCGGTGTAGCCGGCGGCGTTCAGCGCCCGCGTCGCGGGTGTGCCGATCTTCGGCAAGGTGTCAAGGGACGAATTCGCCGCTCGATGCTAGACCGCCTGCCGGTCCCACGCCCGATGCTAGGAGCGTGGAACGGAAGTCGAGGCTGAACCCTGGGCGGCGCAGCTGACTGAGGAGCGGCTACCACAAGTGTCATCGCGGACGGTTCCCAGTCGGATCGGACCACGGAGGCAATTCGCCCCTTGTTGCGAATTGTGCAATGCTCTTGACGGCGGTCTAGGCTCCCTGTGCGACAAAGGCGCACGTGAAACGTCAACGGGTTAACGGGAGCGCGGGCTTGTCGCGTCGGCCCATCGCATCAACACCGCGGTACGCGACAGCGTTCGTGGACGGTTGCCACCACGGGCCTGGTCGGCCCACTGGCGTTGAGGCTGTTGCGGTGGCCACCTCATCGTTGTGCGCTGAGCACTCAGAACTCAGGGTTGAGAATTGAGTGAGGCGAAGACATGCCATTGGAGATTACCGTCACCGTCTCGGACGAGGCACTCCACGCAGTACGTCACGACCGCAAGGTCAAACTACGTCTCGTCATCGACTCCGACCAGGCGGCCCCGCAACCTCAGCCAGCCGGGCCACCTCGAGGTCCCCTCGCTGCCCTTATCGAACGGGGCGACCTCAAGGTTGGGGAACACCTCTACTGGCAGCGCCCCCGACTCCGCCAGCGATTCATTGCTACCGTACTGGCTTCGGGCGAGCTTGAGATCGATGGTTGCCGCTATCGATCCCCCTCAGACGCTGCCACCGCGTGCGCCGGATCACCTGCCAACGGCTGGACGGCCTGGCGGCTGGAAGACGGCACGCTGCTGGACAAGCTTCGGCCATGACATGCCGAGCTTGACTTGCCAAGTCAGACGGACTTGGGGCCGGTGGCGGCGTGGTGGGCTCCTTGGCCCGACAATGGGGAAGTGCCGGTGAGTGGCCTGCTGATCGCCGCAATCTCCCTCGCTGTGGCTCCGATCGTCACATCGATCAGCTGGATGATCGTACGGTGGCGCGACGCTACGGTAGTCCAACACGTAGCTGAACGAGCACTCGAGGATTGCCCCGCCGCGCGGCGTGCCGACATCGTCCACGCTGCCGCCGATCTTGCTGGACGTCTCGCTGCTGACCGCCAGGCATACAGCCCTCAGAGGGCCCATCGACTTCCAACACAGTCAAACTCCGGGGGCATCAGAGCCCGGCGTCGAACTGCCACCCGGCGGGGCAGGGTGTAGTGGGTACCCACCTACTCGATGGAAGGTGGGTGGATCCGCGAAGCCCCGGCTATGCGGGCACCGCCTTCGATGGAGATGCTGCCTCCCGCTTATCGACGGGGACACGATCGCGGACGGGCGACTGGGCCGGCACCGGTCACCGACCTCGCCGATCGGGTGCTGCTGGTAGCCGCGTACTGGCGGACGAACCTGACGATGCGGCAGATCGATCCGCTGTTCGGAGTGTCGCACTCGGCGACGCACCGGGTCATCGACTGAACCGCCCCGGATCTTGTAGAGACTTTGCGCCGCTTCGACTCCTGGTACCGGCACACGATCCTCGTGATGCTCGCCCACGCCAACCTCACCGTCATCACCGCCCGCGAACGCGGCAACCACACCAGCCACCATCGAACGCTGATCGCTTTGTCCTTCAACGAGATCCGGCGCCTGTTCGCGCAACTCATCGCGAACACCATCCGCCCGATCCACCACCGGCTGCACCGGTCCGGGTGGCAACTGGCCCAGTCCGAGGGGCGGTGATTCGGCCGACACGGTGGGTCGGCGGACGTAGTCGGCCGGCGAGCGTTCCAGGATGGCGTCGATGACGCAGACCCGGAAGAAGCCGACCACGACGGACAGCCGGCGGGAGACGGTCGAGGGCTGGTACCGGCGGACGTCTTGCAGCCAGCGCACGTACCGCTCAATGGTATGAAGCGGGGGGCGGAGACAGGAGAGGCGGCCATAAGTCACCGTGCGTCACCACCGGTGATGAACACCAGTCCATCCGGAGCGGCAGGATCCGGACGTCATGCCCGGCGTGCAATCACCTCGCACATTCGGCCTGGCATCCTGTCGATGTGGAAGAGTGGGCGTACAACGGAACGGCCTTCCAGATCAACTCGATGTACCTCCTACCGGAGGACGCGTGGACCTACGAGCTGAGTGGGTGGTACCGGACCTCCGGTGGGGTCGCCGTGGTGATCCCGGATACGACACCCGACGGCGATCTGTTCACACCGGCGGACGCGACCCATGCCTACGTGGCCTTCACCGAAGGGCCACTGCCCTGGCCGGTGTTGCTGCGCTTCATCCGCTTCGTGGAGGCATCCGGCGACATCGTGTCCGACCCGCTGACCGCGAACGTGAGCGGTGACCTTTCTCTATCCTTGAACTCGTGGCGCTTCGCGAGCCAGGCTTTCGAGGTCACGTCCTACCACGACGGCTGGTGCTACGAGCTCTACGAGGTCAACCCGACCAGAAGCTCAGACGGCTACATCGACGTACGCATCCTCGACCTCCAACCGGGTGGCGGACCGTTAGTACCGGTCCCCGCAGGGCAGGTCACAGTTACCGGACACCGCAGCCCGACGTTCCCCTGGCCGGTCTTCCGACACTTCCTCGACGCGATCCTCGCCAGCGGTGACACCCGCGACGATCAGGAGGGCTGATGACCTGACCAGTCGGCGGCACGCCCGACGGCGGCGAAAGCGGATGGCCCGGCCGGTACAGCCTGAGTCCATGACGCGCGACGAAATCCAGGACGTCGGCCGCCTCACGCTCCGGATCGCCGCCATCGTGGAAGTGGAATCAGACCGCCTCGCGGCAGTGACCATCACCGACCGGGAACCCCCAGTGGTCGCCGGTGCCCACCGGCGCTATCGCGATGGAATGTCCGGTCAGGGAACTCCCGGTCGTTGACCGACTTGACGTCGTCGTCGCTGGAGTCGGCGCCGGCGATCGGGAACAGCTCGACGATGCCGACCATGCCACCGCCGTAGCGCACCATGAAGGACCTGTACTTCTCCGGCAACGTCACGCCGAGCTGCTTCTCTAGGTCGGCAACCTCGGCGGCGCTGGCGATGCGCCCCTCGATGAGCGCCAAGCCGTGCTCGGCCAACGAGGCCACCGATTTCTGACGCAGGGGCTCGACCAACGCGTCGAACTCCACGAGGTTCATGCTGCTCAGTCTGCTCTCCCACCGTTCGCCCTCGCTTGCGGGTCGCGGGAGATCCGGACACCTGAGCATCGTCGTGATCCCGCAATTCGATGGCGCGATGGCGTCGGATCCCAGCTATGGTGCTCGCGGACGTGCGGTGGGAACCGGCAGAGGTACCGATGACACTGGCTATCAAGGGTTCACGACGGATCACCGTAGATGGCGTCACCTTCCGCTGGGCGGTTCGCCGCAGACCGACCTACTGCCAAGCCAACGGCTGGTCGCCGCTGACCTTCGTCGCCGAGCAGGCGGAACAGCCAGGCGCTCTATTGGTGGCATCGCTGCCCTGCGCCCATCCCGGCAACTGGTTCGGGATGCCGAGCCAGCCCGTGTTACCCAGGACGGTGGCTCGCGGTATCCGTCAGGCACTGTTCACCGGTTGGCGGTCCTCCCGGCCGGGCCCCGCCTTCAAGGTGCTCCTGCGCGACTCGCCGCACACGCAGTGACTGCGCGTCGTCCGAGGAGACACATTGTCGGCGGCGGATCAGTGAATCTGATCATGGGCTGAGGAGGACAGGCGTCACGACGGGTCTCGCCCGGGTAGGTGGACCGATGTTCAAACTGCCACGGGAGTTATGCCATGACTACCCTGTGTCGGAGTTCAGCAGGCGTTCCTTCCCAAGCGTGCGAACTCGTCGAGGGAGACGGTCTTCTGTACCTCTTCGTTGGCTTCGATGGTGGTGATCAGGACTGATCCTGGTTTCAGGTCGGCCAGTTCAGGAAGCCGGAAGCTCACGTCGTGGGAGGTGAAGCTGTTGTTCCTGGTGAGTACGCGCATTCGGAAGCCTGTGCCCAGGTCAGGGCCCGGTGAAGGCGGGAAGCCCGTCAGCTCGACGGTGGCCGGTGAGGTCAAGTCGCGCTGCTGCACGTGGTACCGCCACTCCGGCCAGTTGGCCGACGGAGTCGGTGCGTCGGACGGGGACGGCGAGGCCAGATCGTCTGCGATACGGAGAACCACGACGTCCGGCGGCCGGTCCGCGCACCAGGCTAGAGCCGCGAGCGGCCGGCCGCCAGTATCCGCGGTCAGGCCGGTGACGGCTTTGACCGAGGGTGTGCAGGACGACAATCCCGCCAGTACCAACAGACCGGCGGTCACCGACGCGGTGGCCCGCCGCGCCGCCGTCATCGCGTGAACGGCCATGCTCCGACAATCGCAGCGTTACGTCGATCTACGACCACGGTCTCGTCTCAAATCGATGACGGCTCCCGGCCGGGGCGACGCGCCCGCTCGGAGGCAGCTCCGGTCGTCTGGCGGGGCGGCTCTGTCGTGCTGCTTCTCTGGAGGTGCTGAGCGGTCTGGCGCATGATGCCGTAGTTGCTGTGGAGACCGTCGATCGAGGTGGACAGGATGACGGACGAAGCGTGGCAGAGTTCCAGGGAACCGCTCATGGTCTGCTCGCGTGGTTCGGTGGTGGAGTTGGTCTCGGTGCTACCGGCATCTGGCAGGTTCGTGGTCGCCCGCCTCGACGGCACGAGAATGGCGGACGCCGACCACGTCTCCTACGACTTCTCGGACGCCTTGCTGTTTCCGAGCTACTTCGGCTGGAACTGGAACGCATTGTCCGACTGCCTCAGAGACCTACACTGGCTGCCGGCGGACGGCTACCTGGTGATCATCGACAACGCGCCCCAGCTGCTGCCGGACAACTCACAGGACCGGCACACACTCTTCCGCATCCTCGCCCAGGCAGTTCACCACTGGACCAGCCCCCTCGGGCAACCGGAGGGAAAGGCCGTCCCGTTCAAGGTTCTACTGCTGTGTGACCGAGACGAAGAAGCAGCGCATCTGCGACAGGACATCATCCAAGCACTCCAGAAGAGACGCTGAATCCGCACTGCTCGCAGCCCGGCGAAGGCGACCGGGCCGCCGGGAGGCTCCACCCGTCGAACTACAGCGCACGGAATGAGACGAAGCCGCCGACGGACTACGCGCGGTCGGCGGCAGAAGCGGATGCCGGGCAAGACCCCGATCTGCTCGTTCATGTGCGGCATGATGGGCGTTCATGGGCACCATCGACCCGTACGTGACCGTTGCGGAACCGACCTTCGTGGCACGGTTCCTTCTCAATCCCAACACGGACACCGAGGAGTCCGTAGCCAATGTGGATGCCTTCGTCGGTCTTCCTGACGGCTCCAGTTGGGCGTTGACCATCTTCACCGTCGAGGAGGTCCGCCGCCTGCTTGCGAGATGGAAGGAGACCGGTGAAGTCGCGAACGGGAGTTACTTCTGGGCCCTTGACCAGCTGATCGTGCCGGAACCGGGCGTGCCAGCCATGACCACAGCGATCCGAGAGCTCGTAGGCAGTGGGGAGATCGCAAGCGTCGGCGTCCGATGCGAGGATCCGGACTGACGCCGCCTTGGGTACCCGCGAGGGATGGTGGTTCAGGATGGGTGCCGCGCACGGGTGGCGGCAGATCCGGTCGTCCTGAAAGCGACCCATGAACATGGGGTATGAAAGGCTCCACCCGATCGCCCTATCCGTAGTCTGACGCCAACCGCACGACTCCGAGAAACCCGGGGAAACATCAAAGTCTCTACAAGGTCCGCGGCGGTTTACTCCCTGCCACCGATCGCGCGGTAACCGGGGCGGAACGCGACCCGCCACGGCAGCGAACTCCGTCTCTGCCCGGACGGTCGAGGGGCTATCCTCGCCGTCATGAGTGGATCACTGGAGCCCCGCCCGGGCGACACTGTCGCGACCGGATCGCCCGAGGCTGCCCTCGCAGGTCTGCAGTCCTTCGAGGGCATGGTCCTCGACCGCTTGCCGCGGCTGGCCTTCCGACCCAAGGCATCCTGGTCGATCTCAGCCAGCGGGACGTGCTGATGCGAAGTGTCCCATTCGCGCTCACCGAGATGACTCCCGAGAAGCTGGATTTGCCTGAGAACAGGCGGGCGGTCCACGATCGAATCTATGGCGACACTGCGGAACCGTCGACTCGAACAGCTCCTCGGCGGACCAATCGACGAAACCCTGACCTATAACCAAGTCAAAGGACTCATTCCCGCGACGACCGAAGGCCCCGACCTGGACTTCAAACGGGAGACCTACGGCGGCAGCAACAGCGAACGGAAGAAGCTCTGCGGAGACGTCGGCGCACTCGCGAACGCCACCGGCGGCATTCTCATCCTCGGCATTGACGAAGACGAACAGGGACGCGCGACGAACGACACCGGCGTCTACATCAGCGACGACGAACGTCGACGCCTCCGGCAGACCGTCTACGGCAACATCCAGCCGACTCCGACCTTCGACGTCATCCCCGTCGAAGATCCCGACCGCCCCGGCAGAGGTTTCCTCATCATCTGGGTCGCGCGATCGGCGACCGCGCCACACGCCTACGTCAACGAGAACAAGTCGCTGCTCTACCCCAAGCGGATCGGCACTGAGACGGTCTGGTTGTCCGAGAGCGAGGTGGCCGAGGCGTACCGGGCACGGTTCGCCGGCTTGACCAGCCGCATCGAAGAGGCCGTACGCCTCGAAGCCGACTTCGCCTCGCGCCATGCCCCCAAGGAACTGTTTGTGCTGGTCACCCTCGTCCCGGACGTGCCGGGCGGCTTCACCGTCGACACCGCCGCTCTGAAAGCCTTCGAGCTGAGCAACGCGAGCCGCTCTGCCGATGCCTTCGGTGTTTCGGTATGCCGCTTTCACCGATCGACCGTCCGGCATCGCCGCTTGGTAGGTGTCGGCAAGGCCGACATCAGCACGCAATACTCGCGTGGCGCTTGCGAACTGCACGAGAACGGCAGCGGCGCCTTCTCCACCGACATCAGCTCGACGAGGTCCGGAAACATGGATTCTGGTGGTCGCCTTGTAGACACCCAGTGGCTCACCCTGGGGGTCGGAGCAGGACTGAAGTTTCTCGCCCACCATGCACGCGACCGGGCGGCGGCCGGAGGGCTTGCAACCGTCCGAGCCGCTATTTGGCCCCCGGCCAGAGTTACGACCTGGCCTATGAGCCAAGAACCAATCACGTTGGTGTCCAACGTTGGCTGGCCTAACGAGCCGATTGGTCCCGATGCCGTCACGGAGCAGCCATACGCCGACACAGTCGCCGACATCGATGACCTCTGCACCGGAGGTAGCGGCCTTGTAGCGACGACGCACCGCCTCGCCAGCGAACTGTTCCAAGCGTTCGGAGCACCTGAGGTAGCACAGGTCACTGCAGAAGGAGCAATCCGCATCCGGCATTGGCATCGGTCCGGCCAGGCAGAAATTACTCGTTGGGCCGAGGCGTCGGGCGTCCCAGTGCTCACGGAGACGCTGGGCTGATTCCGACAACAGCGCAGTCCTGAGGAGGGCCGAGCCGGATGGCCGAGTGGCGAGGCCACTATCGCGCGGCGAGACTCCTCCGCCCGGAGGTACGCCACCCCGTGCACCAGCGCGTCGAGCCGGTCTGGGGAGTCCCCGGACTCAGACGTCCATGTCGTCTGCTGATCCTCCAGCAGCGGGAACGTGCCGACGTGGTGCACCCGGGGTGGCTCGACCTCGTACCGGGCGGCGACCGGCTCGGCGCGTACCCGCTTCGACTGGCGGGCCTGCACCACGTCGATCGGCGGATCACCGCCCGGCAGCAGCCCCTCTGCCTGCATGGCCACCCAGGCGTCGACCAGAATGTCCCGCAGCCACGCCGACGACCCCTCGTAGATCACAACGTCGGCGTCGACGGCGCACGCCGACCGAGTGTCGCGGCACCATTGGACACGCCCTCGCCGGCGCTACGAAACGCGGCCGACAGCGGCCGCCCCTTGAACCGCTGAATGTCACGCCACGCCGCAAGCTCGTACTCTGAGGGCTCCGAAATGCCGCCCAGGTTGGTTTGCGTTGGGCGCCGTGGATGGTGCACAATCTTGCCGGGCCGGACGGCGGCCTTATCCAGGCACCGCGCTGCCCCGTTGATGCGATGCCGCATGGAAGAACCTTCCGATCGCTGGGAACGTTTAGCATCCGTGCGCCCGTTGGGCGCTTGATCGGTTGTCGAATGGTCTTTGGGGCAGCAGGCGATTCGGGAACGGATCATGCGATGACCCAGGATTGGGCTTCAACGAAAGCCGGCCGCCGGATTCACTACACTGGGGAGCCCTTCCAGCACGCGTTGAATGACCTACGCCGCTGCGGGCCCGGCGGAGCGATCATCCCGGCTGCGGCTGGGGAGCAGGCTGTCGCCGAGTCGATGGTGATGGAACTGCTGTGCCGCGGCGGCGAATGGTGGCCACAACCGCTGGGCGTCACCGCTGCCTATATCAGCGGCACCTCGCTGTTGCTGAAACTCGGCTCACACACACTGGTCGGCACGGGTCGGCATCTAATGCTCAGCGACCACGCTATGCAGGTCCTCCTGCCGGTCAAGCAGCCGGCTACACGGGAGGTCGAGGGCATTCCAGGACTGCGAGTGGAAGCCATCCGTGATGAAAGCGCCGAGGTGTGTTTGGCCAGCACGAGCGGCGATGTCCGCCTGATCCTTCGCGGAGTGCTCGGCACGCGGTGGGCCGATGCGATACGCGCCGCGGCCGACGCCGCCCTGCTCGCCAAAACAGTGCCCCTCTGGGAGCAGAACTCCCTGGACGAGGCCGAACGAGAGGGCCGGCGATCTCACCGGAGGCGCCATGAGGGCGGCGTGGGTCTGGCGTGGCTTGGCTCCGGCCTCCTGCGGCGTATCGCCCTGTTCGGCAACTCCAGCGCGTACTCGATCAGGGCGTGGATCAGTGAGGGCCGCTGGCATTTGCGCCTCTACACCAGCAGGAGCGTTGCCGACCATCGGGTCCGTCACGACGAGTTCCTCGCCCGGCTCATCGACGACGATTGCGGCCTACCCCTTGTGGTGACTCGGCAGCGCTGCTCGTGTGACCGAGCCGTTTCTGGGTCTGACGGTGACCTCGACTGTGTCTTTGAGCTGCAGCATCGCGACCGCCGGACCCTTGGAGCTCTTCACCTCACGTGTCGATGGGAGGACACCAGCCACGTCGACTTCGCCGAGACACTGCGTCGGGTCGGAGCCGGCTCCCATTGGATCGAGCGGGTGCTGCCCCCGCCCGGTGGTCCGGCGGCTCCTGATCGCCACGAGCTTGCCCGCGGTCGCGCCCGGTGTACCGGCGAGACCGCACCTCAAGCTCTTCGGGCAATGTCGACGCCGGTGGGCAGGCATGTCATTCTTCCAGCCGGCTCTGCACAGGCACAGCTTGAGTCGCTGCTTCTGAGCGAGATCGGTAGCGGAGGCGTGGACCACGCCGGCTGGCGGCCAGGCGAACCGGCGTTGATGATCAGCAAAGTTGTGGGCGATCATGATTCGCTGACCCTGCACGTGCCGCCTCGCCACCTGCCGAAGTTCATCAACCGCAGCCTGCCATGGCACATCGACGATGGCTCCGAGATCTTCGGCATCACCGGCCTGCGCTGCAAGATCAGCGGTAGTGGCGTGACTCTCTACCGACTCGGCCTTCCCGGGCGGATCGACCTGCGAGGCATAACCAAGAAGCAGTGGCGGGTCGCTGTCGTGCTTGCCAGTAGCAAGGTCCGTGAGACCAGCAGCACCGCCATCCCTTGCTGGACCCACGACCCCTATGACTTCACTCCACAGGAGAAAGAGGCGCTGCAGAAGCAACGTTACGAGTATGCACATGACGGACCGGTACTCCCTGACGGCCTTCACGAGCTCATGTCGGCCGTCCTGCGACGGTTGCGGATACTCGACTCCGACCCTCGTCACACCGGCGTGAGCCTCTGGACAACCCCGTACACGACGGTGCCGACAGTCAACATTGAATGGGGTACCGCGCCCAGTCTCGACACCGTCGCGGCAGCGTTTCAAGACCCCTTCCTCGGGATCCCCGGCCTCACCATGTCCGACAGCCCATACTCCACACGCGTCAATCTTCGCCAGGACCAAGGCGCGATGCTGTGCCTCCGCTTCAGCGCCGCCGGCTTCTGGAACAGCGAACGGGCCGACCTGTCCAACCAGCGCCGAGCGGTCCGCAATCAGCAGATGCCTTCCATCAACGAAGACGCGGAGGGCGGCTGGTGAGCGTCACCCTCGCGACAGTGGTAGCCGTGTCCGTACCGTTCTTCGCCAGTGTCACATGCATAGCCTTGTATGCATTGAGAGGCGCAACTCCGGCTGAGCGCGCCGCGATCCTGCGTGCCTTGGCACAGTTGACCAGCGCGATGCTGGCCCGGTCGCCGCGTCACTCAAGGCGAACTTCAGCGCAACGCAATAGCCAGGACGCGTGAATAGAGGTCGCGTCCAGCGCCCGGCGGCCGCAACCCAGTTACGTAGCCGCGTCTGCTTGAGCCACTACGACCGCGACGTGCATGCGACAAGGCGACATGGTCACGGCAGCTCAAAGTCAACCCGGTACGGGTGCACAGCGACGTCCGGAATGATCACGTGTATGGACATCGGCAAGACCGAGCACACCGTCTTGATCGATCGACTGTAACGCTGCCTGCCGCGCGGTCAGCGGCATGAGAGTGCGCCACCAAGGGAAAGTAGACGCCAGCCGTCGGAGCCACAGTTCGTCACAGCAACCAGGCCAAGGGAGGGAGGACGAACTGCCTCAGCCCGAGCAATACAAGCGTTGCGCCGATGTCAGGGCTGCGATGAAGGTTATGCGGCGCCGTATTCCTTGCGGAGTTCCTCGTACTCGGCAGCGTCACGCCGCATCGAACAGCACGATCCCCGCCACGAGCCCGGACAGCCACGGCGGAGGGTCCTCACCATTCGCCATCGCGACAAGGTAGTCCGGGGGTTGGCGACGGAGACCTCGCAGAACATGATCAAAGTAAGGCACGCCGAAATGCCCTCGGTCCGTCGGGAGATCCTCGAAGACGACGGCATCCTCGTCAACCCGCTGGCGCTCACTAACCGCCAAAGCGAACTGGCCCGATCGCATTCTCGACACCATGCCGAAGATCTTCTTGGCGATGTCACGCGGCATGCCTTGCGGCTGGGTCAGGAACTCCAGCAATTCGCCGTCGATGTGGTGAAGGTTGAGATCGTCAACGAACGGTGTCCCCAGGCTGGTGTCGGCGAGATCCTCCAGAGGAAACGCATACTGGTAGGCTTCAATGGCGGCTTGGCCTGGCGAGTCGAGCGCGGTGAAAGTAGCGAGCTGGCTGGCGATCAGGGCGGGCAAGGCGCAAACAGCAGATCGGTGACACCGGTCGAGAGCGTCAGAGGTGTGGCCTCCACCGCAGGTAAGATCAGGACGATATGCAGGATCGCCGCAGTAGAGTGTGTAGACGGCGGGCACCTTGAGGAGATCGGAGGCGTTAAGCAGGTCGATGATCTGCTTGCGCTTCGCGTAATTGAGGTCGACGTCCCATCTCCCACCAACCCGCTTGAGGCTCTTAGCTTGGACGAGCATGCCGAAGCATTCGCCAGTGGGGGATAGCCACCACCACAACCAGTCGGCGCCGGTTCCGCTAGAGGTAGGGGTCCCACCCTCCTGATTGCGGGTGAAGGGGATATACCTGGCGACCGGATGTGCAGCGTGGGTCAAGCGGACAGTGGCATGTTCTTCATCCCACGTGTACTCGCCGAGTTGGTCGCGGCACTCAGTGATGTACGCCTCGACGGCCTGCCGACCCCGGACGAGCGAAGAGTGGAGATCCAGATTGGTGTTAGACATGAATCTCCATGCTCTAGGGTGACCCGCCAACGATAGATGATGGGCCTGGGTTTCCCTCGCACTGTCAATTTGCAGGCCGCTCGCGGTGCCGTCTGCCAGAGCGGACGCGACCAGCGTCGCCGGAGCGGGGGCAGCATCCGCGGCAAGGGATACGGCGGAGACGACAACCTGGGCGACAACGCAGCAGTGTCGAGCGACGGCGGCGTCATGCCCCGCACCACAGTGGATCTACGCGTACAAGCACCATCGTTGAGACGAGCGTTGATCGCGGCAAAAGTAATGCTTGCCTGGACGCCATCACATTATAAAGCAAAAGAGAACTTCGCGGAATTCCGCTCAATTCGCCCTATTCGGACGCCGCCGCCGGCTTGGGTGGCGCCGTACACCTACTACGTTGTGAGCAGGCAGGGACATGTCACTATTTCTTAGTGACTGTCAATGAGAATGTCGACGCCGAAGCGCGGGCGGCAGCCGTCGAGGTGTGGATCGCCGCGACGAAGCAGACGCTTGTCATTGGTGACCTGACCTGGGATGCAGCCTGGTCCGACCTTCGCCGGATTGCTGTTAACTACATCCTTCGGCGTCAGCTCGAAGCGCTTGACGCCACCGTGGTGCTGGCCAAGGTCGGGCTGGGTCATCTGGCGGTCGGGTTCATCCGGCCCGCTCTCGATGAGTTGCTCTGGATGCTGTGGGTGAAGGACCTGCCGCAGCAGGATGCGCAGAATCTGCTCATGGTCATGGGGCAGTCCGACGGTATTCGCTCACTGCTTGCCCAGCGTGCCTACGTCGGCGACGCTGTGATGCAGGAGCTATGGTATCCGGTAACCTTTTTAGACGCCCAGGAGCAGCAGCTAACTCGTGCGAACGATGAGCTGGCGAAGATCCGCGAACAGTTCGATTGGTCGGGGCGCCCGCTGCCGAGGGCGAGCTGGGTCGCAAAGCAGACCGGCCATAAAGACCTGTACGACTACTTGCATGCCGCCGCGAGTCGCGCCCTGCACTTTTCGATGGGCGAAGTGATGCGCAACGGTTGGGGCGAGCCTGACGGAAAGGTAGTCACCCTGAAACCAGAGTTTCGCGAGTACCGAACCAACTTCGCACTTTACCAGCTACCCTCGCTATTCCTCAAGACCGCGTCTGCTTGCCAAGAATTCTTCGAATATGCGGGGATCACAGAACGGGAGGACGAGGCCGTGGGGAAGCAGGTTCTCGCCGCAACCGAGGCCCTCGGCAAGTTCGGGCGCGTACCGCTCGTCCATGCCCACGAATGGAATCTGACGCCAAGCGGTCCGCTGAGGCTTCCTAAGAAGAATTGACAAAGCCCAAAGGCTACCAAACCGCATCAGCCGCACAAGTCGGCGAACGGGCGAACTTCCTGACATCGGCACGTCCGGACGGCAACCGGGCCAGCTCGGCGTGACGCTGCGTAGCACGCGGATCGCGGCTAGATGTGCGCGCCGATCTTGACGCACTCGGATCAAGCTCTGGGCGGTGGTGGCCTTGTGCGACAGCTCCCGAAGGAATTGGGTGGTCCGGTGCTGGCGTTACCCGAAGAATCGGCAACCGTGGAAGCTGCGACGCCGACGTGGCCACAGGACAAGCTCAACGCACTTCGGCTCGGGCGTCGGCTCGTGGCAGAGGTGCCGGCAGCGCCGGGGCGCCGTGCGTTCGTAGACATCACTCCGATCCTGGACCAGCGTAACGACCTCGCCGATCGCGAAGGATGGCAACGCCCGGACGCGCAACGATCCTTCCAGCTCGCACATTGGGACTTCAACGAGCGGCAACTTGACGGCTGGGCCCACGACGTCGATGCCCGCCAGATCCGCATCAACACCGCCAGCAACGAGTCCAGCCTGCTCAGGCTCGTCGCCGAGTGGGGACTGACGCCGACCTAGTTCGGCTACCCGTGGGACATCGACGACCCCCGGTAGGCTTCCGTTCGAACGGCAAGTTTCGCCTCCTCCGATGTCGTCGATGTCGAACGTCATCGACGTGCAAAGCGCGGCAGGTCCGGATGGCGGGAGCCATGCGCTGGACTGCTCTTGATAAGCCGGACCGCCTACTCTGCTGCTGGTGAACGTCCGGCAGCGCAAGAAGCTCACCGCCCGCCTGATGGCGTCGCTGCTGCGTGAGGATCTTCCGGCCGTCCGTGCGCTGTTGCGCGGGGGGGGGTGTCCCTATGGGTTTGGTCAAGCCGCGATCGGCGTGACTGGGCGGGGTTGGTAGGGGATCTTGTCGCGGAGCATGGCGAACAAGACGT
>NZ_JBIANP010000009.1:0-180542 GCF_042874705.1 Micromonospora sp. NPDC003816
AAGCGTGCCGGCTGTGCGGCGTGAGCCCACGCCGGGCCGCGCTGGCGCAGGCGCTGACGGCAGGCGCGAGGGATCATGGCGGCGTCTCCAGCCGGCGCTCACGGTGTCGGCGCGGGGAGGTGGGGAGATTTGTTGTCGCTGGAGCGACAACAAATCTCCCCACCTCCGGCCGGCGGTCGGCGTGCGACCCGGCTTCGCGGCAACTGGGCTCAGTGTGGCTCACGGTTCCGGCGGATCCGGGACAGAAATCGGACCGCCAGGACAGAGACCAACAGGGTCATCGCCACCGCGCCGGGTGCCTTCACCAGCCGAGCCACGTTGGTGCCGTCCGGCAGGGCGAGGAAGGACGCCAGCGCGCTCGGCACCAGGAACCAGATGGTCCGGGTCGCCGTCACCGCGAGCAGCGCCAGCGGCCAGGTCGCGTACCAGGGGTGGAAGACCGGCGCGAGGACGACGGTGAGGGCCAGCGCCAAGCCCGCGCCGAGCAGCACCGAACGGTGCCGGCTCACCCCCGCGCCCACCCCCGACGGGCTGACACCGAACGCAGCAGGCGGGCCGTTGCCGGTCGCGCGGGCCGCAGGCGGGCCGTATGGAGCGGCGTCGGCGGCGCGGGCATCCCCGTGCTCACCGCGCTGTCCTCGGTCCGGCTGGCGGGGGTGGCGCAGCGCCGACCAGGTACGCCACCAGAGCAGCACCAGCAGGACCGCCAGCAGTGTCAGTGCCAGGATCCGGGCCACCGGCACACCGACGGGCGGCAGCCCGACCGCTTCACCGAGGTAGTCGACGAGCATGCCGACGGCGGTCGGCGGCGAGGTCCACTGCACGGTGTCGCCGCTGCTGCCGAGTCCACCGATCCAGCCCAGCCCGAGACCGGAGAGCAGTGAGGAGAGCAGGAGCGCGCCGAGCACTCCGATGGCGAGCGTGCCGCCGTCGCGTAGCAGTGCCGCCACCGTGTACCGGCCAAGGACGGCCGCCAGCGCGGCGAACGGCAGCACCACCACGGCGGTCGCCTTCACCGAGACCGCCAGGCCGAGCAGCACCCCGGCGACCAGCACCACGGCGACCGAGTGCCCCCTCGCAGCATCCGGCACACCACCGACCGGCGGCGGCGCCGCAGCGCCGGACAGCGCACCGGCAGAGCAGGCGGGACGTCGGACGAGCAGGAGCAGACCGAGCAGGAGCAGACCGAGCATCACGGCGTCGTTGTGCGCGCCGGACACCAGGTGCACCCCGACCAGCGGGCAGGCGAGCACCAGCCAGGTCGCCCGCGCGGGCGGCACCCCCGCCGCCCGCGCCAGGCCGGGCAGGCAGAACGCGGCCAGCAGCAGTCCCGCCACCGCCAGCACCCGCAACACCGCCAGCGTCCCGACCAGGGTGCCGCCGAGGACCACGGCGAGCGCGGCGAGAAGGACGAAGAACGGGCCGTACGGTGCCGCCGTGTCCCGCCACACCGGGGCGACGGCGTCCAGCCACGGACATCCCGCCGCGGCGACACCGGTGGCGGACGGGTCACCGCCGTCGGCGTACACCCAGCCCTGGCAGGCGTACGAGTAGAGGTCCCGACTGCCCAGCGGTGCGCTGACCAGCAGCGGCACCGTCCACAGCGCGGCGGTCCGTAACGCCCACCCGGTCGACGGGGCGCCCGCGCGCAGGGTCCACCAGGCGCCCACCATGGCGGTGGTGCCGAGCAGCCACAGCAGTACGGCCGGAAAGGGGTGGCCGGCCCGGGTGGTGATGCTGTCGGGCAGGGCGCCACCGGTGTACGCGGCGACGGTGAGGGCCACCGCCCCCAGCAGGCCGACATACCGGACGCGGCGGTCGCGGGCGGAGGCGGGTCGGACGCCGGTCTCGGTCACCGGCGTGCCTCTCCTCAGTCGACGGGAACCGGGCGGCGGGCCGCCCGAGCCGACCGTACCAAGCGGACCGCCACCCAGATCACGAACAGCGTCATCAGCGGCGCACCGACCGTCTTGGTGTACCGGGGCAGGCCGGTGCCGTCGGCCAGCACCTGGAACGCGGCGAACACCGTGACCGCGCTGAACCACCAGGTGCGGTGGGCGGTGGCGGCGAGCAGCGCCAGCGGCCAGAACCAGTACCAGGGGTGGAACAGCGGGGCCAGCGCGACCGTGGCGGTCAGCGCCAGCGCGGCGTGCCAGAGCGGTTCCCGGTGACGCGCCCGGAACCACAACCACACCAGCAGCGCCGCCAGCACGACCATGCCGATCCCCCGGGTCACCGGCAGCGCGTCGACGTGCAGGCCGAACGGCAGCAGCACGTACCCGACGGTCTGCCCGACGGCGGTCGGCGGTGAGGTCCAGGCGATCACCTCGTTGCCGTGCGACAGCCCGGTGATCCAGCCGAGGTTCAACCCGGCACCGAGGGTCACCCCGATCAGTGTCGCCACCGCTCCGCCGACCACCGGGGTGCCGTGGCGCAGCAACCCGCGCAGGGTGAAGCCGCCGCCGATCGCCAGCAGCGCCGCGAACGGGACCACCACCAGGGCGGTCACCTTGATCCCGGCGGCCATGCCGAGCACCACGCCACCGGCCAGCAGCGGCCACGGCCGGGCCGGTCGGCTGACCACGATCGCCAGGCCGGCCACCATGAACCCGACCATCAACGCGTCGTTGTGCACCCCGGAGATCAGGTGTACGCCCACCAGCGGACCGGCCAGCGCCAGCCAGAGCGCCCGGCCGACCGGCACACCGCAGTGGCGGGCCAGCACCGGCACACTCACCGCCGTCAGCAGCACACCGGCGACCGCGAGTACCCGGAACAGCGCGATGCTGGCGATCAGCGAGCCGGTCGCGGCGACGATCGCGCCGGAGAGCACCACGAACAGCGGCCCGTACGGCGCCGGGGTGTCCCGCCAGATGAACGACATGGTGTCCAGCCACGGACACGGCAACGTGGAGACGCCGTACTCGTACGGGCTGATGCCGTTGGCGAAGCTCGCCCCCTGACAGGCGTACGCGTAGGCGTCCCGGCTGCCCAGCGGCGGCGTGAACAGGAACGGCACGAGCCACAGCCCGGCGGTGACCAGCGCCCACCGTGCCGACGGCACCCGGTCCCGTAACGTCCACCACGCGAACGCCATGGCGGCGGTACCGAACAGCCACAACGCGATGATCAGCGGCCCGTACGGCCCCTGCCAGATGCGCAGCGGAGTGGGCCGCAGGTCGCCGTCGGGCAGGGCGCCGCCGAGGAACGCCGCCACGGCGAGCATGATCGATCCGGCCAGTCCGGTCCAGCGCACGAGGTGATGGGACACGTCCGACATGCTGCCAGTACCGTGAGCGCGGTACGGAGGTGGGCATGCGGGGCAGTCGGGTGGTGGCGCTGGCCGCCGCGTCCGCCGGGGCGCTCGGTGTGGCGTACCTCATCCTTCCGGCGATGGGTTCGGACCTGGCGGCGCAGGTGGCCCGGGCCGACTTCTTCGCCGCACACGGCGCGACCCCGGTCGACCTGCGCTGGTACGCGGGGGTCCAGCAGTTCGGCTACAGCCTGCTGACCCAGCCGGTGATGGCCCTGCTCGGGGTACGCCTCACCGGCGTGATCGCGGTGGTCGCGGCGGCGGCCCTCCTCGCCGCGCTGCTGGTCCGCACCGGAGTGCCTCGGCCGCTCCTCGGCAGCCTGGTCGGGGTGGTCACCATCGCCGGCAACCTGGTCTCCGGCCGGGTGACGTACGGCCTCGGGGTGGCCTTCGGCCTCGCCGCCCTGCTCGCCCTCACCTGGCGCCGCAGTTCGTGGCGACCGCTCGTGCTGGCCGGTGCGGCGGCGTTGCTGGCCTCGGCGGCCAGTCCGGTGGCCGGACTCTTCGTCGGTCTCGCCGGGGTCGCCGTGCTGCTGTCCGGCCGGTACGCCGACGGGCTGACCGTCGCGGTCGCGGCGGCGGTGCCGCTGGGGGTGACCGCGGTGCTGTTCGGTGACGGCGGCTGGATGAACATCAGCCGGACCGACACGATCCGGGCGACGGTGACCGCCCTGCTGGTGGCCGCGCTGGTCGGCTACCGCCCGGTGCGGTCGGGTGCGGTGCTGGCAGCGGGCGGGGTGGTCGCGACGGCGCTGGTGCACACCCCGGTCGGGCTGAACGCCACCCGGCTGGCGACCATGTTCGCCCTGCCGGTCCTGGCCGCCGCCGCCCGTCCCCCCGCCTGGCTGGCCCGCTCGGCCCACCTCCGCATCGCACCGCGACCCGACGCTTCGCCCCAGCCCGGCCGATCGGTCCAGGCCAGTCCCCCGACTCGGCCCGACCTCATCGGGCGACCCGAGGTGTCGGCGCGGCCGAGGCGGCGGGGCGTGGCGGCGGTGGCGCTCGCTGTGCTGCTGGCGGCGGTGTGCTGGTGGCAGCCGCCGGTGGTCTCCGCCGACCTGCGCAGCATCGGCGACCCGACCAGCCGTCCGAGTTACTACGCCCCCCTGCGGGCCGAGCTGGACCGGCGCGGGCTGACCGGCCGGCTGGAGGTGCCGCCCACCCGCAACTACTGGGAGGCCGCCCGGATGGGTGACGTGCCGCTGGCCCGGGGCTGGCTGCGGCAGGCGGACATCGACCGCAACCCGCTCTTCTTCACCACCGTGCCCGGCGCGGCCGGCACCGGTGTGCCGCTGACCGCCGACAGCTACCGGGACTGGCTCGACGAGTACGCGGTGCAGTACGTCGCGGTGCCCGACGCACCACTGTCCTGGGTCGGCCGCGCCGAGGCCGAGCTGGTCACGGGCGGCCTGCCGTACCTGACCGAGGTGTGGTCCGACCCCCACTGGCGGCTGTACGCGGTGACCGACCCGACGCCGCTGGTGGGTGCCCCTGCCGAGGTGGTCCGCTCCGACGGCGCCTCGGTGACCTTCCGCACCCCGGACGCGGGCCCGGTGCCGGTGCGGGTCCGGCACAGCCGCTGGCTGACCGCGTCCGGCGGCGCCACCGTCGACGCCGACGGGGACTGGACGGTGGTCACGGTGCCGGGCGCCGGCACGTACACCCTCGGTGGTTGATCCTCGGGCTCTCGACGGGGTGTTAGCAGGGGACCCCTGCTCTACCGCAGGCGTTAATAAGGTGCCCTTCCTTACATCTCCAGGACGCGTTGCATGGCGGCGCGGGAGCGGCGGCCGGTGCGCAGGTACTCGTCGAGGAACTCGCCCGGATCGTCGCGGCCGAGCAGCCGGACCACGCCGGCCAGTTCCACGCCGTGCCGGGGAAGTTGGTCGCCGGCCCGGCCCCGGACCAGCATGAGGGCGTTGCGGACCTGGGCGGTCAGGGTCCAGCCGGCGGTCATCGCCTCGGCGTCCGCCGGGTCGATCAGGCCGGCGTCGCGGGCGGCGGAGAGGGCGTCGAGGGTACGGGTGCCGCGCAGCGACGGGTGGGCACCGGCGTGCTGCAACTGGAGCAACTGCACCGCCCACTCGACGTCGGCGAGGCCGCCCCGGCCCAGTTTGGTGTGGGTGGCCGGGTCGGCGCCCCGGGGCAGCCGTTCGGTCTCCACCCGGGCCTTGATCCGGCGGATCTCGATGATCTGTTCCCGGGTGAGGCCGTCGGCCGGGTAGCGGACCGGGTCGACGAGTTGCTCGAAGCGGGTGCCCAGGTCGGCGTCGCCGCAGACGCAGCGGGCCCGCAGCAGCGCCTGCGCCTCCCACACCCGCGACCACCGGGCGTAGTACTGCTGGTAGGCGGCGAGACTGCGGACCAACGGCCCCTGCCGGCCCTCGGGGCGCAGGTCGGCGTCGACGCCGAGGGCCGGGTCGGGTGCCGGCATGCCGAGCAACCGGCGCAGTTCCTCGGCGATGGCGTGGGCGGCGGCGCTCGCCGCGCTCTCGGCGACGCCCTCGGGGGCCTCGTAGACAAAGAGGACGTCGGCGTCGGAGAGGTAGTTCGACTCGTACCCGCCGAGGCGGCCCATGCCGATCACCGCGAACGTCAGGTCGGGCATGGCGGGCTGGGCGGCGCGGACGGCCCGCAGCGCGGCGGCCAGGGTGGCGTCGGTGACGGCGGCCAGTGCGGTGCCGACGGTGATGATGTCGCCGAGCGTCGAGCGATCCGTGTCGGGGCGGGTGGGGGTCAGCGAGCCGGCGTGGCTGAGCACGTCGGCGCAGGCGAGCCGGAGCAGTTCCCGGCGACGCAGCGCGCGGACCGCCCGGATCGCCTCGACCGGGTCGGTGTGGCGGGCGGCCGCGGCGGCGAACCCGTCGCCGAGCACCTCGCGGGGCCGGGGGGTCAGCTCGCTCTCCTCGGCCAGCAGACGCAGCGACTCGGGTTCCCGGCTCAGCAGGTCGGCGACGTACCGGGAGGAGGAGAGCACCCGGGCCAGCCTGCGGGCCACCGGGCCGGAGTCACGCAGCAGGCGCAGATACCAGGGGGTGCTGCCGAGGGAGTCGGAGACCTGGCGGTAGTTGAGCAGGCCACGGTCGGGTTCCGGGGCGTCGGCGAACTCGCTGAGCAGCACCGGCAGCAGGGTGCGCTGGATGGCGGCGGTGCGGCTCACCCCGCCGGTGAGGGCCTGGAGGTGACGCAGCGCCCCGGCCGGGTCGGCGAATCCGAGGATCTCCAGCCGGTTGCGGGCCGCCTCCGGGGTCAGGCGCAGGCCGTCGGCGGGTACCCGGGCCACCGACTCCAGCAGCGGCCGGTAGAGCAGTTTGGCGTGCAGTCGGCGTACCTCGGTGGCGTGGGTGACCCACTCGGCGCGGAACTCCTCGACGGCGCTGCGTCCCGGCGTGGCGGTGTAGCCGAGCGCGGCGGCGAGCCAACGCAGCGCGCCCGGTTCGGTCGGCACGGTGTGGGTGCGCCGCAGGCCCTGGAGTTGCAGGCGGTGCTCGACGCCGCGTAGGAAGCGGTAGCCGCGCAGCAGCGCCTCCCCGTCGGCCCGGCCGACGTAGCCGCCGGTGACCAGCGCCCGCAGGGTGGGGATGGTGCCGGGTGCGCGCAGGGACTCGTCGCCCCGGCCGTGCACGAGTTGCAGCAACTGCACCGCGAACTCGATGTCGCGCAGGCCGCCGGGACCGCGCTTGATCTCGCGTTCCTGCTCCTTGGCCGGGATGTTGTCGATGATCTTCCGACGCATGGCCCGGACGTCCTCGACCGCCTCGGGCCGCTCGGCGGCGTGCCAGAGCAGCGGCGCCAGCTCATTGATCCACTCCCGGCCGAGCGCCAGGTCACCGGCGGCCGGACGGGCCTTGAGCAGCGCCTGGAACTCCCAGGTGCGGGCCCAGCGCCGGTAGTACGCCAGGTGGCTGGCGAGCGTACGCACCAGCGGCCCCCGGTTGCCCTCGGGACGCAGAGCGGCGTCGACCGGCCAGGCGACCAGCCCGCAGATGTGGATCAGCCGGGTGGCGACGGTGGTGGCCGCCGCCAGGTCGTCGTCCTCGGCGGCCACGAAGATCACGTCGACGTCCGAGACGTAGTTCAGCTCGCCGCCGCCGCACTTGCCCATCGCCACCACGCCCAGGCGCGGCTCCCGGGCGCCCTCGGGCAGCTCGGTCACGGCGATCGCGTACGCGGCGGTGAGGGTGGCGTCGGCCAGCGCGGAGAGTGCGGCCATGGTCTGCTCCAGGCCGCGCCCACCGGTCAGGTCGGCCGCCGCGACGCGCAGCAGCGCCAGCCGGTACGCCCGACGCAGCACCGCCACCGGGTTGCCCTCGCCGGTCAGGTCCAGCCGCCCGTCGGCGGTCGGGGCGAGCCCGTCCGACTCGGTGCGCAGCACCGTCCACTGGTCCGGGTTGGCGACGAGGTGGTCGCCCAGTGCCGAGGAGGCGCCCAGCACGGCGATCAGTCGACGGCGCAGCCCCGGGTCGTCGTGCAGCGCGGCCAGCAGCGGCGACCCGGCGCCGATGCCTCCGGTCGAGGCGGCCACCGGCTGCCCCTGGGCGGGGGCGGTGGCCTGGCCCGGTCCGGCGCCGCGCTGGCGTACCGCCGCACCGGTGCCGCCGTTCGTGCCGGCCAGGGCGCGGCGCTCGGCCTCGACCATCCGGTGCAGTTGGCGCAGCGCCAGGTCCGGGTCGGCGGCCCGGGACAGCGCGGTGAGCAGTTCCCGCGCCTGGTCGCCGGTGGGCTCCTGGGTCTGCGGGCGCCACAGGTCGAGCCCGTCCGGGCCGAGCAGGTCGGCGGCGCGGGCGCCGAGGTCGTCGTCGGTGATGCCGAAGCCGTACCGGGCGAGCCGGCCGGTGGCGTTGCTCGGGCGGCCCATCAGTGCCCGAGCAGCGGCAGGGTGCGGCGCGACCCGCTGTCGTCCAGTTCGCCCAGGGCCAGGGCGGCGAACCTGGCGGCGAAGGGCTGCCAGACGTCCTCCACGTCGGCCAGCACGGCGGCGCAGGCGGCGACCACCAGCTCCGGGTCGTAGTCGAGCTCGGCCAGCACCGCCGAGTCGGTCGCCCACTCGGCGATCATGTCGGCGTCGCACTCGATGTGGAACTGGAGGCCCCAGGCCCGGTCGCCGAGGCGGAACGCCTGGTGCGGGAAGCGGGTGGAGGCGGCCAGCAGGGTCGCACCGGCCGGCAGCTCGGTGATCTCGTCGGTGTGCCACTGGAGCACGTCGGGGATGAGCGGGACGTACCGGAACAGCGGATCGTTCTCGGCGGCGTCACGCCGGCCGACCACGGCGGGCCCCACCTCCGGGCCGGAGCGGCTGCGCTCGACCGTGCCGGCGTGCGCGGTGGCGAGCAGTTGCGCACCGAGGCAGACCCCGAGTGTCGGGACACGGTGCCGAACGGCCTTGCGGAGCAGCCCCTCCACCGCCGGCAGCCAGGACGCGCCGGGCTTGCCGTCCGGGTCCGGGTAGGCCTGCTGGTCGCCGCCGAGCACCACCAGCGCGGCGTACCCGTCGAGGTCGGCGGGGAGCGGGTCGCCCGCGTGCGGGCGGGACACCGACAGCTCCAGACCGGCCTCGGTCAGCCACTCGCCGAGCCGTCGCGCATCGTCGGTCGGGTCGTTCTCGATCACCAACGCGGTAGCCACGCCGTCGAGGCTATCCGGTCCGGCCGACGGGCCCGGCGCGCGGGACCGGTGCGGTGTCCAGGAACGTCGGCGGTGTCGCGGCGAGGTCCGGTGGACGTTCCTGGACACCGCACTAGGCTCTGCCGCTGTGTCCCACCACACCGCACCCGATCACGTCGTACGCCCGCCGGCGCTGCGCCCCGGCGACACGGTGATGCTGGTCTCGCCGTCCGGGCCGACCCGTCCGGAACGGGTGGCCCGGGGCATCGAGCTGCTCACCGGCTGGGGCCTGCGGCCGGTGCCCGCCCCGCACGTGTACGCGCGGCAGGGCTACCTGGCCGGCACGGACGCGCAGCGGGCGGCCGACCTGAACACCGCCTTCGGCGACCCGACGGTGCGCGGGGTGATCTGCACCCGGGGCGGGTACGGCGCACAGCGGGTGGTGGACGCGATCGACATGGCGGCGGTGCGCCGCGATCCCAAGGTGGTGGCCGGGTTCTCCGACATCACCGCGCTGCAACTGGCGCTGTGGCGGGGCGCCCGGCTGGCCGGGGTGCACGGGCCGGGGGCGGCGTGGCGGGACGAGCGCACGCCGTTGGCGTCCGCCGAGTCCCTGCACGCGGCGCTGACCACCACCGCGCCGGTGACCGTACGCGCGGTCGAGACCGAGGACACCTTCCCGGTACGCACCTCGGGCCGGGCCGTCGGCCGGCTGCTGGGCGGCAACCTCTGCCTGGTGGTGGCCTCGGTGGGCACCCCGGACATGCCGGACCTGAGCGGGGCGGTGCTGTTGCTGGAGGACGTGCAGGAGCCGCCCTACAAGGTCGACCGGATGCTGACCCAGTTGCGTCGGGCGGGCGCGTTGGACGGGCTGGCAGGGGTGGCGGTGGGCCAGTTCACCGACTGCGCGGACGGCTGGCCGGTGAGCGTCGCCGACGTACTCACCGAACGTCTGGGCGACCTGGGCGTACCGGTGCTGGGCGGGCTGCCGGTCGGGCACGGGCCCGGTCAGCTCAGTGTGCCGGTGGGCACCCGGGCCGTCCTCGACGCCGACGCCGGCACGGTGACCGTGGACCCGGCTGTCCGCTGAACAACCCGAAAGTCCGGTTCGTCCGGTATTCGCGGCGCGATTGCCAGCTCGCTGACAGGTCTGCCACGGCTCGACCCCAGCCAGACTGGTCACTGTCGGTGACGTCATCGCATCACCGACGAGTTGGAGGACCGATGTCCCGCACGATCTCGAAGAAGCACCTGCTGGCCGGGCTGGCCGCCGCGGGTGTCCTCGGCGTGGGGATCGCCGCCCCCACGGTGGCGCTCGCCGACGACAAGGCCACCCCGAGCGCCAGCGCGAGCGCCGAGCAGCAGGACGAGAAGCGGCCGGAGCCGGGCGCGCACCGGGCGAAGTTCGCCGAGTCCCTGGCCGAGGAGCTGGGCGTACCCACCGAGAAGGTCACCGAGGCGCTGGAGAAGCTCCGTGAGGAGCACAAGCCGCAGGTTCGCCCGGACGGCGAGGGTCGCGAGCGTCCTGACGGGGACCGGGGACCGAAGGGCTCCCCCGAGGACCGTACGGAGGCGCTGACCGAGCGGTTGGCCAAGGCGGTCGAGGACGGCAAGCTCACCCAGGAGCAGGCCGACGCGATCACCGCGGCCGTGGAGGCCGGCGTGTTCGGCGGGCCGGGCGGCTGGGCCGGTCGGGGCGGCCCCGGCGGGACCGGCGGGAAGTGACACCGCGTGGGGCGGCATCCGTCCGGATGCCGCCCCACGGTCGTGCTGACGCGTGCCGGCTCAGGCGATACAGGCGCAGACGATCAGCGCGGCACCGAAGTGGGTGGCGGCGCTGACCTTGGCGACCGGGTGCGGCTCGTCGGCGCAGATCACCTCGCCCAGCTTGCCGGGGGTGAGCAGGTCCAGCACGAAGAAGGCCAGCGCCATGATGCCCAGGCCGATCACTCCGAACAGGATCGTCGAGGCGAGCCCCTTGGCGAAGTCGCTGTAGCTGGTCAGGATCGCGGTGAAGACGATCCCGGCGACGCCGAGCTGGTTGGCGGCGAGCAGCAGGCCGGCGTTGGCGTTGCGGCGTATCCAGATCAGGTCCCGCAGCTTGCCCGGGGTCAGCAGGTCGACCAGGACGAAACCGGCGGCCATCAGCCCGACCCCGACCACCCCGAACACCACGCTCTGCCAGGCTCCGCTGAGCAGATCCTCCAGCACCGACTGCCTCCCCCACCGTCTGCGGCCGGCGGGCGCCGGCACGGTGATCGAGACGATAGCGGCACCGCGCAACGCCCGCCCGGGCGGTGGTGGCGGTCCTACAGCGACAGGTACCGCTGGCGCTCGTACGGGGTGACCTCGCGGCGGTACTGCTCCCACTCGGCCCGCTTGTTGCGCAGGAAGAAGTCGAAGACGTGCTCGCCGAGCACCTCGGCGACCAGCTCCGAGCCGGCCATCACGTCGATCGCCTCGGCGAGGTTCTCCGGCAGTGGTTCGTACCCCATGGCGCGGCGCTCGGCGCTGGTCAGCGACCAGACGTCGTCCTCGGCGCCCGGCGGCAGCTCGTACCCCTCCTCGATGCCCTTCATCCCGGCGCCGAGCAGCACCGCGAAGGCGAGGTACGGGTTGGCCGCCGAGTCGGGCGAGCGGACCTCCACCCGGGCCGAGTTCGGCTTGCCGTACGCCGGGACGCGGACCAGCGCGGAGCGGTTCAGGTGCCCCCAGCACACGTACGCCGGGCTCTCGGTGACCCGGTCCGGCAACGCCTGGGGGAAGAGCCGCTTGTAGGAGTTGACCCACTGGTTGGTGACCGCCGTGTACTCGCGGGCGTGCACCAGCAGCCCGGCGATGAACGCCCGGGCCACCTTGGAGAGCTTCATCGGGTCGCCCGCGTCGTGGAACGCGTTGCGCTCCCCCTCGAACAGCGACAGGTGGGTGTGCATGCCGCTGCCGGGCTGGTCGGTGAAGGGCTTGGGCATGAAGGTGGCCTGCACGCCGGTGGAGAGCGCCACCTCCTTGACCACGTGCCGGAAGGTCATGATGTTGTCGGCGGTGGTCAGCGCGTCGGCGTAGCGCAGGTCGATCTCCTGCTGGCCGGGGGCTACCTCGTGGTGGCTGAACTCGACCGAGATGCCGATCCGTTCCAGCGACAGCACGGCCTGGCGGCGGAAGTCGCGGGCCACCGCGTGCGTGGTGTGCTCGAAGTAGCCGCCGCTGTCCACCGGCACCGGGACGCTGCCGTCCATCGGGCCGTTCTCCAGCAGGAAGAACTCGATCTCGGGGTGGGTGTAGAAGGTGAAGCCCTTCTCCGCCGCCCGGGACAGCGCCCGGCGCAGCACGTGCCGGGGGTCGGCCCAGGAGGGCCCGCCGTCGGGGAGCAGGATGTCGCAGAACATCCGGGCGCTCTCGCCGCTGACCCCGCCCTCGAACGGGAAGACCTGGAAGGTGGTCGGGTCGGGCATGGCGACCATGTCCGACTCGAAGACCCGGGCGAAGCCCTCGATCGCCGAGCCGTCGAACCCGATGCCCTCCTCGAAGGCGGCCTCCAACTCGGCGGGGGCGACGGAGACGCTCTTGAGCGTGCCGAGCACGTCGGTGAACCACAGCCGGACGAAACGGATGTCCCGCTCTTCGAGCGTGCGGAGGACGAACTCCTGCTGACGGTCCACTGCCCCAACCTTCCGCGACACGCTATGTCCGGCTTCGGACGGTGATTACCCGACCTGACCGACCAGTCTCCACCGACCCGATTACGCAGACGTTAACCGACCCGCGGCCACTGCGTCCCGCCCAGTCCCGACCCCCGGTCGCCGGGTGGCGTGGTCTGCGCGGACACCACGTGTCGAGTCCGCCCACCGTGGGCAAGATGAGGACATGCCCACCCTGCGTCTCGCGCTGTGCCAGGTCAACCCCCGGGTCGGCGACATCGCCGGCAACGCCGAGATGATCCGCTCGTGGACCCGGAGATCCGCCGACGCCGGAGCCGGACTCGTGCTCTTCCCGGAGCTGGCGCTGACCGGCTACCCGGTCGAGGACCTGGTGTTCCGGCGCTCCTTCGTCGCGGCGTCCCAGGCGGCGCTGCGCCGCCTCGCCGCCGACCTGGCCGCCGACGGGCTGGGTGACCTGCCGGTCGTGGTGGGATACCTCGACGCCGACGGCCCGCCCCAGGTCAGCCCGGACGCCGAGCCGGGCCGGGGGGCCCGCAACGCCGCCGCCCTGCTGCACCGGGGCGAGGTGGTGGTCTCCTACTTCAAGCACCACCTGCCCAACTACGGCGTCTTCGACGAGGACCGCTACTTCGTGCCCGGCGACACGCTGACCGTCGTCCGGCTCGGCGGGGTGGACGTGGCGCTGACCATCTGCGAGGACCTGTGGCAGGCCGGCGGCCCGTTCGCCGCCGCCCGCGACGCCGGGGTCGGGCTGGTGGTCAGCATCAACGGCTCTCCGTACGAGCTGAACAAGGACGACCTGCGTCTGCCGGTGGTCCGCCGGCGCGCCGCCGAGGCCGAGGCGACCATCGCGTACGTCAACATGGTCGGCGGCCAGGACGAGCTGGTCTTCGAGGGCGACTCCATGATCGTCGCGGCGGACGGCACGCTGCTGACCCGCGCGCCGCAGTTCGTGGAGCACCTGCTCGTGCACGACGTGGAGCTGCCGGAGACGGGCAGCGGTCCGGGCGCCACCCTCGGCGGTGCCCGCGACGGCGCCGCGCTCACCGGCGGGCTGCGGATGGTGCGGGGCACGATCGACGCCCTGCCCCCGGCACCGGACGGCCCGCCGGTCCACGGCGGGATCGTCGAGCCGGTCGCCGACGAGGCCGAGGTGTGGGAGGCCCTGGTCCTGGCCCTGCGTGACTACGTCGACAAGAACGGCTTCCCCTCGGTGGTGCTCGGGCTCTCCGGCGGCATCGACTCGGCCGTGGTGGCCGCCATCGCGGTGGACGCGCTCGGTCCCGACCGGGTGGTCGCCCTCTCCATGCCCAGCCAGCACTCCTCCGGGCACAGCCGCGACGACGCCGCCGACTTGGCCGAGCGCACCGGCCTGGACTACCGGGTCGAGCCCATCCAACCGATGGTGGACACCTTCCTGGCGAACATGTCGCTCTCCGGGGTTGCGGTGGAGAACCTCCAGGCCCGGGTACGCGCCGTCATCCTGATGGCGCTGTCCAACCAGGAGGGCCACCTGGTGCTCACCACCGGCAACAAGAGCGAACTGGCGGTCGGCTACTCCACCATCTACGGCGACTCGGTCGGCGGCTTCAACCCGATCAAGGACGTCTGGAAGACACTGGTCTGGCGGCTGGCCACCTGGCGCAACGCCGAGGCGACCCGGCGGGGCGGGACGCCGCCGATCCCGGAGAACTCGATCGGCAAGCCGCCCAGCGCCGAACTGAGCCCCGGCCAGCTCGACAGCGACGCGCTGCCCGACTACGACGTCCTCGACCCGATCCTGATCGGCTACATCGACGGCGACCTGGGCCGCGACGGCCTGGTGGCCTCCGGGCACGACCCGGCGGTGGTGGACAAGGTGCTCCGGCTGGTGGATACCGCCGAGTTCAAGCGCCGCCAGTCCGCGCCCGGGGCGAAGATCTCGATGAAGGCGTTCGGGCGGGACCGGCGGCTGCCGATCACCAACCGGTGGCGCGAGGACGGCTGACCACCGGCGAGTGACATCCTCCACTGCGCTCTGCCGCGACCGGGGCCGCCGGTGCGACGATCGCGGCAGAGCCCGGGGACCGCGTACGCGGCCTCGAGGAAGGAGACAGTCATGGTGGAGTCCACCCCGACCGAGGTGACCGCCCTCTACGGCGGCCCGGTCACCCGACGGGTCCGCACCCGCGACCTGATCGCCGCCAAGGAACGCGGCGAGAAGTGGCCCATGCTCACCTCGTACGACCAGTACAGCGCCTCGATCTTCGACGCCGCCGGCATCCCGGTGCTGCTGGTCGGCGACTCGGCCGCCAACAACGTGTTCGGCTACGAGACCACCCTCCCGATCACCGCCGAGGAACTGCTGCCGCTGGTCCGGGCCGTCGTCCGGGCCACCCGCCAGGCGCTCGTCGTCGGTGACCTGCCGTTCGGCTCGTACGAGGAGGGCCCCACCCAGGCCCTGCGGACCGCCGTGCGGTTCATGAAGGAGGGCGGCTGCCACGCGGTGAAGCTGGAGGGCGGCCGGCGCTGCGCCGACCAGATCGCCGCCGTCGTCGGCGCCGGCATCCCGGTGATGGCGCACATCGGGTTCACGCCGCAGAGCGAACACACCATCGGCGGCTACCGGGTGCAGGGCCGGGGCGACACCGCCGAGGACGTGATCGCCGACGCGCGGGCGGTGGCCGAGGCGGGCGCCTTCGCGGTGGTGCTGGAGATGGTGCCCGGTGAGGTCGCCAAACGGATCACCGCTGAGCTGAGCATCCCGACCGTGGGCATCGGCGCCGGCCCGGAGACCGACGCCCAGGTGCTGGTCTGGCAGGACATGGCGGGGCTGCGCACCGGCCGGACGCCCCGGTTCGTCAAGCGGTACGCCGACCTCGCGGGCGTGCTCGGCGAGGCCACCCGGCGCTTCGCCGACGAGGTACGCGGCGGGGAGTTCCCCGGCGCCGAACACACCTTCTGAGCGGACCGTCACGGCCCGTGGACGCACGCACGGGCCGTGACACGCCCACCGACCTGCCCGTCCCTGCGGCGGCACCGTCGGAACCGGGCAGCGGGATCTGCGGAAGGCGGCTAACGTACCGGCCCGTGAAGCGAATGCACACCTCCGTCCTGACCCTGGCGTGCGCCTGCCTGCTGGCGCTCACCGCCTGCGGCGGCGACTCGGCCGACACCGCCGCCGACCCCGCCCCGTCCGCCGTACCCCCCACCGCCACGGTCGCGCCGCCCTCGGCCACCCCGACCCCCGACGCCTCCGCGCCGTCGACGGCCAGCGCCGCCGACGTGGTCGGCGACAAGAAGTTGTGCCAGTCGGCGAAGAAGGCCAGTGACGGGATGCGGGCCGAACTCGTCAAGGCCCTTCAGTCCGGCGGCGAGCCGACCCCGGCCGTGTTCAAGGAGATCCTGGGCGGGTTGGAGAAGGAGATGACGAAGCTCGCCGCCAGCGGTGGCGGCGACAGCAAGGTGGCCGCCGCGATGGGCAAGTTCAGCACCGAGGCGGGTCGGGCGGCAGCCGCCGCCGATCCGGCCGCCGCCGCCGACAACCCGGGCTTCGCCAAGGCCGGCGAGAACCTCACCGCCGCCTGCAAGAAGGCCGGCGTCGAGGTCGTCTTCTGATCCCTGCGTACGACGCAGCGGCCCGCCGGGATCCCGGCGGGCCGCTGCGTCGTACGGTCGCTCAGACGTCGGTGACGCGGACGCCCGCGTGCGCCTTGTAGCGCTTGTTGATCGCGATCAGGTTGGCGGTGAACGCCTCGATCTGGTGCGCGTTGCGCAGCCGTCCGGCGTAGATGCCCCGCATGCCGGGGATCCGGGCGGCGAGCGCGCCGACGATCCCGACCAGCTCCCGCTCCTCGGTGCAGATCAGCACGTCCAGCTCGATCCGGTCGATCTCCGGGTCGGCCAGCAGCGGCGCGCTGACGTGGTTGAACGCGGCGCAGACCCGGGAGTCGGGCAGTAGCGCGGCGGCCTGCTGGACGGCGCTGCCCTCCGACACCGGCAACGCGTACGGGCCCTGCTTGTCGAAGCCGAGCGGGTTCACGCAGTCGACCACGATCTTGCCGGCGAGCGGTGCGGCGAGCGCGGAGACGATGGCGGCGTGCCCGTCCCACGGCACCGCGATGATCACCACGTCGCTGCGCCGGGCCACCTCCTCGTTGTCCGCCCCGGTCACGCTGCCCTCCGCCGGTACGCCCGGCAGGGCCGCGATCTCCGCAGCCGACTCGGCCGCGCGCTGCGCGGAACGGGAACCGATGAGCACCGTCTGACCGGCCCGGGCGAACCGGTAGGCGAGCCCCCGGCCCTGGTCACCGGTGCCACCGATGATGCCGACGGTGAGCCCGGAAACGTCGGGCAGGTCGCTCGCGTCATATGCCATGGTCGTCATCCTCGCAAATCCTGCGGCCCCGCAGCAGCGCTCTGAGCTGTGACAAACCCCGCTGAGCAGGCCCGACGGCAACCGCCCGCAGCGTCGCGACTACGCACCGCCGACCGTTGCGGGGTCCCGGTGGTCGAGGATCGCGGCGAGCCGGGTCCCGCCGCCCGTCGGAGACCGCCGTGAGCCGGATCAGGCCAGGGCGAAGGTGACCGTGCGGGTGGCCGGGTCGGCCGCGACCAGTCGGACCCGGACCCGGGTGCCGAGCGTCAGCTCGCCGGTGCACCGGGCCCGTACCGGCGGATCGTCCAGGGCCACCGCGCCCCCGGGCGGACGGTTCGCGCGCCCCTTGCCGTTCGGCGGCGCGTCGACGTCCAGCACCGCCGCGTCGAACGTCTCCCCCACCCGGTGCGCCAACAACACCGCCTCGGCCAGGTCGATCGCACCCCGACTCGCCGCCGACGCGGCCCGGTCCGTCGTCGACATCACCGCCGGCAACCGGGGCAACGCCTCCCGGGCCCAGTCCGGCACCGCACGGCCGTCGTGCAGGGCCAGGCAGACCTCCGTGGCGTACCGGTCGGCCAGCCGACGCAGCGGCGCTGTCACGTGCGCGTACGCCGCCGCCACCCCACCGTGCACCGGCTGCTCCGGGACCTCGCCGTCGAACGCCGTGTACGCCGCCGACCGCATCAGCTCCGCCGCCTGATCGACGAAGGCGGCGGCCCTCGGTTGCGCCGGGTCCAACCCCAGCAGCAACTCCCCGACGCTCATCCCCTCCGGCCAGTCCACGCCCAGCGGCCCCGCCGCCGCCCGCAACCGCTGCACCGCCTCCGCCTTCGGCGCGGGCATCGTCCGCAACAGCCCGATCCCGCCGGCCAGCATCAGGTCCGCCGCCGCCATCCCGGTGAGCAGCGAAATCTGCGCGTTGTGCTCCTCCATCGGCACCGGTGCCCGCAGCACCAGCCGCCACCCGTCGCCGTCGGCCTCCACGTCCTGCTCGGGGATCGGCAGATTGATCGCACCCCGGCGCAGACCCCGCGCGGTCAGCAGCGCACCGATCTCCGGCAACAACGCGATCGGCTCCGGCAACCGGCCCGCGTCCGCGTCGGCCTGCACACTCGGATAATCCAACTGGGCCCGGCTGCGCACCAGCGCCCGCTCCAGCGAGACAGCCGTGGTCGCGCCCTCGGCGTCCAGGTCGATGGTCCACAGCACCGCCGCCCGGTCCACGTCCGGCAACAGGCTCGCCGCACCCTCACCGAGACTGTGCGGGTGCAACGGCACGTTGCCGTCGGGCAGGTACACCGTCTGCCCCCGCCGCCAGGTCTCCTCCTCCAACGCACCACCCGGGCGTACGTGCGCGGCCACGTCCGCGATCGCGTACCGCACCCGGAAGCCCCCACCCGTACGGCGGCTGAGGTGCATCGCCTGGTCCAGATCCCGCGACCCCGGCGGATCCACCGTGACCAGCGGCACGTCCGTCCGGTCCACCGCCGGCCGGGGCGGTGCGGCGACCGCCTCGTCGGCCTCCCGCTGCGCCTGCTCGGGGTACGCCTCAGGCAGCCCCAACTCACGACGTAGCCCGCCGAAATCGATGCGGGGTGCGACAACCCGTCGGATGACCATGGGCCAATCCTGACAGCCTCCCGCACACCCCGCCCTCCCCCGACCGACCACCCCACCACCACACGTCGGTGGCGGGTGCGGCGAGCCCGCACGCGTCGATCATGGAGTTGTGGCACCCGCCTCGCCCAATTTCGCGGCTTTCGCGGGGGGCCACAACTCCATGATCGCGCGGGTCGACCGGCCCTTGAGCGTGCGAGGCCGGCCTTGAGTGCGCGAGGGTGACCGACGGGCAACGCGTGGGTAGGGACCTGCTTCGTCGAAGTGGGGTGCCTACTTGGCGGTGGCTCGCTTGGCGGGGGCCTTGCGGGCCGAGGTCGTCGTCCGCTTCGCGGTGGACTTCGCCGCCGAACCCGTGGACTGACGCGCACGGCTCGCGGCGCTCGTCGTGGCCTTCTTCGCCGGGGCCGTGGACTTGCGGGCCGCCGCCCTGGTCGTCGCGCTCGCCGTGGACTTGCGGGCCGGTGCTGTCGACTTCCGGGCCGGTGCTGTCGACGTGCGCGCCGAGGCGGTGGACTTCTTCGCCGGGACGGCGGACTTCCGAGCCGCCGTACCCCTGCTCGTCGCCTTCGCCGCAGACTTCTTCGCCGGTGCGGACTTGCGCGCCGCCGTGGCCCGGGTCGTCGTCTTCTTCGCTACGGTCGCCGTCTTGCGTGTCGCGGCCGGCCGGGTCGAGGTCGCCTTCTTCGCCGGAGCGGTCTTACGGGCCGGAGCGACGCGACCTGTCGCCGCTTTCCTCGCCGGAGCCGCCTTCTTCGCGGGAGCGACGCGACTTGTCGCCTTCTTCGCCGGAGCGGTCTTGCGCGCCGGTGTAGCCCGACCAGTCGAGGCATTCTTCGCCGGAGCCGTCTTCTTCGCGGGAGCGGCCTTGCGCGCGGAAACGGTCCGACCGGCCGTCGTCTTCGTCGCGGGGGCGGCGGTGGACGCCTTCTTCGCCGGGGCCTTCTTCGCGGGCGCCTTCGCCGCCGTCGTACGGGCGGGGGTCCGGGTCGACGCCGTGGTGGTCTTGCGCGCGGGTGCCTTGCTGGCCGCCGCCGTGGTCTTCGTGGCCGGTGCCTTGCGCGCGGTGGTGGCCCGCGCCATCGTCGCCTTGCGCGCGGGCGCGGCCTTCCGCGCGGCGGAAGCAGCCTTGCGCGCGGGCGCAGTCTTACCCACGGCGGAAGCAGCCTTCCGGGCCGGCGCGGCCTTGCGCGCGGCGGGCGCGGTCTTACGCGCCGGGGTCGCCGCGCTCGCGGACGCCTTGGCGGCCGTGGTGCGCGCTGCCGTGCCCCGGGCCGCTGTACTGCCGGCCGCCGCGCTCCGAGTGCTCGTGCTCCGGGTACCCGTGGTCCGCGCCGCCGTGGTCCGGGCCGCTGTGGCCGTCGCTGTGGTGGCCTTGTTGGCCGGTGCCCGCTTGGCCGCTGTCGTGGTGCGCGCCGGAGCCGGGCGCCCCTCGCTCGCCGCAGCCCGCGCCGAGGTGGTCTTCTTCCCCGCACCGGCAGCGGCCGTCTTCTTCGCCGCAGCCGCAGGCGTGGGCTTCACGCCGGTGGCAGCCGTAGCGGACCCGGGCGCGGTCTTCCGACCGGCAGCCGCAGGGGTCGCCGCGGTGATCTGACTGGCGGGGGACTTCACGGCGGCGCGCTTGCGGGCGGGGGCCGTCGTGGTGCCCGCTGACGCGGTCGCGTTCGCGGCCGGGGTCGCCGTGGCGGTGCGCCGGGCGGCCGGGGGCGTGGCGGTGGTGCGCTGGGAGGCCGGGGCCCGGCCGGCAGCACCGGACGCGGTACGGGTGGCCGGGGCGGTGCCGGTCGCGCGACGCGTGGTCGGCGTACGGGTGAGGCCGGCGGTGCGGTCCGTGGCGGCAGTCTGCCGGGCGGGTGTTCGCGTCGCGGCCGGTCGGGTGGCCTGTTGTGCTTCGGCCATCTCGGTTCCTCCTTGGGGACGTGCCGCCGCCCTCGCGGCGCACGTGGTGTCGCGACGCGAGGTCGTCCCGCGTCGGCTACTTCTCCTCCCCGTCCTCCTCGGCCCTACGGGCGTCCTCGGCTTCCCACGCTTCGTTGCGCTCCCGCACCTTCTGCAGGGCGTTCTCCGCGTCGGTGGCCGAGGCGTACGGGCCGAGGACGTGCCGGGCAGGGCACACGTCGGCTTCGTGCTCGACCCGGTGGTGTCGCGTACACCAGTAGTAGCGCCCATGTCCGCTGTCGTTCATGGGATCACTGTGCATCGGGACACGACGGCCCGCCACCGGAACACTGCAAGTCACCAGGCTTTTCCACAGTAGACCTGCTTGTGGCTTTACATGCGAAAACGGCGAAAAACACAAAATGTCGAGGTAGTGCGAACACTCTCCGTGCACGACAGGGTGTCGCTGCGACGGCGGATGTCGACGCCGACGGCACAATGTCGGCACGCCGCGACGGCGCGCGCACCGAGCGCGTCCGAGGCTCGCTAAATCCAAGCCTGCCAGGGAAATCGGGCCACCGGCCGGATCGTCCTGACCGGATGCGAGCGCCGATCGGCACCCGGCTAAGGTCGCCGGATGGGCGTACCGGAATACATCCTGAGGATGCGTGAACACGTCGGACACGAGCTGATTTGGCTACCCAGCGTCAGCGCGGTGGTCCGGAACGACGCGGGCGAGCTGTTGCTCTCCCGACTCGCCTACGACGGGCGATGGTCGGTGGTGAGTGGTTTCGTCGAGCCGGAGGAGCAGCCGGCCAGCACGGTGGTCCGCGCGGTGCTGGAGGAGACCGGTCTGGAGGTCGAGCCGCTGCGGCTGAGCAGCGCGGTGACGCATCCGCGCACGTACCCGAACGGGGACCGCTGCGAGTACCTCAACCTCGGCTTCCGCTGCCGTCTGCTCGGCGGCGACCTGCGGGTCGACAACGAGGAGTCGCCGGACGTGCGGTGGTTCGCCCCGGGGCGGCTGCCCGACCTCGACGAGCACGCCCGGATGGTGATCCGGCACGCGCTGGGCACCGAGGTGTCGGCGTACTTCCTGCCCGCCGGGATGCGCTGGGGCGCGCCGGGCGAACTCGAGCATGCCTGACGCGCTGCTGCGCTACCTGACCGAGCTGGTCGCCGCCGCGCGCGAGGTGCTCGGCGACGACCTGCGCGGGGCGTACGCGGCGGGCTCGGTGGGGTTGGACGCGTACCAGCCGGGGCGCAGTGACGTGGACGTGGCACTGGTCTGCGGCGGCCCGCTGGACCGCACGACGGCCGGTGAGCTGGTGGCACGGCTGCGACACGAGACGCTGCCCTGCCCGGCGCGCGGGCTGGAACTGGTGGTGTACCGGTGGGAGGTGGCCCGGTCGGGCACGCCCGAGCCGGGGTTCGAGGTGGAGCTGAACACCGGCGCGGGGATGGCCTTCCGGGTGTCGTACGGCCCGGCGGACCGGCCGCCCGCCGACGGCCTGTTCTGGTACGGCCTGGACCGCAGCATCCTGCACCAGAGCGGGCGGGCCCTCCTCGGCCCGCCCGCCGCCGACGTCGTCGCCGACCTCTCCCCCGACGACCTGCGGCGGCTCGTGGTCGAGGCGCTGCGGTGGTGGCTGGCGCTGCCGCTGCCGGCCGGCGACGTGCCCGCACCCGGAGCGGAGGACGCCGTGCTCGGCGCGTGCCGGTCCTGGGTACGCCTGCACCACGGGGTGTGGCTGCCCAAGGTGGCCGCCGGCCGGCGCCTGCTGGACGAGGCCGGACCGCTCGTCGACGCCGCGACCACCGACCTGGTGGTGCGGTCGGTCGCCGCCCGCGACGGCGGCCCACCCCCGTCCGGCCCGCAGGCCCGCGCCTTCCAGCGCCGGGTGTTGGCCGACCTCACCGGTACGCCGTCCTGAGCGCTCAGGCCGCAACCGGCTCCACCGGGATCCACAGCTCCGCGTCGGCGTGAGCGCCGTCGGCCGAGATCCGGGTACGCGAGATCTCCGGACCGGGCCGGGAGCGGTACGGGTTGGACGGGAACCACTGCGTGAACACGTCCCGCCACAGGTGCTGCACCGCCTCCGGAAAGGCCCCGGAGATCTCGAAGACCGCCCACGTCCCCGCCGACACCGGCATGGCGTCCAGGTCCTCGGGCACGTCGGCGCCGGTGGCCACGCAGAACCAGTAGTCGAGTTCGGTGCCCTCGGCGCGACTGTCGGCGAGGCCGGCACCGACGTTGACGACGCCCGCCGGCTCCTGGTCGGACAGCGCCTCGATCCGGTCCCGGGTCGCCGCTTCGATGCTCCTGACGAACGCCACGATGGCCGGGTTCATGCCCCCGTGCACCAGCGGCACCCGGGCCTTGCGGCCGACCAGCCGGAAGGACTCCTTCTGCACGATGCGGTACCGCATGCTGCTGCTTCCCTCGACGGTCAGCCGGAAGGACATCCGGGGCTGGGCCCGCAACACCGCGCCGGTACGCCGGGCCTCACCGGGTCCGACCCCGTGCACCGCCTTGAACGCGCGGGCGAACGCCTCGGCCGAGCCGTACCCCCAGCGGACCGCAATGTCGAGCAGCGTGCGCTCCCCCGCGACCACCTCCGCGCCGGCCACCGTGAGCCGGCGACGCCGCACGTACTCGGAGAGCGGAACGCCGGCCAGCGCGGAGAACAGCCGCCGGAAGTGGTGCTCCGACGTGACCGCGATCCGCGCCAGCTCACCGGCGTCGACCGGCCGGTCCAGGTGCCGCTCGATGTGCTCCATGGCCTGGTTGAGTCGCTCCAGCACCTGGTGTCTCCTTCCCCTGCGCCACCCACACTATGGACGCGACGGCACCGGGCACCCGACAGGCTGTGCCCGGTGCCGTCGGTGGTACTCCATGCGCGTCCCCGGGTACCCGACGCCGCTCCGAAACGACGTCGACCGACCGACGATGCCCAGGTTGCGGACTGAGTAGCAGACGACATCGGCACCGAGACATCAGCCGCAGCGACGAACTCGACCGGCCCGCCGGTCACCGAGCGTGGCCCACTCAGTTCGATCGCGCTGCCCCCGGGTGCACACCGCAGGTCACGTGTGCCACCCTCGTCCGAGATTTGCTCACCCGGGGCCCGGCCCCCGGGAAGACCACGAGCTGGCGCGAACCCGGACGCCAGTCGAACCTGGAGGCACCGTGGCCAACCTCGACACCGCCCTCAAGGACGCCATGACGATCGACGGCGCGATCGGCGTCGCGCTCGTCGACTACACCAGCGGGATGACACTCGGCGTCGCGGGCGGCACACCGGAGATCGACCTGACGGTCGCCGCCGCCGGCAACACCGACGTGGTACGCGCCAAGATGCGGACCATCGAGATGCTCAAGCTCAACGACGAGATCGAGGACATGCTGATCACCCTCGGCGGTCAGTACCACATCATCCGGCCGCTGGCCGGCGCCAACGGCAAGGGCCTGTTCCTCTACCTGATGCTCAGCAAGACCCGCTCCAACCTGGCTCTCGCCCGCCACCAGCTGCGCAGCATCGAGGAGCGCCTCGAACTGTGAGCGAGACCTTCCTACCCCGCCGCACCGCGCAACGCCCGGCCGCCCCACCGCCGCCTGCCTTCCCGCCGTCCCTGGCCGGCAACCCGCGTCTGCCGTACCCGGCCATCGGCACCGAACTCGCCGAGCTGCGCCTACAGATCCCCGGCGTGCAGGGAAGCGTCCTCGGCGGCGTGGACGGACTGCGCATCACCCACGACGTACCACCACCGCTGGACCCCGACGACCTGGCCGCGATGGCGGCGGCGACCTTCGGCCTCGGCCGGCAGGTCAGCCTCCGACTCGGCCAGGGCGAGTTCCGGCAGTCCACCGTCCGCAACCAGGCCGGCTACTTCTCCGTGTACGCCGTCGGCCCGCAGGCCCTGCTCTCCGTGGTCGGCGCCGACGCGATCAACGTGGCCCGCCTCCACCTGCACGCCCCACCCGTCGCGGAACGCCTCGCCGCGCTGCTCACGCAGGTCTGACCGCTGCTGCTCACGCAGGTCTGATCACTCTGTTGGTCGCGCGGTCTGACCGTTCTGTTGCTCGCGCAGGGATGACCGCTCTGCCACGAGCCGGGCTCACCGCCATCGTGTGCGCCACGCGCCGCGCGTGATTCCTCGCCACACGATGGCGGTGAGCCCACCACCCTAGTCACCCGTCGCGCGGGACGTCTCGCTGACTGCCGCCCAGGCAAGCCGGAAGCCCTTCTGAGACCGGCGACGAGGACGAACACCGACCGCCGCTCGGTGGCCTGACCACGGTTGCCGATCTGGTATCCCTCAAGCCAGATCCAGCCGTCGAACGTCGTCCACTCGAGAACCCTGATCAGTCGGAAATGGATCGGCCTGTGGAACTGCGGACTGGCCTCCCGGGTGAGGTAGAGCAGTTCTCCCGACCGAGGTACGCCAGGCGTTGACGGTCGCTGCGGCGTCTTCGAGCCTCGGGCAGGCGGTATGCGGTTGACAGCGCGTACAGACGCCCTTGTGGTGGGCGTCGATGACCGACCACGCGAGTTCGACACGGAACGGGACCTCAGGCCGGGTCATGGGCAGAGCCGTCCGGCCTCTCGTCAGAACTCGGACGGTGGTAGGGACGCTGGTTCGTCGACCCGCTGCGCGCCAGTCCAGCTCGGACGCGCACTTGGTCGACCGAGATCACCTGCCAGACGACGTCGATGGGCTCGTCCGGCCTCTGGAACCACTTCGACCGCGTCACGGGTTGCCTCCGGAAGTCGTAGGGGCAACCGACACAGACACACCTACCCCTAGGTCACTCTCCGTGCCGGTTGCGTTGCAACCCTAAGCCCGTCCAGTCAACCTGTCTAGACAGGCTCGCCGGGGGTGCGGCGCAGAAGAGACTCCGGAAGATCGGCGGTACGGTGACGGACGTGCCTACCCCGCACCCAGAGCCACCCCGGTACCGGTTGATGGCGGAAGAACTGCGCCGCCGGATCATGTCCGGCGCGATCCCGCCTGGGGCGCTACTGCCCAGCGAATCGACCTTGATGACCGAGTTCTCCGTGGCGCGCGGAACGGTCCGGGAGGCGCTCGCCCTGCTGCGCGCCGAGGGCTTGGTGGTCACCGAGATGGGACGCGGGACGTACGCGCGGACCACCTTGCCCGTACGGCGTCTCGGCTCCGACCGCTACCGTAAGGAACTCGACCAGGTCCGCTCCGGCGAACTTGGTACGTCGTTCACGACGGACCAGCAGATCCCGTGGTCGGCGTACACCTTGGACAAGGCCTTCCACGAGACGCCCGCGAGCGAGACGATCGCCGACCTCTTCGGCGTCGAGCCGGGCACGATGCTGCTCGAACGCCGCTTCGTCTTCCGGACACACGGCACGCCACAGCAGATGTCGACCTCATACCTGCTGCTGGAGATGGTGACCGGCACCCCTGTGGCCGACCCCGCCAACGAGCCGTGGCCCGGCGGCAACACCGCGCAACTTCACAGCCTGGGCCACACGATCACGTCGGTGCGGGAGCAGGTCCGGGCGAGGATGCCCGTACCCGACGAGGTCGACACCCTGCGGATTCCCGGCGGCGTGCCGGTGGTCGTCCTCACGCGGCAGACCTATGCCGGGGACCGCGTCCTTGAAGTCGCCGACATCACGATCCCCGCCGACAGGGTCAGCCTGGACTATCGAATCGATTTGGGTTAGGTCGCTGCTGGATGCCGCGGAATCCACCGGCACCTACCGCCACGAACGAGATTGCTCGCCGACAGCCAGCGCGAGCCGCCGTCCGAAGTTCGAGGCGATCGAGCAGCGCTTGGGTCAACATCGGCTCACCGTGGCCAGCGGTGAATGCGGTGGTGTCGGTCGCGGGCAGCTCGGTACTGTCCGGGCTCACGATCGACGGGAATAGCGGGGTCGAGTTGAGCAGTGGCGTGGGTACGACGGTGTTGTGGCGCCCGACCGGGCCACAGGAGCTGGAGCTTGTCCGCGCCTCGGGGTGGCGGCAGTGGCCGCCGCGCCTGCCCGATCAGCCGATCTTCTACCCGGTGTTGAACGAGGACTACGCGATCAAGATCGCCCGGGACTGGAACGTGCCCGCCTCCGGCACGGGTTACGTGACCCGCTTCCAGGTCGAGACGGAGTTCCTGAGCCGCTACCCCGTGCGCCAAGTCGGCGGCGACACCATCTTGGAGTTGTGGGTACCCGCCGAGGAACTGGACGAGTTCAACAAGCACATCGTCGGTGCGATCGAGGTCATCCACGAGTTCCGGTCGCAGTGATCAGGAGGGCCAGCGGTTAGCGGACGTCCTGTCCTGCATCGCATTGAAGCCACTCGCCACGTCGAATGAGACCAGCCCATGAACCAGCTCAGAGCCCTGATCGGGGCTCTGAGCTGGTGGGAGACGGACGAGTCGACCTGTACGCCGGATTCTGTGCGCGGCGCGTACCCCTTGCGGGGTTCGCACCGGCGGCGGCCATCCATCTCGGCCTGCCGTCGCCGACAGGCTCGTGCGGCCTACCCGCAGACATCGGGCGGGCCGCCCTCAAGCGTCTGCGCGGGTCGTCATCTTGCGGTGACGGCCCTACTTGGCCTTGCTCCGGGTGGGGTTTACCGAGCCACCCCGGTCACCCGGGGTGCTGGTGGGCTCTTACCCCACCGTTTCACCCTTACCGTCCCCGCTGGGGGTCGGCGGTCTGTTTTCTGTGGCACTGTCCCGCGGGTCGCCCCGGGTTGCCGTTAACAACCACCCTGCCCTGTGGAGTCCGGACGTTCCTCGGCGACGGGCCGCAGCCCGCCGACGCGACCGCCCGGTCGACTCGTCCGTCGCACGCTCATCCTAACGACACCGGGTCGCCGCCTATTGCGCCGGCAGGACCGCAGGCCGGGTCGTTTCGGGGGTACGCATAATGGGCCGATGACGACGCTGCCGCCGTTTCCCGAGCCTACGGTCCCGGCCGAGGGGCGGGCCGAGGTGTTCCTGCGCTATCTCGACTATTTCCGGGAGAGCGTGCTGGCCAAGGTGTCGGCGCTGCCCGAGGCGGAGGCGCGGGCGAGCCGGTTGCCGTCGGGCTGGACTCCGCTGGAGTTGCTGCGGCACCTGCGCTTCGTCGAGTTGCGCTGGATCGAGTGGGGCTTCCAGGGGCAGCCGGTGCCGGAGCCGTGGGGCGACTGGCGCGACGGTCGCTGGCACGTACCCCCGGAGCTGAGTGTGGCGGAGCTGGCAGACGAGCTGCGCGCGCAGGGCGCACACACCCGCACAGTGGTGCAGAGCGCCGAGCTGGACGCCGTCGGCGCCCCCGGCCCCCGCTGGAACGGCGCAGACCCGGCCTCCCTGGAGCGGGTGCTGTTCCACCTCGTCCAGGAGTACGCCCGCCACCTGGGCCACCTGGACATCGTCTCCGAACTAGCCAACGGCACCCTCGGCGAATAGCACCCTCACCACCCGTACCCCCTGGGGTTGATCAAGAGGTTTGGGTGGTGATTCACCGGCGAACGGTCACCCAAAGCTCTTGATCAACGCCGCGGGCCGACCGCGCGGGCCGACCGGCGCAGGCCGACCGGCGCGGACCGACCGGCGCGGGCCGAACCCGGCTGGTCAGGGCAGGTAGGGGGTTTCGTTGACGGAGCGGACGGCTATGCCGCCGTCGGGCCAGCGGTCGAGGATGGAGATGCCGGCGGCGTCGAGGAAGAGGCGGTGCAGGAAGGCGTCGGTGGCGGCGAGCGCGTCGCGCAGCATCAGCTTGATCGGCGAGACGTGCGAGACCACCACCACGGTCTGACCGGGGTACGCGGCGAGCAGCCGCTCCACCACCCGCGTGCAGCGTCGGGCGACCTCGTCGAAGGACTCGCCGTCGGGTGGGGCGATCCGGGGCGAGGCGAGCCAGGCGTCGAGTTCGCCGCCCCACTGTTCGCGGACCTCGGCGAAGGTCCGGCCCTCCCAGGCACCGAAGTCGCACTCGATCAGCTCGTCGTCGCGGCGTACCGGGATGTCGCCGACGGCGGCGGCGATGGCCTCGGCGGTCGCCGTACACCGGGACAGCGGTGAGCTGACCACGGCGGCGGTGTCGGGGGCGAGCGCGGCGACCCGGGCGGCGGTGGCCCGCACCTGGTCCTTGCCCTTCGCGGAGAGCGGGATGTCGCCGCGTCCGGAGTAGCGGCCCTGTTCGGTGTACTCGGTCTCGCCGTGCCGGACCAGGATCAGCCGGGTGGCGGTGAAGCTGGGGCGCGGCTCCCAGGAGACCGGGGCGCTGCTCGGGTCGGTGCCGGGCGACTCGTCGGCGCGGGCGGCGACCTGGGTCGCGCCGCCGCCGGCCGGTTCCGGGCCGCCGAGGCGGCGCGGTGACTCGACGGTACGCGGTGGCGTGACGACCGGTGTGGCGGTGCCCGACGTGGCGGCGGCGTCCATCGCGGCGTTGGCCAGCCGGTCGGCGTGCGTGTTGCGGTCCCGGGGGATCCAGGTGAAGCGGACCGCGTCGAATCGGCTGACGATCTGGGCGGCCTGGGCGGCGAGCGGACGCAGCCCGGGGTGCTTGATCTGCCAGCGGCCGGACATCTGCTCGACGACCAGCTTGGAGTCCATCCGGATCTCGACCTCGCTGGCGCCCAGTTCGGCGGCGGCGGTCAGGCCGGCGATCATGCCCTGGTACTCGGCGACGTTGTTGGTGGCGGTGCCGATCGACTCGCTGCGTTCGGCCAGCACCTCGCCGGTCGCCTGGTCACGGACGACCGCGCCGTAGCCGGCCGGGCCGGGGTTGCCCCGGGAGCCCCCGTCGGCCTCGACCAGCACGGTACGCGGTGCCACCGGCTACAGCCCGGACTCGTTGGTGCGGACCATGATCCGGCGACAGTCCTCGCAGCGGACCACCTCGTCGGGATCGGTCTTGCGGATCCGGGCCAGGTCGGCACCGGAGAGGTCCAGGCGGCACCCGCCGCAGCGGCCGGCGGTCAGCAGCGCGGCGCCCAGGCCGGTGTCGGCACGGATCTTGTCGTAGAGCTGCACCAGGTCGCCGGGGAGGTCACCGGCGAGCGGCTGCCGGGCGGAGCGCTTGAACTCCTCCTCGCGGCCGATCTCGGCCAGGGCCTCGTCGCGGCGCTGCTCGGTGGCGGCCCGCCGCTCGCGCACCTCGGTCAGCCGCTGCTCCACCCCGTCGAGCGTCGACTGGGCGGTCTCCCGCTGCTCCATCAACTCCAGCTCGGCGTCCTCCAGGTCGCTCTGCCGGCGGTTCAACGAGACCAGCTCGTGCTGGAGCGCCTCCAGCTCACGGGCCGGACCGCCACCGGCGGCGAGGCGGTCCTCGTCCTTCTTCTTGCGGGCGCGTACCTGGTCGACGTCCTTCTCCAGCCGGGCGATGTCCCGGTCCAGGTCGTCCACGGCCACCTGGGCGCGGACCCGCTCGTCCTCCAGCGACGACAGCTCGCGGGCGAGAGCCTCCAGTTCGGCGCGCTCGGGCAGCGCCCGGCGGCGGTGGGCGAGCTTGGCGAGAGCGGTGTCGATCGCCTGGAGGTCGAGCAGGCGGCGCTGGACCTGGGGGTCAGCCTTCACGGTCGGGGCTCCTTGTCGTCCGCTGCGGATCGCTCCGGGGCGGCGGGTGAGGCGGCGTGCACGGTCCACGGGTCGGTGTCCAGGTCGGACACCAGGGTCTCGACGCCCGGCAGCGTGGCGCGCAACCCGGTGGCCACATCGTCGAGCCAGGGCCGTTCGGTGGCCCAGTGGGTGGCGTCGAGCAGCGCCGGTCCACCGGTGGCGAGGTGTTCGCCGGTCGGGTGGTGACGCAGGTCTGCGGTGAGGTACGCGTCCACCCCGGCGGCGGTCGCGTCGGCCAGGAAACTGTCCCCCGCACCGCCGCAGACTGCCAGCGTACGCACCATGCGGTCCGGATCGCCCGCGGCGCGTACGCCGATGGCGGTGGTGGGCAGCACGGCGGCGGCGTGCCGGGCCAGCTCGGCCAGGGTCAGTGGCTGCGGCAGCTCGCCGACGCGCCCGGCGCCCCGGCCCTCACCGGCGGCGGGCGTGCCCGGCCGGGACGGTTTCAGCGGACGCAGGTCGGTCAGGCCGAGCCGGGCGGCGAGGGCGTCGGAGACCCCGGGTACGGCGACGTCGGCGTTGGTGTGGGCGACGTAGAGCGCGACGTCGGCCTTGATCAGTTGGTGGATGATGCGACCCTTGTACGTCGTCGGCGCCACCGACGAGACGCCCCGCAGCAGCAGCGGGTGGTGCGCGATGATCATGTCGGCGTGGGCGGCGAGCGCCTCGGCGACGGTCTCGGGGACCACGTCGACGACGCAGAGGATCCGGCGGACCGGGGCACCGGGCTCGCCGAGCACCAGCCCGACCTTGTCCCACTCCTCGGCCCAGGTGGGCGGATAGCGCCGCTCCAGCTCGGCCACGACGTCGGCGACGGTCGGCACGGCTGCGGTTGTGCTCACGGCGCGCCAGCTTACCGGCGTCGGTGCCACTCCGGGACGTCACCCGGGCCGTGGCGGTGGCCACGGCCCGGGCTGCGGATTGCGGCATCCGGTGTCGGGGTGATTGCAGGGGACCCCTGTACTACCGGAGGCGTTAATAAGGTGCCCTTCCTTTCACGTCACCCGGTCCGGCAGAGCTGGTCGCGCAGGGCGGTCAGCGGCAGGGCCCAGGGGAAGGCGTGCTGGTGGCGTTCTCCGGTCCCGGGCGGGTGCAGGGGGAAGACGTCGTCGCCGAAGAGCACGGTCACCCCCCACTCCGCCAGTCGGGCGATCCCGGTCTGGAAGGCCGGATGGGCGGCCATCGCCGCGTTGGTGTACGGCACGGCGACCAGCGGTACGCCCCGTCCCTGCGCCTCCACCAGCAACCCGAGGGCGAGGGTGTCGGCGATGCCGGCCACCCATTTGTTCACCGTGTTGACGGTGGCCGGGCAGACGATGATGGCGTCGGCCGACGGCAGGACGTCCGGGTCCCCCGGGTTCTTGTAGTGCGTACGCACCGGGTGGCCGGTGGTGCGGGCCAGCGCGGTGCGGTCGACGAACTTGGCGCCGTCCGGCGTGGTGATCACGCAGACGTCCCAGCCGTCCTGTTGGGCCAGCTCGACGAGCCGGCCCACGTCTCGGGCCAACGGCGAACCGCAGGCGATGATGTAGAGCACCTCTTGGTGCCCGTCGTGGCGGTGCGAACCGGTCATGCCGGCTCCGAGTTCATACTCCTACTCCCATGTGCTCAGCCAACTCCGCGATCGGAGAAGGCGGCGCACCCCGTGTGCGACGCAGGACCTCGGACATGACCTCGTGGGCGATCGGGCGGCAGCGGATCTCCGACGGCGCCAGCCGGTCGCCGCGCAGCAGCATCTCCCCGGCGTTGGCCATGTCGCCGATCTGGGAGTAGGCGCGGGCCTGGTCGAGCAGGTGGTGGGCGCGACGTTCGGGCAGCATGGCGTCGAACGGCAGGTTGACGATCCGGGTGCGGTGGATCTCCACGGCCCGCCCGCCGTCGCCCAGTTCGACGGCGGCCGCCGCGCGGTGCAGTTCGACGTTGGTCGGCCCGAACGACGTCCAGTAGTGGTTCTGGTCACTGCCGAGTTCGCGGGCGGCGTCGCGGGCACCGTCGAGCAGGTCCGCGACGGTGGAGGTGTCGCCGGTACGCGCGGCGGCCATCGCGCCCTGCAACAGCAGCATCCCGTAGACCGAGAGTCGGTCGGCTCTGCTGTCGTTGCCGCCGCCCGGTGCGATCCGGTCGGCGATGCGGACGTTCAGTTCCAGCGCGGAGCGGGGGCGTCCCATGGCGAGCAGGGCGTTGCAGACCCGGGTGGTGGCGATCCCGGCGAGCAGTTGGTCGTCGGCGCGCTGGGCGACCGCGATGGAGCGGTCGGCGGCCAGCCAGGACAGGTCGCACTCCCCCAGCTTGCGCAGCACCGAGGAGGCGATCTGGTAGACCTGCCCGAGCAGGTTCGCGGCGCGTCGGGCCTGTTCACCGCCGTACGCGGCGTCGGCCGCCTGGGCGTCGCGCAGCAGCTTCGGCAGGGCCCGGGTCAGCATGCCGTACCGGCCGTACTGGTAGGTGAGCCAGGCGTGGGTGACGGCCTTGCCCATGTCGACCAGTGGCGGCGGTTCCGGCTTCGCGTCGAAGTAGGCGCTGATCGAGTCGTACCGCTCCAGGGCGGCCCGGATCTCCTCGACCTCGACCTGGTCGATGCAGTTCATGGTGTCGGTGCGCCGCTCCGGGTCCTTGCCGAGCAGCAGCTGCACGTCGATCTGGAGGATGTCGGCGATCTCGTAGAGCACCGAGAACTTGTCCAGCCGCCGTACGCCGCGCTCGATCTTGTCGACCCAGCTCTTGGACTTACCCAGTCGGTCGGCGAAGACCTGTTGCGACATCTTGCGTCGCCCGCGCCAGTAGGCCACCCGCCGCCCGATGGGCAGTTCGTCCATGTCCCCGGTCCTCCCCTTGCTGCTGGAGCCCTGGCCAGGAGCCGGGGGCTGATCCGCAGGTGCGGCCATCCGTCCGTACGTCAGGTTTCCGCTGGTCGCACTGCTTGTGCGTCAGCCGTACGGCCGATCCTCGTACTTTCGTGCAAGTTGCATAGGCCACTTTGTCAAAGAAACGATCGCAGGCCACGGCAGTGACGCTGTTCGACGTATGTGCTGGTGCCGGTCGGTTCCGGCGAGGGGAGATGGCACCAATGTGGGGGAATGTCGCACCGAGCGTGGCACGTCTGTCGCCGTTGGAGCGGGTGCGGCTGCGCCGCGTCGCGGTGCGGTACGCGCTGCACGGCTGGGAGGTGACCCCCGGCGCCTGCCTCGCGCGCAGCCGCTTCGTCTGCGGCCGGGCCGGGTGCCCGACGGTCGGCTGCCACCCCGCGCTGGAGGACTGGGAGCACGCGGCCAGCGCCGACCCGGCCCGGGTGGCCACCTGGTGGCGGTCCCGCCCGCACGGCATCCTGCTGCCCACCGGCCGCGCGTTCGACGTGCTGGAGGTCGCCGCCCACCTGGGCCGACGGATGCTCGACGCGATCCGGTCGCACCCGGTCGGCCCCGGCGTACGCGGACCGGTGCTGGTCACCCCGACCGGTCGCTGGATGTTCCTGGTCCGCCCCGGTGACCCGCTCCGCCCCGAGCTGGAGCACTGCTTCCACGTGGTGCGGCACGGTCCCGGCTCGTGGGTGCCGGCACCGCCCACCCGGCTGCCCGAGGGGCCGGTGCGCTGGGCGGTCGCGCCGGAGCAGGCCCGCTGGCAGCTCCCCGACTCGTACCTGGTGCAGAACACCCTGGTCGCCGAGTTGCGGGCCAGCGGCGTCACACTGACCCCCGCGCTGGTCCCCGGCCACCTGCCGCTGCCCCGACGCGGTCGCTGAGCCACCGCTGCGGCTCCGCGGCGGTCGCAGAGCCGACCGCTTGCGGCTCCGACGCGGTCGCTGAGCCGGGCCGGGGAGTCCGTGCGGTACCCGACAGCGACGCCCGACGGGCGGTGCTCGTTGAGCACCACGACGGCGCGCCCGCGCCGGGAGCGGGGATCCGATGTCCACCGACCACACGGAGCAGCACCAGGGCGGGGCCGAACCGCCTCGCCGGCACCGGCCCGGACGACGCTGGGCGGCCACCCGACCACCGGGTTCACGCCCCGGACGGCCCCGGCCGCTCGGCTCCCGACCGGCGATCCTGCACCGGCCGGCCCGCTGGCCCTGATCGTCTGCCGCACCGGTCAGTCGGCCAGCGGCAGGTCGGTGGAGCGCAGGCAGCGGGCGTCCTCGGTGACCACCGCGTGCCGGTGCCCCGGCAGCCGGTCCACCCAGCCGATGCCGGTCACGCCCATGGCCAGGGCGGCAGTCGAGTACGCGTCGGCCAGCCCCAGGTCGTGTCCGACCACGGTCACCGACCGCAGGCCCTTCGCCGGTGCGCCCCGCCGGGGGTCACGCACGTGGTGGCCGCGCTCGTAGACCCCCGAGGTGGCCACCGCCAGGTCGGTGCCGGTCAGCACCAGGCAGACCGCCGACGGGTCCCACGGATGCCGCACCCCGATCCGCCACGGTCGTCCGGTCGACGAGTGGCCGCGTACCCGCACGTCCCCACCGGCGTTCACGCAGTGGTTGACGGCACCGGCGGCGAGCAGCCGGTCCGAGGCCACCTGGGCGGCCCAGCCCTTGACGTACCCGGACGGGTCGAGCCCGCCGGTGGCGTACGCGTCGAAGAACCCGTCGGTGTCGCCCCACAGGTCGGCGCAGCGTTCCAGCACCCGGCGCAGGTCCGCCGACGCCTCGGAGAGCAGCAGCTCACCCCGGTCGAAGCGGCACACCTCGCTGTCCGGGAGGTACGTGCTGAATCGCGCGTCCACCTCGCGCAGCCAGCCGAACACCTCGTCGGCGAGGTGGGTCAGCTCGGCGGCGGGCAGGTCGTCGGCGATGTCCAGGCTGATCGGCGTACCCATGACGTGTTCGACCCGGCGCAGGCCGGGGCGGGTCGCGGTGCCGGCCGCCATCAGCGGGCCCGGTCGATCGCGGCCTGCAGGGACTGCCGGTAGGACTGGCTCGTCGCGGTCGCCCCGGAGACGGTGTCCAGGTCGGCGCTCTGCCGCGCGACGACCAGCCCCGCGACGCCGCTGTACCGGCTGTCGACGAGGTCGCTGCGCTGCTCGGACTGGGCGGTCCGCTCCGGCAGTTCCAGCGCGACCGCGTCGGTGATGCGGCTGCCGGTGAGGGTGATGCGCACCTGCACGTTGCCGTACTCGTTGCCGACCACCGGGCCGGTGACGGTCCGGGTGGCGGGCCGGGGCGCGGCGGTGGTGGTGCGGGGGGCCGAGGGGGTCCGGGGTGCCTCGGACGAGTCCGTGCGGCGCGCCGGGGCCTCGGTGCTGCGCGCGGGTTTCGGTGACCGGGTGGCGCGGGGTTCGCGGCTCGCCGACGGCGACTCCTCGGCGTCCACCGGCGGCGTCGGCCCGTCCGTCGTCGGTGCCGTGCCGGGGGGTGGCTCCTGGGCGACCTGACCGGTGCCCGGGGCGGCCTTGAGCACCACCATCGCGGTGGTGCTGGCGGCCAGGCCGGTGATCGCGAACAGCGCGCGACGCATCGGGGCGGTACTCCTCTGCTAGAGCTCGAAGGTGCCGACGTGGATCTGCCGGCGGGGCACGCCGATCCGGCGCAGCAGCCGTCGGCTCTGCTCGACCAGGCCCGGCGGGCCGCAGAGGTAGACGTCGCGTCGGGCCACGTCCGGCACGAGCCGGCGCAACCCGTCCGGCGACATCACCTGGCGTGGGCCGGGGTCGTTCCGGGAGCCGACGACATACCAGATCCGTACGCCCCGGGCCTGCGCCAGCCAGTCCAGCTCCCGGTGCAGCAGCACGTCGGCCGGGGTACGGGCCCGGTAGATCAGCGCCGCGCCGGGCGGCAACTCCTCCAGCATCGCCCGCAGCGGGGTGATGCCGCTGCCACCGGCGATCAGCAGCGCGCGGTCGCGGACCCGGTGCGCGGCGGTGAAGGTGCCCGACGGTCCCACCGCCCAGACCCGTACGCCGGGTTCGAGGTCGCGCAGGTCCCGGGTGTACGCGCCGACCACCTTGACGGTGAGCCGCAGCCAGCGGCCGTTGGCGGCGGCGGAGACCGAGAACGGGTGCGACTGCCACCAGCAGCCCCGGGTCAGGAAACGCCAACGGAAGAACTGGCCGCCGAGCAGGGCCAGCCGGTCCAGCCGCACGCCGGTCAGATAGATCGAGACGGTGTCCGGGCTCTCCGCCACCACGTCGGCGACCCGCAGCCGGTGCCGCAGGTTGACCGTCAGCGGCCCGACCAGCCGCCCCCACACCAGGGCGGCGACCACCAGTCCGTAGCAGACGATCCAGCCGGTGCGGACCGGGCCGGGACGGAACAACTGGGTGCCGTTGCTGAACTGGTGCGCGAAGCCGAGCAGCAGGACCGCGTACCCGGCCAGGTGGGTGGCGTGCCACAGCTCGTAGGGCAACGCCCGGCGTACCGCCCGGACGCTGGTCAACCCGACCAGCACCAGCAGACCGGCGGCGGCGAACGCGGAGACCATGTCCTGGTATTCGCGCAGCATCACCCCGGCCTGGTCCCACGGCGACCGGCCGGTCAGGCCGCCGTAGCCGACCAGGATGAAGGCGGTGTGCGCGAGCACCGCGACCAGCAGGGTGACCCCGAGGTCCCGGTGCCACGCCGCGATCCGCTCGCCGCCGACCACCCGTTCCAGCACCGGCAACCGGCTCATCATCAGTACCTGCACCAGCAGCAGGTAACCGGCGAGCAGGCCGGTGATCTGGCCGGCGGCGGTGGTCGTCGCGGTGGCGTCGGTGAGCGAGCCGGCCGGGGTGTCGAGCCACCAGGGCAGCACGCTGGCGACCAGGCCGACCAGGAACAACCCGGTCAGCAACCGCCGGCCGGCGGGCCCGCGCCGGGCCGCCACGGGCAGCGGAGCAGGCGCGGGCGGACGACCGTCGGCGTGGGTCCGCGACCCGGACCGACGGTCGGCGTACGCGTGGTGGGTCACGCGTACAGCTTCATCGGGGCGTACTTCATCCGGGGGAAGATCTTGTCCACCTCCGCGTTGGTGAGCCCGAACCGGCCCTGGGCCACCGAGCCGTAGACGTTGAACATGTTGTTGTACTCGGGGACGTCTCCGGAGTCGAGGGCGTTCAATCCGTTCCAGGTGCCGAGCAGCGGACCGGCGAGTGTGCGGCCGGACAGGATGGTCACCACGCCGCCGTGGCCGTGGTCGGTGCCGCCGCTGTTGGAGGCGACCCGCCGCCCGAACTCGCTGGACACCATGACGGTCACGTCGTCGGCGGCGGCACCGAGGTCGGTGAAGAACGCGGCCAGCGCGGCGGCCAGTTCGTTGAGCCGCCGATAGAGCTGCCCGCCCTCGCCGGTGCCCTGGTTCTCGTGGGTGTCGTACCCGCCCATGCCGACGGTGGCCACCCGGACGTTCGCGCCACCCTTGATGAGCTGCGCGAGCTGCTGGAAGGCGAAGCCGACGCCCCGGTACTCCACCCCCTCGGCCGGCCGGTAGGGCTCGGCGGAGAGCCGGCGCGCGGTGGACAGCGCGCCCAGCCCGGAGCGCACCGCCTCCTCGACCGGGTGGTTGATGCCGGTGAACAGGCCCCGGATCGCCTTCTCGGTGGCCTCCCGGTATCGCTCGTCACCGGCGAGGCGCAACGAGCCGACACTGTTGAGCGAGATGGCGCCGTTGTTGCCGACCAGCGACCGGGGCAGCGTGCTGCCGACACCGACGCTGCGGAACGCGGTGCCCTTGCCGAGCGCGTCGACCAGGCTGTCCAGCCAGCCCCGGCCGCCGGTCTCACCGGGCAGTCCGCCGAGGTTGCAGGCGTCGGCGGCCTGGAAGTGGCTGCGGGACAGGCGCTCGTCGGAGACGCCCGGGACGAAACCGAGCTTCCCGGCGCGCAACCACGGCTCCAGCGGCCGGAACGCGCTGGTCAGCTTGAAACCCCGGCCGAGCGCCAACGAGTCGTCGGGCAGCAGCAGGTCCGGGCGGGCCCGGTCGAGCACCGGATCGTCGTTCGGCGCGACCAGGCTGAGCCCGTCCAGGCCGCCGTAGAGGAAGACGTGCACCAGCGTGCCGGTCTTGGTGGCCGCGAAGGACGCCGAGGTGGTGACGAACTGGGCGGTGGCCAGGGCGGTGGCGGTGGCGGCGGCACCGGCGACGAAGGTCCGCCGGGTCACCCCGCGCCCGTCCTGCTGGGCCTCCTCCAACTCCTCCAGCCGCCGGTAGCGGTCCGCCTCGGCGGCGTTCTCGGCGGCCACCACGTCGGCCTCGGCCCGCAGCAGGGCCTCGGCCGGGTTGTCGGCGAGTCGCCGCACGTCGGGGCATTCCGGGTGCAGGGGGTACGAGTACACGGGCTCCTCCATCGGGGCCTCAGCGGAGGTGGTGCTGGGGGGAGGCGAGGATCGCCCGCGCGACGGCGGTGATCGCCCCGTCGAAGTTCGCGTCGACCCTCGTGCCGGCGGAGACCCCGGCCACGTCGAGGATCAGCGCCCGTTCCCGGTCGGACAGCTTCTGCCGGACCAGCCGTCGGGCCAGCGCGTCCACGTACGCCCCGGCGGTGGCGGGCGGGTCGGTCACCAGCTTCTCCGGCCGGGTGTAGGTGAACACGGTGCGGTTGGCGGCGAGCAGTTCGTTCGCCTCGTTCCAGCCGTTGACCATCGTGCCCGCCGACGTCCAGGCCACGTAGACGTCCGGGTAGCCGTCCGGGGTGGGCTGACCCATCGGGTGGTGGCCCAGCTCGCGCAGCTTGTCGGAGATCTGCCGCAGACCTCGCGCGTACGGGGTGCGGCGGTTGTCGCCGTTGTCGTGGCGCGGTGCCGCGTCCGGGGAGACGCCGAGGGTGCGGTAGGTGGCGACCAGGTACTCCAGTGGGCGGCGCACCTTCTGCCCCACCGCCGCCCAGAACTCCGAGGAGCTGAAGAGCGTCATCAGCACCGGCTTGATCTGGCCCTTGTTCGCGCTGTACGTCTTGGCCAGCCGGTCCACCAGGGACTTCGGCGGGGTGTCCGAGACGAACCGGACGGCCAGGTTCTGTGCCACGTACTTCGCGGTGGACGGGTGCAACGCGATGTGGGTGAGGTACGCGTCGATCGCCGCCTCGGCCCGCTTCGGGTCCGCCGAGTCGTTGGCGTGCCGGAAACCGAGGATCTTGACCTTGCCGACGTAGTGGCGGTCGGGACGGAAGACGTACGCGCCGTCCTGGACGCCCCGGCCGGTCTGGAGCAGCGCGGCCTGGCGGACGTCGGCCTCGGTGTAGCCGCCGTCGACACCGACCGAGTACAGCTCCAGGTTCTCCCGGGCCAGGTTCTCGTTGACCGCGTCCGCCCGGGAGTCCACCTGGTTGAGATAGAGCAGCAGGGCCGGGTGCCGGTTGGCGGCCAGCAGCATCTGCGGGTAGCTGCCCAGCGCGTGCTTGCGGACCACGTCCCGGTCGAACGAGTTGCGGTACACCTCGCCGCCGTCGAACTCGGCCGCGACGTGCAGGAAGTCGTTCCAGAAGTCGACCATCACCTCGAAGAGCTGGCGGTCCGACCAGATCTGCCGGGCGACGGTGGCGTCCACCATCTCCCGCTCCGGTTGGGCGCCCCGCTCGTTGAGCTGGTCCCGCTGCTCGCGCAGTTCCTTGACGGAGAGGTTCAGGGTGGGCAGTTCGGCGAGCTTGAGTTCCGCCCGGGTCGGGGCGATCTTCTCCGGCTCCAACTGCCAGCGCACCCAGCCGTCGATGCCGCGCTGCTTTATCTCGGCGAGCACGGCGGCGGTCGGTCCGAAGGTCAGCCGGCGGGCCAGGTGCACCGCCGGGTCCTTGCTGAGCACCGTCTTGACGGTCACCTTGGTCTCCGCCGCGGCCTGCGCCGGGCCGGAGTGGACCCGACCACCCTTGGGGGCGTTCTTCTTGAGCACCTCACCGGCGCGGGAGCCCATGTAGCTCTCGTTCTGCTCGGTGTAGGTGCGGACCGTACTCGGCCGCTGCCCGCTGGGACGTGCCGGCGTACCGTCGGTCGTGGTGGTCCCGGTGGCGTCGCCGGCCACCGCTGCGCCGCCGCCGAAGAGGCCACGCACCTGCGGCGTCATCGCCAGGGCCGCGCCACCGGCGACCACGGCGGCGGTACCGCCCAGCGCCGCCAGCGCCCGACGGCGACCGACGCGGCGACCGCCGTCGTCGTCACCGTCCAGATCGGGCGGTCCGCCCACCGGCATCGGCGGTACCCCGTGCCCGTCCGGCCCGATCCACTGCGGGCGGCCGTCGTGCGGGTAGGGCTCGACCGGGTGCGGCTGAGGTCGGGGGTACGGGGTGGCCTGGTGTGGGTTGGGCGGGTGCGGGTGCGGGGTGGCCTGGTGTGGGTGTGGTCGAGGGTGCGGGTGGGGCTGCCGGGATCGGGGGTACGGACGGGGGTCCTGTCCGCGCTCGTCGCGGCGGGGTGGCACATGCTGGTCGGCCATACACCGTTCCCGTTTCTACCCAGCGTCGCGCTCACGGCCGAGCGGGGGTGGTGAGGTGCGACGACTGCTGCCGGAGGGGGTTGCCCCGGCAAGGTAGTCAGCGGCATCTGACCCGACAAGACGGGCCGTCCCGCCCGCCCGGGGCGACTTAAGGCAACGCTCAACGCGAGCGGAGGTCGCCTACCGCACCGATCACCCGGGTACACACCACGCGAGCAGCACGGACGACACGAGCCGCCTACCGTAGGTGACAATCCCACCCGCCCGGTCGACGGCGGACCGGTTCGACCCCACAGGCAGATTTAAGGCGTGCGTAAGGCAGTGCTCAGGCGTCCGGTCGCGCTCCCGCCGCCGTCCGGCCCTGCTGCTGGCGCTCTCCGGCCGCGCTGGCGGCGCTGTCCGGCCGCGCTCCCGGTCGGTGCGGACGGGCGACCGGCCAAAGTAGGACCAGCAGGAGAGCGTGAGCCGTCGCCGCAGGGGTAATCCGCCGCGCCGTTGCTGAACGCGTGAGGGGAAGGCACATGCTCAGCAAAGAGGACCAGCGCCGTTTCGAGCAGATCACCCGCAATCTCCGGGAGAGCGATCCGGCGTTCTTCGCCCGGCTCGACAACCGATCCCGGATGCGACGCGGCCGGATGCTGCTGTTGATGACCATCGTGTTGTGGGCGGCCCTGCCGGCCACGACCGTACTCGCCGGCCGGCTGGCCGGGGCGGTGTACGCCGTCCTGCTGGTCGTCAACACCGCCCTGATGTGGCGGTACCGGCACCGCTGGGTCTGACCACCGGTCCGCTCACTCGCCGAGCTGCCGGTACGCCTGGCGCAGACGCTCGGCCAGACCCGGTCCACCGATCGCCGGTGCGGGTGCGCCGAGCTGCCGCAACAGCAGGTCGGGGCGGCTCGCCAGGCTCGGTGGGCGGTCCGGCAGCGGCACCGGTGGCAACCAGAAACGGTCGACCGTCTCGGCGAGCGGCGGGGCCGGCAGGTCGGTGAGGACACGTGCCGCACCGGCCGCCGGAAGAGCCACGTCGCCGCCGGACGACCGGTCGGCAGCACCGTCCGGCGACGACGGGCCGGGTGCTGTCGGGTCGCCTGCTCGTGGGGCGGCGCCGGTCGCCACGGGCGGATCACCGACGTGGACGTTCGGGGTGCCGCGCAGCTCGCGCCCGCTCGGTGGACTGCGCAGCTCCCGCCCGTTCGGGGTGCCGCGCAGCTCGCGTAGTCGGGCGAGCAGGTCGGACCGGCTGCGGCCCCGCCAGTGCAGCAGGGCGAACGGGTCCGCGTCGAACGCCTCGGCCAGCAGATAGAACGTGGCCGCGAGGTGTTTGCAGGGCACCGCCGCGTCCGGGCAGGAGCAGTGCTGCTCGAGGTCGGTCACCGTGGCGGGGAACAGCGGTGCGCCGAGCGTGGCGAGCAGTTCCTCCAACTCGGCCGGCAGGTCACCGGCGAGCAGCCGGGCGCTGAAGAACGCCTGGGCGGCCAACTCCGTCTCGATCCGGGTCCAGAGGTCGGCCGGGAACGGTGGCAACGCGACCCGGACCTGGTACGGCCGGGGTCGTGAACCCTGCACCACCGCGTCCACGCGTCCGGGGTGGACGTCGAGGCGTACCACCTGGCCGGCGCGCGCGTACGCCCGGCCCCGGGTCAGCCGGGTGCCGAGCGCGAACGACTCCAGCACCTCCACGAACCGCCGCGACCACCAGGACACCCCGATGGCACCCCGGGTGCTGCGGGCACGCAGTCCGCCGTCGACCCGGCGCGGCGGACCGTACTCGGCGAACCGGCCCTCGGTCACTCGGCCACCGCCCCGGCCTCCAGCGCGAACAGCTCCCGCAACTGGTTGGTGGAGAGCTCGGTGATCCACTGCTCGCCGGTGCCGACGACCGACGCGGCCAGGCCGCGCTTCTCGGCGATCAGCGCGGCGACCTTCTCCTCCACCGTGCCGGCGCAGACGAACTTGCGGACCTGGACCCGGCGGCGCTGCCCGATCCGGAACGCCCGGTCGGTGGCCTGGTCCTCCACCGCCGGATTCCACCACCGGTCGACGTGCACCACGTGGTTGGCGGCGGTCAGCGTCAGTCCCGTCCCACCGGCCTTGAGGGAGAGCACGAACAGCGCGGGCCCGTCGTCGGACTGGAAGCGGGCCACCATCTCGTCCCGGTCGGCCTTGCCGACCCCGCCGTGCAGGAACAGCACCTCCCGGCCGAACCGGGCCGCCAGGTGGCCGCGCAGCATCCCGCCGAACTCGGCGTACTGGGTGAACAGCAGCGCCTTCTCCCCCGCCGCCAGGACCTCGTCGAGGATCTCCGTCAACCGGGCCAGCTTGCCGGAGCGTCCGTCCAACGGGGAACCGTCGCGCAGCAACTGCGCCGGATGGTTGCAGACCTGCTTGAGCCGGGTCATCGTGGCCAGCACCAGCCCCCGCCGCTCGATGCCCTCGGAGGACTCGATCCGGGCCAGCATGTCGTCGACCACCACCCGATAGAGCGCCGCCTGCTCGGCGGTGAGGTTGCAGACGACCTCCATCTCCAGCTTCTCCGGCAGGTCCGAGATGATCGAGGCGTCGGTCTTGAGTCGGCGCAACACGAACGGGCCGGTGATCCGGCGCAGCCGCTCGGCGGTGTCGGCGTCGCCGTGCCGCTCGATCGGCTCGGCGAACCGCTTCCGGAAGGACGCGGCCGGGCCGAGCAGCCCCGGATTGGCGAACTGCATGATGGACCAGAGGTCGGCCAGCCGGTTCTCCACCGGCGTACCGGTGACCGCCAGCCGGTGCCGGGCGGGCAGCAACCGCACCGCCTCGGCCTGCCGGGTGGCGGCGTTCTTGATCGCCTGCGCCTCGTCCAGCACCACCCGGTGCCAGTCCACCCCGGCCAGGTCCACCGCGTCCCGCGCCGCCACCGAGTACGTGGTGAGCACCAGGTCGGCCTCCTGTGCGGCGGCACCGACGTCGTCGCCCCGGGCCCGCTGCGCGCCGTGGTGCACGTGGACGCGCAGCTCCGGGGCGAACCGGGCGGCCTCCCGCTGCCAGTTGCCGACCAGCGACATCGGACAGACCAGCAGCGTCGGCCCGGCCCCGGCCGGATCACCGGCCAGCAGCGCCAGCAACTGCACCGTCTTACCCAGCCCCATGTCGTCGGCGAGCACCCCGCCCAGCCCGAGCGACTGGAGGAACGCCAGCCAGGCCAACCCCCGCCGCTGGTACGGCCGCAGCGTGCCGTGGAACGACGGCGGCGGGTCCAGTGGCGTGAGCCGACGCTCCACTGACCCGGCGAGCAGGTCACCCAACGCCCCGTCGGCGGTCACCTCCAGCACCGGCAGGGCGTCCGGTTGCGTACCGTCGGCGAGCCCCAGCCGCAGCAGGTCGGCGACGGTCAGTTCGCCGGTGGACCGCAACAGGCGCAGACCGGCGGCGAGCCGCTTCGGATCCAGCTCGACCCACTGGCCGCGCAACCGCACCAGCGGCGTCTTCACCTCGGCCAGCCGGGCCAGCTCCTCCTCGGTCAGCGGCTGGTCCCCGAGCGCCACCTCCCAGCGGTAGTCCACCAGGGCGTCCAACCCGACCCGGTCGGTCGGGCCGCTGACCGTGCCGGGCGCGGCCCGCGACCCGGCCCGCAGGCGGGCGCCCAGCCGCGACGCCGGACGCTGCCACCAGGACGGCAGCAGCACCGTGAAACCGGCGGCGTGCAGCATCGGCGCGCCCTCGCGCAGGAACCGGTGCGCCCCGTCGGCGTCCAGTTCCAGCGCCTCCGGGGTGGCGGTCCGCAACGCCGCGTCCAGCTCCGGCCAGAGGCGGCTGGCCCGGCCTAGCTCGGCCAGCATCGTCTCCTGCGGATGCGCCCCGGCGACGGCGCCGCCCTCGCCGCGCCACACCTGACCGGCGTCGACGTGCAGACCCGACTCGTCGGCCGCGCGCAACCCGAACTCCACCCGCCACCGGCCCGGATCCGCCACCGCCGCGTCCAGGTCGAGCGGCACCACCGTCACCGGGCCGGACACCTCCTCGGTGAACGGCTCCACCAGCCGGAAACTCGCCCGTACCGCCCCGCCCGCCGCGTCCCGCTGCCAGGCGTCCAGCTCGGAGCGGAGGACGTCCACCGCCGCCGCGTCGGCCGTGAACTCGCGGTGCGGCCCGGTCAGCGCGCCGAGCCAGGACGCCACCGCCACGCCGGGGCGTACGCCTCGGGCCAGTGCGGTCTCCGGCAGGGCCGCGCGCACCGCCGCGTCGGTCAGCACATCCAGCGCGTCCCCCACCACCCCACCCGGATGTAAGGCCGGATGTAAGGAAGGGCCCCCTGATAACGCCTCCGGTAGAGCAGGGGACCCCTCTTCACTTCCACGCCGGGTGGTGCGCGCCGATCCGCCCGGCCGACGTGCGGGGCGACGGACGGCGCTGCCGGGCGCCGGAAGGGCCGGCAGGTCCGCCTCGACCACCGCGCGGGCGACCGGTGGCAGCGCCAACGCCAACGACCGCGCCCAGGCCGCGTCGGTACCGGTCAGCAGCGGACGCCACACCGCACGCGCGGGTACGCCGTCCTCCGGTCGCCCGCCACCGACCGCCGTCGACCCGGTCCGGGCGGTGGACCGTCGTCGGGTCTGCTGGGGCTGGTGGGCCTGGTAGGGCTGGTCGGGCTGGTGGGCTTGCCGGTGCTGGTGCGGCATCCGGTGGGCCTGGCTGTTCGGGTGGAGGGCCTGCGGGGCGGCGGACGTCGGGGCGGCGAGGCCGGGCAGGACCCGGCCCCGACCGGCCAGGTCGACGGCGAAGGCGGCCACCTCGGCCAGGTGTCGCAGGGCGGCACCCGGTACGGCGGACACGCGGTCGATGCCGCGCAGCAGCGCCAGCGTGGCGTCCGGGCCGTACGCGAGGACCGGCACCCGCCATCCGGCCAGGGCGACCCGGCCCCGGGGCGGTGCCACGACGGTGGTCCGGACCAGTTCCGGCGAGTCCATCGGCGAGCCGCCCCGGGTGGGCAGGCTCAACAGCACCGTGCCGAGGTCGGCCGGCTCGGCGGCCTCGCCCAGGACGGTGGTCAACGCGGCGTGGTCGGCGGCGAACGGGTGCGGCCGGTCGCGGGGTGCCCGCCCCGGTCGGCGCGGCGCCTCCGGCTCTCGGGTGCTGTCCTCCGCCCAGACGGCGAAGCCGCGACCGGGCAGCCACACCCCGTGCACGACCAGCACGCACGCCCCCTCGCCGAGTAAGGAGGGGTCCCCTGCTAACGCCTCCGGTAGAGCAAGGGCCCCCTGCTAACAACCGGGACAGCTTAGGCGCCACCCGACGTCTACCGTCGACGCCATGTACGACCTTCTGGTGATCGGTGGACTCGGTGTCGACATACGGGTGCGGGTGCCCGGATTGCCGCTGCCGGTGGTCGACTCGGTCACCGTCGACCCGATCGACCTGCGGATCGGCAACACGGGTGCCGGGGTGCTGCTCGCCGCCCACGCGCTCGGGCTGCGGGTGGCGGTGATCGACACGATCGGTGCCGACCCGGCCGGGGACGTGGTGCGCGCCGCGCTGGCCCGGACCGGCGTACACGCCACGCTGGCCGAGGACCCCGCCGGCACCCGCCGCTCGGTGAACCTGGTCGACCCCGCCGGACGCCGGATGGCGCTGTACGACCCCCGCGACTCGGACGGTCCCGCGCCCTTCCCGACCGAGCGGGTGGCGGCACTGGTCGAGGACGCCACCCACGTCCACCTGTCGATCATGGGTTGGGTCCGGGACCTGCTGCCCGACCTCGCCGACGTACTCGCCGAGGGGGTGAGCAGCTCCACCGACCTGCACGACTGGGACGGGCGCAACCCCTATCACCGGCCCTTCGCCGAGATCGCCGAGCTGGTCCTGGTCAGCGGCGCGGCGCTGGGCGACCGGGCGGCGGGGGCAGCCGCCACGTTCGCGCCGGGCCCGGTGCTGGTGACGCGGGGCGCGGACGGCGCGGAGCTGCACCTCGGCGGCCGCGTGCACCGGGTGCCCGCTGCCGTGCCGCCCGGCCCGGTGGTCGACACCAACGGTGCCGGGGACGCCTTCGCCGCCGGGGTCGTCGCGGCCCGCTCACGCGGCGCGACCTGGTCAGAGGCCGCCGGGTACGCGGCCGGGGTGGCCGCCGCCGCCTGCACCCACGACGGCATGGAGTACCCGCCGGGGCTGCTTCCCCTCCCCTGACGACCGCCCCTCGGCGCTCGTCAACGTGCGCCGGTCAACGTGCGCCCGTCAACGTGCGCCCGTTCGAGAACGCCGGTATGAGAACGCCGGTCAGAGTGCGCCGGTGGTGCCGTCGGTGAGTTCCCGGAGGATGTCGGCGTGCCCGACGTGCCGGGCGGTCTCCTCGATCATGTGCACCAGGATCCAGCGCAGCGACACCTCACCGAGCTGCGGTTGCGGCACCACGTGGTCCAGGTCGAAGCGGGCGGCGATCTCCCGCGACCGGTCACAGGTCCGCTCGTAGTCGGCGGCCAGGCTCTCCACCGTGTCGTCCTCGTCCAGGGTGAAGCTGGCCAGCGCCGCCTCCTCCGATGTGGGGAACACCTCGCCCGGCGCCGGGTCGAGCAGGATGTGGAACCAGTTGCGTTCGATCTCGGTGAGGTGTCTGACCAGCCCGGCGATCGTGGTGGCCGAGGGCAGCAGCCGACGGGCCGCGTCGGGGTCGGAGAGGCCCCGCAGCTTGCGCAGCAGCACCGCCCGGTGGAAGTCGAGGAACGATTCGAGGACGTCCCGTTCGCCGGCCACCCGGTTGACGACCGGACCGAGCGTCGGGTCTATCGCGATCTCCGCCATGAGGGGAGATTAGTCCCGTTCCGACCCGCCGACTGTCCCGCACGCCCCGGGCTGTCCGCTGCGCGGGCGGCTATCCGCTGCGCGGCGACGGCGGGCGGGGCAGGATGGGCGCATGGCATCCTCGGTTGAGATCCCGCTCGTAGGTGGCGAGGCGGACGGACAGCAGGTCACCGTCGAGCTGGACCCCAACGGCCGTCCCCCGCTGACCCACCACCACCTGGGCTCGGCCGGCCTGGCCGGAGCGGACATCTACGAACTGGAGTCGGTCGACGCCAAGAGTCAGCAGTGGCGCTACTGCTGGCGAGGCCCGGCCGTCTGACCCACCCGGCACACGACGCGGCCCGCCCACCGGACGGTCAGGCGCCGACCTCGACCAGGGACCGGGCGCGCAGGCTCTCCAGCACCGCCCGGGTGACCCGCGAGGTGCCCCGGGCCTCCTCACAGACCTGGGCGACCCGCTGCGCGGTGGTCTCCCGCCGCTGGTCACGTTCGTCCCAGAGCTGGTCGACCTCGGCCAGCAGCGGTCCCTCCACCTCCCGCTCCACGCCGCGCAGCGCCGGCACCCCGAGTCGCTGGGCCAGGTCGAAGACCTTTCCGGCGTACGGCAGGGGCAGGAACGGCGTACCCATCATCGCGGCGAAGATCAGGAAGTGCAGTCGCATGCCGACGGCGAGGTCGAAGTGGCGCATCAGCCCGAGGACCTGTTGCGGCGAGTAGGTGCCGTGCAGGATGCGTCCACGTTCGGCGGCGGTCATGTGCGAGAGCACGCCGTGCGAGTGCCGGATGTCGTCGCGCTCCATCGGGACGAAGAGCACGTGCGCGTCGATCCGGTGCACCAGGAAGTCGCCGATCTGGGCCAGCAGCCGGTGGTACCCGTCGACGTCGAGCCGTTCGGCGGCGCGGCCGGGCTCCCGTACGCTCATCCCGACCAGCCGCTTGCCCGCCGGCACGCCCTCCTCGCGCAGCAGTGCCGCCGGGAAGTCCTCCGGTTCCAGCAGGAACGCCGGGTCGGCGGTGACCGTGATCGGGTTGAGCAGGCCGGCCTCCTCCAGCACCATCCGCGACTCCTGGTCGCGGACGGTGACCTGGGTGGCGCCGGCCAGCGTCTCCCGGACCATGCCGGTGTCCACCATCTCGCTGAGCGGGCCCACCCCCACCGCGTACGTCAGCAGTGGCAGGCCGCGTTCCTGGGCGACCCGCACCACGCGGAGGTAGCGGCGGGCCTCCTTGTCGTAGAGGATGCCGCCGCCGCCCAGGATCAGCAGGTCGAGCTGGGAGAGCACGAGGGCGGAGTCGGTCCGGCTGACCCCCTCCCACGGCACCGCCTCGACATCCGGATGCGCCAACGCGGTGTGCGCCGGGTTCCGTGAGAAGACGATGATCCGGGCGTTCGGCTCCTGTTCGCGCAGGTCGGCCAGCAGGCCGGTGAGGATGGCCTCGTCACCGAGGTTGCGCCCACCGTACGAGCCGAGCACACCGATGGTCAGTCCGGCACGCGTCATCCGTCGCTCCTCCCCAGGTGCGTCCGCATCGACGTCTTCCCGCTGCGCCGACGAACAGTCCTCGCGTACCCGGGCGTCCGGTGGCGGTCGGCGGTCAGGAGGGCTCGGCGGTCAACCGGGACACCAGGGCGACGACCACGTCGTCGGGGTCGAACCCGGCGTCGATCGAGGGGGTGAGCAGGTCGTGAGCAGGGCCGTGGAGGGTTCCCGGGCGGCCAGTCCGGCCAGCACCGTCTCGTCGGGGGCGAACCGCTCGAAGATCCGCTCGCCGAGTGCGCCGAGCAGGGCGTCCCGGGAGCGGAAGTAGTTGGAGGCGGTGCCGAGCTTCGCTCACCCGCAGCTCGGCATCGACCGTCCGCAGGGCCGGTTCGACACCGTCCTGATGGGCCGGGCCACGTACGAGCCGGCACTGAAGCTCGGCATCGCCAGCCCGTACGCCCACCTGAAGCAGTACGTCTTCGCCCGCTCGCTGGCGCCGTCCGACGACCCGGCGGTGGAGATCGTCTCCGGTGACCCGGTCGCCTTCGTCCGCGACCTCAAGCAACGGTCCGGCGGCGACATCTGGCTCTGCGGCGGCGGCCAGCTCGCCGGCCAACTGCTGCCGGAGGTGGACGAACTGGTGGTCAAGGTCAATCCGATCGTCGTCGGCAGCGGCATCCCGCTCGCCGACCGCTCGTTCGACCTGCAGCACTTCAGCCTGGTCGACGCCACCTCCATCGGCGCGGGCGTGATCATGCTGCACTACACCCGGTGAAGGACGTGCCGGATGGGCCGGCACGGTGCCCGCGGCGCGGTCAGGCCGGCGTACTCAGACAGGGGTGTTCAGGGTGTGGGTGAGGAAGGGGAGGACCACCGCCGGCAGGGCGGGCGAGTCCACGATGTCGTAGTGGGTGAGCCCGGGCAGGACCGCCAGGCGGGCGTCCGGCCGGTCGGCACCGTCCCAACCGGCGTCCCGGTGTCCGCCGCCGAGCAGGCCGAAGAACTCGACCATGTGCGCGGGACGGATCGAGTCGGCGTCGGCGAAGACCAGCAGGGTGGGGGTGGTCAGCGCGGCCACCTCCGCCGACCAGTCGTACTCGCGGCGCAGCAGCTCGCCGGTCCTGGCCCAGAGCTTCGGCCAGTCGTCGGGGCGGGGCGCGACCTGTCGATAGAGCTCGTACGCCGGGATGCCCGTCATCCGCTCGCCGGCCGCCTCGTCGGGCTCCGGCATCCCGGCGAGCACCTCGGGGAACCAGCCCTGACGTCGGCACGGCGCGGAGACCACCACCAGTCGGCGGAGCAGGTGCCGGTGCTGGACCGCCAGCCGCAGGCCGACCCCGCCTCCGAGGGAGAAGCCCAGCACGTCGACCGGACCCCGGCCCAGGTGACCGATGAACGCGGCCACGTCGTCGGCCATCGACTCGTACCGCATCGGACGGTCGACGTCGGCTGTGCGTCCGTGACCCGGCAGGTCGACACTGATCACCTGGCGGCGCTGCGCCAGCGCGGGCCGGATCGCGGCGAAGGTCTCGACCGCGCCGAAGCCGCCGTGCAGGAGCACCAGCGGCCGACCGGAGCCGTGTGTCTCGTACCAGAACCGCACGTCGGCGACCTCGGCGTAGCCCACTCGCGCCCCTCCCCGTCCGCGTCGGCACCGACCCGACGACGACGGTACGCGGCACCCGTCCGGCTCGGCTCCGTTTGCCGGAGTCGACACCCCGTCATCACGCGATCGACGAGTGACGCTCCCGTGACCGCCCCCGGGCGGGCGCTCGGCCGGCACCCGGCCGGCACCCGGTGGGCACCCGGGGACTGGCCGACAGCACGTCGGGCCCTTTCGAGCTGAGAGCGTCCACGGATCGCGGTGAGCGGCCCCGGCCTCCGGCGCTCCGTGCCGAGGATCTGCGATAGCGCAAACGGTTCAGCTCGAAAGGCGCCGAAGTAGGAACCAAGGAGGTCGCCGCCGACGCGTATTTTCGCACCCGAACCGCACGTCGGCGACCTCGACGTATCCCACGGCGACGTCACCGCCACGACCGCCGATGCGGAGACGGCCCGGAGAACGATGCGGAGACGGCCCGGAGAACTGATCTCCGGGCCGTCGTTCGATCTGGTGGGCGCGGCAGGTTTCGAACCTGCGACCCCTCGCTTGTAAGGCGAGTGCTCTCCCGCTGAGCTACGCGCCCGGAACGCCGTACGGCGAGCCGGCGGTTGGCAAGCCTACCCTGCCGCCCACCGGCCCTACCGGACGGTTACCACCGTTCGGGACGGGTCAGGCGCCGGCCTCGGCCAGGGCCTTGCGCCACCCGTGCTGGTCACGCGGTTCGCCCGGCATGTTCATCTCGGCGAACCGGACCACGCCGTTCTTGTCGATGACGAAGGTGCCCCGGTTGGCGATGCCGGCGACCTCGTTGAAGACGCCGTACGCCTGGGCGACGGCACCGTGCGGCCAGAAGTCCGACAGCAGCGGGAACTGGAAGCCCTCGCGGTCCGCCCAGATCTTGTGGGCGTACACCGAGTCGACGCTGACGGTGAGTACCTGGACGTCGTCGCTGACGTACTCGTCGAGGTTGTCCCGCACCTCGCACAGCTCGCCCTGGCAGATGCCGGTGAAGGCCAGCGGGTAGAAGACCAGCAGGACGGAACGCCGGCCACGGAAGTCGGCGAGCCGGACCTCCTGGTTGTTCTGGTCCTTCAGCACGAAGTCCGGCGCCTCGGCGCCAACCTCGATCGGCATGCGAGCTCCTTCGGGAGTCAGGTCGGGTCGGCCTCAGCCTGTCACACCGCTGAGCAGGGTCACTTCTTGCCCTTGGCACCTCGGCGCAGCACGAGACGGGCCCCGCTCCAGTCCTTGCCGGCGTTGATGGTGGAGGTCTGTTGGAGGCCTGCGGTGGGTGCGGACTCGGAGACCTCACTCGGTTCCACGTGCCCGTCACGGCCGGCCTTGGGCGTCAACAGCCACACGACCCCGTTGTCGGCCAGGGGGCCGAGGGCGTCCACGAGAAGTTCGAAAAGATCACCGTCGCCGTCCCGGTACCACACCAGCACCGCGTCGACCACCTCATCGGTGTCCTCGTCGACCAGGTCACCACAACGGTCGGTCAGGGCGTCCCGGAGATCGGAGTCGACGTCCTCGTCGTACCCCATCTCCATGACGACCATCCCCGGCTCGATGCCGAACCGGTCCGCCAGGCTGCGTACCCCGTCGGCAGCCTGACCAGCGGTCGCGCTCACTGTCGCGTGCCTCCTCATCTCGTGGCGAGTTCGCGGCGTCCCCTCGAACGCCGTCAGGCAAAGTCCACACAGTTGTGCCCTCCGGCGCAAGTGGCGCACCGGGTGGAACGAAATTTACCGTGCCAGCAGCGTACGGGCACCCTGGGTGATGGCCTCCTCGGACACCAGGACCTGACGGGCAGCCGGACCTAACGGCACAAATGAGTCAACTGCGGCCACTCGTCGTGCCGCACCGACATAACCGGCGTCCACCAGCGCGGCGATCACTCCCTCACCCACCCCGCCGGAGCGTCGGGTCTCGTCCACCACCAGCACCCGGCCGGTCGCGGTGGCCTCCCGGATGAGATCGGCCACAGGTAGCGGGGCCAGCCAACGCAGGTCCACCACGCGGGTGCCGACGCCCTCGTCGGCAAGCGCCGACGCGGCCCGCAGCGACATCCGGACGCCGTTACCGAACGTGATGATCGTGACGTCCTCGGCCGAGCCGACGCCGTACACGCGGGCCCGCCCGACCGGCACGTGTGCGCCCGCCCAGGCGCCCGGCTCGGCGTACCCGGCCAGCCACTCCCCGTCGCCGTCGGTGTAGAGGTCGCGCGTGTGGTAGAGCCCGATCGGCTCCAGGAACACACAGACGCTGCCGTCCACCGCCGCGCTCGCCAGGCAGGTCCGCAGCATCGCCGCCGCGTCGTCCGGTCGCGCGGGTACGGCGATCACCAGCCCGGGAACGTCCCGCAGCACCGCCACCGAGTTGTCGTTGTGGAAGTGCCCGCCGAAGCCCTCCTGGTACGCCAACCCGGCCACCCGCAGCACCATCGGGTTCCGCATCGCGCCCTGCGAGAAGAACCCCATGGTGGCCGCCTCGCCGCGCAACTGGTCCTCGGCGTTGTGCAGGTACGCCAGGTACTGGATCTCCGGCACCGGCAGCATCCCGGCCAGCCCGGCACCGAGCCCCAGGCCGAGGATCGAGGTCTCGTCGAGCAGGGTGTCGAAGACCCGGGCGACACCGAACCGGTCCCGCAGTCCCTTGGTGACCCCGTACACCCCACCCTTGGCGGCGACGTCCTCGCCGAAGACGGCCATCTGCGGATGGTCGAGCAGCCCGTCGGTGAGCGCGGCGTTGATGCTCTGCGCCAGCGTCAGCGGGCCGACCAGCTCCGGCGGCTTGCCGCCGAACGCCTCGACCCGTGCGCCCGCGTCCGGCCCGGCCGCCCGGTCGCCCGCCTCGGCCACCGCACGGGCCACCCGCAACGGTCGGCGGGGCGCCAGCGGGGCGACCACCTCGGCCGGGCTGGACAGCTTCGGCTCGTCGAGCACCCCCTCGGCCAGCCGGCGGACCCGCCAGCCGATCTCGTCGTAGCGCTCCAGCAGCTCCGCACCGCTGGCCAGGCCCGCCTCGACCAACCGTCGCGCGGTGGCCACCACCGGATCCCGATCCAGGTCGGCCCGGATCTCCCCGGCCGACCGGTACGCGCTCTCGGCGTCCGCGCCCGCGTGCCCCATCAACCGCACCGTGGTGAGGTGGAGTACGGCCGGGCGCCGGTGGCGGCGGACCCAGGCCGCCGCCTCGACCGCCACCTCGTACGTCTCGACCAGGTCGGTGCCGTCGGCGGCGAAGTACCGCACCCCCGGCTTCGACCGCAGCGCCGTCGTCACCCAGCCCTGCGGCGACCGGAGGCTCAGGCCCAGGCCGTTGTCCTCGCACACGAACAGCACCGGGATGCGCAGACCGGTGTGGTCGTACCAGCCGGCGGTGTTGAAGGCGGCGGTGGCGCTGGCGTGGTTGATCGAGGCGTCCCCGAACGAGCAGACCACGATCGCGTCCGGTGCCCACGTCGTCGCGACGGGCGTCTCGCCCGGCCAGGTCGGCTCCGGTCGCGTGTCCAGCCGGCGCAGCCGCTCCACCGCGAGGCCCATGCCCACCGCCCGGGGCAGGTGCGAGGCGATCGTGGAGGTGGTCGGCACCACGGCGAGGTCGGCCCGACCGAAGACCTTGTGCCGGCCTCCGGCGATCGGCTCCTCGCGCGAGGCCACCATGCCCCGCAGCACGTCCCGGGCCGCGTCCGCGTACACCGGGTCGACCGCCCGCCGCTCGTCGCCCGCGGCCTCCGCTTTCCCGGCCGGGCGCTCGTCGTCGTCCAGCGGATCAGCGGCCCGGGGGCCCTCCTCGGCGTGCCCGACCCTGCCGACCGGCGGCGCGTCCTCGGCCGGGTCGAGGTCGACCTCCGTCGCCTGCCCGGCGGGCGCGGACGTGTCGGTGCTGGGGCCGCCGTGGTCGCCGGCCGGCTCCGCGTCGGGGTCCCGGCCGGTGTCGGGCTCCCCGCTGCGGGCGGCCTGAGCGGCCCGCACGCAGTAGAACGCGCCGGAGCGGTAGTGCAGCAGGGCCGGGTCGGTGGGGCGTAGCGCCGCGGCGACCCCGGCGTTGCCCTCGTGCCCGGCCGAACCGATCGTGTAGTAGCCCTCGCCGAAGCCGCGGAGCCAGCGTCCGGCGAGGTCGAGTTGGCGGCTGGTGACCTGTGCGTCGAAGAGGTCCAACAGCTCTGCGCCGGTCAGCGTGGCACCGTCGGCCACCGGCTGTGCCGGGTCGGCGCGGCGCCCCGGCGCGGCGAGGGCGGCCAGGGCCTCCCGGAACCGGTCGTCGAGATCCTGCGGGGTGGTCACGTCCGACAGCATTACCGACCGAGGCACGCCTCGCCCACCTGAGCACGTTTCACGCACCTGGGACGGCGCGGCGCCCGACTACGCCCCGAGCCGCTCCGGGCAACCGCCGTCGGAGACCTTCCAGACGAGTTCGCCGAGCGCCGCCAACTCCTCCGTGCTGAGTCCGGCCAGCAGTCGTGAGTCGGACAGCACGCCATGGACCCGGTCCCGCATCCGCCGGCCCGCCTCGGTCACCACCAGGGTCCGCTGCCGCCGGTCGTCCGGGTCGGCACGACGCTCCACCAGCCCGGCCCGCTCCAGCTTGTCGACCAGCGCGGTCACGTTGGACCGGTCGCAGCGCAACTGCCCGGCCAGCTCACGGGCGGGCAGCGGGTGGTCCGGGTCCAGTTCGTAGAGCGCGCGGGCGACCGCCGGGGTCAGCCCCAGTGCGGCGATCTCGCTGTCCTGGTGGTGCCGCAGGGCGGCGGCCACGTGCATGATCCGCCGGACCGTGTCGCCGGCCACCCGGGACCGGTCGGCCCCACCCGGGCCGACCAGGGTGGCGGGTGGTCGCGGCATGGTCGACATTCTACGATCCGGCCACGTTCGGGCAGTTCCGCCGTTACGTCGGCGGCGCGCCGCCGGGACGGTCGCCTCGCGGTGGCCGGCCGGGCGGGTGTGGTGGTCAGCCGGGCAGGAAGGAGAAGCGGACCTGCCGGCTGGAGTTGTCCCCGTTGGTGTCGACCAGGCAGACCGACTGCCAGGTGCCCAGGGCGAGCCGGCCGCCGAGCACGGGCAGCGTCGCGTACGGGGCGACGAAGGCGGGCAGCACGTGGTCGCGGCCGTGTCCGGGCGAACCGTGCCGGTGCTGCCAGCGGTCGTCGGTGGGCAGCAGCGCGTCCAGCGCGGTGAGCAGGTCGTCGTCGGAGCCGGCGCCGGTCTCGATGATGGCCACCCCGGCGGTGGCGTGCGGCACGAACACGTGCAGCAGCCCGTCGCCCTGCCCGGCGAGGAACTGCTCGGCCTCGGCGGTGATGTCCCGGACGGTCGGCCGGGAACCGGTCCGGATGCTGATCACCTCACTACGCATACCCCCCATTCTGCCCGGTTACGAAACCTTGTACCGGCGCGCTCGGCGGCGTTTCCTGGCAAGATCGTCTACTACGCGTCCGGGCCTGCGCGGCGACGCGAAGTTACTGTTCGGTACGTGTGTCGCGCGTCGCCCTTGGGCCGGGTGGACGTGACGGCGAGTGCCGCGACGGGGCAGGATGGCGCTAGAGACCTATCCCACACACAACCGAGGGAACGCCTGTGGCTACGGAACGCAAGCGCCCGGTGATCACGGCCGGACTGCCGAGCCAGCTTCCGGATACCGACCCTGAAGAGACCAGCGAATGGGTCGAGTCGCTCGACGGTGTCATCGATGATCGTGGCACCAAGCGGGCGCGATACGTGATGCTGCGCCTGTTGGAGCGCGCCCGTGAGCGCCAGGTCGGCGTACCGTCGCTGACCACCACCGACTACCTCAACACGATCCCGCCGGAGCGCGAACCCTGGTTCCCGGGTGACGAGCACATCGAGCGCCGGATCCGGGCGTACGTGCGGTGGAACGCGGCGATGCTGGTGCACCGTGCGCAGCGTCCCGAGATCGGCGTCGGCGGACACATCTCCACCTTCGCCAGCTCGGCCTCGCTCTACGAGGTGGGCTTCAACCACTTCTTCCGGGGCAAGAACCACCCGGGTGGCGGCGATCACATCTTCTACCAGGGGCACGCCTCCCCCGGTATGTACGCCCGGGCGTTCCTGGAGGGCCGGCTCAGCGAGAACCAGCTCGACGGCTTCCGGCAGGAGCTGTCGCACCCCGGCGGCGGGCTCCCGTCGTACCCGCACCCCCGGCTGATGCCGGACTTCTGGGAGTTCCCCACCGTCTCGATGGGGCTGGGCGGGCTGAACGCCATCTACCAGGCCCGGTTCAACCGCTACCTCCAGCACCGAGGCATCAAGGACACCTCCGACCAGAACGTCTGGGCCTTCCTCGGCGACGGCGAGATGGACGAGCCGGAGACCCTGGGCGCGATCGGCGTGGCCGCCCGGGAGGAGCTGGACAACCTCACCTTCGTGATCAACTGCAACCTCCAGCGCCTGGACGGTCCGGTCCGCGGCAACGGCAAGGTGATGCAGGAGCTGGAGGCGTTCTTCCGGGGCGCCGGTTGGAACGTCATCAAGGTGGTCTGGGGCCGGGAGTGGGACCCGCTGCTCGCCGCCGACACCGACGGCGCGCTGGTCAACCTGATGAACACCACGCCGGACGGCGACTACCAGACCTACAAGGCGGAGTCCGGGGCGTACGTCCGGGAGCACTTCTTCGGTCGGGACGCGCGGACCCGCAAGATGGTCGACGGCCTGAGCGACGACGAGATCTGGAACCTCAAGCGCGGCGGGCACGACTACCGCAAGCTCTACGCGGCCTACAAGGCGGCGACGGAGCACACCGGGCAGCCGACGGTGATCCTGGCCAAGACGATCAAGGGCTGGACGCTCGGCCAGCACTTCGAGGGCCGCAACGCCACGCACCAGATGAAGAAGCTGACGCTGGACGACCTGAAGACGTTCCGCGACCGGCTCTACCTGGACATCCCGGACTCGGCGCTGGAGGACAACCCGTACCTGCCGCCGTACTACCGGCCGGACGAGAAGTCCGACGAGATGCAGTACCTGCACGAGCGGCGCAAGAACCTCGGCGGCTACCTGCCGAGCCGGCGGACCGAGGCCAAGCCCCTGGCCATCCCCGGCAGCGAGCGCTTCGCCGACGTCAAGCGGGGCTCGGGCAAGCAGAAGGTGGCCACCACGATGGCCTTCGTCCGGCTGCTCAAGGACCTGATGAAGGACAAGCAGTTCGGCAGGCGCTGGGTGCCGATCATCCCGGACGAGGCACGGACCTTCGGCCTGGACTCGATCTTCCCGACCGCCAAGATCTATTCGCCGCACGGTCAGCGGTACACCTCGGTCGACCGGGAGCTGTTCCTGTCGTACAAGGAGTCGACCGCCGGTCAGATCCTGCACGAGGGCATCAACGAGGCCGGCTCGGTCGCCTCGTTCACCGCCGCCGGTTCGTCGTACGCCACGCACGACGAACCGATGATCCCGATGTACATCTTCTACTCGATGTTCGGGTTCCAGCGCACCGGTGACGGTTTCTGGGCGGCGGCCGACCAGATGGCCCGTGGTTTCGTGCTCGGCGCCACCGCCGGTCGCACCACGCTCAACGGCGAGGGCCTCCAGCACGAGGACGGCCACTCGCTGCTGCTCGCGGCCACGAACCCGGCCGTCGTCGCGTACGACCCGGCGTTCGCGTTCGAGATCGCGCACATCGTGGAGAACGGCCTGCACCGGATGTACGGCGAGGAGCAGGAGAACGTCTTCTACTACCTCACCATCTACAACGAGCCGATCCACCAGCCGGCCGAGCCGGAGGGCGTCGACGCCGAGGGCATCGTCAAGGGCATCTACCGGTACGCGGCGGCCCCGTCGGTGGAGGGTGACGCCCCCCGGGCGAACGTGCTCGCCTCCGGCACCGGCATGCAGTGGGCGCTCAAGGCGCAGCAGCTGCTCGCCCAGGACTGGGGGGTGGCCGCCGACGTCTGGTCGGTGACCTCCTGGACCGAGCTGCGGCGGGACGCGGTCGAGTGTGAGGCGTACAACCTCCTGCACCCGGGCGCGGAGCAGCGGGTGCCGTACATCCAGCAGAAGCTGGCCGACGCCGACGGGCCGAAGGTCGCGGTCAGCGACTGGATGCGCGCGGTGCCGGACCTGATCTCCCGCTGGGTGCCCGGTGACTGGACCTCCCTGGGCACCGACGGCTTCGGCCTGTCGGACACCCGGCACGCGCTGCGCCGGCACTTCCGCGTCGACGCCGAGTCGATCGCGGTCGCCACGCTGCGGCAGCTCGCGCTGCGCGGCGTCGTACCGGCGCACGTACCGGCCGAGGCGGCCAAGAAGTACGCCATCGACGACGTGAACGCCGCCCCGGTCGGCGAGACCGGCGGCGACAGCTAGTACCGCACGCACTGAGAGAGGGCCCGGCGCATCGCGCCGGGCCCTCTCTCACGCTGGGGCCGGGGGAAAGGAAGGGCCCCCTGCTAACGCCTCGTGCATAGCAGGGGTCCCTTCCTAACACGCATGCGCGCACCCGCTCCACGAGCGCCGAGAACGGCGGCGACGCCGCCCCGGTATGACACAGGCGATATCAGGAGGCGACTTCCCCCCGTAACATCGCCGATCCACAATCATCGATAGGTATCCGACCTCCGCACGGGCACCACGCCGGCCCGGTGGACTCCTGTCGCGCCGTCCTCCGCCGGCTCGGACGCCGTCCGCCCCCGCGCGACGAGAGGGAGCACAGATGCGAATCGTCCGGATCGGCCTGGCCCTGGCCGTCGGCGCCCTGGTGGTGTCGACGCTGGGGCCGGGCTCGCCCTCGGTGGCACACGACCCCGCCACACCCGCCGGGCGGGCGTCGGCGCAGGAGTTCATGGCGCAACGGGAACCGACCCAGCAGGCGGCTGCTCTCGCGGCGACGGCCTGCACGAACGGTCAGGCGGCCGGCTACCCCTGCCGCAACGTGGACCTGCTGTCGTTCATGCCGCTGTCCGGCATCGGCGGCAGCCAGGCGAACGACATCTGGGGTTGGACCGACCCGCAGACCCGCAAGGAGTACGCGCTGGTCGGCCGCCGCAACGGCACCTCGTTCGTGGACATCTCGGACCCGACCGCGCCGGTGTACCTCGGCAACCTGCCCGCGTACCAGAACCGCACCGCCGTCTGGCGGGACATCAAGGTCTACCGTGACCACGCCTACGTGGTGGCGGACGTCTCCGGGCACGGCATGCAGGTCTTCGACCTGACGCGGCTGCGCGGCGTCACCACGCCGCAGACCTGGACGACGAACGCGCAGTACAACCAGTTCGGCAACTCGCACAACATCGCCATCAACGAGCAGACCGGCTTCGCGTACGCGGTCGGCACCAACACCTGCAGCGGCGGCCTGCACATGGTCGACATCCGGACCCCGAAGTCCCCGACGTCGGCCGGCTGCGTCAGCAACGACGGATACACCCACGACACCCAGTGCGTGGTCTACCGGGGTCCCGACACCGCCTACAGCGGGCGGGAGATCTGCGTCAGCTCCAACGAGGACACCGTCACCGTCGTCGACGTGACCACCAAGTCCGCCCCTCGACAGCTGGCCCGCATCGGGTACACCGGTCGGGCGTACACCCACCAGGGCTGGTTCACCGAGGACCAGCGCTACTTCCTGCTCGACGACGAGCTGGACGAGTCCCGTCGCGGGGTGAACACGCAGACCTACATCTGGGACCTGGCCGACCTGGACGCCCCTCGACACATCGGCACCTACAGCGCGCCCTCCGGCGTCGCCGCCACCGACCACAACCAGTACGTCAAGGGTAAGTACAGCTACCAGGCCAACTATCGGGCCGGGTTGCGCATCCTGGACCTGACCAACGTGGCCGCCGGCCGCGCCACCGAGGCCGGGTACTTCGACGTCTACCCGTCCAGCAACAGTTCCTCGATGAACGGCGCCTGGAGCACCTACCCGTACTTCCCGAGCGGTGTCGTCGTGGTCAGCGGCATCGAACAGGGGCTGTTCGTGTTGCAGCCCCGGCTGCCGTGACGACGACCAGTCAGGGGCCGGCGGCGAAAGCCGTCGGCTGCGTCGCCGTGCCGCCCACCCGGGAGTACGCGACCGGTCCCCCCGTTCCGGAACCGACGTCGGGTCCGCCGACGCGCTACGCGGCCATCGCGCTGGTGCTCGCGCTGACCCTGACGGTCGGCTTCTTCGCCGGGCGGGCCGGCGGCCCGAGCGGCACTCCGGCCCGATCGTCCGGTGCCGTGCCGGGCGGGCACGCGGGCCACGGTCCGGGCGGGCTGGAGGTGTCCCGTGACGGCTGGTCTCTGGCGTTGCACACGCCGGACCTGACCGCCGGCGAGCCGGGTGAGCTGGCCTTCCAGATCAGCGACCAGACCGGGGCCGCGCTGACCGAGTTCCAGGAGAACCACGAGCGCCGGATGCACCTGATCCTGGTCGGCCGTGACCTCTCCGGGTATCAGCACCTGCATCCGGAGATGTCGCCCGACGGCACCTGGCGGGTGCGGGTCACCCCGTCGGCACCCGGCCCGTTGCGGGTGATCGCCGACTTCTGGCCGCTCGGCGCCCAGGCGGGGGTCACCCTCGGGACGGACCTGCCGGTTCCCGGCCGGTACGCGGCACGGCCACTCGATCCGCCCGAGGAGACGGTCCTGGTCGACGACTACACGGTCACCCTGGACGGCGGCCTGCGGGCCGGCGAATCCCATCAGGTGCTCGTCTGGCTCGGTCGCCTCGGGCAGCCGGTCAACGACCTGCAACCGCACCTGGGCGCGTACGGGCACCTGGTCGCGTTACGCCAGGGCGATCTGGCGTACCTGCACGTCCATCCGGCGGCGACGAGTCAGGCCAGTTCGGTGGTGGCGTTCGGCATCACGGTGCCGTCGACGGGCACCTATCGCCTCTTCTTCGAGTTCCGGCACCTCGACGAGGTACGCGTCGCGGCCTTCACCGTCGTCGTGTAGGGCGATCACCGGCGGCGTCGAAAACGGTGGCGGCCCGGGTGCACCTGGTCGGGACACCGGGGCCGCCACCGCATCGCGGGTGACGCCAGGAGGTGGTCGGTCAGCCGACGGCGGCCAGGTCGGTCAGCCGAGCCAGCGAGTCCTCCAGGTCGGCGCCGACCCTGCGCAGGCCGAGCCGGAGAAGCGCGGCCTTGACCGGGCCGGCCGGCCAGCGTACGACGATGAGCCGCACGACCGTCCCACCCTCGTCCTCGTCCGGGGTGAGCTGGACGTATATCTCGGTGCGCGCCTCCGCTCGGGCACCGGCGCCCTTGGCCCGTTCCCGCCAGCCGATCAGGGTCGGTTCCTGGTAGGCGATCACTTCGGCCTCATGTGCGGCACCGCGCCCGGCCTGGACCAGTTGCCGTCTGCCGAAGCCCTCGCCCGAGAGCACCTCGGCCGCACGGACGCCGGCCAGCCAGGCCGGCAACTGCTCAGCGCGCTGTACCACGTCCCAGACCGCGTTCACCGGTGCCGTCACGTGCGCGCTGCGTTCCACGAGGATCATTTCCGTCTTCCTCCAGTGAGGACATCCCACAATATTCGGAACTGTATGCGCAAAAACGGACGTATGTGGACGGGTTAACAAAGACACGCCGAAAGGTATTGCCATCGACGCATCGACACCCTATGGCGCAGCGCTCCCACGACCCCTAGAGTTCCGAACACGTTTCGCGTTTCGCCGGGAGGGCGCATGCAGACCGCTCCGATGCCCGACTTCCCCACCGGATTCCGCTGGGGCGTCTCCACCTCCGCCTACCAGATCGAGGGCGCCGCCGACGCGGACGGTCGCGGACCCTCCATCTGGGACACCTTCGCCCACTCCCCCGGGCGCATCCTCGACGGCAGCACCGGCGACGTGGCCTGCGACCACTACCACCGCTATGCCGAGGACGTCGCGCTGATGGCCGGGCTCGGGGTGACCGCGTACCGCTTCTCGGTGGCCTGGCCCCGTGTGCTGCCCGCCGGCACCGGCCGGGTCAACGCCGCCGGGCTCGACTTCTACGAGCGGCTGGTGGACGAGTTGCTCGGCCACGGCATCGACCCGGTCGCCACGCTGTTCCACTGGGACCTGCCGCAGCCGCTCCAGGACGCCGGCGGCTGGCTGCACCGCGACACCGCGCACCGGTTCGCCGAGTACGCCGACGTGCTGGCCACCCGCCTCGGCGACCGGGTCAAGCTCTGGATCACCCTCAACGAGCCGTTCATCCACATGAGCCTCGGCCACGGCACCGGCGAGCACGCCCCCGGCAAGGCGCTGCTCTTCGACGCCTTCCCGGTCGCCCACCACCAACTGCTCGGGCACGGTCTCGCGGTCGCCGCGCTGCGCGCCCGCAGCAACAGCCCGGTCGCCATCGCCAACAACTATTCGCCGGTACGCGTGCTCGGCGACGACCCCGCCGACGCCGCCGCCGGGTACGCCTACGACGCGTTGCACAACCGGCTCTTCACCGACCCGCTGCTCGGCCGCGGCTACCCGACCGAGCTGGGCTTCGACACCAGCGTGGTCCACGACGGCGACCTCGACGTCATCGCCGCCCCGCTCGACGTGCTCGGGGTCAACTACTACAACCCCAGCGGCGTACGCGCCCCCGAGGAGGGCTCGCCGCTGCCGTTCACGCTGGTGCCGCTCACCGGGTACCCGCGTACCGCCTTCGACTGGCCGGTGGCACCGGACGGGCTCCGGGACCTGCTCGGCTGGCTGCACCGGCAGTACGGGTCGGACCTGCCCCCGATCCAGATCACCGAGAGCGGCTGCGCGTACGACGACACCCCGGACGCCGAGGGCCGGGTGCCGGACCCGGACCGGATCGCCTACCTGGACGGCCACCTGCGCGCGGTGCACGCGGCGATGGCCGACGGGGTCGACGTGACCGGGTACTTCGTCTGGTCCCTGCTGGACAACTGGGAGTGGGCCGAGGGCTTCACCAAGCGCTTCGGCCTGGTGCACGTCGACTTCGCCACCGGAGCGCGTACGCCCAAGTCCTCGTACTCCTGGCTGCGCGAGGTCATCGCGGCGGCCCGGCGGGAACCTCCGCGGTGACCACCGTCGACCCGACGCCGGCCTCGCTGCCGGCGGCGCTGGCGGAACCGACCGTGTCGGTGCGGCGCGGCTGGATCGCGCTGCTCTTCGCCGCGAACCTCGGCGTCTGGATGGCGTTCTTCACCCCGATCCAGGTGCTGCTGCCGCAGCAGCTCGGACAGATCGCGCCGACGAACAAGGAGACCATGCTGGCGGTGGTCACCGGGATCGGCGCGCTCGCCGCGGTGATCGTCAACCCACTGGTCGGGGCACTGTCGGACCGGACCTGCCTGCGGATCGGCGGTCGGGAGTTCGGCCGCCGGCACGTCTGGACCCTCGGCGGCGCGGTGCTCGGCGCGCTGTCGCTGGTACTGCTCGCCCAGGCGCAGACCGTGCTCGGCGTGGTCGTCGGCTGGGTCGCCGCGCAGACCTGCTTCAACGCGATGCTGGCCAGCCTGACCGCCGCCGTACCGGACCGGGTCCCGGTCGCCCAGCGCGGCGGCGTCTCCGGCTGGGTCGGCATCCCGCAGGCGCTCGGGCTGGTGCTCGGCGTCGTCCTGGTCACCGCCGTGGTCACCGGCAACGCCGCCGGCTACCTGGCGATCGCCGCCGCGGTGCTGCTGTTCGCGCTGCCGTTCGCGCTACGCACCACCGACGACCCGTTGCCGCGTACGCACCGACCCCCGCTGCGGGGACTGCTGGCCGGCATGTGGGTGTCGCCGCGCCGGTACCCGGACTTCGGCTGGGCCTGGATCACCCGGTTCCTGGTGCAGCTCGGCAACGCCTTCGGCACCCTCTACCTGCTGTACTTCCTCACCGACGAGGTCCGGGTGGCCGACCCCGAGGGCGGCCTGCTGGTGCTGATCCTGCTCTACACCGCCGGGCTGATGGCCACCACGGTGGTCGCCGGGCGACTGTCGGACCGCACGGGCAAACGCAAGATCTTCGTGATCGTCGCCGGGATGGTGATCGCGGTCGCGGCCATGCTGCTGGCCGTCGCCCCCACCTGGCCGATGGCGATCGTCGCCGCGCTGCTGCTCGGTGCCGGTTACGGGGTGTACCTGTCGGTGGACGCCGCCCTGATCACGCAGGTCCTGCCGAGGGCCACCGACCGGGCCAAGGACCTCGGCGTGATCAACATCGCCAACTCCGCCCCGCAGGTGCTCGGGCCGGCCGTCTCCGCCCCGATCGTGGTGTACCTGGGCGGCTACCCCGCCCTGTACGCCACCACCGCCGCGGTGACCGTCCTCGGCAGCATCCTGGTGCTGAAGATCCGTTCCGTCCCCTGACCCGCTGTGACGTAAGGAGGGGTCCCCTGTACGACACCAGGCGATAGCAGGGGACCCCTCCTTACATCTGTACGCTGGGGGCCGTGACAGTACGTGTGCGATTCGCCCCCTCCCCGACCGGTATGTTCCACGTCGGCGGCGCCCGATCGGCGTTGCAGAACTGGATCTTCGCCAAGCAGCAGGGCGGGGTGTTCGTGCTGCGTATCGAGGACACCGACGCCGCACGCAACAAGCCGGAGTGGACCGAGGGCATCCTGTCGGCGCTGGACTGGATCGGCATCGAGCGGGGCAGCTACGAGGGCCCGTGGTTCCAGTCCTCGTACGCCGACGAGCACCGGGCCGCCGCCGGACGGCTCCACGACTCGGGCCGCGCGTACTACTGCGACTGCACCCGGGAGGCCGTGCAGGCCCGGACCGGTAACCAGTACACCGGTTACGACGGGTACTGCCGGGACCGGGGACTGCCGCCCGGCGAGGGCCGTGCGCTGCGCTTCCGGACGCCCGACGAGGGCACGACGGTGGTCGTCGACCTGATCCGGGGCGAGCCGACCTTCGAGAACAAGCTCATCGAGGACTTCGTGATCGCCCGGGGCGACGGCTCGCCCGTCTTCCTGCTGGCCAACGTCGTGGACGACATGACGATGGGCATCACCCACGTGATCCGGGCCGAGGAGCACCTGCCCAACACCCCGAAGCAGCAGCTGCTCTGGGACGCGCTCGGGGTGAAGCCGCCGATCTGGGCGCACGTGCCGGTGGTGGTCAACGAGAAGCGGCAGAAGCTGTCCAAGCGGCGGGACAAGGTCGCGCTGGAGGCGTACCGGGACGAGGGTTACCTCGCCGCCGCGATGCGCAACTACCTGATGCTGCTCGGCTGGGCGCCCTCCAACGACCGGGAGATCGTGCCCTGGTCGGTGATCGAGGACGAGTTCCGGCTCGACGAGGTGAACCCGTCGCCGGCCTTTTTCGACGAGAAGAAGCTGCGGGCGTTCAACGGCGAGTACATCCGGGCGTTGTCGGTCGAGGAGTTCGTCGAGGTCTGCGGGCCGTGGCTGACCGGTACCGGCAGCATCCCGCCGCCGCCGTGGCAGCCCGACGAGTTCGATGCGGCCACGTTCGCGGCGGTGGCGCCGCTGGCCCAGACCCGTATCGCGGTACTCAGCGAGATCGTGCCGAACGTCGACTTCCTCTTCCTCGCCTCCCCGCTGATCGACGAGGCGGCCTGGGCCAAGGCGATGAAGGAGGGCTCGGGCGAGCTGCTGGACGACGCCATCGCCGCCTTCGCGGCGGTGACCTCGTGGGACGCGGCGACGCTGAAGACCACCATGGAGGAGGTCGGCACGGCGCGCGGTCTCAAGCTCGGCAAGGCCCAGGCACCGGTACGCGTCGCGGTCACCGGCCGGACGGTCGGGTTGCCGCTGTTCGAGTCGTTGGAGGTGCTCGGCGCCGAGCGCACCCTGACCCGGCTCCGCGCCGCCCGCGCCCGCCTGTTCTAGGGCTGCCGTGTGTAAGGAGGGGTCCCCTGCTAACGCCTCGTGCATAGCAGGGGACCCCTCCTTACATCCGTGCCGGCTGGCGGGCGGCGCGCTGGTGCGCCGGGAGCGTCCACGTCGGCAGGAGCAACGACACACCGAGCGCGACACCGAGCGCCACGCCGAACACCACTGCCCAGGACCACGTCGTACGCGCTACCCTGCCCCCCATCACCGCCAGCGCACAGGTAAGATCCGCCCCGCGTGTGCACGGCTGATCATCGGCCGATTCGCGATCACAGATAGTTCCAATTAGTGTTTCACCAGCTGCAACCAATCGTCGTTCCGCGGAGTCTTTGAAGTGGGTACCCGTCCTGTGGGGCATGGTCACCGACGTCGGCCCTCCAACGCGTGACCCCTGCAGCACAGCCGACCATCGACGGGGCGAGGAGGCGGCATGGTCCGACGGATGAGGCGACTGGCCGCGATAGCGGTCGGTGGAGTCGCTGCGGTGGTGTTGTCGCTGGCCTTCGTCGAGCCGGTCAAGGCCGCGCCGAAGGCGCCGCCGGCCGGTGTCGACATCACCGGGCACGGGCTGGCCGAGCCGTTGCGGCTGCGCCACGACGCCAACCCGGAGCAGGTCGCCGCCGTCATCGACCAGGTGAGCCGTTCCCTGGCACCGGCGCGCGCGCCCGAGAAGGCCGACCTCGGTCCGAAGTACACCGTGGTGGTGCTGGCCGGTGACACTCCGAAGCAGACCTACGACCTCTATCCGAAGGCGGTCGGTGGGCCGCGCGTCTACCGGCCGGCCAAGCAGCCGGACGCCCGCAAGACCACGGCGGCCTGGTTCCTCGGGCGGATCAGCATGTCGGAGACGCTGCGCACCGTCGGGGTGCCGCTGGAGCGGACGTACGAGGCGGTCAGCGGCGGGGTCGGCGGAGGCGAGCGGATCATCCCGGAGGACGCGCTCAACCCCGCCCAGGACATCAACGAGGCCTTCAGCGAGCTGCGCCGCCTGCTCCTGCTGAACGTCGCGGTGATGCTGGTGATCACCCTCGGGCTGGCCGGGATCGCGCTGCTGGTCCGCCGCCGGACCCGCTGAGCCTCAGCACCAGCGCCGCCGGACCTGCGGCACCTCGCGACACCAGCGCGGCCGGACCCGCCGAACCTCAGCGACCAGCACCGCCGGGCCTCCACGCCACGCGACGCCGCAACCGCTCCTCAGCACCAGCGGCGTGGGGGGCGTTCCCGGCGTACCGCCCGCAGTGCCGGGCGGACCGGGCCGTGCCGATGGCCGCCGGCCCAGCCGGGCAGGTCGCTGCGGCAGCCGCCGGTGACCGGCTCCGGGACCACGGCCTCGCCCGTACGCTGACGCGGCACCACGGGGTCGACGGGGCGCGGGCGCACCGGAGCGGAGTCCTCCTCGGGACGCTCGGCCGACCGTCCCGGCGCGGCTTCGCCCGGGTGGGCCAGACCGATGAGCCGGCGGTGGTGTTTGGCGGGGAACGGCTGCTCGTGCGACCCCGGTCGGCAAGGCTCTCCCTGGGCGCAGCCGTGCTCAGCCTCCCCGTGCGCCATCGGTGTCTCCTCACGCTCGCCCTCACCCGCCGGTGCCCACCCGACGTGCCTCGTTACCGTACTGGCCGGCTCCGACGGGCCGTGCAGCGCGTACCGGGTGGGTGCTCCCGGGACTGCCGACGCCTGCCGGCGAGGTCCAGCTCAGGACATGTCAGGCTAGGCGGGTGAGCGAGTCGGTCGGGACGGACCTGTCGGCCACGCTGCGCCGGATCGAGCGGGCAGCAGGTGCGTTGGCCACGGCGAGTGTGGCGCGGATGGACGACACCCTGCCCTGGTTCCGGGACCTGCCCGCCGACCAGCGGTCCTGGGTGATGGTGGTGGCGCAGGCCGGCGCGCGGTCCCTGGTGCAGTGGCTGCGCTCCGACGGCGGCCCCCACGAGGGCACCCAGGAGGTCTCCGACGAGGTGTTCGCCACCGCGCCGCAGGCGCTGGCCCGGTCGATCACCCTCCAGCAGACCGTCGCCCTGATCAAGGTCACCATCGACGTGGTCGAGGAGCAGGTCGACGACCTGGCCGCGCCGGGCGAGGCGGCGCAGTTGCGCGAGGCGGTGCTGCGCTACTCCCGGGAGATCGCCTTCGCCGCGGCCCGGGTCTACGCCCGGGCGGCCGAGTCGCGTGGTTCCTGGGACGCCCGCCTCCAGGCTCTGCTGGTCGACGCGCTGCTGCGAGGTGACTCGCCGGACGTGCTGGCCAGCCGGGCCGCCGCGCTCGGCTGGACGGACGCGCCGCCGGTCGCGGTGGCGGTCGGCCCCTCCCCCGGCGGTGAGGTCGCCGCCGTGCTGCACACGGTCTACCGGCAGGCCCGGCGGGTCGGGGTCGAGGTGATCGGCGGGGTGCACGGGGACCGGTTGGTGATCGTGCTCGGCGGGGCGGCGGATCCGGTGGCGGCCACCGCCGAACTGTTGTCCGCCTTCGGTGACGGTCCGGTGGTCGTCGGCCCCTCGGTACCGAGCCTGGACGAGGCCACCGAGTCGGCCCGGGCCGCGTTGGCCGGGTACCGGGCGGCTCCGGCGTGGCCGGCCGCGCCCCGACCGGTCCACGCCGGTGACCTGCTGCCCGAGCGCGCCCTGGCGGCTGACGCGGAGGCCCGCCGGCGGCTGCGGCACGACGTGTACGCGGTGCTGGTGCGCGCCGGCGGCGAGCTGCTGGAGACGCTGGACGCCTTCTTCGCCGCAGGCGGCACGCTGGAGAGCGCGGCACGGGCGCTGTACGTGCACCCGAACACGGTGCGTTATCGCTTGCGGCGGATCTCCGACGTCACCGGTTTCAGCCCGTTGTCGCCCCGGGACGCCTTCGCGCTGCGGGTGGCGCTGACCGTCGGCCGACTGGACCCGGTGGTGCCGACCCCGACATTGGCCCCACCGACCGGTAAAAGATCACAGGTTGGCGATGACCAGCACCAATCTTTGTAGGATCTCTCCAAAGGTCCTAGTGCGGTTTGGTACCGGTCCGCACAGCGCAACCGGTGGGTATCCGGGAGAGTCATAGACGTGCTCGCCGTACTCTGCCCCGGCCAGGGTTCTCAGAAACCCGGCTTCCTGACTCCCTGGCTCGACCTGCCCGGCGCCGAGGCGCGGCTGCGTCACTGGTCCGCGCTGGCCGGCGTCGATCTGGTGCACCTGGGCACCGACGCCGACGCCGAGGAGATCCGGGACACCGCCCGTACCCAGCCGCTGCTGGTCGCCGCCGCCCTGCTCGCCGCCGAGCACCTGCCGTTGCAGGACGTGGCGCTGACCGCCGGGCACAGCGTCGGTGAACTCGGCGCGGCGGCGTTGGCCGGCGCGCTGCCGGCGGACGCCGCGATCTCCCTCGCCGGGGTACGCGGCCGGGAGATGGCCGCCGCGTGCGCGCTGGAGCCGACCGGCATGGCCGCGGTCCTCGGCGGCGACCCGGACGAGGTGCTCGCCGCGGTCGAGGGGCACGGGCTGCACGCCGCGAACCGCAACGGCGCCGGGCAGGTGGTCGCCGCCGGTGCGATCGACGGCCTGGAGAAGTTGGCCGCCGAGCCGCCGGCTCAGGCGCGGGTCATCCGGCTCCAGGTGGCGGGCGCCTTCCACACCCCGTACATGGCTCCCGCAGAGGCGGCGCTCGCCACGGTGGCGGCCGACGTCACCACCGGCGACCCGACGCGGATCCTGCTCTCCAACCTCGACGGCACCGCCGTCCGGGACGGCGCGGAGATGCTCCAGCGGCTGGTCCGCCAGGTCACCTCCCCGGTCCGCTGGGACCTGTGCATGGCCACCCTCGCCGACCTCGGGGTGACCGGTGTGATCGAGCTGCCGCCCGCAGGCACGCTCTCCGGCCTGGTCAAGCGCGAGCTCAAAGGCCCCGGCCTGCCGGAGATCGTGACCCTGAACACCCCGGACAAGCTGCCCGCCGCCCACGACCTGATCGCCCGCGTCGCCGGAGGTCAGGCGTGAGCGCCGTCCACCTCAGTCCGTCCGAGTCTCGTGCCGAGATCGACCGTAGGAAGGGCTCGTCATGAGCGGCAGTCGCATCGTGTCCATGGGGCACTACCAGCCGTCCCGGGTGGTGACCAACGACGAGATCGCCCAGCTGGTGGAGACCAACGACGCGTGGATCCGGGACCGGGTCGGTATCGCCAGCCGGCGGATCGCCGGTGACGAGACGGTCGCCGACATGGCCGCCGCCGCCGCCGACAAGGCGCTGGCCAACTCCGGGCTGACCGCCGCCGACATCGACCTGGTCGTGGTGGCCACGTGCACCTCGATCGACCGCAGCCCGAACGTGGCCTGCCGGGTCGCGGCCAAGCTGGGCATCGACGCCCCGGGGGCGTTCGACCTCAACACCGCCTGCTCCGGATTCGCGTACGCGCTGGGCACCGTGGACCACGCGGTCCGCGCCGGTGCCAGCCGCAACGCCATCGTGATCGGCGCGGAGAAGCTGTCCGACTTCATGGACTGGAACGACCGCTCCACCTGCATCATCTTCGGTGACGGGGCGGGCGCCGCGGTGGTCAGCGCCACGCCCGAGGGCGAGCCGGCCGGTATCGGCCCGGTGGTCTGGGGCTCGGTGCCGGAGCGCGGCGACGCGGTACGCATCGAGGGCTGGCGCCCGTACATCGCGCAGGAGGGTCAGACGGTGTTCCGCTGGGCCACCACCGCCCTGGCGCCGCTGGCGTTGCAGGCGTGCGAGCGGGCCGGGGTCGACCCGTCGGAGCTGGCCGCGTTCGTCCCGCACCAGGCCAACACCCGGATCATCGACGGCATCGCGAAGCGGCTGAAGATCCCGCAGGCGATCGTCGCGAAGGACCTGATCGAGTCCGGCAACACCTCGGCGGCCAGCATCCCGCTGGCCCTGTCGAAGCTGGTGGAGCGCCGCGAGGTGCCCTCCGGCGCGCCGGTGCTGCTGTTCGGTTTCGGCGGTGGCCTGACCTATGCAGGTCAGGTCGTCCGCTGCCCCTGATACCTCCTCGGCGCGTAGGCGCAGAGGTGTGACGGACGGCGTCGCCGACCGTCGAGAAATCCCGATGAGAGGAATCCACCGCAATGACCCGTGACGAGATCACCGCCGGCCTCGCCGAGATCCTCGAAGAGGTTGCCGGGGTGAACCCGGACGACGTGGCCGAGGGGAAGTCCTTCACCGACGACCTGGACGTCGACTCGCTCTCCATGGTGGAGGTCGTGGTCGCGGCCGAGGAGAAGTTCGGCGTCAAGATCCCGGACAACGAGGTCCAGAACCTCAAGACCGTCGGGGACGCCGTGAGCTACATCGAGGCGCAGTCCTGATCATGAGTCGTCCTGACGTCGTCGTCACCGGGCTCGGCGCGACCACCCCGCTGGGCGGGGACGTCGCGTCGACCTGGGACGCCATGCTCGCCGGCCGCTCCGGGGTGAGTGCGCTCACCCAGGAGTGGGCCGGTCAGTTGCCGGTCCGGATCGCCGCCCAACTGGCGGTCGATCCCTCCACCGTCCTGGACCGGGTGAAGCTGCGCCGGCTGGACCGCTCCGAGGCGATCGCGTTGATCGCCGCCCACCAGGCCTGGGCCGACGCCGGCCTGGTCGACGCCGGAGCGGACCCGGAACGGATCGGGGTCAGCATCGGCTCCGGCATCGGTGGCGCGGTCACCCTGCTCAACCAGGACGACATCCTGGAGGCGTCCGGCCCCCGGCGGGTCTCCCCGCACACCGTGCCCATGCTGATGCCCAATGGTCCCGCCGCGTGGGTGGGTCTGGAACTCGGCGCCCAGGCCGGCGTGCACTCGGTGGCCAGCGCCTGCGCGACCGGCGCGGAGGCGATCGCGCTGGGTCTGGACATGATCCGGTCCGGTCGGGCCGACGTGGTGGTGGCCGGTGGCACCGAAGCGGTGATCCACGCGCTGCCGATCGCCGGTTTCGCCTCGATGCGGGCCATGTCGACCCGCAACGACGAGCCCGAGCGGGCCTCCCGGCCGTGGGACAAGGGCCGGGACGGCTTCGTCCTCGGCGAGGGTGCCGGCATCGTGGTGCTGGAGCGCGCCGAGCACGCCGCCGCCCGGGGCGCCCGGGTGTACGCGCGGCTTGCCGGCGCCGGTATCACCTCCGACGGCTACGACATCGTCCAGCCCCACCCGGAGGGCGCCGGCGCGATCCGGGCCATCGCGAAGGCGATCGCCGACGCGGACGTGGACCGGGCCGACATCAGCCACGTCAACGCGCACGCCACGTCCACCCCGGTGGGCGACATCGCCGAGATCAAGGCACTGCACGCGGCACTGGGTGACCACCCGGTGCTGACCGCCACCAAGTCGATGTCCGGGCACCTGCTCGGCGCGGCCGGCGCGTTGGAGTCGATCGCCACCATCCTGTCGATCCGCGACAGCGTGATCCCGCCGACGATCAACCTGGACGACCCGGACGACGGCCTCGACCTCGACGTGGCCGCCGGCAAGGCTCGCCACATGGACGTCCCCGCCGCGCTGAACAACTCGTTCGGTTTCGGCGGGCACAACGTGGCACTCGTCTTCACCCGGGCCTGAGCCGCCCCGGGCGGCGCAGGCCGCGACAGCACCGCCTCGGCTCCGCCGACGCACCACGCGTCGGCGGGGTCGAGGCGTCTTCCGACCCGGTCGGCCCCGGCCGGTCGTCGCCGGTCAGCCGCAGGTGGTGGCGGGCAGTCCGGAGACCTTCACCGGGGACCGTCCGCGCGGCGCGGCCTTGCCGGCCAGTACGTCGGCGAGCGCCGTCATCGAGGCCCGGCTCGACGAGTACGTGGCCAGCAGCGTCGGCGAACTCGCCCCCGCCAGCACGTACGGGGTGTCCATGGCGACGGTGACGGCGGCACCGGAGCGCAGGTCACCGGCCCCGTCGCCGTACCCGACGAGGTGCACGACCGTGCCGCCGCTCGCCACCACCTGCACCCCGGCCTCGGTGAGCGCCTCGGTCAGCGCGGTGCGGGTGTGCGCCCGCCCGCCGGAGGAGGTGACGGTGACCGGGCCCTTCACCCCGCTGGTGTCGCACCGGCCCTTGAACACGGTCACCGCACCGGCGGCCAGGGCATCAGCGGCCTCACGGTGCGCCGGGGCGCCCAGCGTGGACATCTCCGGCACCGGCTTGTCGGCCAGGGTGAACTTCATGGTCAGTACGCGGGTGGCCGCCTCCACCAGGCGGGCCCGGGGCAGCGAACCGTCCCGCAGCGCCGTCAGCAGCCCGTCGTACGCCTGACCGACGTGCGGCGGCATGAGGATCAGGTCGTTGCCGGCCTTGAGGGCGCGTACCGCCGCCTCACCCGGCCCCCAGCGGCGGGCCGGCGGCATGTTCATGCCGTCGGTGATGACCACGCCCTGGAACCCGAGTTCGCCGCGCAGCACGTCGGTGAGCAGTGTGCGGGAGAAGGTGGCGGCCACTCCCGGATCGACCTCCGCCACGTCGAGGTGGGCGGACATCACGGCCAGGGCGCCCGCCTCGATGCCGGCGGTGAACGGGGGCCACGCCTCGGCGGCGAGCTTCTTGCGTGACTGCGTGAGCACCGGCAGGTCCTCGTGCGAGTCGACGGCGCTGTGCCCGTGCCCGGGGAAGTGCTTGACGGTGGCCGCCACGCCGGAGGCCTGCAACCCCCGGACCGCACCACCGACCTGTCCGGCGGCACGGCTCGGGTCCGCGCCGAACGACCGGGACCCGATCACCGTGCTCCGCTTCACCAGGACGTCGGCGACCGGCGCGAAGTCGAGGTTGATCCCCATCGCGGCCAGCTCGGTGCCGGCGGCCCGCCAGGCGGCCTCGGTCAACGCCGGATCGTCGGCCGCACCTGCGGCGAGCGCGCTGGGCAGCATGGTCACCCCGTCGGTGATCCGGGTGACCACGCCGTACTCCTGGTCGGTGCCGATCAGGAACGGTGCCGTGCCGGCGGGCAGCTTGCCGGCGGCCTCGCGCAGGCCGGTGGTGAGCTGGCGGACCTGCTTCGGGTTGTCGACGTTGGTGGTCGCCTGGTTGCTCTGGGTGGGATCGTCGGCGCTGAAGCCGACCAGGATCAGGCCACCGAGCCGGTACTTCTCGATCATCTCGGCCGGGGTGTCCACGCCGCCGAGGTTGCGGTTGCCGGCGGCCGAGCCGGCCGAGACCTCGGTGGCCTGGTCACCGTAGGCGTACGGCATCAACACCTGCCCCACCAGGTCCTCGTCGGCGAGTTCGGCGACCAGCGCGGCGGCCCGGGTGGCCGGGCCGTCGGGCGGTGCGCTCGACGGCGGTGCCGGTTCGCTGGCCGGGGCCGACGACGGGGCGGCCCCCGGTCGCTGCCCGGCTCCCGAACAGCCGGTGGCGAGTAACGCGGTCACGGCGACGAACGCGGCGACGACGCGCCGAGGGGTAGTCGACACGCGGCCCATCCCACCAGCTCACCGCGTATCGGGGCAACTCGACCGTCAGCCAGTGGACGGACGTGCCGGTACGCCGCCGGAGGTGGCGGGCCTCGGGTCCGCTCGCTCAGCCGACGCGGGTGAGCAGGGTCACCGGCGCACCGTCCCCGGCGTAGCGGTACGGCTCCAACTCGGCGTCCCAGGCGGTGCCGAGCGCCTTGTCCAGCGCGTGCGCGAGCGCCTCCGGTCCCCGGGCGGCGGCCATCAGGCTGCGCAGCCGGTCCTCGCCGAGCTGGATGTCACCGGCGGCACCGACCGTGGCCCGGAACAGGCCACGCCCCGGCACGTACATGAAACGTTCGCCGTCGGCGCCCGGACTGGGTTCTTCGGTCACCTCGAAACGGATCATGGGCCACTGCCGGAGGGCAGCAGCCAGCTCGGCGCCCGTTCCCGGGCGACCGGACCACCCGCACTCGGCCCGGCGGACGCCGGGATCGACGGGTTGAGCCGTCCATTGCAGATTGACCGGCGCGGCAAGGACGCGCGCGATCGCCCACTCGACGTGTGAACACACGGCGAGCGGGGTCGAATGGACGTATACGACGCCACGCGTTGGCACGGTGACCTCCCGGAGAGCGAGGTGCGTCTTCCCCTACGACCTCGACCCGGACCGGGTGCGTTGCTGGAACACATGATGACTCCTGTGACGGATGGTGCGCCAGCGAATCGGGAAATCCGCCGGTCGGAATACCCGGACAGGTGACTGTGGTTCCACCTCGTGACGCCGCGACGACCAGCCGGAATCGTGGCTCGTGTACAGTTCCATCGGCGGCCTGTGCCGCGTACAGCCTCTGCGGGTCACCCGTTCGGTGCTCCCGCACCAGCCCCCGGACGTTTCCCGTCCTCCGTACGTCTTGCAAGGAGTACCTCCGTGGCGAGCAACACCTCTAAGACCGCGCGCGCGTCAGTCCGGGCCGGCCAGGCTGGCCAGGGTGGCGCACTCAGCGTGCTGGGCGAGTTCAAGTACCTCATCCCGCTCAACGGCGGCAAGCACGCCTACGTGCGGAACCTGACCAACGGCAAGACCGCGCACCTGCGCACCGACTCCGAGGCCTTCGTCGAGGAGATCCGGGTGCTGGCCGCCGCCGGGCACGCCACCAAGATCCGGGCGGAGATCAACGGCCTCAACGCCGCCCACCCGGGCGACGGCTGGGACGCCACCGAGAAGCGCCTGGTCGAGGCCGGCGTCTTCGAGGGCTGAGCCCCGCACCACACCTCGCACCACCACGAACGCCCGCCGGGTCCACCCGGCGGGCGTTCGCGCGTCCCCACCCCCACCGCGCCCCCACCCCACCCCGCCCCGCCCCGGCGGCCTCGCCCCGCCCCCGCCCCCGCCGATCATGGAGTCATGGCGGCAACGAAACACCTCATAACACCCCATAACTCCAACCACAAGTCCATGATCGCGCGGGACAGGACGGCAGCGATCGCGCGGGACAGGACCGGCAGCGGGACACAGGGCACGGGACGGGGCCGCAGGCGGAGGGCGGGGCAGGCGGGGAGGGGCACCGCAGACGGAGCGACAGCGGGTGAGACGGGGCGGTCCAGGAGTGTGGCAGTCAAGGAGTGGCGGGCAGGAGGGAGACCTCGCCGGTGGTGAGGGTGTAGAGCGCCCCGGTCACCGCGATCCGGCCGGAGGCCACGGCCGGGGCCAGAAGCGGGTCGGCGCGCAGGGTCGTCACGGTGCGGCGGACGTGGCGGCGTACGGCCAGGGGCTGCACCTGCGGGTCGTCCAGCCCCACCTCGGTCACGGCGGGCGCGATCCGGTCGATCAGGTGGGCCAGCGCACCGGGCGGGCGACGGCCGGTCCGCAGCGTGTCGACCGTCGCGGCCACCGCGCCGCAGCGTTCGTGGCCGAGCACCATCACCAGGGGTACGCCCAGCACGTCCACGACGTATTCGATCGAGCCGAGGACCGCGCGGTCGAGTACGTGGCCGCCGGTGCGGATGACGCAGATCGAGCCGAAGGTCTGGTCGAAGATCGCCTCCAGTGGCACCCGTGAGTCGATGCATCCGAGCAGGACGGCGTACGGCTGCTGGTCGCCGGAGGCGCTCGCGGCGGCGGCGGTGACGTCGTGTCCGTGCACCGGCTGGCCGCTGACGAAGCGCCGGTTGCCGGCGAGCAGGTCGGCCAGGGCGGCCCGAGGGGTCCCGCCGGCCGCCCGGTCGTCCGGTCGGGGGTCGGCCGTCCGTGGCATCGCCATGGTCTCAGCGTGACCGCATCGTCCCGTCGAGGTGCCCGGTTCCGGGATCTTCTCAGGACCCCGATTCGCGTGGTCTCATGACGGGTAGCCGGTGTTACCACCGGGTATTCCCGGTGTTACGCATCCGCGTGTGCCTGGGGAGGTGGCGATGCCAGATCCGGTCGAGATACGACTGGGCGACGACGTACGCCTGCACGTGGACATCGACGGACCGGCGGATGCCGAGGTCACGGCGGTGTTGCTGCACGGCTGGACGCTGGACGGGCGTAGCTGGCACCGGCAGGTGGCGGCGCTGCGCGCGGCGCACCGGTCGGTGCGGGTGGTCAGCTACGACGCGCGCGGCCACGGTCGGTCGAGTTGCATGACGCTGCCCACGGCGACGCTGGCGCAGCTCGGCGACGACCTCGCCGCCGTGCTGGACACGGTGGCGCCGACCGGGCGGGTGGTGCTGGCGGGGCACTCCATGGGCGGCATGACGATCATGGAGTACGCGCACCGGCACCCGGGGCACTTCGCCCGCCGGGTGGCCGGCCTGGTCTTCGTCTCGACCACCGCCGAGGGGCACACGCACACCGTCTACGGGTTGTCGCCCCGGATCGCCCGGATCATCCGGCTGGCCGAGACCACCGGCGCCGGGGTGCTCGCCCGCTGCGGGGCCTGGCGTCCGCCCCGGGCCCTGCTGCGCGCGCTGCAGCCCAGCATCCGCTGGATGCTCTTCGGGGACCGCTGCGACCCGACTGACATCCGCCTGGTCACCTCGGCGGTGGCGCGCGCCTCGCTGCGCTCGATCGGCGGCTTCCGGGCCTCCTTCGGCGCCCAGCACCGGCTGGAGACGCTGGCCGCGCTGGCGGACCTGCCGGCAGCGGCGCTGGTCGGCGACCGGGACCGGCTCACCCCGCCGCCGTGCGCGGAGTCGATCGCCGCCGCGCTGCCGGCCACCGAGCTGACCGTCTGCCCCGGCGCCGGGCACATGTTGATGATGGAGCGTCCCGAGGAGGTGACCGGCGCCCTCTCCGGCGTCCTGGGTCAGGTGCTCGCCGACGCCGGACGCACCGGTGGCCGCTCCGCCGCCGGCCGTACCCGCCGCCGCTAGTGCGGTGTCCAGGAACGTTGGCGGTGTCGCGGCGAGGTCCAGGCGGCGGTCCGGCAAGGCGGAGTCGGGCCTGGATACCGGTGTTGTATCCAGGCCCGACTCCAACGCCGCCGGTCGTCGTCTGGACCCGGCGCGGCCCGGTGAACGTTTCTGGACACCGCACTGGAGATCGCACCCGGACACGGTGCCTCCGCGCGCCCGCGACGTGGGGCGTAATCTCGTGCGGTTGGCCGGGCCGGCGTGACGAGGAGAACGAAGCGGTGGACCAGAGCACCCTGGACCGGGAGATCGCCGTCGAGCAGCGGCATCTCGACCGGGTGTACGCACGACTGGCCGAGCTGCGACGCGCGGCGGTCCGCGCCGAGCGGGACGGCTACCGGCTGGCCCGGGTCGGCAACTTCGGCGCGCTGGTCGAGCGGGACGCGATGGTGTTCCACGCCGCGCAGCGCCGCCACGTGCTCGACGCCGAGTACGAGGGGCTCGTCTTCGGCCGTCTCGACCTGCGCGACGGGCAGGTGTTCCACGTCGGGCGGCTCGGTATCCGCGACGAGGACGCCGCCACGCTGGTGGTCGACTGGCGTGCCCCGGCCGCCGCCCCCTTCTACCAGGCCACCCCGGCCGAGCCGCTCGGCGTGGTACGCCGCCGGACGATCCAGTCCAGCCGGGAGCGGGTCACCCGGATCGAGGACGACCTGCTCGACCCGGACGCCGCACCGGCGGAGATGGCGGTGGTGGGCGACGGCGCGCTGCTGGCCAACCTGTCCCGGGCCACCGGCCGGGGGATGCGCGACATCGTGGCGACCATCCAGCGCGAGCAGGACGAGGCGATCCGCTCCCCCGGTTCCGGGGTCACGCTGGTCTCCGGCGGGCCGGGCACCGGCAAGACGGCGGTGGCGCTGCACCGCGCCGCGTACCTGCTCTACTCCGACCGCAGCCGGTATGCCGGCGGCGGCATCCTGGTGGTCGGCCCCTCCTCGGTCTTCGTCGAGTACATCGCCTCGGTCCTGCCGTCCCTCGGCGAGGAGACCGCCACGCTGCACTCGCTGGGCACGCTCTTTCCCGGGCTGGTCGCCACCCGCACCGACCCGGTCGACGTGGCGGCGGTCAAGGGGTCGCTGCGGATGCGCCGGTTGCTGGAACGGGCGGCCCGGGACGGCGTACCCGACTCCCCGCCCGAGCTGCGGCTGCTCTACCGGGGGCAGTTGCTGCGGCTGGAGCGGGCCGAGCTGGACGCCATCCGGGAACGGGCGTTGGCCCGGGGCGCGCGGCGTAACGAGGTACGCCGGGCCGGCTTCGACGGCGTCCTGGCGGCGCTCTGGGCACAGGCCCGCCGGTTGGGTGTCGCCCGGTTGCCCGAGCAGCGGGCCTTCGAGGACGAGTTGATCGACCGGACGGACTTCCGGGACTTCCTCAAGGCGTGGTGGCCCCGCCTGCATCCCCGGCACGTGCTCGGCTGGCTGGCCGATCCGGAACGGCTGCGCCGGTACGCCGCCGGGCTGCTGTCCCGCGCCGAGATCCGGCTGCTGGAGCAGGCGTACCGGGGGCTGGCCGCCGAGGGTCCGACGGTGGCCGACGCGGCGCTGCTCGACGAGCTGGACGCGTTGCTCGGCAAGCCGGTGCGTCCGGCCCGCCAGAAGCGCGACCCGTTCCAGCTCGCCGGTGGGGTTCGTGAGCTGAGCACGTACGCCGACCGGCAGCGGGCCGCCCGCCAGGCGGCGCGGGAGCGGCCGGAGGACTACCGCGACTACGCGCACGTGGTGGTGGACGAGTCGCAGGACGTGTCACCGATGCAGTGGCGCATGATCGGCCGGCGCGGTCGGCTGGCCTCGTGGACGGTGGTGGGCGACCCGGCGCAGACCGCGTGGACGGGTGATCCGCAGGAGCTGTCCCGGGCCCGGGACCAGGCGTTGGGTCGTCGTCGGCGGCACCGGTTCACGCTCACCACGAACTACCGCAACTCGGCGGAGATCTTCGCGGTGGCAGCGGCCGAGATCCGCCGGGCGTACCCGGACCTGTCCCTGCCCACCGCCGTGCGGACCACCGGGGTCGACCCGGTGGATCTGGTGGTGCCGGCGGCCGAGTTGGCGGCCGGCGTGACGTCCGCCGCGAGCGCGCTGCTCGGCGAGGTCGAGGGCACCGTCGGGGTGATCACGCCGGTGCCGCGTCGGGACGAGGTCGCGGCCTGGCTGGGTGGGCTCGGCGGCGAGCGTCTCCAGGTGGTGACCAGCCTGGAGGCCAAGGGCATGGAGTACGACGGCGTGGTGCTGGTCGCCCCCGGCGAGATCCGCGCCGATCCCGGCTCCGGTGTCCGTACGCTCTACGTCGCCCTGTCCCGGGCCACCCAGCGGCTGACCACGATCGAACCGACAGGCTGAGCCCGGAGGCCACCGACCTCGCTTGGCGAAAAAGCAACAAACATACCTTATGTCTGGTTTACTCGTGATCAGGGGAACACCAGGAGTCACACCGGCTGCACGGGTCCCACCAGCACCGGTAGGCTCGGACCCGGCCTCCGCCAGGCGGCACTCGACGGTGCCGGCGGTGACCGCCGCCTAATCGCCCGCCAGGGCGAACCGGGGAACCATGTTCCAGGGGTGCATCCGCGTCCAGCGGTAGGGATCTTCCGTCCCGAACCCGTCAGCTAACCCGGTCGGCGGCTGACGGAAGGACATGTGCATGCCAGCAGTGGCAACCGTGAGACCGGCCGCCCGTATGGCGGCCCTGATAGCCGCGGGGCTCGCCCTTGCCCTGGGCGCCGCGCTGGCGCCGTTCAGCGCCGCCTCCGCGGCTCCCGGTGACGTCGGCGACGAGGGCGGCACCCCGGCGCTGCGCGCCCAGTTGGAGGCGGCCAGCAAGGGTTACCTCGACGCCAAGACCGCCCTCGACCGCTCGGTCGACCGGCAGAAGAAGCTGGCCGAGCAGCTCACCACGACCGAGGGCCAGCTCACCGAACGCAGCACCAAGGTCGCCGAGATCGCCGCGCAGGCGTACCGCAGCGGCCGACTCGGTGCCGCGTCGGCGCTGCTCAACAGCGGATCCCCGGCCGGCTTCATGGACCGCGCGGCGGCACTGGACGCGGTGGCGGCCAACGAGGAGCGCGCCCTGCGCGACCTGCGGGCCAGCCGGGACGAGGTCGGCAAGACCAAGCAGGCCCTCGACGTCGAGGTGCAGGAGCAGCGCAAGCAGGTGGCCGTGATGGCCAAGCGCAAGGAGCAGGCCGAGCGTTCGCTGACGGTGGCCGAGGAACGGGAGGAGCGGGCAGCCGAGCGGGCCGCGGCGGAGGAGCGGGCCAGTCGGGCCCCGGCACGCAGCGGCGGTTCCAGCAGCCCCACGGCCAAGCCGGCGCCCCGCAACTCCAACGGCTCCTGGCCGGCCGAGTCGTGCAGCGTCAACGACCCCACGCCGGCCAACGGCTGCATCACCCCGCGCACCCTGCACGCGCTCAACCAGGCCAAGGCCGCCGGCTTCACCCGGTATGTCTCCTGCTACCGCGCTGGCGGCTCGGGTGAGCACCCGAAGGGGCGGGCCTGCGACTTCGCGGCGCAGAAGAACGGCTTCGGCGGGGCCGCCACCGGCGGCGACCGGACGTACGGCAACAACCTGGCGGCGTTCTACGTCAACAACGCCGACCGTCTCGCCGTGCTCTACGTGATCTGGTACAAGCAGATCTGGCTGCCCAGCAGCGGCTGGCGGACGTACAGCGGCGCGCGTGGTGACCCCTCCAGCGACCACACCAACCACGTGCACCTCTCGGTGTACTGACCCGCACGACACGCCGGGTGGCTGCCCTCACGGGTGGGTCCACCCGGCGTCGTCGTTCCCGCACCCCGACGCGCCCGCCTCGAATCCACCCGCCCGTCGCCGCGCGCTCTCGCGCCACCTTGGTTACCGTCGACATCGAAGCGGACATTTCGTGGCGACCGGGAGGAACGGTTATGAGCGGACCGCAGCGGACCCAGTGCGACGGTGTGTCGTGAGCGCGGCGACCGGCCATGTGATGGTCTTCGCGCCGACCCCCCTGCTCACGGTCACCATCGACCAGCCCAACGAGACGCCGGAACTGCACCTGCACCCCGGCGGTCAGGGCGTCTGGCAGGCCCGGATGGTGCTGTCCCACGGTGTCGACGTGGTGCTCTGCACCGCGCTCGGCGGCGAGATCGGGCAGGTGCTGGAGCCGTTGCTCGTCAGCGAGGGCGTCGACCTCAAGGTGGTGGCGCGGGACTCCGGCGGCAGCGGCGGGTACGTGCACGACCGCCGGGACGGCACCCGGCAGGAACTCGTCGACGTGACCGGGCAGCCGCTGAGCCGGCACGAGCTGGACGAGCTCTACAACCTGGCGCTCGGCGAGGGACTGCGCGCGGCGGTGAGCATCCTGAGCGGCCCGAACGACCCGTCGCTGGTCCCCGCCGACCTGTACCGCCGCTTCGCCGCCGACCTCGGCGCCAACGGCAGCCGGGTCGTGGTGGACCTCTGCGGCGACCACCTCACGGCAGTGCTGGAGAGCGGGGTCTTCTTCGTCAAGGTCAGCCACGAGGAGCTGATCGCCGACGGCCTCGCGACCGACGACGACGAGGAGCAGCTCACCCGGGCGATGCACGACCTGCACGCCAACGGTGCCGAGAACGTGGTGGTCAGCCGCGCCGACAAGCCCGCGCTGGCCCTCGTCGACGGCGAGGTCTTCGAGGTGCGGATGCCGCGCCTGGAGGCGGCCGACCCGCGCGGTGCGGGTGACTCGATGACCGCCAGCGTGGCCGCCGTGGTGGCGCGCGGCGGCGACGTACGCACCGCGATCCGGACCGGCGCGGCGGCCGGCGCGCTCAACGTCACCCGGCACGGGCTGGGCACCGGGCGGCTCGACTCGATCACCGGGCTGGTGGACCGGGTACGCCTGGAGCCCGCCGGAGTCCGCCGGCAGGAACGCACCACCCCCGACGAGTTGGCCCACCGGGTGGGTGGCGCATGACGCTGCGGGTGCTGATCACCAACGACGACGGGATCGCCGCGCCGGGTATCCAGGCGCTGGCCCGGGCCGCCGTCGACCGGGGGTTGGACGTGGTGGTCGCCGCGCCGCTGGAGGAGGCGAGCGGCACCAGCGCCGCGATGAGCGCGCTGGAGCAGGACGGGCAGGTGGTGGTCCGTGAGCATCCGCTGCCGGAGCTGGCCGGGGTGCCGGCTTTCGGGGTCGGCGGGTCCCCCGGTTTCATCGCGTTGATCGCCGTGCACGGCGCGTTCGGGCCGCCGCCGTCGGTGCTGCTCTCCGGGATCAACCGGGGGGCGAACGCCGGTCGGGCGGTGTTGCACTCCGGCACCGTGGGTGCGGCGTTCACCGCCGCCGCCAACGGCTGCCGGGCGTTGGCGGTGTCGCTGGACGTGCTCTCCGTCGGTGAGGCGACCGCCGTCAGCGGAGGCGCCGCGGTGGCCGCCGCGGCCCGGGTACGCGACGCCGAACGGAACTGGGACACCGCCGCCCACGTGGCCCTGGACCTGCTCCCCCGGCTGACCGCCGGACCGGTGGAGAGCGTGCTCAACGTCAACTCGCCGGACGTGCCGCTGGAGCGGCTGCGGGGCGTACGCCGGGCGGGGCTGGCGACCTTCGGCCAGGTGCAGATGACCGTTGCCGAGTCCGGCCACGGTTTCGTGCGTACCGCGCTGGAGGAGCCCGGTCAGTCGGTGCAGCCCGGGACCGACCTGGCGTGGCTCGCCGACGGGTACGCCACGGTGACGGCGGTCCGCGCCGTCACCGAGGTGTCCGACGTGAACCTGTCCGGCCTCGACGGCGACTGACGGTCAGCCGCCGGGAAGGACCTCGGGGGTGGCGGCGGCGCCGGCGTAGTACGGCTCCGGCGCGCCGAAGAGACCGAGCAGCCCGGTCACCCAGAGCTGTCGGTGCACGAACCGGCTGGGTTCGGTGACGATCAGCTTCACGCCGCTGACCTCAGCCGTCTGGAAACCGGCGACCATCGCGCTGATGCCCACCGAGTCGATGAAGGTGACCAGCCGCATGTTGAGCTCGATCCGGGCCGGCCGCCCCTTGGCCAGCACTTCGGCGATGGCCTCTTTCACCTCGTACGCGGTGTCGACGTCGATCTCGCCCCGAGGGGCGATCTCGATGACACCACCGGGCCGAACCGTCTGCAGGATCGACAGGCTCACGCGAGCACCTCCACTCGCCCGTACGACGGGCGCCTCATCAGTACGCGGGCCGCGACCGAGAGTATTCCTCCGACGGCCTCGGTCGCCACCCCTCGGGATGAGCAATTCGCGGACATCGGCATGTCAAATCACCCATATCCAAACTTATACGTCCTATCACTCGGTGCGAACCGGGGCTCGCACCGACGAACCAGGGTAGCGGGCCGAGGCTCGCCCGTCCGATATCCGGCACCCCGGCGTGCCCCCACATCCGGCGGCCTGACCTGCGACCGTCCGGTGCCGGTGGCGGAGTGTGCCTAGCATCACCGGTGACGACCACGACGAAGGGACGACGGATGCTTCGTAGGCTCGCCGGTCTGGCCGGCGTCAGCGCCCTGCTCGCCCTCCTGCTCGCCTGCGGGTTCGGCGGCGGAGGCGATGACGACGATGACGATGACGACGACTTCGCCCGCGCGGCGGTCGTCGCGGTGGTGTCCCCGAGCTGATCCGCACCGTCCGGGCGCGCCGACCGTGAGCGGCACCGACGACGCGCACGCGGGTTTGCGGCGGTGTCCGGCGGGGCACAGCGTCGGTGGCGAACCGCCGACGTCCGAGGTCTGACCTGGCCACCGGCTTCGGCACTGTCGAGGAGGGAACCACATGTTCGGAAGCAACCTGCTGGACCGTCGCAGCAAGCCGGAGCAGATCACGGACCAGGCGTGGCAACACCTCGTCTCGGCCGGCGACAACATCCGGGACGCCGCCCGTTCGGCCCGGCACACCTCGGCCGGCTTCGCCGACGACGCCGGTGACCTGGTCGGATCGGCCGCCGAGGAGGCGCGGCACCGGGCCAGCGTGGCCTTCGACGCGCTCGCCGGACGTCGTCCCGCGCTGCCCTGGACCCTGCTGATCGGCGCGGCCCTGGTCGGTGCCGCGATCGGCTGGGCCGCCGGCAGTGCCGCGCGGGCCGCCGGCAGCCGGGACCGGGCCACCGACGACATCGAGTTCGTCGACGTCGAGCGCCCCGACTCCCCCGCCGGTCCGCTGACCTGACGGAGATGTAAGGAAGGGTCCCCTGCTAACGCCTCGTGCATAGCAGGGGACCCTTCCTTACATCTGTGCGCGACGTCTCGCCAGAACAGCTGTGCGCGACGTCTCGCCAGAACACCTGTGCGCGACGTCTCGCCCGACGCGGGTGAGGCCGGATCACCCGCGCCTCGACCAGGCTCGGTCCCGGCGGACCGGCACCGGTCCGCAGCCGCCACCGCGAGAGGAGCGAGGAGATGGTCGGCATCTCGACGATCCAGCGCACCGACGAGCGCATCCGGAGCGCGGTGCTCGACGAACTCGACTGGGAGCCCCGGGTCCGGCCGCACGAGATCGGGGTGACCGTCGCGGAGGGCGTGGTGACGCTGACCGGACGGGTGGACGGGTACGCCAAGAAGTGGGCGGCGGAACAGGCCGCCCACCGGGTCGCCCAGGTCCGGGCCGTCGCCAACGACCTCGCCGTGCACACGGCCACCGGTGCGGAGCGCACCGACCCGGAGATCGCCGCCGCCGTGACGCACGCCCTCCAGTGGCACGCGTTCGTGCCGGTCGAGCAGATCGACGTGACGGTCTCGCAGGGCTGGGTCACCCTGCACGGCGAGGTCGAGTGGGAGTACCAACGGCGGGCTGCCCAGCAGGCGGTCGCCGAGCTCGGCGGCGTACGCGGGGTGAGCGACGGTCTCGTCGTGCGGCCCTCGGTACGCCCCGACGGTGCCGAACTGGCCGAGCGGATCGTCGACGCGCTGGCCCGCAACCGGGCCACCGAGGCCGAACAGGTCACGGTACGCGTACACGGCGACACGGTGCTGCTGGGCGGACTGGTGCACTCGATGCCCGAGCGCGCCGAGGTCGAACGGGTCGTCTGGTCCGCTCCCGGCATCCGCGAGGTGCAGAACCACATCGCGGTGGCCCCGGTGCTGGGCTGAGCCGTCCTGCGGCAACCACCCCGGCCGGGTGACCCCGCCTCACCCGGCCGGACAGCAGACTGGCGGGTATGACCGATCGGCTGACCACGCCATTGCAGGTCACTGCGCGGCTCCGCACACCCGTCACGGAGCACGACCACGTCCGGGGCCCGGTGGACGCGCCGGTGACGATCGTCGAGTACGGCGACTTCCAGTGCCCGTTCTGCGGCACCGCCCACCGCGACCTCCAGGAGGTTCTGCGGCAGCGGCCCGACAGCGTCCGACTCGTCTACCGGCACTTCCCCATCGCCAACATCCACCCGTACGCGGAACGGGCCGCCGAGGCGGCGGAGGCCGCCGGTCGGCGCGGACGGTTCTGGGAGATGCACGACTGGCTCTACGAGCACCAGGACCAGCTCGACCCGGTGCACCTGACGCTCGGCATCGAGCAGCTCGACCTGCCGGTCGACGAGGTGGACGCGGAGATCGGGCGGCACGCCGGTGGTGACCGGATCCGGCAGGACTTCGTCGGCGCGATCCGCAGCGGCGTGGACGCCAGCCCCACCCTGTTCGTCAACGGTGACCGCCACGACGGCGACGTCGACCTGGGCACCCTCCTGACCGTGGTCGACGACGCCACCGGCTGAGGCCGGGCGGTGTCGACGGTGGCGGGTGAGCGTCCGACCCGCCACCGTCGGCTGTCCGGATCAGATGAGGCGCAGTTGGCGGGCCCGGCGTACGGCGTCCCGACGGCGGGTGGCGTCCAGCTTGCGATAGATGTTGCGCACGTGCGTCTTGACGGTGTTCACCGAGACGGACAGCTCGGCCGCGATCTCCACGTTGGAGAGGATGCTCTGCAGGTACCGCAGGATGGTCAGCTCCCGCTCGGTCAACGGCTCGTCCAGTGTCGCCGACGACGCGCCGACCGGACTCCGCTCGTCCGGCACCTCGACGGCACGGACCAGGTCACTGACCGTCGGCCAGTGTGCCGTGCCGGAGTCCAGGTGGGCGACGAGCAGGTCACGCAGGCCCGGCTCGGCTCGGGTGAACGGTCGCCGGTACCCGTCCGGGCCCGCCAGGTCGAGCGCCTGCTCCACCGTCCGGCCGGCCCGCCGCCCGTCCCCGCTCCGGGCCGCGAGCACCGCGTCGAGCAGCGCGGCGTCCAGGCGCACCGGCAGGGGCCAGTCGGCCGACGACGGCGCGGACCACTCCGGCAGCAGGCGGGCGGCGGCGCGGAGGTCGCCGGCCCGCAGCTCGACCCGGGCGGCGGCCACCGCCAGCGCGGCGGCCGGCGGATCCGCGTGGTCACCGGCCAGGTCCCGGGCCGTCGGCAGGTCACCCCGCGTGCCGTGCAGGTCCGCCTCGGCCGCCCGGAGCCGGACAGCCAGCTCGCCGCCCCGGCCGGACCAGCGACTCCGGGCCTCCACCAGCAGCCGGTGGGCCACCGCGAGATCCCCCTCGTCGCCGCGCAGGTGGGCCCGACACCAGGCCGCCACCGTGCCGGCTGCCGCCTCCTCGCCCGCCGGTGCCGCCAGGGCCAGGTTCGCCTCGGCCTCCGCAGGCTGGTCCCGATGCAGCGCCACCAGTGCCAACGCCAGATGGGCGTAGCCGCAGTCGAGCTGCGCCGACCAGCCCCGGCAGGGCGGCAGGGCCAGCGCCGCGCGGGCCGCCTCCTCGGCCGCACGCAGCTCGCCGCGCAGCGCCGCGAGCAGCGCCCACCGGCTGGCGCAGACCAGTTCGGTGCGGGGTCGACCGGCCGTCCGGGCCGCCGCCAGCGCCGACGCGAACCCGCTCGCCGCAGCGGCCAGCTCACCGGCGCCGAGGGCGAGCAGAGCCGAGGCCGTACCGGCCACCGCCCGCACGTCGGCGTCGTCCCCGGTGCCGGCCCGTGGGTCGTCGGCGCGGACCGTCGCGCCCCCGTCCGGAGCGACGAGGGCGTGCCGCCCCGCCGTGGCCTCCGCGACGGCGGGCTCCGCGACAGCGGACGTTGCGACGGGCGATGCGACAGCGGGCGATGCGGCGGCGGGGCGGGTGGCGAGCAGGCGGGCGGCGGTGGCGCGTACCGCCTCGGGGTCGCCGGCCAGCCGGGCCAGGGTGAGCTCGACGGCGGCGACCAGCCGGGCGAACCGGCTGCGGCGCGGCTCCGGCAGGGCCTCGGCGTGCCCGGCGGCCAGGCGCAGGTGCTGGTGGGCCGCGTCGGCGTCGTCGTCGAGGGCCCGCTGGGCGGCGCAGGCCAGCGCCAGTTCCGGGTCCCGTGACACCGCCTCCGCCGGGGGCGGCGCGGGCACCGGCCCGGTCGGGCCACCCCGGTCGTACGCCAACTCCGGCCAGCCGGTCACGAAGAGGTCGGTCGCGGTCGTCCAGTCGCCGCCGACGAGCGCGTGCCGCAGCGCGTCCGCCGGTCGGCTGTTGCCGGCATACCAGCTCGCCGCGCGCAGGTGCAGGTCACGCTGTTCCTCGGCGGGCAACCGGGCCAGTTCGCGGCGCAGCAGGTCGGCCAGGAGCGGATGGCACCTGTACCAGACCGGACGGCCACCGTCGGGGTGCAGCAGCCCGACGTCCTCGGCGAGCGCGCCGAGCCGCCCCTCCGCGTCGGTGTCGCCGGTCAGCGCCACCGCCAGCCCGGCGCAGACGGTGTCGGTGACCGCCGCGCGGCGCAGCAGGTCCCGATCCGCCGGTTCCAGCCCGGCGAGCACCTCCTCACGCAGGTAGCCGGCGATCGCCGGCTGGTCCGCGCCGAGCTGGGTGATCCACCGGTCCGGGTCCGGTTGCCCGTGCAGCGCGAGCGCCGTGATCCGCAGGGCCGCCGCCCAGCCCTCGGTACGCTCGCGCAGCCGCTCGACGGCGGCGGCCGGCACCGCCACGCCGTGCGCGGTCAGCAGGTCGGCCACCTCGTCGGCGGTGAAGGCCAGGTCACCCGGACCGATCTCGGTCAGTTCACCGGCCAGCCGCAGCCGGTGCACCGCCAGCGGCAGGCCCGCGCGCCCGGCCGCCACCACCCGCAGCCGCTGCTCGGTGTGGCGCAGCAGGAACTCCAGTCCGGCCAGGGCGGCCGGATCGGTGACGCGGTGCAGGTCGTCCAGGACCAGCACCACGGGTCGCTCCCGGGCGGCCAGGGCGGCGGCGAGCACCTCCAGCTCGTCCGGGCGCGGGGCGCGGTCGGGCACCGGCGTCGCGGCCGGGTCCCCTCCCGGGTCCGCGACCGATCGCAGCGCCGCCGCCAGGTACGACCAGAGGCGGTCGCTGTCGTCGCCCGCCTCCACCGAGATCCAGGCCGGTGCCGGGGCGTCCGGGTCGGCCTCGGTCACGGCCTGCCGCCACGACGCGAGGAGCGTGGTCTTGCCCCAACCGGCGGGCGCACGGACCAGCGTGACCGGGGACGCCACCCCCTCGTCCAGCAGTCGGGCCAGCCGGGGGCGCAGCACCACCGGTCTCGGCAGCACGGCAGGCGTCAGCCGCGACGCCAGCAGGGGCGGGCCGGCCGGTACGCCGACCGCCCCGGCGGTCCGTACGGTGCTGCGGTCATCCGGCATCCGGCCCACCCCCACGGACGCGTATCCCTCCCCCGGTCCTGCGGCGGGCGGTTACCCCACCGGCAGCGGTTCACCCCTTCGGGGCGAGTCGGGTTCACCTGAGCCCCGGCGACCGTGGGGAGGTTCCGTCCGCCGGTCGGGCCGCCGATCCGGACGATCGGGGCGGACACGGATCCGGAGGTGCGAGTGGGACGGGTCAGGACGGTCGTCGCGGTGGCCGGCGTCCTCGGTGCGGCGGCGGGCCGTACCGCCCGGGTGGTGGTCGCGCGCCGGTGGGCCGGACGCGGCCGGGAGCCCGCCGGTGCCCGCGCCGGGCGCTGGCAGGTGGTGACGGTCGACCGTCCGGCGGAGGAGGTCCTGCCGGCACGCGGCTGGCCCGAGCCGCTGCGTCGGCTCGACGGCGCCGTCGACGTCACGCTGCGCGCCGCGCCCGGCGACCGGGGCGTCGAACTGGCCGCCCGAGCACTGCCCGACACCACCTGGCCCGGGTTCGCCGCGCACCTGGTCGGCGACGACCCGCAGCTCCTGGTGCGCCAGGCGTTGTGGCAGGTCAAGCAGCTCGTCGAGGCCGGTGAGGTGTTGCGCGCCGACCGCCGGCCCACCGACCGTCCGGCGCGCCCGCCGGGATGAGGGCGCTCTGCGTGACCTCCGGCGGGGAGCTGGCCGTGCGCCAGGTCCCGGACCCGGAGCTGCGCAACGACCAGGACATGATCGTCCGGGTACGCCGCAGCGCCACCTGCGGCGCGGACCTGCCGCTGCTCGCCGGGCGGACACCCGGCCCGTCCCCCGGCGACGTACTCGGCCACGAGTTCCTCGGTGACGTGCTGGAGGTCGGTCCGGCGGTCCGCCGGCACCGGGTCGGTGACCGGGTGGTGGTCTGCGCCTCGGTGGCCTGCGGCGCCTGCTGGTACTGCCGGCGTGGGCTGCCGGCGTGCTGCGACAACGGCAGCACCGAGCCGGGCGCCGGGGAGGCGGAGTGGGGGCACCCGGTCGCGGGCTGCTTCGGCCAGCCCCGGGGCGCCGGTGGCTTCGCCGGCAGCCACGCCGAGTACGTACGCGTGCCCTACGCCGACGTCGGGGCGTTCACCGTGCCGGAGTCCGTCGGCGACGACCGGGCCCTGTTCGCCTCGGACGCCGCCCCGGCCGGCTGGATGGCCGCCGACCTGGGCGCGGTCCGCCCCGGCGACGTGGTGGCCGTCTGGGGCGCCGGGGCCGTGGGGCAGTTGACCGCCCGGGCGGCCGGGTTGCTCGGCGCCGACCGGGTGGTGGTCGTCGACCGGCATCCGGGGCGGCTGCGGATGGCCCGTCAGCACACCGGCGCCCACACCCTCGACCTGCGGCACACCGACGTGCTGGCGGAACTGCGCGAACTCAGCGGCGGGCGGGGGCCGGACGTCTGCGTGGAGGCGGTCGGCGGCCCGGCCGAGGAACCCCGGTCGCTGGCGGACCGTTTCACCGGACGCCGCCGCACACCCGAGGCGCTGCGCGAGGCGGTGCACGCCTGCCGCAAGGGCGGCACCGTCTTCGTGCTCAACGGCGGCGCCCGCGTCGTCGACGCGTTCCCGACCGGCGCGGTGGTGCACAAGGGGCTCACCGTGCGCGGGGCGCGCCAGCACGGCCAGCGGTACATCCCGATGCTGCTGGACCGGATGGCCCGCGACGAGCTGCGGACCGAGCACCTGGCTACGCACCACTTCCCGCTGGAGCGGGCGGCCCAGGGGTACGCGCTCCTCCTCGACCGTCCCGACGACTGCGTACGGGCCGTGTTCACCCCGCACGAGCCGCCGTCGATCGACGTCCGGCCTGGTGGATGACATCATCGCGGGATGGCTGCGGAACGGACGTACGACGTCGTGCTGTTCGGGGCGACCGGGTTCACCGGTGAGCTGACCGCGCAGTACCTGGCCCGGCACGCGCCGGCCGGACTGCGCTGGGCGATCGCCGGGCGCAACCCCGACAAACTGGCCGCCGTCCGGGACCGGCTGGTCGCGATCACGCCGGCCCTGGCGGACCTGCCACTGCTCACCGCCGACGTCACCGACCCGGCGTCGCTACGGGAGGTGGCCGCGCAGGCCCGGGTGGTGGCAAGCACCGTCGGCCCGTACGTGCACCACGGGGAACCGCTGGTGGCGGCGTGCACGGCGGCCGGCACCGACTACCTCGACATCACCGGCGAACCCGAGTTCGTCGACCAGATGTACCTCCGGCACCACGCCGAGGCGACCCGCACCGGCGCCCGGCTGGTGCACGCCTGCGGCTTCGACTCGATCCCGCACGACCTGGGCGTCTGGTTCACCGTCAAGCAACTCCCCGCCGACGTGCCGATCACCGTCGACGGTTACGTACGGGCCGGCGGCCGGTTCTCCGCCGGCACGTACCACTCGGCGCTGACCGCCTTCTCCCGGCGGGCCGAGACGTCCCGGGCGGCCCGCGAGCGGCGGGCCGCCGAACCGCGACCCACCGACCGCCGAGTCCGCGCCGTGCCGGGCAAGCTGGCCCGGTCGCGGGACCTGCCGGTCTGGGCGGTGCCGCTGCCGACCATCGACCCGCAGGTGGTCCGCCGCTCGGCGGCGGCCCGACCCGAGTACGGGCCGGACTTCCGCTACCGGCACTTCGCGGCCGTCAAACGCCTGCCCACCGTGCTGATGGCGGGCGTCGGCCTGGGCGCGCTGGCCGGGCTGACCCGGCTGCCCCCGGCCCGGCGCTGGCTGCTCGGACGGCTCTCCTCCGGCCAGGGCCCGAGCGCCGAGCAGCGGGCCGAATCGTGGTTCCGGGTCCGTTTCGTGGGCACCGGCGGCGGCCGTCGGGTGGTCACCGAGGTGGCCGGCGGCGACCCCGGCTACGACGAGACCGCCAAGATGCTCGCCGAATCCGCCCTCTGCCTCGCCCTGGACGACCTGCCGGCCACGTCCGGCCAGGTCACGCCGGTGACCGCGATGGGCGACGCGCTGCTGACCCGACTCACCACCGCCGGCCTCACCTTCCGCATCCTCGGGTGAGGTGAAAGGAAGGGCACCTTATTAACGCCTCGTGCATAGGAAGGGCCCCTTCCTAACATCCGAACGACCGGCGGGGGTCGGGCTTCGGGGGTCGGGAGCCGGGTTGACCCTCGACCTGGTCGAGGCGGCAGGATCTGCGGGGTGGATCGTGACTTGCGCAGCATCGGCGAGGTGGCCCGGGACAGCGGGCTGACGGTGAGTGCCCTGCGGTTCTACGACGCCGCCGGGGTCCTGGTGCCGGCGCGGGTGGACCCGGTGACCGGATATCGCCGCTACACCGACGAGCAGGTGGCCTCGGCCCGGCTCGTCGCCGGACTGCGCCGGGTGGGCCTGCCGGTCGCCGAGATCGCCCAGGCGGTACGCGCCGAACCAGCCGTCGTGCACCGGCTGCTCGACACCCAACTGCGCCGACTGGCCGACGGACTGGCCGACGCGCGCCGCGAGGTGTCCCGGATCCGGGCACTGGTGCCGCTCGACGAGTCGACGGCCGCCACCCGGCTCACCGTGGACCGTGCGGGACTCACCGCCGCCGTGGCCGCCGTCCGCTTCGCCGTCGGGACCGATCCGGACCTGCCGGCGCTCACCGGTGTCCTGTTCGACGTGACCGACACGGGCGTACGACTGGTGGCGACCGACCGGCACCGGCTGGCGGTGGCGAGCGTCCACGCGGCGGTGGACGGCCCGGCGGTGCGTACGCTGCTGCCGCTGGCGGCGGTGGACCGGCTGCGCCGACTGGTGACCGACCCGGACGTCGACGCGCACGAGGTACGGCTGACGGTGACCACGTCCCGGCTGCACGCCGACGTGGCCGGGCGGGAGCTGCACGTCACGGCGCTGCCGGACGACTTCCCCGACTACCACGTGCTGCTGCCACGGGCGGGCGCGCACGGGCCGACACACCGCATCACGGTGGACGGTGAGTGGCTGGCCGGCGCGCTGCGGGCGGGCGGGCCCACGCTGACCCGCGAGTACGCCGGGGCTGCGCTGCCGGTGGCCGTACTCGGATTGGGGTCGGACGACGGACTCCGCCTGCTCGGCCCCGACGACCTGCACCACGCCGCCGACCTGCCCGGCTCGCCCGACCTCGCCGACAGCGGCCCGGACGGCAGGGGCCCGGCCGACAGCGGCCCGGACGCTGACGGCGAGTACGCCGAACTGCGGGTCGGCGTGAACGGCGAGTACCTGCTCGACGCGTTGGACGCGGCCGGTGGCCGGCGGTTGGTGCTCGAACTGGACAGCCCGCTCACCCCGCTGGCGATCCGCCGCCCGGACGACGAGGGTGCCTTCTCCATCCTGATGCCGATCCGCCTCTGACCGAACGCGCCCACCGGCTCCGCGCGAGCCCGCCCACCGGCGGCCGCCTCTGGCAGTGGGCCCGCGCGGACCGAACCACCGGCTCCGCGCGAGCACGTTGCCGAGCAGGATCGGTGTGCCGGGTGCGGGAGTCGGGGCGATCCGGGCGCGGCGGTAGCATCTGGTAGTCCACCCGACTTCCGGACGGAGGCGTACGGAGCAGCATGCTCGACATGGAGTTGATCCGGAAGGATCGCGACGCGGTGGCGACCGCGCTGGCGAAGCGGCTCGAAGCCGCCGAGGTCGACCGGGCGCTGGACGACATCCAGCAGCTCGACCGGGAGCGTCGCCGGCTGATCAGTGAGATCGACGGGGAACGCCAGCGCCGCAAGGCCGAGGCCCGGGCGTACGCGCAGGCGAAGCGGGCCGGTGTCGAGCCGGAGACGACCTCCGAGGTCGGCCGGAAGCAGATCGCCGAGTTGGAGAGCGAACTCGACGAGGTGCAGGCACGGCTGCGTACCGTGATGAGCGAACTGCCCAACCTGCCTGCCGAGGACGTGGTCCCCGGCGGCAAGGAGGCCAACCGGGTGGTGAAGACCTTCGGCGCGCCCCCGGCGATCGAGAAGATCCGCGACCACGTCGAGTTGAGCCGGGCGTTGGGCCTAGTCGACCACGAGCGCGGGGTCAAGCTGGGCGGGTCGGGCTTCTGGATGTACACCGGCCTGGGCGCCCGCCTGGAGTGGGCGCTGGTCAACTGGCTGATCGAGAGCAACATCGAGGCCGGGTACGAGTTCCTGCTCCCGCCGCACCTGCTGCTGGACACCGCGGGCTTCGCCGCCGGCCAGTTCCCGAAGTTCTACGACGACGTCTACCACCTGGACAAGCAGTCCGCGCCGCGCGGGCAGTTCCTGCTGCCGACGGCGGAGACGGCGATCCTCGGCGCATACCAGGACGAGATCCTGGAGACCGCGAAGCTGCCGCTGCGGGTGTTCGCGTACACCCCCTGCTACCGCCGTGAGGCGGCGGGCTCGCACTCGGACGAGCGCGGCACCGTCCGTGGCCACCAGTTCAACAAGGTGGAGATCTTCCAGTTCACCCTGCCCGAGCAGGCCGACGCCGCGCTGGAGCAGATGGTCGCCCACGCGGAGAGCCTGGTCGAGGGGCTGGGCCTGCACTACCAGCGCAGCCTGCTGGCGGCCGGCGACTCCAGCGCCTCGATGCGCAAGACGCTGGACATCGAGGTGTGGATGCCCAGCACCGGCAAGTACAAGGAGGTCTCGTCGGTCTCCTGGGGCGGTGACTACCAGGCCCGACGGGCGGCGATCCGCTACCGCGAGCCGGGCGGCAAGCAGACCCGGTTCGTCCACACGCTGAACGGCTCGGCGCTGGCGACCAGCAGGCTGCTGCCGGCCATCCTGGAGCAGTTCCAGCAGGCCGACGGTTCGGTGCTGGTGCCCGAGGTGCTCCGCGACCGGATCGGCACCGACCGACTCACCCCGCGCTGACCGGTTCGTCGGGGGTCGCCGCGTGCGGCCCCCGTGCGGTGTCAGCCGCGTGCGGCCCCCGTCCGGTGTTAGCAGGGGACCCCTGTTCTACCGCAGGCGTTAACAAGGTGCCCTTCCTTCGCAGCAAGCCGGCTAGCAGCAACACGCCGACAGCCGCGACGAGCACCGCCGGACCTGCGCTGTCCAGCGTCGCCGCCAGCCACCGCTGGACACCGGCGGCGGCGCTCACCACCGGATCGGCGAGCGCCTCGCGCCGACCGGCGGCCAGCCGCGCCTCGTACCAGCCGTACCAGGCGACGTAGCCGCCCGCGAGCAGCAGCACCAGACCACTCACGCGAGGGGCCCAGGCGCCGGCGCCCCGCAGCCGGGCCACCACCTCGCCGCGCAGCAGCGCCACGCCGAGCGCGGCCACCGCGACCACCAACCCCATCCCCAGGGCGTACGCCCCGAACAGCGCCAGCCCGCGCCCGGTCGACCCGGCCTGGAGGCTGGTCACCACGATCGCCAGGAACGGTGCGATGGCGCAGCCCAGCGAGGCGGTCGCGTACGCCATGCCGAACAGCACCATCGACGGCCACCTGCGGGTCAGTCGGGGCGCCCGGGTCAGCGGACGCAGGCTGGGCAGCCGTCGTCCGGCGAGCAGCCAGCAGCCGAGCAGCAGGAGCAGCAGTCCCAGCCCGACGGTGAACCACGGCAGCCGGGGACGCAGCCAACCCGCGAACGGGGCCAGGGCCAGGCCGAAGGCGCCGAACACCAGCACGTACCCGCAGGTGAGCGCCGCGGCGGCGGCGAGTGCCCGGCCCACCGCACCCCGGGTGTCGGTGGCCCCGGCGACCAGCAGCGACAGGTACGCCGGCAGCATCGCGAAGCCGCACGGGTTGACCGCGCCGAGCATGCCCGCGGTCAGCGCGAGCAGGAGCGGCGCCTCCATCAGGCGGCCAGCGCGGTGACCCGGCGGGTGAGGTCCTCCCCGTCGAGCCACCCCTTGTGCGCGACCTTGCCCTCACGATCGATGATCACGAACGTGCTCTGCTCGACGATCCCGAACCGCTTCCAGAGCGTGCCCTGCCGGTCCTCGATCTGCGGCATCGGGCCGAGTTCGAACTCGGTGACGAAGTCGGTCATCGCCTTGCGTTCGCCGAGCCCGGCGACGCCGATGATCGGCACGGTGTCCCGGAAGCCGGGTTCGATCTCGGCGATGGTCCACGCCTGGCTGGCGCAGGTGGCACACCAGGGCGCCCAGAACCAGAGCACCACCGGGCGACCGGCCAGGGCGGCGGCGTCGAACTGCGTACCGGCCAGGGTCTGCCCGGTGAACCGCAGGGTGTCGGGCACCGGCACCGGGGTGGTGGGACCGGGCGTCGGTCCGGCGGGCTCCGCAGACGCCGAGGCGGGTGCGGGTGCGGACTCCGGTACGGCCGCCGCCTCCTCGACCGAGCCCGCGGCACCGCAGCCGCCGGCCGCCAGCGCCGCGGCGAGCACAACGGCGACCGCACAAATGGCACGTCGCGTCTGTCGGACCGGCCTCATCGGTGTCTCCTTCGCTTCGCTGGTCCGGCCACCGGCCGCCCCGTCCGTCCCGCTTCGGTCACGGCACGCGCACGCACCCCCGCTCCGGTCGCGACACGCGTGCCCGGTGCCGGGCCTGGTCGCGGCACGCTCAGGCCTTGGTCAACCGCAGCGCCAGTTCCGGGCACACCTTGACCGCCTTCGACGCGCCCTCCCGCAGCCAGGTCGGCACCGGGGTCGGCGGGAAGGCGGGATAGCCGTTCTGGTCGAGCCGGATGAAGTCCGGCACCACGTGGGCGCAGAGGCCGTGGCCGTCGCACCGGGACCAGTCCAGGACCAGCTTCTGCGGGTCCGGGTCGGGGGCGCCGGGCAGGCCCATCATGCCCTTGACCCGCCGGCCGCAGCCCTCGCCGGTGGTGTGCTTCTTGAGGTCGTCGGCGAAGACCTCCATCGCCGACAGCGCGAAGCGGGACGTACCGTCGGGGTGGCTGCACGCGCCGCGCCCCTTGACGTCGCCGGCGGCGGCCCGGACCACCTCGACCGGCGCGCTGCCGGAGACCGCCAGGTCGACCGCGCGGGCCAGGTCGGGCAGGCCGCGCTTGCACGGCCCGCACTGCCCGGCCGACTCACCGGCCAGATAGCGCACCACCTGGGCGGCCTCGCCGAGCGGGCAGGTGTCGTTCGCGAGCGGCACGATGATGCCGGCGCCGAGGGTGCCGCCGACCGCGGCGAGTCCCTTGCGGGAGACCTCGGCTTTCTCCGCCGCCTCCCGGGTGATCCACTTGCCGTGGTAGCCGCCCATCAGGATGCCCGGCCCGTCGGGGACCTCGCAGAGTTCGAGGATCTCCCGCAGCGGGGTGCCGGCCGCGCACTCGACCACCGCGTGCCGCTTCGCCGCGCCGGTCACGCTGAGCAGCACGGTGCCCGGCTCGTCGTCGGTGCCGAGCGCCGCGTACTCGTACGGCCCGAGGCGGGCGGCCACCGCGAGCTGCGAGTACGTCTCGGCGTTGGAGAGCAGGGTGGGCAGGTTGCTCACGCCGGAGTCGCTGGAGCGCTTCTTGGTGCCGGGCGGGATGTGCGGCAGCCCGTTGATCCCGTTGACCAGCGCGCCGCCCTCCCCGCTGATGAACCGGTGCGGCACCGTCACCACGCTGGTCGGCACCGGCATCCGCCGCTCGTCCAGCGCCTCCATGAGGGAGTCCCGGCCGACCAGGTCGTCGGCCACGCAGAGCACGATCTCCTCGGCGTCGAGCGCGAACGCGGCCAGCGCCGCGCCGTCCAGGATCAGGTGCGGGGCCCGGGTGAGGATCACCTTGTCCTTCCAGCTCGCCGGCTCCCCCTCGGTGGCGTTGACCACCACCACCGGCGGCAGGTCCTGGCGTTCGCAGGACTCCAGCACCGCCCGGAGCTTCCTGGCGAACGGGAACCCGGCACCGCCCTTGCCCTTGAGCTGGATGCCCTCCGCGAGACGCAGCAGGTTGGACGGCTCCATCGGGCTGATCGGGCCGTGCACCATCTCGTGGGCCTGCAGGTCGAGCCGGCCGAACTCGGCGAACCCGGCGGTGAGCCGGGGCTCGCCGACGCAGGCCACCGGCGGGACCACGGCACGCTCCGTCACTTGGCCTCCCCTCGCAGTCCGGCCCAGTACGCGCCGTCCACCTTCTCCGGGTCGGCCCGGCGGCGTCGGCTGTCCGACGCCCGGCGGGCGCGCCGGGAGGCGAGGTCGACCAGGGTCGGGGTGTCGTCGTCCACGGCGTCCTCCGCGGCGTACCGGGCCGGCGGCCGCCAGTAGTCGTTCTCCGCCTCGGGCACGTCGTCGTCCACGCTGTGCCGGCCGCCGCCGCTGCGGGGCTCGGCGGAGATGGGCGTACCGGAGATCGGCGAACCCGAGATGGGCGCACCGGAGATCGGACCGGCCGAGATCGGCGCGTTCGACTCCCAGCGACGCGGGCTGTCCCAGGGCTCCTCCGGCTCGTCGATGCGGGAGCGCGGCGGGGACGAGTAGCGGGTGCCGGCGTCGGCGTCGGCCCGAGAGCGGCGGTACCGGCCGGTCTCCTCGTCGTCGCGACGGCGCCGACCACCCGGCTCGCGCTCGTACTCCAGCTCCTCCTCGCGGCGGCGCGAGGATCGGCGGCCCACCGACTCGCGCTCCTCCTCGCGGCGGGAGGCGCGCCGCCGGACCGGCTCCTCGTCCTCGCGGACCCGGCGGCTGACCGGCTCCAGGTCCTCCTCGTCCCGGCGGTACGCGCGCCGTCCGGTGGACTCCAGCTCGTCGTCGCGGCGGACGGTACGCCGGCCGACCGGCTCCTCGTCACGCCGTCGGGACACCGGCTCCATCAGCTCGGTCTCGCGGCGGATGGCCCGCTCGAACTCCTCCTCCTCGCGACGGGAGGGACGGCGCACCACCGGCTCCAGCTCCTCGTCGAGGCGGTCCCGTCCGGGGCGTACCGGCTCACGCAGGCTGCCCGGCTCGGGCACCACCGGCACGGTGAAGCGCTCCGGGTCGTTGCGCCGGATGGTCGGGCTGGCCCAGGTGCCGGAGGTGCTCTCGGCCCAGCTCATGTCGCGGCGGACCCGCTTCTCCCGGCCGTCCTCGCCCTCGGCGCGCCGGCCGGTCAGGGTGCCGAGCAGGCCCTTGCCCCGGGTCTCCTCGGTGGTCTTGCTGCCGGTCATCGCCTCGTTGAGCGCGGCGGCCTGGTGCTGCTCGCGACTGCGGCGCTGGAGGCTGACCGAGAGTCGGACCATCAGCGCCACCACGACCAGCACCACGCAGAGCCAGTAGCTGAGGGTGACCCAGGTGGCCGGCGCGCGCCCGGCGCCGAGGCCGTGGAAGATGCCGAAGGGCCAGGACACGTACGCCATCGAGTGCAGGCCGCGCCACAGCCACTTGGGGCCGACGTCGGCGAACCGGGCCCGGATGATGCCGGTCCAGAGCACACCCACCATGAGCAGCGCGGCGATGGTGCCGAGGCCGACGTAGAGCCCCCGGCCACCGACGAACGGCACCGCCGCGTCGGTCACCCCGGCCCGACCGCTGGCGATCTTGGTGATCACGTGGAAGACCAGGCCGGCGACACCGAGGATGCCGGTGGCCCGGTGCGCCGACTGCAACAGCACCCGGTGCCGGATCAGCAGCACCAGCCGGTCGGTGGCGAGCAGCCCCATCATCACCGTCAGGCTCAGCGCGACCAGGGCGATCACACCGGCGAAGAACTCGGTAAAGAAGAAACCCATCGCGTACGCCCGCTGACCGGCGCTGGTGAGCATCATCAGCGCCCACAACGCCGCGATCCCCGACGCGGACAGCGCCAGGATCTGGCTGCGGGACCGTACCTGGATCCCCCTGGTGCTGGTGCTGGTACGGACGGCAGGCGCCTTCTCGTTCTGCGTAGCCCGGGCCATGTGCTCCTCGATCGTCTCGCGGCGGCGCACCGCCGGCCGACCCTGTTCCCCACACCAGTACGTCTCCGGCGTTCAGTCGGATTAGATCCGACCGAAAATTTCTCGACGAGTTGTCGAACCGTCCCCCCGCCCGGCGCGTGTAACGCCGCCACCGCACCTCCGGGCGCACTGACGGACGTCCATGCATTGACAGGTGATGAAATGCGCTTGTAACCTTGCTGAAATTTTCAGTCCCGGTTGCAAGATCCGGGCAGCCGCACCATCCTCCCCCGTCCTCCGGCACCCCCGGGAGCACCCGATGCGTCGACGTCGACTCCGCCCGGCGATCATCGCCCTCGCCGTGATCGCCAGCCTCCTCGCACCCAGCACCGTGACCGCACCCCCGGCCAGCGCCGCCCCGGCAGGCGGCAAGAAGGTCATCGCCAACCTCTTCGAGTGGAACTGGCCCTCGGTGGCTGCCGAGTGCACCAGCACACTCGGCCCGAAGGGCTACGGCTACGTCCAGGTCTCGCCCCCGCAGGAACACGTACGCGGCAACCAGTGGTGGGTCGCCTACCAGCCGGTCAGCTACCGGATCGAGTCCCGCAAGGGCACCCGCGACCAGTTCCGGTCCATGGTGGGCACCTGCCAGGCGGCCGGCGTCAAGGTGATCGTCGACGCCGTCGTCAACCACATGTCCGGCCAGACCAACGGCGGCACCGGCTGGGCCGGATCGACCTACCAGCATCACGTCTACCCCGGCATCTACCAGGCGCAGGACTTCCACTACTGCGGCCGTAACGGCAACAACGACATCGTCAACTACCTCGACCGGTACGAGGTGCAGACCTGCGAACTGGTCAACCTCGCCGACCTCAAGACCGGCTCCGAGTACGTCCGGTCCCGGCTGGCCGGATACCTCAACGACCTGCTCTCCCTCGGCGTGGACGGCTTCCGGCTGGACGCCAGCAAGCACATGCCCGCCGCCGACATCGCCGACATCCTGCGCCGCCTGAACCGCCCCGCCTACGTGGTGCAGGAGGTCATCCACGGTGCCGGCGAGCCGATCCGACCCGAGGAGTACACCGGCAACGGCGACGTGCACGAGTTCCGCTACGGCAAGGACCTGGCCCGGGTCTTCCGCTCCGAACGCCTCGCCTACCTGCGCAACTTCGGCGAAGGCTGGGGGCACCTGCCCAGCTCGGTGTCGTCGGTCTTCGTGGACAACCACGACACCCAGCGCGACGACGGCGGGGTGCTCACCTACCGCGACCGGGGCACGTACGCCCTGGCCAACGCCTTCATGCTGGCCTGGCCGTACGGCTCACCGACGGTGATGTCCAGCTACACCATCACCAACCGCGACGCGGGCCCGCCCTCGGACGGCACCAACAGGACGCTGAACACCACCTGCTACTCGGGCTGGGAGTGCGAGCACCGCTGGCCGGTGATCGCGAACATGGTCGGCTTCCGCAACGCCACCGAGGGCACCGGCGTCAGCAACTGGTACGACAACGGCTACCAGCACATCGCCTTCAGCCGTACCGGCCGGGGCTTCGTCACCATCAACGACGAGGACTTCCCGATCACCGGCCGCTCGTACCAGACCGGGCTGCCCGCCGGCCGCTACTGCGACGTCATCCACGGCACCTTCACCAACGGCACCTGCAGCGGCCCGATCATCACCGTCGACGCCAACGGCTGGTTCGCCGCCACCGTCCCCGCCCACGACGCCATAGCCCTCCACACCAACGCCCGCCTCCCCTAACCTCCACCCACCCACCCCGCCCCCTGCCCCCGCCCCTGCCCCTGCCCGCCGCCCGCCCCGCCCCGTCCCCGTCCCGCCCCGTTGATCAAGAGCTTTGGTTCAGGAATCCGCCGGAACCCGATGCAAACTTCTTGATCAACTCGGGCGGGGCGGGGCAGGGGGCGCGGGGGCAGTGTGGGGGAAGTGGGGTTTCTGGGGGGTTTGGGTTGTTAGGGTTAGTTGTGCAGATTGGGGATTGGGGCAGGAGGCGGCGCGGGGTCGCTGCGGCGGTCGGGGTCGCCGTACTGCTGGGTGGGTCGGCGTACGCGGGGTGGGCGCTGACGCCCTCGGCGGGACCGGCACCGGTCGCCCGACCGAGCGACCGGGCCGAGATCCCGAGTACGACGTTGCCACCGCTCGACGAGCCCGTCCCGACGGCGGCACCGGCACCGGACGACCTGCCCGAGATCGCCTACGATCCGGCACCGGCCGGCTTCCCCGACGACCCGGACACTCTGGACACCACCCCGTTGACCGAGGGGCTGCGGCCGACCCGGCGACTGGCCGCGTACGACGGACCGGGCGGGCGACCGGTGGCCTTCCTGATGCCCACCATCAGCGAGGTGCCGCTCACCGTGCCGATCGCCCGACGCGAGCAGGGCTGGACCGCCGTCCTGCTGCCGTCGGCCAACCGCAAGCTGGCCTGGTTGCCACCCGGCGGCTACCGGACCGTCGCGCTGCGCGACCAGATCGTGGTGGAACGGGTGCCGTACCGCCTCACCTGGTACCGCGACGGCGTCGCCCGCCGTACCTGGCAGGTCAGCCTGGGTCAGCGCGGCCAGGAGACACCGCTGGGCCGCACCTTCGTCCTGGGCCGCACCCCGCCGCCGGAGAGCGTCTACGGCGGGGTGGACATCTATGCCCTCGGCTCGGTCCCCGACGACCCGGCCTCCGTGCCGGACGGGCTGCGCGGCGCCCACATCGGCATCCACACCTGGCACCACGACGGTGAACTGGGCCAGCAGACCACCAACGGCTGCATCCGACTCACCCCCAGCGGGCAGCGACTGCTGCTGACGGAGGTACCCGAGGGCAGCCCCGTGGTGGTCGTCGACGCACTACCCGCCCCGCCCTCGACCGCCTGAACGCCGCCCGCCGCCGGTCCACATCGGGGAACGCCGCGGTCCGTGACGGGTACGAGCGTCGTGTCCTACGGTGACAGCCGTGACGATGCCTGCGCTACACCGGTCCGGCGTCGAGATCATTCGCCGCGAGGTGCCGTGGGTACCGGTAGTCGGAGCCGGCGGAGCCCTCGGCCTGTTCGCCTTCGTCGGCGACGAACTGCCGGGAGTGTGGGGCCTGGTCATCCTCACACTGGCCAGCAGCGGCTTCGCCTGGGGCATGGCGGCGCTGCTGGCGGGCTACGCGTCGACACGGCACGAGGTCGCACCCGTCAACGCCACCGTGCTGTTGCTCCTCGCCACGGTCACCTACTACGGACTGATCCTGATCGCCGGACGGCGTTGGCATCTCGGCCAGTTGGCGGACGGCAGTTCTGCCGCCGCGTCGGGCCTGGCGTCGGTGGGACGCCACACCGCCTTGTGGGTCGTCGCCTCGGTCGCCGCCGGCGTGGTGCTGGGCTGTCTGGGCTCGATCATCCGACGCGGTGCACGGCTACCGGCATCGGTCGCCGCCGGGGTGGCCCTGGGGCTGCTAGCCGGCCAAGGGCTCCACGACGTGTTGACCTTCCGGGCGTGGGGCGCCCTCGACGCCTTCTTCCTCGGCAGGCTCATCGCGGCCGGGATGGGCGTCTCGCTGGCCACGGTGGGAGTCACCCTCCTCTTCGTACGCTCCCGGGCCGCGAGATCCTGGCCGGTCTTCGTCGGGACGTCCCTGCTGATCAGTACGGCGGGAGTGTTGCTGTGGAGCCAGATCGAGTCGATCAGACAGGCTCTGTGAACGTGCCGCCCCATCGGACTGAACCGCGCCTCCTGTCCAGCTGAACCGCCTGTGCTCTCGGCCCAGTCGCCAGCCACGCCGGTGACTCGTTCACGCCGTCAGCTCTAAAGCGGTCGCAGAGGCATGCCGGCGGTAGCGCCCCGTCGGCGTCGTGATCGCCATCGCCGCACGTCGGCGGTGTCGCCAACGGACTTTGCACGCCGCAGGCGGCACTGGGTCGTCGCGGCAGTCGGCATGCCGGTGCTGCTCGCGTGGGGGATCTTCGCCTACCGGCTCACCGAACAGGCAGCCGCGTGCGGCGCGGTGCACGGTCCGGAGTCGGCCCGTGTTCGCCCCCGTTGGCATGGTCACGGTCTTCGGGGGTATCAGCGGACACATGAGGGCGAGTTTCCGGCTCGGCCGGGTCGTGGGCGTACCTGTCGGGGTCAACTGGAGCGTCCTGGTCATCTTCGCGCTGATCTGGTGGGGGCTCTCGGCCAACCTGTTCCCGGCGTCGTACCCGGACCGGTCGGTGGTCGCGTACGTGCTGGCGGGGCTGGCGGCGGCCGTCGTGTTCTTCCTGGGCCTGCTGGCGCACGAGGTGTCGCACGCGGTGGTGGCCAAGCGCAACGGGCTGGGCGTCACCGGCATCACCCTCTGGCTCTTCGGTGGGGTGGCGGAGCTGCGCGGCGAGGCGCGTACGCCCGGTGCCGAGCTGCGCATCGCCGGGGTGGGGCCGCTGGTCAGCCTGATCATCGGCGTCTTCTTCGGGGCGATCGCGATGCTGCTGGGCCTGGCCGGGGTGCAGGGGTTGTGGCTGGGCGTGATGGCCTGGCTGGGCGGGATCAACCTGCTGCTGGCGGTCTTCAACATCCTGCCGGCCGCCCCGCTGGACGGTGGGCGGCTGCTGCGGGCGGCGGTGTGGAAGGCCACCGGGGACCGGACCCGCGCGACGGTGGTGGCGGCGCGGGCCGGGTGGGTGCTGGGTCTGGCGCTGATCGGTTTCGGGCTGTTCCGGTTCCTCACCGGCGCCGGTGTGGGTGGGCTCTGGCTGGCCCTGATCGGCTGGTTCCTGATCGGCGCGGCCAGCCTGGAGGAGCGGCAGGCGCGGGTGGGTTCGGCCCTGCGGGGGATCCGGGTGGCCGACGTGATGACGCCGCAGCCGCAGACCGCCTCGGGCGAGATGACGGTGGCCGACTTCGTGGACAACTACCTGTTCGCGTACCGGCACACGGCGCTGCCGTTGACCGAGGACGGTCGGCCGGTCGGCCTGGTCACCCTCGACCGGGTACGCGGAGTGCCGAGTGACGCGCGCGGCAGCACCACGCTGGAGTCGGTGGCCTGCCGCTCCGACGAGTTGGTGCTGGCCTCCCCCGACGAGCAGCTCACCGATCTGCTGCCCCGGCTCAGCGACTGCGCCGACGGGCGGGCGCTGGTGGTCACCGACGGTCGCCTGGTCGGCATCGTCTCACCCAGCGACATCAGCCGCGCGGTGCAGCGCGGCGCGATGCGCGACCAGGTCGACGTGGGCCGGTGACAGCTCAGCGGGGGAAGAGGCGGTCCAGTTCCCCCGTGCGGAACCTGCCGGCCGGGTCCAGCCGGGTGAGCAGCGCGGCGAAGTCCGCCCAGCGGGGGTACGTGGCCGCGATCGTCTCAGGCGGCAGCGTGAAGACCTTGCCCCAGTGCGGGCGCGGGGCGAAGGGGGCCAGCGCGCGCTCCACCTCGGCGAGCACCGGCAGCACCTGTGTGGTGTCGGCGATCCAGGTGAAGTGGACGGCGAGGGTGTCCCGCTCGTACTGGGGGCTCAGCCACAGCCGGTCGGCCGCGATCGTCCGCAGCTCGCTGGTCTGCGAGACCGGGGCGATCAGGTGGGCCACCTCGTCCAGCGCGGCCAGCGCCTCGGCGGCGTCGGCGCGCGGCAGGTGGTACTCGGACTGCAGCTCGTCGCCGCTGCTCGGGGTGAATCCGAGCCGGAAGTGCGGCAGCCGCTCGTGCCACGGCCCGGCCACTCCGAGCTGCTCGGTGCAGTTGACCGTGGGCATGCCGGGCACCGGGTGCCAGGGCCGGTCGGCCGCCGTCGTGCCGAGCCAGTCGGCGGGCGGTGGCGGCTGGTCGGCGAGCTGCTTGCGCCAGACCTGGGTGCCGAGGGTGGAGCGCCAGTCGGTGAAGACGCTGACGCTGTACGCGGCGGCGAGCGCCTCGTCCAGCGCGGCGCGCGGCAGGTCCAGCCGGACGTACTGCCGGACGTCGTAGGTGGGCACCACGTCCAGGGTGACCCGGGTGACCACGCCGAGTGCGCCGAGGGCGACGACCGTGCCGGCGAAGTCGGCCGAGTCCCGGTCGACGGTGTGCAGGTCACCGGTGCCGGTGACCAGTTCGAGTCCGGCGACGGCGGTGGCCAGGTTGCCGACGGTGACGCCGGAACCGTGGGTGCCGGTGGCGACCGCGCCGGCCACCGAGATGTGCGGCAGGGAGGCGAGGTTGGCCAGCGCGTACCCCCGCTGGTGCAGCCAGGTGGCCAGGTCGCCGTAGCGGGTCGCGGCCGGGACGTCGACGGTCCGGCGGTGCGCGTCGAGACGGATCGTGTCCGGCAGCCCGGAGAGGTCGACCAGGTCGCCGGTGGTGTCGCCGAGCCGGTTGAAGGAGTGTCCGCTGCCCACCGCCCGGATCCGGTCGCTGCCGGCGACCAGCTCGCGCAGCTCGTCCAGGGACGACGGCCGGTGGTGCGCCCGCGCGGAGTACCGGATGTTGCCCGCCCAGTTGCGCTGCGTCGACACGCGACCTCCCCCTTCCGCGCCGACGGTTACCGTCGGCTCCGTCGGGGAACCCTACGCCGATGAGCAGCTACCGTGATCCCGCCCCTCGTGGCGACGTGTACCCCTCCGAGGAGGAGATCGACCCGACCGGCAGCGGGGTGTTCCCGGCCAGCGCTCCGGCCGGTGCGTACCCGGCGGGCCAGCCGACCCCGCAGCCGTCGCCGGGACCGTCGCCGTCGCCGGTGCCGACCCCCGGCCCGCCGCCTCGCATGGAGGGCGGCGCCCGGTCGATAGTCAGCCGGCACCTGGACGGTTCGGTCTCGGTGGTCACCGACTTCGACGGCGACGGCGTGGCCGACGTGGTGCAGTACGACCTCGACGGCGACGGCATTCCGGACGTCACCTATCTCGACAACGACCGGGACGGGCGGCTGGAGACCGTGCTGCGGACCCCGGCCCCCTGACAGGCCGGAGTCGACACCGCACCGCCCGGAGCAGCCGCACGCGCAGAGCAGCCGCCACCGCGCAGCGCAGCCGCACCGGTCAGAGCTGCGGCAGCACCTGCGAGGCGACCAGGTCCAGGTGGTCCAGGTCGCCCAGGTCGAGCACCTGGAGGTAGGCCCGCTGGCTGCCCACGGCGGCGTACCGGCCGAGCTTGTCGACCACCTCGGCGGGCGTGCCGGCCAGCCCGTTCTCGCGCAGCTCGTCCGGTTCCCGGCCGATCACGGCGGCCCGTCGGGCCACCTCGGCGTCGTCCTTGCCGCAGCAGAGCACCAACGCGTTGGACCAGGTCAGCTCGTCCGGGTTCCGGCCGATCTCCTGGCAGGCGGCACGGACCCGCCCGAACTGGGTGACCGTGTCGTCGATCGAGACGAACGGCAGGTTGAACTCGTCGGCATACCTGGCGGTGAGCTGCGGGGTCCGCTTCGCGCCCATGCCGCCGAGCAGGATCGGCGGGTGCGGCTGCTGCACCGGCTTGGGCAGCGCCGGCGAGTCGCTGACCTGGTAGTGGCGGCCGGTGAACGCGAACGTCTCCCCCGGCGGGGTACGCCACAGACCGGTGATCACGGCGAGCTGCTCGTCCAGCCGGTCGAAGCGTTCCTTGAGTGCCGGGAACGGGATCCCGTACGCGCTGTGCTCGGCGTCGTACCACCCGGTGCCGATGCCCAGTTCGACCCGGCCGCCGCTCATCTGGTCGACCTGCGCGACGGTGATGGCCAGCGGGCCGGGCAGCCGGAACGTCGCGGCGGTCATCAGGGTGCCGAGCCGGATCGAGCGGGTGTCGCGGGCCAGCGCGGCCAGGGTCGTCCAGGCGTCGGTGGGGCCCGGTTCGCCGCTGACCGACCCCATCTTGAGGTAGTGGTCCGAGCGGAAGAAGGCGCCGAAGCCGGTCTCCTCGGCACGCCGGGCCACGGCCAGCAGGTCGTCGTAGGTCGCACCCTGCTGAGGTTCGGTGAAGATCCGCAGTTCCATGGACCGAGCATAGAAAGCCCACAGCCGTACCGCCCGACTTGTGGCGTTGATCTAGGGTGGTGCGGTGGGTGAACCGGTCGTCGCCGTCGCGGACCTGCACGTCGCGTTCGGCAGCGTGACCGTGGTGCGGGACGTCGGCTTCGACCTGCCGGCGGGCGGTGCGCTCTGCCTGGTCGGCGAGAACGGCGCGGGCAAGTCCACCGTGTTGCGCTGCGTCACCGGCCTGACCGACCCGAGCGCGGGCCGGGTCCGGGTGTTCGGGGCCGCGCCCGACGGCTCGGCCGCGTTCTGGCGCCGGGTGGTCGCCACCGTCGAACAGCCCAGTTGGTACGCCGGACTGACCGTCCGGGAACACGTGGAGCTGGTCCGGTTGGCCGGTGGCCACGACCCGGCCGACGGTCGGGTGGACGAACTGCTCTCCGTGCTGGGCCTGCGGGATCTCGGCGACGGCACCCCGGACCGGCTCTCCTCGGGCGAGCGGCAGCGGCTGCTGCTCGCCGCCGCCCTGGCCCGCCCGGCGGAGCTACTGGTGCTCGACGAGCCGGAGCAGCGGCTGGACGCGGCGATCCGACCGGTGGTGGCCGGTCTCCTCGGCGACCACCTGGCCGCCGGTGGGAGCATGCTGTTCGCCAGTCACGATCCGGTCTTCGTGGCCGCCCTCGACTGTCCGGTCCTGCGGCTGCACACCGGGTCACCGGCGCCCGAACCGGGCACATGACGCGGGTGGGCGAGGCGGTTACCCGCCGGGAGCCGGTGCCGCCGACCGCCCGCAGGCTGCGCCGCTGGGTACGCCGGCAGCGGGCCGAACGGGCCCCCTCGCTCTCGCTGGAGAACGTGTACCTGCTGCTGCTGACCGTGGCGATCGCGGTCGCGATGTTCGGTCCGGGTGTCGGGTCGGCGATGTGGCCGGCGACGGGGGCGGCCCCGCCGGACCGGCTCGTGGTGCTGGTGCTGCTGGGTGCGGGTGCTGTCGGCCTGATGCTGCTGTTGCGTCAGACGGGCCCGCTGGTCCTCGGGCGCGGTGAGCTGACCTGGTTGCTGCCGGCGCCGGTGCCCCGGCGGGGGCTGCTGCTGCCGGCGCTGGTGCGGGCACTCACGGTCGGGGCGGTCATCGGCGCACTGCTGGCGCTGGCCGGCGCCGCCCGACTGGCGGTCCGCCCGGTCGCCGGGTCCGCCCTGGCCGCCTGGCTCGCCCTGGGTACGGCCCTCGGTGCGCTCCTGGCGTTGCTCGCGGTGACCGCGCAGCGTCGCCCCGGGTACGCCCGGATGCTGGACGTGGCGTTGCCGGCGCTGCTGGTGGCGTTGGGCGCGACGGTGCTGCTCGCCCGGGTACGACCGCTGCCGGCGCTGCCCGGTGTCGCGGCGCCGCCGCTCCCGCTCACCCTCGGCGCCCTGCTCGTCGTCGCGGGCCTGACCGCCCTGGCCGTCCGCGACCTGGCGCGCCTGCCCGACGTCCGGCTGCACGAGCCGTCGTTGACCGTCGGCACGTACCTGGACGCCGCGTACGCCGTCGAGCCGTCGTTCCTCGCCGACCTGCGCGAGCGACGGTACTGGCGGCGGCGGGCACTGCGGTCCCGGCCGTTGCGTCCCCGGTTCGGCCGGCTGGTGCCGCTGCAACAGGATCTGCTGGTGTTGCGCCGACGCGGGTGGCGGCTGGGCTGGCTGGCCGTGGCGACTCCGCTGCCCGCGTTGCTCAGTGCCGGTGCGGACTGGATGCCGGCGACCGCCCTGGTGCTGGGGGCGGTCACCACCGCCGGGGTCACCCTCGACGCGTTGCGCCGCGACGCGGCCCACCCGGCGCTGCTGCGGCTGCTCGGGCTGACCGGTCGACGGGCGGTCGCGATCCGGCTGGTCGTGCCGACGGTGCTGGCCACGGCCTGGTCCGGTCTGGCCGTGGCGGTGCTGGGGTTGCTCGGCGACCTGCCGCCGGGCCCCTGGTGGGCGCTGGGGCTGGCTTTCGGCCCGACGGCCGCGATGATGGCCGTCCGGCGGGCGCAGGCGGGCCGGATCGACCACTCCCTGCCGCTGGTCGTCACCCCGATGGGCGCCTTCTCGCCCGGCCCGGTGCTGTGGCTGTTCAACGGCACGGACGTGCTGCTGTTCGCGACGCCCACGGTGGTCGCCCTCCTGGGTCCGGTGCAACCGGGCTGGGCCTGGGTCGCCGCCCAGGCCGCCTGCGCGGTGCTGGCGGTGCTGGCCTATCTGCGCTTCGGCACGGACGGCCGCCGTCCCCGGGTGTGAGTCACCGGCCGTTCCGGTCGAAGTGGACGCAAATTCTTGCAGCGTTTACAACTGTCCGCAAGATGCTGGTGGCAAGTCGAATCGACTTGTGAATCAGAGGTTCCCAAGGATCGACGTCACTGTTACGGTCACGCCATCACCGCAACTTCTTGCATAACTTGCAGGAAGCCGTGCTGTCACCACGTCTGCCTGACCGTCCCCCGAGGAGGGCCCGTGCGAATCCCCCGTCCCCGCGCCGCGATACCCGCGGCACTGGCCGCGACACTGGTCGCGGTCGGTCTCACCGTCGTCGCCGCCGGCACCGCGCCGGCCAGCGCCGCCGACGTACGCGCCAACGGCGACGCGATCGTCCACCTGTTCCAGTGGCGGTGGGACTCCGTCGCACAGGAGTGCGAGAGCACCCTCGGGCCCCAGGGCTGGGGCGGCGTGCAGGTCTCCCCGCCGCAGGAGCACGTGGTGCTGCCCAGCGCCGAAGGCGCCACGTACCCGTGGTGGCAGGACTACCAACCGGTGTCGTACCGGTTGGACTCGACCCGACGCGGCACCAAGGCCCAGTTCGTCGACATGGTCGAGCGCTGCCGCGCCCAGGGCGTGAAGATCTATGTGGACATGGTGCTCAACCACATGAGCGGCACCGGTTCGGCGGGCAGCGGTCCGGGCAGCGCCGGCACCGTCTACGGCAAGTACAGCTACCCCAACCTCTTCGACGACGGCTCCGGCGACGCCTACGGCTACGGCGACTTCGCACCCTGCTACCGGCGGATCAGCAACTGGGGCAACAAGCAGGAGGTCCAGGACTGCGAGCTGCTCGACCTGGCCGACCTGAACACCGCCGATCCCGAGGTACGCCGCAAGATCGCCAAGTACATGAACGCGGTCATCGACCTGGGGGTGGCCGGCTTCCGGGTGGACGCCGCCAAGCACGTCCAGGAGGCGCACCTGGGCGACATCATCAACCGGTTGCGGGACGTACCCGGCTTCGGCGGTCGACCGGACCTGTTCCACGAGGTGTACGGCGACGGGACGATCCCCTACACCGCGTACGCGCCGTACGGCGGGGTGACCAACTTCGACTACCAGCGCGCCGTCTCCTCGGCGTTCCGCGACGGCAACATCGCCCAGTTGGGCAACCTGCCGAACTACGGTGGACTCACCGCCGCACAGGCGGTCGTCTTCGTCGACAACCACGACACCCAGCGTGAGAACCCGACGCTGACCTACAAGAGCGGCGCCCGCTACTACCTGGCGGACACGTTCATGATGGCCCACCCGTACGGTCGGCCCCAGCTCATGTCGAGCTACGCGTTCGGCTCCGTGCACGGGCAGGGCCCGCCCAGCTCGTCCAACGGCACCACGCTGGCCGCCGACTGCACCGGCGGCGCCTGGATCTGCGAGCACCGCAACGCGGGGGTGGCGGGCATGCCGGGCTTCCGCAACGCGGTCGCCGGCACCGGCATCGGATCGGTGGTCACCGACGGCAACGGGCGGTTGGCCTTCGCCCGGGGCAACCGGGGGTACGCCGCCTTCAACGCCACCACCAGCGCCTGGAGCCGTAGCTTCGCCACCTCGTTGCCGGACGGCCGCTACTGCAACGTCGGTCGCGGCGCGTACGACCGGTCCACCGGGGCCTGCCCCGGCGGCGCGGTGACCGTCTCCGGTGGCGCCTTCACCGCGTCGATCGCCGCAGACCAGGCGGTCGCCCTGCACGTCGAGGCCCGACTGGACGGCGCCACGCCCACCCCGACGGTGACCCCGACCGGCTCGCCGACCCCGACCGCGAGCCCGACGGTCCCGGCCGGTTCCACCCGGTTCACCGCCACCGTCTCCACCGACCCCGGCCAGGAGGTGTACGTCGTCGGCTCGATCCCGGCGCTCGGCTCCTGGAACCCCGCGAACGGGGTGAAGCTCTCCACCACCTCGGGCAGCTATCCGACCTGGACGGGCTCGGTGTCGGTGCCCGCGGGCACCGCGTTCGAGTGGAAGCTGGTCAAGGTCGGCAACGGCTCGGTGCAGTGGGAGAACGACCCCAACCGCACCGGCACCGCCGGCACCGCGCTGACCGCCACCTGGAACCAGCCGGTCAGCACCCCGCCGGCCGCCACCACGGTCTCCTTCCGGGCGACCGCCACCACCACGCTCGGCCAGCACCTCTATGTCGTCGGCGACCTGCCCGCGCTCGGCGGCTGGGACCCGGCCAAGGGGGTCCGCCTGTCGCCGACCGCCTACCCGCTCTGGACCGGCGGGCTGAACCTGCCGACCGGCACCGCGTTCTCCTACAAGTACGTCAAGCGCACCGACTCGGGCCAGGTGGTCTGGGAGTCGGGCGCCAACCGCACCGCCACCGCCACCGGCTCGGTCACCCTGACCGACACCTGGCGCTGACCGCGACCGAACACAGCGGCCCCTCCCGACGTCGTGTCGGGAGGGGCCGCCCCCGTTCCGCCCGGTCGACCGGGTCGGGCCTCGGCGCGTCGACGGTCAGGGGGTCGCGCGCCGGATGATCAGATAGCTGACGGCGGCGAGTGGCAGCGTGAGCAGCGCCGGCCAGCCCACCAGGAGGACGGCGCCCGACTGGTCGGCGAACCAGCCACCGATCGCCGACCACCAGCCACGCCAGGTCGCCAGCACCACGGCTCCACCGATCACGACCAGCGCCACGGTGCTCAGGGCGAGCATGCCGTTGACGCCCCACCGCTTGAACACCAGAGCGATCGCGATCCCCAGGAAGCCGAGCAGCAGGAACGGGATCGCGAAGCCGAGGAAGCGCAGCACCGGGTTCTCCACCCAGAGGAACGGGATGCCGAAGAAGGTCAGGCCGACGCCCCAGCCTGCGGTCGCCTCCTCGATGACGGCGAGCAGGTAGAGCAGCCCCGCATAGATGACCGCCTGGGCGCCGAAGGTGAGCACGTTGCCGAGGTAGAAGTTGCGGCGCGAGATGCCCAGTCCGATCGCGAACGGGAAGTCCTGAGTGATGCTGTTGACGCAGGCGACGAACATCACGACGTAGATGCTGGCCAGTCCACCCGTGGTCGGTGTGGAATCGGTCGACTCGTTCATCGAGCTGAAGAGCGCCAGGTTGATGAGGAAGCTGAGGGCGAGGATCCCCCAGGGCCAGCCGACCACGCTGGGCCAGGCGACGAACTGAAGCCGGGCGACGGTCAGGGCACGGTTCATCGGAGCGCCTCCGTGCTGGTCGCGCCGGCGGCGTGTCCGTCGGCCGAGGTGGTCAGGCGCACGACGGTGTCCTGCAACGACGCGGCCTCCAGGGCCAGGCCAAGGGACCGGGCCCGCTCCTGGTCCGCCGGGCCGAAGTCACCGCGTACGGTGGCGCGGGCCGTGCCGCCGAGCAGCACCCGGTGCAGTTCGGTGGCGGTACGGCTGAACTCGTCCACCGCCGCGACCGGGCCGGCGACGGTGAGCACCTGGCCGCGCAGGGCCTCCGCCTCCTCGTCGAGCAGCAGCCGTCCGGCGTCGATCAGCAGCACGTGCTCGATCAGGTCGCTGACCTCGTCGATGAGGTGGGTCGAGAGCACGATCGTGCGGGGGTGTTCGGTGTAGTCGGCCAGCAGCCGGTCGTAGAAGATCTGCCGGGCCACCGCGTCCAGGCCGAGGTAGGGCTCGTCGAAGAAGGTCAACGGTGCCCGCGTGGCCAGCCCGACGATGATGCCCAGCGCCGAGAGCATGCCCCGGGAGAGCTTGCGGACGTTGCGTCGCGGCGGCAGCCGGAAGTCCTCGACCAACTGCTGCGCGAACGCCTCGTCCCACCCGGGGTGGACCAGGGCGGCGGCCCGCAGCACGTGCCGCACCTGGAGGTTCGACGGGTAGGTCTGGCTCTCCTTGATGAACGAGATCCGGGACAGCACGCCCTCGTTCTCGTACGGGTGCTGCCCGAAGACCGCGACCTCGCCGGAGGTGGCGAAGTTCTGCGCGGTGAGGATCTGCATCAGCGTGGTCTTGCCGGCACCGTTGCGTCCCAGCAGGCCGTAGATCCGGTTTCCGGCGAGCGAGAAGCTGACCCGGTCCAGCGCCGTGACGCCGCGGTACTTCTTGGTGAGGTCGGTGACGGTGACGACGGGGCTCATCGCTCCCCCTCCCAGGTGTCGATCATGCTCTTGAGTTCCGCCGGGTCGATGCCGAGCTTGCGTGCCTCGGCGACCAGCGGTTGCACGTACTGCCGGGCGAACTCGTCACGGCGTCGACCGCGCAGCGTGGCGCGGGCACCGGAGGAGACGAACATCCCGATTCCTCGTTTCTTGTAGAGCGTTCCGTCGTCGACGAGCTTGTTGACCCCCTTGGCGGCGGTCGCCGGGTTGATCCGGTGGAAGGCCGCCAACTCGTTCGTGGACGGCACCTGCGCCTCCTCGGCCAGCGTCCCGTCCAGGATCGAGTTCTCCAGCAGCTCGGCGATCTGGAGAAAGATCGGCCGACCGTCCTCCATCACGCCCGCCACCCGCCACCCTGGTTGGCCGGTTCACTACTCATGTAACTAACCATGCAACCTCGGTGCGTCGCTGTCAAGTCGCGGTGCGGTCCGTTAACCTTCCGACCCGGCGTGCGCGTCTACGTACCGGGAGGTGCGCATGACCGACGGACACCCGGCTCCGCCGGAGGGCTTCGCCGAGTTCGTGACAGCCCGGTCCCCCGCGTTGCTCCGGTCGGCCTGGCTGCTGACCGGCGACGTCGGGCGGGCGGAGGACCTGTTGCAGACCGTGCTCGCCGCCGCATGGCAGCGCTGGTCGACGGTGTCCACCGGACATCCCGAGGCGTACCTGCGACGCGCCCTGTTCACCACGTACGTCTCGTGGTGGCGACGCCGGTGGCGGGCCGAGGTCCCGGCCGCCGCACCGCCCGAACAGTCCGGCCCGAGCGACCTGGCTCGCGAGTCGGCCGACCGGGACGCGCTTCGCCGCGCGCTGGCCCGCCTCAGCCGCCAGCAACGGGCGATCGTGGTGCTGCGCTACGCCGAGGACCTCTCCGTGGAGCGCACCGCCGAGGTGCTGGGCTGCTCGACCAACACCGTGAAGGTGCAGTCCTCCCGTGCCCTACGCAGCCTGCGTACCGATCCGAACCTGGACCTGTTCACCCAACGGAAGGTCGTGTCGTGAGCCGTGACGACGAGGACATCCGCCACCTGTTCGCCGACGCCGTCCCCCCGCTGCCCACCCCGCACGACCGCATCGCCGAGGTCGGGATCCGGGTACGCCGACACCGTCGCCGGGTGGTCACCGGCACGGCGGCGGCCGTCACCCTGGTCGTGGCGCTCGGCGTCGGCCTGCCGGCGCTGCGGGGGCCGGACCGGACCGCCCCACCGGTGCAGACCACCGACCCGATCGGCGAGGTCGTCTGCCCGACCAGCCTCGCCGGAGAGCCCGACCTGGACGCCGTGCGCTACGGCGACGACGAACCACTCGTCCCGCCCGGAGCCGTCGAGATCACCACCTGCGAGGTGCAGGTCGGGACCGCTGGTGTGGTCCACGAGCGCCCTGGCCCGCGTACCCTCACCGCCGGGGTGGACGAGATCGTCCGCCTGCTCAACGCCCAGCCGCCTCAACCGGTCGACGGAGGGGGGCGAGCGACACCCGACGGCAGGCCGATGTGCAACGCCGCAGCGCGCAACGAGGTGACCGTCCTGGTGTTGCGCTACCCCGACCGCGAGCCGGTGACCGTCTGGACGAACGCGAACTGCCGGGTGTCGATCACTGCCACGCACGGGCGGGCGCTGGACTCCGAGGTCTTCTCGACGTTCCTCGACCGGTACCGGGCACAACTCGTCGCCACCACCGACCCGGCCACGATCACCAGCCCGGACTGCCCGGCCACGATCCCCGCCGACCGGGTACGGAACAAGCCGTCCAACCCGGGGCCACCGGACCGGATCCGGCTCGACAACAGCGACCCCTACGACACGGTCCTGCCGACCCCGCTGGTCGAGGTCACCGCCTGTCGGTACGAGGTGGACGACGGCACCGCCGAACTGGTCCGGCAGGAGCGGCGGCGCGCGGGAGCCGACGACCTGCGCCCGGTACTCAACGGCACGTTCGACCGAAAGGCCATGAGCAGCGACTGCGGCGGGTGGCCGGGCTATCCCGCGCCCACCGCGTTCGACACGCTGACCGTGGCCGACGCGACCGGTGCCACGGCCGAGTTCTGGGTCCGGCACATCCCCTGCCGCAGCGCCCGGCACTTCTACGGCGCCAACAAGCAGGTCACCGCACCGTTGCTCGACGCGCTCACCGACCTGCTCGGCCCGCCGCCCGCCCCGTAGCGGTCAGGCGTACGGGGGGCGGGCGTACGCGGCCCGGAGGGCGGCCAGTCCGGGTGCCTTCGGGCTGAGCGTGCCCCAGCCGGAGTTGAAGTAGTTGGTGCGGGCGATGATCGGACCGCGCTCGGCGTTGAGCCGGGCGATGGCGGCCGGCACGGTGGCGATCCAGGCCGGCTGGTCGGGGATCTCGGCGACGCGTACCCCCCACTCGGCGATGAGCACCGGGCGGGACAGGGCCACCGGGCCGAGGTCGGCCACGGCCCAGTCCTTCGTCCGGCGGAACCGGTCCAGTGCGGTGTGCGAGGCGCTGGTGGCGTAGACGTTCCATTGGAGGAAGTCCAGCCGCGACATCAGCGACTCCGGGTGGGTGCGCTGGAAGCAGGGCCGGTCGAAGCCGCCGAGACCGACCGAGAAGGTGGTCCCCTGCGGCAGCGCCTTGGCCCGGAACCAGTTCACGATGTACGTCATCGCCTGCACTGCACGGGCGTCCGACTCCGCCCAGGTGTACGCCCGGCCGGACTCGGTGGTGCCGAACTCGTGGTCGGTGTCCAGCTCGGAGGCGAGCTGGATGTTCACCCCAAACCCCATCGTGCGGTACTGCGACAGCGCCCGGGCGAAGAGTCCGTCGCACTGCCCGGCGAGCACCTGGCCGTAGCCGTACGCCTTCGGCCAGACCGCACCGGGACGCTGCTGGATGGTCATCGCCGGAGCGGGCACGACGTAGCGCACCCCGTCGACGGTGAAGGTCTGCGCCCCGGTGTCGGTCGCCCCGTAGTGCTTGAGCTCCAGCACCATGTTGATCTGGATCCCACCCCGGCCGAGGGTGACCAGCCACGGGCGGTTGTAGCCGGGGAAGACGTAGCTGTCGGCGAAGCTGCGGTACTGGGTCAGCGACCGGAAGTTGCCCCCGGCCATGTCGGCGGTCGGGTCGGCGTTCCCGGACAGGTAGTAGCCGCCGAGCACCGGCGGCGTGATCGCGTAGTCGACGGCGGCGGTGGCGGCCTGCCCGGTGGAGTCGCGCACGGTGACGGTGACCCGGGCCATCACGCCACCGCCCGGTACACGGCCACCGCGCCGTTGTCCGACACCCGCGTCCAGGTACGGCCCGAGCTGTCGGTGACGGCGACGGTGAGTGGGTCGATGACGGCGGTGACCTTGGCCGGCGCGCTGCTGTTGCCCTGCGCGTCGGTGACCACGACGGTGACGGTGAGCGTCTTGGTGTCCGGGTCGCCGTAGGTGACGGTGAGCAGCATCTGCGCCCCGGGGGCGTAGGTGCTCGCGTTGAGGGCGGCGGTGACGGTGGGAGCGGCCATGGCTGCGCCTTCCTGGCTCGATCGCCGTGACCGGCGGAGTGCCCCGTCGGCCCGGCGGGAGATGCGGCGGCGGCCGGAGCGGGCAGGTGTCCGCTCCGGTGGAGGATCCGGCGTGATGACGGTGGCGACGTCGCTGTCGGGCGGGGGGCGTCCGCCCGACCCGCAGGCGGCCCGTCGGACGTGGCCCGCCGTCCGCAGCCGCTTCACCTGCTACAACAGTGCGTCAGGAGAGGACCTGTCGTCCTGTCTATTTACGGACATATCGATTCTTATAAGGATGGCACATGAAGTACCTGATGCTGATCTACGGCAACGACGAGGTCTGGGGCAGCCTGCCGGACGGCGACCTGGCCACGCTGATCGGCGAGGTGGACGCCTTCAACCAGGCGCTACGCGACTCCGGCGAACTGGTCGACTCGCAGGGCCTGGAGACCCGCCCCCGCGCGGTCCGCATGGTCGACGCCGCGCCGGTCGTCACCGACGGGCCGTACCTGGAGGCCAAGGAGTACGTCGGGTCGTACTTCGTGGTCGACGTGGACAGTGAGCAGCGTGCGCTGGAGATCGCCCGGTCGTACCCGGGGCTGCGGATGGGCACCGGGATCGGCGGCGGTCTGGAGGTCTGGCCGCTGATGACCCACGGAGCCGGGAACTGAGCCTGGACGAGGCCACCGCCGACCTGCTGCGCCGGCTCGCCCCGCAGGTGCTGGGCACCCTGGTACGCCGCTACGGCGACTTCGCCACCGCCGAGGACGCGGTGCAGGAGGCGCTGGTCGCCGCCGTCGAGGCGTGGCCGCGCGAGGGCGTACCGGAACATCCCTCGGGCTGGCTGCACACCGTGGCCGCCCGACGCTACGTCGACCAGGTCCGCACCGAGGCGGCTCGGACCCGCCGGGAACGGAACGCCCACGACGCCCTGCCACGGGACGCGCTCGTCGCCCCACCGCCGGACGCCACCACACCGCCCCGCGACGACCTGCTGGAGCTGTTCCTGCTCTGCTGCCATCCGGCACTGCCCGCACCGGCGCAACTCGCGCTCACCCTGCGGGCGGTCGGTGGGCTCACCACCGCCGAGGTGGCCGCCGCCTTCCTGGTGCCGGAGAAGACCATGGGGCAGCGGATCGTGCGGGCCAAACAGCGGTTGCGCGAGGCGGGCGCACGGTTCGCCCCGCCGCAGGCGGCGGACCGGGGCCGTCGGCTGGCCGTGGTCCGGCAGGTGCTGTATCTGATGTTCAACGAGGGTTACAGCGCCAGCAGCGGCCCCGAGCTGCGTCGCGCCGACCTGACCCGGCAGGCGCTACGGCTGACCCGCCGGTTGCACGAGCGGCTGCCGGACGACGGGGAGACCGCCGGGCTGCTCGCGTTGATGATGCTGACGGAGGCACGGGCGGCGGCCCGGGTCGGCCCGGACGGCGACCTGGTGCCGCTGGCCGACCAGGACCGTCGGTGGTGGGACCGGGCGGCGATCGCCGAGGGCTGCGCGCTGGTCGCGCGGAGCCTCGCCAGCTCGCCGCCGGGCCCGTACCAGGTGCAGGCCGCCATCGCCGCCGTGCACGCCGAGGCGCCGAACACCGAGGAGACCGACTGGCCGCAGATCCTCGCCCTCTACGAGGTGCTGGAGCGGCTGGCGCCCAACCCGGTGGCAACGCTGAACCGGGCGGTGGCGGTGGGCATGGTGCACGGGCCGCAGGCCGGGTTGGCGCTGCTGGGCGAGGTGGAGTCGGGCCTGCTCGCCGACCACCACCGCCGGCACGCGGTCCGCGCCCACCTGCTGGAGTCTGCCGGCGACCGCGCCGCTGCGGCGGTCGCCTGGCGTCGGGCGGCCGACCTCGCCGGAAACGATCCCGAGCGGCGGCACCTGCTGCGTCGCGCGGCCCGCTGCGAGAGTGACCCGGATCACAGCACCGATCGGTAGAAGCGGCCGGTCCGGCTCCGATCCACCGGTGAGCGGCGGGTGCCCGCCGCAGACTGTGGAGGTACGGAGATGACCAAGGTGACCGCGCAACTGTCGGTGTCGCTGGACGGCTGCTACGCCGGCCCACGGCACGACGGGACCGGCGACTGGATGCACTCGACGGAGAGCCACGGCTTCTTCCGGGTCACCCGCTGGGTCACCGCCGCGTCGTCGTGGCGCGAACGGCAGGGGTTCGCCGGTGGCGAGCACGACGTCAACTCGGAGATCGTCGCCGAGTCGTTCGGCGCCGCCGGCGCGTACGTGATGGGCCGCCGGATGGCCGACGGCGGTGAGGTGCCGTGGGGCGACGAGCCGCCGTTCCGGGCGCCGGTCTTCGTGGTGACCCACCGTCCCCGCCCGACGCTGCGGCGCCAGGGCGGCACCAGCTTCACCTACGTCACCGACGGGGTGGCCGCCGCCGTGGCACAGGCCCGCGCGGCGGCCGGCGGCAGGAACGTGGCGGTGGCCGGCGGCGGCAGCCTGGTCCGGCAGGTCCTGCGGGCCGGCCTGCTGGACGAGGTGGAACTGCACGTGGTGCCGGTGGTACTCGGCGACGGTCTGCGCCTGTTCACCCCCGACCTGGGCCTGGACGACTTCGAGGCGATCGAGATGTCCCCCACCCGGGTGGTGCCCACCCCCGAGGTCACCCACATCCGGTACGCCGTACGCGGCCGTGCCCCGCTGGTCCTGGACGACCGGGGCCGGGGCACCGGCACGCCCGGCTGAACCGGGTCGACCGGGTTGCCGCGTCCCGGGCAGAGGGGACAACGCGCAGAGGTGTACCGCGCTTAGAGTGACGGCAATTCGTCCATCGAGGAGGGCGCGGTGTCCGAGCCGCCACCCGCCGAGCGTTCCCCGACCGAGGAACCCGGCGACATCCCTGTGCCATCCGACGCCGGTCCCACCGGGACGCCACCCCGGCTGCTGGTCCTGCCGCCCACCGACGGCTTGTCGCCCATCGTCTGGCCCGGTGCCGCCGACCAGCCCGCCTGGGCGATCCCGGTGACCGTGCCGCCGGGCACCCGGGGGTACGCGATCTTCCTCCCGCTGGTGGCGGCCGACGACGACCCGGCCGCCACCGGCCCGGACACCTCGACGGTGGCCGCCCCGGCGACCCCGTCCCCGGCCGTGTCCACCCCGGTCGGCTCCACGCTCCCGACCGGGACTCCCCCGGTCTCCCCGGCTCCGGCGGTGACCGCGCCGGTCTCGACAGCGGCATCACCACCAGCGCAGCGGATCCCGGAGACGGCAGCGCCGGGCCAGGTAGCTCCCGGTCCGGCACTCTCGGCGGCACCGCCCGGCGTTCCCGGGCCGCCAGTGCCCGGCTACCGGACCACCGGCTCGCCATACGAATTCCGGCCACGGCCACTGCAACCGTCGTTCCTGGACCGGGCGTGGCCCGGCCCCGCACCGGCCCGTGATCGGGCCACCCCGCTGGCGGTCCTGGCCGGGGCGTTCGGGGTGGCCGCGTTCGTGCCGTTGGGGCGTACCGGCGTCGGTTGGTTCCTCGGCTGGCTGGTGCTGACCGCCGCAGTGCTGGTCGCGGTCCGCCGGCACACCGCCGACCTGCCGAAGGCAGAGCGGTGGGTCCGGGCCGGATGGGCCGGTGCCGCCCTGGCGCTGCTCGCGGTGCTGGCCTTCCGCAACGCCTGGTGGCTGGTGACGTTCTGCGTGCTCGCGGCGCTGTGCTGCGCGGCCCTGGCGATAGTCGGCGGACGGCGGATGCGCTCGATCCTGTTCAGCCTGGGCGCCGCCCCGCTCGCCGCGCTGCGCGGACTGCCGTGGGTGCGCGCCCATGTCCGGGCGCCCGGCGGCGACGGCACCACCCGCCGTGTCGTCGGCTCGGTCGCCGCCACCGTGGCCGTCCTGGTCGTCTTCGGTGCGTTGCTCTCCTCCGCCGACGCCGCCTTCTCCCAGGCACTCGGCGTCCTCGTCCCCGAGGTCAGTGCCGGCGGGGTGGTCCGGTGGCTGTTCCTGGCCGCCGTCGGTGGCCTGATCGCGGTGGCCGCGCTCTTCACACTCGCGGCGCCACCGGACCTGTCCCTGGTGGACCGGCCGACCGACCGCCGGCTCGGGCCGGTCGAGTGGGCCCCGCCGATCGCCGCTCTCACCACTCTCTTCGCCGGCTTCGTGCTGGTGCAGTTCACCGTTCTCTTCGGCGGGCAACGGCACGTGCTGTCGACCACCGGCCTCAGCTACGCCGAGTACGCCCGCAGCGGCTTCTGGCAGTTGGTCGCGGTGACCGTGCTGACGTTGGCGGTCCTCGGCGGGGTGACCCGCTGGGCCCGCCGGGACACCCCGCGCGACCGGGTACTCCTGCGGATCCTGCTCGGCCTGCTCAGCGCGTTGAGCGTGGTGATCGTGGTGTCGGCGCTGTCGCGGATGTGGACGTACCAGAAGGTCTACAGCTTCACCGGCGAGCGCGTCTTCGTGATGGCGTTCGAGGTGCTGCTCGGAGCCGTCTTCCTGATGGTCCTGGTGGCCGGCGTCCGGTGGCGCGGCGGCTGGATCCCCCGGCTCACCACGGCGCTCGCGGTGGTGATGCTGCTGGGGCTGGCGGCGCTCAACCCCGAGGACTACGTGGCCCGCCGCAACATCGACCGCTACCAGGAGACCGGCCGGATCGACGCCTGGTATCTGCGGGCGCTCTCCGCCGACGCCACGCCCGCCCTGGCCGCCCTGCCCGACCCGGTACGCCGGTGCACCCTGAGCTGGATCGCCGACGACCTGGCCGAACCGGATCCGTGGTACGCCTGGAACCGGGGCCGCGACCGGGCCCGGGCGGTCCTCGACCGGTTGGGTCCCGAGGCGATCGGCAACCAGCGGGACTGCCGCCGCGCCGACCAGTTCGACCTGCCGAAGACCCGCCGCTGACCCCGTCGACCGGGCCGACCCGAGTCGGCCCGGCCCGGTCGAGGCGAGGTGGTGGCGGGACGGCCGGTGTCACCAGGGCTCGGGGATGTTCACCGCCAGGCAGCGCTGGGTGCCGGCGGTCGGCTGGTAGCAGGCGGACGCCTCCAGGTTGTAGCTGTGGTCGAACCGGTGGAACGAGGCCGTACCGCCGTTGACGCAGGTGCTGCCGCTGACCGTCGTACCGCCGGTGACCTTGCCGGAGGCGCAGCCCGCCGTGCCGGCGGTCTTCTGCACGGTGCTCACCGAGGAGCGCAGGTCACCGGACTGGTGTGCGCCGTAGCCCACCGAGCTGACGCCGTCGCGGGTGATCGCGTACTGGAAGGCGGTCGAGGTGTAGTACGACCAGCTCGCGCCGGTGCCGACCGTCCGCAGCCCGGAGTCCGTGGCCGAGGCCGGGATGAACAGATGGAACCCCTTGTCGTACGTGGTGGTGCCGTCGATCATCCGATAGACGACCACCAGCAGACCCTGGCTGTAGGTGCCGGTGTTGTAGGTCAGGTAGGTGCCGTTGCCGCAGGCCGTGCGGTCGGCGATGTAGCCGACGCCGGCGGCGTAGAGCAGCACCCGGGCACAACGCCCGTCCGCCGCGATGTCCTCGATGGTCCCGACGGTGGACGAGATGCCGGCGTTGTCGGTGGCGTACCCGGTCAGGCGCACCCCGGGCAGCGTGCCGGAGTACTGGTAGGCGGTGGGGTGGTAGTAGTTCCACGAAGCCGACCAGCCGGTGCCCGAGGGCAGCGCGAGAGCCGGCGCAGCCGGCAGCAGGGCGGCGGTGAGCGTGGCGACGAGGGCGGCGGCCAGTGTGGCGATGGACCGCAGTCGGGGTTGCGTCCGCATCGTTTCTCCGTTCAGACGCGAGTCGTGCGAGGGGTGGATATCGACGATGATGACGTCATCGTCGGCCACCCGGACGCGCTCTGTCCCGACCCGGACACCGGTGGTCCGTTACAGCACTCGCTCTGCCAGCCTGACTCCCTGGCGGGTGTGGCCGGAGCATTAGATGGATGCCGGAAAGTTCGCCTTGGCTGCGCGACCAACCAGAGCGGTGAGAGCGGCATCCACCCCGGCTCCGACGATGCCCCCCGCGATCGGGATGCCCTTGGCCAGGGTGACTACGGACCGTTGCGTGCCGTACTTGGCGAGAAGCATGAAGCCGACCTGGGCGTTGATTTTCCGAATGACGGCGATCGGGATCGCCTTGATCATTTGCGCAGTCAACTTAGTCCCGATCTTGACGCCAACCCCGTGGAGCGTGCTCGCCAGCGTCCCGCCTGCCGTCGTGAGAGTGACGAATGTCTGTACGTGTGGATCCGAGATGTCGTAACCCCGAAGGTAGGCGATCGCCCCGACGAGTCGCGCGTTGATCACCAGCGAACCCGCGATGTTCGCGGGGATCGTAATGGGCATGGTGACGAATCCACCCAGGCCGGTGACGAACCCATTCGTCGAAGACGCCGCCACCGCCTCCATGATCAGTCGATCGATCACCCGCTCGATCGCCGCCTCGCTCGTGTGGTCACGCAGCAGCACGCCGTCGGGCTCGATGATCGGGCCACCCAGGTCCGTCGTGGCCTTGCCGAGACGGTCCACCGCATAGGGGATGGAACCGGTTATCGGACCGACGCCATCCTCGATGACCTTCACGGTGAGGTCCTGGAAATAGCGGACGATCACGTTGGAGGGACCATCGCCCCTTTCGCCCGCATCGGCTTCGCTCGCGTCCACAGTGCTCCGTTCCTGCGTCAGCTATCGGAGGGGTGCATCCCATACGGTAAGCGTGAAGGCTAGTACATGAGTCCACATAGGAGCACTTCATGCTCGGCCCAGGAGTGCAGACCCCTTTCCGGTAGGGGACTTCGATCAAATAGCTGACAGAAGCACATGTCGGCGGCACCTCCTCCGTAGGTTGGTCAGCGCCACACAGTCAGGAGGTTGGATGTCCCGCGTCCGCATCCAGATCGCCTTCACGCCGATCGCCGACGACGACGAGTTCGTCCTCGGTGAGCTGACCGACGAGCTAGCGGACGACCTCCGGGAGATCGGTGACGCGCGGCGCGTCGAACGCGCTGCCGTTCCAGGTGCGAAGGGCGTCGCGGAGCTGGCGCTCGGCGTCGTCACTGTGCTGGCGGGCACCGAGACCGGCTATGTGCAGGCGCTTGTCGACGTCGTCCTGGCTTTCCTGCAACGCCACACCGGCCGCCGAGTCCAACTGCGAGTGGGTGACATCGAGTTGATCATCGATCAGCCCACCCACGAACAGACCGACGAACTGATCAGCACGGTGCGGGCCGCGATCGAACGGGCCGGCCCCTGATGGGCCGACACGCCCTGCTGCTCGGCACCGCTACCTGCCACGCCGACCGCGAGCTTGCGCCCCTGCCCTCAGTACGGCAGGACGTCGCTCAGCTCAAGGCGCTGCTGGACAGCGCCGGCGAGTTCGACGCCGTTCGGGCCGAACTGGATCTGCCATCGGCGCACCTCCGCCAGATCGTCGAGGAGTTCTACGGGGCACGGCGCACCGGCGACCTGGCCCTGCTCTACTACTCGGGCCATGGGGTGTTGCACGGAGATGGCCAGTCGCTGTTCCTCGCAGCGACCGACACGGTCAGCGGGCAGTTGCACGCCACCGCCTTCGACACCGATGGCATGCTGCGTCACCTGCTCAACGACTCCAAGGCCAGCCAGAAGGTCGTTCTCCTCGATTGCTGTTTCTCCGGCGCGTTCACGGCCCGGCATCGCTTCCGGGGCGGTGTGCGCGAAGAGCCACGCCGTCTCAAACGACAGCGCGGTACCTTCATCCTGACCTCGAGCACACACCAGAAGGCGTCGAAGGCACAGGGTCCCGACCGCCCGTCGGTCTTCACCGAGGTGCTGCTCGACGGGTTGCGCGGTGCCGCTGAAGGGCCTTCCGACGATGGGTGGATCACCACCAACGACCTTTCCCGGTACGTCCCGACCGAGATGGCCCGACGCCGCCAGCACACTCCGGTCGAGTCGAGTGAGGGCGTCACCGAGCCGATCCGGCTGATAGCAGCTCCGGGGTCCGTTGCCGCAGCACGGCAGGTCACGGTCGTCACGACGAGCCCAGCGGACGAGGCACCGTTCGATGCGGACCAGTGGCGCCGTCTGGTGACCTACTACATCAACTGCATGCAGCGGTCGACCGTGCTGCAGTCGTTCATCGACCCGCAAGCAAGCAACACGTACGTCGCGGCACCGCCCGGCTCCGAGGCCGTCTTCACCTCGGAAACGCCCGTCCAACTGGGCGGCGCGGCGGCGAAACTCGCCGCGCGGGCTCGCGCCGACGGCAGGGAGATGCAGTATGGCTATCCCGTCGTCGCAGTTCGGCCGGCCCGGCAGAAGCCACTCCGGCTCGCTCCGCTGCTGGTCTGTGATGTCACTGTCGGCGAGGACCACGTCCTGCACGCCTCGTTTCCGCCCCGCCCCAGCGCCGCACTCGTCGACCTGTTCCAACTGTCCGAGGTGGAGGCCGACGAACTACGGCTCCGCGTCGAGCAGGCGTTCGCACCGGGCGACCCCGCCTCCCTCGCCGCCACCGTCGACGTGCTCGTGAAGACATTCGGGTTGAGCCCGGTGACCGAGTTGAACCCGGCCACGCTCGGCGGCACCATCCGGCCGGGGCCCGTGAACGGGGTGCAGAACGCCGCGATCCTGTACACCGTCGACGCCGCCGAGTCGCCGCAACGGCAGCTCGTCGAGGATCTGCGGGGCATGATCAAAAATCCTCGACTCATCGAGAGGACAGCGCTGGCTGCGTTGGCAGTCCGCCCGGACGAGGCAGCGGCGGCACAGGTCACCACGGTCGCGATGAGCGCAACGAACGAAGCACAGGAAGAGATCATCCAGGCGGCGATGTCGCAGCCATTGACCGTGGCCCAGGGGCCGCCGGGCACCGGCAAGAGTCAGCTCGTCACGGCGCTGCTGGCCACCGCCACCGCCGCCGGCCAGAGCGTGCTGATCGGCTCCACCAGCAACCAGGCCGTCAACTCGGTGCTTGAGAAGGTGACCGAGCTGATCGGCCCGGGTCTGCTGCTGCGTACGGGCAACAAGGACCACCGTATGCAGGAGCCGAAGCATCTCGCCGACATCCTGGCGGCGTATCCACCGGTCGAGCGGCCCACCCCGGAAGACCAGACGCCCCGCCATGAGCTGCGACTCGTGAACGAAGAGGCAGCCAGCCTCCGTAAGGAGTTGGACGAACGTCGGCTGCTCGAACGTGACCTCGCGGAGCTGGCCGCTGAGCGGGGGGTCGACCCCGGCGTCGGTGCGGCACCGCTTCCCGCCGACGACACGACGCTGGCGCAGCTCGTCCAGCTGACCGATCGGGCCCTCGCCAGCAGGTGGTTCGGTTGGTGGTACCGGTGGCGGCTACGGTCGTATCAGGTGGTGGATCGGAACGCTGTCCGGGCGCTCGCCGATCGGGCGGTGGTCGAGCTGCGCTGGCGTGACGGTCGACGGCGCCTCGCTGAGCTGCCCGACGCCGACCTTTCCTGGCAGCGCCTGGTCCACCTGATCGGCACTGAACGGCCCGCGCTGAGCATCGACGTGCTGCGGGCCCAGATCGCCCGGCGGGTGGCTGCGGGAGCGCGTCTGCTCCAGGACCGGGCCGATGAGATGGCCAAGCCTCAGTCAGACAGCTGGGCCTACTTCCCGGAGTTGCTCCGAGTGCTGCCAGGCTGGGCCGTGACCGCCCTCTCCGCCCGAAGACTGAAGAGAAGCCCCGCGATGTACGACCTCGTGGTGATCGACGAGGCGGCACAGTGCACGATTCCCGCGATCCTGCCCATGCTCTACCGCGCCAAACGTGCCCTGCTCATCGGCGACCCTCGTCAGCTCGCACCCGTCGTGGACCTGCCGGAGAGCGACGACGTCACCGAACGCGCCCGAGCCGAACTGAGCACGGGTTGGCTCACCACCCGCCGGCTGATCTACACGGCCCACTCCGCGTACGACGCGCTCGCCACCGCTGCGGGTACGGCGCAGCTCCTAGACGAGCACTACCGGTGCCACCCGGACATCGTGAAGGTGCCGAACCGGGAGGTCTATCAGGGTCGGCTCACTGTGTTGACGGATCCGAACCGGCTGGCCGCTGCGGCCGATCCGGCAGTCCGTTGGCGCGACGTGCCCGGGCAGTTCAGCCGTGGCGCAACCGGGTCCGGACTCAACCAGATCGAGATCGACGCGGTCGTCGCCGAGGTGACGGGACTGCGGGCCGCGTACCCCGACGTCTCGATCGGGGTGGTCACGCCGCTTGCCGCACACCAGCGTCGCCTGGCTGCGGCCCTGCGCGACGCCGGCCTCACCGACAACCTGCTCTGCGCGACGATCCACAAGTTTCAGGGCAGCGAACGAGACATCATGGTCGTCTCGCCGGTCGGGGCGCACGGCATTCCGGACCGCACCCGGGGCTGGCTGGTTCACCAGACCAATCTGTGGAACGTCGCCATCACCCGGGCAAAGTCCCAGCTCGTCGTGGTCGGTGATCGGTCGTGGTGGTCGGGTCAACGCGGCCTGCTGACCGCCTTGGCGCTGGTTCATGATGTCGCCGACGCCCAACCGGACGCCCCGGCGGTGCCAGCGGACCGACTGCACCTCGCCCTACGGGGCGCCGGTCTCACCGCACGCCGTGACGTTGCCGTGGCCGGGCAGGCCGTCGACTTCATGGTGGGGCGCGGAGATGCCGAACTGGCCGTCGTCGTCGACGATCCGATGGGCGATCCCGACGGCCGGGGACTGCGCCGGGTGCTCGCCCGACTCGATGTGACACGTACTTCCACACCTGTCCGCCGGGTACCCGCCTGGCGCTGCCTCTCGGAGCCGGAGCAGGTGGCGGCAGAGTTGGCTGACTACGTAGCCCGCCGGCCAGCCGCCACGGCCTAGATCTCGTGGATCTCCCTGGTCAGCGAAGAGAAAGCCCGGATTGCGCCAGGAGCTAGCTCCGTAGAACATCGGGTTCTACACTCGGGTCCATGGAACGCATCGGTGTCCGGGAGCTGAACCAGAACACGAGCCAGGTGTTGGCTCGGGTGAGTGGTGGGGAGACCCTCGAAATCACCGATCGTGGACACCCGATCGCCCGACTTGTTCCGGTAGGTGACGACAGGTCGATTCTGGCCAAGCTGGTAGCGGCAGGGCGGGCAGTCGCCCCCACCGGTGGGGGCTCTGTTCCACTTCCTCCGCAGCTCGGCGACGAGAGTGTGGACGTGGCCGCCTCGCTCACGGCGATGCGTGACGAGGAGCGCTGGTGATCTATCTCGACTCCGCCGCCGTCATCAAGCTGGTGCGGCAGGAAGCATGCAGCACCGACCTCGTCTCCTGGCTCAACGAGCACGACGACGTGCCGCTGGTCTCCTCCGCGCTCGTCGAGGTGGAAGTACCCAGAGCGCTCCGCCGATCGGCTCCGCAGGCGTTGATCGGAGTGCCGGCTGCTGTCGGACGACTGTTCCGACTGGAGATCGACAGCACGATCCGTGCCACCGCGGCCGCCTTCGCCGAGCCGACGCTCCGCAGCCTCGACGCCATCCACCTGGCCACCGCCCAGGTGCTGACCAACGAGTCCGGCACGGCACTGACCGCCTTCGTCACCTACGACCGGCGGCTGCTCGCTTGTGCCAAGGAAGCAGGGCTGCCCGTAGCAAGCCCCGGCCAGAACTGACCCACGAATCCATCACCCCGCACGAAGTCCGGCCACCGGGTTGGCGCGACGTCGGCCCGTAGCCCGCGTTCTGCGACCTTGCACCCTCTGTTGGGGTATCCGTAGCTGGTGGGGCGGACGGGACTCGAACCCGTGACCGAGGGATTATGAGTCCCCTGCTCTAACCGGCTGAGCTACCGCCCCGGCACCGCGCGGATCTTATCCCGCCCAGTCGATCACCGGCCAGCATCGGTGGCCGCTTCTCACCGGCGTCGCCCCCGCGCCAACAGCACGATGGGCAACGCGAGGATAACAGTGAGCAGCCAGCCTCGGACGGCCGCACCCCACCGCCCGCCGACGTCTCCCGTGGGGGGTTCGAGGACCACGTCGATGGTGAGCAGCAGGGCCCGGCCGCCGAGCCCGAGGACGACCAGGCCGCCGAGCAGCAGGAGCAACGTCTCCCGCCGGGCACGCCGGGAGCGGGGAACGTGGTCGCGGTCGTCGCGTACGCCGCCGGGTTGTGGGATCTGCTCAGGGTCGCGGGGCGGCATGGCGACCTGCCGGTCGGCGGGTACGGCGGCGTCCAACACGCCCAGGCCGGGTGGGCGCAGGTCGTACAGGGTCGGCTCGACGTGCAGCACGATCGCGTCGTGGCCGATGAGTTGGCGGGCGCCGTCGGGCCAGGCGAGCATGGCGGCGCAGTCGGCGTACCGGACGGTCAGCGGGCCGCCGTCACCGAGGTAGCTGATGCCGTCGGGGCCGACGCGGAGCTGGCCGTCGTCGTCGCGGGAACGGTGGGCGGTGCCGGCGGGGATCGCCTCGGAGATGGTGGGGGCGGCGACGAAACCGGCCCAGTCGGCACGGGTGCCCTCGGGCACCATCAGCAGGGCCGAGGCGTGCACCTCGTGGGCGACCTCGTGCAGGTCGGCCACGGTGACCGCCCTCAGTGCGGCGCGGTGCTCGTCGAGGCTGAGGTTGGGCTCGCCGGTGAGCAGGTTGAAGGCGTACCCGGTCAGTCTGGCGGCGTCGGCCTCGGCGGTGGCCAGCATCTCGATGCGCTTGGCCACGGCGGCGTCGAGGTCGGCCTGGTCTATCCGGCCGACCCGGAGCGTGGCCAGCACGTCGACGAAGCCGCCGAGGACGGCGTCCTGCTTCTCGGCCAGCGCGTCGGCGAGGGCGCGCAGGACGGCGTGGCCGTCACCGCGCGGCTCGTAGCCGCCGGCGATCGTGTAGGAGAGGCCGGCGTCCTGGCGCAACGCGCGGAACAGTTCGCGTTCCAGCACGTCGGCGAAGAGTCCGGCGGCGTGCCCGCGCCGCACCACCGCGTCGAGCACCACGGCCTGGTTGCCGCGCACGAAGTACGCCGGCGTGGCGGGCAGTGCCGACGACGCGGCCGGCACGGGCTGCCGGGTGCCGCTGGGCAGCTTCAGGGTCAGCTTGTCGGGGACGCTGCCACCGGCGATCCAGAGCACCGCGTTCTCGCGGGTGAACCAGCGCGCCGCCCACTGACGCAGGTCGTCGGCGGTGAGCGCGGCGAGTCCCCACTCGGGGTAGCTGCCCAGCCCGAAGTCGCGGGCACCGTGCCGCCACAGTGGGATGTCGTCGATGGCCGCGCTGCCCCGGCTGCTCCACTCGGTCCGCAGGATGTCCTTCTCCACCTCCAGCCGCCCGGTGGGCAGGTCGGCGAGGTGGGCGCAGACGGCGGTCAGGAAGGTGGCGACGTCCTGCTCGGAGCCCTGCATGTGGAAGGTGGTGAAGACCGGTCCGGTGGCGCCGTTGAAGTGGTGGTCGGCGCTGCCCAGCGGGGCGAGGGCGAGGTGTTCGAGCAGGTGCGTGATGCCGTGCCGGGCGAGGGTCTCGTCGGCGGTGCCGACCCGGAAGGTCAGCCCGGCCCGCATCGGCCCGCCGGTCGGCGCGAGCAGCGTGGGGACCCCGTCGGTGTCCAGGTGCGCGATCACGACTGGCCGGCCTTCGCGTACGCCTTCGCGCGCAACCGCAGGAACTCGGTCGCCCCGTCGCCGAGGTAGCCGAACATCGACTCGTCGCCGACACCGCCGAGTGCGGCGAACTCCCGTGCCGCCGGGTGCCACTCCTGCATCAGGCAGAACGCGAGGGCGAAGGTGCTGCGTACCCACACCCCACCCCAGCCGTCGCGGTAGTCGGGGTGCCAGACGGAGCGTTCCGCCGCCGCGCGGATCCGGGCGGCCACCGCCGGGTCGCGCAGGAACTCGCTCGCGGCGGAGACCCGGTCATGGTCGAGGGCCTGTTCCAGGTACGCCTCGACGACGAGTACCGCGTTGGCGGCCCCGGGTGGTGCGGCCTCGGCGCACTCGTGGGCGAACGCGTGCGCCTTCTCCCAGGTGCCGCTCCACTTGGGGCAGAGCTGTTGGAGCAACGACGCCTGTGCCGGCAGGTGATGTGGGTGGTGGGCGGCGAGCCGGTCGTACCGGCGGCGGGCCTCGGCCTGCCCCACCTGGAGTCCCCGGCCGCTGGTGATCCGCTGGGTCCATGCTGCCGCGTCCTGCGGGTGGCGGGCGGTGACCTCGATCAGGATCTGCTCGGCCCGGCGCAGGTGGTCGAAGAAGTCGGCGAACTGCTTGCGGCTGACATGCTGGGCCCGTTGGGCGGTGCGGATGCGCCAGCCGGCCCGGATCAGGTGTGCGCCGAGCATCGCCCCGGCCACCGGGTCCTCGGGATGTTCGGCGAACACCTCGTGCAGGAACCTCTCCGCGTCGGGGACGTCGCCGATCTCGCCGACCAGGACTGTCCGGCCGTGTGCGTCCTGGGCGTCGACGAGCGCGCGCAGGGTCGGCCAGTCACCGGCAGCCAGAGCATCCCGACCGGTCGCGACCTGCGGATATGCCGCAGCGACGTCGAAGGTCACCGGCGGGAGGGGTGCGGGCACAGCGAGGATCATAAGTGATCATCTTCGGCTCCGGTGTCCCCGTTTTCGCTGCCCGCCGCCGCCGTGCGGCCAGGCCCGGCTCGACCGGGGCCGAGGTTGGGGCCGGGGTCGGAGACGACGAACGCCCACCGGGTGCCGGTGGGCGTTGCGGGGAGTAAGGAGAGCTCCCCCGTTTGGACTCGAACCAAAAACCTGCCGGTTAACAGCCGGCTGCTCTGCCAATTGAGCTACGGGGGACCGAGCACCGCTTGGTGCGGATCTCTCCGCGCCGCGCGACCGGCACAAGAGTACAGGATTCCGGGGGGTCGTGGGCTAGGGGGTTATCCATCCACAGGACAGGACGCCAACCGGACGCAGACGGATAAATCGTCATCGCGGCCCAAGGAGGTATGAGCGGAGAGGAGGATGGGTAGATAACTGCCGACGACATGACGCAGGCGCGAGTTCGATCGACCACCGCCCGGCCTCCGGGAGGCGGAAGACAGCGCGCCAGGTACGAAAGGAGCCGCCATGCGCGGAAAGATCATGTTCCTTGGCGGGCTGGCTGCGGGGTTCGTCCTGGGCGCCCGTGCCGGCCGTGAGAAGTACGAGGAGCTGGTGATCCAGGGCCGCAAGGTCCTCGACCACCCGACGGTCCAGGAGGCGGCCGGGGTCGCGCAGGCCCAGGCCAACCGCCTCTACCAGGAGGGCAAGGACAAGCTCGAGCACTCCAAGCTGGGCGAGAAGCTGCACAGCAACGGCAAGCACGGGCTGACCCCGGCGGACGACACCTACGCCGGCACTCCGGCGACGGCGGGCAGCAAGGCGGGCGGCAGCTCGTCGAGCGCGACCAGTTCGACGTCGGCCACCCCCCGCAAGCCGACCGGCACCAACGGCAGCACTCTCTAGAGCCGTACGCGAACGGGCCCGGCCGCCACCTCGGCGGCCGGGCCCGTCGCTGTGTATCCGCCGATCGACGCAGGCTCCGGGCGCGACGTCCGGCCGCACTCGGCTGAGCCGAGCGACGAGGTGGGGAGATTTCTTGTCGCTGGAGCGACAAGAAATCTCCCCACCTCACGATCGCCCCGTCCCCACAGCACCTCCCGCCCTCGCCGCCCACTCGTCGCGCCCGGACAGGTGCCGGTCGCGCCAGGTCGGGGCACACGGGCCAAGGCAGGAGGTGCCGGCCGAAGGTCGAGAACCAGGGCGGGCGGGACCGGGCGCAGCGGGACAGAGCAGGGCGCGCCCAGGACCGGACAGCGCAGGCACTGGGCGGACGATTCCGGCCACAGTGCCGAAACACCGTCGTGGAAGACTCCGGACCGGAGGTGGTGGGGATGGCCCTTCTCCGGCCGGAGAACCCGCAGCAGGCGCGACTCGTCCGGTTGCTGCGCGACGAGGGCCCGCGTTCCCGGGTCGAGCTGGGTGACCTGCTCGGCCTGTCGCGTACCACTCTCACCACCGAACTGGATCGCCTCGTCGCCCGCGGCCTGATCGAGACCGCTGGCCCGGCCGCGTCCCGGGGCGGACGGCGCTCGTCCCTGCTCCGGCTCGCCGCCGGGGTGCGGTTCGTCGGCGTGCTCGTCGGGGCCGACCGGATCAGCGTGGCGGTCACCGACGGTGAGTTGAACGTGCTGGCCGAGGCGAGCGAGCCGGCCGACGTCCGCCAGGGACCCGAGCCGGTGATCGGGCGGTGCGTCGAACTGGCCGGCAAGCTCCGCGCCGAGTCGGGAGGCGCCGAACCCACCGGTGTCGGTGTCGCGTTGCCCGGGCCGGTCGACGACGGCGCCTCCATCGCGCCGACCGCGCTGCCCGGCTGGCAGCGCTTCCCGGTCCGGGACGCCTTCGCCGCCGAGCTGGGCTGCCCGGCGCTGGTCGACAACGACGCGAACGTGCTGGCGCTGGGCGAGCAGCACGCCGGCATCGGCCGCACCTTCGACGACTTCCTCTATCTGAAGCTGGGCACGTCGATCGGCTGCGGACTGGTGCTCGGCGGCACGCTGTACCGCGGATCGACCAGCAGCGCCGGCGACATCGCGCACCTGCCGCTCTCCGAGGACGGGCCGATCTGCGCCTGCGGGGAGGTCGGCTGCCTGGAGGCGTACTGCGGCGACGCCGGGCTGACCCGGGCCGCGACGGCCGCGGCACGGACCGGCCGCTGCGCGCCGCTGGCCGCGCGGTTGGCCGACGCCGGCACGCTGACCGTGTCGGACGTGGCCGCCGCCGCGCTCGCCGGGGACCCGACGGCCCAGGCACTGGTACGCGACGCCGCACGCCGCCTCGGCCAGGTGCTCGTCGGCCTGGTCAGCTTCTTCAACCCGGGGATCGTGGTGATCGGCGGCGCGCCGGAAGGGCTCGGGCACATCCTGCTCGCCGAGGTACGCGGCGTGGTCTACCGCCGGTCGGCACCGACGGCCACCGGCACCATGCCGGTGGTCCTCTCCGACCTGGCCGACCGGGCCGGCCTGGTGGGCGCGGCCCGGCTGGCCAGCGAACACGTCTTCGCCGTCGACTGACCGGGATGTGTCGACCGGGGGCCGGGGCGGTCGGCCCCCGGTCGGCGGGATCGATCCTTGCTGCTGAACGCGCCGTCGAAGGCGGCGGGATCAGTCCTTGCTGCTGAACGCGGCGTCGAAGGCGGCGGACGGGGCGTCGAAGGCGAGGCGACGGACGAACTGGAGTGCCTCGGGAGCACCGACCAGCCGGTCCATGCCGGCGTCCTCCCACTCGATCGAGATCGGCCCGTCGTAGCCGATCGCGTTGAGGGCGCGGAAGCAGTCCTCCCACGGCACGTCGCCATGCCCGGTGGAGACGAAGTCCCAGCCGCGCCGCAGGTCCGCCCAGGGCAGGTGCGAGGCCAGCCGGCCGCGCCGACCGTCGCCGGTGCGTACCTTCGCGTCCTTGCAGTCGACGTGGTAGATCCGGTCGGCGAAGTCGAAGATGAAGTTGACCGGGTCCAGCTCCTGCCAGACGAAGTGCGACGGGTCCCAGTTCAGCCCGAACGCCTCCCGGTGCCCGATCGCCTCCAGGGTGCGCCTGGTGGTGTAGTAGTCGTACGCGATCTCGCTCGGGTGCACCTCGTGGGCGAACCGGACCCCGACGGAGTCGAAGACGTCCAGGATCGGGTTCCACCGGTCGGCGAAGTCCTGGTAGCCACGCTCGATCATCGACGGCGGCACGGGCGGGAACATCGCCAGGGTGTGCCAGATCGACGAGCCGGTGAAGCCGACGACGGTGTTGACGCCGAGCTTCGCCGCCGCGCGGGCGGTGTCCTTGATCTCCTCGGCGGCCCGCTGGCGTACGCCCTCGGGTTCGCCGTCGCCCCAGATCCTGGCCGGCAGGATGCCCTGGTGCCGTTCGTCGATCGGGTGGTCGCAGACCGCCTGGCCGACGAGGTGGTTGGAGATCGTGAAGACCTGGAGGTTGTGCTTGGCCAGCGTCTCCCGTTTGCGGTCGACGTACGAGTCGTCGGCCAGTGCCTTGTCGACCTCGAAGTGGTCGCCCCAGCAGGCGATCTCCAGCCCGTCGTAGCCCCACTCGGCGGCGAGCCGGCACACCTCGTCGAACGGAAGGTCGGCCCACTGGCCGGTGAACAGCGTGATCGGTCGCGCCATAGTTCTTCTCCCCTGTGCGTGTGGTGGGGATTCCGTACCTGCGTGACCGGGGCGAGGGCGGCCGGACGTGGCGGCCTGCGAGGGGATGGACCGGTGGGCGCGCTAGCACCTGGGACCGACGGGTTGCGCCTCCCGTCGGTGCACCGGCCACCTCGCGGTCGCCGCCTTCACTCTAGGCGCGTGCCGCACCGTTGCGGAAGGTGTCGCGCGGCCGCAGAAGGTGCCGCGCGGTTGTGCAAGGTGCCGCGCAGCGCGCGGTGGGTGTAAGGAGGGGTCCCCTGTACAACGCCAGGCGTTAGCAGGGGACCCCTGCTTTCATCAGGGCAGGACCCAGCGCTGGTTGGCGTTGGTGTGACAGGTCCAGAGGTGGACCGCCTGACCGTCGGCCGAACTGTTGTTCGACACGTCCAGGCACTTGCCCGTCTGCGGATTGCGCAGCGTCCCGTTCGACTGCGCCGACCAGTTCTGCGCGCCGGAACCGTTACACGTCCAGAGCTGGATCTTCGTACCGTCGGCCGAGGCGCCACCGTTCACGTCCAGGCACTTGCCCAACGCCCGGATCGTCGAGTTCGGCGTCACCGACCAGGTCTGCGCCGTACCGCCGTTGCAGGTCCAGATCTGGATCTGCGTACCGTCGGCCGTGGCCGCGTTCCGCACGTCCAGGCACTTGCCCGCCAGACCGGTGATCCGGCCGGTTCCGGTGGGCGGCGGGTTCGTGCCGCCCAACTCCTTGATCCGGATGTTGCGGAAGAACGCGTCGTCACCCGTACCGTGGTTCTGGATGCCGATGTGGCCGGCGAGCGACCGTACCGGATCGGTGTTGGTGAAGTCGTTGATCTTCGACCCGTTCAGGAAGACCTGGAGCCGCTCCCCCTCCACCAGCAGTTCGTAGGTGTTCCACTCCCCCGCCGGGTTCAGCGCGGCGTCGCGGGCGGCGAGGTCGGCGGACTTGAAGCCGTAGACCGCGCCGGTGGTCCGGTCGGCGGTGTCGGTGGGGTCGATCTGCACCTCGTAGCCGTTGTTGATGGCCGAGTTCGGATCGCTCGACGGCGGGAAGCCGATGAAGACGCCCGAGTTGTCGTCCCCGGCGAGCCGCCAGTCCAGCTTGAGCGAGTAGTTCGTGAACTGCTTCGCGCTGTACCAGTACAGGCCCATCCCGCCGACCGAGGTCAGCGTGGCGTCCGAGTTGGTGAAGCTGCCCGGTCCGGCCTGGGACCAGCCGGTGGTCGAGCCGTTGTAGAGGGCGGTGTAGCCGGTCTCCGGGCGGCAGTCGGCCTTGGTGCGACCGGCCGCGTACCGGATGCCGCCGAGCAGGTGCGCCCGGAACGCCGACTCGGCGTACGAGGCCTGGGTGTGGCCGCCGCCGGTGTAGAAGGACCGCCCGGCGCTGACCGTCTTGCACCAGGCGATCGGGTGGTCGGCACCCATCACCCCACCCGAGTACGTCGACTCGTTCAGGTTCGCCAGCACGCGCGCGCCGGAGCGGGGGTTGGTCTGGAAGTCGTACCACTCGTCGGTGCGTACCCAGTTCTGCGGCAGGTGTGCGGTGGCCGCGTGGGCGCGGTTCTCGACCCGTACGGTGGCCTGCTGGATCGCCGGGTGCGAGCGGAAGTACGCGCCGACCAGGTTGCCGTAGAAGGACCAGCCGTACTCGGTGTCGGCGGCGGCGTGCACGCCGACGAATCCACCGCCTGCGTTGATGTACGACTCGAAGGCGGTCTGCTGGGTGGCGTTGAGCACGTCACCGGTGGTGTTGAGGAAGACGACCGCCTCGTACTGGGCGAGGTTGCCGGTGGTGAACGCGGCGGCGTCCTCGGTGGCGGTGACGGTGAAGCTGTTCGCCGCGCCCAGGTCGCGGATGGCCTGGGTGCCGACCGCGATGGAGTCGTGCCGGAAGCCGGCGGTCTTGGAGAAGACCAGCACGTCGTACGGGGCGTCGGCGGCGCTGGCCGGGGTGGCCGGTGCGGTGCAGGCGAGGACGGCGAGGACCGCGGTGGCCAGGCCGGCGGCGGGTCTTCTGAGGAGTGTGCGCATGTCGCTCTCCTTACGGTTCGTGGTGTGAGCAGGGGTCCCCTGTACAACGCCAGGCGTTAGCAGGGGACCCCTGCTTTCATCAGGGCAGGACCCAGCGCTGGTTGGCGTTGGTGTGACAGGTCCAGAGGTGGACCGCCTGACCGTCGGCCGAACTGTTGTTCGACACGTCCAGGCACTTGCCCGTCTGCGGATTGCGCAGCGTCCCGTTCGACTGCGCCGACCAGTTCTGCGCGCCGGAACCGTTACACGTCCAGAGCTGGATCTTCGTACCGTCGGCCGAGGCGCCACCGTTCACGTCCAGGCACTTGCCCAACGCCCGGATCGTCGAGTTCGGCGTCACCGACCAGGTCTGCGCGGTGCTGCCGTTGCAGGTGTAGATCTGGATCTGCGTACCGTCGGCCGTGGCCGCGTTCCGCACGTCCAGGCACTTGCCCGCCAGTCCGGTGATCGGGCCGGTGCCGCCGGTGTTCCCGCTGCCCGTGGTGAAGGTGAACGAGTCCAGGTCGTACAGCGTTCCGGTGCCGGTGCCGGCGAACGTGAGATAGAGCGTGGTGGTGCCGCTCGGCGGGTTGGTGATCGCGCCGCTCACGGTCGTGAACGTCTCCCAACCGCCGGTCACCGGGACGGTGGCCGAGCCGAGCACGGTGCCGGTGGCCGAACCGGCGCGGACCTGGAGGGTGCCGCCGGAGCCGGCCGAGGAGACCCGGGCGCTGAACGACGTCACGTTGTTGATCCGGTACGGCTCGAACGCGATCCAGTCGCCGTTGTTGATGTTGCCGACCGTCTTGCCGCCCTCGGCCGGGGTCTTGTCGAAGACCGTGATGCCCGACGAGGTCTTGTAGTGCTCGGCCTGCCGGCTGCGCGGCTGGAGGGTGTGCTGGGTGTGGGTGGTGAGCCCGCCGGTGTCGGTGTACTCGGCGTCGAAGATCGCGAAGATGTTCGCCGCGTAGTCGTGTTCACCGTCGACCGGGATGGTGATGGAGCCGGAGCAGCCGGTCTGCGAGGTGATCTGGTGGCCGTGGCTGTCGTGGCCCAGCACGTAGGTCATCCGGACCTTGGTGCAGTCGATCGTGCCGTCCTCCGGGTCGGTGACGGTGATGCTGAACGGCACGGTGTCGCCGAAGGAGAACAGCGAGCCGTTGACCGGGCCGTTGATGGTGACCGTTGGCGCGGTGTTGCCGACCCGGATCTGCACGCTGGCGTTGCCGGTGGCGCCCTGCGGGTCGCGGACGGTCAGCGTGGCGTTGTACGTGCCGTTGGCGGTGTACGTCTTGCTCGGGTTGGCGGCCGTCGAGGTGGTGCCGTCACCGAACGCCCACGAGTAGGTCAACGCCCCACCCTCCGGGTCCGACGACCCGGCCGAGGAGAAGTTGACGGTCAACGGGGCAATTCCGGAGGTCCGGTTCGCCGACGCCACCGCCGTCGGGGCGCGGTTGCCGCCGCCGACGTAGTCGTAGCGGTAGAGCGCGGAGTTGGCGTCGCCGTTGTAGTACCCGGTGCCGTAGTCGAGCACGTAGAGCGCGCCGTCCGGCCCGAAGGCCATGTCCATGACCTGCTTGCCGTTCCACGGGAAGGACGCGTCGATGGTGCCCACCGAGCCGTCGCTGTTGACGTGGATCGGCTTGATCCAGCCGCGTCCGAACTCACCGGCGAAGAACTGGCCGTCGAAGCTCTGCGGCCACTTGGTGGTGGACGTGGACGCGGCGTCGTAGCGGTAGACCGGGCCGGCGGCGGGCGACTCGGAGCCGCTGCCGAACTCCGGCGGGCTGCCGGCGTCTCCGGCGTACCGGATCCAGGAGGGTTTGGCAGCCGGCAGGGTGGTCAGGCCGGTGTTACGGAACGAGTTGTTGGTCGCTCCGCCGGTGCAGTTGTACTTCGGGCCGGCGGTGCCGTTGGAGAAGTTCCACTCGGCGTACGTCTCGTTCGAGGTGTTGGTGCCGGTGCAGTACGGCCAACCGTAGAAGCCGGGCGCGGTGATCCGGTTGAACTCGACCTGGCCGCTGGGGCCCCGGCTGGTGGTGGAGCCGGCGTCCGGCCCGTAGTCGCCGACGTAGACGATGCCGGTGGCCTTGTCGACGCTCATCCGGAACGGGTTGCGCAGGCCCATGGCGTAGATCTCGGGGCGGGTGCCGGCCGTGCCGGGGGCGAACAGGTTGCCGGCCGGGATCGAGTACGTCCCATTGGCGTTGACCTTGATCCGCAGGATCTTGCCACGCAGGTCGTTGGTGTTGGCCGCGCTGCGTTGCGCGTCGTACGCCGGGTTGCGGTTGGTCCGTTCGTCGATCGGGGAGTACCCGGCGGAGTCGAACGGGTTGGTGTCGTCGCCGGTGGAGAGGTACAGGTTGCCGGCGGCGTCGAAGTCGATGTCGCCGCCGACGTGGCAGCACATGCCCCGGTCGGCGGCCACGTCCAGCACGTCGACCTTGCTGGACTGGTTGAGCGTGAAGTCGGCGTTGAGGGTGAACCGGGACAGCCGGTTGACGCCGCGCCAGGCGGAGAAGTCGCTGGCGGTCGCCGGTGCGTCGCCGGACGGGGTGGACAGCGGCGGGGCGTAGTAGAGGAAGACGTGCCGGTTGCTGGTGAAGTTGGGGTCGACGCCGACGCCCTGCAACCCTTCCTCGTCATGGGTGTAGACGGGGATGGTGCCGATCACGGTGGTGGTGCCGGCCGCGTCGGTGCGGCGCAGCGTGCCGTTGCGGGCGGTGTGCAGGACCGAGCGGTCGGGCAGCACCGCGAGGGTCATCGGCTCGCCGACCTCGGCCACGCCCTTGGCGAGGGTGACCTGCTGGAAGTCGGTGGCGACGATGGGGTGGGCCTGGGCCGGGGTGGGGCCGCCGAGGGCGGCCGGTCCGGCGCCGAGGGCCACCGTGCCGGCCGTGAGGGCCAGCATCAGCGCCGAGGCGCCGGTGAGCCACCGTGCGGGGTGGCGGTGGTGGTGGGTGGACATGCGTGTCCTGTCCCTTCCTGACGAGTGACTGCCAGGGCGGGGCGCGCGCCGTCGCGCCGGATGCCGTAGCGGGAGGGGTGCGGTGGTGCTGTCGTGGGTTCCCGCGCCGCCGGTTCACCTCGACGAAACAATCCGGTGCTGGCGCCAACACTAAGCGACATAAGTCGATGTGTCTATATCTTCCGCCGAACCGGCATCGACTTTCGTCAGTTTGATCGAAAGTCGCCCGCGCTACGGGTCAGTGCCGACGGTCGATTGCCTGTGTGGCCAGCGCACTCAGTGCGGCGCGGCTCTCCGGGGTCACCGGAACGTGCGCCAGCACGGCCAGCGCGGCCTCGGCACACCGTCGGATCATCCGCTCGATCTCGTCCCGGGCACCGGTGCTCTCGATGATCTTCCGCAGCTCTGCGGCACCGTCACCGTCCAGGTCCGGGTTGCCGAACAACTCGCGCAGCCGGGTGCTCTGCGACCGGTCGGCGGCGGCGCGGGCGAGTGCCATCATCACCGTCGGCTTCCCCTCACGCAGGTCGTCCAGGACGGACTTGCCGGTGACCGCCGGGTCACCGAACACCCCGAGCACGTCGTCGCGGAGCTGGAAGGCGTCCCCCAGCGGGTCGCCGAACTCGACCAGCGCGGCGAGCAGTTCGGGTGGCGCGCCGGCCAGGGTGGCACCGATCTGCAGGGGCCGGGTCACCGTGTAGCGGGCCGCCTTCATCCGGATCACCGTGAGCGCGCTGGCCACCGACCCGTCACCGACGCCGGACACCAGGTCGAGGTACTCCCCCGCGATCACCTCGGTCCGCATCAGCGCGAAGACGCCGTACCCCCGGTGAACCGCCTCGGCGGCCAGCCCGCACTCGTGGAACATCTGGTCCGACCAGGCCGCGCAGAGATCGCCGCAGAGCAGGGCGGTGTTGCGCCCGTACGCCTCGGGGTCGCCCCGCCACGACGAGCGGGCGTGCAGGTCGGCGAAGATCCGGTGCACCGAGGGTTCACCCCGGCGGCGGTCGCTGCCGTCCAGGATGTCGTCGTGGATCAGCGCGAACGCGTGGAACAGCTCCAGCGCCGCGGCGGCGGTCACGATAGGGGTGCCGTCCGGACCACCGGCCCCCCGCCAGCCCCAGTAACAGAAGAGCGGTCGGAGCCGCTTGCCGCCGGCCAGCACGAACCGGTGCAGGGTGGTGAAGACGCCCCGGGGCGCGCCGTCCGGCCAGTCCGGGTCCTGCCGGTCGAGGAAGCCGGTCAGCTCGGCGTCGAACCGGGCCCGTAACGCGTCCGCGTCGGCGGACGGCACCTCGACGGTCACCGCACCGGGAGCCCGGCCAGATGCAGCAGCAGCCCCTTCACCTCCGTGGCAGCGATCCGGTCCCGCGCCGCCGAGAGATCGGAGCAGAGCAGCACCGGCCCGTCGGCGGGGTCGGCGGGCAGTCGGCCGTGCGAACCCCGCACCGCGGCGGCCCCGGCGTCCAGGCCGACCACGCTCATCAGATACCGCATGCCGAGCTTCTTGCGGGCCAGGGCCACCCCGGCCCGTCGCTTCGCCGCACCGGGCGCGGCCGGGTCGAAGAACAGCTCCGCCGGGTCGTACCCGGGTTTGCGGTGGATCTCGACCAGCCGGGCGAAGTCCGGCGCGCGGGCGTCGTCGTGCCAGTAGTAGTAGGTGAACCAGGCATCCGGCTCGGCGACCAGCACCAGTTCACCGGCGCGCGGATGGTCCAGCCCGTACGCCGCCTTGCCGTCGGCGTCGAGCACCTCGGCCACCCCGGGCAGCCCGGCGCAGAGTCTCGCCACCGCCGGGACGTCGGCCGGGTCCCGCACGTACACGTGGGCGACCTGGTGGTCGGCGACCGCGAAGGCCCGCGACGTCCACGGGTCCAGGTACTCCATCCCGGCCTGCGTGTAGACGCGCAGCAGCCCCTCGGCCCGCACCAGCCGGTTGACGTCGACCGGCCGGGAGACGTCGGTGATGCCGTACTCCGACAGCACCACCACGGTCGCTCCCCGGTCCCGCGCGGCGTCCAGCAGCGGCCCGAGTACGCCGTCCAGCTCGGCCGCCGCCTCGGCGGCCCGGGTCGAGGCGGGGCCGAAGCGTTGCAGGTCGTAGTCGAGGTGCGGGACGTAGACCAGGGTCAGGTCCGGGGCCTCTTCCTCGACGATCTGCTGGGCGGCCCGGCAGATCCACTGTGACGAGGGCAGTCCGGCACCCGGGCCCCAGTAGGTGAACAGCGGGAACGTGCCCAGCCGGGCGGTGAGCCGGTCGTGCAGCTCGGGCGGGTCGGTGTAGCAGTCCGGTTCCTTGCGGCCGTCGGCGTGGTAGACCGGCCGGGGCGTGACCGTCCAGTTCACGTCCGCGCCCATCGCGTACCACCAGCAGACGTTCGCCACGGTGTAGCCGGGCTCGGCCCGGCGGGCCGCCTGCCACAGCTTCTCCCCGCCGACCAGCGCGTGGTGCTGCCGCCACAGCAGCACCTCGCCGAGGTCCCGGAAGTACCACCCGTTGCCGACGATCCCGTGCTCGGCCGGGAACGCCCCGGTCAGGAACGTCGACTGCGCCGAGCAGGTCACCGCCGGCAGCACCGTGCCCAGTTCGGCCTGGAAACCGGCGTCGGCGACCGCTCGGAGCCGGGGCATGTGCGCCAGCAGCCGGGGGGTCAGTCCCACCACGTCCAGCACCACCAGGGGTCGGCTCACGACGCTCCTCCAGGCTCGGTCACGGCGTCACCACCGCTTCGGTCGGGGTCAGCCCGAGGGCGACCAGTTCGTCGCGGGTGAAGGCCAGTTCGGCGGCGATCCCGGCGGCCAACTCCGCGTGGGTGCGCGGGCGCCGCCGGACCGGCAGCACCCCCCAGGTGTACGTCTCGACGTCGAGATGGTCACAGCCCGCGTCGACGCCACCGAGCAGCCCGGCCAGCGCGGCGCGCAGCACCGGCAGCGTCGAGCCCAGCGGCGGCTCGGGCGGGGCGTGCAGCGGCACGTGGTAGTGCACCCGCCACGGGCCGGGCAGCCCGGCGTCGAGCGCCGCGTCCAGGTCGTCGGCCGCCCACGCCGGGTCGGCCGGGTCCCCCGCCGCCGACGACAAGCCCGCCGGGCTGGCGGTGGCGCAGCTCGCGGAGCGGGTCTGGTGCAGGAAGCGCGGTTCGACCCAGCGGCGCAGCGCGGCGGCGTCGCCGACCGGGTCGGCCGCCTCCAACGCGGCGGACACCTGCACCTTCACCACCGGCAGCCCGGCGGCGGCCAGCCGGTCGAGGGCGGCGGCCGGGTCCTCCCAGGCACAGGCGAGGTGGGCGAGGTCCAGGCAGACGCCGAGGCGCTCGGTGTCCATGCCGGACAGTGCGGTGACCGCCTGGGCGCTGCTCTCCACGACACATCCGGGCTCCGGCTCGAAGCCGACCCGCACCGTCCGGCCGGTCTCCCGCTCCACCGTGGCGAGCCCGGCGGCGAGCTGGTCCAGCCGGTGCCGGGCCGCGTCGGCACGGGCGGTGTCCCAGGGGGTACGCCAGGCCAGCGGCAGGGTGGAGACGGAGCCCCGCACGGCGTCGTCGGGCAGCAGGTCGGCCAGCACCCGGGCCAGGTCCAGGGTGTACCGCAGTCGCTGCGCGTCGGTCCAGTCGGGCAGGTACACCGCGCCCTTGACCACGGGTGCCTGGAACGCCGCGTACGGGAAGCCGTTGAGGGTGACCACCTCCAGCCCGCGCACGGTCAGCTCGGTGCGCAGGCGACGGCGGGCGTCCGGGTCGGCGGCGAGTTCGGCGGCGACCGGGGCGGCCAGCCACAGGCCGAGGCCGAGCAGGTCGCTGCCGAGCGTCTCCCGGATCGGCAGCGCGTAGCGGTCGAGTTGGGCGACGATGCCGGCGAGATCCTCGGCGGCGTGCACGTTGGTGCAGTACCCGAGGTGCACGGTGCGCCCGCCCGGATGACGGAACCGCATCAGCCGCCGCCGCGCAGGATCGAGTTGCCGGCGAAGGTCGGCTCGGCGTCCACGTCGCTGAGGTCGAGTCGGCCGGACTGGCCGTAGAACTCGACCGGGTTGCGCCACAGCACCAGGTCCACGTCGTCGTCGCTGAACCCGGCCGCCAGCATCGCCTCACCGGTGGCCCGGGTCAGCAGCGGATCCGAGCGCCCCCAGTCGGCCGCCGAGTTGACCAGCACCCGCTCGGTCCCGTACGCCCTGAGCAGCTCGACCATCCGGGGCGGCGACATCTTCGTGTCGGGGTAGATGGAGAACCCGAGCCAGCAGTCGCTGTCCCGCACGGCACGGACGGTCACCTCGTTGAGGTGGTCGACCACCACCCGCCCCGCCCCGATCCCCGACTCGGCGACCACCGCGAGGGTACGTTCGACGCCCCGTGCCTTGTCCCGGTGCGGGGTGTGCACCAGCGCCGGCAGCCCGTGCGCCACGGCCAGCGCGAGCTGGGCGGCGAACACCTCGTCCTCCTCCGGCGTCATCGAGTCGTACCCGATCTCGCCGACCGCCACCACGCCGTCCTTCTCCAGGTAGCGGGGCAGCACGTCGAGCACCTCCCGGCAACGCGGGTCGTTGGCCTCCTTCGGGTTGAGCGCGATCGTGGCATGGTGACGTACGCCGAACTGCCCGGCCCGGAACGGCTCCCAGCCGACCAGCGAGTCGAAGTAGTCGGTGAACGAACCGACGCTGGTCCGTGGCTGGCCGAGCCAGAACGCCGGCTCGACCACCGCCCGGACCCCCGCGGCGGCCATCCGCTCGTAGTCGTCGGTGGTGCGGGACGTCATGTGGATGTGCGGGTCGAAGATCCGCATCACACCTCCCTGTGGTGGGTGGTCAGCCGGTCCAGCAGCGCGACGGAGTCGGCGGGCATCTCCCGCCCGGCGGCCCGCCGCTCGTCGGCCAGCGCGCCGAGCATCTGCGCCAGTTCCCCGTCGGCGCGGGCGTCGAGGTCGGCCACCACGGCCAGCGGTACGCCGCTGAAGACGCACTTGAGCACCGCCTGCCGCCAGGCCGGCGCGTCGAGGTGGCGGGCGTACGGGCCGAGTGCGGCGGCGACGAGTCGGGTGTCGTTGGTGCGGATCGCGTCGTGTAGCAGCGGCACCCCGGCCGTACCGATCGGCAGCAGCGGCAACGCCTTGAGCACCGCCCGTTTCTCGGCGGCGTCACCGGTCCGGTACAGCGTCTCGGCCCGCTCGGCGTGCCCGGTCGCCAGGGCGGTCAGCAACAGCGCCCGGGCCGCCTCGTCGGCGGTCCAACCGGGCAGGTCGGGCAGCTCGGCCCGGCCGCAGTGCCGACCGGCGGCGGGAAAGAGCCGCGCGATCGTGGCCGGCTCGGCCGCGACGCGCCGCAGCGCCGTCGCCAGCCACTCCGGATCGGGTACGCCCCGCAGGGCCGCCCGCAGTTCGTCCGGTGTCATCGCCGTCCGCACCCCTTCCGCTCCTGCCGTTCGGCACTTCCGGTGCTCTGCTGTTCGCTGCCCTGCCGTTCGGCGCTTCCGGTGCTCTCGCGCCGCCCGCGCTACTGCCGTGCGGCCCCTTTGCTCTGCTTCACCCCACGCAACGGTCGCTGTCCGGATATCGGACGCCGGGCGTTGCGTCCGTTGAAGCAGAGCAAAGGGCGCCCACCGAGGTGTGCTCGGTCGCCTGCGGCGCTGGCGCCGCCACCATCCCGGCCACACCCACGGTCGCCCCGCCCGCACCGGCGGGCGACGCGGCGGCGGGCGACGCGGCGGCGCGCAGGAAGTCCAGGGAGCGGGCGGCGACGCTGGGGGCGGCGTGCGAGTGCCGGGGCAGCTCGACCGCGACCAGGCCCCGGTAGCCGACCTCGCGCAGGGCGGCCAGCACCGGCGGGAAGTCGATCTCGCCGGTACCGAACTCCAGGTGTTCGTGCACGCCTCGCCGCATGTCGTCGATCTGCACGTTGACCAGATGCGCGGCGACCGCGCGGACGCAGTCGGGCACCGGTATCGGCTCCAGGCAGCGACAGTGTCCGATGTCGAGGGTGATGCCCAGTGGGGGCGGGGCGCCGAGGGCCGCGTACAGGCGTTGCCAGTCGGCGATGTCCTCGACCAGCATGCCCGGCTCGGGCTCGAAGCCGAGAGTCACCCCGGCGGCGTCGGCCGCCGCGACCACCGGCGCGCAGCCGGCGACCAGGCGGTCCCAGGCGACCGCAGGTGGGACCGACTCCGGTCGGACACCGGCCCAGAACGAGACCGCCTCGGCGTCCAGGTCCGCGCCGATCGCCACCGCGCGGCGCAGGAACTCGATCCGCAGCGCGGGGTCGTCGTGCAGCAGCGTCGGCGCGTGTTTGTGCCAGGGGTCGAGCAGGTACCGCGCCCCGGTCTCGATCACCAGGCCGAGACCGAGGTCGGCCAGTCGGCGGCCGACGGCGTCGACCCGGCGGGCCAGCCCCGGCGCGAACGGGTCGAGGTGGTCGTGGTCGAGGGTGAGTGCCACGCCGGTGTAGCCGAGGTCGGCGATGACCGCCAGCGCGTCGTCCAGCCGATGGTTGGCGAAGCCGTTGGTGCCGTACCCGAAACGCAGCCCGCCCGGGTTCGCGGAGCCGGCGGCGGTCATGTCGGTGAGACCTTCCGGGCCAGTCGCCGGCCCAGCGGCGCGGCGGCGGCGACCGCCAGCCCGAGCAGGCCGGCACCGGCCCGCGCGGTCAGCGCGCCCTGCAACGCGGGCAGCCCGGTGATGCCGGCGCCGACCGCCGCGCGGACCCGGCCGGCGCTCGGGTCGGCGGCGACCCGCGCCTGTGCGGTGCCGTACCGGACGGCGTACCAACCGGCGAGTACCCCGGGCAGCGCCGCCGCCACCCGGCCGGCGACCGTCGGCCCGCCCCGACGGGACGGCAACGCGGCGCTCGCGGCGACCAGCGCGGTGCCGGCGAGGGTACGTCTCGGCAGCGCCCGGTCGGCGCCGGTGACCTCGCGGCGGGACAGAGCGGTGACGGTCCAGGTGTGCGCGGCGACGGTCAGTGCCGCCGGCAACGCCCGGGCCGGTCGGCCACCGGCGGCACCGAGCAGGACGTCCAGTCCCCGGCAGGTGGCCATCACCGCGGGCCCGGCGGCGGTGTTCTTGGCCGCCAGGTCGTACGCCCAGACGGCGGCGGCCAACGGCACCGCGACGGCGGTGGCGCGACGGCCGCCGCCCAGCGCGGCGAGCCCGACACCGGCCACGGTCAGCCCGGCGGCCAGACCGACCGCGAGACCGGGGTGGACCCGGCCGCTGGGGATCGGCCGCTCGGGGCGCTCGACCGCGTCCAGCCGCCGGTCCGCCCAGTCGTTGGCGGCCATCCCGGCCCAGTAGAGCAGCACCGACGCGGTGGCCAGCACGGGCGTACCCGGGCCGAGCGCACCGGCCGCCGCGGCACCGGCCACCACGTCCCCGGGCACCGAGAGCGCGGCCGGTGCCCGGACCAGCTCGGCGAGGTCAGCCACGCGCGGCATCGTGACCTCCGGCGTGCAGACGACGGGTGAACGCGACGAGTCGGGTCCACTGGTCGCCGAGCGAGTGGGTGGCGATGCCGAGCGGGTCCTTGAAGAAGAAGGCGAGATCGGTCAGCGGCCCGGTGACCCCGGCGGCGTGTGCGGCGGCGGTGAGCCGGGCCAGGTCGAGCACGAGCGGGGCGGCCAGCGCCGAGTCGCAGCCCTGCCAGGTGAACTCCAGGCGCATGCCGGTGCCCAGGAAGCCGGCGAAGGTGATCAGGTCCCAGGCGGTCTTGAAGTCGCCCAGTTCCTCGACGTACTCGATGCGGGTGTCGCCCTGCGGCAGGTAGCCGAGCGTCTCGCCGAGTACCCGCTGCTTGCTGCGGACCTTGGCGGCGTTGGCGGCCGGGTCGGAGAGGGTCGCGCCGTCGCCGCCGCCGAGCAGGTTGAGCCCGGACCAGGACCGTACGGTGAGGTGGCGCATCGCGAACATCGGGGCGAGCACCGACTTGAGCAGCGTCTCCCCGGTCTTGCCGTCGTGTCCGGCGTACGGCACCCGGTGCGTGTCGGCGAGCGTGGTCAACGCTGGCAGCCGGAGCCCGGTCGACGGGGTGAAGTCGACGTACGGGCAGCCGGCCGTCACCGCCGCGTACGCGTACAGGGAGCTGGGGGGCAGCACCTCGTCGGGGCCGGCGAGAGCGGCACTCAGCGCCTCCGGGTCAGCGTGGCCGGGGTGGGGTCGGGGCGTCGGCTCGGTGGCCGCGACGTTGACCACCACCACCCGGTCCAGCCCGTGCCACTCGCGGAAGTCGACGAGGTCGCGGACGGTCGCGGCGGCCCGGTCGGCCTGACTGCCGCCGATCGGCGCGGGCCGCAGATCGCGTTCCACGGTGGCCAGTTCCTCGGTCAACGCGGCGACCAGGCGGGCCGGCAGCACCCCGGCGGTGGCGAGCGCCTCGGCGCGCTTGGCGAGCGGTGTGGTGACCACGTCGTGCCCGCCGAACACCAGCTCGGCGAAGGTCGGCAGGGCCGGTCCGCGCAGCTCGGGCAGCTCGGTGACGCACCCGGTGGGCCCGGTCAGACCGGCCCGCAGGGCGAGCGCCCCGACGATGCTGGTGGTCGCGACCGAGCCGCGCGCCCCCACCAGCCAGACACCCGTACGCATAGCGCTCCTTCGGATCACTTCGGGCGGATGCGCCCCGTCCGCCGCGCCGCCCGATGAAGCTCACCGGCTGGCGTCGAGGTCGGCGGCGACGACGCCGGCCGGCATTCGGGCGGTGCGGACGGACGGGGCTAGCAGGCAGGGGCGGTCGGCGTCGCGCCCCTGCCTCCCCCGCAACCGGTCGGCCACCGGCGTCGGTGACCGGGCCGGAGGACTCATGGCGAACAGGTCCGCCCAGAGGCGGGGAAGATCGGGTGGTGCGTACCCGGCGGGATCTCCTGACCGGCGGCGACGTTGCCGCCGGTGGCGGTGCTCCGGTGCGGCCGGGGAATCCCGGTCCGGCCGCACCGGAGGCACCGCATTACGGGTGTCACCGGGCCGGGTGGCCGGTGACACGACCTCCGGTACCGACCCCGTTCCGGCCGCGGGGCGCAACCGCGGCCGGCCCTCGCCGGTCGGTACCGGAGGCGGTTCAGGCGGCGACCGTCGCCAACGTCGGCTCCACCTCGGTCCAGGCGGATCCCAGATCGGCCGAGCGGACCACCGCGTCCAACACCAGTTGCACCTGCAACGCCTCGACGAACGAGGGCGACGGGTCGACGCCGGTCGCCACCGCCTCGATGAAGTCACGCATCTGGTGGGTGAAGGAGTGCTCGTACCCGATGATGTGGCCCGGCGGCCACCAGGCCGACAGGTACGGGTGCTCGCTCTCGGTCACCAGGATCCGGCTGAAGCCCTGCTCGGCCGTGGGGCGCGTGGCGTCGTAGAACTCCAGCTCGTTGAGGCGTTCCAGGTCGAAGACCACCGAGCCGAGCGACCCGTTGATCTCCACCCGGAGGGCGTTCTTGCGGCCGGTGGCGAACCGGGTCGCCTCGTACGTGGCCAGCGCGCCGCCGTCGAGTCGGGCCACGAAGATCGCGGCGTCGTCGACGGTCACCGGTCCGGTGGCGGCGGCACCGTCGGCCTGCGCCGCCAGCCCGCTCGAACCGGTCGGCAACGGCCGCTCCTTGACGAACGTCTCGGTGACCGCGCTGACCCCGGCGATCCGCTGGCCGGTGACGTGCTGGGTCAGGTCGATGATGTGCGCACCGATGTCACCCAGCGCGCCGGAGCCCGCCTGGTCCTTCTGCAACCGCCAGACCAGCGGGAACTGCGGGTCCACGATCCAGTCCTGCAGGTAGCTGGCCCGGACGTGCCGGATCACCCCCAGCCGCCCGTCGGCGACCAGCTGACGCATCAGCGCCACCGCGGGTACGCGCCGGTAGTTGAACCCGCACATCGAGCGGGCCCCGCCGGCTCGGGCGGTGGCTGCCGCAGCGGCCATCTCCCGTGCCTCGGCGACGGTGTTGGCCAGCGGCTTCTCGCACAGCACGTGCTTGCCGGCGGCCAGCGCCGCGAGGGCGATCTCGGCGTGGCTGTCACCCGGTGTGCAGATGTCGACCACGTCGATGTCCGGGCGGGTCACCAGTTCCCGCCAGTCCGTGGTGTGCTCCTCCCAGCCGAGCCGGTCGGCGGCGTCGGCCACCTTTCCCGGATCACGCCCGCAGACGGCCACCATCCGGGCCCGCGCCGGCAGGTCGAACACTCGATTCACGGTCCGCCATGCCTGCGAGTGCGCGGCGCCCATGAACGCGTAGCCGACCATGCCGACCCGCAGTTGGTTGTCAGTCGTGGACAAGGTGGGTCTCCCCCCGTGGTGTCAGAACCCGAGCTTGAGGTAGTCGCTCGCGTTCTCCTTCGTGATCGTCTCGGAGGCGAGGACGATCTCCTTGGGCACCTGAAGCTCGACCAGGTCCGACATGCCCCGGTTCTGGCCGATCAGCCGGGCCAGCGAGATGGCCGACGAGGCCATCGACGGGCTGTAGGTCACCGTGGCCTTCAGCACCGTGTTGTCGGCCTGGATGTCCTCCATCGCCTTCTTCGACCCGGCGCCGCCGACCATGAAGAACTCGTTGCGGTTGGCCTGGCTGATCGCGGCCAGCACGCCGATGCCCTGGTCGTCGTCGTGGTTCCAGATCGCGTCGATCTTCGGCAGGGCCTGGAGCAACTGGCTCGCCTCGCGCTGACCGGAGTCGACGGTGAACTCCGCGGCCCGCCGGTTGGCCACCCGCAGGCCGCCCTGGGCCAGAGTGTCCGCGAAGCCCTTCGACCGCTCCTGGGTCAGCTCCAGCGAGTCGATGCCGGCGATCTCGGCGATCACCGGGTTGCTCACGCCCTTGGCCTTGAGCTGTTCGATGATGAAGGTGGCCGCCGCCACACCCATGCCGTAGTTGTCACCCTTGATCTGCAACCGGTACGCCTTCGCGTCCGGGAAGGCCCGGTCCAGGTTGACCACCGGGATGCCGGCCGCCATCGCCTCCAGGCCGAACGAGTTCAGCTCCTTGCCGTCGTGCGGCAGCAGCACGATCACGTCCGGCTTCTGCGAGACCAGGGTGGACAGCGCCGCCCGCTGGGCCGCCGCGTCCGCACCCGCCTCGACCGTCTTGAACTCCACGTCGGAGTACGCGCCGGCCTGCGCCCGGGCGTTGTTGGTGATCGCGGCGATCCAGCCGTGGTCGGCGGCCGGTGCGGAGAATCCGATCGTGACCCGCTCGCCCGGTTCGGCGTTGCCGCCGCCTTCGGCCGCCTTGGTCTGTGCCTCGGTGGGCGTGCCCTGCTCGTTGCTGGTGCAGGCGGAGAGCAGTACGCCGGCACCGACGGCCGCCCCGCCGAAGAGCATCCGGCGCCGCGACATGTCGCGACTGTGCTGGGTCATGACGACCTCCTGATGTCATGTGGTGGAGGAAAATTGGGTGTGCGCGACCCGACCACCGTCGTCTGCTCGGGTGGTCCGGTCTGGTGCGGAGGGTGCGAAGAGGGTTAGTTGGTGGTGACCCGGTTGTTGCGGCGGAGGAACTGGGTGAGGGTGCCGAACTGCACCTGCTGGATCAGGACGGCGGCGACGATGATGCCGCCCTTGACCATGTTCTGTGCCTCGGTGGAGAGTCCGTTGATCGCGAAGAGGTTGGTGATGGTGGCGAAGATGATCACACCGAGCAGGGAACCGATGATGGTGCCCCGCCCGCCGCTGAGCAGCGTGCCACCGATGATCACGGCGGCGATCGCGTCCAGCTCGTAGAGGTTGGCCATCGCCGCCTGGGCCGAGGTGGCCTGGGCGGTGAGCATGATCGCGGCGATGCCGCAGCAGAGGCCGGAGAGCGCGTAGAGCAGCAGGGTGTGCAGCCGGACGTTGATGCCGGCCAGCCGGGCCGCCTCCGGGTTGCCGCCGACGGCGACCGTACGCCGGCCGAAGGTGGTGCGGTTGAGCAGCACCCACCCGGCGGCGACCACGGCGGCCAGAATGTAGACCAGCAGCGGGATACCGAGCAGGTCGTTGCTGGCGATCCCGTTGATGACGCCGTTCTGCGAGATCTGCGTCTGCTTGTCGGAGATCTCGGCGGCCAGTCCCCGGGCCGCCACCAGCATGGCCAGCGTGGCGATGAACGGCACCAGCCGCCCGTACGCGATGAGCGTCCCGTTGACCAGGCCGACCGCCACCCCGACCACGATCGCGGTGAAGATCATGCCGGCGGCGCCGAAGCTCTGCGTGGCGACCGTGGTGCACCAGACCCCGGCCAGCGCGACGATCGCGCCGACGGAGAGATCGATGCCGCCACCGATGATCACGAAGGTCATCCCGACGGTGACCACGCCGACCACCGAGGCGAGCTTGAGGATGCTGAGCATGTTGGCCCAGACCCAGTCCGGGTTGGAGTACAGGTCGGAGCGGGTGGCCGCGCCGATCACGAAGAGCACCAGCAGCACCCCGATCAGAGCCAGGTTCCGCTTGGCGCCCTCACCGCCCTCGCCGTTCCAGAAGGAGAGCCCGCGCCGCGACCCGCCGGACGGGTCGTGCTTGGTCACCCCGGTCGGTGCCGGCTCCACCGGCGGCGACTGTGCCGGCAACTGTGTCGTCGAGGGCCCTCGCTCGCTCATGCCGGCGCTCCGCTTCGCTCCGCGCCGCCATGAGGCACCTTCACGCTGTATCGATGATTCGCTCGCTGACGCTCACTCATGCCGGCGCTCCGCTTCGCTCCGCGCCGCCATGAGACACCTTCACGCTGTATCGATGATTCGCTCGCTGACGCTCACTCATGCCGGTGCGCCTTCCATCAGGGACCCCGCCATCACGAGGTCGAGCACGGTGTTCTCGTCGAGTTCGCCCGCCGGGGCGGTACGCACGACCCGGCCCTCCCGCATGACCAGCACCCGATCGGCCAGACCGAGCACCTCGGGCACCTCGCTGGAGACCAGCAGCACCCCGACACCCTCGGCGGCGAGTTGCCGGATCACCTGGTACAGCTCGGCGCGGGCGCCCACGTCCACGCCCCGGGTCGGTTCGTCGAGCAGCAGCAGTCTGGTGTCGCCGAGCAGCCAGCGCCCGACCACCACCTTCTGCTGGTTGCCGCCGGAGAGCGTACGCACCGCCCGGCGTACGTCGCGCGGGCGCATCTCCAGCTTCTCCGCGATCCGGTCCGCCTCGGCGCGTTCCTTCCCGACGTCGGTGAACCCGAGTCGGGCGTACCTGCTGAAGGTCGCCAGCGTGACGTTGCGGTAGATCGGCTCGCCGAGCAGCAGGGCCTGGCTCTTGCGTTCCTCCGGGGCCATGCCCATGCCGGCCCGGACCGCCGCGCCGACGCTGCCCGACCGCAGGGCCCGACCGGACATCCGCACCGAGCCGGACTCGGCCCGCCGGGCGCCGTAGATCGTCTCCAGCAGCTCGGACCGGCCGGAACCGACCAGCCCGGCGATGCCGACGATCTCCCCGGCCCGGACCGAGAGCGAGACGTCGGCGAACTCCCCGGCCCGGGTCAACCCGTCGACCTGGAGCAGTTCGTCGCCGACACCGGTGCTGTCGGGGCGATCCGGGAAGACGTACTCGATGGTCCGGCCGGTCATCCGGGAGACCAGGTCACGCGTCGGGGTGTCCCGGGCCGCCAGGTTCGAGGCCGTGGTCCGGCCGTCCTTGAGGACCGTCACCCGGTCACCGATCTCGCGGATCTCCTCCAGCCGGTGCGAGATGTAGATGACCGCGATCCCCTGCGCGGTCAGCTCGCGGATGATCCGGAAGAGGTTCTCCACCTCGTCGTGGGCGAGCACCGCACTCGGTTCGTCCATGATGATCAGCCGGGCTTCGTGGGAGAGCGCGCGGGCCATGCTGACCACCTGCTTGCCGGCTGCCGGCAGCGCTCGCACCACCCGGCCCGGCGGGATCTCCGCGTGCCCGAGCCGACCGAGGATCTGCCGGGTACGCCGGGCCATCTGCCCCCGGCGGACGAAGCCGATCCGACGCGGCTCGTGCCCGAGGAAGGCGTTCTCCGCCACCGACAGGTCGTCGACCAGGTCGAGTTCCTGATAGATGGTGGCGATCCCGGCTCGCATGGCGGCCTGCGGGTTGGCGAAGGTGACCGGCTCGCCGCGCCATTCGACCAGCCCCGAGTCCGGTCGATGCACTCCGGCGAGCACCTTGATCAGGGTCGACTTGCCGGCGCCGTTCTGCCCGAGCAGGCAGTGCACCTCGCCGGCCCGGACCTCCAACTGCACGCCGTCCAGCGCGCGTACGCCCGGGAAGGTCTTGACCACGTCGGTCAGACGCAGGACCACCTCGCCGGCCACGGTGTCGTCCGGAGCTTCGACCAGTGGCGCGTCGCTCACGTCGCCGTCGGTGTTCACGCTGCCTCCAGGAAAGCCAGGTCGCTGGCGAGCACCGCGGCTCCGGCGACACCGGCGCGGGGTCCCAGTTCGGAGAGCACGACCGGCAGGTTGCCGGTGGCCAGCGGCAGGGAACGCCGGTAGACGACGCTGCGGATCTCGGCGAGCAGGACGTGCCCGAGTTGGGCGAGTCCACCGCCGATGACGATCATCGACGGGTTGGTGAAGCTGACCAGTCCGGCGAGGACGCTGCCGAGGCGTCGGCCGCCCTCGCGGATGAGCTGGATGCAGGCCACGTCGCCCTCGACGGCACCGGCGGCGACGTCCTGGGCGGTGACCGACCCCTGCACGCGCAGGCGTTCGGCCAGCGCGGGTGAGGCACCGGTACGCGCTGCGGCAGTGGCCTCCTTGGCCAGCGCGGCGCCGCTGAACAGCGCCTCCAGGCAGCCGGCGTTGCCGCACGAGCAGACCGGCCCGTGCCCGTCGACCTGGATGTGGCCGATGTCCCCGGCGCAGCCGTCGGTGCCCCGGTAGACCTCGCCACTCAGGTAGATCCCGCACCCGATCCCGGTGCCGATCTTGACGAAGAGGAAGTCGTCGACCGAGTGCGCCACCCCGCCGTGCCGTTCGCCGATCGCCATGATGTTCACGTCGTTGTCGACCACCGCCGGGCAGCCGTGCTCGCGGGTGAGCAGCTCACGGACCGGAAAGCGGTCCCATCCCGGCATGATCGGCGGGGACACCGGCACTCCGTCGCGGAAGCTGACCGGACCGGGCACCCCGATGCCGACCGCGTTCAGCCGGTCGTAGACGCCGTCCACACGGGCCTTGGCGAGCAGTTCGTTCACGCGGTGCAGGGTCACCTTGGGACCGGAGCGGATGTCGGCCGTCTCCGCGTACGCCGCCACGGGCTCCAGGCGGCCGTTGACGACTTCGACGTCGATGGAGCTGGCTCCGAGGTCGACGGCCGCGAACCGCAGGTCCGGGCTCAGTTCGACGAGCGTGGAGCGTCGGCCGCCCCGGGAGGCGGCCATGCCGGCCTCGGCGACGTAGCCATGGCTCACCAGTCGTTCCAGCTCGGCCAGCAGTCGGGGACGGGGGATCTCCAGGCGGTCCGCCAGCTCCGCCCGGGAGACGGCCCCCTGGTCGCGGAGCAACCGCAACAGGCGCACGTGCAGGGGTTCGACGGTCCGCATCGGGACCCCTTTCATCGATGCGATTCACATCGACGCAACGCCGATGTGTTGTGTCCGACACAGTAAGCGCCTTCCGAGCTGCCTGTCCAGATCTTCGGCCGACATTCCACCAACTTTTGTCCGAGCAGACAAAAGCTTCGAGTGGATCAAGGAAAGGGTTGCTCATCCGGTCCGCGCCGTGGCAGATGGTGGCCGCCGGCCTGCCGATGCCGCCCGAGGGCGGGAGGTGGCCGAACCGGCCGGAGCCTGACGACGCGCATCCGACCGGGCAGAACGAGCCTGGGTCCGAGCGCCGATGACCGGCGCTCGGACCCAGGGTGTCTCTGATCGGCTAAGAGGCCGAACTCACTCCGTCTCGTCCTCCTGCCGCAGCTTGCGGTCGTCGCGCAGTTCGACGTACGGCTCCCGGTCGACCGGACGCAGGCCACCCGCGATGGCCCGGCCGCGCGCCAGCTCGGCGTCGAACTCGGCGCCGAAGAGGATCGCGACGTTGCTCAGCCAGAGCCAGACCAAGAAGATGATCACACCGGCGAGCGCACCGTAGGTCTTGTTGTACGAGCCGAAGTTGGCCACGTAGAGCGCGAAGACGCCGGAGACCAGCAGCCACATCACCACCGCGAGGACCCCGCCCGGGCTGACCCAGCGGAAGCCGCCCTGCCGGGCGTTCGGAGAAGCCCAGTAGAGGATGGCGAACATCAGGCTGACCAGGATCAGCAGCACCGGCCACTTGGCGAGGTCCCAGACCGTCACCGCCGTACTGCCGACCCCGATCGCGTCACCCACCTGCTCGGCGAACCGGCCGGTGAACACCACGATCACCGCACTGGCCAGCAGCAGCACCCCGATCACGGCGGTCACGCCCACCCGGATCGGCAGGGTCTTCCAGATCGGGCGTCCCTCCGGCACGTCGTAGATGATGTTGGAGGCGCGCATGAAGGCGGCGACGTAGCCGGAGGCCGACCAGAAGGCAGCCAGCAGACCGATCACGGCGGCGAGGCCGGCGAGACCGCCGTTCTGCTGCGCCTGGTCGATGGCCGCGTCGATGATCTGGCGGATGTTCTGCTCCGGCACCGCCTGGCCGACGGTGTCGCGCACGCCCTGGGTGGCGCTCGGGCCGAGCAGACCGAGCAGCGAGACCAGCACCAGCAGGCCGGGGAAGATGGAGAGCACACCGTAGTAGGTGAGGGCGGCGGCCCAGTCGGTCAGGCCGTCGGAGCTGAACTCCCGGACGGTCCGCCGCGCCGCCGCCACCCACTCGTCGCGGGACAGCCGGGTCGGCCCGTCGGGGGTGTCCCGGTCGGCCGGCAGGCGCTCCGCACCGCTGTGGGGATCGTCGGCGGGCTGCCGCACCGCGTCGGCCCGGTCTGGACGGGAAGACTTCTCGGAGGCCATCGCCCCTCCCCTCACCTCGATGTTCTCGCCCGAGACATGCCCCGCCAGTGCGCTCGGGTAACCACCCGCCGGCCCTCCGCGTGGACCGCGGACACGGCGTGCCGCCGACCACACCGTCGTGCCGCCGACCGCACCGTCGCGCCACCGGTGCCGCGCGTCCGGCCCGGGCCATGGCGGAAAGGCGATCGGGAATGGCGCGTGCACCGGCGCAGAGCGCGACTCGTCGGGGATCCGCTGTCAACCGTGACGCGCCGACCGGATCAGGTCGGGCACCCGCACCGGTAGCCGCCGAACCACCGCCCCGGCCCGGACGACCGACCCGATCGACGCCGCCACCCTCCGTCAGCATCTATACGGAGAGTAATGGATTCGCTGGCATTTCGACGCCGACATGTGACAGCCCAATGCACCAGAAGGTGAAAAACGGACGCAGTTACGCGTGCTCGCGTCGCGCATCCGGCAGACTAACGCGCACGTCCCGCGCCGGTCGCGAAACTGATTCTGAAACAAGCGCAGCGGGGAGTGACTGAAACAAAATGAAAGTCACTCAGGGAAACGACGATCGACAATGTTCCCATCGATGTGTCAATTCGCGTATCGTCCCCCCTCGTGTCGGCTATCCGATTCACCGATGATTCCGGACCCGAGGGCAATCGCGCCCGTGCCCGCGTGGCGGAGGCCGACCCCGAGGCCGATCCGCGCGCCGTCGGGACCGTTCCGGCCACCATCCCCCGGCAACGACCCGGCCCCGAGCCCGCCACCGGCCCGAACACGCCACCCGGTGACCGACCCACCGGTGCCGGGGACACCGACGCGCCGCCGGAGGTGGACGCGCGGGAACTGGCCGCCCAGTTCGAGGACGAGAAGCCCGGCCGTACGCTCACCGGGCCGGTCGCCGTCCTGCTGACCGCCGCGACCCTGGCCGTCGCGCTGCTCGCCCTCTGGCAGGTGTTCCGGCCACTGGCCCAGGGCAGCAAGTACTACCTGATCTTCTTCCTGGCCGGCGTACTCCCACTGGCCTTCCTCGCGTACCCGGCCGACCTGCGGCTGCCCCGGCTGCGCCGCGACCGTGACGCGAACACCGACGGACGTGCCACGCCCCCGGCGCGGGCCCGCCCGCCACGCACCGGGCCGAGCGGGGTCGACTGGGCACTGGCAGTCGCCGCGCTCGCCGCCTGTCTCTACCCGGTGCTGCCGGTCGCGCTGGCCGGCGGTGGCGGCGGCTACGACGCCTTCCTCGACCGGCAGGGCCTGCTCGTCGGCACCGACGTGGCGATGGGCACCGTCCTGCTGCTCCTGCTGCTGGAGGCGTGCCGACGCACCACCGGCTGGATCCTGCCCGTGGTGTGTCTGGTCTTCCTCGGCTACGGCTACTACGGCGGACTGCTGCCGCAGACCTGGGCGGTGGCCCACGCCGGGCTCGACTTCGGGCAGATCGTGGACGCCTTCTACAACTCCGACAGCGGGTTCTACGGCACCCCGTTGGACGTGGCCGCCACCTACATCGTGCTGTTCACCATCTACGGTGCGGTGCTGGACCGCTCCGGCGCCGGCCGGTTCTTCGTCGACCTCTCCGCCGCCGCGTTCCGCCGGTCCCGCACCGCCGCCGGTCGTACCGCGGTCGCCTCCGGCTTCCTGCTCGGCACCGTCTCCGGCTCGGGCGCCGCCACCACCGTCAGCATCGGTGCGGTCACCTGGCCGATCCTGCGCCGCGCCGGCTACCCGGCGGAACGGGCCGGCGGCATGCTCGCGGCGGCCGGTGTCGGCGCCATCCTCTCCCCGCCCACGCTCGGCGCGGCGGCGTTCATCATCGCCGAGTACCTGGGCGTCTCCTACCTCCAGGTGCTCGGCTGGGCGATGGTGCCGACCGTGCTCTACTACCTCGGCATCGTGCTCTCGGTGGAGATCGACGCGCGCCGCTCCGGGGTACGCGCGGCAGCCATGCCGGCCACCTCCGCCTGGCGGCTGCTGGCCCGCTCCGGCTATCACTTCGCCTCACTGTTCGCGATCGTCGGCCTGCTCGCCGTCGGCGTCTCGGCCACCCGCGCGGTGGTGCTGGCCACCCTGCTGGCGATCGTGCTGTCCTACCTGGACCGCAGGCACCGGCTCACCCCGCCCCGGCTGCTCGACGCGTTCTCCGGCGGCGCACGCGGGGTCCTCGCCGTCACGGTGGTCTGCGCGGCGGCCGGGATCATCACCGCCACCACCACGAAGACCGGGCTCGGGCCACAGGCCGCGGCGCTGCTGATCGACGCCGCCGGCATGGTCAGCTCGAATCCGGCTGTGGTGCTGGCGCTCACCGCGCTGCTCGCCGCCGTCGCGCTGAGCCTGCTCGGCCTGGCCATCCCGGTCACCGCGTCCTTCGTGATCGGCTGGGTGATCATCGGTCCGGCCCTGCTCGACCTCGGCGTCAGCGCCCCCGCCGCGGCGATGTTCGTCTTCTACTTCGCGGTGCTGTCCGAGGTGTCGCCGCCGACCGCGCTCGCCGCGGTCGCCGCCGCCGCGGTCACCGGCGGCCGCGTCGTACCGACCATGTGGCACACCCTGCGGTACGCGCTGCCGGCCTACCTCATCCCGCTCGCCTTCGTGGCCACCCCGACCGGGCTCGGCCTGCTCGGCATGGGCGGTCCACAACGGATCCTGGTCGCCGGCACGGTCACCGCGCTCAGCGTGGCGGTGCTGGCCGTGGCGGCGGGCGGCTGGCTGCCCGGGGTCGGCCCGGCGGGCGTACCGGAGCGGATGCTCGGCGCGATCGCCGGGCTCACGCTGCTCTGGCTGGAACCCGTACCCGTCGCGATCGGTGCCGTACTGGCCGGCGCCATGGCGGTGGGCGTTTTCGTACGACGCGGATCCGCCGGCTCCTCCGGCGGGACGCGAGCCGGATCACCGGCATGAACGCGGAAGGAGCAAGAGTGGGACGGATCAACGTGCGGCTCGTGGCGGGAGTGGGAGCACTCGCCCTCGTCGCGGCCGGCACCGCAGGTTGCGGCGGCCGTCAGGGCGCCGCCGCCACGGACGACACCGCGAACGCCGTCACCTGCGAGGTGGCCGAGAACACCCGGGTGGGCATCGCCACCGGCAACGCCACCGGCGTCTACTACGTGGTCGGCAACGCCCTGGCCGGGCAGCTCTCGAACAGCACCGCCGGCCGGCTCACCGGCACGGCGGCCGAGACCGGCGCGTCGGTGCAGAACATCGAACAGCTCGTCGGCGGCCAGTACGACGTGGCGTTCTCGCTCTTCGACACCGCCGTCAACGCGGTGCAGGGCAAGGGCACCTTCACCACTCCGCAGCCGGTCGAGGCGCTGGCCCGGATCTACGACAACTACACCCAGGTGGTCGTCCGGGCCGACGCGGGAATCAACTCCGTGGCCGACATGAAGGGCAAGAAGATCTCCACCGGCTCCCCCAAGTCCGGCACCGAGGTCATCGCGAACCGCCTGCTGGAGGCCGCCGGACTCGATCCGGCCGCCGACATCCAGGCCCAGCGTCTGGACCTGACCAAGACGGTCGAGGGCGTCAAGGACGGCAGCCTCGACGGCTTCTTCTGGTCCGGCGGCGTACCCACCGGCGGTGTGACGGATCTCTTCACCACTGCCGGGGACAAGGTCAAGTTCATCGACATCACGCCGTTGTTGCCTAAGATGAGCGAGCTGAACCCCGCGTACCAGGCCGGCACGATCGGCAGGGACGTGTACTCCACTGTGGCGGACACCCCGACCATCGTGGTTCCCAACGTGCTGCTCGTCCGCAAGGACCTGGACGCCAACGTGGCCTGTGCGATCACCCGGACGGTGTTCGAGAAGAAGGACGCGCTGGCCCAGGCCAACCCCGCCGCCAAGGGCATCGCTCTGGACACCGCCCGCAAGACCGACCCGGTCGGTCTGCACCGGGGTGCGGACAAGGCGTTGCAGGACCTCGGCGCGAGCTGACCGACCCGGCCGGGCCGGTGCCTCCCGTGGGGGCCCGGCCCGGCCACCACTACCTCGGGAGACCCCCGTGCCGCTGCCCTCACTGGCGCGCGTACGCCGGCACAACCGTCCGTCCGATCACACCGGTCGACTGTGGTCGGTGCGTACGCAGCTCCTCGCGCCGATCCTCGTCGCCACCGCCGGACTACTCGCCCTCGGCGCGATCCAGACCGGCAACGCCCTCTCCGCCACCACCGACGCCGAACGCGCCCGGGTACTGGCCGGCACCGCCACCGCCACCGTGTCGCTGGTGCACGAGGTGGAACGGGAACTCGGCGAGACGGCCGCCCTGCGCCAGCGCGGCGGGACCTCCGGCCGGCAACTGGTCGACGCCCAGCGGCAGCGGGTCGACGAGGCCGTGGCGCGGTACCGGTCGGCCAGCGGCGACGCCCGACGGGCCGCTCCCGACCTGGGCCGCTCCCTGGACGGCGTGGACGAACACCTCGTCCAGCTCGACGAGGCACGGGTGGCCGCACTGGGCTCCGCGACCGCCGACCCGACCTACGTGGCGCTGGTGGAGTCGCTGCTCACGGTGGCCGACGCGCTGCCCGCCCAGGTACGCGACCCGGAGCTGGCCAACCGGGCCCGGGAGGTGGCCGCCGTCGCCGCCCAGGAGCACCTGGCGTCGCTGGAACGTGACCTGCTGCGGACCGTCTTCGTCCGGGGCGAGCTGGCCGAGGGTGAACTGGTCCGGCTGGGCCGGCTGCGGGGCGCCGCCGAACAACGCCAGGCCGAGTTCTCCCGCATCGCCGGGGCGGACGCTACGGCCGCGTACACCCGGTTGCTGGCCGGCAGTGACGTCTCCACTGCCCGGCGGATGCGCGACAGCGCGCTGAACGCGGACCGCGAGCCGGCCGCGCTCGGCACCGACGGCGACGCCTGGTTCGTGGCGCAGAGCGGCACCATCCGCCGGTTCAACCTGCTGGGCCGCGAACTCTCCGACGACCTCGACCGCCGGTCCGCCGCGCTGGCCGCCGACGCCCGCCAGCGGGCATTGGTCACCGGCGGCTCCGCCGGCGGGCTGGCGCTGGCCTCGCTGGTCGCCGCCGCGATGCTGGCGGTACGCACCAGCCGCCGGCTCCGGCGGCTGCGGGTGGCCGCGTTGGCCATGGCGCACCGGGAACTGCCCGAGCGGATCACCGCGATCTCGGCCGGCGACAGCAGTTCCGGTGCCGGTCCGGCCTCCCAGATCACCGCCGGGATCAGTCGCGGACGCGACGAGATCGCCCAGGTGGCGGAGGCGTTCGACACGGTCAACCGGGCCGCCCTGCGGCTCGCCGGTGAGCAGGCCGAGCTGCGCATGGACGTGACCCGGATGGTCGAGGCGCTGGCCCGACGGATCCGGACGCTGATCACCCGGCAGTTGCGCCTGCTCGACGAGTTCGAGCAGGAGGAGACCGATCCCGACGCGCTGGCCCGGCTGTTCGCGCTCGACCACCTGGCCGCCCGCATGCGGCGTAACGGCGAGAACCTGCTGGTCCTCGCCGGTGGCGAACCGGGCCGCTCGCACGAGGGCCCGCACCTGCTGGCCGACGTGGTCCGGGGCGCCGCGTCGGAGATCGAGGAGTACGCCCGGGTCGAGATCGACGTACCGGCCGCCGCGGTGCACGGCTCGGCGGTGGGCAACCTCGTCCACCTCCTCGCCGAACTGTTGGAGAACGCCACCGCCTACTCCCCGCCGCACGCCCCGGTGCACGTGGACGGTCGACGGACAGTCGACGGGCTGACGCTGCGCGTACACGACCAGGGCATCGGCATCGGCGAAGGCCGCCTGGCCGAGATCAACGAGCGGCTGCGCGCGCCGGCCGTCCTGTCCAGCGCGGCGGCCGGCAGCATGGGCCTGCACGTGGTGGCCCACCTGGCCGCGCGGCACGGCGTGCAGGTGCGACTGCACAGCGCCGGTGCCGGCACGGTCGCCCAGGTGGAGGTCCCGGAGGAGATCCTCACCCGGGTCGAGGAGGTCAAGGGGCGGCCGCCCGCCGCGCCACGCGCCACGCCCCCCGGTGCCGCCTGGTTCCGCTCGCACGACGGCGAGCCCGGCGGCCGCCGGATACCGCGGCCCCGGGCGGAGATGGGCACCGCGCCGGAGCAGTTCACCGTCCACCGGGCCCCGACGATGACGCTGCCGGTGGTCCGCACCGCCGTCAACGGATCGTCCGGCCGGTCGGGCGCCGGAGCCGGGGCGGGCCAGGCACCGCCGAGTTGGTCGGGTGCCGGGGCGGGCCAGGCACCGCCGAGCTGGTCGGGTGCCGGCGCGGCGACCGCCAGCGGACTGCCCCGGCGGACCCGTGGCGGCGGCCTGCAGTCCGAACTGCACGACACCCCACCCCCACCGGCCGGCACCGACCTGCTCGACCCCGAGGTCGTCCGGGCCCGACTCACCGCCCTGTCGGCCGGGGTGGCCCAGGCGATGCGACGCAACCAGCAGACCAGACACAGCGGGAGACCCGAATGATGCCCAACGTCAGCGCCGGCCTGGACTGGCTCCTGGCGAACTTCGCCGAGCAGGTCCCGGACGTGTCGCACGCCCTCGCCGTCTCCGGCGACGGGCTGCGACTGGCCGCCTCGCCCCACCTCTCCACCGACCAGGCGGACCAGCTCGCCGCCGTGATCAGCGGGCTGGCCAGCCTGACCGTCGGCGCGGCGCGGCTGATGTCCGCCGGCCGGGTACGCCAGCAGATCGTCGACATGGACGGCGGGGTGCTGCTGGTGATGGCGGTCGGCGACCGCGCCCTGATCGGGGTCCTCGCCTCCGCCGGCTGCGACCTGGGCCAGATCGGCTACGAGACGGCCACCCTGGTCCAGCGGGTGGCCGAGGCCCTCGAACCGGCCATGCGCACCTGGGCGGAACAGGGCGGGGTGCCGGCGTGACCGGCCGGAGTGCCGGCGTCGATGGACGAAGCTCGGCGGTTCGCGCGCGAGGTGTCGGCGTGGCCGGGCGGGGTCGGCGTCTGATGGCGGCCGTGCTGGCGGTCGCGCTGGTCGCCGGTTGTGGCGCCAAGGCCAGCCCGGAGCCGCGCCCGTGGCACGACGGACGCATCTTCCTCGCCACCGGCAACACCACCGGCGTCTACTACCAGCTCGGCGGCGGGTACGCCGACATCATCAGCCGGCACCTGCCCGGCTACGAGGCCCGCGCCGAACCCACCGGAGCCTCCGGCGAGAACATCACCCGCCTGGTCGAGGGCGACATGGAGATCGCGTTCAGCCTGGCCGACACCGCCGCCGACGCCAGCGCCGGCCGTGGCGCGTTCGCCGGCCGACCCCAACCGGTCCGGGCCCTGGCCCGGGTCTACAGCAACTACACCCACGTCATCGTCCGAGCCGACGCCCAGTTCACCGGCCTCGCGGCACTACGCGGCAAGCGGGTTTCCACCGGTTCCCCCAAGTCCGGCACCGACGTCATCGCCGCCCGGCTGCTCACCGCCGCCGGGCTGGACCCCGAACGGGACGTACGCCGGGCCCGGCTGTCGCTGCCGGAGACGGTGGCCCGGATGCGCGCCGGGACGCTCGACGCCATGTTCTTCTCCGGCGGCCTGCCCACCCCCGGCATCGCCGACATGCTCAGCGGCGCACCGGGCCGGTTCGCCCTGCTGCCGATCGCCGAGTTGGTCGAGTCGCTCAACGCCGAACACGGCTCGGTCTACACCACCGCCGAGCTGCCCAAGGACGCCTACGACACGCCGATCGGCACTCCCACGGTCACGGTGGCCAACGTGATCCTGGTCAACGCCGACATGCCCGATCAGCTGGCGTACGACCTGACCCGGCTCCTCTTCACGTACCAGACCGACCTGGCCGTGGCACACCCCGAGGCCCGCAACTTCGACCGCCAGAGCGCCGCCTCCACCGACCCCATCCCCCTGCACCCCGGCGCTGCCCGCTACTACCAGGGCGGCTGACCGCCGCTGCGCTGCCTCGACGTCGGACGGCACCGGCCACGGGTCGCGGCCGGCGTCCGCTACGGGCGCTCGGAGAGCCGGGTGACGAACGCACGCCAGGAGCCGGGACCGAAGACCAACACCGGCCCAGCCGGATCCTTGGAATCACGTACGGCCACCACACCCGACAGGTTGTCGGCCACCTCCACGCAGTTGCCACCCTGCCCGTTACTGCGGATGCTCTTGCGCCACCGGACGCCGGTCAATTCCATGTCTCCGCCACTTCCGTCATCGGGACGCCATCCGCCCACCGCCCCGCACCTGAATCTTGGACAGTTGCCGTCAGGAGCTGACAGTCAGGAGCTGACGGCAACTGTCCAAGATCGACGCGGACTCCACATGCCGAGGGCCGCTATGGACGCTCGGAGAGCCGGGTGACGAACGCACGCCAGGAGCCGGGACCGAAGACCAACACCGGCCCAGCCGGATCCTTGGAATCGCGTACCGCCACCACACCCGACAGGTTGTCGGCCACCTCCACGCAGTTGCCGCCATCGGGGCCACTGCGGGTGCTCTTGCGCCACCGGACGCCGGTCAGCTCCATGTCTCCGCCAACTCCGCTATCAGATCGAGGGACTGCTGCTGCGATAGTGCCTCACCCCGGATCGACTCCCAAACCTCGACCATCTGCTGAACGTAGTCGGGACGGTCGATCACCTGCCCGTGGCGTTGGCCCTCCAGGTAGACGACATCGTCTCCGTTGGGCGAGGTGGCGATCACGAAGGGGCCGCCGAGCCCTGCATATGCTCCGGCTGCCAGCGGCACGACCTGAATCCGAACCCGGGGCATGGCTGAACCCGTCTTCCCCAGGTGTCGCAGTTGCTCCCGCATCACCTCCTGCCCGCCGATCCGGCGGCGCAGGACATACTCGTCGACGACCACGGTGAAGAGGGGCGGCCGGTCACGGGTCAGCGCCGCCTGGCGATCCAACCGGTTGGTCACCTGCTGCTCGACCTCGTCGTCAGCGAACAATCCACCACCCGACAGCAGCGCGCGGGCGTATGCCTCAGTTTGCAGCAGCCCCGGCACACACAGCGGCTCGAACGAACGCAGCGCGGTGGCCTCGGCTTCGATGCCTGCCCAGTCACGGAACCACGGCACCACCGACTCCCGGCTGAGTCGGCGTTGGATGCGCTCGAAACGGCCGTCGGCGGCGAACACCGTGTCGCAGCGGCGGGCGAAGTCCAGGCTCGGCTTCCGCTCGCAGGTCTCCACCTTCGCCACCAGCGCGGCCGAGTAGCTGAGCGCCTCGGCCAGCGCGGTCTGCGACATGTCGGCAGCGGACCGGACCAGCCGCAGTTCCTCCGCGAAGTGCTCCAGCATGGACGAGCGGTCCACGGACACCCTCCGTACATCGTCGTACCGCCTGAGATCGGCCCGGGACGCGCGCGTCGTCACCGCGCCAAGCCTCCCACCGTAGTCGCGTCCTCACCAGACTGTCACGCAGCGGGACCGCTCACGGGATCGGACGGCGGGCGGAACCAGGCCGGGGCGTCGGCGTACCCGACTCGGCCGGCGCCCCATTCACCTCGACGGAGGCCCACCCATGCGATTCCCGTTCCGGCGATGTCCGTCCCCGGCCACCCCCATCCCGCTCCCCGGGGACCGGGACTGGTGACGGCCCGTTACCGCCCCCACGTCGCGGCCCGACCGTCCTGGCGGTGCCGGGTGTGCGGTGCCCGTTGGCCGTGCTCGGCGGCCCGGCTGGCGTTGTTGGGCGAATACCGGGAGAACCGTACCGGCCTGCTCGTCTATCTCGGCTCGATGATGTACGACGCCGCCGACGACCTGGCCGGCACCTGCCCACCCGAAACGCTGGCCGCCCGCTTCCTCACCTGGGCCCGCCCCCGCTGACCCACCCCGCCCCGCCCGACCCCCACATCACCCACCCCCGCGCACCACCCGACCCGCACGTCGATCATGGAGTTGTGGCACCCGGAAGGATGTGTTTTGCCCTCGTTCGTCCTCGCCACAAGTCCATGATCGGCGTGACGGGCGCCCTCGGCGGACGGCGAGGCGGACGGCGAGGCGGACGGCGAGGCGGACGGCGAGGCGGACGGCCGCCGGAGTAGGGCGGCCGGGCGGGTCAGAGGTCGGTGGGGGTGGTGGCGGCGCGGGCGGCGGCGACGAGGTGATCGGTCTCGGCGAGCACGGCCGGGTCGTCGCTGGGGGTGCCGGGGTCGTAGCGGACCATCCAGGACAGGCCGTCGACGCCGGACACCCGCCGGCCGACGATCCGACCAGCGCCGCCGGGCACGGCGTGGTGCTGGGTGTACGCCACCGACTTGGTGACCCGGGCCCGGATCTGGTGCGGCAGCTCACCGGGGTCGAGCAGCAGGTAGCGCTCGGCCGGACAGTCGGCGACCACCACGTACCCGTCCCGTTCGGCGACCTGCTCGCCGGGGGTGACGGTCAACTCCCGGCCCGACCAGACCGCCTTGACGATGTCGTGCCAACCGACCCGGTGGCCGCGTCCGGGCAGCCAGAGCCCGAGGTTGGTGGCCACCACCACGCCGTCTCCCTCGCCGTTGCCGGCGGCAGACCAGGCCAGCACCCGCTCGTCGCGCTCCAGCGGTGGCCGGTCGGCCGGTGGCAGCTTCGGTCGGCGGCGGAACAGTCCCATCTCTACAGCCCTCCTGCCGCCTGCTCGCGCAGCGCGCGGGCGTGCTGTTCCAGCGACAGCAACTCACCGAAGGTGGCGAAGTACTCGTCCTTGTTGTTGACCGGGTTGATCCGCTGGATCCGCGACTTGAGGTCCCGGATGCGGGCGGTCACCGAGCCCCACTGGAGGCGGGCCATGGTGATCGAGACGTACCTCGGGTCGGGCTCGCCGTCGATCCGCAACGGCTCCACGGCCAGCTCACCGACGAGGGCCTGGGCCGCCAGGTCGGTGCAGGCGTCCCGGACCGACTCGATCCACACCGCGCCACCGGCCGCCGACGCGGCTCCGCCGGCCGCCGACACCGCCTCCCGGACCACCACGTGCACCGGGTGCCGGTAGTCGCTCGCCTCGACCGCGTCGAACATCGGCCCGGCCAGCGCCGGCTCCTGGAGGGCGAGCTTGAGCGCCTCGCGCTCGACCATCGACTGCGGGCTGTCCACCGTCGGCTCGGCACGGGCGGTACGCGTCGGCGCCTCCGCCGGACGCCCCGAGGCGGCGGCCAGCACCGCCCGCTGCACCGGCTCGATCTCCATGCCGAGGTCCCCGGCGAGCTTGCGCACGTACTCGGGACGTTTCTCCTGGTCCTTGAGCTTCGCCACCAGCGGGGCGGCGCGGCGCATCGCCTCCACCCGACCGTCCACAGTGTCCAGGTCGAAGCGGTTGAGCATGTGCCGCAGCGCGAAGTCGACGAGCGGCTCGCGGCGGGCCACCAGGTCGCGTACGGCCAGGTCGCCCTTTGCCAGGCGCAGCTCGCACGGGTCCATGTTGTCCGGACTGACCGCGATGAAGGTACGCCCGACGAACCGCTGGTCGTCCTCGAAGGCCCGCAGCGCCGCCTTCTGGCCGGCGGCGTCCCCGTCGAAGGTGAAGATGATCTCGCCCGCCACCGCGTCGGTGTCCAGCAGCAGCCGACGCAGGACGCCGATGTGGTCGGCGCCGAACGCGGTGCCGCAGGTCGCCACGGCGGTCGGCACGTCGGCCAGGTGGCAGGCCATCACGTCGGTGTACCCCTCGACCACCACCACCCGGCCCTGCTTGGCGATCTCCCGTTTGGCCTGGTCGATGCCGTAGAGCACGTGCGACTTCTTGTAGATCGGCGTCTCGGGGGTGTTCAGGTACTTCGGGCCGTCGTCGTCCTCGAACAGCTTGCGGGCACCGAAGCCGATCACGTCGCCGGTGAGGTCGCGGATCGGCCAGAGCAGCCGACGCCGGAAGCGGTCGATCAGGCTGCCCGAGCGGGCCGGTCGGGACAGCCCGGCGGTGACCAGTTCGTCGTGGGTGAACCCGCGCTGGCGCAGGTGCTTGGTGAGCGGGTCCCAGCCCTCCGGGGCGAAGCCGCAGCCGTACCGCTCGGCGGCGGCGCGGTCGAACCCCCGCTCGGCCAGGAACTCCCGTGCGGTACGCGCCCCGGCGGTGGTGAGCTGCGCGGTGTAGAACTCCACTGCGGCGGCGTGCGCGGCGACGAGCCGCTGCCGCTGGCCCTGCTGCGGGCGGGTACGCGGGGTGGAGCGGTCGTCCTCGACATACCGCAGTTGCACACCGGCCCGTTCGGCGAGCCGCTCCACCGACTCGACGAAACTGAGGTGCTCGGCGTCCATCAGGAACTTGATCGCGTCGCCGCCCGCGCCGCAGCCGAAGCAGTACCAGACGTTACGGGCGGGTGAGACGTTGAACGAGGGGGACTTCTCGTCGTGGAACGGGCAGAGCCCCTTGAGGTTGCCGCCGCCGGCCGATCGGAGCGTCACCGTGTCGGAGATGACCTCGGCGATGGAGGTCCGCTCGCGGACCAACGCGATGTCCTCGTCCCGGATCCGCCCCGCCATGTCGCCACCCCCTCGGGCTACATCCTGCCCTGCCCCACCGACGGTGTAAGGAAGGGCCCCCTGCTAACGCCTGCGGTATAGCAGGGGTCCCCTCCTCACACCCACCAAGCGTCAGCGGGGACGACGGCGGAGGTAGCGCCGGACGGGCGGCGGGTCCTCCTCCTCGTACGAACGGGCGGTGCGCACGGCGGCCGCCAGGCCGGATCGCGGGGTGCGGAACGGCGGCGCGAGCAGCGGATCGTCGGACATGTCCTTGACCAGCGCGGCGGCCAGTCCGAGCATCACCACCACGAACGGCAACGCGATCATGATGGTGGCCTGTTGCAGGGCGTCCAGTCCACCGGCGAGCAGCAGCACGGCGGCGACCGCGCCGATCAGCACACCCCAGGAGACCACCAGCACCCGGTGCGGCCGTAGCGAGCCCCGCGAGGTCAGCGAGCCGAGCACCAACGAGGCCGAGTCGGCACTGGTGACGAAGTACAGCGCGATGAGCACCATGGCCAGGACGCTGGTCAACGCTGCCAGGGGAAGCGCGTCGAGCAGGCCGAACAGCGCCTGTTCGCTGCTCGCGGCGACGTCGGCCACCAGGTCACGGGTGCCGGTGCTCTGGATCCGCAGCGCGCTGCCGCCCATGATCGCGAACCATACGGCGCTGGCGCCGCTGGGCACCAGCAGGACGCCGATCAGGAACTGCCGGACCGTACGGCCCCGGGAGATCCGGGCGATGAAGGTACCGACGAACGGCGCCCAGGAAATCCACCACGCCCAGTAGAAGATGGTCCAGTCACCGAGCCACGCCGGGTCCGAGAAGGCGCCGGTACGGGTGGACATCACCACCAGGTCGTCGAGGTAGTTCCCGATCGAGGCGGGCAGCACCTCCAGCGTGTAGACGGTCGGGCCGACCACGAACACGAAGAACATCAGCCCCAGGGCGAGCAGCACGTTGGTGCTGGAGAGCCACTTGATGCCCTTGTGCAGGCCGGTGAAGGCGGAGATCACGAACGCCAGGGTGAGTGCGCCGATCACCACCAGTTCGACGGCGGTGCTGTCCGGGACGCCCACCACCAGGTCGAGGCCGGCGGCGACCTGGAGAGCGCCGAGGCCGAGGCTGGTGGCCGAGCCGAAGACGGTGGCGAAGACGGCCAACAGGTCGATCGTCCGGCCGAGACCGCCGTCGGCCCGATCGCCGATCAGTGGCCGGAACGCGGCCGAGATGGTGCCCTTCCGGCCCTTACGGAAGGTCGAGTACGCCAGCGCCAGCGCCACCACCGCGTAGATCGCCCAGGGGTGCAGCGTCCAGTGGAACAGCGTGTACTGCATTGCCGCCCCGGCAGCCGCCTCGGTCTGCGGTTCGACGCCGCTCGCCGGTGCCGGGGTGGTGAAGTGCTGGATGGGCTCGGCGACGGCGAAGAAGACCAGGCCGATACCCATACCGGCGCTGAACATCATGGCGATCCAGGCCAGGGCGCTGAACTCCGGCTCCTCGTCGTCCTTCCCGAGCCGGAGTCGACCGAACCGGGAGAACGCCATCACCACCGCGAGCACCAGGAACGCGTTGGCCGCGACGACGAAGAACCAACCGAACGTGTCGATCACCCAGCCCAGGCCGGATTCACCGAAGCTCGCCAGCGAATCGCGGGCAAGTACTCCCCAGACCACTACGGCCAGCACCCCACCGACGCCGAGCCCGAGTACGACCCGGTCGATCTCGCCCGCCCGCTGGCGGGTTTGCTGCGGTATTTCGTCGCTCATGGTCACCCCGAACCAATCCTCCGGTTCCCGCGCCGCCGCGTGCCGCAATCAGCACGAATCACCCTGGTGTGACCAGGAGTTCGGCGACACACTGCTGATGATCGCCGACAAACGGGGCACTAACGGAGAGTTCGGGCACCTCGAACCCTATTGGATCATGACGCTAACAGGATCCGAGGAAAAAGGCTCGTCAAGACCTTGATCAACCGACCGGGACCGGAACCGGGGCCTGCTCGTCGAGATCGACCTGCCGGTTCCAGTCGGACTTGCTGGCCCGCCAGCCCTCGTCGTCCAGGCCCCGCCGCCAGTAGCCGGAGATGGAGAGCGCGTCGCGCGGCACACCCCGTTCCACCCGCAACAGCTTGCGCAACTGGCGGACGAAACCCGCCTCGCCGTGCACGAACGCCTGCACCGCACCGGGCGGAAAGTCCAGCCCGCGTACGGCGTCGACAAGCGCCTCGCCCACCGGCCGGGCACCCCGGTGCAGCCAGGTCACCGCCACCGCGCCGGGGCTGGGCAGCGGCTGCTCGTCGAGCGGGCCGTCGACCTCCAGGAAGACGTACGCCGGCACGCCGGCCGGCAGCCGGGCCAGCGACGCGGCGATCGCCGGCAACGCGCTCTCGTCGCCGACCATCAGGTGCCAGTCCGCCTCCGGGCTCGGCGCGTACGCCCCGCCGGGGCCGACGAACAGCACCTCGTCGCCGGGGCGCAGAGCCGCGGCCCACGGCCCGCCGAGCCCCTCGTCGCCGTGGTGCACCACGTCCACGGTCATCTCCCCCGCCACCGCGTCCCAGTTCCGGACCGTGTACGCCCGCAGCCGGGGGTAGTGCTCCCGGGGCTGCTCGCGGCGGATCGCGGCGAGGTCCATCGGGCGCGGGTAGTCGACCCCGTCGACCGGGAACACGATCTTGATGTAGGTGTCGGTGTACTCGCCGAGCGGCAGCCCGACGAGTTCCTCCCCACCCAGCACCAGCCGGATCACGTGCGCGGTGGGCCGCCCGGTGCGCAGCACGCGGGCGGTGGTGACCTTGATCGGGCGCTCCGTCATCTGGTTAGGCTAACCTAACTAACCCGGTGGTCGTCCACCCCGGTACCCGATCCCCACCCCCGACCGCCCCCGACGGCGCGCGACGGGGTGTGGTGTTAGGAGGGGTCCCTTCCTATACACCAGGCGTTAGCAGGGGACCCTTCCTTACATCCCCTTCCTTACATCGCTTCCTTACATCGCAGCGCTGCCGAGCAGGCGGGCGTGCCAGGCGAGCGCCGCCGGATCCGTCAGCGACGCCACCTGGTCGATGACCACCCGCAACCGGGCGGCGTCGTCCGGCGCGGAACGCCACCACGGCGCGAACACCGGGTCGAGCAGATCCGGCGCCCGCCGTGCCAGCGCCGCCACCAGGTCGGTGAGGATCTCCCGCTGCCGCTGGTAGTGCTGCGACGCGCCGGGACGGCGCATCACGTACCGCAACGCGATGCCCTTGAGCAGCGCGCACCGGGCCCGCAGCGGCCGGGGTACGACGAGGTCGGCCTCGTACCGGCGGTGCGGCCCGGGGCCGTACCGGTCGGTGGTGGCCGAGACGGCGGTCGCCACGAGACGGCCGGTCAGCACGCTGGTGGTGGCCTTGAGCGCGGCCTGCGCCCGATGGCTGCCGTCGTACCCGGCCAGCGGCGCGAACACCGGGTCGGCCAGCAGGTCCAGCAACACCTGACCGAGGTGGTCGGGGGACTCTGTGGAGTAGACGGCGGCCACGTCGGCGCAGAGCGCGGCCCGCTCGTCGGCGTCGACCCGCAACGGCTCCAGGGTCAGGTACCCGCCGTGGATGGCGTCCTCGACGTCGTGCACCGAGTACGCCACGTCGTCGGCCCAGTCCATCACCTGCGCCTCCAGGCAGCGCCGCTCGCCGGCCGGGCTCCCCTCCCGCAGCCAGTGGAAGACCGGCAGGTCGTCGGCGTACACGCCGAACTTGCGCTGGCCCGGTCGGCGCGTCCACGGGTACTTGCCGACGGCGTCCAGCGCGGCGCGGGTCAGGTTCAGTCCGGCGGAGGTGCCGTCGGCGGCGTACACCTTGGCCTCCAGGCGGGTGAGTACGCGCAGCGTCTGCGCGTTGCCCTCGAAGCCGCCGCAGTCGGCGGCGACCACGTCCAGCGCCGCCTCGCCGTTGTGTCCGAACGGCGGGTGCCCCAGGTCGTGGGCGAGCCCGGCGGTGTCCACCACGTCCGGGTCGCAGCCGAGCCGCGCGCCCATCTCGCGGGCGATCTGCGCCACCTCCAGCGAGTGGGTCAGCCGGGTACGCAGGAAGTCGTCGGTGCCGGCCGCGTGCACCTGAGTCTTGGTGGCGAGCCGGCGGAACGCCGCCGAGTGCAGCACCCGGGCCCGGTCCCGCTCGTACGGCGACCGGCCGTGACCGGCATCCTTGGCCGGCTCCGCCACCCAGCGCGCCTCGGCGCCGTCAGCGTTCAATCCCCCGCCTGCCGCAGGACGCAGAACTCGTTGCCCTCGGGGTCCGCGAGCACGGTCCAGTCGTCGCCGTCCTGGCCGACGTCCACGTGCCGGGCTCCCATGTCGACCAGCCGCTCCACCTCGGCCTCCCGGTCGGCCGGGCGCAGGTCGAGGTGCAGCCGGTTCTTGCCCTCCTTGATCCCGGTCCCGCGCACGAAGAGGATGCCGGGCAGCCGGTCGGCGGACTGCCGGATCTCCGCCTCGTGCGCCAGCTCGCGCACCACCTGGTAGTCGAGCGCCTCGGCCCACCAGCGGGCCAGCCGGCCCGGGTCGCGCGCGTCCACGGTCAGATGCGTCCAGACGCTGGTCATGCCGGCACCACCGGCCGGCCGTCGGCACGACTTCCCAGCAGTGCGGTACGCGGTTCCATCCGGCCACCCTTCGCGACGACGGTCCACGGGCGAGCCCAGGTTACGCCCGCCCGGCCGCCGGGGCCCGGCCGCGACGTGCCCCTGTCGTGGTCACATCCTCCGATCAGTCGAGAGTTGCCGACCGATTGCCGACGGTCACGGGATCGCCTAATTTGACGCCGACAGGTAGCGTCGCCACTGCGGAACGTCACCTGTTGAGGCGGAGACACGACCGGTGGGAGAGACACGCTCGTGAACGCGGAAACGATGATGGGCACCGAATTGCGCGGGCTGCGTCGCCGCCGCCCCGAGATCGCCGGCGTCGTCCTCGCCGGCATGGACGGCCTGCTGATCTCCAGCGACCTGCCCACGACCGACGCCACCCACCTCGCCGCCCTGGCCGCTGCCAGCTTCGGACTCGGTCACCGGATGGCCACCACGGTCCGACGGGGAGAGTTCCACGAATCCGTGGTGCACACCGCCGCCGGTTGCGTGGTCACCTACCCCGCCGGCCGGGACGCCCTGTTGACCCTGGTCGCCGAGCCAGGCGCGGACCTGGTCGCGCTGCGCGAGGAGGCCCGGGGCCTGGTCTCCCGGGCCGGTGCCGCGCTCGCCGCCCGGCACCGCCCGACGTTGCCGACGCAGCGTCCCGACCCGCACGCCCCGCTGGCGGTACGCACCCCGATGGCCACCCTGCCCAGCCGGCGTCCGCATCGCGACCCCTACATCACCTGGCGTCGACCGCCGATGTGAGTCCGGCACCAAGCCCGACGGCACCGGCACCGGGCCGGTGGATGCGCGTCCACCGGCCCGTACCCGTCAGCGACTGTCCGAGCCCGCCGTGACCACTGCGGCCCGCCCCGCCTCCAGCCGGGCCACCGGCACCCGGAACGGCGAGCAGGAGACGTAGTCCAGCCCGACCGAGTGGAAGAAGTGCACCGAGTCCGGGTCACCACCGTGTTCGCCGCAGACGCCGATCTTGAGCCCGGGGCGGGCGGCCCGTCCCTCCTCGGCGGCGATCCGCACCAGCCGGCCGATCCCGTCGGCGTCGATGGACTCGAACGGTGAGATGCCGAAGATGCCCAGTTCCAGGTAGCGCCAGAAGAAGGCGCCCTCCACGTCGTCGCGGGAGAAACCCCAGCCCATCTGGGTCAGGTCGTTGGTGCCGAAGGAGAAGAACTCGGCCGCCTCGGCGATCTGCCCGGCGGTCAGCGCCGCCCGGGGCACCTCGATCATCGTGCCGATCAGCACCTCGACGTCGCTGCCGCCGACCACCTCACCGATGATCCGTTCCGCCTCCGCGCGGACCGTCTCCAACTCCTGCACCGCACCGACCAGCGGCACCATGATCTCGGGGCAGGACCGTACGCCCTGCCGGGTGCACTCCACCGCCGCCTCGGTGATCGCCCGCACCTGCATCGCGAACAGGCCGGGGATCACCAGGCCGAGGCGTACGCCGCGCAGTCCCAGCATCGGGTTCTCCTCGTGCATCCGGCGTACGGCGGCCAGCAGCGCCTCCTCCTTGGCGACGTCCTCGCCGCGTTCCTGGGCGACCGCCACGTCGACCGCGAGCTGTTCCAGCGGGGGCAGGAACTCGTGCAGCGGCGGGTCGATCAGCCGGACGGTGACCGGCTGCCCGTCCATCTCCCGGAAGATCTCCACGAAGTCCGCCCGCTGCAACGGCAGCAGCGCGGCCAGGGCCTGCTCCCGTTCGTCCGCCTCGCGCGCCAGGATGAGCCGTTCGACCAGCTCACGGCGGTCGCCGAGGAACATGTGCTCGGTGCGGCAGAGCCCGATGCCCTCGGCACCGAAGCGCCGGGCCCGCGCCGCGTCGACGGCGGTGTCGGCGTTGGTGCGTACCGCCAGCCGCCGCGCGGCGTCGGCGTGCGACATGATCCGGTGTACGGCCCGGACCAGCGCGTCGTCCGTGGCCTCCGGGTCGAGTTCGCCCTCGAAGTACTGCACCACCTCGGAGGGCGTGGCCGGCACCTCACCCAGGTACACCTTGCCGGTGGTGCCGTCGATGGAGACCACGTCGCCCTCGGTGACCGTTCGCCCGGCCACGGTGAACCGCCGGCCGGGTACGTCGATGTCCAGCTCGTCGGCGCCGGAGACGCAGGTCTTGCCCATCCCCCGGGCCACCACGGCGGCGTGGCTGGTCTTGCCGCCACGCGAGGTGAGGATGCCGCGTGCGGCGATCATGCCGTTGAGGTCGTCCGGGTTGGTCTCCCGGCGGACCAGGATCACGTCCTGGCCCTCGGCGGCCAGCTCCACGGCACGGGTCGAGGTGAAGACGACCGCACCGACGGCGGCACCCGGCGAGGCGCCGATGCCGGTGGCGACCGCCTGGAACTCGTGGTCGAGCTGGAAGCGGGGGAACATCAGCTGGGCCAGTTGGGCGCCGTTGACCCGGTGCAGCGCCTCGTCCAGGTCGATCAGCCCCTCGTCCACGAGCTGACCGGCGATGACGAACGCGGCGGCGGCGGTCCGCTTCCCGACCCGGGTCTGCAACATCCAGAGCTTGCCGTGCTCGATGGTGAACTCGATGTCGCACAGGTCCCGGTAGTGCCGCTCCAGCCGGGCCATGTAGTCGAGCAGTTCGTCGTAGGACGTCCGGTCGATCCGTTCCAGTTCCTGCAACGGCACGGTGTTGCGGATGCCGGCCACCACGTCCTCGCCCTGGGCGTTGGCCAGGTAGTCGCCGTAGATGCCCTGCGCGCCGCTGGCCGGGTCGCGGGTGAAGGCGACCCCGGTGCCGGAGTCCGGCCCGAGGTTGCCGAAGACCATCGCCACTACGTTGACGGCGGTGCCGAGGTCGGCGGGGATGCGTTCCTGCCGCCGGTAGACCACCGCCCGCTCCGCGTTCCACGAGTCGAAGACCGCGCGGATGGCCAGGTCGAGCTGCTCGCGCGGCTCCTGCGGGAAGTCCCGCCCGGTGTGCTTCCGGAAGATCTTCTTGTACGTGTCGACGAGTCCCCGCAGGTCGTCCGCGTCCAGGTCGAGGTCGTCGGTGGTGTTCCGGGCGCGCTTGGCGTCGTCGAGCGCCTGCTCGAACTCCTCCCCCGGCACGTCGCAGACGGTCTTGCCGAACATCTGGATCAGTCGACGGTAGGAGTCCCAGGCGAACCTGTCACTGCCGCCGGAGGCGGCCGGGTCGGCGTTGCCGCCGGAGGTGGCCGAATCCGCGCTGCCGCCGGAGGTGGCCGAATCCGCGCTGCCGCCGGAGGTGGCCGAATCCGCGCTGCCGCCGGAGGCGGCCGGACCGGTGGAGGCGCCGGCCTGCCGGGCCAGGCCCACCACGGAGCGGTCGTTGAGCCCGACGTTCAGGACGGTCTCCATCATCCCGGGCATGGAGAACTTCGCCCCGGAGCGCACCGAGACCAGCAGCGGATCGTCCGGGTCGCCGAGCCGCCGGCCCATGCCCCGCTCCAGGGAGTCCAGGTGACGCGCGATCTGGTCGGCCAACCCGTCGGGCTCCGCGCCGGTGGCGAGGTACGCCTGGCACGCCTCGGTGGTGATGGTGAAGCCGGGCGGAACCGGCAGGCCGAGATTGGTCATCTCGGCCAGATTGGCACCCTTGCCGCCGAGCAGATCCTTGAGGTCCTTGTTGCCCTCGGCGAAGTCGTAGACGTACTTGTGTTCGACCGTTTCCTGCGTCACCAAAGCCTCCCACGCGCCCGGACTGACACTTAACGAAGGTTCAGTTTTCGATTTCCCCGGGATCGACCACTGCTAATCCAAGGGACTTTTCCGATCGGTGGGCGAAGGCTAAGCGAACGTCGTGAGCCCCGGGAACATTCGGTGACAAGGGGCACAGCAATCACCATCGGTCGCGCTCGCCACGGTCCCTGGGAACGTTTCCACGTGCACGAATACGCAACAGCCGGTCTCCCCGTACTCTTGACGGCACGCAGCGTCACGCTCGCACCTTTGCCAGAACCGCCGCGACTACACCCCTCGGAGCCGTCGTCGTGTCCACGCCCCCCACCACCGCCCCGCAGCCACCCGAGAGCACCGGCCCGGCCGGCGTACCCGCCGCGCGGACCGGCACCACCGCGGACCGCACGCCACCCGCCGCCCCGGAGGCCACCGCCGTCAGCGCGGTCGCCGCTCCAGCGGTCGCCGCCGTCGACCCGGCCGGCCACGCGGTCCGCACCGCCGGAGAGCTGGCGGAGACGGCGGCGCGGGAGGCGGCGACCCAGCTCGCCCGGCCGGCGCCGGTCCCCCTCGACGACGTGGTGCCGGCCCCCGAACACGTCACCCCGGACGCCAGCGCCGACCATCTGCTCACCGCCGACACGGTCATCCGGGTCAGCGCCGACCCCGCCGCCCTCGCCGTCGCCGAGCAGCTCGCCGCGCTGCTGCGCCCCGCCACCGGGTACCCACTGCCGGTCACCGACACCACCGAGCCCGCCCCGGCCGGCGGCATCGCCCTCGACCTGACCGGCGATGCCGACCTCGGTGCGGAGGGCTACCGGCTCGACGTCACCCGCGCCGGGGTACGCCTCACCGCCGGCACCGCCGCCGGCCTGCACCACGGGGTCCAGACGCTGCGCCAACTGCTGCCCGCCGACATCGAGAGCGCCACCCCGGTCGACCGGCACTGGGTGCTGCCCGGCGGATCGATCCTCGACCGGCCCCGCTACCCGCACCGGGGCGCCATGCTCGACGTGGCCCGGCACTTCTTCGGCGTACCCGACGTGCTGCGGATGATCGACCACCTGGCCCGGTACAAGCTCAACCGGCTGCACCTGCACCTCACCGACGACCAGGGCTGGCGGATCGCCGTCGACTCCTGGCCCGACCTGAGCACCGTCGGCGGGGCCACCGAGGTCGGAGGCGGGCCGGGCGGGTACTACACCCAGGCCGACTACCGCCGGATCGTGACGTACGCGGCGGCCCGGCACATCACCGTCATCCCCGAGATCGACCTGCCCGGGCACACCAACGCCGCATTGGCCGCGTACCCGGAACTCTCCCCGGACCGGACCGCTCCGCCGCCGTACACCGGCACCGAGGTCGGGTTCAGCTACGTCGACCCGGCACACGATCGGACGTACGACTTCGTCGCCGACGTCCTCGGCGAACTCGCTGCACTCACCCCCGGCCAGTTGTTGCACATCGGCGGCGACGAGGCGTTCAAGGTGCCCGCCGACGTCTACGCCGGGTTCGTCGAACGGGTGCAGCGGATCGTCGCCGGGCTCGGCAAGACGGTCGTCGGATGGCACCAGATCGCCCCGGCCGGGCACATCGACGGACGGATCCTGCAGTGGTGGGGCACGAACGGCGACGACCCGCAGACCGCCGACGCGGTCCGTCGGGGCGCCCGCGTGATCCTCTCCCCCGGCAACCACGCATACCTGGACATGAAGTACGCCCCGGACACGCCGCTCGGACACGACTGGGCCGGTCTCATCGACGTACGTCGGGCGTACGAGTGGGATCCCGGCACGCACCTGACCGGCGTGCCGGCCGAGGCCGTACTCGGGGTGGAGGCGCCGCTCTGGACCGAGTCGGTGACGAGCCTCGACGAGATCGAGTTCATGCTGCTGCCCCGCCTGCCCGCGATCGCCGAGCTGGGCTGGTCACCCCGCCGTACCCACGACTGGGACGCCTTCCGTCGACGGCTGGCCGGGCACGGCCCGCGCTGGACGCGGGCGGGCGTCACCTTCCACTCCGCACCCGACATCCCCTGGCCGCCCCACGCAACCATCCCCCCTGCAAGGAAGGGCCCCTTGTTAACGCCTGGTGTATAGCAGGGGACCCCTCCTAACATCGCCCCCCGCGGTGGGCGGGTTCGCGACGGGACGGGTGATGTTCAGGGTTCGACGCCGGACGCTCCGGGCGCGAGGGCGCGTCAGTCAACGTCGGATCATCCGGTTTGCCGCTGGAGATTCGTACCTCGGTGTCCGGTTCATGCCCGCTCGTGAGTGGGCCGTGGCCGCGGCGATCGCGGAATCATCGGGCCGGGCCGGGGGTTGTACATGGCATGACCGCGACGCCTCCCCCGGCGCCGCACCCCCCGGGA
>NZ_JBIANP010000010.1:0-166112 GCF_042874705.1 Micromonospora sp. NPDC003816
GGCCCCACACCCCTTCGTGTTACACCCCTCCCCCTACCCCCCCCACCCCCCCCACCCGCGGCGGGCTCCCCCCCCCCCCCCCGGGCCCCCGCCGGGGGGGGGGGGGGGCGGCCCCCCCCCCCCCCCACGCCGGTCTAGAGCGCGGCCGCGGTGCGGACCAGCCTGGCCACCGACCGCGAGCGGCTGTGCGCGGGCCAGGCGAGCACGGTCGATACGTACGCGGCGTCGGTCAGCGGTACGGCGGTGTGCGCGCTCCACAGCCAGGACCGCGACGAGGCACAGAGGACCGCCATGGTGTGCCCGAGGGCGATCAACTGGGCCACCTGCGACTGGTCGTGGATCTCCGGCCCCGGGCCCGGTTCGTAGCTGCCGTCCGGACGCGGCCACCGGGCCACCGGCAGATCCGGCAGGTCACTGATCTCCGCCATGCTCAGCGAGGTACGCGCGGCGAGCGGATGCCGGGCCGGCAGGATCGCCACCTGCTGCTCGGTCAGCAGGTCCTCGGTGTCGAAGCCGGCCAGGTCGTCGAAGGGCCGCTGCATCAACGCCACGTCGGCGCGACCGTCCCGCAGCATCCGCGCCTGGTCCCCCATCCCGCACAACAGCACCTCGATCTCGGCCGCGCCGGGCTCCGCCGCGTACGCCGTGAGAAGTGTGCGCAGCAGCTCGTGGTTGGTGCCGGCCTTGGTGGCCAGCGTCAGTCGGTCCGGGGCGGTCGCCGCCCGACGGGTCCGGCGGGCGGCCGCCGACGTGGCGTCGAGGATCGTGCGGGCCTCGTCCAGCAGCACCCGACCCGCGCCGGTGAGCGTGACGCCGCGCCGGTCACGGTCGAACAGCGTCACCCCGAGACGCCGTTCGAGCTGCCGGATCGCCCGCGACAGCGGCGGCTGGGCCATGCCGAGGCGCTCCGCCGCGCGGGTGAAGTGCAGCTCCTCCGCCACGGCCACGAAGTACCGCAACTCGCGGGTCTCCAGCGTGTCCACCTCCCGACGGTACTGCGCCGATACCGGTGAGGTATCAGCACGGACCGAAACGGTGTAAGGACACCGCTGCCCGCCGCGCCACCATCGGCGTCATGAACGACACGAAGACCGCGCTGATCACCGGCGCGAACAAGGGACTCGGCTACCAGATCGCGGCCGGCCTGGGCGTACGCGGCTACCGGATCGCGGTCGGTGCCCGCGACGAGGCCCGGGGCGAGGCGGCCGTGAAGACGCTGCACGCCGCCGGGGTGGACGCGTTCACCGTGCCCCTGGACGTCACCAGCGACCGCAGCGTCACCGAGGCCGCCCACCGTATCGATCGCCAGGGCGGACGCCTGGACGTCCTGGTCAACAACGCCGGCATCTCCGGACCGACCGGGCCGGGGTGGGCGCAGGACCCGACCACCCTCGATCTGGACGTCGTCCGCGCCGTCGTTGATACCAACGTCCACGGCGTCATCCGGGTGACCAATGCGATGCTGCCGCTGCTGCGCCGCTCCCCCGCCCCCCGCGTCGTCAACGTCTCCAGCAGCGTCGGATCCCTCACCTGGCAGACCGATCCCACCGTCGAGGTCGGCCCGATCATGGCCGCCTACTCACCGACGAAGTCGTACCTCAACGCGGTGACCGTGCACTACGCCCGACAACTCGCCGGCACCGGCATCCTGGTCAACGCCGCCTGCCCCGGCCTGGTCGCCACCGACTTCACCGGCGGCCTCGGACGCCCGGCCGACGAGGCCGCCGCCACCCCGATCCGGCTCGCCACCCTGCCCGACGACGGCCCCACCGGCACCTTCTCCAACGACGACGGCCCCATCCCCTGGTGATCTCCGGCCGCCCCCTCGACCGCTCTCCGGCCACCGAGGGGGCGGCCCTCGGTCCCGGTCGCCCCGCGAGTGCTCTCGCGGGCGGCGTGCGCCTGACGACCGCCGACCACCTGACCCCGGCGTGCAGGGCGATCTCCGGCTTCCGGCCCGGCTGCTACGGCACCGCAGTCTCGCGGTCCCGGTGACCGGTGCCATACCGGGCGACGATGGTGCGGACGGCTTCTTCCACCACCGCCGTCGTGCGGGCCGGGGTCACCGTCCAGTCTGGAAGCAGAAGACGCGGCCAGAACAGGTAGTTGGAGATCATCCCGAGGAACTGCGTGGCGGCCATCTCCGGGTCGGCGATGTCCGCGGTCCCCGCGTCGCACTCCGCCAGGAGGTAGATCCGGACGGACTCGAAGTACGGCAGTTTGCCCTGCGAGAAGTGCGCCTTGGCCAACTCGGGAAAGCGTGGCAGTTCGGCGATGACGATGCGGAACAGATCGGTCATCTCCGGCTGGCTCACCAGCGTCGCGTAGCGCCGTCCGAGAGCCGTCAGCCCGGTCGTCAGGTCACCGGCGGGTGGCACGTCGGCGACGTCGCTCTCGGCCCACGAGTCGATGACGATGGCATCGAACAATGCCGCCTTCGTCGGAAACTGCTTGAACAGCGTCGCTTTCGACACGCCGGCGCTGTCGGCGACACGTGCCAGGGACGCCCGGTCGTAGCCCAACTCAAGGAAGAGCTCGGTGGCGGCCTGCACGATGAGCGCGCGCTTCTCCTCCGCCACGCGCTGGTGATAGGCCGACGGCGCTGGAGTCATGCGACCATCATAGCGAGGTGAGTGGGTTGACTCACCACCCGACAGGGCGTAACTTCGGGGTAGTGAGTCGCTCGACTCACCACCCGGTCTCGGGTAGTCGTCTCTCGTCCGTACTCGGAGGATCCGATGTCCCTCTTCGCTGATCAGACCGTTCTCGTGACCGGCGGCACCGGCGGGCAGGGGGCCAGCCACGTGCGGGCCCTGCACGCCGAAGGCGCCAACGTCGTCATCGGTGCCAGGAACGCCGAGCGTGGGGCTGACCTCGCCGCAGAGTTGGGCGACAGGGCGCGTTCCGTCCGCCTCGACGTGTCCCAGGAGGAGTCGTGGGCCGCTGCCGTCGCGGAAAGCGAGAACGCCTTCGGCGCACTCACGATCCTGGTCAACAACGCCGGGGTACAGAACCCGCCGGCCCTCATCGAGTCCACCGACGTGGCTACCTGGGCTCGCATCCTCGACGTCAACCTCACCGGCACCTTCCTCGGCATCAAGGCAGCCGCCCCGGCGCTACGGCGCGCGGGGGGAGGATCGATCATCAACATCGCCTCCACCATGGGCCTCACCGGCACTGCCTTCTATGCGCCCTACGCCGCCAGCAAGTGGGCGATTCGAGGGCTCACTCAGACCGCCGCCATCGAGTTGGGCCGCGACAACATCCGCGTCAACACCATCCACCCCGGGGTGATCGCCACCCCGTTCATCACCGAGCCGGCGGCCGGCGCCGACGCCCCGATCGCCGACTTCTACTCGCCCGAGCCGTTCGCCGTCCCGCGACTCGGGCAGCCCGCCGACATCACCGCGCTGCTGTTGTTCCTCACCTCGCCGCACGCGACCTTCATCACCGGCGCCGAGTACGTCATAGACGGGGGACTACTCCTCGGCCCCGCACTGCAGAAGGAAGCCGCGTGACCGGCGGCAGCGTCACTTGGCGTTGAAGTAGCTGGCCTCCGGGTGGTGCACCACGATGGCGTCGGTGGCCTGCTCCGGCATGAGCTGGAACTCCTCGGACAACTCCACGCCGATCCGCTCCGCGCCGAGCAGCTCCACGATCTTCGCCCGGTCCTCAAGGTCGGGGCAGGCCGGATAGCCGAACGCGTACCGGCAGCCCCGGTAGTCGGTGCGGAGCAGACCGGCGAGGTCCGTGGGGTCGTCGGCGGCGAGGGTACGGCCGTCGGGCAGGGTCAGCTCGGCCCGGACCCGCTGGTGCCAGTACTCGGCCAGCGCCTCGGTGAGCTGCACGGACAGCCCGTGCACCTCCAGGTAGTCGCGATACTCGTTGCGGGCGAAGAGCTTGGCCGCGTACTCGCTGACCGGATGCCCGACGGTGACCAGTTGCAGGGCGACCACGTCCAGGTCGTCGCCGCGCGGACGGAAGAAGTCGGCCAGACAGAGCCGCCGTTCCTGGCGCTGCCGGGGGAAGGTGAACCTGGCCCGCTCGGCGTGACCGTTCTCGTCCAGCACCACCAGGTCGTTGCCCTCGGAGTACGCCGGGAAGTAGCCGTACACCACGGCCGCCTCCAGCACCTTGTCGGCGATCAGGCGGTCCAGCCAGTAGCGCAGCCGGGGCCGGCCCTCGGTCTCCACCAGTTCCTCGTAGGACGGACCCTTGCCGCCGCGTGCGCCGCGCAGGCCCCACTGGCCCATGAAGGTGGCCCGCTCGTCCAGCAGCGCCGCGTAGTCGGCCAGCGGCACGCCCTTGACGACCCGCGTGCCGAAGAACGGTGCGCTCGGCACCGGCACGTCGGCGGCCACGTCGGAGCGGACCGAGGTGTCGCTCAGCTCCGGCAGCGACTCGGAGACGACGGCGCGCTGCCGTTCCCGACGGGCCCGGCGGGCCGCGAGGGCCGCCTCCCGCTCGGCGTCGACCACGGGAGCGCCGCCGCGCTTGGCGGTCATCACCCGGTCCATCAGAGAGAGTCCCTCGAAGGCGTCGCGGGCGTAGTGCACCTGTCCGGGGAACATCGACCGCAGGTCGTCCTCGACGTACGCCCGGGTCAGTGCCGCACCGCCGAGCAGGACCGGCCAGCGCTCCGCGACGCCGCGCGTGGCCATCTCGACCAGGTTCTCCTTCATGATGACCGTGCTCTTGACCAGCAGGCCCGACATGCCGATGGCGTCGGCGCGGTGCTGCTCGGCCGCGTCGAGGATGGCGGAGATCGGCTGCTTGATGCCGATGTTCACCACCTCGTAGCCGTTGTTGGAGAGGATGATGTCGACCAGGTTCTTGCCGATGTCGTGCACGTCGCCCTTGACGGTGGCGAGCACGATGCGGCCCTTGCCACCGTCGTCGTTCTTCTCCATGTGCGGTTCGAGGTACGCCACCGCGGTCTTCATCACCTCGGCGGACTGGAGCACGAACGGCAGCTGCATCTGGCCGGAGCCGAACAGCTCACCGACGACCTTCATGCCGTCCAGCAGGATGTCGTTGATGATGAGCAGCGGCGCGGTGCCAGCGGCCATCGCCGCGTCCAGGTCGGCCTCCAGGCCGTTGCGCTCGCCGTCGATGATCCGCCGCTTGAGCCGCTCGTTGAGCGGCAGCGCGGCCAACTCCTCGGCCCGGGTGGCGCGCGCCGACGCGGCGTCCACGCCCTCGAAGACCTCGATGAACCGCTGCACCGGGTCGTAGCCCTCGCGACGGCGGTCGTAGACCAGGTCGAGGGCGATCTCCCGCTGCTCGTCGGGAATCTTGGACATCGGCAGGATCTTGCTGGCGTGCACGATCGCCGAGGTGAGACCGGCCTGCACGCACTCGTGCAGGAAGACCGAGTTGAGCACCTGCCGGGCCGCCGGGTTGAGCCCGAACGAGACGTTCGAGATGCCCAGCGTGAAGTTCACGCCCGGCCAGCGGCGGGCGATCTCCCGAATCGCCTCGATGGTCTCGATGCCGTCGCGGCGGGTCTCCTCCTGACCGGTGGCGATCGGGAAGGTCAGCGCGTCGATCAGGATGTCGGCCCGGCGCAGTCCCCACCGGCCGGTCAGGTCCTCGATCAACCGCTCGGCGACGCGTACCTTCCACTCCGCCGTGCGGGCCTGGCCCTCCTCGTCGATGAGCAGCGCGACCACGGCGGCGCCGTGCTCGGCGACCACCGGCATGATCCGCGCGTAGCGGGAGTCCGGGCCGTCGCCGTCCTCGAAGTTGACCGAGTTGACCACGCACCGGCCGCCGAGCGTCTCCAGCCCGGCCTCGATCACCGCCGGCTCGGTGGAGTCCAGCATGATCGGCAGCGTGGAGGCGGTGGCGAAGCGTCCGGCCAGCTCCCGCATGTCGGTGGTGCCGTCGCGGCCGACGTAGTCGATGCAGAGGTCCAGCAGGTGCGAGCCGTCCCGGGCCTGAGCACGGGCGATCTCCACGCAGGACTGCCAGTCGGCGGCGAGCATCGCGTCCCGGAACGCCTTGGAACCGTTGGCGTTGGTCCGCTCCCCCACCATCAGCACGCTGGCGTCCTGCGCGAACGGCACATGGTGGTAGATCGAGGAGACACCGGCGTCGGCCCGCGGCTCGCGGGCCACCGGCCGCAGCTCGCGCATCCGCTCGGAGAGGACCCGGATGTGCTCCGGCGTGGTGCCGCAACAGCCACCGACCAGCGCGACGCCGTACTCGACGACGAACCGCTCCAGGGCGTCGGCCATGTCCTCCGGACCGAGCGGGAAGTACGCGCCGTCGGCGGTGAGCACCGGCAGGCCGGCGTTGGGCATCACCGACACCGGGATGCGGGAGTGCTGGGCCAGGTAGCGCAGGTGCTCGCCCATCTCGGCCGGGCCGGTCGAGCAGTTCAGCCCGATCAGGTCCACGCCGAGCGGCTCGATCGCGGTCAGCGCCGCGCCGATCTCGCTGCCCAGCAGCATGGTGCCGGTGGTCTCGACCGCGACGTGGCAGATGATCGGCACCTGGACGCCCGCCTCGGCCATGGCCCGCTTCGACCCGGTCACCGCTGCCTTGACCTGGAGCAGATCCTGGCAGGTCTCGATGATCAGCGCGTCCGCGCCACCGGCGATCAGACCACCGGCGTTCTGCTGGTACGCGTCGCGCAGCGTGGCGTACGCGGCATGCCCGAGCGTGGGCAGCTTGGTCCCGGGGCCGATCGAGCCGAGCACCCAGCGCGGCCGTTCCGGCGTCGAGTACGCGTCGGCGGCCTCCCGGGCCAGCCGCGCCCCCACCTCGGACAGCTCCCAGATCCGCTCGGGGATGTCGTACTCCGCGAGGTTCGGCAGGTTGGCACCGAAGGTGTTCGTCTCCACACAGTCCGCGCCCGCGGCCAGGTACGCCTCGTGCACCCCGCGCACCACGTCCGGACGGGTGACGTTGAGGATTTCGTTGCACCCCTCCAGACCGTCGAAGTCGTCGAGGCTCAGGTCCGCGGCCTGCAGCATCGTGCCCATCGCCCCGTCGGTGACGAGGATCCGGTCTGTCAGCGCATCGAGCAACGAAGTCCGCACGCTCTCAGGTTAGTGCGACCCGGGTGCCGCGCATCCCCACGTACGGCTCGTTCCCACAATGTGTCGCCGGGATCACCTGCCCGAATTCGACCACTATGCGAGCTACCGGTGGCCGATCCGGTCGCCACCGACGGTGGTGGCCAGCGCCGGATCCGGCGCGGCCGACGGGCCGGGTACGGGCGCGGCACGTAGGCTGACTGATGTGAGGGACATCAGCGACACCACCACGCACGGCGGGCGGCCGACCGGGGCCGTCGGCGACGAGCAGGGTGAGGTGACGGCGTGACCGAGTTCGACGGGTTGCCGGTGCTGCGATCCCCGGTGGCCATCGCCGCCTTCGAGGGGTGGAACGACGCCGCCGACGCCTCGACCGCGGCCGTGGAACATCTGGAACAGGTGTGGGAGGCGCGGCCGATCACGGAGCTGGACCCGGAGGACTTCTACGACTTCCAGGTCAGCCGGCCCACCATCACGATGGCCGAGGGCGCCACCCGACGGGTGGAGTGGCCGACCACGCGGTTCACGGTGGCCAGCCCGTCCGGCACCGAACGCGACGTGGTGCTGATCCGGGGCATCGAGCCGAGCATGCGCTGGCGCACCTTCTGCGAGCAGGTGCTGGAGATCTGCCACAGCCTGGAGGTCGAACGGGTGGTCCTGCTCGGCGCGCTGCTGGCCGACGTGCCCTACACCCGGCCACTGCCGATCAGCGGCAGCGCCTCCGACGCCGACGCCGCCCGCCGCTACCAGCTCACCCCCACCCGGTACGACGGACCGACCGGCATCGTCGGCGTGCTGCACGACGCCTGCACCCGCGCGGAGGTGGACGCGGTCTCGTTCTGGGTGCACGTGCCGCACTACGCCAACAACCCGCCCTGCCCCAAGGCCACGCTCGCCCTGCTGCACCGGGTCGAGGAGGTCCTCGACCTGCCGGTGCCGATGGCCGACCTGGCCGAGGAGGCCGCCGAGTGGGAGCAGCGCGTGCGCAGCGCCGCCGAGCAGGACGCCGAACTCGGCGAGTACGTCCGTGAGCTGGAGGAACGCGTCGGCGACGCGGGCATCACCCCGTTGACCGGGGACGAGATCGCGCAGGAGTTCGAGAAGTACCTGCGCCGCCGGGGCGGGTCCGCCGGCCCGACCGCCGGATCCTGGTAGCCCTTCCCCGTTTCTTCGCGACGCCCCGGACACGGTCCACGTGTCCGGGGCGTTCCTGTCTCGCTGGGCGTGTCCGTCGGGTGCTCGTTTCAGGGTGGCGCGGCACGCACCGCGTAGGGCATCCTAGGAACCTAGCTGAGGAGGTCGGGGATGCAGATCAACCCGGGTGCCGCGGAGTTCCCGCACCGGCAGATCGCCGCGCAGCTCAAGACGCAGATCCGCCGGGGCGACTGGGGTCCGGGTGAGCGTCTGCCGTCGATCCCGGCGATCGCCGAGATGTTCGGCGTGGCCAAGCAGACCGTGCAACGCGCCGTCGACCAGCTCCGCGTCGAAGGCATCCTGATCACCAAGCCCGGCTCCGGCACGTACGTACGCGGTACCCGGCGGCGACTCAACCGGCTCTCCCGAGGCCGCTACGGCGGCTTCCGGGGCTACCACACCGACCTGGCCGCCCGGTACCGGCAGCAACTCGTCGCCGTCGGCCGCTCCCCCGCACCGCCCGAGGTCGCCGACGCGTTCGGCGTACCCGACGGCACCGAACTGCTCTGCCGCCGCCACCTGGTCCGCACCGAGGACTCACCGGTCGAGGTGGGCGCCTCCTGGTTCCTGCCCACCGACACCGCCGGCACCACACTGGAACGCGCCGAGGCCTTCGGCCGCCCGCTCTACCAGGAGGCCGAGGAGGCCACCGGACGCCGGTACGCGACCGCCACCGACACGATCACCGCACGCCAGCCCAGCCGCGAGGAGGCGGAGACCCTCCAGATCCGGCCGGACACCCCGGTGCTGCACCTGCTGCACGTGGCGTACGACGAGCGGCGCAAACCGATCGAGGTCGCCCAGGCCACCTGGCCCGGCCCGGTCACCACGCTGACCGAGGAGTACCCGATCCCCGCCCCCACCAGCACCCCCGACCCCGACCCCGGCCTGGTCCTCGGCTGACCCCGCTCCCCGGTCCGCGCTCCGGGCCACGCGTCACTGGCGGGGCCCACGTGTCGCCGATCATGGACTTACGGCAGGGTCATATCGACTCATAAACCAGCGAAACGACTGCCACCACTCCATGATCGACGCAGGCGCAGGCACAGCGCGGCGTGGGGGTCAGAGGCGGATGCCGAGGAGGGCGTCCAGGGTGGTGGCGAAGAGGGCCGGAGCGGACGGATCCTCGACGTCACCGGCCAGCGTGCGGTCGGCCCACTCGTCGGCCAGGCGTACGGCACCCGGGGAGTCGAGGTCGTCGGTGAGGCGGTCGCGTACGCCGGAGAGGAAGGTCTCGCCGGACGGCCCGGCGGGCGCGACGGCGGCCCGGCGCCAGCGGGCCAGGCGCTCCTCTGCGGTGGTCAGCAGGTCGCCGGTCCAGGAGCGGTCGGCGCGGTAGTGGCCGGTGAGCAGGGCCAACCGGACGGCCATCGGGTCGACCCGGTCGGCGCGCAGCCGAGAGACGAAGACGAGGTTGCCGCGGGACTTGGACATCTTCTCGCCGTCCAGGCCGATCATGCCGGCGTGCACGTAGTGCTCGGCGAAGGGCAGCGTGCCGGTCAGCCGTTCGGCGTGCGCGGCGGAGCACTCGTGGTGCGGGAAGACCAGGTCGTTGCCGCCGCCCTGGACACCGATGGTGGCGCCGAGCAGGTTCAGCGCGATGACGGTGCACTCGATGTGCCAGCCGGGGCGGCCGGGGCCGAGGTCGCCGCCCGGCCAGGAGGGTTCGCCCTCGCGGGCGCCGCGCCACAGCAACGGGTCCAGCGGGTCGCGCTTGCCGGCCCGGTCCGGGTCGCCGCCGCGCTCGGGGAAGATCTCCAGCATCTCGTCCCGGGACAGGTTCGACTCGTAGCCGAAGCGCGGTGCGGTGGAGACGTCGAAGTAGACGTCGCCGGTGCCGTCCTCGATGCGGTACGCGGCGCCGTCCTTGAGCAGCAGCAACACCTTCTCGGCGATGTCCGGGATCGACTCCACGGCGCCGACGTAGTGTGCCGGCGGGATGATCCGCAGCGCCTCCATGTCCTCCCGGAACAGCGCTGTCTCCCGCATCGCCAGGACCTTCCAGTCCTCGCCGTCGCGTTCGGCGCGCTCCAGCAGGGGGTCGTCGATGTCGGTGACGTTCTGCACGTACCGCACCTCGTGTCCCGCGTCGCGCCACATCCGCTGCACCAGATCAAAGGTGATCATGGTGGCGGCGTGTCCCAGGTGGGTGGCGTCGTACGGGGTGATACCGCAGACGTACATGGAGGTCGGTCCCTCGGTCGGGTGCACACCCTGCCGCGCCGAGTCGTACAACCTCAGCGGCCCACCCCTGCCCGGCAGCCGCGGCACCTCGTGCCCCACCCAAGACTCCATGACCGCCAGCCTAGCCAGCCGACCGTAGGCGTCACGCCGGGCTCTCCAGTGATCAAGCCGACATGGTCACACCGGCGGCCACGGCACGGCCGGCCAGTCGTGGGACGGCTGCGGGAAACGGCACTCCTCGCGGAGCCGACCGATCCGAGCGGCCAGTTCGGTGATCTCACCGATGGTGAGGTGGTCGGCGAGGTCGTCGCCGAGCGGACCGGCGACCTGGACGGCGAGCCGGTCCAACGTCTCGACGGCGTCGGGCGGCAACTGTCGGCCAGCCCAACCCCACAGCACCGTCCGCAGCTTCTCCTCCACATGGAAGCTGACGCCGTGGTCGACGCCGTACAGCCGGTCGTCCGGACCGACCAGCACATGGCCGCCCTTGCGGTCGGCATTGTTGATCACCGCGTCGAGCACCGCGAGTCGGGCCAGTCGCGGGTCGTCGGCGTGGGCCAGCGCGTACGCCGTGCCGTCGTCGTCGCGGGCCGCCGCCACCGGGAACCAGCGGGGCGGTACGGCGTCGGCCGGCACGAACCCGACGAGCGGCTCGGCGTCGTCCGGCTCGTCGATCCACAGTTGGCAGGAGCCCGGGCCGAACGGGCCGTCCCGCAGCACGGTGGGCGGCACCAGGTCCCAGCCGCTGGCGGCGGAGACCAGGAAGGCAGCCACCTCCCGGCCCGCCAGCGTGCCGTCCGGGAAGTCCCACAGCGGGCGCTCACCGCGTACCGGCTTGTAGACGCAGCGGGCGGTCGCGCCGTCCAGGGTGAGGACACCCCGCAGGGTGGTGTTGGAGGCGTCGACCAGCCGGCCCTCGATGCTCAGGTCACCGTCGCGCAGCAGCCGCAACGCCGCGCCACCGTCCTGCCGAGGTGCCAGGCCGGACGAGGTCACCGGTGGTAGCCGTTGTTCCGGGGGCAGAGGTGGCCGGCCGGGTCGAGCGGCTGGCCGCACAGCGGACACGGGGGACGGCCGGCGTTGACCACCCGCCGCGCCCGCTCGATGAACTCGCGGGTCGCCTCCGGCGTCAGCCGGACCCGGAGCCGGTCGAGGTCCTCGTCCGGCTCGACGTCGTCGGCCTCGTCCTCCTCCGACTCCCCCAGCTCCAACTCGCTCTCCGCCTCGCCGACGGCGATCGCCTCGATGACCACGGTCGCGGTGTCCGCGTCGAAGGCCAACCCCAGGGTGCCGACCCGGAACTCCTCGTCGACCGGCGTCTCCAACGGCTCGTTGTCGCCCAGTGCGGCGGGAGCCTCGGGCAGGTCGACGCCGAAGCGGCGCTGCGCCTCGGTGAGCAGTTCCTCCAGCTTCTCGGCGAGCAACGAGACCTGGACCTTCTCCAGCGCGACGCTGACCACCCGGCCGCCGCCACGGGCCTGGAGGAAGAACGTACGCTCCCCCGGCGGCCCGACGGTCCCGGCGACGAACCGCTCAGGCGGCTCGAAGGCGTGCACCTGGTGCGTCATACCCACGACCCTATCCGGCGGCCCGACACGCCGCGCACCCCACCAAGCCGCGTCACCGGGCGCCACCCGCGCCACCGCCGACGGCGGCGTCCGAGTCCGCCGGCCGGGTCGCCCGGCGACGCCGCTTGCGGACCGGCGGCACCAACCCGGTCAGGTCGCCGCCGACGTCGTTGAGGCGTACCAGGAAGGGACGCAGCGGCGTGTAGCGGATCGCGGTCACCGACGCCGGGTCGACCACGATGCGCTGGAAGAGATCCAGGTGTACGCCGAGCGCGTCGGCGACGATCGCCTTGATCACGTCACCGTGGCCACAGGCCAGCCAGACCGCCTCCGGGCCGTGTTCGGCGGTGATCCGGGCGTCCCAGGCGCGTACCGCCGCGACCGCGCGGGCCGCCATCTGCGCCATCGACTCCCCCTCGGGGAAGACCGCCGCGCTCGGATGTTGCTGCACCACCGCCCAGAGGGGCTCCTTGGCCAGCTTCTTCAACGGCTGGCCCTCCCAGGTGCCGTACCCGCACTCGATGAGCCCGTCCTCGACGACCGGCACGGCCTGCGGAAGGGCGAGTTCCAGGGTCTGCCGGCAGCGGATCAGCGGACTGGTCACCACGGCGGCCAGCGGCAGGCCGCCCAGCCGCTCGCCGACGGCGCTGGCCTGGGCGCGGCCGGTGTCGTCCAGCTCGACCGGTTGCCGACCGGCGAGGCCGCCGTCGGCGTTGGCGGTGGTGCGTCCGTGCCGCAGGAGGAGAAGAGTCGCCACCCGCACCACCCTAGGCCCTCGCCGCCGCCCGTCCCGGCCCGTCCCGCCGCCAGCACGAACCCGGACATACCTCACACGCCCGGGGGTGGGTGCGCAAGGAGGGGTCCCCTGCTAACGCCTGGTGCATAGCAGGGGACCCCTCCTAACATCCGGGTACGAGGAGAGCCGCGCGACGCATCTGGGTGATATGTCTGCTACGCCCTAGTTGGCGATGGAATTCTCGTCGGCCGCGTGTCGTTGTAATGAGGGACCGGCCAGGCCAGCGCCCGAGACGGCTACGCCGGATCCCCACGGGAATGGCCCGCCTCCGCCAGTCGTTACACCCGGACCCGGCACCACGAGCGGCCACCACACCCCGCCAGCCAGGGCCACCCCCAACAAAGCCACCAGCGCCTGACGGCGTCGGCACCGCCACCCCCCTGCGGTGTCCCACCCCCGAACGGAGCTACCCCCATGAACACCATGCTGCGCAACAGCGTCCTCGCCATCGCCGGACTCACCGTCGCCGGCGGCCTCGCCGCCGGACCCCTCAACCACAGCACCACCGACACCACACCGACCAACCCCATCACCGCCGCCATCCAAGCCGACAAGCCCGACACCACCACCCTCATCCCACACGGTGTGCAGGGCACCCAGTCCCACATCGACCTCGACAACGAGCAGATCGCCAACGCCAAGGCCATCATCGCCGCGACGAAGAAGGCCGACATGAACGAACGCGCCGCCGTCATCGCCATCGGCACCGCATTCCAGGAGTCGAAGCTGCAGAACCTCGGCCACCTCGGCGCCCACAACGACCACGACTCCCAGGGACTGTTCCAGCAGCGCCCCTCCTCCGGATGGGGCACCGTCGAACAGATCACCGACCCCGAATACTCCACCCTCGCCTTCCTCAAGAGCCTCAAGCAGGTCGACGGCTGGCAGGACATGCCGCTGACCGTCGCCGCCCAGACCGTCCAGGTCTCCGCATTCCCCGACCACTACGCCCAGTGGGAACAACAGGCCGCCGACCTCGTCGCCGCACACTGGAACAGCTGACCCACACCACCACGGCCGGCACCCCCAACAGGGTGCCGGCCGTCGACGCACCACCAACGCCCAGCCGGAAGCACCGCACGCCCGGCCGCGACGCATGTTAGGAAGGGCCCCCTGCTATGCACCAGGCGATAGCAGGGGGCCCTTCCTTACATCCAACCCAGGGTCTCAGGTGGCGCTGATGGTGCCGGTGAGCAGCAGGGCGAACACCAGCGTGCCGACCGCCACCCGGTAGAGCACGAAGACGTACAGGGTGTGGTGGGCGACGAACCGCAGCAGCCAGGCGATGGCCGCGTACCCGACGACGAAGGCGATGAGCGTGGCGACCACCATCTGCGCGACGGTGGGCGCCGAGGTGCCCGGGGCCGCCGGTTCGAAGACGTCCCCGAGGCTGAAGATCCCGGACATCACCACGGCCGGGATGGCCAGCAGGAACGAGTAGCGGGCCGCCGTCTCCCGGGTCAGGTTGAGGAACAGGCCGAAGGTCAACGTCGCACCGGACCGGGACACGCCGGGGATCAGCGCCATCGCCTGGGCGAAGCCCATCACCACACCGTCGCGCATCCGGAAGTCCTTCAACGTCCGGGTCTGCCGACCCCAGTACTCGGCGAAGGCGAGCACGAACGCGAACACGATCAGGGTGGTGGCCACCACCCACAGGTTCCGGGCGGTCTCCCGGATCTGGTCCTTGAACAGGAAACCGAGCGCCCCGATCGGGATCGAGCCGACGATGACGTACCAGCCCATCCGGTAGTCGAGGCTGGAGCGTACGGACTTGTCCCAGATCCCGACCGTCCAGGTACGGCCGATGCGCCAGATGTCCTTGGCGAAGTAGAGCAGCACGGCCGCTTCGGTGCCGAGCTGGGTGACCGCGGTGAACGACGCCCCTGCGTCACGGTCGAAGAAGATCGCCGAGGTGATCCGCAGGTGCCCCGACGAGCTGACCGGAAGGAACTCGGTCAGGCCCTGGACGATGCCCAGGACGATGGCTTCGATCCAGGTCACTCCCCGACTCCCGAGAGTTCCAGCGCCTCGGCGACGGTACGCAGGGTCTGCACCCCGCTGTCCCGGTCGCCGGCGAACAGGGTGATCGACAGGGTGGTGACGCCGGACTCGGCGTACTGGCGCATCCGCTCGGCGATCCGCTCCTTGGGGCCGAGCAGCGAGGTCCGGTCGATGAACTCCAGCGGCACCGCGGCCGCCGCGTCGCGCTGCCGCTTGGCCAGGTAGAGGTCCTGCACCTCCCGGGCGGCGTCGCCGTACCCCATCCGGGTCGCCAACTGGTTGTAGAAGTTCTGCTGGCGGCTGCCCATCCCGCCCACGTAGAGGGCGGCATACCAGCGCACCAGCTGAGCGCAGGAGTCGACGTCGTCGCCGACCACGACCGGCACGGAGGGCACCACGTCGAAGCCGGCCAGCTCCTTGCCGACCTTGGCCCGGCCGGCGCGTACCGCCGCGAGTTGCTCCTCGGCGAACTCGGGGGCGTAGAAGACGGCCAGCCAGCCGTCGGCGATCTCGCCGGCCAGCTCCAGGTTCTTCGGACCGACGGCGGCGAGGTAGATCGGGATGTGCTCACGCGGCGGATGGAAACCCAGCCGCAGCGCCTTGCCGGGACCGTCGGGCAGCGGAAGCTGGTAGAACTCGCCGTCGTAGGCGACCTCCTTGCGGGCCACCGCCAGCTTCACGATGTCCACGTACTCCCGGGTCCGGGCCAGCGGCTTGCCGAACCGTACGCCGTGCCAGCCCTCGGAGACCTGCGGGCCGGAGACGCCCAGGCCGAGCCGGAAGCGGCCGCCGGAGAGCGCGTCGAGGGTCGCCGCGGTCATCGCGGTCATCGCGGGCGTACGGGCCGGGATCTGCATCACCGCGCTGCCGATGTCTATCCGCTCGGTCTGTCCGGCCATCCAGGAGAGCATGCTCGGCGAGTCGGAGCCGTACGCCTCCGCCGCCCACACCACCGAGTAGCCGAGTCGGTCCGCCTCCTGAGCCATGGCCAGATGATCCGCCGGCGTGCTCCAGGCTGTCTGGTATCCGAGGTTTAGCCCGAGTCGCACAGAGTCCTCCCCCATCCGCAGTCGCATCAGGTTACGCAATGCCGCCGGAAGCGACGATCACCGGCTCACCCGAATCGCCATGCGTCTGGGCAGACTCGACGGGAGCGAGGATATCGGTTCGGCCCTCGTTCGAAATAAGGTTCACCCATGCAACAGCGACCGCTCGGCCGAAGCGGGCTGGCGGTTTCCCGGCTCGCGCTCGGCACCATGACCTGGGGCCGGGACACCGACGCCGACGACGCCGCTGCGCAACTGAAGAGTTACCTCGACGCGGGTGGCAACCTGATCGACACCGCCGACGTGTACGGCGACGGCGACGCCGAGTCGGTGATCGGCTCGCTGCTGGGTGGTCTGGTGCCCCGCGACGAGCTGCTCATCGCCACCAAGGCGGGGTTGCGTCCGGGTGGCCCCCGCCGTCGCGACGGCTCCCGGGGGCACCTGCTGCGCACGCTCGACGCCTCGTTGCGACGGCTGGGCACCGACCACGTCGACCTTTTCCAGGTGCACGGCTACGACCCGGCCACCCCGCTGGAGGAGACCCTGGCCGCGCTCGACCACGCGGTGGCCAGCGGCCGGGTCCGCTACGTCGGCGTGTCGAACTTCTCCGGCTGGCAGACCGCCCGGGCGGCGGCCTGGCAGACGGCCTGGCCCGGACGTGCCCCGGTGGTCGCCGCGCAGGTGGAGTACTCCCTGCTGGAACGCGGGGTCGAGCGCGAGGTGCTGCCTGCCTGCGAGGCGCTCGGTCTGGGCGTGCTGCCGTGGTCACCCCTGGGTCGTGGGGTGCTCACCGGCAAGTACCGGCACGGCCGGCCGGCGGACTCGCGGGCGGTGTCGCCCCATTTCGAGCGTTTCGTCTCCACCTACCTGGAGCCGCGCTGCTCCAGCATCGTGGAGGCGGTCGCCACCGCCGCCGGTGGCCTCGGGGTCTCCCCGTTGGAGGTGGCGCTGGCCTGGATCCGGGACCGGCCCGGCGTGACCGCGCCGATCCTCGGCGCCCGGACGTCCGGGCAACTGCTCGGCGCCCTCCAGGTGGAGCGGATGACCCTGCCCGAGGAGATCACCACGGCGCTGGACGACGTCTCGGCCCTGGAGGTCGGCTACCCCGAACGCGACGGGTGACCCGCCGAACTGCCCGGAGGGTGGCGCACGGCGGCTCCGAATGGGCAGCATAGGGCCCATGGACTACGAGTACGCGCCGCTGCGCCTACCGCCGAACGTCGACCGGTTGGCCGCCGCCGCGCAACTGGCGATCCAGGCCGAGTTCAGCGGGTGGGAGCTGGCCCGGGTGCAGTTGTACCGCGACGGCACCCGCCAGGTGGTGCTGCGCCGCCGCGTGGCCAACGGCTCCCCGCAGCCCGGCCTCTCCTACTGACCCGTCCCCACCCGGCGGTGGGTAGATCTGTTGCCGCTGCGGCGACAACAGACGTACCCACCACCGCCCGGGTCGACGTCAGTGCACGTGGTCGTGCTCGTCGCCGAGCTCCATGAACGGGTGCTCGTCGAGCCGGCCGACCAGCCGGTCGTCGGCCGCCGGCTGGAACGGGCCCACCGGGTCGTCGTCGTCGAACGACTCCAGGTCGACCGGGGTGCCGACCTCGCTGACCATGACCACGCCGTCGAGCGGCTCCAGCTCCGGCACGTCGAGGGCGCCGAGCGACCCGTCACCGCTCTGCAGCAGCTCCAGCACCGCCTCGCCGACACCCTCCACCGGCGGCACCTGGTCCTCGCCGGGGGCGCCCTCGCGGCGGGCCGCCTCGGCCACCCGGATCAGCGCGGAGACGCTGGGCACACGGTAGTCGCGGCGCTGGCGTACCGAGATCACCTGCGGGTGCGGGTCGGTCGGCTCCACACCTTCGGCGCCACCGAAACGCTGGTCGGCCTCGTTCGGGTCGATCGACTCGACGTCCCACGGGGTCACCTCGCCGAAGGCGTCCATGAGTTGCTCGTCGTAGGCGTACGACGCGTTGTTCAACCCGACGTACGCCTGCCAGACGTCGTCGTCGTCGATCCGGCCCTCGGCGGCGCGGACGGCGGCCAGGTGGTGGCGGGCCGCTTCGATCACGCGCTCGAGTGCGGCTTCCAGCTCACCGTGCTGGTCGGTCATGAGGCGTCCCTCTCACGTTACTAACTGGTGCGCAGGAACCGGTCGAGAACCCGCACGCCGAACTGTAGTCCGTCCACCGGTACCCGCTCGTCGATGCCATGGAACAGCGCGGAGAAGTTCAGGTCGGCCGGCAGTCGCAGCGGCGCGAACCCGAAACACCGGACGCCGATCTGCGCGAACGCCTTCGCGTCCGTACCGCCGGAGAGCATGTACGGCACCGGCCGGGCTCCCGGGTCCTCGGCGCGCAGCGCGGCGGACATCGCCTCGACCAGGTCGCCGTCGAAGGTGGTCTCCAGGGCGGGCTGGCGTTGCACGTACTCGATGGCGATGTCCGGGCCGACCAGCTCGCGCAGCTGCCGTTCCAGCAGCTCGGACTGGCCGGGCAGGCTGCGGCAGTCGATGGTGGCGCTGGCCCGGCCGGGGATGACGTTGTCCTTGTAGCCGGCGGCGAGCCGCGTCGGGTTGGCGGTGTTGCGGATGGTGGCGCCGATGATGTTCGCGATCGGGCCGAGCTTGGCGATGGCGGTCTCCGGGTCGTCCGGGTCCAGCTCGATGCCGAGCACCTCGGAGACCTCCTCCAGGAAGGCCCGCACGGTGTCGGTGACCACCACCGGGAAGCGGTGCCGACCGATCCGGGCCACCGCCTCGGCCAGCGCGGTCACCGCGTTGTCGTCGTGCACCATCGAGCCGTGCCCGGGCCGCCCCTTGGCGTGCAGCCGCAGCCAGTCGATGCCCTTCTGCGCGGTCTCGATCAGATAGAGCCGCTGCGACTCGTCCACCGTGTACGAGAAGCCGCCGACCTCGCCGATACCCTCGGTGCACCCGTCGAACAGCTCCCGGTGCCGGGTGACGAGGTAGTGCGCGCCGTACTCGCTGCCGGCCTCCTCGTCGGCGGTGTACGCGAGCACGATGTCGCGCGGCGGGCGGACGCCGGTGCGCTGCCAGTGGCGGACCACGGCGAGCACCATCGCGTCGAAGTCCTTCATGTCGATGGCGCCCCGGCCCCACAGGTAGCCGTCGCGCAGCTCGCCGGAGAAGGGGTGCACCGACCACTCGTCGGCGTCGGCCGGCACCACGTCCAGGTGGCCGTGCACCAGCAGCGCGCCCCGGCTCGGGTCGGCGCCGGGGATCCGGGCGATCACGTTGGCCCGCCCGGGGGCGGACTCGTGGATCTCGGGGGTGATGCCGACCTCGGCCAGCTTCTCGGCGACGTACTCGGCGGCGAGGCGCTCTCCGACGCTGGTCGCGTTCTCGCCGGTGTTGGTGGTGTCGATGCGCAACAGGTCCCGGCAGAGGTCGACGACCTCGTCGGTCGGCGCGGGGAAGGCGGGGTGCGCGTCGCTCGTCATCGCCCCTTCATACCAGCCTGCGGTTTCCGCCCGGGTGAGTGCGGGTACTGCGCGCGCGTCCGAGTGCCATATCATCGGCGCTCCGCCTGCCCAGCCCGAGGAGGGACCGTGTCCGTCCACCTGCCGCCGCTGCCACCGTCGACCGGCGACGGTTACCAGCCCGCCGGGCAGAGCATCGCCGCCACCATCGCCGACGAACACCAGCAGCTGCTGAGCCTGACCCGGCGACTGGTCGAGCCCGGCCCGGATCCCGCGCACGGCCGGGAGATCCTGGTCGCGGCGCTCTCCCGGCACCTGGCGGCTGAGGAGCAGTGCCTGCTGCCCGCCATCCGGCAGGCGTTGGGCGACGTCAACCAGCCGGTCGCCGACGTCCTGGCCGGTGACGCCGCGCTGCTGATGGCGTTGCGCGGGCTGGACGACGACCGCCTGCCGATGGTGGCCGATCTGCTCGACGCGCACGTGACGGCGGTCGACGCCCTGGTGCAGCGGCTCTGCGCGGCGGCCACCGAGGAGGAGCTGATCCGGCTCGGCAACCGGTTGGAGATCGCCGAGGAGGCCGCGCCGACCCGCCCGCACCCGGGGATCCCGCACACTCCCCCGTGGAACCGCATCGTCGAGCCGGCGGTGGCGCTGGTCGACAAGTTCCGGGACGCGGTCACCGGCCGTCACACCCAACTGAGCGAGGTCGCGGAGCCGCCGCCACGCTGAGTCACCAGCGACATGTTCATGGTCGTTGATCCGTCCGGGCCCTTCCGCCGGATGCTCCGTGGCCCTACCGTCACGCTATGAATCTGGAGTTGCGGCACCTGCGGGTGGTCTGTGCGATCGCCGAGACGGGCAGCGTGACGAAGGCGGCCTCCACGCTCGGGCTGGCGCAGCCGGCGTTGACCGCCCAGCTCCAGCGCATCGAACGGACCCTCGGCGGGCCGCTGTTCGAACGGGACCGGCGCGGCGCCCGACCCACCGCACTCGGTGAGCTGGTGCTCGCCCGGGCGCGGGTGCTGCTGCCGGCGATGAAGGGGCTCCAGGACGAGGCGGCGCGGCTCGCCGGGGCGGTCGACGCCCCGCGCCGCTACCGCTTCGGCGGGGTGAACAGCCCGATCCTGGGCCGGCTGGTGCACCGGCTCGCCGCCGAGCAACCACAGGCCCAGATCACCACGTACGCGTCCTGGTCGGTCGACGAGCTGGCGCAACTGGTCGCGGGCGGACGGTTGGACTACGCGTTGACCGGGGTCTGCGGCGACTCCACCCCGTCGGCGGACTACGGACTGAGCTGGCGGGAGGTGGCCGTCGACCCGGTGATGGTGCTGCTGCCGGAGACCCATCCGCTGGCCGGCCGCAGCGAGGTGGCGCTGGCCGAGCTGCGGCACGAGCAGTGGGTGGCCGCACCGGGCGACGGGTGCTTCGGCGACTGTTTCGCCGCCGCCTGCGCCCGGGCCGGCTTCACCCCGCGCAAGCTGTACGAGGCCGACGTCCGCGGCTGCATCGACCTGGTGGACGCCGGGGAGGCGGTGGCGTTGTGCCAGGCCACGTTCCGGCCGGTGGCGGGCCTGGTGACCCGGCGGCTGGTCGGCACTCCGCTGCGCTGGCGACTGATGCTGGGCTGGCACCCGGAGTCCCCCGCCGCCCGGATGGCCGAACTGGTGCTGGAGACGGCGCTGGTGGCGTACACGGACGCGCTGGCGCCGCATCCGGCGTACCTGGCCTGGCTGCTCGGCAATCCGGCCTTCGGGGTACGCCGGACGGCGGCGACGGCGGACCGGGGACTGCGAAGCGCCTGAGGGCGGGTGCGAACCGGCCGACGGCGGGTAAGCGGCGGGCATGACCGACCTCTATCCCGCCGCCGACGACCGTGAGGTGCTGCGCCGGGCCGCCGCCGCGCACACCGCCGCCGTTCGGGAGGTGGAAGCGTTCCTGCGCCGGGTGCCGGAGGTGCCCGACCCGGCGGACCTGGCCGAGTACGCCAACCTGATCACCCGTGAGGAGCAGACCCGCGCCGAGCGGCAGGCCGCCGGTGAGGCCGTCGGCCTGACCATCGGCAGTCTGGAGAGCGAGTAGCCGTCGGCCGGGCCGGGCGTGACCGTACGGCCCGGCCGGCGGTGCCGCGTGCAAGGAGGGGTCCCCTGCTATACACGAGGCGTTAGCAGGGGACCCCTCCTTGCACCGCAGGCGCCGGTGCGAGCGGGCGCGGTTCAGCGTTCGACGAGCACGTCGTGCCCGAGGTCGAGCAGGGAGTGCCGCCACTCGTCGTCGGCGTTGCCCCGGCGCGGCTTCTCTGCGGTCAGCGACCGGATCCGTTCGACCGCCTCCCGCATCACCCCGACGTCCTCGGGTGTCAGGTCCACCTTGCGTTTGCGCAGCACGGCGAGGATCTGCCGGCCCGGCTCGGGCAGGTTCAGGTCCGGGTCCGGGCCGAACGCCTCCTCGCCGGAGCCCCGGGTCAGCAGCCACTGCCGAAGCTGTTCGGAGGGCACGTTGACCTCGGCGTGGAAGTCCTCCCAGAGCACCTCCACCTCGGGGTCGAGCCGCTGCTCGCGTACCATCACGCCTCCTCTCCGGGCCGCGACCCGGCGTCGTCCGGATGCCCCTCGTCGGTCTGCCCGCCCAGCCCCTCCGCCGGCACCTGCACCCGGCTCGGGTTGGCGGTCGGCGGCGCCAGGATCGGGTCGCTGCGTTCGTCGTCCCGGGCCTCGTCCGGTTCCGTCATCGCCTGCCCCTCTCCGGTCGTCTGCGTCAGCGGGGGTGGGTGGTGGAGGCGGTGGCGTGCCCGCGTGCGCCGGCGGCCACGTCGAAGACGAGCCGGCCGTCCCGGGCGTCCACGGTGACCCGCTGCCCGGGCGAGAGCTGCTGCTCCAGCAGCATCCGGGACAGGTGGTTGTCCACCTCCCGCTGGATCACCCGGCGCAGCGGGCGGGCGCCGAACTCCGGCTGGTAGCCGTGCTCGGCCAGCCAGTCCACTCCGGCGGTGGTGAAGTCCACCTCGATGTCCTGGGCGTGTAGCCGCCGCCGGGTCTCCTCCAGCAGCAGTCCGGTGATCTGCCGCAACTGCTCGGCCTCCAACCGGCGGAAGATGATCACCTCGTCGATGCGGTTGAGGAACTCCGGCCGGAAGTTCTCCTGGAGCCGACGCATCAGCCGCTCCCGCAGCTCGTCGCTCTCCTGTTCGCTGCCGGGCGCGCCCGACCCGAAGCCGACCGACCGTTGGCTGCCGGTGATCAGCTCCGAGCCCAGGTTGCTCGTCATGATCAGGACGGTGTTCTTGAAGTTGACCGTGCGCCCCTGGCTGTCGGTGAGCCGTCCGTCGTCCAGCACCTGCAACAGGATGTTGAACACGTCGGGGTGGGCCTTCTCGATCTCGTCCAGCAGCACCACCGCGTACGGGCGGCGGCGCACCGCCTCGGTGAGCTGACCGGCCTCCTCGTACCCGACGTAGCCGGGCGGGGCACCGACCAACCGGCTGACCGTGTGCCGTTCCTGGAACTCGCTCATGTCCACCCGGACCATCCGGTCGGCCTCACCGAACAGCGCCTCGGCCAGGGCCCGCCCCAGTTCGGTCTTGCCCACGCCGGTGGGACCGAGGAACAGGAAACTGCCCATCGGCCGGTTCGGGTCGGCCAGCCCGGTCCGGGAGCGGCGCACCGCCTCGGCGACCGCCCCGACGGCGTCGTCCTGCCCGACGACCTTCTCGTGCAGTTGGCCCTCCAGGCGCAGCAGCCGGTCCCGTTCCTCCTCGGTGAGCTGGCTGGCCGGGATGCCGGTGGCCCGGGAGACCACCTCGGCGATCTCGTCCGGCCCCACCTCGGGCACCTGGTTGTCGGAGCCGTCCTCACCCCGGGCGCGCTGCACCTGCCGTTCCAGGTCGGAGACCCGGTCGCGCAGCGTGGAGGCGCGCTCGTACTGTTCGTCGGCGACGGCCTGCTCCTTGTCCCGGCGTACCTCCTCGAGCTGCTGCTCCAGGTCGCGGACGTCGGCGGCGGGGGTGCGGGTCCGCAACCGGACGCGCGCGCCGGCCTGGTCGATCAGGTCGATCGCCTTGTCCGGCAGGAAGCGGTCGGTGACGTACCGGTCGGACAGCTCGGTGGCGGTGACCAGCGCCTCGTCGGTGAACCGCACCTGGTGGTGGGCCTCGTAGCGGTCCCGCAGCCCGCGCAGGATGGAGACGGTGTCCTCGACGGTGGGCTCCGGCACGAAGACCGGCTGGAACCGTCGGGCCAGCGCGGCGTCCTTCTCGATGCTGCGGCGGTACTCGTCCAGCGTGGTCGCGCCGATCACCCGCAACTCGCCCCGCGCCAGGGCGGGCTTGAGCATGTTGGACGCGTCCATCCCGCCCTCGCTGCCGGCGCCGCCCGCGCCGACCAGGGTGTGGATCTCGTCCAGGAAGATGATCAGCTCGTCGCGGTGCGCCCGGATCTCGTCGATCACCTTCTTCAGGCGTTCCTCGAAGTCGCCCCGATAACGGGTGCCGGCGACCAGCCCGGCCAGGTCGAGCTGGACGACCCGCTTGCCGAGCAGGGTCTGCGGCACGTCGCCGTCGCAGATCCGTTCGGCCAGGCCCTCCACGATCGCGGTCTTGCCGACGCCCGCCTCGCCGATCAGGACCGGGTTGTTCTTGGTCCGCCGGGACAGGATCTCCACCGCCTGCTCGATCTCGTCGGCACGCCCGATCACCGGGTCGATCTGGTCGTTGCGGGCCAGGTCGGTGAGGTCCTGGCCGTACTGGTCGAGGGTGGGCGTGCCCCGGTCCGGGCGCGGGTTGGTCATCGGTCCGCGTTCGGCGTTGGCGGCCTGCAACGACTCCGGCTGGATCCGCCCGGCGGCGAGCATCCGGCCGGCCGGCGACTCCGGGTTGAGCGGCAACGCCATCAGGATGTGCTCGGGGCCGATGTAGTTCGCCCCCATCGCCCGGGAGAGCTGGTGGGCGTCGAGCAGCGCCCGTTTCGCCGCCGGGGTGAGCGACAGGTTGGGTGGCACGTCGCCCTGCGGGGCGCCGTCGGCACGTCCACCCAGCGCGTTGAGCAGGGTGTCCGGGTCCGCGCCGGCCCGGCGGACCAGGTCCCGCAGCGGCTCGCGTTGCAACGCCGCCCACAGCAGGTGGTCGGTGTCCAGGTCGCTGCTCTGCTTCTGGGCGGCCCGGCGTGCCGCGTCGGCGAGCATCTCCCGGGCGTCGGCGGTCATCAGCCGGGTGATGTCGACCCGGTGCGCGGGGCGTCGCCCGCCCTCGCCCCGACCGAAGTACCGCGCCAGGAACTCGTCCCACGGGTCGGAGCCGAAGTCGCCGGGTCCCATCATCTCTGTCCTCCGCGGTCGGCGCGAGACGGTCGGCACGGGCTACCCGGCCCCAGGCCGGACAAACGCCACCGACGGGCACCGGCCGGGACGGCACCCGGTCGGGCGTGCCGCACCGCAGGGCGGTCGGGTGGATGGCAGGGTGGGCGGATGGAGTCGACCCCGCTGCTGATCGTGGACGCCGCCAACGTCGTCGGGTCCCGCCCGGACGGCTGGTGGCGGGACCGGGCCGGCGCCACCGCCCGACTACGGGACACGCTGGCCCCGGTGGGCGGACGCGGCGTACCGCCGGAGGTGTCCCCACCGGTCGAGGTGGTGCTGGTGGTGGAGGGCGCCGCGCGGGACGTACCCGGCGTCGACGGGGTCCGGGTGGTCGCGGCCGACGGCTCCGGCGACGACGCCGTGGTCGAGCTGGTCGCCGAGGCCGGTCAACGGCGCCGGGTGGTGGTCACCGCCGATCGGGCGCTGCGGGACCGGGTGACCGCGCTCGGCGCGGAGGTGTACGGCCCCCGCTGGCTGCGCGGCTGACCGGGCGGGCGCCGGTCGCCCTGCGTGACCCTCCGACCTCGGGTCCCACGAATCGGACTCGCCGCGCCTGCGGTCGACAACCGGTCAGTAGGGCAGCAACACTGACAGGGTATGTTCGTCCCCCGACCGGCATAGGCTCTAATGGAGTCCTCCCCGCCCCCAGGAGGTTCCGCGTGGCGAGCGTCGCCGAGCTCAAGGCAGCCATCGATGTCGCGCTTCAGCAGATCGGTGACGGCCAGAGCGCCGTGCAGGCCGCCGGCGAGAAACTGGCCGAGGCGCAACAGACGCTGGCGGGCGCCCTGGAGGGCAGCGGCCACACCACCGTCGAGGCGGCTCAGGCGTCGTTGACGCAGGCCAGCCAGGAGTTGGAGGAGTGCCTCGCCGCGACGCTCGTCGCGGTCGAGCAGGCCCAGCAGTACGTCGCGACGCTGTAGGGGCGGGCGTGTCCATCGTCGAGGACGTCGGCGCACAGGTCCGGGCCGCTGCCGAGGACCTGCCCATGGGACTGCTCGGGCAGGCGCTGGAGAAGTTCGGGCTGGCCACCGAACGGCTGCGCTGGGTGCGGCAGGAGTCGGCCAACCCGTTGGGCGTGCCGGAGCTCTCCGCCGCGACCGAGCACGCCGAGACCGCCGGGTACGCGCTGCGCGTCGCCCAGGAGCAGCTCACCGCGTACCTGGCCGCGATCGGGCTGGCCCCCGACGGTGCCGCGCCGCCGCCGGTCGGTGACCAGGAGCGTCGCCCGGCCCACGACGCCCCCCGGGCCGCCGAGCCGGTGGCCGACGCCCCGGAGGCCGCCGGTGAGGTGCGGCTGCGCCGCTGGTGGTCGGTGCGTGTGGCGGAGCTGACCGGCGGCCGCGAGGGCCCGGCCGAGGAACCCGACGAGCGCATCGCCGACTCCCAGGAACTGCTGCGCCGGGTGGTTCGCGGGGTCCGCTCCGGCGACCGCGACCGGCTGCACCGTGACCTGCGCGGCGCGCACGCCGACGTCGGCCTGGGGCTGGCCGCGGTGGCCCCGCCGATGCTGCGCGACCTCGCCGCCGAGCTGCTCGGCCATCCGCCGCGCGGCGACGACCTGTCCCGGCTGCGGCGCGAGCTGGACGGCCGGGTCCGGGACCTGCTGCCCGGCCTGCCCGCCCCGGTGCTGGACACGCTGCTGACCCGGGTCTGCCGGATGCCTCCGCCGCGTCGGGGCGAGGACGAGCAGCCGCACGCCGCCGACCCGGCGGTCACCGCCGGGGTGCTCACCGGCGTCCTGCTCGACCGACTCGGCCGCGACCTGCCCGCCGACGGCGATGAAAGGAAGGGCCCCCTGTTAACGCCTCAGGTAGTAAAGGGGTCCCCTCCTCACGCCGGCGACGCACCCCGCACCACCGCGAAGGGCGGTTCGGGCGCGGGCACACCCGGCGCGCGGCCGTTCGGCGGGGCGGGTCCGCGCCGACCGGGACACGGTGTCGATGGCTGACCGGCGCAGCCAGCTGGTCGCCCGGGTCCGGGAACTGCTCGCCGAGGCACTCGGCGCGTCCCGCACCCGGTCCGCCACGGCCCAGACGACGCTGGCCGCCGCCCGCGACCGGGCGGTACGCGTCCGGCGCGCGGCGGTCGGCGTACCGGAACGGGTGGGTGCCGAACGGGACAAGCGGCTCGCCGAGATCGACGCCCGGCACGCCTCGCGGCTGGCCGCCCTGGCCCGGCGGGCCGCCGAGGCGGCGACCCGGGAGGCACCGGGTGCCGGGTCGGCGGACTGGCCGGGGTGGCGACCCACCCCCGCCACCCGGGGCGAGCCGCCGGGCGCCACCCGCGTGGGCACCGTCCGGCTGCCCGACACCGAGCCGGTGCCGGCGCTGGTGTCGCTGCTCGACGGCGGGCACGTCGCGCTCGACGGCGATCCGGACGGCTGCGCCGCGGTGGTGTCGGCACTGCTGCTGCGCAGCCTTGGCCGGGCCGCGCCCGGCACCGTCCGGGTGGTCGGCTACGACCCGGACCAGCTCGGCGGCGGGCTCGCCGGGTTCGCCCCGCTGGGCACCGCCGGGCTGCTCACCTTCGTCGGCCCGGGTGGCCTGGGCCGGTTGCTCGACGACCTGGTGGAGCAGATCCGCCGGATCAACGAGACGGTGCTCGCCGGTGAGCACGCCTCGCTGCGCGAACTGGCCGCCGCGACCGGACGGCGGCCGGAGCCGTGGCGGGTGGCGGTGTTGCTCGGCGGCGACGAACTGTCCCGGCACGAGCGCGGCCAGCTCGACCGGGTGGTACGCGCCGGGGTGGCCTGCGGCGTCCACCTGATCGTGCGCGGGGTGCCGCTGCCCGACGACGCGGCGCTGACCCGGATCGTGGTCACCGCCGACGGCGCCCGGGTCGGCACCCTGCCGGTACGCCTCGACCCGCCGCCGCCGGCCACCCTGGTCACCGAGACCTGCCGGCAGATCGCCTCGGTGGTCAGCGCCGGCCCGGCACCCACCCCCTTCACCGATCTGTTGCCGCCGCCGGAGCAGATGTGGCGGGAGGACTCGGCGACCGGGTTGACCGCCCCGATCGGCGAGGGACCGCAGGGCAGACCGGTGCTGCTGACCCTCGGCGACTACCCGCCGCACGCGTTGATCGGTGGCCCGTCCGGCACCGGCAAGACCAATCTGATCTTCGCCTGGATCGGCGCGCTCGCCGCCCGCTACTCCCCCGCCGAACTGGAGTTCTATCTCCTGGACTTCAAGGAGGGGGTGTCCTTCGCCCGGTTCGCCAAGGGACGGCGGGACCCGAGCTGGCTGCCGCACATGCGTCTGGTCGGCATCAACGTCAACACCGACCGTGAGTTCGGCCTGGCGTTGCTGCGCTTCCTCGCCGAGGAGCTGCGCCGACGCGCCGACGCGGCGAAGAAGCACGAGGTCACCAAGCTGGCCGAACTCCGCGCGGTGGACCCGACCGGGCACTGGCCCCGGATCGTCGCGGTGGTCGACGAGTTCCAGATGCTGCTGGCGGGCCGGGACGCGGTGGCCCGGGAGGCGGCCGACCTGCTGGAGGACCTGGCCCGGCGGGGCCGCTCGCAGGGCATCCACCTGGTGCTGGCGTCGCAGGACGTACGCGGCATCGAGGCACTGTGGGGCCGTCCGGCGCTGGTCGCCCAGTTCACCCTGCGCATCGCGCTGCCCAAGGCGCTGCGCATCCTCGCCGAACGCAACGACGCCGCGCAGTCACTGCCGAAGTTCCACGCGGTGGTCAACGCCGAGTCGGGGCTGCCGGAGGGCAACGAGGTGGCCCGGATCCCGTCGGCCAGCGAGTGGGAGACCTGGAGCGAGTTGCAGCACCGGCTGTGGCGGATGCGCCCGGCCGAGGCGGCACCGGCCCGTCTCTTCGACGGTGACGCGATCCCCCGACTGGCCGAGGCACCGGACTTCCGGGCGCTGACCCCGCCGGAGGCGGGTACGCCGCGCGGCCCGGTCGCGCTGCTCGGCGAGATCATCGACGTGCAGGCCCGGTCGGCGGCGCTGCGGCTGCCCCGTGCACCGGGCCGCAACCTGGCGGTGCTGGGTACCCGGATCGACGAGGCGTGTGCGGTGCTGGACGCGGCGGCCCGCTCGCTGGCCCGGCAGCACCGGCCCGGCACCGCCCGGTTCTCCATCGCCTGCCTGGATCCGGACGCCGACCCGGCGGCCAGGGCGCTCTACGAGGACCTCGCCGACGACGCCGCCTGGTACGACGAGGAGACGGTGGCCGAGCTGATGGCCGAGACCGCCGAGGGGCTCGGTGGGCCGGGCAGCGGGGGCGGGCCGCACTACCTGCTGCTCTTCGCCGTCGACGCGGCCTCGGGCGCGCTCGCCGCGCGGGCCGGCAGATCCACCGGGCTGGAACACCTGCGCCGGATCCTGCACGACGGCCCGGAGCGGCGTACCCACGTGCTCGCCTGGTGGCGGGGGGTGGCGCGGATGAAGGTCGACCTGGGTGGCACCGGCGCCCGCACCGACCAGATCGGTGCCTGGGTTGCCCTGGACACCCACGGCGGGGACCTGAGCGGGCCGTTGTACCCCGGCAGCGGCGGACCGGACTGGTATCCCCGGCCGTGGCGGGGACTCTTCTTCGACCGGGCGGTGCACCGCACCGGGCAGACCATCATTCCCTACGGACCGGCCCGATGAACGAACCGGTGACCAGCGAGACCTACGCCGCCCAGCTGCGGCGGCTCGCCGAGCTGACCGCGCGGGTGCAGGAACAACGCGCCGAGGCGAACGCCTGGTACGCCCAGCAGTGCGCGGCGGCCGACCGGGCGGTGGCCGAGTCCGCCGACGAGGTCAACCGGGCCGAGCGGGAACTGGCCGCGGCCCGCGAGTCCCAGGATCTGGTGGACTCCGAGACGGCGATGCTGTGGCAGGAGCTGAACAGCCGGCTGGGTGGCGGCGGGCGGCGGGCGGGCACACCCCCGGCGCCGACGCAGGACGCCACCGGCGATCCGATGCCGCTGCTGGACGCCGCGCGGGACCTGCTGCGCCGCACCCGCCAGCCGGGCGAGCTGCCGAACAGCGTGAACCCGCTGCTGGCGCTCTGCGGGGTGGTCGGCGGGGTGCTCGCGTACGCGCTGGGGGCGGGTGCCCGCGCGCTGGGCGGGCGGGCCGACGGTGAGCTGTCCGTGGGTCTGCCGGTGCTGGCGCTGGTGGTGACGCTGCTCGGCCCGGTGATCGGGCTGGTGCCGGCCCGCGTGATCGCCGACCGGCGGCACGCGGTGCTGAGCCCACGCCCGGTGATCGTGGTGGTGGCCGCCGGCCTGGTCACCACGCTGCTCCTGCTGATCGTGACCTGAGTCGGCCGACGTCCGTCCGCCGCGCCGTGACCTGGCCCGCTGCCCTCATCGCCGCACCCGGGCCCGGCACGGACCCGACAGGGCAGAGCACGGACCGGACCCGGGACCGCACGGACCGGCCCGGCACCGCGCGGTGCCGGGCCGATGCCGTCGGGTGGGTACGAGTCCGGAGGTCAGGCGGGGACGAGTACGGCCTCACGCAGCAGTCGCCGGGTGAGCGTGAGGCGGTCGGCGTCGTCGTCGAGGCCGGGCAGGTCACCGACCCGGACGACCGGCCCGGCGAGCAGGGCCCGCAGCGCGGCGGCGCACTGCGCGGGCAGCGTGACGGTGCGGTCGAACAGCCGCAGCACCACCTGCTCGCCCCGCTCGTCGAGCTGTCGGTGCAGCCCGGGGCGGACGGTGACCCGACTGTCGGCGTCCAGCGCGGCGATCGCGGCGGCCTGCGCGAGCGGTCGCAGCGGCGCCGGGCGCGACGCCGGCCAGGCACGCTGCCGCAGCCGGGCCGCGACCTCGGCCGGGTCGGCCCGCAGCAGCCAGTCGCGCAGCGCCTCCACGGTCTCGGTCAGCTCTGGTTCGATGGCGTCCGGGTCGGCCAGGTCGGTGCCGAACGGCAGCGTGGCCCGCAGCCGACGGTCCTCGGCGGCCAGCGCGAGCAACTCCTCGACCAAGGCATATCGGGTGAACGCGCGGATGCCGACGGTCAGGTGCAGGGAGCTGGTCTCCTGGGCCTGGGCGCTGTGCAGCCAGCCCCGGGGCAGATAGAGCGCGTCTCCCGGTTCGAGCACCACGTCGAGGGCGGGTGTGCCCTGGGCGGTCGCGGTGACCTCGTCGGCCCGGCCACCCCACTGCTGGCGTTCCAGCGGGTCGGGCAGCACCGGCGGGTGGATGCGCCACTGCTTGCGGCCGTCGACCTGGAGCACGAACACGTCGTGGGTGTCGTAGTGGGTGGCGAAGCCCTGGTTGCCTGCCGGTGTCAGGTAGGCGTTGACCTGCATCGGCTGCCCGACGGCCAGGCTGAGGTCACGGGTGAAGTCGATCAGCGCCGGCCAGGTGCGGTGCAGGCCCTGCAGGACGAGGGTGGCCCCGTCCGCGTACAACCGCATGACCTTCTCGTCCAGGACCTGGTCGCCGATCTCGGCGCCGGCACCGCCGCCGCCGGTGTAGCGCGCCGCCGGCAGCACCTGGCCGTCCTTGGCCACCCGCAGGAAGGGGGTACGCAGACCGCGCCGACTGAGCAGCTCGTCGGCGTCGGCGGGGCTGAGCAGGTCGGTGAAGCCGGCCGGGTTGGGCAGCTCGGCGGCGCGGGACAGCAGCGGGGTCTGCCCCCAGTGTGCGGCGGCGAACTTGGCCGCCTCCACGCTGACGCACCGGGCCAACGCCGCCTCGGCGGTCGACGCCGACCCGCCGGGGGCCGCCGCCTCGACGGCACCGTGCGGGGCTGCCGGCTCGCGGGATGCCGCTCCCGCAGGTACGGACGGGACCGCCGGGCGGCCGTGGCCGCCCGGCGGGTCGAGTCGCGTCATCGCCTAGCGCGCGGCGCCGTCGGCGCCACCGTCGTGCTGGCCCGGGGTCGCGCCGCCGTCGGCCGGACCCTCGGCACTGCCGTCCGCGCCACCGTCGTGCTGGCCCGGCGTGGCACCGCCGTCGGCCGGACCCTCGGCACTGCCGTCCGCGCCACCGTCGTGCTGGCCCGGGGTCGCGCCGCCGTCGGCCGGACCCTCGAGCCCGCCGCCGCTGGTGGTCTGCATGTCATCGTCGTTGAGTGGCATCGTGCTCCCTCGGATCAACCCGCCCCCGCCGTTGGTCGGGTGCGTCGTGCGGCGGGAGTTACCCCGCGCCCGATCTTCTCTAACCACACTGCACCCCACCGTAGACGCCGGAACCGGCCCACACGCGCCGTTCACGGCGGTGGCGGTGGCAGGATGGACGGACCCGACCGGATGGAGGTGCCGATGGACACGCCGCTCACCCCGGTGACCGAGGACTGGCAGCGGGCGCTGGCGATCGTGGCGCACCCCGACGACCTGGAGTTCGGTGCCGCCGCCGCGATCGCCCGCTGGACCGCCCAGGGCAAGCAGGTGGTGTACTGCCTGGTGACCAGCGGCGAGGCGGGCATCGACGGGATGGCGCCGGAGCAGGCCCGCACGGTACGCGAGCAGGAGCAGCGCGCCTCGGCGGAGCTGGTCGGCGTGGACGTCGTCGACTTCCTCGGCCTGTCCGACGGAATCCTGGAGTACGGCGTACCGCTGCGCCGGGAGCTGGCGGCCGTGGTGCGCCGGCACCGCCCGGAGATCGTCATCACGAACAACTTCCGGGAGACCTGGGACGGCGCGGTCACCCTCAACCAGGCCGACCACATCGCGGTGGGCCGGGCCACGCTGGACGCGGTCCGGGACGCCGGCAACCGGTGGATCTTCCCGGAGCAACTGACCGACGAGGTCGAGCCGTGGAGCGGGGTACGCCAGGTGTGGGCGGCCTCGTCGCCGCGCGCCGAGCACGGCGTGGACACCACCGAGACGTTCGCGCAGGGGGTGGCATCGCTGGAGGCACACGAGGCGTACCTGACCGGGTTGGGTGACGGCAGCTTCGACGCCGAGGAGTTCCTGGAGGGCGGCGCGCGGCCGGTGGGGAGCCGGTTGGGCGTGCGCTACGGCACCTCGTTCGAGGTGTTCCACTTCGACCTGTGGTAGCCGACCGGCCCGCTCCACGCGTGGTGGGGCGGGCCGGTGTCGCCAGTGCCCGGGTCAGGGCATGATCCGGGCCAGGTCGTCGGGCATGGTGTCCTTCACCTCGTCCCACTCGCCCTGGGTGATGTGCCGGCGCAGGGTGTCCAGCACGACCTGGACCACCCGCTCCGGGCCGCCCTGCACGTCGTACGGGAAGCCCTGGCGGACCTCGTACAGGAAGTCGTCCCGGTTCAGCTTGATCGGCACGTCGGACGGCTGCCAGCCCTCGAAGTAGATGCCGCGCACCACCATCGGCAGTTGGGCGGAGAACTCCACGCTCTCCTGCACCGGCATCCGGTCGCGCAGCAGGTGCAGCACCGTGCGCAGCGCCGCGTACGACTGGTTGCGCTGCTCCTTCGGCCACCCGTACGCCTGCTCGATGTCCTTGAGGATCAGGATGGTCTTGTCCATCGAGGACTCGACCGCCGACTCGAACCGCTCAGACATCCGTCCACCCCCGTAGGTCGGTCTCCCACCGTCGGTCGTCGTGCCGTCGCGGCGGCCCCGTCGGGCCGCTCCGGGACCGAACCGGGCTGCTCCCGGCTCGTGGCACGCTCCGGACCTGGCCGGACGCGCCGACGACCCGCAGCACCGCGCCCTGTCGTCGCTGCCGCACCACCTGAGCCGTCATCGCCCACCACCCCCCGCGGTGTCGCCGTTCTCCGTGTCCACCCCAGCCTGCCGACCTGCCGGGTGACCCACCCTCACCCCCACCGGATGACCCACCCTCCCGCCGCCGAGCCGGATCTCGACCCCGAGTTCCGGCGACGAGCGCGACCCGCTCCACGCGATCATGGAGTCGCGGCAGTCACGAATCGGGGTTGGTCACCACGAAACGACAGCCACAACTCCATGATCGGCGCGGGCTGGCGAGGCGCGGGCCGGTGCGGGTGGGGTGGGTGGGGTGTGCAGTGGGCGGGCTCAGGCGGCCCGGCGCTCGCGGGTCTGCTTGCAGGTCACGCAGGTGGTCGCCGACGGGAAGATCTCCAGGCGCTCCACCGGGATCGGCGAGGTGCAGCCCTCGCAGAAGCCGTACGTGCCCTCGGCGAGACGCGTCAACGCGTGCTCGAACTGGGCGCGCCGGTCGAGGATGGTCCGCAGCAGTGACTGCGCGGTGTCCCGCTCGGCGGTCTTGGTGCCGCTGTCGGCCTGGTCGTCGCCGGCGGTGTCGCCCACCTCGACCAGCCGCAGCACGTGGCTCTGCTGCACCGCCTGCTCGTACTCCGCGGACAGCTCGTCGTGGCGGGCCTGCAGGGAGAGTCGGATCTGGTCGATCTCCGCCTGGGATCGGCCCGTGCCGACCGTGTCGTGGACGAGCATCGCTGCCTGCCTTTCCTGGGCCTCGTCATCATCGCGGGCGGAAGTGTCTCCACCCGGTCATACCGCCCAGTCGAGGACTCCCGGGCGCCGTGAGCCCCGCGATTACCCAGCCCGTCAGCAGGTCAAACCGAGTCGTCGTCGGATTCCACGATCGCGGGACGGCGCGCGTCGTCGGCCCGGACCACCAGGTCGGCGAAGGTGGCGGGGGCGACCTCGTCGGCGTACCGGGCGAAGGCGGGCAGCGTCCAGGCCAGGTCGGGGGCGGTGCGGCGACTCAGCGCGCCGGGCGACAGTTCGAGGTGGACGACGACGTCGAAGGGCAGCCCGCCGCCGAGCAGGAACGTGCCGCTGACCAGCACCACCCCGCCGGGCGGCAGGGCGACGTAGTCGGCGCGGCTGGCCCGGTCGGCCCCGGCGTCCCAGAGCGAGGGCAGCAGGCGGCCGGTGCCGTCCGGCCCGGCCGGGTCGAGCACCTCGCGGCGCAGGCCGGCCTCGTCGACCCAGCCCTCGTAGTAGGAGTCCGGGTTGGTCCGTCCGCGCTCCAGGCGTACCGAGGCGGGGCGGAGGAAGTCCTCGGCCCGGACGTGCAGCACCGGGCGGCCGAGGGCGCGCAGCGGGTCGACCAGGGCGGTGGCCAGGTCGTCGGGGCGGGCGGCGGGAGCGCCGTCCACGGCCACCCGCAGCCGTCCTGTCGGTTCGGCGGAGGCGAACCGCTCGGCCAGTTCGGCGACGAGCAACTCGGGTGAGACCGGACGCACACGCATCCGACAATCGTGCCCGGTCACCGTCGGGCGTGACGGGCCACCCGCCCGGCGGGCTCCCGTGCGGTCGAGGGTCCGGGTGGATACGGCGGTGCGGTCGAGGGTCCGGGTGGATACGGCGGTGCGGTCGAGGGTCCGGGTGGATACGGCGGTGCCGTCGAGGCCGGGGTGGATACGGCGGTGCCGTCGAGGTCCGGGCGGGTCAGGCGGTGCGGTCGAGGGTGACGCGGGCGTCGTCGGCGAGCCGGTAGCCGACACCGTAGACGGTGGTGACCAGGGGTACGTCGACGCCGACCTTGCCGCGCAGCCGGCGTACGTGCACGTCCACGGTGCGGACCCCGGCGTGCTCGTAGCCCCAGACGGCGTTGAGCAGTTGGAGCCGGGTGAACACCCGGCGGGGGTGTGCGACCAGGTGCAGCAGCAGGTCGAATTCCAGCCGGGTCAACGGCAGCGGCTCACCGTCGCGCAGCACCGAACGGGACGAGGCGAGGATGTGCAGGGTCGGGATGGTCGGGGCGATCTGCCGCGATGGCGCGCGTCCGGCGGGAACGCTCTCGGTACGCCGCTCCGGCACCACCGGCGGGCTGGCCACGATCGTCCCCTCGCCGCGTTCCAGCAGTTCCCGGGCCGCGTCCAGCAGCCGCCGGGCGGCCGGCGTCAACGACTCCTCGCAGACCAGCGGAATGGAGAGGGTGACGGTGAGCACGGGTGTGGTGGAGTTGGCCGGACGTCGCTGACCGCCGGGCGGGCGACCGGGCACCGCGGGCTGGGACGTATGCCATCCGGCGCGCGACGATGCGGGGCTGACCGACATGGTCCTCCTTGGCTGGTCCGGGCTTTCCCCACGGCCCCGGGACGCCGCCTTATCGATGCTTCCCGGCGCCCGTGCGAGGGTCAAGAGGCGGCCGCGTTGCATGAATGTGACAATTGACCGACACATCGGAGCCGACCGCTCGCTCTGCGTACGAGGCCAGTTGATTACAGCAGAGTCGTAAAGTTGACCTGATACGGGGGTGGCTGTCGGGTTTCGCGTTCCCCCGATGGTGTGACGCGGTCTGGCGCGCCCGGCGACGCGCACCGACCACCGTCACGCGCACGGGACAGACCGGTGCGGCGCGTCCCGTCGCAGGACACGCCGTACCGGTCCGTCGGGTTCACCGCTGGACGGCCACCCGGGCGTCGTCGGCGAGGCGGTACCCCACACCGTGGACGGTGGTCAGCAGCGGCGTGTCGACGCCGAGCTTGGCGCGCAACCGGCGGACGTGCACGTCGACGGTACGGGCCACCGCGTGGTCGTAGCCCCACACCGAGTTGAGCAACTGGAGCCGGGTGAACACCCGGCGCGGGCGTTCGGCGAGGAAGAGCAACAGGTCGTACTCGATGCGGGTCAGCGGGACGTCCCGGTCGCCCTGACGCACCCGGCGCGGCCCGGTGAGGATCTGCACGGTCCGGGGGTCCTCCGCCACGGTGGGCCGCTCGCCGCCGTCGCCGCCCGACACCCGCCCCTCGCCCGACTCGGCGAGTTCGCCAAGCAGTTCCAGCAGGCGGTTCAGGCGGGGGCTCGCGGCCGCCGAGGCGAGGTCGACGGTGATGGTCAGGGTCGGCCCGGTGCGCTGCCGCACCAGTCGGGCGCGGTTCGTGCGGCCGGGCGGATGCTGGCGCGGGCTGATCGCGACGACGGACATGGTGGCCTCCTGGGACTACCGCCACGCCGGGTGGGCGTGGATGTTCAGCGGGACGCCCGGCCGGCGGTCGCCGGGGACGCGAGGGTGGAAGGTCTGGTGGGTGGAGTGGGTCCGAGCACGGGCAGTCCGGCGATCCGCCAGGCGGCGAACCCGCCGGTCACGTCGGTCGCCCGGTGCAGGCCGATGTCCTGCAGCGCGGCGGCGGCCAGCGACGAGGTGTAGCCCTCCTGGCAGATGACGACCACCGGCACGTCGTACCCGACGGCCTGCGGCAGCCGGGCCGCGCAGCGGGGGTCGAAACGCCACTCCAGCACGTTGCGTTCGACGATCAGCGAACCCGGCACGGTGCCGTGCGCGGCGCGCTGGGCGGCCGGACGGATGTCGACCAGCAGGGCGCCGGTCCGGTGCGCCACGTGGGCCTGTTCCGGGTCGAGCCGGTCGAGTCGGGTGCGGGCGGCGGCCAGGATCTCGTCGATGCCCCGGGAGCCCGGAGGCGGCACCGACGCCGGACAGCGGGCGGCGACGGAACGGTTCTGCGACATCATCGGTTCCTTCCAAGGGGTACGCGGCCGGGCGCACGATCGGGTGGCGACGCGGCGTGGGTGATCACCATGCCACGCCGGCCTCGGCCACCTCGGCGACGAGCAGCCGGCCGTGTGCGAGGCGATAGCGGGTCATCCGGCTCAGGGCCGGGCGGTAGACGTGGACGCTGACCGCGGGGTCGGCGTGCCGGTTGGTCACCACGTGCAGGTGCCGGGGCCCGAAGCGTCGGCCGGAACCGGCGGCGAGCAGGTGCGGGCGCAGCCGCCCGCCGCTGACCGTCTCCTCGGTGAGGACACCCGCCGCGACCAGGAAGGCGCCGGAGGAGCCGCCGTGGTCGTGCAGGTCGGTGCCCTGCCCGGGCAGCCAGCTCAGCGCCCACACCTCGTGGTGCTCGTCGGCATCGAGTCGGGCGTACCACCGGGTGGTCGGGTCGAAGCGCAGCGGTACGGGCCAGCTCGCGGTGTCGGCGGCCCAGCGCCGGGCGACGGCGAGCAGGTCCGGCTCGGTGACGGGCAGAGCAGACATGGGACCTCACGAACGGTCAGCGGTGCGGATACCGGACCAGTCTAGAATGCATACCCTATAGGTTTAGTAGGTAATCCTACATTCTGGGAAGCAGGCGCGGACCGCGCCGCACGGCGCCGGGACGCCACCACTAACCTGTACCGGTGAGCGAGGAACTCGACGCCGAGACCCTGGAGTTCGCGCACCGGATGTTCGACCTGGCGCGCGACGGCGCGACCACCGAACTCGCCGGTTACGTCGACGCGGGGCTGCCGGTCAACCTGACCAACGAGCGGGGCGACACCCTGCTGATCCTGGCGGCGTACCACGCCCACCCGGAGACCGTCGCCGCCCTGCTGGAGCGCGGCGCCGACCACGCGCGTACCAACGACCGGGGTCAGACCGCCCTCGCCGCGGCGGTGTTCCGCAAGAATGCCACGGCGGTCCGCGCGCTGCTCGGCGCCGGCGCGGACCCGGACGGCGGCAATCCGTCCGCCGTGGAGACGGCGCAGTTCTTCGACCTGCCGGAGATGCTCACGCTGCTGCGCCCCACGGCCTGAGCCGACGGGTCAGGCCGCCGGGCGGGTCGCCTCGACGAGAAAGCGCCGGGCGTACGCGACGAAGGGCCCCTCAGCCTCGATGCGGGCGTGCAGGCGGGCCAGCGCCGGCCGGTGCGCCGCCACGGTGAAGCCGGGCACCGTCCAGACCACCTTGCGCAGGAACCAGACCACCGCGCCGATGTCGTGGAAGACCGTCCGCAGTGTCGCCTCGCGCAGGTCCACCACGGTCAGACCGGCCGCGCGGGCCTGCGCGACCTCCTGCTCCGGATGCCGGTACGCCGGTGGCGGCAACGGCCCGAGCACGGCCTCGCTGAGTTCGCGTACCGTCCCCGGCCCGATCTGCTGCGACAGGAACGTGCCGCCCGGCCGCAGCACCCGCGCCACCTCCGGCCAGTCCGTCCGCACCGGATGCCGGCTGACCACCAGGTCGAAGCTGCCGTCGGCGAAGGGCAGCGGCGCCTCCGGGGACACCGCCACCACGGTCGCGCCGAGGGGACGCAGATTCTCCCGGGCCACCGGCACGTTCGGCGGCCACGCCTCGGTCGCCACCAGCCGTCGGGGCGGACGCGGCACCTCGGCGAGCACCTCTCCCCCGCCGGTGTCGACGTCCAGTGCCGCGTCGACGGTCGCCATCCGCTCCGCCACCAGGCGGGCGTACCCCCAGGGTGGACGCTCCTCGGTGGCCCGCCCGGCCAGCCAGTCGAACCCCCACCCCTCGACCGGGGCGGACTCGCCGTCGGCGAGTAGTTCCTCGAAGCTCGCTGCCGTGGACACCATGGGGGCCAGCGTCCTCGGGATGCCCTTGGCCCGGCAACCGGATTAGGTGTAAGGAGGGGTCCCCTGCTATGCACCAGGCGTTAGCAGGGGACCCCTCCTTACACATCCGTCCCTACGGGCGGGGCCGGACGACCTCCACGGTGGGGCCGTCCACGCCGCGCAGGCCGTCGAAGCCGGGCGCCGCGGCGCCGGCGGACTCGAAGTGCCGCATCAGCCGCGAGCCGAGGTGCACGCCGACGCCGCCGATCGCCAACGCGACCACCTGGACCACCAGCAGCGCGGGGGCCGCGCCCCGGTTCGCCGCGTCGGCCCGGACCAGGCAGGAGATCAGGAACAGTCCGGCCATGCCGGCGTTGACCAGGTTGAAGGTGATCGCGGTGCGACGGACCCGGTCCGGCGGCACGTCCCACAGGTCGACCATGCCGGCGATCGCGGTCAACGCCGCCGCCGCCAGCGCGGCCACCGCCGTCCAGTAGCCGACCTCACCGAGGAAGACCGGACCGCCGACCACGTCGGCGAGGTCGAAGATGGTCGCGCAGACGAAGAGCCCGTACGGGAACGTCACCAGCATCGGTTGGATGGGATGCCCCTGCACCCGCAGCCGGCTCTGCATCGATTCCCCCCTGGGTCGGATCAGCCGTCAGTCCAGGGTGCTACCCGGACGCCGGCCGGGTGAAACGACGCTCAGGTTTCCCGAGGTCGGGAGACCGTGCTGACCAGCCGCTCGGCCACCTCCCGCAACGGGATCGACAGTGACGAGGCCGCGCTGCGCAGCACCTCGAGGGCGTCCTCGGACGGGCAGCCGCGCTGCGCCATGACCACCCCGACGGCGTGGCCGATCACCCCGTCGGCCAGCAGCGCGGCGTCCTCGGCACCGACCACCGCGGCCCGCCGCTCCCGCTCGCGTACGGCGGCCAGCAACAGACCGGCGTGCTCGGCGAGCAGCATCGCGGTCAACTGGTGACCGGTGGAGAGCACATCGGACTCACCCGCATAGAGGTTGACCGCACCGATCACCTGCTCGTCGATGTCGACCGGTGCGGAGATCACGCCGTGCACACCGAACTCCCGGGCGCGGGGCGTCCAGTCCGGCCAGCGGGGCTCGGCGTCGAGGTTCTCGGCACCGACCATCTCCCGGCGGCGGATCGCCTCCATCGCCGGGGTGTCCGGGCCGAAGCTCACGTCGTCCAACCCGGCGAGCGGGGCGTCGGAGGCGGCCACTCCGGCGGGCTCGCCAGCCCGCAGCGCGGTGAAACCGCACCAGCTCACCCCGGGCAGGGCGTCACGGGTGATGCGCACCATCGCGGTGAGCGCCGCGTCGAAGTCGTCCACCGCGATGAGTCCGGCGGTGAGTTCCCGCAGCAGGGCCGCTGTCTCCAGGACGCCGAAAGTATCGGCCGGCGGAGGGCTGGTCTCCAGGTTCACCGGCAGCCCGCCCCGGTCCCCGCGGCCAGCGTCGTCACCTGAATCCTCCTCGGTCTGCGCCTCGACCTGACGGCGGCTCCGGTCGCACGGACCTGCCCTACTACCCACCAGAACATGGGTCGAAACGGCGCAAACCGAAGCCCCTCCCAGGGTACGACGACCGCCGGGAGGGGTGTGGTCGGGTCAGCGGGATCCGGCTCCGGACAGGCGACGGCCGACCGAGGCGATCAGTCGGTCCAACTCGGAGCCGAACGGGTTGTCGTGCACGAGGTAGGTCCAGGTGGCGCTGGGCCGGCTCAGCTCGGACTCGTCCGGCTCCCAGTCCTCGTCGAACTCGGTCTCCTCGAAGGTGGCCAGCGTACGGGCCTCGATCTCGGGCACCAGGTTGGTGAAGGCGGGCACGGCGGCGCGGTGGAACTCGTCCAGCGGGTCGAGGCGGCCCAGGGCACGCAGGTGCACACCCTCGCGTACCTCGGAGAGCTCGGCCAGGTGCGCGGCCCAGAGCCGGTCGAGGTGGTAGAGCGCGATCGACCGGGCGGCCCGGGCGAGCAGGTCCTCGTCCATCTCGCCGGCCTTGTCGGGCATCTTGTCCAGCAGCATCAGCGCCGCGACGTCGCTGGTCAGCAACCGCTCCCGGCGCTCGGCGAGTGCCTTGCGCTGCTGCTCGATGACCACGCTGTAGCGCCAGGTGTTGCGGTGGATCTCGTGGTTGACCCCTTCCGCGACCCGCTGCGCGTGCTCCACGGCGTAGTCCACCTGCGCGTCGGTGACCAGGCCGTCGGCGTTCATGCGCGGTGAGGGCGGCACGGCGTCGCCGGCGTGCCGGACCACCAGGTCGTCCTCCAGGCTGACGAAGAAGACCGACCCGCCCGGGTCACCCTGCCGCCCGGCCCGGCCCCGGAGCTGGTCGTCGACCCGGCGGCTGTCGTGCCGGCCACTGCCGATCACGTAGAGGCCGCCCAGCTCGGCGACCTGGTCCCGGTCGGCCTGGTCGCTGCCGCCGAGGCGGATGTCCACACCCCGGCCGGCCATCTGGGTGGAGACGGTCACCGTGCCGTGGGCACCGGCCTCGGCGATGATCGCCGCCTCCTCGTCGTCGTTCTTGGCGTTGAGCACCACGCAGGGCACGCCGGCCGCGTGCAGACCGGCGGCGAGTTGCTCGGACTCCTTGACGTCGAGCGTGCCGACCAGCACCGGACGCCCGTCGGCGTGGCAGCGCTGGATCTCGTCGATCAGCGCCTCCTCCTTCTCGGCCCGGGTGGCGTAGATGCGGTCCGGCTCGTCCACCCGCACGCACGGGGTGTTCGGCGGGATCACCGCGACCTCCAGACCGAAGAACTCCCGGAGCTGGTCGCCGACCAGCACGGCGGTCGCGGTCATGCCGCACACCTTCGGGTAGAGACCGATGTACGCCTGCACGGCGATGGTGCCCAGCACCTCGCCCTCGGCGGTGGCGTCCAGCCCCTCCTTGGCCTCGACCGCGGCCTGGAGCCCATCGGGCCAGCGTCGCCGCTGGGCGACCCGGCCACGCATCTCGTCGATCAGCTCGACCGTGCCGTCCCGGACGATGTAGTCCACGTCCCGGTGCAGCAGGGCGTGCGCGTGCAGCGCCACGTTCACCGCGGAGAGCTGCTCGACGTTCTCCTCGTCGTACAGGTCGATGCCGAGCTTGGCCTCGACGGCGGCCAGGCCGGCGGAGGTGAAGGCGGCGCTGCGGCCGTCCTCGGCGACGGTGTAGTGCTTGCCCTTGCGCAGGCCGCGCACCAGCCCGGCGGCGGTGTGTACGGGGTCCTGCTCGCCCGGCACCGAGCCGGCGAGCACCATCGGCACCCGGGCCTCGTCGATCAGGATCGAGTCCGCCTCGTCGACGATGGCGGTGCGCAGCGGCGGCTGGACCCGGTCGGCGATGTCGGTGACGAGTTGGTCGCGCAGGAAGTCGAAGCCCGCCTCGCTGACCGAGACGTAGGTCACGTCGCAGGCGTACGCGGCCCGCCGCTCGATCGGGGTGGACGCCTCGTTGACCCAGCCGACGGTGAGCCCGAGGAGCGTGTAGACCGGCTCCATCCACTGGGCGTCCCGGCGGGCCAGGTAGTCGTTGACGGTGAGCACGTGCACCGGACCGTTGCCGAGCCGGACGTGCCCGTACGCGGCGATCGCGGCGGTCAGCGTCTTGCCCTCACCGGTGGCCATCTCCGCGACCTTGCCGGAGAGCAGCGACATCGCGCCGAGCAACTGCACGTCGTACGGCCGTTGGTCGAGCCCGCGGCGGGCGGCCTCGCGGCCGAGCGCGCAGATCTCCTCGTAGCTCGACGCGGCGTCGGCGGCCTCGGTGAGTTCGGCGTCGTCGAACGCCGAGACCTTCTCCTCGCGGGCCTCGATGGCCGGCAGCAGCTTCTCCAGCGGGGCCAGATCGACCGTGGTCCCCGGGCGCTGGAGGAACCGGCGGAACCTGGTCTTCAACCGTTGCGACACACCCATGAGCCGCAACGGTACGCGACCGGAGGCCGGTTGTGACGGCCCGACCGGCGCGCCGTCGCGCGAGCCGACCCGGCCGCCCGCTCCTCCGACCGGTCGGCGGCGGCTAGTCCGCAGGTCAGCGACGCCTTGCGCACTGCGAGGTCCCGGCGGCGCCCCTCGTCGGATACCTGCCCGGACCGGACGCAATCAAACGTTCATCCGACGGGAACGTGCCGGGCGCACGGTGGTGATCAAGCTGGGGGATGGATCCGATTAGCGTGCGGGGTGCTGGGAAATCCGACTCCCGGTCTTCCCGCGACGATCAGGGGGTGCCTGTGCGGAACACTGAATCTCTGGTCTCGCCCGTGGTGGAGGCCTGGGCCACGTATCGGACGACCTCGGCGGCCGACTGGCCGACGCGGCGGCTGCTGCGGGCCAAGGGTGACAGCCGGGTCAGCGTGGTGTTGCCGGCGCGCAACGAAGAGGCCACCGTCGGGGCGATCGTGTCGACCATCCGCGAGCACCTGATGGACCGGGTGCCGCTGGTCGACGAGTTGATCGTGGTCGACTCGCGGTCCACCGACCGGACCGCCGAGGTGGCGCGGGCGGCCGGCGCCGAGGTGGTCGGCCAGGACGCGATGACCCAGGGGCTGCCCCGGTTGACCGGCAAGGGCGACGCGCTCTGGGCCGGGCTGGCCGCGGCGGAGGGCGACGTGGTGGCGTTCGTCGACGCCGACCTGCGGGAGTTCCGGCCGCACTTCGTCACCGGGCTGATCGGCCCGCTGCTCACCGACCCGTCGGTCGACTTCGTCAAAGGCTTCTACCACCGGCCCCTGATCAACACCAGCGGGGTGGAGGCCGACGGCGGCGGCCGGGTGACCGAGCTGATGGCCCGGCCGATGCTCAACCTGTTCTGGCCGGAGCTGGCCGGTTTCGTGCAGCCGCTGGCCGGTGAGTACGCCGGCCGCCGCGAGGTGCTGGCCCAGGTGCCGTTCGTCTCCGGTTACGGCGTGGAGACCGCGATGCTGATCGACCTGCTGGAACTCGTCGGGCTGGACGCGCTGGCCCAGGTCGACCTCGGCGAACGCAAGCACCGGCACCAGGACACCGCCGCGCTGGGCCGGATGTCCGCGCAGATCATGCTCACCGCCTGGTCGCGGCTGCAGCGCCGGGGCTGGGCCAACCCGGACGTGCTGCCCACCGCGCTGCTCACCCAGTTCCGCCGGGGCGGCTCCGACGCCCTGCCGAACCTGGACCGGGAGATCGTGGTGAGCGACGTGTCGGTGGAGGAGCGCCCGCCGCTGGCGGAGCTACGGCACCGGGTGCCGCGACGGCGGGTGGCGGCCACGTCGTAGCGACGCTCGGGGCGGTAGCGCTCCCACGTCGGCGGCGTACGTGACGGCGGGTCACCGCAGCCCGGCACGGTTTCGCCGGGCCGCCCGTCGGGTAGTTGGCAGGCCGTGCGGCGGGTGGGATCCAGGAGGCCGCAGGGCGGGCGAGAGCGCAGGCGGGCGAGGACGAGTCGAGGGCGGAGATGGCGAGCCGGATCATCTGTGAGGTAGACGACGCAGCAGCGGTCACCGTCGTCCGGCTCGCCGGCACCCTCGACCTGACCACCACCCGGACGGCGTACCGCGTGCTGGACCGGTGTCTGGCCGACCAGCCCGACGCGCTGGTGGTGGACCTGTCCGGGCTGCGGGTGGATCACCCGTTGGCGGTGTCGGTCTTCGTCGCCGCCGCACGCCGCGCCGCCGGCTGGCCGGTGGTGCCGATGGTGCTCTGCGCGCCCGGGCCGGCGGCGGCCCCGCTGACCGAGTCGACGGCCTGCCGGGTGGTGCCGATGCGGGGCTCCTGCGACGAGGCGACCCGGGTGGCCGGCGCGTCGGCCGTGCCCCGGCTGCGGGTCCGGCTTGAGCCGGTGGCGGCGGCCTGCCGACGGGCCCGGGAACTGGTCGTCGACGCCTGCGCGCGGTGGAACCTGCCGGAGGCGGTCGGCCCGGCCTCGGTGGTGCTCAGCGAGTTGGTCGGCAACGTGGTGCGGCACGCCGGCACGCCGATGCAGGTGACCGTGACGCTGCGGCGGCCGTGGTTGCACCTGGCGGTGGTCGACGGCAGCAGCACGCCGGCCGAGGAGGGCCGGTCCGGGCACCGCGACGAGGGCGGCCGGGGCCTGCTGCTGGTACGCGAGCTGGCCGACCGCTGGGGCAGCGCGCCGGCCGGTGACGGAAAGGCCGTCTGGGCCACGCTAGCGGCCAATTGACCGAAATTCCCCCTCTCGCCTGGTTACATGGTCGACGGGGCGGGTAGCCACGCCCGTCCTTTTGCGTCGTCAGCGGGGTGAGAGCGCATGCCCAAGCGGGTAACCACCGAACCCGGACAGGACCGAGGGCCGGCCATCCTGGCCCCGGCCCGGTTCGGCGGCTATCCGGGCCCGCTGCGCAAGCCGTTGCCCGGCGGGAAGCTGGTCAGGTTCCTGGCCACCACCGACCACAAGCAGATCGGGCTGCTCTATCTGCTCACCTCGTTCGGCTTCTTCGTACTGGCCGGCATCGAGGCGATGCTGATCCGCGCCGAACTGGCCCGTCCGGGTCTGCAGTTCCTCTCCCCGGAGCAGTACAACCAGTTGTTCACCTCGCACGGCGCGGTGATGCTGCTGCTGTTCGCCACGCCCGCCGCGTTCGGCTTCGGCAACTACATCGTGCCGATCCAGATCGGCGCGCCCGACGTGTCGTTCCCCCGGCTCAACGCGCTGGCGTACTGGTTGTACCTGTTCGGTGGACTGATGGTGATCGGCGGGTTCCTCACCCCGCAGGGCTCGGCCGACTTCGGGTGGACCGCGTACACGCCGTTGAGCACCGTGGAGCACTCCCCCGGCGTCGGCGCGAACATGTGGGTGGTCGGCCTGGTCGTGTCCGGTCTGGGCACCATCCTCGGCGCGGTCAACCTGATCACCACGATCCTGACGCTGCGCGCGCCCGGCATGACCATGTTCCGGCTGCCGATCTTCACCTGGAACATGCTGTTCACCAGCGTACTGGTGATCCTGGTCTTCCCGTTGTTGGCCGCCGCGCTGCTGGCGCTGACCGCCGACCGGCTGCTCGACGCGCAGGTGTTCAACCCGGACACCGGCGGGCCGATGCTGTGGCAGCACCTGTTCTGGTTCTTCGGGCACCCCGAGGTCTACATCATCGCGTTGCCGTTCTTCGGGATCATCACCGAGGTCATCCCGGTCTTCTCCCGTAAGCCGATCTTCGGTTACACCGGCCTGGTGCTGGCCACCATCGCGATCACCGTGCTGTCGATGACGGTGTGGGCGCACCACATGTTCGCCACCGGCCAGGTGCTGCTGCCGTTCTTCAGCATCCTCAGTTATCTGATCGCGGTGCCGACCGGGGTGAAGTTCTTCAACTGGATCGGCACCATGTGGAAGGGGCAGCTCACCTTCGAGACGCCGATGCTGTTCTCCATCGGCTTCCTGGTGACGTTCCTGCTCGGCGGCCTCACCGGCGTCCTGCTGGCCAGCCCGCCGGCGGACTTCCACACCCACGACACCTACTTCGTGGTGGCGCACTTCCACTACGTGGTCTTCGGCACCGTGGTCTTCGCGCTCTTCGCCGGCTTCTACTTCTGGTGGCCCAAGATGACCGGGCGACTGCTCGACGAACGGCTCGGCAAGATCCATTTCTGGACCATGTTCGTCGGCTTCCACGGCACCTTCCTGGTGCACCACTGGCTGGGCAACGAGGGCATGCCCCGGCGGTACGCGGACTACCTGCCGACCGACGGCTTCACCACGCTCAACACGATCTCCAGCGTGTTCTCGTTCGTGCTGGGCGCGTCCACGTTGTTCTTCATCTGGAACGCCTGGAAGTCGTGGCGGTTCGGCGCCCAGGTGACGGTGGACGACCCGTGGGGTTTCGGCAACTCCCTGGAGTGGGCGACCACCTGCCCGCCGCCGCTGCGCAACTTCGACCGGATGCCGCGGATCCGCTCCGAGCGGCCGGCCTTCGACGCCAAGTACGGCGAACTCGTCTCCGACCTGGGTCGCGACCTTCCGCAGCGGACGGTCAAGCCGCCGCAGGACTTCCGCGACGAACTGCACCGCGAGACGCACCCGCCCGAGTCGCCGGCGGCCGGGGGCGCGCACGGTGCGCCGGAGGCCGAGGCGTACCAGCCCGCGCCGCAGTCCGGCGCCCGGCCGGTGCAGGTGCCGACGCCGGAGGAGGTCCGCCGTCCCAGCTTCGCCGACACCGACGAGCCGGAGGACGACCCGCTGGGCGCCGAGCGCCGGGAGCAGAACGACAGGTGGCGGCACCCGCGCGGACGCGGTGACGGCACCGGGAACTGAGCCGGCGGCGGAGTACGGCCGCGGATGTTAGGAGGGGTCCCCTGCTATGCCGGAGGCGTTAGCAGGGGACCCCTCCTTACCGAACCGGCCGGGCCGCCGTCTTCGCCGGCGCGGTCTCGGACTCGGCCGGGCCGTTCTGCCAGGGCGGCGGCGCGTCCGCGAGCATCGCCTGCCGCAACCAGGTCAGGGCTCGCGACAGCAGACGCGAGACGTGCATCTGGGAGATGCCGAAGCGGGCGGCGATCTCGGCCTGGGTCTGGTTGCCGTAGAAGCGCATCGCCAGGATGCGCCGCTCCCGCCAGGGCAGCCGGTGCAGCAGCCCGCTGACCGTCACCCGGTCGTCGACGGACTCCAGCGCGATGTCCGACTCGCCCACCAGGTCACCGAACTCGGCCGAGCTCTCCCCGCCGACCGGCGCGTTGAGCGAGGCCGGGCTGTAGCCGGCCGCCGACTCCAGCGCGGCGAGGATCTCCTCCTCCGGCGTCTCCAGCCGCTTGGACAGTTCGGCCACGGTGGGCGCGCGGGACAGCTCGCTGGTCAGCGCCGCCGTCGCCTGTCCGACCTCCAGGATCAGGTCACGCAACCGGCGGGGCACGTGCACACCCCAGGTGCGATCCCGGAAATGCCGCTTGATCTCACCCACGATGGTGATCGCGGCGTACGCGGTGAACGAGCCGCGTTCCGGGTCGTACCGGTCGACGGCGTTGACCAGCCCCAGACGGGCCACCTGTTCCAGATCCTCCAGCGGTTCCCCGCGTCCCCGGTAGCGGCGGGCCAGCCGGCCCGCGAACGGCAACGCGAAGCGGACCAGGTCGTCCCGCGCCTCGTGGCGGCGCTCGGGCGGCAGCCCGGCGATCCGCGCCGCGTACGCGAGCGCCGCCGCGTCGAGATCCTCCAGCCCCCGGTCCGTCGGTGGTGGTGTGGTCGTGGTGGTCTGTCCGAACATCCGCGCCTCCCTCAGGAAGGACCCCCGCCCGGATACGTGGACACCGGGCACGCGCGTGGACACGCACGGGCCGAGAAGTGGGTTCGTGATTGGGATGCCAGCGGGCGACGCCGCGCCACGGCAAGTGATCAGCCTGTCGCAGCCGGCGGTGTTCCCGCTCCGTAGGTACTCAATCACGGCGGCGCGGGTTCGCGAGGATGTTTCGTCAGCCTCGCCTCAACAGATGAGCAGGCCGTGCGGGGTGCCGCTGGCGCGCAGCGCGGCCAGCGCGTCGGGCACCGCGAGCGGCGGCGGGGCGGGCAGGTCGTACGGCTGGGCGCGGAGCACCTCGGTGGCCCGGCGGGTGGGCACGGAGGTGACCGGGTAGCCCCGCGCGGTGGCGCGGTCCAGGGCCCGGCGGCGTCGGCCGAACCCGGCGACGGCCAGCCACTGCGGCAGTCCGGCCAGCGCCGGTGAGCGTACGCCGGGCGGCTCGGGGAGCACGTCCACCGAGGCGAACGGTTCGCTGCCGGCGAGCCACCACTCGACCTGTTCGACGCTGCGCCGGGTGGCGTTCTCGCACCAGTACGGCACCATCCCCGCCCGCACCACCTGCCACGGGTCGAGCAGTCGGCCGCACTCCACCACCAACCGGTCACCGGTCTTGCCGGCGGCGCGCAGCCAGCGACGGTACAGGTCGGCGACGGCGGCGCTGAGCACCCCCGGTGCCGGGAACAGCAGCCGACGTACCGGATGCCCGGCGCGGGCGGTCCACTCCCCGACGGCACGGTCCAGACCGGGCTCCACACCGTGCTCGGCGGCGGCCGGCGGGGCGGAGATCTCCGGCGGATCCCAGTTCACGCCGTCTCCCCCGGAGGAGCGCAACACCTGCCGCAGCGCGGGGCTGTCCGGGTGGAAGTCGACCGGCTCCAGCCCGCTGGCCGGGCAGCCCACCTGGAAGCTGTGCCCGTCGGCGGCGTCGTGCACCGGCCAGGTCCGCGCGTCGCTCAGCACCAGCACCGGCGCGCCCGGCACCAACCGGTCGCTCAGGAATCGCCGGTACGCCGTGGGCAGCGTGCGCCACCGGGCGGTCAACGCGACCGTCACGCCGGCCAGCGAGCCCCTGCTGGCCGGGCAGTGCACCTGGCGTACGTGCAGGTCGGGGTTTCCGGCCAGCAGCCGTCCGGCGAGGGCGGCGCCGTGGTCCAGGGCGGCGCGGGGGCGGTCCACCGCGCCGCGCGGCCAGTGCGCGGTCATCTCGAAACCGGCGGGCAGCCACGGCATCCCGAGCGCGGTCGCCAGGTGGGCGGCGGCGCCGTGCGGCGAGCCCAGCAGCACACCGGGGTACCGGCCGCGCGGGTACTGGTCGACGAACCAGCCGGCGACCCGGGCGGCGTCGACCTCGGCGGTCTGCCCGGCGGTGAGGGCCACCCGTCCGGCGGTACGGGCGGCGGCGGCGCGGCGGATCGGGTCCGGAGTGCCGGCGAACCGGGACACCGGGCCGACGTGACCGAGGTCGGCACAGTCGGTGCCGCGCAACGCACGGGCGACGGCGGCGACGAGGATCCGGGACGTGCTGCCGACCGCGACCACCCGGTCGCCGGTCAGCCCCGCACCCGCTGCCGTGAGTCCCGGTCGCGATCCTCGCGCCGGCCCCACCGTGCCCCGTTCGCTCACGCGGCCCGGCTTCCCGCCCGGATGCGCCTTAAACAGGGCATCCCTCCACCGAGCGGGATCAATCAGGTGATCTTCGACTGTCCACCCCGACGGTACGCAACACCCCGGCGGGGTCCATGCCGGCCGGGCCGACCACCAGCTCCAGCAGGCACGGCCGGTCCGCGCCGAACGCCTCGGCCCCGGCCGCGCCGACCAGTTCCGGCCGGTCGACGCGGATGCCACGCAGACCGAGCAGGCGGGCCCAGCCCGCGTACGGGACGTCGTCGGTGGGCGGGTGGGGCGACCCGGCGTACCGGGGGTGCCCGGAGCGGGTGTTCAGCACCAGCAGCACCAGGCGCGGATCGGGCCACGCCGCCCGGTGTCGGGCGACGGCGACCAGTTCGGCCAGCCCGGAGGCGCGCATCCCCTCGTCGGCGACGACGGCGAGCACCGGACGGGCCGGGTCGGCCAGCTTGGCGGCCAGCGCGTACGGCACGGCCGTGCCGGGGGCACCGTCGGTGCGCAGCACCTCGACACCGGCGGGTACCCGCAGGTGGCGGGCGTACCCGGCGACGGTGCCGCCGCCGTCCACGGTCACCGCGCCGCCCGGGGGCAGCCGGGTGACCAGGTCGTCGATAGCCTGCCACGGGTCGACCGCCCGGCCGGGGCCTCCCGGGGCGCGGCGGGCGGACGCGTCGGCGGGCAGCACCAGGCAGACCGGTCCACCGCCGCGCAGGGCGCTGCCCAACGCCTCGTCCACCAACTCCGGTGCCCGGGTCGGGTCGGCGACGTACCGGACGTGCCGACACGTCCCGGCGAAGCGGGGGCCGTCGTCACGGTGCCCGTCCGGCTGCTGCTCGCCGAGCACCGCCAGCACCGGCAGGCCGGCCCGCCGGGCGGCGTCGAGACCGCCGAGCAGACCCAACGCGTCCGGCCCGCCGTCGGAGAGGCAGACGCCGACCCCACCCGCGAACCGGGCGTGCCCGGCGGCCATCAGCGCGGCGCTGTCGGCGTGCCGCACGGGAACGAACTCCGGGTCGCCACCGGCCGCGTGCAACGCCTCGACCAGCGGCGCGGTCGCCGGGCCCGGCGCGCCATACACCCGCGCGACCCGCCAGGCCAGCAACCGTGCGACGACCGCGTCCGCGACGGCCGGGTCAGACACCGCCCCGTCCCGGCGTGACCGGGTCGACGTAGCGCAGCACCGCACCCACGCCCTCCACGAGCTGCGGAGCCTCGTCCGGGCCCAGCACGGTCAGTTCGGCGTCGGTGCCGACCAGCGCCCGCACCAGCGCCGCGTCGGCGCGTACCCGGGCCGGCTCGGCCACGGTGACGAGCTGACTCGGATCGGTGGCGATGTCGGTGGCCGCCGGGCCGATCCAGAGCTGCCCGTCGGCGGACGGGTCGTCCACCAGCAGCATCGTGTCGACCTGGTTGCGTTGCAGCGCGGCGACCACGGCGTCGAGTCCGGCGCCGACGTCCTCCTGGGTGCCGAAGCGGTCCAGCGCGGCGGTCACCCGCTGGTCGGCTAGATCGGCGATGGTCTGCACGGTCAGGTCGTCGAGCAGGCTCTGGTCGGCCCCCTCGGCGCGGGACCCGGCGTCGGTGCGGACCACCATGTCCTGCCAGCGGGCCGGCATCTGGGCGGCGATCATGCCGGTGGCCCGGATGTCGCCGGCCACCACGACCACCTCGGCACCGACCCGTTCGGCCAGCTCCACGGTGGCCGCGGTGACGTCGCCCGCGTTGTGGTGCCACGCCTCCATGGCGGCGCGCTGGTAACGCGACTGCGACCAGCCGCCGGGCTTGACCCGGCGCAACGGGAAGCTCTCCCGGCCGGTGACGTGAGCTCGTCGGGGCACCCCGCCGGCGCTGACCGACATCGCGTCGGCACCGGTCCGGTCGGCCAACACGCGTACCCACGCGACCTGCTCACCCCGTTGGGAGAGCAGCGGCATCACGTGCGGCAACGGCGCGTACGCGGCCAGGTCCCGCCGGGGTGGCGCGGCCAGGTACTCGGAGAGCACCACCCGCCCCTGGGCGCCGAAGACGGCGATCCCGTAGTCCCCGGGCAGCGGGTCGTGCCCGCGGACCACCCGGTCGATGGCGGCGATGGTCGGTTCGTCGGCCCCCTGCTCGGCGAGCTGCTGTTGCAGCCCGCGCCAGCGCAGGTCGAGGGCGGCGTGGGCGTCCTCGGTGTCCATCGAGGCGTCCAGGTAGACCGAGCACCACGGACCCGGGCGCTGATAGAGCGGGCGCAGGAAGGACAGCTGCATGCTCGACCCCTTTCCGGCTCGGCCCACCGCTTACCCGCGCCACCCGGCTTGTCACCTGCCGGCCACCGCGTGACCGATTTTCATTCACGTCGTTCAACCCCGAGGATCGATACGATCTGTGAGCAGAAGCGGACTCTGGGTGGTGGACATGGACACGACGTCGTACTCGCGGCGCAGCCTGCATCCGACCGGTCGGATCCTCACCGCGCAGATCGTGCGGCTGATGGACGGTTACCCCCGGGAGGTACGCGTGGGGCAGCCGGTGCTGATGGTGGTGGTGGCCGCCGCCGGGGTGATCGGCCTGCTCGCCAAACTGGTGCGGGCCGCGCTCAGCGCCGGTTCCGGCACCGGCCGCCGCACGTTCAAGGAGCTGAAGAAGGGACCGGAGTACCTCGTCACGCCGGTCCGTCTGCGCGACTCGAACGGCAAACTGTACGAGGTGGAGCTGCACGGACACCTGCCGCAGAGCGCGCTGCACCCGGCCGACCACGTCCAGCTCACCCTGCGCGACCAGGGCGACCCGGATCTGGCGCCGAAGATCGAACGGATCGTCAACCTGACCACCGGTCAACTTCTACGGCCGCGTACCGCCACCATGTGGTCACACCTCGGCCCACCGCTGCTGCTCCAGGCCACGCTGGGTCTGCTGCTCCTGGCCGGGCTGGCCGCCTGCACCGCCCTCACCTGAGGGTCAGCCGACCGGGGCGGGCTCCCGCTGCGGCGCGGACGTGGTGTCGAGCATGCCGCGTCGGCGGGCCCAACGCTCGAAGACGATGGTGGCGAACGGCGGCACCGCGCAGGCCAGCGCCACCACCGTGGCCGTCAGGCTCCACCGGTTGACTCGGGCCACGGCCAGCACCAGCAGCCCGTACACCACGAAGAGCGCACCGTGGATCGGGCCGAACACCTTGACCCCCAGCTCGTTGTCGGGCGGGCCGTACTTCGCCGCCATCCCGGCCAACAGGCCGGCCCAGGAGATCGCCTCCGCGATCGCCGCCACCACGAACAGCCGGGTCACCTTCTCGCGCACGTCAGCCATGGTATGTGCCGCCGGATCCGTGAAACGCACGTGGTCGGGGCTTCCACCCGGAGGCATGGACGTGCCACGTCGGGGGTACCACGGGTGACAGGGTGGTGACCATGGGCGAGGAAGTCGGCGCGCAGACCTTCAGTCGCCAGGATCGGGCTCGCTACCGGGACAAGGTGCGGCGCTGTCTCGACGTCTTCGCCGAGATGCTGCGGGAGTCCCGGTTCGACGTCGACCGGCCGATGACCGGCCTGGAGATCGAGCTGAACCTGGTGGACGAGGACTCCATGCCCACCATGCGCAACACCGACGTGTTGCGTGCGGTGGCCGACCCGAGTTTCCAGACGGAGCTCGGGCAGTTCAACGTCGAGATCAACGTGGCGCCCCGGCGGCTGACCGGCACCGGCCTGGCCGAGTTCGAGCAGAGCGTACGGGCCAGCCTGAACGCCGCCGACCAGCAGGCCCGGACGGTCGACGCCCGCCTGGTGATGATCGGCATCCTGCCGACCGTACGCCCCGAGCACCTGACCGCCGCGACGCTGTCGCCCAATCCCCGCTACGCGTTGCTCAACGAGCAGATCTTCGCCGCCCGGGGCGAGGACCTACAGATCTCGGTCAACGGCGTGGAACGGCTGTCGGTGACCGCCGACACCATCACCCCGGAGGCCGCCTGCACCAGCACCCAGTTCCACCTCCAGGTCTCCCCGGCGCAGTTCGCCGACTACTGGAACGCCGCCCAGGCCATCGCCGGGATCCAGGTGGCGCTCGGCGCGAACTCGCCGCTGTTCTTCGGCCGGGAACTGTGGCGGGAGACCCGCATCCCGCTGTTCCAGCAGGCCACCGACACCCGCCCCGAGGAGATCAAGTCGCAGGGCGTACGGCCCCGGGTGTGGTTCGGGGAACGCTGGATCACCTCGGTCTTCGACCTGTTCGAGGAGAACGTGCGCTACTTCCCGGCCCTGCTCCCGGTCTGCGACGACGAGGACCCGTCCGAGACGCTGGCCGCCGGTGGCGTACCGAACCTGGCCGAGCTGCGGTTGCACAACGGCACGATCTACCGCTGGAACCGACCCGTCTACGACGTGCACCGGGGTCGCCCGCACCTGCGGGTGGAGAACCGGGTGCTGCCGGCCGGGCCGACCGTGCTGGACACCGTCGCCAACGGCGCCTTCTACTTCGGACTCGTCCGGGCACTCGCCGAGGCGGACCGGCCACTGTGGTCGCAGATGTCGTTCAGCGCCGCCGAGGAGAACTTCAACACCTGCGCCCGGCACGGCATCGACGCGCGCGTCTTCTGGCCCGGCCTGGGCTACCTGCCCGTCACCGAGCTGGTGCTGCGTCGCCTGCTCCCGCTGGCCCAGCAGGGCCTGGACCACTGGGGCGTCGACCCGGACGAGCGGGACCGCCTGCTCGGCGTCATCGAGCAGCGCTGCCTCACCGGCCGTAACGGCGCGAGCTGGCAGGTCGCCACGCTGCACCGGCTGGAGTCGACCGACCAGCTCGACCGGCCGGACGCGCTGCGCGAGGTGCTGCGGCACTACGTGGAACTGATGCACAGCAACCGCCCGGTCCACGAGTGGCCGATCCCCTGACAGCCTCCTGACACAGAGAGTGACCAGAAGGGCACGGGCATTACCGTAGGTGCGACGTCCTTCCGCCGGGTCGAGAGGATCCGCCGATGCCTCCGTCACACCGACACTCCGTCACCCGCCTCGTCGCACCCCTCCTCGCGCTCGCCCTCGTCGGCGGCGCCCTCCAGCCCCTGCCCGCCGCCGCCGGCCCGCGCACCGGAACCGCCACCACCGGCGAGCTACGGACCACGATGCGGGACGCCGCCACCGGCGCCGACGCCCGCGGCTGCCTGAATCTCATCCCGGTCGACCGCGACCCGCTCACCGTCGTCGCCATCGGCGAGGAACAGATCGGGCGGCACGCCGGCTGCAACGGGATCGAGGGCGGTGCGGTGGTCGTCACCACCGTGCCACCCGGCCGCTACCGCCTGCTCGCCCGACCCTACGAAACCCACCACGGCCTGCAGTGGGTCGGCGCGCACGGCGGCACCGGCCAACGGGAGAAGGCGACGGTCGTCACGGTGCGGGCCGGCCGGACCGTCACCGCGCCGACGGTCCGCTTCGACCCACCGGGTGCCGTCACCGGCCAACTGTCCCAGCCGGACGGCACGCCGCTGGTCTACTACGCGAGTGTCACGACGATGCCGTTCGTCGCGCATCCCAAGTACGGCAGCCCCGGCGCCATCAGCGACGACGACGGCCGATACACGCTGACCGGCCTCGGGCCGTACCACTGGCCGTTGTACTTCAGTGCGAACCAGATGGCCAGCCAGTGGTCCGGCGGCACCGCCGACTGGCGCGAGGCCCGCACGGTCCGGGTCCGCGCCGGTCGGACCGCCACCCTCGACCAGACGCTCACTCCCGGCACGGTGCTCAGCGGCACCGTCACCGCCCCGGACATCTCCTACTACGCGCAGGTGATCGCGTTCCATTCCCGCACTGGTGACGTCGTGGGCGTGTCGGACGCGGGCTCCGAATACACGCTGCGGCTGCTGCCGGGGCAGTCGGTGGTGCTGCGCTGCGACTGCGCGTACACGCCGAGCCGGTGGTATCCGAACGCCGCGCAGATCGGCGGCGCCCAACCCCTGCGGGTACGCGGCACCCCGTTGACCGCGCACTTCGACTTCACCGGTGCCACCGTGCCGTGAGCCCGGTTCAGCGCAGGGCGCCCAGGGTCAGCGCGGTCGCCCGAGCGAGAAGGACGTCGTCGGACTCGGCGTCCTTCCCGCCCCGGCCGGAGATCACCGCCAGCACGATCGGAGGCCGGTCCGGGGGCCAGAGCACCGCGATGTCGTTGCGGGTGCCGTAGCCGCCGGCTACGCACGGTAAAGCGGATCCGCGAGGAAGGTCACTTCGGTCGATCGGCCATCGATCGGTGGCCGCGCGCCGCCCGGGTTCAGCCGCCCGCCTGCCACACCTTCCAGAGGCCGTATACGGCCGAGACACCGAGCGCCACGGTGCCCAGCAGGACCGCCTGGCGGCGCTGCGCACTCGGACGCACCTGGGCGACGACGGTGGCCGCATAGAGCAGCGCCACGATGATCGTCCAGGCCCACGCGGTGGAGATCCGTTCGTCGACCCGGCAACCGGCCGGCGCGGGGTGGACCGCCGGGCACACGTCGACGCGCGGCACGGCCAGATACCAGAAGCCGGCCCAGGCGAGGACCGCGACGGCGCTCGCCACGGCGACCGCCAGCCAGGGTCGGAGCACTGCGGGCACGGCCACCTCCTTCGGGACACCCGGGGGCGTCGGACGTACGGGACACCCGGGGGCGGCCAGCGTACCGGTCGCGGATCCTCGCGCCGGAGACGGCACCGCCCGCCGCCGACGGTGGGTGACCGTCGACGGCGGGCGGGTGAGCCTGGTCGGAGCCCCGGCGGTCAGTCGACGCCGAACTCCATGGCGGCACGGTCGAGGGCCGCGTCCTCGGTCGAGGAGACACCCCGGGAGGCGATCGCCTCCGCGCCACCCTCCGGCATCGCCCCGATCAGCCCGGTGGAGGCGGCCTGCGCGGCACCGAGCACCCGCTGCGGCGCGCCGCCGACCATGCCCAGGTTCGCGTACTGCTCCAGCTTGGCCCGGGAGTCGGCGATGTCCAGGTTGCGCATGGTGAGCTGGCCGATGCGGTCCGCCGGACCGAACGCCGAGTCCTCCGTACGCTCCATGGACAGCTTGTCCGGGTGGTAGCTGAAGGCCGGGCCGGTGGTGTCCAGGATCGAGTAGTCCTCGCCCCGCCGCAGTCGCAGCGTCACCTCGCCGCTGACCGCCGTGCCGACCCACCGTTGCAGCGACTCGCGCAACATCAGCGCCTGCGGGTCCAGCCAGCGACCCTCGTACATCAGGCGACCGAGACGACGACCCTCGTTGTGGTAGTTCGCCAGGGTGTCCTCGTTGTGGATGGCGTTGACCAGCCGCTCGTAGGCGGCGTGCAGCAGCGCCATGCCGGGGGCCTCGTAGATGCCCCGGCTCTTGGCCTCGATGATCCGGTTCTCGATCTGGTCGGACATGCCCATGCCGTGCCGGCCGCCGATGGCGTTGGCCTCCAGCACCAGGTCCACCGCGCTGCCGAACTCCTTGCCGTTGATCGTGACCGGGCGGCCCTGGTCGAACCCGATCGTCACGTCCTCGGCGGGGATCTCCACCGTCGGGTCCCAGAACCGCACACCCATGATCGGATTGACCGTCTCGATGCCGGTGTCCAGGTGTTCGAGCGTCTTCGCCTCGTGCGTGGCGCCCCAGATGTTGGCGTCCGTGGAGTACGCCTTCTCGGTGCTGTCCCGGTAGGGCAGGCCGCGCTCCTGCAGCCACTCGGACATCTCCTTGCGACCGCCCAGCTCGGTGACGAAGCTGCTGTCCAGCCACGGCTTGTAGATCCGCAGCTGCGGGTTGGCCAGCAGGCCGTACCGGTAGAAGCGCTCGATGTCGTTGCCCTTGAAGGTCGACCCGTCGCCCCAGATCTGCACGTCGTCGGCGACCATCGCGCGCACCAGCAGCGTCCCGGTGACCGCGCGCCCCAACGGCGTGGTGTTGAAGTACGCCCGCCCGCCCGAGCGGATGTGGAAGGCGCCGCAGGTCAACGCTGCCAGCCCCTCCTCGACCAAGGCGGCGCGGCAGTCCACCAGGCGGGCCAGCTCGGCGCCGTAGTTAAGCGCGCGACCGGGCACCGAGGCGATGTCGGGCTCGTCGTACTGGCCGATGTCGGCGGTGTAGGCGCAGGGCACCGCGCCCTTGTCGCGCATCCACGCGACCGCGACCGAGGTGTCGAGGCCGCCGGAGAAGGCGATGCCGACACGTTCACCCGTGGGCAGGGAGGTAAGAACCTTGGACACAAGGAAGAGTATGCACCACCCCGCATACCCATGCAAGTCGGCGGTGCAAGGAAGGGCCCCCTGCTAACGCCTCGTGCATAGCAGGGGTCCCCTCCTTACATCCGGGTGCCGCGCGCCCGAAGTCGCTCCCACCACCTCGCGTTGAACAGCTCTCCGGCAGCTGGAGCGCTCGGCCAGACGGGCGATGAATGGAATGATGGACCCGTCGATCGAAGGCCATCCCGATCTGGTCGCGAGGAGAGTCGAGCCGATGGATCTTGGCAAGCTGTGGGCCGACCTGACGACGGAGTTGCTGGAGGTCCTCACCACGTACCGGTCACGCGTGGCCGAGCTGGACGTACGGGAGAAGGCCGACCACACCCTGCTCACCGAAGCCGACCTCGCAATCGAGCAAATGATCATCGGGAGGATCCGGGAGATCGATCCCGAGGCACGGATTCTCGCGGAAGAGTCCGGCAGCGGCACGTGGCGTCCGGGCTCTGACGAGGAGCCCGAGCGGATCTGGGTCATCGATCCGATCGACGGCACCGCCGAGTTCGTCAAGCCGGAGAGCGCGGAGTTCTGCTCCGTCGTCTGCCTGTTGGAGCACCGGGAACCGGTGGCCGCACTCATCGTCGCCCCTGAACTGGCCGCCGGTCGTATGCCGGTCGTCGTGGTCGCCTCACGATCTGGACGGACGATCACCGTCAACGGCAGGCCCGCCCGTCACCACGAGGAACCGACACGTGTCGTATCCCTGACCCGTAGCGCGGGCTCGACGCCACCGCCGCACGAGAACGGCATGATCGACGCCGGGTACGCGGTCAAGACGCGCACCACGTCACAGACGTTGGACATGCTGCGCACCGCCCTGGACCTCACCGATCTCGCGGCACACTCTCCACGCTTCGACCTCTTCTATCGTCCTCGGCAGAAGGTCTGGGACGGTCTCGCGGGCTTGTGCCTCGGTGAGATCGTCGGTCTAATGTCCACGGACGTGAATGCCATTCGCCGCCTTCCGGTGTCGATGGAAACGCTCGCCCAACCAGAGCCGACTTTCGCCAGCACCGTGATGGGTCGCCCGGAGGCCGTGAAGTGGTTCGTGGAGCTAGCTCGGGACTCCCCCACCGGAACACCGAAGTCCTCGTAGACGTCACATCGATCATCAGTGCCGAAGATTTCGTGGTTGCCCAGAATCACGGCACTCGCCCTGGCGACCCCTTCGCCCGTCAGTCGTTCGTGGAACTGATCCAGTCCCTGATCTTCATGGAGCGGGTCTGGGTCGCCCATCCGGTCCTCGCCCGGCCCTCCGCCGCTGATTTCGGCGGCAAACCGCACCTGCTGCGTGCGCTCGCCGACGCCGGCCTGCTGCACCCACTGCAGCTCGGCGACGCCGAGACAAGCCGGGTACGCGGTGCAGAGGAGGAGGCTCTGGACGAGTTGCAGAGCCGGCGCGGGAATCAGGTGCTCGGCCAGTTCATCGAGCAGGCGATCGCGTGTGATGACGCGATACCCGGCGTGCGCAACTCGCTGTCGAAGCGGATCCATGGATGGTGTGCCTTCCAGGCGGCGCACGTACGGGTGGAGGGCCACCACACGGATCGCATCGGTACCGCTGACGGTGTCGAGGACGATCCCTTCGGCACCTGGGCACGGGCGGCATCGATCGTGCTCCGGGGCCCGCTGCGGTCGATGGCTCCGCCCGACGAGGAGGTGTACGTCGCGGCGACTCTGGCGCGGGGCCTGAAGTACCGCTCGCGGGCCGACGCCACCGGGCTGACCTATCAGGCACATCCGATCCGACGTGATTTCCTGCTGACCTTCGATCTCTCCACCGAAGGCGCGACGGAGGGGGTCGTACTCGACGTCATCAAGGCCATTCGCGGCATCCACGAGACTCTCGTGACGGCGGCGGACGACAACGACACCCACCGGGTGCAGCTTCTGGAACTCGAACTGCCGCTGCTCGGTGGGCGGCTCTGGCAGGCTGCGGAGACCGGTCGGATGAACGAGCGCGACTGGATCGGGCTGGTCGTCGCGCGCATCGCCGAGTACCGCGAGAAGGCGGCCGACCTGCGCGCCGCCGTCGCCAGGTGCGTCACCGACGAGGATTACCTGCGTCTCGCTCGGGACATCAGCGGAGCGAAACGACAATTGCTGGAACGGCTCGGCCTACGCAAGGTCGCGCTCTCGACGGTGGAGCAGGAACTGGTCAACGGGGTCGCGTCGGTGACCGAGTCGCTGCCCGGCGTGCCCAAGGTGGCCGGGATGTGGATCGGCGCACGGGCGATCGGGAAGCAGGTCTCCGCCACGGGTACACCGGTGCAGCGGTTCCTCTACAAGGAGTTCTACCGCGCCTGGAAACGCGCCGGCCGCTGAGCGATCTATCGCGTGTGCGAGGTGCCGGCTGCTTCGCGGAGGGCGGCGATCGTGGTGCGTACGGCGGGAGTGTGTTCGACGGCGTCGTGCACCACCACGTGGATCGAGCGGACCGGTGTCGGGCGGACCACCCGGATCGGAGTCACACCGTCCGGCAGGTGTGCGGCGCCGAGCGCGGGCAGCACCGTGAGGCCGATGCCGGCCGCGACGAAGGCGAGCGCCGTCCGGTAGTCGTGCGCCTCGACCCGGAACGCCGGGCTGAATCCGGCGGCGGTGCAGGCTTCGAGGAGTTTGGCGCGGCACCAGCCTCGGGCGAAGTCGTTGTCGACCCAGCGTTCTTCGGCGAGTTCGGCGAGGTCCACCTCGTCGTGGCCGGCGAGGGGGTGCCCGGCGGGCAGGACGGCCACGTACGGGTCGTCGACGATGTGCTGGGCGGTGAAGCCCGCACCGGGATCGAAGCCGGGGTCCGCCACGACCACCTGGACGTCGGCGCGTTCCTCCCGACTGTCCGGGATGTGCTCCCGGAGTTGCAGGTCGATCCGGACGCCGGGCAGGTCGGCGAGGATGCGGCGTACCACCAGCGGCATCCACGCCTCGCCCACCGACGCGAAGTACGCGATGGAGAGCGAGCCGGTGCGACCGGTACGCAGGTCGGCGATCAGCGACTCGGCCGCGCCGACGCGGGCGAGCACCCGGTCCGCCTCGGCGGCGAGGGCATGGCCGGCGGCGGTGGGACGCAGGCCCCGGCCGGCGCGGGCGAGGAGAGTGAGCCCGGTCTCGCGTTGCAGCGCGGTGAGGTGCTGACTGACGGCGGAGGGGGTGTAACCGAGGTTGGCGGCGGCAGCCTGGACGGAGCCGGAGGCGACGACGGAACGGAAGACCCGGAGGCGGTGGACGTCGAGCACCTCACAACCGTAAAGCAAAACTTAACTGTCGTGAAGAAAGAGTCGCTGGTGCTGAATCGTCGAGCATTCGAGAATCGGTCCATGACGCTCACCGAAGCTCCCGCCAGGGCCGCCGCCGACGACTCCCGTGGCGCGTCGTACCCCCGACCTGCGGCACCGCGCCGGTCCTGGCCGATCGTGGTAGCCGCCGGGACCACGGTCGTGCTCTGGGCCTCGGCGTTCGTCGGCATCCGCTTCGCCGGGCACGACTACTCGCCAGGCGCGATGGCGCTGGGCCGCATGGTGGCGGCCTCCGCCGCGCTGACCCTGTTCGTCGCCGTCACCCGGCGGTTCCGGGTCCGGCACACCGAAGCGACGGTCCCCCGCCGGGTCGCCGTCCCCCGGGGCGGCACGCTGGGGCTGATCGCGCTCTGGGGCGTGGCCTGGTTCGGCGGGTACAACGTGGCGCTCAACGCCGCCGAACGACTCATCGACGCCGGGACAGCCGCGCTGCTGGTGGCGGTCGCGCCCATCCTCGTCGCGATCGCCGCGACACTCGTACTCGGCGAGCGGCTCACCGGCCGCCTCGGCGTCGGGGTGACGATCGCCTTCGCGGGCGTGGCCCTGATCGCGGTCGGCGGCTTCACCGGGCACGCCGACCCGGTGGGCGTCGCGCTGGCGGTGCTCTCCGCCCTGCTGTACGCCTTCGGCGTACTGCTCCAGAAGCGTCTCCTGGCGCGGGTGGACGCGGTGACGATGACCTGGCTCGGCGCGCTCGCCGGGACGGCGGCTCTGCTGCCGTTCGCGCCCACGCTGCTCGCGGAGTTCGCCGCGGCGCCGCTCCCGGCGACCCTGGGCGTGCTGTTCCTCGGCGTGTTCCCGACCGCGATCGGCTTCCTCACCTGGGGTTACGTCCTGTCCCGCTGGACGGCGGGCCGCACCACCGCCGCGACCTACCTGGTCCCGCCGGTGACGGTCCTGCTCTCCTGGACGCTGCTGGGTGAGGTACCCGCGCCGCTCGCCCTGCTGGGCGGCACGCTCTGCCTGGCCGGCGTGGTCTTCGCGACGCGCCGCTGAAAGAACGGCGGCACGGCCGCACCGCCAGGCGCGCGACGCCGGCCGGTGCGGCCCGTCGCCACGCATTCCCGCCAGGAGTACGCGCCGACCACCGACCCGTCCGCCACCGGGTGGCACCCGGCCCCGCTCGTGCCTCGCCGCGCCGCACGTGGACCCGCTCGCGCCTGACAGGCTCGTCGGCGTCCCAGCTCGCTCCCCACGGCAGGTGCGCGCCTCCGCTCGCGCCTCGAAGTGTGCTCCCCGGCCCCTTTCGAGCTGACGGCACAGACGGATCAGCGGCACCGATCGACCTCGGCGTGGGACCGCACCGTCGACATCCGGGCCGCTACCTTCGGTTCGTGACGTGGACCGAGCCTTCCGTCTGGTACGCCAACCTGCCGACCTTCCACGCCTCGGCCGGTGCCCTGATCACCGAACCGGCCGGCGACGTACTGCTGGTCAAGCCCCGCTACCGCGACCACTGGGCGTTCCCGGGCGGCGGCGTGGAGGCCGACGAGGCGCCGCACCACGCGTGCGCCCGCGAGGTCCACGAGGAGTTGGGCCTCACGCTGCCCGTCGGCGACCTGCTCGTGGTGGACTGGGCACCGCCCGACGGTCCGCGCCTGCGCTCCCTGGTCCACTTCACGTTCGACTGCGGCACGCTCACCGGCACCGAGCGTCTCGATCTGCCAGCGGACGAACTTACCGAGGCCGCCTTCTTCCCGCCCGACGAAGCCGAGAAGCTCCTCACCACCACCGTGGCCCACCGAGTCAGCGCCGCCCTCCACGCCCGCTCCCAGCGCAGGCCGATCTACCTTCCAGCGACCCCACCTTTGCAGCGGTCAACCGTGTGACGGCGTGACCTGCGGCCAGTTCACGAACGAGAGCCGACCAGGCACATCACCCTGCGTCTACGCGTCGCGGAGTGCAGCAGGATCCCGATACCGATGCCGGCAGCGACACCGATCACGAGGGTGCGACTACGACTGCCGCTCGAAGACGTCGGCTGCGGCGGAATCGGCAGCGGATCCGGCGATGTCGGCAGCGAAGACGGCCGGGCCGCCAGAGCTGCGAGATCACATTCATCGGAGAGGATGGCGACGAACTTCTTCCGTCGACGGGAGCTGCAGTAGGACTGACCATTGACCTTCCACCACTCGCGCGCCACCGCCGACTCGAACAGCCGACTCGCCACGACGTGCAGCGTGTCCTCCCGCATCTCCGCGAGGTCCCACACCATCGTCCAGTGGCTGACGAACAGGTTGGCATACACCTTCAGGTGGTTGTCCGGGTCGGAGATCCACACCCGGTCCGCAGTGGTCGAATGGGCGCCCGACCACGATTCACCCTTACCTGATCACCTGTCCCCATTTGCGGCTGTGATCGTGGCAGCGTAGCTGTTCGACACGCCGGGCTGGAAACAGCTGCACTGCCACGATGATGGTGGACGCCGGTGCGGCATCGGTGAGTGCGGCATCAACAGGGACCCTGGTCGAGCTAAGGGACAGCAGCCGGGACGGGACAGGTCATAGACTCCCCGGGTCGCGCCGCCGCACGGCGCACCGACTCGGGAGGACGTCCGTGGCGAGTGACGCGCACGAACCGGGGAAGCTGCCTCCTGCCTCCGCCGCCGAGATGCCCCCTGTCGACAGGCGCGGCACCAGCCGCCGGGCCCTGATCCTGGTGACCGTGACGACCCTGGTCGCGGTGGTGGCGGGCCTGACCGTCTGGGCCATCCGACGGGCTCCGCAGACGGACGACGTCTCTCACGGCCTACCCACATCGGTGCCCTTCAGATTCGACCCCGGCCAGCAACTGATCCACCTCACTTTTCTGCCTGGCACTGTCCGCTGGGCGAGATACGAGACCGAGCCCGGTATGCAGAGCATCATGGTGAGCGGGCAGCCGCCCAGCGACTGGAACTGGCAGTCGGGAGACCCCCCAAAGCCCGTCGATCGGAGCTGGCGGGTCGAGGTCAGGATGGCGGCACAGGACGTCGACGCGCACCGTTGGGACCGGGAGTACGACGAAGAGGCCGGATGGACGTTACCGGGCGATGAGATCGCGCCGGTGCGCGGGCGTCCCGCCTTCACCAACGAGGGTCAGGTGCTGTCCTGGGAGTACGTGCGGTATTCATGGATCCGGATAACGGTGCACGGTGTCGACCGGAGCACTGAGCTCGCGCTCGCTCGTCAGGTCGCCGAGGGCATTCGCTGGGAGACGAGACCGCTCGCCCTGCCGTTCGAGACGGCGGGGTTGCCCGAAGGCGCCGTACTCGGCAGTGCGGTCCTGGAATGGTCCGAGGACGGACCTGTTCGGTCCTCCGCCGGGTACCTGCTGGAGCAGAAGGACTACGGAGGCTTCATCGATCCCGACTTCACGGTGGGTCTCACCACCGAGAGCCTGGACAGCGGCACCGAAGCCGTGACCGTGTCGGGCCGGGCCGCCACCGCAGACGTCTTCAGCAGGAAGAGCAGCGCAGGGACCTACCGGGTGGGTCAACTCCCCGGTGGGTGTGCCCAGTGCGTCGCGGAGCTGCACATACCCAAGCGAAGCGCCGGCGCCACGGCGGTGCGGGACAGGAAGGCCGCACTGCTGCTGGCGGCCTCGATCCGGCTGGTGGAGGGCCACGAGGATCCCGCGAAGTGGCGCACCTGGTAGTCGGAAACTCCAACACCGCGCCGCCGCACCGCGCCGCATCGGGGAGGATGTTCCATGGCGAGCACCAAAGGTCGGGTCCTGATCCTGGTGACCGTGACGGTCGGGGTGGCGGTGGTGGCGAGTCTGAGCGCGTGGGTCACCGGACGGGCGTTGAACACGGACGACATCGTCACGTCGGCACCCGTGCGATTCGACCCGGGTCAGCAGATCATGCGCCTCGGCTATCTGCCCGGCCCCGTGGAAACAGCCGAATACACCACCGGGCCAGAGTTTCATCGCCTCGACATCCACGGATCATTCGACGACGCGCCGAGCACCGAGGAGGAAGACGCTTCCTCATTCGACCCCGACTGGTCGATCGAGCTCCGGATGGCAGCGCGGGGTGTCGATATCCGCAGTGTCGTTCCGTACGACGAGGACTCGGGCGAGGTGCCCGTTCGTGGCGAACGCCTCCAGGTGCACGGCCGTCCCGCCTTCCAGGCCACCTTCGACTTCAGCCGGGTGCTGACCTGGGAGTACGCACCGGACGCGTGGATGCACATGATGTTGTACGCGAAGAGCGCGGAGGACCGCCGGGATGAGATCGCGCGTCGGGTGGCCGAGGGCGTTCGCCTGGAAGCCACGCCACGCGCCCTGCCGATCCGGGTGAAGGGCCTGCCCGACGGCGCCGTGCTCGAAAAGACGCGGCTGTACTGGAAGGCGGACGGACACATCTCGTACTCCGCCGACTACCTGGTGGGGCGGGTCGAGGAGGACCAGCCGGATTCGCGGCCGGTGGTTCGGGTCGGGGTCAGCACGGAGAAGCTGGCCCGCGCCAGACACCTCGACCGAGTCACCGTGGCAGGCCGGTCCGCCACGGTGTCTGAGAGTCGGAGAAAGGCGGGCACCATGGGTATCTACCGGGTGGCGCAACTGCCCGGTCGATGCGCCGACTGCGTGGCGGAGGTGTGGATCGAGCCGTACGCGTCTGCCGTGATGGGGGACCGGGACGACGCGCTGAAGCTGGCGGCCTCGATCCGGCTGGTGGAGGGCCACGAGGATCCCGCCCGGTGGCGCTTCTGGTAGTCGGCGACAGACCCCCGTGGGCGGGGACGACCGGCCGGTCAGAGTGCCACGATCGCTGCCGTCTCCGCCGGTAGCTCGATGCGGTCGCGTTGCACGGTGACGCCCTCCCCGGTGGCCAGCAGCACCCGGCGGGCCACCCCGGGCAGCGTCACGCGCTGCGGCTTGTCCGCGAGGTTCGCGGCCACCAGGCAGCCGCCACGCCGCATCACCAGGAACCGGTCGCCGTGACGGACGTCGATGGCGAACAGGTGCGGGTCGGACAGTTCGGGGCGGGACTTGCGCAGCGCGATCAGTCGGCGGTGGAACTCGTACATCTGGCGGTGTTCGGGTTTGTCCAGCTCGGCCCAGTCCAGCCGGGAGCGGACGAAGGTCTGCCGGTCCTGCGGGTCGGGCACGTCGCCGGGCGGCCAGCCGTGGGCGGCGAACTCGCTGCGGCGGCCGGTCACCACGGCGGTGGCCAGTTCGGGCTCCGGGTGCGACGTGAAGTACTGCCAGGGCGTCGACGCCGCCCACTCCTCCCCCATGAACAGCATCGGCGTGAAGGGTGCGGTCATCAGCAGCGTCGCGCCGACGCGCAGCAGTGCCGGGGAGAGCGTCGCCGAGAGGCGGTCGCCAAGCGCGCGGTTGCCGATCTGGTCGTGGTTCTGGAGGTACGCGACGAAGCGGTGGCCGGGGGTACGCGGGTCGACCGGGCGGCCGTGCTGGCGGTGGCGGAAGGTGGACCAGGTGCCGGTGTGGAAGAAGGCGCCGGTGAGCACCTCGGCGAGGCACTCCATGGTGCCGAAGTCGCCGTAGTAGCCCTGCCGTTCGCCGGTGAGCAGGGTGTGCAGGGCGTGGTGGGCGTCGTCGTTCCACTGGGCGTGCAGGCCGTAGCCGCCGGCCTCGCGGGGGCTGATCAGTCGGGGGTCGTTGAGGTCGGACTCGGCGATCAGGGAGAGCGGGCGGCCCAGGTGCACCGAGAGCGACTCGACCTCGACGGCGATCTCCTCCAGCAGGTGCACCGCGCGGGAGTCGGGCATCGCGTGCACGGCGTCCAGACGCAGGCCGTCGACGTGGTAGTCGCGCAGCCACATCAGGATGCTGTCGGTGATGAAGCGGCGTACGCCGTCGGAGTGCGGGCCGTCCAGGTTGACCGCCTGGCCCCAGGGGGTGTCCCGCTCGCTGAGGTACGGCGCGAACATCGGCGCGTAGGCCCCGGAGGGCCCGAAATGGTTGTAGACGACGTCGAGGATCACCCCCAGCCCCTTGGCGTGGGCGGCGTCGACGAGCCGTTTCAGGCCGTCGGGGCCGCCGTACGGTTCGTGCGGGGCGAACCAGCAGGCGCCGTCGTACCCCCAGTTGTGTTCGCCGTTGAAGGCGTTGACCGGCAGCAGCTCGATCATGTCGACGCCGAGGTCGACCAGGTGGTCGAGCTTGCCGATCGCGGCGTCGAAGGTGCCTTCCGGGGTGAACGTGCCGACGTGCAGTTCGTAGAGGACGCTGCCGGGCAGTTGGCGGCCGGTCCAGCCGCCGTCGGTCCAGTCGAACGCCGCGTGGTCGTAGCGGCGGCTCGGGCCGTGCACGCCGTCGGGCTGCCACCGCGAGCGGGGGTCGGGCAGCGCCTGGTCGTCGTCGTCGAGCAGGAACTGGTAGTCGTCGCCGGCGTCGGGCACCTCGACGCGCCACCAGCCGCCCCGGGAGGCGCGCATCTCGTGGTCGGCGGCGCCGGTCAGGCGCAACCGGACCCGGGACGCCTCCGGTGCCCAGACGGTGAACTCGGTCATGACGCCTTCCCGGAGCCATCGAGGGGGGCGAGCAGCGCGACGGGATAGGTGGCGAGCAGGTCGGCCAGACGGGCCTGACCGTCACTGTAGACCTGCCCGGTGAACTGGCACGACATCTCTTTAACGGGTAATGACAGGGTGGTGTCGCGCCAGCCGCCGCCCGCCGCCAGGCGCAACGGCAGCCGGGTGGCGACGGCGAGCGCGCCGCCCCGGTCGAAGGCGACCGCGTGCCGGGCGGCCGGGCCGTGCACGACGACCGGCTGGTAGTCGCCGAACAGCTCCGGGCGGTCGCGACGCAGCCGCAGGGTCCGGGACACCACGAGCAGCTTGGCCGCGCCGGTCTCGTCCACCGCCGGCTGCCAGCCGGCATCGAGCCGGGCCAGCAGGTCCCGGCGTACGGCGAAGTCGACCGGGCGGCGGTTGTCGGGGTCGACGAGGGAGTCGTCCCACAGCTCGGTGCCCTGGTAGGTGTCGGGCACGCCGGGCATGGCGAGCTGCACCAGCTTCTGCCCGAGCGAGTTGGACCAGCCGGGCGGGGTGATCTCGGCGGCGAACGCGGCGATCGAGGCGTGCACCGCGGGGTCGTCGTACATGGCGTCGACCAGGGCGTGCATCGCCTGCTCGAAGGCCGGGTCGGGGTCGGTCCAACCGGTCGAGGCGGCGGCCTCCCGGGCGGCCTTCTCGGCGTACGCATGCATCCGCTCGCGCGCGATCGGCCAGGCGCCGACGACGGTCTGCCAGAGCAGGTGGGCCAGGGCGGCGTCGGGGAGCGGCACGGCGGAGGTCCAGGCGGTGACCTGCTCGGCCCAGCGGCGCGGCAGTTCGGCGAGGACGGCCAGGCGGGCGCGGACGTCCTCGCCGCGTTTGGTGTCGTGGGTCGAGAGCGTGGTCATGCTCGCCGGCCAGCGGTCGTGCCGGGCGGCGGCGAAGCGGTGGAACCGGCCGGGCAGGGTGCCGAAGTGGGCGGGGCCGCCGCCGACCTCGTTGAGCGCGACGAACCGGGTCCACCGGTAGTAGGCGGTGTCCTCGACGCCCTTGGCCATCACCGCGCCGGTGAACTGGGGGAAGCGGCGGGCCAGCTCGTCGTCGGGGTCACGCAGCCGCCGGGTGACCGCGTCCAGCGCGCCGGTCAGGTCGCTGCGACGGCGGCCGGCCTCGGCGCGGGCGTTGGCGAGGTGCCGTGCCCCGTCGGGCGGGTAGCCCCGGTAGACCGGGAACGCGGCGGCCAGTTCGGCCAGGGCGGCGCGGGCCGCGTCCGGCTCCACGTCGGGGGCGAGTGCGGCGAGTCGCGCCAGCTCGGTGGCGAGCAGTCGGGTGGCGGCACCGAGTTTCGTGTCGTGGGTCAGGTCGGCCCAGGAGGTGGCCCGCCCGACCAGCCGGGTGTCCAGGGCGGTGAAGTCGGCCTCGGCGTCGCTGTCGACGAAGAGTCCACCGACGGCGTTGAGGGCGTCGTAGCCGGTGGTGCCCTCCACCGGCCAGGAGGGCAGTTCCTCGCCGTACTCCAGGATCTTCTCCACCACCAGCCACGCGTCGGGGGCGGCCTCGCGCAGCCGGGCCAGGTAGCCGCCGGGGTCGCGCAGCCCGTCGGGGTGGTCGACCCGGATGCCGTCGACCTCACCGGCCGCCACCCAGGCCAGGATCAGCTCGTGGGTGGCGGCGAACACCTCCGGGTCCTCCACCCGCAGCCCGGCCAGGGAGGCGATCGAGAAGAACCGGCGGTACGTCAGCTCGGCGTCCCCGCGTCGCCAGGAGACCAGCTCGTAGTGCTGCCGGTCGTGCACCTCGCGGGGGCTGCCGTCGCCGGTGCCGTCGGCGATCGGGAAGCGGTGCTCGTGGTAGCGCAGCTCGCCGTCGGCGATCTTCAGGTCGGCCGGCGCCTCGGGGTCGTCGGCGAGCACCGGCAGCAGCAGCCGGTCGCGCGTCCAGTCGATGTCGAACCAGTGGGCGTACGCCGAGTCGCGGCCCCGGCGCAGCACGTCCCACCAGGCCGGGTTGGCGGCCGGCACGGCGACTCCGGCGTGGTTGGGCACGATGTCCACGACCAGGCCGAGACCGGCCGCGCGCAGGGCCCGCAGCAGGCGCTGCCGGGCGGGCTCGCCGCCGAGTTCCGGGTTGACCCTGCGGTGGTCGACGACGTCGTAACCGTGCGCGCTGCCCGGCGCGGCGGCCAGCAGCGGCGCGCTGTAGAGGTGGGTGACGCCGAGGTCGGCGAGATAGTCGGCGAGGCCGGCGGTGGCGTCCAGGTCGAAGCCCGGGCTCACCTGCACCCGGTAGGTCGCCCCGACGGGGGTCACGGTCATGGTCAGTCCACCCTCTCCAGCACCACCAGCGAGCGGTCCGGTACGCAGACCGAATCGCCGGTCTCCACGGTGGTGCCCTTGTCCTGGTCGGGTTCGGCGGTGCTGATCACGAGCTTCCAGCGCTGGCCGAACTCGGCCGGCGGCGGGGTGAAGTCCAGTGGCGCGTCGTGGGCGTTGAAGCAGAGCCAGAACGAGGCGTCGTGGTGGCGCTGGCCGTACTGGCCGCGTTCCCGGATGCCCTCGCCGTTGACGAACAGCGCCACCGAGCGGCCGAAGTCGTTGCCCCAGTCCTCGCCGGTCATCTCCCGCCCGTCCGGGGTGTACCAGGCCAGGTCGGGCAGGGGCTCGTCGACCCCGCGACCGTGCACCGGCAGGCCGGTGAAGAAGCGGCGGCGCTGGAACACCTGGTGCTGGCGCCGGAACTCGACCAGCCGGCGGGTGAAGTCGAGCAGGCCGGTGTCGATCGCGTCCCAGTCGATCCAGGCGATCTCGCTGTCCTGGCAGTAGGCGTTGTTGTTGCCCCGTTGGGTGCGACCCATCTCGTCGCCGTGGCCGATCATCGGTACGCCCTGGGACAGCAGCAGGGTGGCGATGAAGTTGCGCTGCTGCTTGGCGCGCAGGGCGCGTACGCCCGGGTCGTCGGTGTCGCCCTCGACGCCGCAGTTCCAGGAGCGGTTGTGGCTCTCGCCGTCGCGGTTCTCCTCGCCGTTGGCCTCGTTGTGCTTGTCGTTGTAGGAAACCAGGTCGGCCAGGGTGAAGCCGTCGTGGCAGGTGACGAAGTTGATGCTGTGGAAGGGGCGGCGTCCGTCGTCCTGGTAGAGGTCGGCGGAGCCGGAGATCCGGGAGGCGAACTCGGCGAGGGTGGCCGGCTCGCCGCGCCAGAAGTCGCGGACGGTGTCGCGGTACTTGCCGTTCCACTCGGTCCACTGCGGCGGGAAGTTGCCGACCTGGTAGCCGCCGGGGCCCACGTCCCACGGCTCGGCGATCAGCTTGACCCGGCTCACCACCGGGTCCTGCTGCACCACCTCGAAGAAGGTGGAGAGCCGGTCGACCTCGTAGAACTCACGGGCCAGGGTGGCGGCCAGGTCGAACCGGAAACCGTCCACGTGCATCTCGGTGACCCAGTACCGCAGCGAATCCATGATCAGTTGCAGCGAGTGCGGGCTGCGGACGTTGAGGCTGTTGCCGGTGCCGGTGTAGTCGACGTAGTACTGCCGGTTCTCCTCCGACAGGCGGTAGTAGCTGGGATTGTCGACGCCCTTGAAGCTGAGCGTCGGGCCGAGGTGGTTGCCCTCGGCGGTGTGGTTGTAGACCACGTCGAGGATGACCTCGATGCCGGCCGCGTGCAGCGCCTTGACCATGCCCCGGAACTCCTGCACCTGCTGACCCAGGTGTCCCAGCGCCGAGTAGGCGTGGTGCGGGGCGAAGAAGCCGATCGTGTTGTAGCCCCAGTAGTTGCGCAGCCCCAGGTCGGCCAGACGGTGGTCGTTGACGAACTGGTGCACCGGCATCAGCTCGATGGCGGTGATGCCGAGCCGGGTCAGGTGTTCGATCATCGGCGGCGAGGCGATGCCCGCGTACGTGCCGCGCAACTCCTCGGGGATGCCGGGCAGCCGCATGGTCAGCCCGCGCACGTGCGCCTCGTAGATCACCGAGTGGTGGTACGGGATGCGGGGCGGGGCGTCGTTGCCCCAGTCGAAGTACGGGTTCACCACCACGGACTTGGGCATGAACGGCGCCGAGTCGGTGACGTTCATCCGGTCCGGGTCGCCGTGCTCGTAGTCGTAGACCGCCGGGTCCCACTGCACGTCCCCGTCGATCGCCTTGGCGTACGGGTCGATGAGCAGCTTGTGCGGGTTGCACCGCAGCCCGTTCGCGGGCTCGTACGGGCCGTGCACGCGGTAGCCGTACCGCTGGCCGGGTCCGACCCCCGGGATGTACGCGTGCCAGACGTACGCGTCCACCTCGCGCAGTTCCACCCGACGCTCGTGTCCGACGTCCCACTCGTCGAAGAGGCACAGTTCGATCTTGTCCGCCACCTCGGAGAAGATCGCGAAGTTGGTGCCCATCCCGTCGTACGTGGCCCCGAGGGGATACCGCTCGCCCGGCCAGACCTGCATGTCGCTCCTTCGGCCACGTGTCACGAGCGCGCGCCCGCGCCCGGAAGCGCACCCGTCCGGGGGAGCCGGGCCGGTGCGCGGGGCGGTAATGCCCCGCACGGTCCGCCACCAATCCATCCGATCGGGTGAATGCCCGGTATCCAGCCGACTGATGCGAGATGAACCCTTGCGGTGCCGTCCGTCACTGTGACCGTTCTCAAGGTGCGTTATCGGCCATCATGCCGTTTCCTTGTTACCGGGCAAGTTCTCGCGTGCCCGAACCCCCGACGCTGTTCCCCCGCCGCCACCGACGCCGGCACGTTCTCTGCTGCACGGACGGAGACTCTTGTGACGACCCTGCGGATCGGCGGGCGTACCGCCACCGCCACGGACCGAATCCACCGGCCCACCCTCACCTCGCGACCCCAGATCCCGGCCCAGCCCGGTCCGGCCACCTCGCCGCGCACCCACCGCATCCTGATGCTGTCGTGGGAGTTCCCGCCGGTGCTCGTGGGCGGTCTGGGCCGGCACGTGCACGCGCTCTCGGTGGCCCTGGTCGCCGCCGGCCACGAGGTCACCGTCGTCACCCGTCACTGCGAAGGCGCTCCGCTGGAGGAGTACGTCGACGGCGTCCGGGTCGTCCGCGCCGCCGAGGACCCGGTGGCCTTCCCGCTGGCCACCGAGAGCCTGCTCGCCTGGACGATGGCGTTCAACCACACGCTGACCCGGGCCGCGCTGCGCGCCGCCTCCTCCGGCGGCTACGACGTCATCCACGCGCACGACTGGCTGGTCGCGCACGCCGCGATGACCCTGCGCGACCACCTGGACCTGCCGCTGGTCAGCACCATCCACGCCACCGAGGCGGGCCGGCACCAGGGCTGGCTGCCCGAGGAGATGAACCGCACCATCCACGGCGTCGAGCACTGGCTCAGCACCGAGTCGACCCGGGTGGTGGTCTGCTCCGGATACATGCGCGAGGAGGTCAGCGCCCTGTTCGGGGTGCCGACCGATCGCGTCGACGTGGTGCCGAACGGCGTGGAGCCGCATCGCTGGCGGGTGTCGGCCAGCGCGGTGGCGCAGGCCCGGGCCCGGTTCGCCGGGGACGGCCCGCTGGTCACCTTCGCCGGGCGGCTGGTCTACGAGAAGGGCGTGCAGCACCTGCTCGCCGGGCTGCCCAAGCTGCGCGAGCGGCACCCCGGGCTGCGCGCGGTGATCGTCGGCGACGGGCCGTACCGTGGCGAGTTGGAGGCCGACGTGCACCGGCTCGGTCTGGGCGGCATGGTCAGCCTGCCCGGCTTCCTCGGCGGCACCGACCTGCCGGCCGTGATGGCCGCCTCGGACTGCTTCGCGGTGCCCAGCATCTACGAGCCGTTCGGCATGGTGGCGTTGGAGGGCGCCGCCGCCGGTGCCCCGCTCGCGGTCGCCGAGACCGGTGGACTCGCCGAGATCGTCGAACCGGGCGTCACCGGCATGACGTTCCGGCCGCACGACCCGGACGCGCTGACCGACGCCGTGCACGCGGTGCTCTCCGACCGGGAACGCGCCCGGGCGCTGGCCCGTCGCGCCCGCGCCATGGTGCACGAGCAGTACGGCTGGGCCGCCATCGCCAGCCGCACCGGCTCGGCGTACGCGACGGCCATCGCCCAGGCCCCGAACGTGGCCGCCGAGCGCGCCGCGCAGCTCATGGCGCACGGCCGGTCGCGCCCGGTGGTCCCGGAGGGCAACCTGCTGGCCGCCGCCGGCCTGCGCTGACCCACGCCCCACACCCCACAGCGCTCGCGCCACACGGCGTTGCGCCTCGACGAGCCAGTGTCGACCCACCCGGTCGGCACTGGCTCGTTCGCGTGCCGGGGCGAACGGTGCCGGGACGGTCGCGTACCACCAGGGTGGTGGCGTTGCGTAAGCGTCGCCGAACGTGACGGTGCCCGGCCGCCACCAGTGGTCCACCTCCCCGCCTTTGCTCTGCTTCAACCCACGCAATAGCACTTGAGCTGCACCGATCCGACGACGGTGCCATCACGGCGACGGCGCATCCACTGCAGAGGGTTACCGATGCGTGGGTTGAAGCAGAGCAAAGGGGCCGCAGGGGAAACCGCGGACACCGGGGTGGGCTACCGACAGTGACGCCCCGGTGCGGCAGGTCCCGGGGCGGGTCGTGCCGGGGCGGCGTCCGTGGCCCTGCCGTCGGGCGGGTCCGCCGAGGTCGGATCCGAGGCGGCCAGACCCGTTCGGCCAGATGATTCTGTCGTTACGATCTTGTATCTGCACTGGTCACCACTACTTCACATCCGACAGACTCGCAAGAATTCGGGAAGGCTGCGGCCTCCGCGAGGTCGAGGAGGGTGTGCGTGCGGGTGCTCCTGGTGGAAGACGACCTCCGCGTGTCGGCGGGCCTCTCCGCAGCGCTGCGGCGCCGGGGGCACGAGGTCGTGCAGGCGCTGACGGCCGCCGAGGCGGTCGAGGCGGAGCCGGTGGACCTCATCCTGCTCGACATGAACCTGCCGGACCGCGACGGCCTGGAGGTGTGCCGGCGGATCCGCCAGCACAACGAGGAGGTCGCCATCATCGCCGTGACGGCGCGCGTCGAGGAGCACGACCGGGTGGCCGGGCTGCGGGCCGGGGCGGACGACTACGTGGTGAAGCCCTTCTCGATGGTCGAGTTGCAGGCCCGGATCGAGGCGGTGATGCGGCGGACGACGCGTACCGCCCGGCCGGCGACCCTGGTGCAGGTCGACACGCTGCGGATCGACGTGGACGCCCGACGGGTCTGGGTCTCCGACCGGGAGGTCGGCCTCTCCCGCAAGGAGTTCGACCTGCTGCTGGCGCTGGCCCGGCAGCCGGGCACCGTGGTGCCCCGGGACCGCTTGCAGTTGGAGGTCTGGCAGACCACCTGGGCGACCCGGCACAACCTCGACGTCCACGTGGCCGCGCTGCGTGCCAAGCTCGACGACGCCGGGCTGGTCGAAACCGTACGCGGGGTCGGTTATCGCCTCCGGTCCGGCTGAGCATCGACTCAGGGCCGAGGCCGGCCGAACCTCAAGGCATCCTCAAGAATCCCTGCTCGCGGCCCCGCAGTCGGCCCGCTGAGGGTGTGCTGTCGGTATCCAGCCCTCCCTCCTGTTTGGAGAACCCCCCTTGAGATACAGACGGACAACGGCCGGTGTCTTCTCCACACTTCTCGTCGCCGTGCTCGCGGCGACCGCCCAGCCCGCCCCGGCCCTCGGCCAGCTGCCCACCGCGCTGGCGCAGGCGGAACCGAACCAGGTCCAGGGCCTGACGGTCGTCCAGGGCGACGGGTACGCCACGCTGGCCTGGACCCACGTCGACGGCGCCACCGACTACCAGATCGAGCGCACCGCCCTCGCGGAGGACGGGACCCCCTCCGGGAACGGTGTGATCGTCGGTGTCTGGCGACCGAACCGTCAGATCAACAACTCCGAGCCCACCTTCGCCGACGCCGGCTTCGTGCCGGGCAACCGGTTCCAGTGGCGGGTACGCGCCCGCCTCGGCACCGAGGCGCAGCCGTACTCGGCGGCCGTCAGCGGCACCACCACGGCGCACTGGGGCGACCCGAACGTCCCCGGCCAGAACCTGCGTACGCAGTGGGAGAACACCCTCGGCGCGCAGTACACCAGCGACGTCAACGAGTACGCCTACACGGCGGCCGTCGACGAGCTGAGCGAGCGGGTCCGCGTCGTGGAGCTCGGCCGCACCATCAACAACCGGCCGATCAACATGTTCGTCATCGGCTACCCCACCCCGCCGGCGACCCCGGAGGCCGTGGCCGCGACGAACCCGCTGCTGCTCAACTGCAACGTGCACGGCAACGAGCCGGGCGACCGTGAGGCGTGCTTCATCATGGCCCGCCAGCTGGCCTTCACCGACGACCCGGCCACCCTCGACCGGCTGTCGAAGACCACCATGCTGATCCTGCCGACGATCAACGGCGACGGTCGGGCCGCCAACAGCCGGGGCAACTCCACCGGCCAGGACCTGAACCGGGACTACTCGCTGATCCGCCAGCCGGAGACGCAGACCTTCGTGGAGATGATCCGCGACTACCGCCCGATCGCCAGCTACGACGGCCACGAGTACGGCAACGCCAACACCGGTGACCTGCCGATGCTGCCGCCAAGGCACGCCAACGTGGCGCAGGGGATCTTCGACGAGTCGCAGAACATGATCGAGGGTCACATGTACACCCAGGGCGCCAAGGACGGCTGGTGGGCCTGCCCGTACGGGTGCACCGGGGCCAACGTCGGCCTGGGTGAGGAGACCATCCTGCGGAACACCCTGGGTCTGAAGAACGTGGTCAACTCCCTGCTGGAGCTGCGCAGCTCCGGCGGCCCGACCCGGCCGGACGAGACCAACACGGCCAACAACCGGCGCCGCAAGACCTACTCGGCGCTGTGGACGTTCACCCAGTTCCTCGCCTACCACCAGGCCAGCGCCACCAACCTCAGCAGCGCCCGGGCCGAGGCGATCAGGTTCCAGTCGGCGAACACCGGCCGGATCGTCTTCCGCGGCTCCCGTCCGATCGAGGCGCACCCCGCCCCGCACCCGGGTGACACCCCGCCGCCGGTCGACGCCCCCACGCCGGCGCGGATCCTGGAGCAGGCGCCGTGCGCGTACAAGCTCACCGAGGCGCAGTACAACGGTGCCCGCACCGACGGTCCCGCCGGTCGACAGACCACCGTGGCCCAGCGGCTCGCCGCACACGGCTGGAAGGTGATCAAGGTCGCCGACGGGTACGTCGTGCCGCTGTCCCAGCCGGAGCGGGGTCTGGTGCCGCTGCTCCTCGACGAGCAGGCCGTGGAGGGCCTGGTCGTGGGCGAGCGGATCGCCGCCACGGTGACCGGTACCCGCAACGGCCCGCTGACCGTCTCCGGGGTGACGTGCCTCGCCGACGCCACCATCCGTGGTCCGATCAAGGTCCAGCCGGGCGCCGCGCTGATCGTCAACGGCAGCTCGATCAACGGGCCGGTGGACGCCAGTGGTGCGGCCGGTTTCGTGCTGACCGCCAGCACCGTGCACGGTCCGGTGAACGCCACCGGCGTCCGGGGCCCGGTGGTCCTGGTCGGCAACCGCACCAACGGCCCGGTCAACGTGGTCAACAACACCGGTGACGCTCCGCTGGTCGCCGGCAACACCGTGAACGGCCCGCTGTCCTGCTCCGGCAACACCGCCGCGCCGGTCAACCTGGAGGTCGTCAACTCGGTGAGCGGTCCGAAGTCCAGCCAGTGCGCACGCCTGTGACCTGCTGAACCTCGACCGACCGACGTACCGGCAGGCCGGATCCGCGCCCGGCCTGCCGGTACCCACCACCCGCCCGACACAAGGGGAGACCACCGTGACCGACACCCTCAGGCCCTCGACGACGGACCCGCGACGGGCCCGACGGCGCGCGGTCCCGGTCGCCGGTGCGGCCCTGGCCACGCTGCTCGCGGTCGCGGGCTGCACCGGCGGCGAGGATCGCGCCACCGACGCGGCGGACACCGGTACGCCGGTCGCCGTCGCGGTGACCGGCCCGCTCTGCGAGCAACTGCCGGCGGGCACCGAACCGGGTAACCCGGGCTCGCTGGTCGGCCAGCCCGCCGACCAGGCCCTCCAGTGGATTCCCGTGCTGACCACCTTCGAGGCGGCGGTCCGGGCCACCGGTCTGGGCGGCGAACTGGCCGGCGTGACCGTGCTGGCCCCCACCGACGACGCCTTCTCGGCGAAGTTCTCCCGCACCAACCTCGACGAGTTGCTGCTGCACGATGTCGACGACCTGCGCACACTGCTGCGCGAGCACGTGGTGACCGGGCCGATGTCGGTCTCCGAACTGGTCACCGCCGGCAGCGTACGCACCCTCGCCGACACCGAACTCACCGTCACCGGACAGGGCGAGGCCGCCCGGTTCGGCGACGAGGCACAGACCGTCTGTGCCGACTACCAGGCCGCCGGCACCCGGATCCATGTCATCAACCGGGTCCTCGGCTCGCTGCCGACCACGGCCGGCGAGGACGACGACGGCCACCCGGCGCACTGACCGTCCGTGGGGCCAACCCCCTCCTCGCGGACGCACGACGGCCGCCGACCCCCGTGAACCGGGGACGGCGGCCGTCGTGTCGCTGTGAGGAAGGGACCCTTCCTCTACACGAGGCGTGAGTAAGGGGCCCTTCCTTGCGGGGTCAGCGCTTCTCGAAGGGGAGGTAGTCCCGCTCGGCGGAACCGGTGTAGACCTGCCGAGGACGGCCGATCTTGGTCTCCGGGTCGTTGATCATCTCGCGCCACTGCGCGATCCAGCCCGGCAGCCGACCCAGGGCGAACAGCACCGTGAACATCTTGGTCGGGAAGCCCATCGCCTTGTAGATGAGCCCGGTGTAGAAGTCCACGTTCGGGTAGAGCCGGCGGTCGACGAAGAAGTCGTCGGCGAGCGCGATCTCCTCCAACTGCATGGCGATGTCCAGCAGCGGGTCCGGCTTGGCCATCCGGCCGAGCACGTCCTGCGCCGCGTTCTTGACGATCGCGGCACGCGGGTCGTAGTTCTTGTAGACCCGGTGGCCGAAGCCCATCAGCTTGACGCCGTCCTGCTTGTCCTTGACCTTGCGGACGAAGGACTGCACGTCACCGCCCTCGGCCTGGATCCGCTCCAGCATCTCCAGCACCGCCTGGTTGGCACCGCCGTGCAGCGGGCCGAACAGCGCGTTCACGCCGGCCGAGACCGAGGCGAAGAGGTTGGCGTTGCTGGAGCCGACCAGCCGCACGGTCGACGTGGAGCAGTTCTGCTCGTGGTCGGCGTGCAGGATGAACAGCATGTCCAGCACGCGGGCCATCACCGGGTCGACCTCGTACGGCTCCGCCGGCACGCCGAACGTCATCCGCAGGAAGTTCTCGACGTAGCCCAGCGAGTTGTCCGGGTACAGCAGCGGCTGCCCGATCGACTTCTTGTAGGCGTACGAGGCGATGGTGGGCACCTTCGCCATCAGCCGGACCGTGGACATCTCCACGTGCTCGGCGTCGAACGGGTCCAGACTGTCCTGGTAGAAGGTGGAGATGGCGCTGACGGCCGAGGAGAGCACGGCCATCGGGTGCGCGTCCCGGGGGAACCCGTCGAAGAACCGACGCATCTCCTCGTGCAGCAGCGAGTGCCGCCGGATCCGTTCGGTGAACTCGGTGAGCTGCTCGGTAGAGGGCAGCTCACCGTAGATCAGGAGGTAGGAGACCTCCAGGAAGGAGCTCTTCTCGGCCAACTGCTCGATGGGGTAGCCACGGTAGCGCAGGATGCCTGCATCGCCGTCGATATAGGTGATCGCGGACGAACAGGCGGCGGTATTGACGAAACCGGGATCGTAGGTCGTCATCCCGGTTTCCTTCAGCAGCTTGCCCACGCCGACCCCGCCGGGGCCCTCGACCGCGGAATGCACCGGCATCGACAGCTGCCCGCCGGGGTGATCGAGCTTGACTTCCGTCATGTGGTTCCTCGCTTCGCCGGCAGATCTACGTTGAATTGCCTTCGCTTCTACCGTAATTGCGGTTGCGGCGACACCGCCTGCCGTGGTTCGGCGGTGAGGTATGCGTCACCCGATTCCCGACCAGGGCGCTGGGAAACCCCGACGAGCAGGGGCATACAGGCACAAAGAAACCACGAAGAGTGTCGGTACGCGACGGGTACGTAACTGTCCGAGCGCTCAGTCACGTGCCCCTCGTGGGGTGACGGCGGGCCGCGCGCGGACGTGCCGGCGTCAGGTGACGGCGAGCCGGCGCAGGTCACCGGCGGCGTCGACGAGGTACAGGTCGAGCCGGTTGGCGCCGGGGTGGAACAGCCGGTCGTCGGCGAGCAGCGCGGCGAAGCGGCGACCACCCGGATCCGGGGAGACCACCGGCACCACGGCCCCGACGACACCGTTGACCGCCACCGCCAGCGAGGTACCGTCGGCGACCCGGTCGGGCACCGTGCCCCAGATCATCCCCGGCAGCCGCCCGTCGTCCGGGTCGACGGCGCGGAAGGCGTCCTGCCCGCCGACGACGGCGGTGCCGCCGGGCGGCGCGTCACCCACGGTGGTGCCGACCAGCGGGTGCGGTGGCGGCGACGGCATCGCGGCGGGTACACCGCCCCGGATCGGCATGGGCTGCGACGGCCGGTCGTAGAAGACCTTGCCCGGATCGGTACGCGGCGCCTGCCGGGCCGAGCGGCCCTCGACCCGCCACGGCAGCCGGATGGCCGCCTCGTCGGCGATGGTCGGCAGCAGGTCGACGTGTTCCCAGTTGCGGTCGTCCACCCGCCCGGTGCGCTGCCCCGGCGTCCGGACGAAGGTGGGCACCCAGGCCACCTGTTCGGGGGCGGCCCGGATGGCGTCCTCGCCCCGGCCCTGCACCCCCTCGGTGAAGCTGACGCCGTGGTCGGCGGTGACCACCACCAGCGCCCGGTCCCACAGTCCGCTGGCGCGCAGCGTGCGGATGGTCTCGCCGATCAGTCGGTCGGTGTAGCCGAGCTGTGCCAGGTGCCGCTGCCGGGCCAGGTCCACCCAGCCCCGTCCCTCGTACGGAAAGTCCTCGGGCGCCTCGTACCGGGCACCCGAGGGCAGGTACGCCCACGGGCTGTGCGGCATCAGCAGGTGCAGGAAGTGCAGCGTGGGCCGGTTCGACGGGGTCAGGCCGTTCAGGAAGCTGGTGAAGCGGGCCGGCTGGTTGACGTTGAGGCTGTCCCAGCGGAACTTCGGGTCGCTCGGCACCGGCTCGGCGGCGTCAATGCCCGCCTCCTCGGCGGTGCGCTCCCGGTACGAGTCCTCCGGGTCGATCCGGCTCTCGTGCGGCGCGGTGATCTGCCGCGCCAGCCTCCCGGTCTCCCGGACCAGCACCCCGATCCCCTGTTCCGGGGTGACCGGCTGCTCGCAGCGGCTGGGCGGGCAGAGCCGGGTGATGCTTTCCTCGGCCCGGATGTCGTACAGCCCACCGAAGGCGGTGAAGAGGTTGTCCGGGTAGTGCGAGTAGTGCGGCGCGTACGGCTGGGCCGGGTAGCGGCCGGTCAACATGGCCGGCAGCGCGTACGGCGTCCAGCCGCTGACCCCGGTCGAGTTGCGGTACCAGGTGGAGCCGGCGGCCAGTTCGGCGAAGTGCGGGTACCGGGCCGCGTCGATGCCGCCGTCCGCGTCGAGCAGCGAGACCAGGGGCAACTCGTCCAGCACCAGCATGACCACCGGCGGGTGCAGGTCACCGATCGCCGTACCGGCCGCGCCGCCGTCGCCCCGGGGCAGCACCACCGGCCCGGTCGGCGAGGCGAACAGGAACAGACCGACGAAGATCAGCGGACCCACGGCGGCCACCCGCAGCACCCGGCCCGGAGCCCGCCACCGCCGGTGCGCGAGCGCCGCCACGGCCCCGGCCACCGCCGCCACCAGCAGCAGCGGTACGCCCCGCAGCGGCGTGACGTGCCGGCCGGCCTGCACCGCCAACGCGCCGACCAGCAGGCCGACCAGGAGCGTGTGCGTGGCCGCCCGGGTGAGCCGACCGGCCAGCCCGGACAGCAGGCCGAGGAGCCCGAGCGCGACGGTGGGCACGATCGCGACGAGGGCGACCAGCAGCAGGATCTCGCCCCGGTCGGCCCGGTGGAACAGGAAGAAGTCCGGACTGCGGCCGAGGACGTCCAGCAGCGGCTGGGTGACCGCCAGCCCGACCAGTGCCGTCACTTCCCGCACCCGACCGCCCTCGGCCCGCCACCCGCCCCACGACCGACCGCCCCACCGGCGACCCGCCCTCGCGCCCCCGGCAGCGTCGGCCCCGGCGCCGTCGATCCCGGCAGCCCCGGTCCCCGCTTCGGCGCCGGCACTGTCAGCGCCGGTCGCGGTGGAGCCGGACCCGTCGGCGGGTCGGTCACGCACCCAGGGCCACCCGGTAGAGGGTGCGGGTGCCCGAGGGCAGCTCCAGCCGGTCCTCGACGGTGCCGTGCGCGCCGAGCAGTGCCTCGAAGGCGTCGCGCCGGTAGTCGGGGAAGAGACCGTCGGGCTTGTTCGCCAGCAGCCGGGCGGCCATCGGGTCGTCGGGGTGCACGAACTCCACCACCAGCCGGCCGCCCCGGACGGCGTACCCGGCCAGGCAGGCGACCACCTCGGGCAGCGGCACGTTGCGCCCGATGGCCAGGTGGTGCACCAGGGCCAGGGCGAGCACGGTGTCCGCCTGCGCGCGGTCGGCGAACGAGGCCCGCTCCACGCCACGCCAACCGCCGCCGGGCGACGGGTCGGCGAGATCCATGACCAGCGGCAGGATCCGCGGTTCCCGCTCGTCGCGCAGCGTGCGGTAGAGCCGGTCGAGCACCGCCGGATCCTGCTCGACGGCGACCACGTAGTCGGCGTGCCGGGCGGCGAGGCGGGCGTACCGGCCGTCGTTGGCGCCCAGGTCGAGCACCATGCGCGGCCGGGCGGCGCAGGTCAGCGCGGCGGTGACGAACCGTTCCTTGCCGGCGCGGTCGTCGCCGGAGTAGCCGCAGGTGCGCTGGTAGTCCACCCAGTGCGTGGCGGTGGGCCGGTGGTCGAGACGGCGGACCAGCTTCTCGATGCCCCGGACGGTGGCCAGGGCCAGTTCCCGGGTGTAGCCGGCGGCGCGCAACTGGGCGCGGACGTCCGAGGTGCTGGTGGCGGCGCTGCGCCGCTGCACGCTGCCATGCAGGTGGACGTGGGTCGGTACGCCCGGCAGCAGCCGCCGTACGCCCCGGAACAGCGGGACCATCTGCTCCGGTTCGATGCCGTCGATCCGGGCCCGCAGCCAGGGCCGGAAATCCATCCCCAGGTGGGCGCCGAGCATCAGCGGATAGAGCAACGTCTGGCAGAACTGCCGGTAGCCGGCCCACGGTTCGCCGTCGCGCAGCGGGGTGAACGAGCCGACGTCGATGAAGACCGGTTCGACGCCGCGCCACTGGAGGTTGTACGCCGAACCGTCCTTCGTGGTGAAGCCCGCCGGCAGGGCCGCCCGGAGGATCTCCAGGTGCAGCAGGGCCGCGTCGCGCAGCATGGCGAAGGACCACTCGTACGGGTGGGAGACGAACGGGATGCGCTCGTGCCGCAGCACCGCCGCCCATGCGGGGTCTCCCGTGCCGGTCGGGTCTCCGGAGCCGGCCGGTGCGGCGGAGGGCGGCACCTGCGCGCCGGCCGGGAGTTCCTCGGTGCCGCAGACCTTGCCGGCGGCGAGCAGGGGCGGGAAGAACGTGCTGCCAGCGAGCGCCCGCCAGTGCTGCGTGGCGGTCTCGTCCAGCGCCCGCAGCACGTCGTCACCGGCGTGGAAGACCCGGTTGGCCGGGTCGCGGAAGGACCCGGGTTCGGCCCGCAGCTCGACGCCGGACGAGGTCTGCCGGTCGGCCCGGCCGAGGTCGGGGATCGTCATGCCCGGCGGGTCAGTTCTGGTCGGTGGGCTGGCGGCGGAACCGGTCGACGAGTCTGCGCCAGTACAGTTTGGCCGCCACCGCGACGCCGGCGACACCGCCGACCACCGCCTGCACGATCAGGCTGCCGGATCCCGCGTCCAGGTAGGCCAGGTGGTCCACCGACCGCTCCTTCCCCTCGCCGTCTACGTCGTCGTCTACGGCATACGTTTCACGTTTCGCACGTTTTGCCGGACTCCTGCCACCGTACGCGGATTGCCGCTGCCTGTCGGGCACAACGCCCACTTCCCCGCGTTCGAGTCGGATGTAAGGAGGGGACCCCTGCTATGCACGAGGCGTTAGCAGGGGTCCCCTCCTTACATCCGGGGGAGGTGGACGGTGAAGACGGTGCGGCCGGGGCGGGTGTCCAGGGTGACGCTGCCGTGGTGGGCCTCCACCACGGCGGCGACGATGGACAGGCCGAGTCCGGTGCTGCCGTAGGCGCGGGAGCGGGAGCTGTCGCCCCGGGCGAACCGTTCGAACACCTCCGGCCGCAGCTCCGGCGGCACGCCCGGCCCGTCGTCGGCGACGCGGAGTTCGACGACGCCGTCGGCCAGCCGCAGGCCGGTGGTGACGGTGCTGCCGGGTGGCGTGTGCACCCGCGCGTTGGCCAGCAGGTTCGCCAGCACCTGGTGCAGCCGGGCCGGGTCACCGGGCACCCGGACGACGGCGTCGGGCAGGTCGAGCTGCCAGTGGTGCTCCGGGCCGGCCACGTGCGCGTCGCTGACCGCGTCCACGACCAGCGCGGTGAGGTCGACCGGTTCGAGGGCCAGCGGTCGGCCGGAGTCGAGCCGGGCCAGCAGCAGCAGGTCGTCCACGAGTCGGGTCATCCGGGTGCTCTCCGACTCGACGCGGCGCAGCGCGTGGGCCACGTCGGGCGGGACCTGGTCGCGACCCCGACGGGCCACCTCCGCGTACCCCCGGATCGCGGCCAACGGGGTGCGCAGCTCGTGGCTGGCGTCGGCGACGAACTGGCGTACCCGGGTCTCGCTGGCCTGTCGGGCGGCGAGCGCGGCGGCGACGTGCCCGAGCATCCGGTTGAGCGCGGACCCGACCTGCCCGACCTCGGTGCGCGGATCGGTGTCGGCGACCGGCACCCGTTCGGAGAGGGCCACCTCGCCCCGGTCCAGCGGCAGCTCGCTGACGTGGGCGGCGGTGGCGGCGACCCGACGCAGCGGACGCAGTGTGGCCCGCACGATCAACGCCCCGGCGGTGCCGGCGACCAGCAGCCCGGCCGCGGTGACGCCGGTCTGCGCGGCCACCATCCACCAGACGGTCTCCCGGACGCCGGACAGCGGCACCGCGAGCACCCGGACGCCGGTGGCCGACGGGCGGGCCACCATCCGGTAGCCGCCCCGCTCGCCCAGGTCGACGCTGCGCGGACGGCCGTCGGTGGGCGCCCCGGACAGCGCCGACAGCTCGGTGACCGGCACCTCCTGCTCCTGGCGGTCGAGGAGGGTCCACGCCTCGGTGACCCGACCGTCGACGACCCGCGCGCTGATCGTGCCGGACGGGAAGCCGCGTGGGACCCGCACGTCGCCGTTCCACGGCCCACCGCCCGGCACGGGCTCCCACGGCACGCCGGGCCGGCCGCCGGGCATCGACTGCAACTGCTGGTCCACCCGGGAGATCAGGAACTGCCGCAGCGCCACCGTGGTCAGGCCGCCGATGGCCAGGCTGACCACGGCGAGCAGGGCGAGGAGCGTGACCACCAGGCGGGTACGCAGCGACCAGCCGGCCAGCCAGCGCCGCAGCACGCTCACTCCGCCGGCTTGAGCAGGTACCCGGCCCCGCGCAACGTGTGGATCATCGGCGGGCGACCGGCGTCGATCTTCTTCCGCAGGTAGGAGATGTACAGCTCGACCACGTTGGCCTGGCCGCCGAAGTCGTAGTTCCACACCCGGTCGAGGATCTGTGCCTTGCTGAGCACCCGACGCGGGTTGCGCATCAGGTAGCGCAGCAGCTCGAACTCGGTCGCGGTGAGCGTGACCAGTTGCCCGTCCCGGCGTACCTCGTGGCTCTCCTCGTCCAGGGTGAGGCCGCCGACGGTGAGCACCGCGTCGGGGCGGGCGGCGACCGCGAAGCCGGAGCGGCGCAGCAGCGCCCGCAGCCGGGCGATCACCTCCTCCAGGCTGAACGGCTTGGTCACGTAGTCGTCGCCGCCCACGGTCAGCCCGGCGATGCGTTCCTCGACCGCGTCCCGGGCGGTCAGGAACAGCACCGGCAGGGTGGCGGCCTCCTCGCGCAGCCGGCGCAGCACCTGGAAGCCGTCCAGGTCGGGAAGCATCACGTCGAGCACCACCGCGTCGGGCCGGAACTGCCGGGCGGCATGGACCGCCGCCGTTCCGTCCCCGGCGGTGCGGACCTGCCAGCCCTCGTAGCGCAGGGCCATCGACAGCAGGTCGGCCAGGGTGGGTTCGTCGTCGACGACCAGCACCCGGACCGGTTCGCCGTCGGGCCGGCGCAGCTCGACGCGGCCCGGCCCGACCGCTCCCTCGCTCATCATGGTCCCCATCGTGAGCGCACCGACTGGGCTCCGCTTGTGCGGTTCCTGTGTGCCGGCTGTGTGGACTCCCCGCGCGCGGGGTCCGTCACTCGGTCACGCCGACCGGGTCGGTCCGGACGAAACGCATCGTCCAGTCGCCCGTGCCGTCGGGCCGCTGCCGCGCGTAGAGATGGTCGGCGGCGGGATCCGGCGCCGATTCCGGCCGGCGCAGCACCCACAGCCGGGGCGGTGCCCCGTCCGGGCCGGCCGGCAACGCCCGGACCAGATCGTCGGCCGGGCCACCGACGAAACGTACGGTCACCTCACTCATCGTGTGCTCCGCCTTCCGTTCGTCCGGTTCGTCGCCGTCCCGGCTCGCACGCTAACGCACCGGCCGCCGCCGGAGGCCGGTTTGCCCTGATCAACGACGGGGTACCGTGCCGGACGCCGCCACGTCAGGTGAGGCGCGGCACAGCAGCACGAGGACGAGGAGCGGTCCATGCGGACGCTGGACGGGCGATACCGGCTCGAACAGCGCATCGGCGTCGGCGGGATGTCCGAGGTCTGGCGGGCCCACGACTCGGTGCTCGACCGGCCGGTCGCGGTGAAACTGGTGTCGCCGGGTCAGCCGGACGGGGACGCCTCGGTCGAGCGGATCCGCGCCGAGGCCCGGTCGGCGGCCCGCCTGGTGCATCCCAACGTCGCCAGCGTGCACGACTTCGGCACCTGCGCCGGCCTGCCCGGACGCGAGCAGCCGTACATCGTGATGGAGCTGGCCGAGGGGTTGACGCTCGCCGCGCACCTGCGCGCCGGGCCGCTGGACTGGCAGATCGCCGTCCGGGTCTGCGCCGAGGTCAGCGCCGCGCTGGCCGCCGCACACGCCCACGGCATCGTGCACCGTGACGTCAAACCGGCGAACGTGATGCTCACCCCGTCCGGGGTGAAGGTGCTCGACTTCGGCATCGCCACCCCGAACGGCACCGCCGACTACGCCCCCGACGGCGTGGTGGTGGGTACGCCCGCGTACCTCGCCCCCGAGCAACTGCGTCAGGCGCCGGTCACCACGGCGGCCGACATGTACGCCCTCGGCGTGCTGCTCTACTGCTGCCTGGCCGGGCGGTTGCCGTACTCGGCGGACAGCGTCACCCAGTTGCTCGGGCCGCACGGACGGCAGCCACCGCGCCCCCTGCCCGAGGTCCCGGGCCTGCCCGCCGAGGTGGCCGACCTGTGCCGGCGCTGCCTCGCCGACGATCCCGCCCGGCGGCCGACCAGCCTGGTCACCGCCCTGCTGCTGGCCGAGGCGGTAGACGCCCGGGTGTACGTGCCGATGCACCAGCCCCTGCTGCCCCGTCAGCGCCCACCGGTGAGTCCGTGGACCGAGCGGGCGGCGTCCGAGGCCACCGAGGCCGCACCGCGTGTGCAGTGGAGCCGGCATCCCCGGTGAGTTTCACCCGATCGGGGTCGGGTAGCCGGGCGGGGAGCGACGGGAGGAACGTGATGAGTTCCTGGCTGAACGAGGTTGCCACGGCCACCGCCGAGGGCGGCCACATCCACACCGACGACGAGGCGCTCTCCACCGGCCTCGCCTCTCCGTTGGCGGCACACTGCAGCGGGCTCACCCCGTCGCAGCTGCTCGCCGCCGCCTTCGCCTCCTGCCTGCACCACGCGGCGGTCGAGGCGGCCGGGGGGATCACCGACGAGGCGCACACCGTACAGGTACGGGCGGAGGCCAGCCTCGGACGCGACGACGACGGCCGGTACCGGGCCGACGTGCACGCCTCGATCTCGTCGGTGGGCCTGACCCGCCAGCAGCTCACCGAGCTGGTGGAGCAGGCCGACCTGCTCTGGCCGTTCTCCAGCGCCGACGGCAGCCGGCACCGCCTCACGGTCACCCCGGCGGAGAACGGCCGGCACTGACCCCGCCAGGTCCAGCGGCCCGCGTCGCGGCCCCCGCCCTCTGCGCCGATCATGGCGTCATGGCACCCGGCCCGCCGATCACGCGTTGACGCACACTCGGCCGCCGATCATGGCGTCATGGCACCCGGTTCGTCCGCTTGTCGGGCTTTATGTCGTCGCCACAAGTCCATGATCGACGGGCACCCCGGACGCTGGGGGCGCCTGGGTACTCGGCGCCTAGGACAGTGGGGCGGGCGGGGGCGGTGGGGCGGGCGGGGCGGCTGGGGACGAGGGGGGCCGACCACCTGACCGCTGCGGACGCGATGGGCCCAGGCAGCCCTCCACCGTTCGGGGGAGGCGCGGTCGGGTCTCCATCGACGGCGGCGAGATCCCTTTTTCGTCCTATTCACACCGTAAAATCTGGCATTACGGGCACGACGGATAGGCGAGGTGCATCCGCTATCCGGTCAACCGGGCGGTATCGACCGGTGAACTGCGACGAATTGTGACGCACGCCACCAAGCGGGCTGATGGCAACGGGCCGAAGGCTTTCTAGCCTCGGCGGGTGCATCCCGACGACCCCATCGACCAGAAGCTGAACCCCGAGCGACCGGCGAGCCGTACGGCCGACGGAGCATCCTCCGAAAGGACGACCGGACGACACCGCCGCGTGGTGAACCCACGTCGTGGTGTCCGTGCCCGGCTGGCCTCCACCCCGGTCCGGGTGGCCCTCGCCACCGGCGTGACCTGCTGCCTCGGCGCGGCGGCGGTGGCGACGGCGACCCGGAACGACGACGAGCCACCCCGGGCCCGGGTCGCCGATGCGGTGGCCGAGCGCGCCCTGGCCGCCGAGGACGACCCCGCCTCCCGTTCCTTCGACCGCAGCCCCTCTCCCACGCCGCCCAGCCCGAGCCCCAGCGCGTCGCCGAGCGCCTCGCCGACGCCGAAGAAGACGACCTCCCCGAAGCCGAAGAGGACGACGCCCGCCCCGCCGGCGCGACCCAGGCCGGTCGCCGGACTGACCCAGGCGCAGATGGACAACGCCAAGGTGATCGTGGACGTCGGCGTGGACCTCAAGATCCCGCGGCAGGGCCTCGTCGTCGCCGTCGCCACCGCCATGCAGGAGAGCACGCTGCTCAACTACGCCAGCGGCGTGCTGCCCGAGTCGCAGAACTACCCGCACCAGGCGATCGGCTGGGACCACGACTCGGTCGGACTGTTCCAGCAGCGGCCCAGCAGCGGCTGGGGCACCGTACGCGACCTGATGCGGCCCGCCTACGCCTCACGTGCCTTCTACGAGGCGCTGGTGAAGGTGCCGGGCTGGCAGCAGATGAGCATGACGCTGGCCGCCCAGGCGGTGCAGATCTCCGCCTACCCGTACGCGTACGCGCAGCACGAGCAGCGGGCCGAGACGATCGTGGCGGCGCTGACCTGACGCGCCGTCGCCGGTCCGGCCCGTCCCTCGTGTCCGGCGGGGACGTCGGCCGGACCGGCGGAGACGGACCCGACCGCGACGTGACGTGTCAGACGCGCTTGGGCAGCACGACGACCCGGCCGAAGAACTCGTCGATGCGGTGCACGACGTCGTTGAAGTCGTCCAGGTCGATCGGCTTGGTGACGTACGCGTTGGCCTGCAGCGTGTAGCTGCTGATGATGTCGGTGTCGGCGTTCGAGGTGGTCAGCACGACGATCGGGATGGTCCGCAGGTCCTCGTCGTTCTTGACCTCGCCCAGCACCTGACGCCCGTCCATCCGGGGCATGTTCAGGTCGAGCAGGATGACGTCCGGCCGGTGCGCCCCGGTGTGCCGCCCCTCGCGACGCAGGAACTCCATCGCCTCCTGGCCGTCGCTGACCACGTCGATGACCTTGTCGACGGTCGAGGTGGCCAGTGCCTCCTCGATCATGAGCACGTCACCCGGATCGTCGTCGACGACGAGGATGTGTACCGGGTCAAGGGTGCGTGCGCCCATCGTTACCTGCCCTCAGGTCGGCGAGGGCGGGACCTCTCGGCCCCGCGCTGGCGGGAAATCTAGCCCATCCCCGGGCGGTCGGTGGCCGCCGGGTCGACGGCGTCAGCACCGTACCCCAGCACCTCGGCGAGACCCGTCACCGTCAGCACCCGCTGCACCCGGCCGGTGGCGCCGGTGACGCGCAACCAGCCGCCCTCGGCCGCCGCCCGGTTGTCTCCCCGGACGAAGACCGAGATGCCCGTCGAGTCGCAGAACGTGAGGTCTGTCAGGTCGACCAGCAGCCGGCGCTCACCGGCGTCGGCCAGCCGTTCGATGACGGCGGTGAGTTGCCCGGCGCTGCTCATGTCGAGTTCGCCGGCGAGCCGGAGGCGGGTCGGCCCGCCACCGAGACGCTCGGCGTACGTGACGGTGAACGTCACGGTGATCCCTCCCGCCGTCCAGAGACGGATGCTTGCAGTGGCGCAAGTATAGAGCCAGCCTGACAGCCGGCCGGATCCTACGCCTCGGCGGGTGCCGGACGGGCGCAGCGCGCCGCCACCACCGCGCGGCCCGACCGCAGGTATCCGGCGGCGCGGGGGAAGTCCTGCAGGACGCGGGCGTAGTGGCTCAGGACGGTGTCCACGGCGGACTCCGGCACCCCGCGACTGCCCAGCACGGCCGCCATCCACTCGACGAACTCGGTGAACAGCGTGTCGTCGTCGACGTAGAGCGCGGCGGCCAGGAAGTCCAGGACGTGGCCGAGGTCGCTGACCGTCGAGTCGGTCTGGGCCGGGGTGTAGTCCCGGGCCGCCGGATGTCGGTGCGCCAGATCGGCCAGCGCGCTGTCGATCAGCTCACCGCGCCGGGCGACCAGGGCGGCGTACTCGTCGTCGGCGAGGTGCGCCAGGCTGGCCGGTGGCGGCCCCGCCCGCAGCGCCCGCTCGTCGCCGAGCAGGCGTGCCGCGGTGGGTCCGTCGGGCGCCCACAGCACGCCCAGGCGCCGCGCCCAGCGGCCGTCCGTGCCGAAGCCCCGCCCGCCGACCACCACCGGCACGTCCGCGCGCTGGCATGCCTCCACCATGCGGTGGGCGTGCGGCAGCCGCATCGGCAGCGCGCACGCCAGCGCGACCGCGTCCGCGTCGTGGCGGTGCAGGTACGACACGAGGTGCGCGGCGGGCACGCTGGCCCCGAGGAAGGTCACCTGCCAGCCACGCAGCCGCAGCATCTCGGCGACCAGTCGCGCCGGCAGCGCGTGCCACTCGCCGTCCATGCAGGCCACCACGATCCGACCTCGGGTCGGCCGCACCTCGCGATACGCCGCGATCGCCCCCACTACCCGCTCGCTGATGTGGGTGGCGGCATGTTCCTGGGCCACGCTCCACTCGTTGCGGGCCCACCGCTCCCCCACCTCAGCCTGGGCCGGGGCGACCAGTTCGAGCAGCAGCCGTTCGGCCGGCACCCCACCGTCGAGCAGGCCCCGGGCCACCTCGATGGCGGCCGGCTCGTCGGCCTCGGCGAGACAGTGCAGGTAGTCCTCGTACGCGGCGGCGGAGAGGACACCTCTGGTCGCGGTGGTCACGACCCGGTCGTCCCTGCCCCGTCCCCAGGTGGGGTGGGCACCGCGTGCAGGTGCCGGTGCGAGCGCGGGCCGGCGCCGGTGGCGCGCAGCGCGAGCACCGCGATGTCGTCGTGGTCGCGGTGGGCCAGCCAGTCGCAGGTGACCTGCTCGATCCGCTCGGCCAGGGCGGGCGCGGGCATCCGCTGGCAGTCGGTCACCGCCTGCACCAGCCGGTCGGTGCCGAGCTGCTCGTCGCCGCGCCGTCCGCCGCGTGCCTCGGTCACCCCGTCGCTGTAGAGCAGACACGTCTCACCGGGGGCGAGCCGGACGGTGACCTGACCGACCCGCGGGTCCGGCACCACGCCGATGAGCATTCCGCGCAGCGGCAACTGCTCCACCTCGCCGGAGGCCCGCAGCACCAGCGGCGGCAGGTGCCCGCCACCGGCCAGCGTCAGCGACAGGCCGCCGTCGCGGTGCGGCCGGACCACGCCCAGCACCAGCGTGGCGAACCGGCCCTGTCCGTGCGCCAGGGTGGTCTCCAGCAGCGCGTCGTTGAGCAGCTGCAACAGGCGGGCCGGCTGCTGCTCGACCCGGTGCAGCGCGTGCAGGCACTGCCGTAGCTGGCCGGTGAAGACGGCCGCCTCCACACCCTTGCCGGAGACGTCGCCGAGGAAGAACACCGAGCCGCCGTCGGGCAGCCGGTGGGAGCCGTAGAAGTCGCCGCCGATGCGCAGCCCCGCCTGGGCGGGGCGGTACGCCGTGCCCCACTGCACGCCCGGTGCCTCCACCGGCTCCACCGGCAGCAGGCTGGACTGCAGGGTGTCGGCGACCTCCGCCTGTTCGCGATAGAGCAGCGCGGTGGTCAGGGCCGCACCGGCGCGGGCGGCGAACGCCCCGATCAGGTCGACGTCCTCCTCGGCGTACCAGTCGGTGGCCGCGCGGGCCACCAGCAGCACTCCGGCGGGCGCGTCCCGGCCGGGAAGCTGCACCAGGCGGGCGCAGACTTCGGCAGCGGCCGACCCGGGCAACCAGCCCGCCTCGACGGCCTGTTCGACGAGCCAGTCGACGGTGTGCGGCTGGACTCCCCGGAGGCTGTCGGCGACCGCCTGCGGCAGCTCGGTGACGGAGAGCACGCCCCGCTCCACCACCGGCGCGTCGTCGTCGGCGCGGCTGGCCCGCCACCAACGGGCCCGGCCGGAACGCGGCGCCAGCACCAGCACCGCCACCTCCGCCAGGGTGGGTACGGCGAGCCGGACCACCGCCGCGGCGGCCCGGTCCGGGTGCAGCGGGTTGCCCAGCTTCTCGCCGACCACGGCCAGGAAGGCGGACCTGGACCGCTCGGCCGCCAGCGCGTCGGCGCGGACGACACTCTCGCTGACGTCCTCCACGTACCAGCAGCTTCGACCGGCCGACAGCGGCACCCGGCGGGCCCGGAGTCGCCGGCCGTGGTGGACGAACTCGGTCGGATCGGCACGCAGTCCGTCGATCGTGCCGAGCGTGCCCCCGACGGCGATCTCCGGCAGGAGTCGCTCGGCGACGGGGCTCACGTGCCACACGGTGTCGTCGGGACCGCACACCACGAGTCCCTCACGGAGGTGCTCGACCACCTCGGGCCAGTCGGCTGCGGCGTGGGAGCGCTCCAGGGCGGAGAGGCCAGCGGTCGGGGACGCATCCGGGCGCCATGCCGAGACCCGGGCGACACGCGGCGGGGTAGACCGTCCGTCGCCGGGCTCGAGATCCCTGACGTCGGTACCCGTCACCAGCTCGGCCCTACTCCTGTCGATTTCCGCACCCGCGTTGCGCGGGGTGCACGGCGTTTCCCCACCCACCCTACGCTGCTCCCGCGCTACCGCCACCCGGCAGCGATCACGGCCGAGCGGCCCGCGCGGAACGCGTCGGCGGACGCGAGCGTGCCGGTCGCGCCCGGGAGGCGGTGCAGCTCAGGGATTGTTACGATCCGGGACGCCCCTGCCCGCCCACCCCCGCGGAAGGCTGATCGTTGCTGTCACACGGTCGGAGACCCGAGTCGACGCCCCTGAGCATGTCCGTCGACCGGGCCGATCCCCGAGCACCCGTCATCCGGGTCGGTGGAGACCTGGCCTACACCACGGCGGCCCCGCTCCGGGTGGAGATCGACCGGCTGCTGGGCACCGGGCCCGTCACGCTCGTGCTGGACTTCGCCGACCTCCAGTTCATCGACAGCACCGGGCTCAGCGTGATCGTGCACGCCTGGCGTGAGGGGCAGCAGCACGGCAGCACGGTCGAGCTGCGCGCGGTGCCGCGATTCCTGGAGACGATCCTCGACATGACCGGCGTCACCGGGCTGCTCGCCCGTCCGGTCGGCGGCGGTGGACCGGCGACCGGGTCCGAGGGCCAGCCGACCGTCACCGCGTAAAAGGCCATCACTGCGAAAATGCCGGTCTCCGGGAGAAACGCCGACCCCGCGACTTGCGTCAGACGCAGGGACTGGGAGCATGGAGGCATGTCCTCACCGCTGTTGGCCATCACGGTCAGCCGTCTCGACGCCGAGCGCGCCGAGCTACGGCTCACCGGTGATCTGGACTTCGACAGCGCACCCGACCTGATCGCCGCCGTCACGGAGCTGCACCGCTCCGGCTACCGGCAGCTCGTCATCGACCTCGCCGGGGTCGGCCTCTGCGACTCCTCCGGGCTGAGCGCCTTCGTGATGGCCCACCGCAGCGGCTCCGAGCCGATCCGGCTGGTCAACGTCAACCCGCCGCTACGTCAGCTGCTGGACCGCACCGGCCTGGCCGAGCTGCTGCAACTGCCGCCGGCCGTGGACGGCGACGGCATCACCGCGGTCGGCTGACCGCGCCGGACGCCGCCCGACAGGGGTGGCCCCCGACCCTGGGACCAGGGGCCGGGGGCCGGAACAGGGATCAGGGCGTCGGGACCGTACGGCTGACGGCGCGGTGCGGTGCGACGGCGGTCTCCGCGTCCTCGGGAGGTCCGGCCTCCGGCGGCTGGAACAGATACCGGACGAACTCCCCGTCCGTGCCGTCGTCCTCCGCCCCGGGCCACTGGCCGGCGCAGTCGACCCCGATCACCTCACGGCCGGTGCCGTCCGGCTCCTCCAGCAGCGCCCACAGCGTCACCGGGTAGCACCGGGTGTCCTCGGCGGTCAGCCGCCATCGCGCGTACCAGCCCGGTCGGGCGGGGACGATCTCGACAATCTGCTTCATCGGACCTTCCCTTCCGCGTGCCTCGGAAGTTCGTGCCTCACACCGGGTTGCCCGGCCACCCCGATCGTCCGGCCGGCGCGGGTGAGCGTCCCTCACCCCGGCCGGATGAAGCGCGCCGACCCGATCCGGAGTGGCCGTCTCGGGCGCCGGGCGATCGTTTCGTGCTCGGTGGCAACGGGAAGGCGTCGCGGGAGGCCCGACGAGAACCGACGGAAGCGAGGTGTCACCGTGCGCAAGCAGATGGAGGGCGACAACCAGCGCCGCCGCGCTCTGGCCCGGCAGGCCCGTGAGCGCGGCATGCAGGCCGCCGACACCGGCGCGAGCCTGAGCGCCTCCAAGCAGCTCACGCACCTGGAGCAGAGCAAGCGCGCCGGTCCACCGCCGGCCGGAAAGAGCCACAAACCGGACACGACGCGCGGTGGGCCCGCGCCCCCGCCGGCCGGGGTCGCCGCGAACCCTCGGCCCCGACCCGATCCGGGCACGAACGCCCCGGGAGTCACCAGCATGGGCTACCGCGAACTCGTCGAGGACGTCGTCCGGCGGTCCGGCGTCGACTTCCGTACCGCCAAGGTCGGGGTCGAGTCGACGGTGCTCGTGCTGGCCACGGCCCTGGAGGCCGGCGAACGCCAGCGCCTGCTGCGGGCGGTACCGGACTCGCTGCACGACGTCGTGCCCGTCGACGGCATCCGACGCCACCGGGACCTGTCCGGGTTCCTGTCCGAGGTGGGCCGGATCAGCGGACGCACCCCGGAGCAGGCCCGCTACCAGGCCGAGGCCACCCTGGCGGCGCTCGCCGAGCAGGACCGCGACCTGGTCGAGTCGCTGCACGTACCGGACGGGTTGCGCGACCTGCTGGAGCCGCCGGCAGCCGGCGGCGGTGTGGTCGGCACGAACGGCGGCACCCCGCCGCTCACCGACACGGAGCTACGCGACGCGCTGAGCGGGCTGCCCTACTGGTCCGGTAACAGCGACGCGCTGTCCCGGACGCTGGAGCTGCCTGCGGAGAACCTCGACCGGGTGCTCGACCGGCTCGACCTGCTCCGGGACGAGACCGGACGACGGCCGCGCATCGGCCGCGCCGGCCCCACCACGGCGGTGCTGACCGTCAGCAGCCGCAACGCCGGAGCGGTGACCGCGCTCGACGTCGACCTGGCCCACGCCGTCGACGACGCGATCGACGAGGCGGGCGCCGGAATGGCCGACGGCTGATCCCCGCCGCCGGGCCGGGTGGACGAGTTCCCCGGCCCGGCGGCCGGTCAGCGGGCGTGGCTCGGCAGCTCCGGCGACTCGCTCTCCAGCGGCACCGCGTCGGCGGGGATCAGACCCAGCTGCGCCGCCGAGCGGGGCAACGCGGCGTCGAGCAGCCAGTCCGCGCTGACCCGGGCCCGGTTGCCCGGCATGGCCAACAGGTGGTAGCCACGCGTCACGGCCTTCGCCGGCAGACCCGACAACGGCACCTTGAGCGGGTTCGCCGCCGCCTGCTTGCCGCCGAGGTCGACCACCCACCCGAGGTCGTGGTGCTTGTACGGCCGACGCCGCCCCTTCCCGTAGGAGGCGGCGATGTTGTGCGCGGCGAGTTTGCCCTGCCGCTGGGCGTGCTGGGCGGTCATCGTGCAGATCTCGCCGGGCCGGGTCAGGTCGGGCACGGCGGCGGCGTCACCACAGGCGAACACCTCGGGGAAGCCGGGCACGTTGAGATACTCGTCGACGACCAGCCGCCCCTTCTCGGTCCGCAGGCCCAGTTGCGCCACGAAGGGGTCGGGACGGACGCCGACGCACCAGATCAGCGAGCAGGTCGGCACGTACTCCCCGTCGGTGAGGGTGACCCCGTCGGAGGTGGCGACCGCCACCGAGGTGCCCATCCGCACGTCCACGCCACGTCGGCGCAGCACCCGGTCGGCGGTACGGGACATCCGCCGGTCCAACTCGGGCAGCACCCGGGGCGCGACGTCCAGCAGCATCCACTTCGGGCGGATCGGCAACCGGGGACGCTGGGCGGTCAACTCGTCGGTGAAGAGCTGCCCGTGTGCGGCCACCTCGGTCCCGGTGTAACCGGCGCCGACCACCACGAACGTGGCCCGCGCCCGCTGCTCGGCCGGGTCCTCGGCCTGCTCGGCCAACTCGATCTGACGGACCACGTGGTCGTGCAGGTAGAGCGCCTCGGGCAGGCCCCGGAACCCGTGCGCATACTCGGTCACCCCGGGAATGGGCAGCAGCTTGTTCACGCTGCCGACGGCGAGGATCAGCCGGTCGTACGCCAGCCGGTTGCGCTCGCCCTCGGGCTGGGTGAAGCCGACCCACCGGTTCTGCAGGTCGACATGGTCCGCCTCGCCGATGACCACCCGGACCCCGTTCAGCGTGCCGGTCAGCGGCACCGCGATCCGACCCGGCTCCACCACGCCGGCGGCCACCTCGGGCAGCAGCGGCAGATAGAGGAAGTAGTCGGTCGAGTTCAGCAGGACGATCTCGGCCCGGTCGCGGGCCAGCCGGCTCAGCGTCTTCGCCGCGTGGTACCCGGCGAAACCGGCCCCCACGATCACCACACGAGGCTTCGTCATTCCGGGCCCGTTCCCACCCCGCAGGCCGACAAACGTCGCCCCGCCGACCTATCGGCGCGACGTCCGGTCCGGCGGCATCGGGAACTGGAGGAACGTGGCGCCCCGCAGGTCCAGCCAGGCCCGGTCCGGCGCGCGGACCAGCCGCAGCATCACGTCCGCGCAGGCCGGACAGCGGGCCACCAGCCCCGGCGCGTGCGAGTAGACCCGCAGTCCGGCCATCGGGCCGGCGGTGCCGCAGTGGGCGCAGCGGCCGGTGGCCGTGCTCAGGTCCACCGCGAACACCTCCCCCAGCGGACCGTCGAGCATGTTCCCGTCCACGTACGGCAGGGCGGTCATCCGCGGCTCCTCTCAGCCGGTCGGGCCGAAACGTTCGGTGCGTACCTGTCGGGCCGGGTGACCCAGGCCGACGAGCAGGTCGGAGACGGTCTCCACGAAGCCGGTCGGTCCGCAGACGTAGACCAGCGGCGTCAGCTCCGGCGGCCACCCGTGCGTGTTGACGTCGGCGAGGCCGAGGCGGTGCGGCTCGCCCGACCAGCCGTCCGGAGCCTCGCGGGTGTAGACGTAGGCGACGTCCAGGCCCGCGTCGTCGCGGACCCGTCGCCGCAGTTCGTCGGCGTAGAACACGTCGGTGGGCGTGCGGACGGAGTAGATCAGCCGGAACGGGGTGCGGCTGCCGGCGGCCCGTCGGGCGCGGATCATCGCCATCAGCGGCACCACACCCGAACCACCGGCGACCAGCAGCACCGGGTCGGTCTGCGTGGGCCGCCAGACGAACCAGCCGCCGACCGGGCCCCGGACCTCGATCGGGTCACCCTCGCGGTAGCCGTCCACCAGGAACGGCGACACCTCGCCGTCGGGCACCCGCTGCACGGTGACCTCGATCCGGTCGCCGTCGGCCGGCGCGGCCAGCGAGTACGACCGGGCGGCCTGGTATCCGTCGGGTGCGGTCAGCCGCAGGTCGACGTGCTGTCCGGGTACGTGGGCGGTCCAGCCCGGCACCTGGAGCACCAGGGTGTGCGCGCTGGGCGTCTCGACCCGGCGGTGCACCAACCGGGCCGGCTGCCACCGCATCCGCCCGCTCAATCGCCCTGGTACCGCTGCTCACGCCACGGATCCCCGTAGTCGTGATAGCCGGCGGTCTCCCAGAAGCCGGGGGTGTCCTCCAGGCCCAGCCGGATGCCGCGCACCCACTTGGCGGACTTCCAGAAGTACAGATGCGGCACCAGCAGTCGGGCCGGACCGCCGTGCTCGGCGGGCAGCTCGGCGTCGTCGTACGTGTGCACCAGCCAGGCCCGACCGTCCATCAGGTCCTCCAGCGGCAGGTTGGTGCTGTAGCCGCCGTAGGAGTGGGCGAGGGCGTAGTCGGCGGCGGTGTCCACCCCGTCGAGCAGGGTGTCCAGCGAGACGCCCTGCCAGCTGGTGCCGAGCTTCGACCAGCGGGTGACGCAGTGGATGTCGACCGTCGGGGTCTCCTGCGGCAACGCCATCATCTCGGCCCAGGACCAGCGGTACTCCGCGCCGGTCTCGGTGGTGATCACGAATTCCCAGCTCTCGCGCGGCACCTTCGGTGTGGGGCCGGCGGAGAGCACGGGGAAGTCGGGTGTCAGGTACTGACCGGGTGGCAGGTCCGGCGCTTCGGAGCGTGGCCGGCCCTGGAAGCCGGGCGTGACGATACCCACCGCACAGTCGTACCACGCCCGGCTCCGCCATGGGGGCGGGTCACTTCCGTTCGGTGACGACCTCCTTGGAGCCCGGCACCACGTTGCGGGTGGCACGCAGGCTGGTGATCGTCACGACCGTCAGCACACCGATGATGACCAGCAACGACGCCACGGTCGGGATCTCCGGCACACCCTCCCAGATCCCGTGCGCCCAGTGCAGGCCCAGCTTGACGCCGATGAACGCCAGGATGATCGCCAGACCGTAGGTGAGGTGGACCAGGCGGCTGAGCGCGGCGTGCAGCACGAAGTAGAGCGCCCGCAGACCCAGCAGCGCGAAGGCGTTGGTGGCGAAGACGAGGTACGGGTCCTCGGTGATGCCGTAGACCGCCGGAACCGAGTCCACCGCGAAGACCACGTCGGTGGCGAAGACCGCCACCACCACCAGCGCGAGCGGCGTGAGGGCACGCCGTCCGTCGACCCGCACGGTCATCTTGGTGCCGTGGTACTCCTGGACCACCGGCATGAACCGACGCAGCAGCCGCACCGACCGCATGTTGCCGATGTCGACCGACTGCTCGTGCCCGGTGAACGCGTCGCGCAGCAGCTTCGCGGCGGTGAACAACAGGATCAACGCGAAGATCAGGAACGCGAAGTCCAGCGTCTGCAACGCCGCCGCGCCCAACGCGATGAAGATGCCCCGCAGCACCAGCGCGCCGGTGATGCCGAAGAGCAGCACCCGCTGCGCCAACTCGGTCGGCACCGCGAACGCCGCCAGCAGCAGCATGAAGACGAACAGGTTGTCCACCGACAGCGACTTCTCGACCAGGTAACCGGTCAGGTACTCGAAGCCCCGTTCCGAGCCGAACTCGGACCACACCCAGGCACCGAAGGCCAGCGGCAGCGCGATGTAGAAGGTCGACCAACCCAGTGCCTCCCGCAGGGACACCTCGTGGGGCTTGCGGGTCACCACGAAGTCGAGCACCAGCAGGGCCAGCACGCCCGCGATCGTCACCGCCCAGAGAGTGGGCGTACCCACCGACTGCAAACCGGCAGCAGCGTAGGACAATTCGGACATTGGGCCTCCTCGAACACCGTGTCATGTTCGAGGTCTCCTTCACCCACGTTTCGTGGGCAACCACCCGAGGCACACCCGGGGTGCGCCGTACTGACCGGTATGGTTCGTGGGAAGTACTCCCCTCGTACCGCCAAGGTTAGGACAGCCCGATCCGACCCGCCAGACGGGGGCTCCTGTCGGCGTGTACCGCGTCCGACCAGGCCGGAACCCGGAGTGACGATGCCGGTACCGGACCCGGACCCGAGCGCCTATCGTGATGGCGGTGACCGCAGAGCAGGCGGCCGGCCCGCTGGCCGGAGTACGCGTGGTCGAGCTGGCCGGGATCGGCCCCGGCCCCTTCGCCGCGATGATGCTGGCCGATCTCGGAGCGGACGTGATCCGGGTGGACCGGCTCACCGACGTGGACCCCTCGGCCTTCGGCACCGCCCACCCGGACCTGCTCAACCGAGGTCGACGCTCGGTCGGCGTGGACCTCAAGTCCGCCGGCGGACGTGAGGCGGTGCTCGCCCTGGCGCAGAGCGCGGACGCGCTAATCGAGGGGTTCCGACCCGGGGTGACCGAGCGCCTCGGTCTCGGGCCGGCCGACTGCCACGCGCTCAACCCGAAGCTGGTGTACGGCCGGATGACCGGCTGGGGGCAGGACGGCCCGAGCGCCCCGTACGCCGGACACGACATCGACTACCTCGCGTTGACCGGCGCGCTGCACGGCATCGGGCGGGCGGACGAGCGGCCGGTGCCCCCACTCAACCTGCTGGGCGACTTCGGCGGCGGCGGGATGATGCTGGCCCTGGGCGTGGTCTCCGCCCTCTACGCGGTACGCGGCGGCGCCACCGGCCAGGTGATCGACGCGGCCATCGTGGACGGCGTGGCGGTGCTCGGCACGCAGATCCACGCGTTGCGGAGGCTCGGCCGCTGGCAGGACCCGCGCGGCGTCAACCTGCTCGACGGCGGCGCGCCGTTCTACGACACCTACGAGTGCGCCGACGGGCGCCACGTGGCGGTCGGCGCCCTGGAGCCGCGCTTCTACGAGGAACTGGTCCGCCGCACCGGGTTCCCACTGCCGGGCGACGAGGCACCGGACCGGACCGACCCGGCGCACTGGCCGGCGTTGCGCGCCGCCTGGGCGCGGCTGTTCCGGACCCGTACCCGGGACGAGTGGGCGGCCCTGCTCACCGCCTCCGACGCCTGCGTCGCGCCGGTGCTGGACTGGGCCGAGGCGCCGGAGCACCCGCACCTGGTGGCGCGGGACACGTTCGTGGTGCGGGACGGCGTGGTGCAACCGGCACCGGCCCCCCGTTTCTCCGGCACCCCCACCTCGGTACGCCGACCGCCGCCCTGGCCGGGCGAGCACACCGACGAGGTCCTCGCCGAGATCGGCTACGGACCGGAACGGGTGGCCGCCCTGCGGGCCGACGGGGCGGTGGGCTGAGTCAGCGGCGTCGCAGGGTCGCGCCGGGTGCCAGCGCGGGCTCGACCATGTCGCGATAGTCGCGGGGAAGCTGGACCATCAGCGTCTCGAACTCACCGGCCAGCGCCTCGCGCAGTGCGGTGAAGACCGCGCGGACCCCGCCTCGGGCCGCCGACGTCTGCACCCCGAGGCGGAACGCCACCCGGGCGGCGAACTCGTCGGCGTCGAAACGCTGGGCCGCCTCACCGTCGGGTGTCGTCCGCATCGACTGGCGCAGCGGCGCCGGCAGTTGCAGAGACAGGTCCAGGGCCTCCCCGCCGGTCAGCCGCTCGGCCAGCGTGGCCAGCGTCGCCCGGGTCAGGTCCACCGCCCGCTCCGGCGTCGTACCGGCCCGCCGGGCGACCTGGTCGACGAACGTGTCGTAGTCCATCGCGTACCCCCTCGGGCGGCGGTTACCCGGCGGAGCGGGTCGGAAACGGCGGCCCGTGGCGGGGCGTGACGGCAGCCGGGGTGGGTAACCGCGGCCGGTCGTGGCCGGATCGAAGCCGGGAGGAGCCGAATCCATGGCGAGTTACGCCGACGTCCTGCAGTACCTGTCCCGCCTGGACTACCCCGCCGACAAGGACGAGGTGGTACGCGAGGCCGAACGCGAGGGGGCACCGCCGGACGTGGTGCAGGCCCTGCGCGCGCTGCCGCCGGTGGACTACGCGAACAGCACCGAGGTGGCGCGTTCCGCCCACATCGACGCGAGCGAGGAGGCCGACGACGCCCAGCGCGGCGCGGCCGGACGGGACAAGCGTCACCAGCGGGTGTCGCAGCACCTGCGCAGCATCTGATCGGTCGGTCGACGGGCGATCGCCCGGACCGCCTGTCGGCAGGTCGGGGTCACGGCACCCGACAGGACTCCGACAGGCGGGCGCCCCGGCCGCGAACCGCGACCGGGGGCGCCGCTACGTAATCGCCTGCCCTGTTAGCACGGCGAACCCGAACCGGGTCGCCATGACCAGACGGCGACAACCACCCGAACCGGGCGGCTGTTACTGCGACTACCTTACCGCACGCCATCAGCCGAACGGACAGGGGGTGCCGGACGAAGGTATTTCATCCGGTTTGTTCGGGCGCCGCCGGTCAGTTCCGGAAGCCGCCGGAGCGGTCGCGGGCCTTGAGCCGGACCGTGGGCAGCGCCGGGGCGGGCAGCGGCGGGTCGGGGTCGTCGGCGACCGTACCGAAGCGCCGACCGGCCATCCAGTCCTCCCGGGCGTCGGCGATCTCCTCGTGGCTGCGGCCGACGAAGTTCCACCACATCACCAGCGGCTCCTCGAACGGCGTCCCGCCGAGCAGCATCAGCCGGGCACCCGGCCCACCGCGCACGGTCAGGGTGTCCCGCCCGGCGCCGAGCCAGAGCAGTGCCCCCGGCTCCAGCGCCACGTCGTCCACCTCGGCGGCGCCGTCGAGCGCCAGCAGCGCGTACTCGAAGTCGCGACGCAACGGCAGTGCGGCCGGACCCGCACCGCTCAGGTCGAGCTGCGCGCCGAGCAGCGGGGTGTGCACCCGGGCCGGCGAGACCTCGCCGCCGAGGTCACCGACGAGCAGGGTGACGTCCAGGTCGCCGTCGCGCCACCGGGGCAACTCGGCGTGGTGGGCGAAGTCGGCCGCGCCGGCGCGGGCCGGGTCCGGCAGCGCCACCCAGAGCTGCACGCCGTGCATCAGCGGCGGATGGGCGGCCGGGGACCGCTCGGAGTGCGCGATGCCGTGCCCGGAGGTCATCACGTTGAGCTGCCCGGGTCGGATCGGCTGCACGTTGCCGAGGCTGTCGCGGTGCAGGATCTCGCCGTCGAGCAGCCAGGTCACGGTCTGCAGCCCGGTGTGTGGATGCGGCGGCACCTCCATGCCCGGGCGCTGCGCCACGTCGTCCGGACCGAAGTGGTCCACGAAGCACCAGGCGCCGACCATCCGGCGGGTGCGTTGCGGAAGCAGCCGACGCACCGTCGTGTAGCGCCCCAGCGGCACGTCGTGGCCGGGCAACAGGACGCTGCCGGGGTCGACGGTGGCCACACCGGGCGGTCGGGTCTGCGCGGGCATCGACTCGGCACGTTCCACCATCCGACTGTACGCCCGCGCGCCGGACCCGCTCAGCCTCCGCGTACGGTCACCCGGTTCGCGCCCGCCACCAGGTCGAGGAAGATCCGGTCGGCGGCCCGGTCCCAGCCCGGCGACCCGAGCACCGTCTGCGGGGCGACCCCGTCGAGGCGCTCGTCGTACACGGCGATCGCTCCGGCTCCGGCGACCGACCGGACGCGGACCGGAACGCCGCCGACCACGGTGACGTCGAACCGGTTGACCCCGCCGGTGACCCGCACCACGACCAGCCCCTCCACGGCGGGCAGCCGCAGCGTGGTCCGGGTCGCGCCACCGGCCAGTTCCAGGCCGCCCAGGCGGGCGGCGGCGAGGTCCAGCCGCCGTTCGGTGCTCCCACCGGTGAGCGCCACCTGCCAGCTCACCCGGGCGTTGAGCAGCACCTCGACCTCGCCCGGACCCGCACCGTCGCGGGTCAGCCGCAGCCGCACCCGGTCGCCGACCAGTTCCGGGAGGAGCCGGGTGACCGACTCGGCCGGGGTGATGATCCGGTACAGCTCCTCCCCCAGGTCCGTCACCCGCAGGTCGAACCGGGTCACGTCGTCGACCAGTTCGAAGGTGGCCCGCCGACGGCCGTCCAGCGGCGCGGTCTCGACCTGCTCGGGGCGCTGCGCCGCCGCCTGCGCCGCGCCACCCAGTCCGCTGGTGCCCTCGGGGGCGGCGGTGACCTCCGGCAGGTCGCCGGAGAAGACCCGACCGAGCCGGTGCGGGTCGGAGAGGATCACCACCACGGCGGTCGCGCCCAGCCCCAGCATCAGCACCGCGGCGGCGGCGAGCAGCCGCGCCCCGGCCGACCATGTCGGTCGTCCGTCCCCGGGCTCGTCCCGGATCTCGGGCTCGTCCTCACCCACGGTCGCGTCGTCACCCACGGTCACGTCGTCCGCGTCTCGCGGTTCGTCACCGACAGTTGCCGGTGGTGCCGGCACCGCGTCCTCCGACCCCCGACCCGAGGGTGTCAGGCGGTACGCCTCGTGCTCCGACTCGGCCATGCCACGTCCCCTTCCACGGTCCCCTACCAGCAGGTACGCGCCAGGGAGCGGGTCGGATCAGTCAACTCGGGGACGAACCTCCCCCTCGACCGGTGCGCCCAGCCGACCGGCGACCTTGTCGGCGCACCCGCCGAGGACCTCGCGGGCGTCCAGACCCAGGCTCTCGATGGCGACCAACGCGGTGAACGCCACGTCGGCCAGCTCCGCCGCCACGTCCGCCCGGGTGTGCGTGACCCCCTTGCGCGGGTTCTGGCCGAGGAACCCGATCCAGGCGCCCGCCACCTCACCCGCCTCCTCGGTGAGCTTGAGCATCCGGCAGGTCAGCTCCGCCTCACCGGTGCCGTTTGTCACGTCCAGCCAGTCACGCGCAGTGCGTACAGTCGTCCAGATCGTCTCGTCCACGCTGCCAGTGAACCGGACAGTGGTCACCATCCGTATCCGGGGGCACCGCGTGACGGGGCGACAAGGCACGGCACCACGCCGTGCCCGGACCGGAAGGACGTGTCGGTGATGCCGGAGACGGTCGAGTCGGTGTTCGCCAGTGTGGTCAACCGCAACCCGGGTGAGCCCGAGTTCCACCAGGCCGTACGGGAGGTGTTGGAGAGCATCGGCCCGGCGCTCGCGCGTCACCCGGAGTACGCCGACGCCCGGATCATCGAACGGATCTGCGAGCCGGAGCGGCAGATCATCTTCCGGGTGCCGTGGGAGGACGACCGGGGTCGGGTCCGGGTGAACCGGGGATTCCGGGTGGAGTTCAACAGCGCCCTCGGCCCGTTCAAGGGCGGCCTGCGCTTCCACCCCTCGGTCTACCTGGGCATCGTCAAGTTCCTCGGCTTCGAGCAGATCTTCAAGAACGCGCTGACCGGGCTGCCGATCGGGGCCGGCAAGGGCGGTGCCGACTTCGACCCCAAGGGATGCTCGGACCGCGAGGTGATGCGGTTCTGCCAGAGCTACATGACCGAGCTGTACCGCCACATCGGCGCGCAGACCGACGTGCCCGCGGGTGACATCGGGGTGGGCGGCCGGGAGATCGGCTACCTGTTCGGCCAGTACAAGCGGATCACCAACCGGTACGAGTCGGGCGTGCTCACCGGTAAGGGCCTGTCGTACGGCGGCGCGCAGGCGCGTACCGAGGCCACCGGGTACGGCGCGGCGTTCTTCGCCGAGGAGATGCTCACCCAGGGCGGCGACAGCATGGACGGCAAACGGGTGGTGGTCTCCGGCGCCGGTAACGTGGCGATCTACGCGATCCAGAAGGTGCACCAGCTCGGCGGCAGGGTGGTCGCCTGCTCCGACTCGTCCGGGTATGTCCTGGACGAGAAGGGCATCGACCTCGACGTGCTGCGGGACCTGAAGGAACGCCGCCGGGGCCGGCTCGCCGACTACGTACGCGAGGTGCCGCATGCGGTCGCCGTCGCCGGGCGTACTCCCTGGGAGGTGCCTTGTGACCTGGCCCTACCGTGCGCGACGCAGAACGAGATCGGCGGCGCCGAGGCCGCGCAGCTCGTCGCCGGCGGCTGCGTCGCGGTGGTGGAGGGGGCGAACATGCCGACCACCCCGGAGGCGGTCCGCATCCTGGGCCGGGCCGGGGTCCGGTTCGCACCCGGCAAGGCGGCCAACGCCGGTGGGGTGGCGGTCAGCGCCCTGGAGATGCAGCAGAACGCCAGCCGGGAGTCGTGGACGTTCGCCGAGTCGGAGCAGCGGCTCCGCGAGACCATGCGCGACATCCACGCCCGCTGCTGGGCCACCGCCGAGGAGTACGGCCTCCCCGGCGACTACGTGGCCGGCGCCAACATCAACGGCTTCCGCCGAGTAGCCGAAGCCATGCTCGCCCAGGGCCTGATCTAACCCACCCCACTCCCCCACCCACCCCACCCCGCCCCACCCCGCCCGGTTGATCAAGAGGTTTTGGTGCTCGACGCGCGCCCGAGAGCACCAAAACCTCTTGATCAACCGGGCGGTGGGTACCCGCAGCCGCTCCGGTGCGGCTGTCGGCTATCTCGGGTGGATCGGCGTGATCGTGGGGAGGACCGCGACGACGTCGAAACTGTGCCGGGGCGAGGGCAGCTCGTGGTAAGGCTCCTCGTCGCGCTCGGGGTCGTACATCCCGGAGATCACCCGGGTCCGCGCGGGCCGATCGAGAATCGGGGTGATTTCGGTCGGGTGCGGCGAGCGCAGGTCCACCACCCGTACGTCGTCGTCCCCGTCGGCCAGCAGCACCGCCTCCAGCGAGTCCGGGCTCGCCGGGGGAAGGTCGCGGCCGGGAATCCGGCCATCACCGAAGGTGAGGTGGACGGCGGCGTACCCGTCGCCGAGCGCCGCCCGGAGATGGCCGCCGGTCATGACCTCGTGTGTGGCGACGCGCGCGCTGCCCTCCCAGAGGACGATGCGGTCACCGGTGCGCCGCTGGTGTGCGAGGAGGCGGTCGGCGGCGGCCCGTTCCTCCCGCGCCAGGTCGTGTCCCACGCCGATGGCGTTGGCGTGATGCGCCACGATCGCGTCGAGCAGCGGCAGCGCTTCGTCACGCTCCGGGCCCGGGTCGAGCCCGGCGACCAGGTCCTGGGCGGTGCGGGCGAGGTCGACGAAGGGCGTGCCGGGGTGGGTGCCGCGCGCACGTCGGACGTGCTCGCCGTCGTCGTGGGCGGTGCGGATGACGTCGAAGAGCTGCGTGACGCGTGTCGCCGTCGTCGCGTCGCGCCGCGCGATCAGCCCCACGGCCCGGTCGTAGTCGGCGGGCAGCACGCGCGAACCGCCGATCGCGACGATCCGCACCGGATCGGCCGGGTGCCGCTCGTTGTGCCGGCGCAGCCGGCCGAGCGCCTCGCGCATCTCGGTCGTTCGCCACGGCCCCCACGCCTGACCGAGCGCCGCGTCGAGATCGATCTGCTGCCCCTGGACGAACTGGTCGTACCGCTCACCGATGCGCGGGTTGTCCAGCACCGCGACGACGCGGAATCCGGATTCGACCAACGCGTGGGTGGTCTGCTCGACGAGGCCGAAGAGTTCGTGCGCCTCACGGGTGGAGGTGCCCAGACCGACGATCGTGGCGTGGTCGACGAGGGATGAGATGCGGTGCCCAGCCCGCTGAAGGTCGTACGTGCGTCCGCTCATACGACGCACGATCACGGTTCAACATATGGTGAAGTCAAGGCCGTGCGGGTGCTGACCGGACCGGTTCGGCGCGCCCGATGTCGCAGAGCCTGGTGCCGGACTCCAGGGCGGCGAGGTGCGTCCTGAGGTCAGCCAGTCGCTCCTCGGCCTCGCTGACCAGCCGGTGCGCGACCTGCCCCCACTCCTCGGGCGTCGGGTTCGCCGACAGGCCGCCGAAGAGGGCGGCGATCTCGCGCACGGTCATGCCGACCCGCTGGGCGACCCTGGCGATCTCGATGCGGCACACGGCCGACTCCTCGAAACGGCGCTGGTTGCCCGTGGTGCGGACCGCGGTGATCACGCCATGGCTCTCGTAGAACCGTACGGCGGACGGCGCGACGCGACTGCGCACGGCGACGTCGCCGACGGTGAGCGTCATCAGGGAGGCCGGCTTCACACTCATATCCGCACCGTAGTCACGCCCCGACTTGACTTCAACCAATGTTCAACATGGAACCTCGCTGCCATGACCGCTTCGCACGAACAGCACGACGGCACCCCACCCGCAGGCGTACGCGTGGCCGTGATCTCGGCGAGCGTCCGCAAGGACCGGATGGGGCCGACGATCGCCGACTGGGTCGTCGCCGCGCTGGGGGGTTCCGCCGACGTCGATCTGATCGACCTGGCCGACACGCCCCTGCCCGACGACAGTCTCCTGTATCCCGGCGGTGGTCCGAAGAGCGCCGTGGCCGACCGGATCGACGCGGCCGACGCCTTCGTCTTCGTGATGCCGGAGTACAACCACAGCTACCCGGCCTCACTCAAGCGCCTGATCGACTGGCACTACCGGGAGTGGCGCCTGAAACCCGCGACGATCGTGGCGTACGGCGTCCACGGCGGATACGCCGCGATCGAGCAGCTCCGCGGTGTGCTGGCCGAACTCGGCATGGTGACCACCCGGCGGGTCGTCGGCCTCCCTGCGCCGTGGGACTGCCTGAACGACCAGCAGCGGTACGCGCCGGACGACGGCCTCTGCCGTGGCCTGGCCGGTTGTCTCGACGAGCTGCGGTGGTGGGCCGACGTGCTGGCCGACGCCCGCCGCACCCGCCCTTTCCCGGCGTAGCACCGGCGGGGCGGCGAGGCACGGGGTGGCACGAAACGGTGCCGGTGCCCGCCGGAGGGATCGGCGGGCACCGGCACCGGTGCTCACTGCGGGACGGACCCGCGGTGTCGGATCAGTTCACGCTGCCGAAGCGGCGGCGGCGCCAGAGCACCGTGCCGAGCAGCATGACCGCGCCCGCGGCGACGAGACCGCCACCGACCTTCATCGGCGTGCTCGTGCTGCTGCCGGTGACCGGCAGGTGCGGCTTCTTCTTGTGCAGCACCCGGAGTTCGGTCGACGCGGTCCGGCCGGACTCCCGGCCGACGGCGGTGAAGGTGAGCAGACCGGTCACCGACGGGGTGTACCGGCGGCTGAACTCGCCCCGCCCGTTGGTCCGGGCCGTGAAGGTCAGCGGCGCGCTGGCCTGGAAGGCGACCGGGGCCATCGCGACGGTGCTGCCGTCGCTGCGGCGGGCGGTGCCGGCGGCGGGTGCCGCCAGCGGCCGGGTGGTGACGGTGATGTCGACCGTCTCGTTCGGCCCGAAGTTGCGGCCGGTCAGGATGACCGTCTCACCGAGGAAGATGGTGGGTCGGTTCACCGTGAGCGAGGCCAGCACCGGCGGGTAGGGCGGTGGCTGGGGTGTTCCACTCACGGATGGCGTCGGCTGCGGCTGCGCCGCCCCCGCCGCGGTCGGCACGGCTACCACGGCCAAACCGACCGTGAGCGCCATGATGATGCGGGATAGCCGCATTGTTGGTTCCCTCCTACTGAGTACAGCTTGGTGCGGTAACAACATGGGTGGTCCATGGGGTGGCGGTGGGCGTGAGCCACAGCTCGGCCGTGCCGCTGCCCGTCTTGCCGGTCAGCAACGAGACCTGCAGCGTCCGGGTGTCACCGGGTCCTGTCTCGACGTTCACCGTGGCCACCTGGCGGCGTCGCTCGGTGCCGTTGCCCACCGACGTCTCGGCACCGTCGAGGTGGGTGTCGAGCACCGCCCCGCCGGCCGGGCTGTAGACCGAGACCAGGGTCCGAACCGTGTACGGGTCTCCTGCCTGGGCCAACCCGAGCACCGACTCGGTGAGCCCCGAGGCGGGCGCGGTGGATCGCAACGTCACCCGGAGGTGCAGTTCGCGACGGCCGTCGGCGTGGCAGTCGCCGACGGTGAGGTCGGCGGTCTGCCGGAGGTAGTAGCCGAGCTTCGCGCCACTGCCGTCGTTGAGGAACACGCCGACAGTGGGCACGGTGTCCTGTTCCGGAAGCGTCCCGGCCATCCGGCTCTCGCCGAACACCCGCTGTTCCTCCGGACGGGCACTCCAGAACAGTATCCGACGTTCTTGTATAGAGCGGCTAAAAGCGGACAATAGCCCGTTCGGGTGTGTGTTGCGGGCGAAAAGGGTGTCGAACACGGTCGCCGCGGCGGAGGCGAAGAAGGTGTCCTGCTCCTCCGGGGCCATCCGCTGGTAGGTGTCGCTGAGCAGGGTCCGCACCGCGTTCTCCGCGCTGAGCGACACGCCGCCCGGCACCCGGACCGGCCCGGCGGCCTGCAACAGGTACGACAACACCACCGGGTCGACGGCGAGCACCCCGTCCACGGTGTCGCCGCTGTGCCGCCGGTACATCTCCCGGTAGAGCGCGGCGGCGGTCGGGAAGTGCGGGCTGAGGTTGACGTCGGCCGGGTACATGCCGGGCAGTTCGCCCCAGAGGGCCCGCTGCTCGGCCGGGATCTTCAACGGCTTGGCGAACATTCCCAGGCCGCTGCTGGCGCCCTGGTCGCCCATCTCGATGCGGCCCTTGTTCGCCCGGATCACCGCGTACGCGCCGAACATGCCGCCGGTGGCGCGCAACTCCGCCGAGTTCTGCGACACGAGCAGGTACTGTCGCGCGCCGTCCACCCCGAGCAGCGGCGGCAGCAGTCGGGTGGCCTTGCCGGCCGCCGAGGTCATGGTGGCCAGCCGGTCGATCTCGCCGCGCAGTTGCTGGAGCGCCTCGCGTACCTGCCCGACCAGCCGGTCGGCGGGCACGGTGGACAGCTCGGCGCGGATCCGCTGGACGGTGGCGTCCACCTCGACCAGTTCGTCACCGACCCCGTGCAGCCCGGTCAGGTCCAGCCGACCCTCGCGCGGCACCAGACCGCCGAGGTCGACCCGCAGCAGCGCCGGGAACGCCTGGCGGGCCAGGTCGTCGACCGCGATGGAGATCTGCCGGACGGCGGCGAGGTTGGCGCCCGCGTACGGCGTGTGCTGGGCCGTCCACCAGCCGGGGTCGGCGGTGGCCTGACGGGCGGCGCCGGACTGCACCTGCAACGCGGCGAGGGTCCGCTGCGCCCGGTCGGTGTCGCCGCCGACCAGGTGCGCGCTCAGTTCACCGGCCAACCCGGCGGCGTTGACCAGGTGCGCCCGGGCCTGCCAGCCCCGGAACCCCACCCATCCGGTCACGCCCGCCACCAGCGAGCCGACCACCAGCGTGACGAGCAGGGCACGGCGCAGTCGGGTCCGCCGCCGCCGGCGCGACCGGCCACGGGTACGGCGCGGGCTCTCGCTCTCCGTCACACCACTCTCCACTCCGAAATTCGGACAGAAGCCACCATTGTTCCTAACAGGTAACGACTGTGTTGGTGAATTAATGACGCTCTTGGGTCATATGTGAGTTTCGGTCGCGACTCGTGTTCCGGGGCGGGGTGCCGGCCGCCGTCCGCAGCAGCGCCTCGATGCGGTCCACCCCGGCCCGCAACGACATCTCCCGCAGGTACGCCTCCCGGCCGCGTCGCCCCATCTCGGCGCGGGCCGGTGGCGGGATGTGCGCGGCCAGCCAGAACCGGTCCGCCAACGTGGCCCAGTCCTCCGGCGGGCAGGAGAGCCCGGCACGGGTCCGCTCGACCAGGGCGGCCGTGTCCCCACCGGTCGACGCGACCACCGGCGCGCCGCAGGCGAGCGCCGCCTGGAGCTTGTCCGGCACGGCACTGCGCAGCGCCGGCAGGTTCCGGGACATGACCAGCTGGTAGTCGGCGGCGGCGTACATCTCCGGCATGTCCAACGGCGAGCGCCGGTCGACGAACCGGACGTTGTCGGCGCGCAGTTCGTCGGCGAGCCCCCGCACCCGCCGCTCGTCCGCGCCCGAGCCCACCAGGACCAGGTCCACGGTCCGGTCCAGCGCCACCGCCGCCCGTACCGCCGTCTCCAGTCCCTGCCGCGCCCCGATGGTGCCGGCGTGCATCACCACGCACCGGTCGTCGCGGCGCACCAGACGGCGCGCGGCCGGGCCGGCGGTGGCGGGCAGGAAGATCCGCTCGTCGGTCCAGTTCAGCACCACCCGGACCTTGGCCGCGTCGGCCCCGACCCCGACGACCGCGTCCCGCAACGACGGCGCGGTCACCGCCACCACCGTGGCCGCCTGGTAGGTCCGGGTCATCGCCGCACGCACCCGGGCCGCCCACCGACCGTCGCCGCCGTCCGGCAGGTCCTCGGCCCACACGTCCGGCACGTGCAGCACCAGCGGCACCGGGCCGAGCAGGCGCAGCAGGGCCGCCGTGGCGAACGCGGTGGCCGGCGGCTGGTGCACGTAGAGCACGTCGACGCCGGCGAGGAACCGGCGGCCGACCAGCGCCGCGCTACCGGCGAAGGAGAGCCAGGAGGCCATCCGGCCGCGCGGCGTGAGGTCGCCGGTGCTGTACCGGGGCACCCGCCGCACGGTCAGTCCCCGACTGCGCGTCTCGTGCCGCCAGCGCTGGCGCCACCCCGGGTACACGTGCCCGCCCGGGTAGTCCGGGAAGCCGGTCAGCACCCGCACCTCGTGGCCCCGGGCGGTCAACTCCTCGGCGAGGCTGCCGGGGATGAAGGCCGGTTCCGGCGGGAAGTGGTACGTCAGCAGGCCGATCCGCATCCCGCCACCTCCCCTGCCGGGTGCCGGTCCGGCGCGGCGGCCGGGGACAGCGGCGGCCCGGCTGCGTACCATCGCGGCAACCCCTCACCGGGCGCCCGCCACCGGCGGTCGTCCCCCGTCGCGGCGCTGCCGCCGGCGGCCACGTCGTCGAAGGGGTCACCCATGCTCACCGGGGTGCTGTTCGTCTGCCACGCCAACCTGTGCCGGTCGCCGATGGCCGAGTACACCGCACGTCGCCTGCTCGCCGGGCGTCCGCTGACCGTCGCGAGCGCCGGCACCGACGCCGTCGAGGGCCTGGAGATGCACCCGTACGCTGCCGAGATCGCCGCCGAGACCGGTGCGGAACCGACGGAGTTCCGGAGTCGACGGCTGGTCCCCGCCCACCTCACCGAGGCGGTGCTGGTGCTGACCGCCACCCGGCGCCAACGGTCGCTCTGCACCTCGCTGGCGCCGGCGGCGCTGCACCGGACGTTCACGGTGCGCCAGTTCGGCCGGCTCGCCGCAGCGGCGGAACCCGCCACGGACGAGCCGGACGACTCGCTCGCGGCCGCGGTGGCCGCCGCCGCCCTGGCCCGGGGACGGCTGCAACCCGCCCCGGCGGACGCCGACGACCTGCGCGACCCAGTCGCCGGTACGCCCGCCGACTTTCGCGCCTGCGCGGAGGAGATCGAGCGGTCGCTGCGCCCGCTGGCGGCGCTCATCGGGGCAGCCGGGTGAGTTCCTGGGTGTGATCGGGCAGGTCGGCCACCGGCTTGCGTTCGGCGTGCCGACCGGCTCCGGCCCGTTCGCCCGTCGCCGTCGTCGGCGCCGGTGTCTCGGCGACCACCCGGTACGCCTCGTACTGGTAGGCCTCCGCCTTGGGCACCCGGGCCATGTTCAGCACGCAGCCGAGCAGCCGCACCGAGACCGAGTGCAGCGCGCGGGCCGCCGCGGCCACCTGCGCCCGTGAGGTACGCCCCTGCTGGGTGACCAGCAACGCGCCGTCGGCCTGCACCGCGACCACCACACCGTCGGTGACCGCGAGCAGCGGCGCGGTGTCGATGATGACGATGTCGGCGGACTCGCGCAGGGCGGTCAGCAGGTCGGACATGGCCTTGGAGCCGAGCAGTTCGCTCGGGTTCGGCGGGGCCGAGCCGCTCGGCAGCACCAACAGCGACTTGTCGCCCCAGCGCTGGACCACGTCGCCGACCTGCACGTCACCGACGAGCACGTCGGTCAGCCCGACGCCGGAGTCGATGCCCAGGTAGTCGCCGACCTTCGGCCGGCGCAGGTCGGCGTCGACCAGCAGGACCCGCCAGCCCGCCTCGGCCAGCGCGATGGCCAGGTTGCACGACATGGTGGTCTTGCCCTCGCCCTGCAACGCGCTGGTGACGGCGATGACCCGGGCGGGTTCGTGCACGTCGACGAAGCGCAGGTTGGTGCGGAGCTTGCGGACCGCCTCGGCGCGCGCCGAGGTGGCGGCGTCGCCGACGATCAGCGGGGCGGTGCGGGCGCTGGGGTCGATCGGGATCTCGCCGAGCAGCGGGCTGCCGGTCACCCGTTGCAGACCGGCGGCGTCGCGCAGGCGGACGTCGGCCATGCCGCGCAGGATCGCCAGGGCCACGCCGGCGAGCAGGCCGATCAGGGTGCCGATCGCGGTGTTGCGCAACGGCTGCGGCGAGACCGGGGTGGGGGTGACCCGGGGGCCGCTGACCACCTCGATCTTGATGGGTCCGGCGGTGCCGTCCGGCCGGGCCTCGACCTTCTGCACGAGTTCGACGAACTTCGCCGAGAGCGCCTCGGTCACCCGCAGCGCGCGGGTCTGGTCGGTGTCGGTCACCGACGCCCGCAGCAACACGGTGCCGGTCTCGGTCGAGGTGCTGACCCGCTGCTGGACCTCCTCGGCGGTGAGCCCGAGTTGGTTGTCCGCGACGGCGGCCTGCGCCAGCCGGTCGCTGGTGAGCAGTTCGGCGTAGGACTTGACGCGCTGTTGCAGGAAGAGACCACCCTGGTAGGCGTCGGTGACGCCCTGGCTCGGGGTGGTGACGAAGAAGGTGACCGAGGCGACGTAGCGAGGCTGCGCCCGAACGGTGACCAGGGCGGTCAGCCCGAGGGCCACCACGAGGGTGACCAGGACGATCCACCAGCGCTGGCGCACGAGACGCAGTTGGCGGTACAGGTCCATCAGGCGCGCCTCCGTACCGGGCCGGTAACGCCAAAGAAACTCACGAAAACCCCCAAGGTCTACTTAAATCTCGTGAACCATTAAAGCCGCTCATAAGCGTTATGTCCGGAGTTAGGGGTTTTCCTCGGCAGAGGACCGCGCCCGCAATGCCCAACCGGACCGACCGTCCGTCGGAATCGCCTCGCCACCGGGAAAAATGCGATTTCCCCGCCGGGCCGTGCTCAGCCCTCGGGGCACTCGGCCGAATCAGCGGCCGGAGGCCCGGCCGATCCGACCGGCCGGGCCTCCCGGTCCGGCGGACCAGCGGAAGTTCTCCGTCAACGCGCTGCTGAGCATCCGCCGCAGCAGCACGATCACGACGGTGGCGGCCAGTTCCCGCCAGGTCTGCTCCCCGGTCAGCCGCAGCAGACCGGCGGCGACGAGCATGTCCAGCAGGATCCGCAGCGCCGTCGACCGGGATCCGGTGGTGACCAGCGCGACCCCGGCGCCGAGTACGCCGAGCGCCGCGACGACCGTGGCCAGCGCCTGGATCACGACGCCCGCCCCGGCCGACCGACCTGCTCCTGCTCGTGCTCGATCTCCCGGCCCAGGACGTGGTTCAGCACGGTCCGGATGGCGGCGATCGCGGCGAGCTGACCGATCTGGGTGAAGGTCGGCGACAGCGCGGTCCGCAGGATGTCCGCCGCCAACTGGAACTCCAGTCCGAGCACCAGGAAGCGGCCGAGCGTCAACCGGATCCGGGTGAACACGGTCGCGTCGCGGTAGCGGACCCCGTCCACCACGAACCGCAGCGCGGCCCAGGCCGCCCCGACGACGATCACCGCCGCGCCGACCAGTTCCACCGCGATCACCAGCCAGTGGTGACCCCGTTCCAGGAGTACGTCGACGTTCACGCGGGCGACTACCCGGCGGGGCCCCGGGTAGTCGGCTCCCGCCGGGTCAGGTCAGTTCCGCGACCGCCTCCACGATCAGCCAGATGCCGCTGATCGCGAACAGCGCGGCGGCACCGTACTTGATGGTCCGCTCCGGCAGCCGGCGACCGAGCAGCCGGCCGACGACGATGGCGAGCGCGTCGGCGGCCACCATGCCGATGGTCGAGCCGACCCAGGTGCCGAACCAGCCGTACTGGGTGGCCAGGGTGATCGTGGCGAGCATGGTCTTGTCACCCAGTTCGGCGAGGAAGAACGCGACACCGACGGCGAAGATCGCCGACTTGCCGCCCTTGGCCGCCTTGCGCTTCTCCTCCTCGGTGAGCGTGTCCCCGCGCAGTGTCCAGAGGCCGAAGCCGATGAAGGCCAGACCCGCCAGGAGCGAGATCCAGCCGGTGGGCAGCGCGGCACCCAGCCCGACACCGATCGCCACCGAGGCCAGGTGCACCACGGCGGTGGCGACGGTGATGCCGATCAGGATCGGCACGGTGCGGTATCTGGTGGCGAATGCCAGAGCCATGAGCTGGGACTTGTCTCCCAGCTCGGCAACGAAGATCACGCCGAAGCTGACTGCCAGCGCGACGAGGAACCCCTCCATGACGTCCTTCCGGATCAGGCCGGGAGGAGGATCTGGGGCGCCCTCGACCCGGCTGTTGAGCCTGGGTCGAAGGTCTCGCCCGCCCCGTGATGAACGAGGCCGCGTGGCCGGATGCGGAACGCACCAGTATGTCGACCACGGCGTTGCGGGCTACTCCCCTTCGCTGCCGCACAGCCTAGCCGATCGCCGACCGGTCGGGCCGCCGGGTGACCCGACACACCTCCGGAGTCGTGCGTCCGCCGGTTCAGTCCGCGCGGGCCAGGGTCACGCCGAACAGGTCGTCGGGGTCGGTCCAGAAGCGCTCGGCCTGGAACCCTGCCGAGGCAAGCTCCGCCGCGATCCCCTCCGGGCGGAACTTCGCCGACACCTCGGTCCGCAGTTCCTCCCCCTCGGCGAAGGCGACGTCCAGGTCGAGCACGCGTACCCGGACCGGCCGCTGCGCCCGCAGCCGCATCTCGATCCACTCCTGCTCCGGGTCCCAGAGCGCGACGTGGGCGAAGGCGGCCGGGTCGAAGTCGGCGTCCAGTTCGCGGTTGAGCACCCGCAGCACGTTGCGGTTGAACTCCGCGGTCACCCCCGCCGCGTCGTCGTACGCGGGCACGATCACCGCCGGGTCCTTCACCAGGTCGGTACCGACCAGCAGCCAGTCCCCCACCTCCAACGCGGCCCGCATCCGGGCGAGGAAGTCGGCCCGCTCGGCCGGCAGCAGGTTGCCGACGGTGCCGCCGAGGAAGATCACCAGCCGCCGCCCACCGGCGGGCAGCCGGTCCAGGTGCCGGGTGAAGTCACCGACGATGCCGCGGACCCGCAGCCCCGGGTAGTCGGCGGCGAGCGCGGCGGTGGACGCGGCGAGCGCGCTGGCCGACACGTCCAGGGGTACGAACGTGCCCAGCCCGCGCCGCCGGGTGAAGGCGTCCAGCAGCAGCCGGGTCTTCTCCGACGAACCGGAGCCGAGCTCGATGAGCGTCTTCGCGCCGGTCAGCTCCGCGATCTCGGTCGCGTGGGCGGCCAGCACCGCGCGTTCGGCCCGGGTCGGGTAGTACTCGGGCAACCGGGTGATTTCCTCGAAGAGTTCGCTGCCCCGCGCGTCGTAGAACCACTTCGGCGGGAGCCACTTCGGGTCGGCGGTCAGCCCGACCCGGACGTCGTGCCGGAGGCTGCGGCCGATGTCCCGGTCGTCGAGGTGGATCTCCAATGGCTCGGTGCTCATCCGTCTTGCCTTCCGTCGGGCGGTCGATGGTGGTCGGGCCGGGGCAGCGGGCGCAGGTGCATCCCGGTGGCGGTGGCGGTGACGAGGTGACCGTCCGGCAGCTCCCGCCAGGCCGGGTCGTCGTCGTGCGGTTCCGAGGCCAGCAGCACGGAGTCCGGCGTGGTGCGGACGGACAGGGCGTGCCCGGCCACGCTGGCGACCACCGTCGCGCCGTCGGTGAGCAGCAGGTTGAGCCGCGACCCCGGGGCCGCTGCGGCGACCGAGGTGACCGTCTCGGCGACCGCCTGCCCGGGCGGCAGGCCGGCGCGCAGCCGGTGCCGGACCAGCGCCCACAGCAGCGCCGAGTCGGTGGCGGCGTCCAGCGTGAGCAGGTCGCGTACGGGCAGGGCGGTGGCCAGCGGCACCACCGCGTCCGGCCAACCGCGCACCACGCCGTTGTGGCTGAACAGCCACCGGCCCTCGGCGAAGGGCGCGGCGGCGGCGTCCACCACCGCCATGCCGACCGTGGCCGAACGGACCGCGGCCAGCACCGCACCGGACGAGGTGACCGCCGCCAGGTCGGCGATGGTCGGGTCGCTCCAGATCGGCTGCGCCCGCCGGTACCGCACCGGGTCACCGCCGGTCGACGGGTACCAGCCGACCCCGAACCCGTCCGCGTTGATCGTCCCGCCGCCCCGCATGTCGCGGGGCGCCCAGGACTGGCGGACCAGCGCGTGCGGCGGGTCGAACAGCAACTCGCGCAGCGTCCGTGGCGGCCCGAGGTAGGCCAGGTGGCGGCACATCAGGCCGCCCCGGACACGACCGTCACCGGTCGGCCTCCTCGGGCCGGGCGTCGCGGGCACAGCGGAAACCGCTGAAGATCTGCCGGCGGATCGGGTAGTCCCAGTTGCGGAAGGTGCCCCGGCAGGCCGCCCGGTCGGTGCCGAACGACCCGCCGCGCAGCACCCGGTAGTCGTCGCCGAAGAAGACCTCGGAGTACTCCCGGTAGGGGAAGGCGGCGAAGCCGGGATAGCCCCGCAGCGGCGTCGACACCCACTCCCACACGTCGCCCACGAGCTGGTGCACGCCGAGCGGCGACGCCCCGGCCGGGTACGCGCCGACCGGCGCCGGCCACAGGTGCCGCTGACCCAGGTTGGCGTGCACCGAGGTGGGGTCGCCGTCGCCCCACGGGTAACGGCGGGACCGGCCGGTGGACGGGTCCCAGCGGGCCGCCTTCTCCCACTCCGCCTCGGTGGGCAGCCGCTTGCCGGCCCAGGTGGCGTACGCGTGTGCCTCGTGGAAACAGACGTGCACCACCGGTTCGTCGTCGCGGACCCGGTCCCACCGGCCGAACCGCTGGTAGGCCCAGCCGTCGCCGTCGCGCCGCCAGTGCATCGGCGCGCCCAGGCCGGCCTCCTGCCGGTGCCGCCAGCCCGCCGCGCTCCACCACCGCGGGTCGTCGTACCCGCCGTCGGCGATGAACTCCCGGTACGCCCCGTTGGTCACCGGGGCGGCGTCGATCACGTACGCGGGCAGCTCGACCCGGTGGGCCGGGCGTTCGTTGTCCAGCGCCCACGGGTCCGTGTCGGTGCCCATGGTGAACGGGCCGGCCGGCACCAGCACCTCGCCGGCCACCCGGGCGGTCGGCTCGGGCGGCGGCGGCGCGTGCAGCACCGCGGGGCCGGAGCGCAGTTGGTGGGTGGCGAGCATCGTCTCGTCGTGCTGCTGCTCGTGCTGCACGATCATCCCGAACGCGAAACCGTCGGTGACCAGTCGGCGATCCTCGAAGGAGACGCTGTCGAGCAGGTCGTACACCTTGTCGCGGACCGTCGACACGTACGCCCGCGCCTCGGTCGGCGGCAGCAACGGCAGCGACGGCCGGTCCTTGCGCGGCTGCTTGAAGGCGTCGTAGAGCTCGTCGATGTCGCACCGGACCGGTTCGCGTCCGCCGACGTCCCGGACCAGCCAGAGTTCCTCCTGGTTGCCGATGTGGGCGAAGTCCCAGACCAGCGGGGACATCAGTGGCGAGTGCTGGCGGGCCAGGTCGCCGTCGTCGACCGCCTCGGTCAGCCCGACGGTGCGGGCCCGGGTGCGGTCCAGCTCCGAGGCGATCCGGGCGCGCAGGTCCTCCGCGCCGAGGCCGGTGGTGGTGTCGGTCATCGCTGCCTCCTCTGGGCGGCGTCACGCCGTCGTCGTACTCCCTGGTCGATCTCGTCGTGCAGCGCCGCCGGCAGGTCGAGCCGGGGCAACGCCGTCAGGGCCAGGTCGAGCAGGCCCACGGCGACGGTGGCCAGGCACGGGTCGTGCAGGCCGTGCCGGGCCGCGACGAGCCAGCGGTCGGCCACCGGGGCGGCCAGTGCCAGCGCGGACTCGGTGGTGTCGGTGGTGCCGAGCAGGGCGGCGAGCACCGCCGGCGGCAGCGTCCACTCGCGCCCGGGTTGGGTGTCGAAGTAGCGCAGTTCCAGGTAGCCACGGGGCCGCACCGGCGGGAACAGCGTGCTGACGTGGTATTCCAGGTCGTCGACGGTCGGCGGGCGGGGTAACGCACCGTCGATCCAGTCGGTGAACGTCACGTCCGGCGGCGGGGTCCAGTCGCCGCTGTCGTCCCGTACGCAGAGCAGCGGAGCGGCCAGTGCGTACCGGGTCCAGGCGGCGACCGGGTCGACACCGGCCACCTCGGGTGTCCAGACCGGCGCGGTGCGGGCCGGGTCGATCCGCGCCCAGGCGCCCATCCGGGCCGACGCCCACCCGGTGTTCCGGCCGGCGTGCCGGTCGGCGGTGGCGAAGGCGGCCAGCAGCGGTGGCCCGGCCGCGTGCGCCAGCGCCCACCGGGCGGCGACCTGCTCGGGCCGACCCGCGTCGAGGCAGACCTGGAGGCCGGCGGTGCTGTACATCATCGTCCGGCCGTCCGGGCCGTGCCGGTCGAAGACCCGGCGCATGGCCCGGTAGCGGGGTGTGTCGATCACCGGCTGCGGGTGCCGGTACGCGTCGATGCCGGCGCGTCCGAGGCGCAGGCCGGCGGCGTCGAGCAGACGGGTGACCTGGTCGATGTCGGACTGGGTGGCGTCGATCAGCGCGGCGACGGAGGCTTGCGGCGGGGTGGAGATCTCCACCTGCCCGCCGGGCTCGACGGTCACCGTGCCGCCCCGCAGCAGTCGGCGGGCGGGGCTGGTCCGATCAAGTGTGGTGGGGCTGTAGGGCCCCAGTGCCGCTCTCAGCCGGGCGGCGTCGACGGGACGCGTGGGGTCGACGGCCTCGTGGACCGTCCATTCGAGCTCGACACCGGTGTAGGTCGGTGGGCCGGTCTTGAAGCAGATCCGGGCAAGATGTCGGGCGGCTGCGGCGCGGTCCCGCAGCACGGGTATGTGATCGATTTCCGGTGAGGTAACCACGCGATGGCTCCCTTGTCCGATACCGGCTCGGCAAGCGTCACCGTAACGCGTCGCGGTGACACTTTCACGATGTCGACGGTTCCGTCGAACCGAATTCACGTTCCCGTCGCAATCGGTGGGCCGGCGGCCGACCCGTGCCACGGGTCCCGCAGCCGCTAGCCGGTGGCGGACGTGTCGTCCGGGTCGGCACCGTGCTTGGCCAGCCAGTCCGGGTCGACCTCGGCCAGCAGAGCCCGGCAGTAGGCCGCGACGTTGTCGGCACCACCGGCCGCGTCCCGCAGGTCGGCGAAGCCGGGACTCTCCATCGCCTTCTCCCGCTGCCGCTCGGACTTCGACAGGTACGACCGGCAATGGCCGGCGTTGCCGGAGTCCACCGGCCCGACGTACGCCGACGCCTGCGGTGTGCCCGTCTCCGACGGGCTCGGCGAGCCGGTCGGCGACGCGGTCGGCGAGGGCGACGCGGTGGGGGACGTGCTCCCGGTCGGGTCGGCGGTGGTGGGCGGCCGACTCTCGGACGGGGTCGGGCTGGTGGGCGCGGAGGTCTCGACGGGGGCGGAGGTGGCCGGCGGCACCGGTGGCGGCGACGGACGGTCGAGGTTGACCGCGGCGAGGGCGGCCCCGGCGGTGGCGGTGGCCGCGACACCGGCGATCCAGGCCAGCGCACCGACGGTGAGGCGGCGGCGACGCGGCCCGACCGACGGCGAGGCGGCCGGTGCCTCCCCCTGCCGGGCCGCGCGGAACGCGGCGAGAGCGGCCTGTTCCCCGGCGAGTTCGTCGTCACGCGGCGGGGCGGCGGCGGCCCGCAACAGCCCGGCGAGCGGGGCGTCCGACCCGGGTGCCGACGGGGTGGCGGTGGCGTCGAGCAGCCGGTCGTACGCGGCCCGGGAGACGGTCGTGCCCGACCGACGCCACCTCATCCAGTGTGCCCGCATGTCAGCCGTCCACCGGCTCGGCGTGCGGCGTCTGTGCGGGACCGGTGCGCGGACGCGGGACGCCGCCCTGCGCGGCCTGCCGGTCCAGCATCAGCGCCAGCCGGCGCAGCCCCCGGTGCGCGGCGGTCCGGACCGCTCCGGCGCGGCGGCCGAGCACCCGTCCGGCGGTCGCGGCGTCGAGTCCCACGACCGCGCGCAACAGGACCGCCTCGGCCTCACGGGGTGGCAGGCTGGCGATCATGGCGAGGGCGGCCTCCGTGCCGATGGTCTCCCCGGCGCGTTCGGCGGTGTCGGCGTCGCCGGCCAGTTCGCTGAGTTCCTGCACCGGCACCGGGAGTGCCGGGCGACGGCGCTGCCGCCGCAGGTGGTCCATGGCCCGGTTGCGGGCGATGGTGACGACCCAGGCACGGAACTCTCCACCAGTGAAATTGGGCAGGTCGCGGGCGACCTGCAACCACGTCTCCGAGGCCACGTCCTCGGCGTCCGCGCCGACCAACGCGGTCAGGTACCGCAACAGCCCCGGCTGGAGGCTGCGATAGAGGAAGCGGAAGCCGTCCTCGTCCCCGTTCTTGGCCGCCTCGACCGCCTGGCTCAGTTCACCGGTCATGGCCCTGCCGCTTCCGTCCACCGGTTCTCTCGGGGGGCGTGGGTCCGGCGGGCAATCCGGTGCCGGCCAGGTCCACGACCCGGACCTCTTCCCGCACCCCGCCCCCGTGACCTCTTTGCTGACGGACCGCCGTGGCCCGGAAGCGGATTTTTCCCGACAGCGTCGCGATCCACAACCACCGGCGGCACGTTCGCGAGCCCGCCGGATCGGCCTGACGTTAGAGCGTCCGCCGAGGTCGGACAAGCTGCCGGAGGCCGGCGGGCACAGTGACAATTCTCCACCGGGTCGCACGGTGTTTCGCCGTAACGAACCACGGTCCGCCGACGCTACCTCCGACAGGCCCGGCCGTCTGACCTCGAACGGTCCGTGGGCCACCCTCGTGTCGTGACTCACAGTACACGCCACCTCACGACACGCCCCGTGTCGGGCACGGTCGACGGTAAGATGCGTCGCCATGCCGGCGCGCCCTTCGGCCCCCTTGTGGGTACGGTGGTGCCGTGTTGTCTTCGGAGGTCGTACTCAGCGGTCGGTACCGCCTGGACGAACGTGTCGCCACCGGCGGCATGGGTGACGTCTGGCGCGCGTCCGACCTGATCCTCGGCCGGCAGGTCGCGGTGAAGGTGCTGCTGCCCTCGCTGGTCTCCGACCCCGACTTCATCGCCCGCTTCCGCGCCGAGGCCCGGATCATGGCGGCGCTGCGCCACCCGGGCATCGTCCAGGTCTACGACTGCGGCGAGGACGACCTGCCCGACGGCGGCCGGGCCGACTACCTGGTCATGGAGTACGTCACCGGCCAGCCACTGTCCAAGCGGATCGAGGCCGAGGGTCGCCTGGACGTGGGGCTGGCGATGTCGGTGGTGGCGCAGGCGGCACAGGCGCTGCACGCCGCGCACCTCGGCGGCATCGTGCACCGCGACGTGAAGCCGAGCAACCTGCTGGTGCAGGAGGACGGCACGGTCGTCCTGGTCGACTTCGGGGTGGCCCGGTCCGCCAACGTGACGAGCATCACCAGCACCAACGCGGTGCCCGGCACCGCGCTCTACATGGCGCCCGAACAGGCCGCCGGGCGCCCGGTCTCCGGCGCGACCGACCTGTACGCGCTCGGTGCCGTCGCCTTCTGCTGCCTGACCGGCAGCCCGCCCTTCACCGGGGACAACCCGCTCCAGGTCGCCGTCCGGCACCTCGACGACCCGCCGCCGGACCTGCCGCCCGACATCCCGGAGGCGGTCCGGGTGCTGGTCGCCCGCGCGCTCGCCAAGGATCCGGCCGACCGGTTCAGCAGCGGCGCGACGATGGCCGAGGCGGCGCGGGCCGCGGTCTCCGACGGGTCGCTGCCGACCGCGATGGTCCCTGTCGCCGGAGCGGTACGCGAGGCCGGCCCGGACACCCGCACGGACGTCCCGGCGGGCGGGGTCGCCCCGCCCGCTCGGCGGCGGCGCGGCGCGCTCGTCGGCGCGCTCACCGCCGTACTGGTCGGCTTCGTGGCCCTCGGTGCCGCGCTCGGCGCGACCAGCGATGCCAACACCCCGGCGGTGAAGCTGCCGACCAGTTCGCCGAGCCCCGACGCCACCGGGCCCGCCGAGACGTCGGCGAGCACCGAGGAGAGCAGCCCCTCCCGGGTGCCGCCGCTGCGTCCGGCCGGCTCCACGGGCAGCCCGACCGGGTCGCCGTCGGCGCAGCCGAGCAGCCCGACGCCGAGCGAGCCGAGCGGGTCCGCGTCGCCGACGCCCAGCGCGACCAGCCCCGAGCCGACCACGCCCAGCTCCACGCCGTCGCAGACGCCCGGCACCACGCCGACCACCACCACGGCCCCGCCGCCGGTCGACCCGCCGGACAACGGCGAGGCGAGCTGAGTCCCACCCGCCCCTATATCACCGAAACGGACGTACGGGGTCACACTCCGCTCTAAGCTCCTGACCAGCAGGTATTTTCTACCGGTCAGGAGCTCGGGTGAGCCAGGAGAAGTTGGTCGTCATCGGGCAGGGTTACGTCGGTCTGCCGCTGGCCATGCGCGCCGTCGAAGCCGGCCTGGACGTGGTCGGCCTCGACGTCGACACCGACCGGGTCAAGCGGCTCGCCTCGGGTGAGTCGTTCGTGGCGGACATCCCCGCCGACCGGCTCGGCCGGGCCCTGTCCACCGGCCGGTACCGGCCCAGCAGCGAGTACGCCGACGCGCGCGACTTCGACATCTGCGTCATCACGGTGCCCACCCCCCTGCGGGACGGCACGCCGGACCTGAGCTACGTGGAGCAGGCCGGCAGCGGCATCGCACCGTACCTGCGGCCCGGCTGCACGGTGATCCTCGAATCCACCACCTACCCGGGCACCACCGAGGAGCTGCTGCGTCCGCTCCTGGAGTCGGCCAGCGGTCTGCGCAGCCCCGGCGACTACCACCTCGGGTACAGCCCGGAGCGGATCGACCCGGGCAACCCGAGCTGGCGGCTGGAGAACACCCCGAAGGTGGTCTCCGGAGTCGACGAGGTCTCCCTGGCCCGGGTGGACGAGTTCTACCGGCGGCTGGTGGAGCGTACGGTCCCGGTCGACTCGACCCGGGTGGCCGAGTTGACGAAGCTGATCGAGAACACCTTCCGCCAGGTCAACATCGCCCTGGTCAACGAGCTGACGATGCTGTCGCACCAGCTCGACATCGACGTCTGGCAGGCCATCGACGCGGCCGAGACCAAGCCGTTCGGCTTCATGCCGTTCCGGCCCGGCCCCGGCGTCGGCGGGCACTGCCTGCCGATCGACCCGTGCTACCTGTCCTGGCAGGTCAAGCGACGCCTGGGCCGGCAGTTCCGGTTCATCGAGCTGGCCAACGACATCAACCACGAGATGCCCGAGCACGTGGCACAGCGGGTGATGGCCGGGCTGAACCGCTCCGGCCGCGCGGTCAGCGGCGCGCGGTTGCTGCTGCTCGGGCTGGCGTACAAGCGCAACACCGGCGACATGCGCGACTCCCCGGCGGTGGACGTGGCCCGGCGGCTGCGGGACCTCGGTGCCGAGGTCCGCGCGGTGGAGCCGTACGCCGAGGCGCACCACCTGCCGGACGGGGTGCTGATCGTGGACCTGACCGAACGCGAGCTGCGCGAGGCCGACGGCGTGGTGGTGGTGACCGACCACGACGCGTTCGACTACGACCTGGTGGCCCGGGAGTCCCGATACGTCTTCGACACCCGCGACCGCTGCACCGGCCCCACCGTCGAACGCCTCTGACCTCCCGCCGGACATCATCGTGGCGGTGTAGCTGTTCCCGCGTCGGCGTGTCGAGCAGCCACGCTGCCACGATCAGCGGTCGGCGAGCGCCTCGACGACCGGCCGGGACAGTGCGCGCCGTGCCGGCAGCACCGATGCCAGCAGCGCGGCCAGAATCGCGACGGCGAATACCCCGGCGAGCCGGGCCCAGGGCACGACCAGGGTGAACTCCCCGGCAAGCCGGGCCAGCAACGCCATCGCCCCGGCGGTGACGCCGGTGCCGAGCGCGACGCCGAGCACGGCACCGACCAGCGCGGTGAGGACCGCCTCGACGGCCAGCATGGCGCGCATCCGGCCGCCGGTCAGCCCGACGGCACGCAGCACCGCGTTCTCCCGGGTCCGTTCCACCACCGACAGGCTGAGCGTGTTGGCCACCCCGACCAGGGCGATCACCACGGCCAGCCCGAGCAACGCGACCACGAACGCGAGCAGCATGTCCACCGTGGAGGTGAGCATCCGCTTGTACGCCGCCTGGTCCAGCAGGTTGACCGTCGGGTAGTCGACGAGTACCTCCTCGATGGCGGCACGCGCCACCTCCACCGGCACGCCCGGAGCCGGGTCGATCTCGGTCTGGACGCCGCGCTCGTCGGGGAAGAGCCGGGCGTGGTCGACGTCGACCAGGCCCACCGCGTGCCCGGGCGGCACCGCCGACCCGGTGCCGCCGGAGGCGAGCCCGTCGACCACCGCCGCCACCTCGAACGGCTGCGACCGCAGGGTGATCCGGTCCCCCGCCGACCAGCCGCGTCGCTGGGCCAGCTCGCGGTCCACCAGGACCCGCCCGGGTCCGAGCCGGTCGAGCTGCCCGGTGGTCACCGGCGCGATCCGGTCGGCGACCAGCGCCGGATGGACCGTGCGGTACTCGACGTCGTCGACGCTGCGGGTCCGTGCCTCGTGCACCACGCCCAGCTCGGGCCGGGCGGCCAGCGCACCGGTCAGCCCGACGGGCAGGTCCACGCCGATGCCGGTGACCAGGAAGTCCACCCCCACCTCGGCGTCGACGGTGCGTTCGATGGCCACCTTGGTGCTCTGCGCGCCGACCAGGAACGAGGAGACCAGACCGATGCCGATCACCAGCGCGGTGGCGGTCGCGGCCACCCGCCGGGGGTTACGCACCGCGTTGGCCACGGCGAGCGTGCCGGTGACGCCGAGGATCCGCCGGACCGGTGCCCCGAAGAGGCGGACCAGCGCCGGCACCAGCACCGGACCGAAGAGCACGATGCCGAGGAAGCTCAGCACCCCGCCCAGGGCGACGAGCATGATCTGCCCGGCGGAGGCCGCGCCGGCCAGCGCGGCGACCCCGGCGGCGAGGACCACCGCGCCGCCGGCCAGCCGGAATCGGCCGGCGGGGCGGGTGACCTGCACGGCGGCGTCGGTGAGGGCGGTCACCGGCGCGACCCGGGTGCCCTGCCAGGCCGGTACGCACGCGGCGGCGACGGTGAGGGCGGTGCCGACGACCAGGCTGCCCAGCACGGTGCCGGCGGTGACGGTCAGCTCACCGCTCAGCGGCATGTCCAGCCGTGACACCAGGGCGGTCAGCGCGGCGGCGAGTCCGGCCCCGGCCAGTACGCCGAGCGCCGAGGCGGCCAGGCCCACCACCGCCGACTCCAGCACGGCGGCCCGGAACACCTGTCCCCGGGTGGCCCCGACCAGGCGCAGCAGCGCGGTCCGACGGGTGCGCTGGGCCAGCACGATGGTGAAGGTGTTGGCGATGACGAAGGCCGCGACCATCACCGCCACCCCGGCGAAGGTGAGCAGCACCAGGTGGAACTGGTCCACGTCGCGGACCGCGTCGGCGACGGCGGCCTCCAGGATCTCCGCGCGGGTCCGCACGGTGGTGCCCGCCCCGGCGACGTCGGCGAGCCGGGCGGCCAGCTCGGTCCCGGTGATCCCGGGCTCGGCCGCGACCATGATCCGTCCGTACCCGGACAGGCCGGTCACGGCGAGCGCGTCGGCACCGACCATCCCGACGAACGGCCCGCCGATGTCGCGCGGGGTGTCGGCCACGTCGACCACACCGACCAGGGTGTACGGCTGGGCCGCCCCGGCGGCACCGCCGACGCGTACCGTGCCGCCGAGGCGGAACGACTGGTCGTCGACGGTCCGCCGGTCGAGCACCACCTCGCCGGCACGGGCGGGCAGTCGTCCGGTCACCACGTCGTAGGAGTGGAGCGCCGGATCGGTCGGCACGGCGGCGAGGACACCGAAGCCGAGCACCGGTCGCCCGTCCGCGCCGACCACTCCGGCGGTGTCGGTCAGTTCGCCCTCGGCGGCGCGGACCCCGTCGACCGCGCGGACCCGGTCGACCAGCGCCGGGTCGATCGGCTCCCGGTCGGCGTAGATCCCGGCGTCGGTGTGCCGGTCGAAGGTGCCGGCCCGGTCGTACGCGCCGGCCCGCATCCCGTCGACGAAGATCAGCGTGCCGGCGATGAAGGCCACGCCGAGCACCACGGCGAGGGTGGACATCACCATCCGGGCCGCCTCGGCACGCAGCGAACGCCATGTCAGCCGCAGCATGGTCACCGCCCCCGCGTCGACGCGGCGGCGGACGGGTCCAGGTGGGCGAGCACGTCGAGGACCAGCTCGGCGGTGGGCTCGGTCAACTCCCGGACCGGACGCCCGTCGGCGAGGAACACCACCCGGTCGGCGTACCCGGCGGCCACCGGGTCGTGGGTCACCATCACCACCGTCTGGCCGAGGCTGTCGACCGCTTCCCGCAGCAGCCGCAGCACCTCGGCCCCGGCCCGGGAGTCCAGGTTGCCGGTCGGTTCGTCGGCGAAGATCACCCAGGGTTTGGTGATCAGTGCCCGGGCTACCGCGACGCGCTGCTGCTGGCCGCCGGAGAGTTCGGCCGGGCGGTGCCGGACCCGGTCGGTCAGCCCGACGGCGGCGACCACCTGACGCAGCCAGGCCGGGTCGGCCCGACGACCGGCGATGTCCAGCGGCAGCGTGATGTTCTCCGCCGCGCTGAGCGAGGGCAGCAGGTTGAACTTCTGGAACACGAAGCCGACCCGGTCCCGGCGCAGCAGGGTGAGCCGCCGGTCGTCCAGGCCGCCCAGTTCGGCGTCACCGACGTGCACCGTGCCCGCGGTGGGCCGGTCCAGACCGGCCAGGCAGTGCAGAAGCGTCGACTTGCCGGAACCGGAGGGTCCCATGATGGCGGTGAACCGGCCGGCGGCGACGTCGAGGTCGACCCGGTCGAGCGCGTCGACGGCGGCCGGACCGGTGCCGTACCGCTTGGACAGGCCACGGGCGGTGACGGCGACACCGGCGACGGCGTGGACGGGTGGGGCGAGGGACACGTACGACTCCCCGTGCGGAGGACGGACCAGGACTCCTCCGACGCTAGGAAGTCCACCGCCCGGTCGAGATCAACCCGTGCGCTCGACCTCGGTACGCCGCAGGTCGTCCCGGACCGGGCGGACCCGTACGCCTCAGGTCGTACGCCGGTTCTCCGCGCCCGGGGTGACCAGCCCACTCTCGTACGCCACCACCACGGCCTGTACCCGGTCGCGCACGTCGAGCTTGGCCAGGATCCGCCCGACGTGGGTCTTCACGGTCGCCTCGGCGACGTGCACCCGGGTGGCGATCTCGGCGTTGGCCAGGCCCTCCGCGACCAGCAGCAGGATCTCCCGTTCCCGCTCGGTGAGCCGGGCCAGCCGGGGGTCCTCGCTGGGGCCGGCGCCGAGTTGTCCGGCGAACCGGTCGAGCAGACGTCGGGTGATCGACGGGGCCACCACCGAGTCGCCCTGGGCGACCACCCGGATCGCGGCGAGCAACTCCTCGGGCGGCACGTTCTTGAGCAGGAATCCGCTGGCACCCGCCCGCAACGCGGCGAAGGCGTCGGCCTCGGTGTCGAACGTGGTCAGCACCAGCACCCGGGGACCACCGGAGGGCTGGTCGGCGCAGAGCCGTCGGGTGGCCTCCACCCCGTCCATGGTGGGCATCCGGACGTCCATCACCACCACGTCGGCCTCGACGCGGGCGAGCAGCCGCAGGGCGTCGGCACCGTCGATCGCCTCACCGACCACCTCCAGGTCGGGCTGCGAGTCGAGCACCATCCGGAAACCGGCCCGGACCAGGGCCTGGTCGTCCACGATCACCACCCGGACCGTCATGCCGTGACCACCTCCGTCCCGGAGGACGAGGGTAACGGCAGCCGCGCCCGCAGCAGCCATCCCCCGGTCGGGCGGGGGCCGGCGGTGAGGCTGCCGTCGTACACCGAGACCCGCTCGCGCATGCCGACGAGTCCGTGACCGCCGGGCGGCGCGGGGGTGGCCGGGACGCGGCCCCGTCCGTCGTCGAGGACCTCGAGCACGACGGCGTCGGCGCGGTGCGCCAGGCTGACCTCGGCGGTGGCGCCGACCCCGGCGTGCTTGAGCGTGTTGGTCAACGCCTCCTGCACCAGCCGGTAGACGGTCAGGTCCAGAGCCGGCGGCAGTGGCGCGGAGTCGCCGGTGACGGTGTGGCGCACCTGGAGTCCGGCGGCGCGGAACCGCTCCAGCAGGGCGGGCAGTTCGGCGACGGAGGGACGCCGGTGGGTCGGCTCGGCGGGCTCCGGCACCCGGTCGGGCCCGGCCGACGGGTCCGGTGCCGCGTCGGGTCCGGCCGATGATCCCGGTGCCGGTTCGGGTCCGGTCGCCGGGTCCGGTCGGCTCGGTTCCCGCAGGACATCCACCAGCCGCCGCATGTCGGCCAACGCCTGTCGGCCGGTGTCCGCGACGATCCGGACCGCCTCCCGGGCCGCCTGCGGGTCCTTCTCGATGACGTACCGGGCGCCGTCCGCCTGCACGATCATGACCGCCATGCCGTGCGCCACCACGTCGTGCAGTTCACGCGCGATCCGGGTGCGTTCCTCGGCCACCGCCGCCCGCGACTGCGCCTCGCGCTCCCGTTCCAGGGTGGCTGCCCGTTCCTCCAGGCTGAGCACGTACAACCGGCGGGTCCGCACGTTCAGCGCGGCCAGCCAGACCGCGCCGACGACCAGACCGTAGAAGACGGCGGTGAACACCCAGGCGACCTGGGACGGCGTCCGCGCCGCGGCGAACACCACCCCGACTGCGGCGACGACCCCGGCCAGCACGCCGTCGCGCAGCCGGTCGGCGTACTTGACCAGGCTGTAGAGGGCGATCAGCACCGCCACGTCGTACGGCAGGGGCGCCCAGTCGAGGGCGACCTGGACGTACGCCAGCACCGCCACGACCACCGTGACGCCGACCGGTCGCACCCGCCGCCACAGCAGCGCCACCGCCATGCCCAGCCCGAGCATGGTGCCGGGCCAACCGGCGTCGCTACCGGCGGTGGACGCCAACGCGAGCAGCGCCACGGCACCGGAGACCGCCACGTCGAAGGCGACCCCGCGCAGCGGGCGGCCGAGGACCGTCGCTCTCATCGTCACCCAGCGTACGGGTGCCTCCGGGCCCGGCGGTCGGTCAGGGAGCGAGGTCGCGCATCCGGACGATCTCCACGCCCTGCTCGGTGGCGACCGAGGTGGCGAACTCCGACATCCGTTGGTCGAGGCCGACCTTGAGCAGGTCGGTCGCCATCACCACGGCACCCTCGTGGTGTTCGGTCATCATCCGCAGGAAGAGGCGGTCGAAGTCGACGCCCCGGGCGGCGGCGAGCCGACCCATCGCCTCGGGCGACTGCATGCCCTTCATCGTGGCGTGGTCGTGCCCGGACACCTCGCCGGAGAGGTGGCGCTCGGCGAGCCAGGCCCGCAGCACGCCGATCTCCGGTCGCTGGCCGGCCCGGATCCGGTCGGCCAGGGCGCGTACCCGGGGGTCGGCGGCCCGGTCCGGAGCGAGCGCCGCCATCTCCAGCGCCTGCTCGTGGTGCGGGATCATCATCCGCGCGAACCAGGCGTCGAGAGTGTTGAACCGCGGCGGCGAGTCGTCGCGCACCTCGGCGCCGGGGCGTTCGACGGCCGGTTCGCCGGGACGGCCGGGCACGATCACCAGCGGCGCGTCGGGATCCGCCGGCGGCGGATCGACCGGGGGCGACGGATCGGCGGTGGCGGCGGCCGGTGCCGGCGCGGGGGGCACGGGCCGGTCGCCGTCGCGCAACGCGAAGGCCGACACCGCCAGCGCCACCACGACCGATGTGACGACAGCCAGCAGGCGTCCACGTCGGGCGGTCATGCGACACCCCCTCAGGGTCGAGGTCGCAGCGATCGTATCCATTTACGATATTCACTTGATGTGAGCCAGGTCACATCGATGAGTGTCGTCGCGGAGTTATGGTACGGCCCATCGCCACTCGCCTCTCGAAGGGCATCGCCGATGGTCGGATCGACCCCGCCGCGGGGGCGGCAGCTACGCGTCGTCAGCGTGGCCGCCACCGGGCTCCTCCTCGCCAGCATCGCCGTCGCCTCACCCGGCAACGCGCAGACGGTCACGCGGACGGCCACCGAGTCCGCCGCCGTCGAGGCACCACTCGGTGTCGACGAGATCTCCCACAGCCCCAACCTCACGCAGATCGCCAACCTGCCCAAGCAGGCCCCGTTCGACACCACGTCGGCGCTCGGCACCGACATCGCCTTCCAGGGCAAGTACGCCTTCGTCGGCAACTACGACGGCTTCGTCATCTACGACGTCGCGAAGCCGAGCAAGCCGAAGCTCGTGTCGCAGGTGCTCTGCCCGGGCGCACAGAACGACATCTCCATCTACGGTGACCTGCTCTTCCTGTCGACCGACTCGTCCCGCAGCGACGACTCGTGCAGCAGCGTCTCCCAGCCCGCCACGATCAAGGAGTCGTGGGAGGGCATCAAGATCTTCGACGTCAAGGACAAGAAGAAGCCGCGCTACCTCAAGGCCGTCGAGACCGCCTGCGGCTCGCACACCCACACGCTGGTGCCGGCGAAGGACAAGAAGTCGGTCTACCTGTACGTCTCCTCGTACAGCCCGCAGGCCACCTTCCCCGACTGCCAGCCTCCCCACGACTCGATCAGCATCGTCAAGGTCCCGCTGAAGAAGCCGACCGACGCGGCCGTGGTCGCCACGCCGAACCTCTTCCCGGACGGCGGCTACGAGGGGCGGACGGGCGGGTCGGCGACCACCGGCTGCCACGACATCACCGCCTACCCGGAGAAGGACCTCGCCGCCGGGGCGTGCATGGGTGACGGGGTGCTGCTGGACATCAGCAAGCGGGAGGCGCCGCGCGTGCTGCACACCGTGCGCGACACCGTCAACTTCGCGTTCTGGCACTCGGCCACCTTCAACAACCGCGGCACGAAGGTCGTCTTCACCGACGAGCTCGGCGGCGGTGGCGGGGCCACCTGCAACGAGGAGATCGGCCCGAACCGGGGCGCCAACGCGATCTACGACCTCACCGGCCGGGGCGACAACCGCAAACTGGAGTTCCGCAGCTACTACAAGATCCCGCGCACCAACGGCGACACCGAGAACTGCGTGGCGCACAACGGCTCGCTGATCCCGGTGCTCGGCAAGGACATCATGGTCCAGGCGTGGTATCAGGGCGGCATCTCGGTGTGGGACTTCACCGACTCCCGCAAGCCCAAGGAGATCGGCTTCTGGGAGCGGGGCCCGCTCTCGGACACCCAGCTCGTCGTCGGCGGCTCCTGGTCGGCCTACTACTACAACGGGCACATCTACTCCTCGGACATCCAGAAGGGGCTGGACGTGCTCGAACTCGACGACTGGCGGACGTGGTCGGCCAAGCTGGTCCACTACCGCGAGTTCAACGTCCAGACCCAGCCCAGCTACCTGAGCTGGTAGCACCACCCGCGCCTGCGGGCCCGGTCCCCCTCTCCGGGGGACCGGGCCCGCATCACGTGTACGCCACGTCGTGTTTTGCCCCGCCGGTCCCGGGTACCTCGTCCGGCACATTCCGTCACGCAGGAAAAGAGGCGCGGCAATGGCGCGAAACGAGTACCACGTGGTGCCGGACGGCGACGGCTGGAAGGTCGAGCAGGGCGGGACCGTCGTCGGCACGTACGACACGAAGCAGGACGCGGTCGACGCGGGGCGGAAGGTGGCGCACGGCAACGAACCGAGCCAGCTCGTGGTGCACACCGCGGACGGCCAGATCGAGACCGAGTACACCTACCAGGACGACCCGTACCCGCCCGCCGGCTGACCGGCATCCCCCCGGCGGTACCGGTCGTCACCTCGCCCGGCACCCGAGCGGATCAGGCCGCCCGGCCGTGCGAAGATGCGCCGTGACCTCCCCAGACGCCGTTCCGGCCGCACCCGGTCGACGCCGGCCGCACCCGCTGGACGTGATCGCGGTCGGGCTGGCCGTCCTGGGTGCGGTGTGCGTGGCGACGGGCCTGCTGCCCCGCGCCGACGCCGCCGACACCCTCACCCGGGTCCTGCCGCTGCTGGTCTTCCTCGGCACCGTGGTGGTCCTCGCCGAACTGACCGCCGCCGCCGGTGTCTTCGACGTCCTCGCCACCCGGCTGGCAGTCGCCGCCCGGGGTCGCTGGCCGGTCCTCTTCGCGCTCTGCGTCGGCTTCGCCGCGCTCACCACCGTCGTGCTCAACCTGGACACCACGGCGGTGCTGCTCACGCCGGTGATGCTCGCGCTGGCGGTCACCCTGCGCACGGCGGTGGCCCCGCTGGCGGTCACCACGGTCTGGCTGGCGAACACGGCCAGCCTCCTGCTGCCGGTCTCCAACCTGACCAACCTGCTGGCCGCCGACCGGATCGGCCTCGACCCGCTGGCGTACGCGAGCGTCATGTGGCTGCCCCAACTGGCGGCGCTCGCGGTCACCACGATCCTGCTCTGGTACTTCTGGTGGCGGCGCGACCGCCCCGTCGACGGCCGGTTCGCGCCGCCGTCGGTGCACCGGCCGACCGACCCGGTGCTCTACCGCACCGCACTCGTCGCCTGCCTGCTCTTCGTCGGCGCGATCGTGGCCGGCGCCCCCGTCGGCCTGGCCTCGGCGGTCGCCGCCGGCCTGCTGCTGCTCGTCTTCGCGTTCCGCTCCCCCGGCACGCTGCGCCCCGCCCTGCTGCCCTGGCGGCTGCTGCTCTTCGTCACCGGCCTGTTCCTGGTGATCCAGACCATCGGCGCGTTCGGCCTGAACGACCTCGTCGCCCGGCTCGCCGGTGACGAGGGCGGCGTGCCCGGACTGCTGCGCGCGGGCGGCACCGGTGCGCTGCTGTCCAACCTCGTCAACAACCTGCCCGCCTACCTGGCCGGCGAGGCGGTGCTGCCGGCCGGTGACCGGCAACGCCTGCTGGCCCTGCTGATCGGCACCAACATCGGCCCGCTGGCGCTGCCGTGGGCGTCCCTGGCCACCCTGCTCTGGCTGGAGCGCTGCCGGGCCGCCCGGGTACGCGTGCCGCTGGCCCGTTTCCTCGCCACCAGCGCCGCCGTCGCGACCCTCGGCACCCTCGCCGCCGTCAGCGCCCTCCTGCTCACCACCTGACCCGCCCGCGCCCCCGCTTGGGCCGGACCGCCCGACGGGGATTCACGGTGGTAGCAACCGACGGACGCCGATCAGGGCTTGCCCGGCATGATCAGCGCGCCATAGACTTTGCATTGCAAAGTTGTTGGCGAAGCAGAGTGAGGAGGGCCTCATGCCCCGAGGTGCCGCCGAAGAGGCCGCAGAGACGCTCACCCGGCTGAAGCGGATCCGCCGACGGACACGTCGACGCGCACACGGAGGTGTCTGGCTGCCCGCGCTCGGCTTCGCCCTCCTTCTGCTCAGCAGCATGTCCCTCTACCGGTCACCACTGGCCCAGCCCAACTCGATCTCGGTGGAGCACCCGTTCTGGGCCGGGTTGCCCGACGAACAGGTCAGCGCGGTGGCCTCCTACGTCTTCTGGTTCGTCGGCACGCCCTTGCTGTTCGCCGCCATCGCCGGCTGGTACGCCTGGCGAGCCCGTCGCCACGGCGTGCGGGTGGCGTGGCCGCTGGTCGCTGCCACGGGCCTCGGCGTACTGGTGCTGTTCGCCGTGCTGGCGGCGGTACCCACCGGCGCATTGTCCGATGGGTTGACGAGCCGCTCCGGCCTGCACTGGGCCGGGTTGCTGACCCCATTGCTGCCGGCAGGTCTGGCGGTGGTCGTGCTGGGGTGGGCCGAGCACAGCCGCGCGCTGATCGCGGCCGGGTCGTGGATCACGCTGCTCACCGTCTGGCTGTGCGCCACATATCCGCTCGGACGTCTTCCCGGCTGGTCAAGCGTGATCATCGGCGGCGGCGAACTCGGCGGCCAGTTGTCGCTCCGGCCGGGGCACTATCTTGTCCTGATGGCCCTTCCCCTGTTGGCCGTCGCCATCGTCAACCTGGTCGCGGCCAGGTCCGCCGGACGTGACTGAACGTCCGCTGCCGATGGCGAACGACCCGGCACCGCACCCGGCCACGGTCCTCGACGACGTGGTGCACCAGCGAGTGCGCCTGGGCATCCTCACCGTTCTCAGCGAAGCAGCCGAGTGCCGATTCGCCACCCTCCGTGACGAACTCGGTCTCACCGACGGCAACCTGAACCGCCACCTGCGGATCCTGGAGCAGGCCGGGTTGCTCCAGACCACCAAGGGCTACGAGGGACGACGGCCGGTCACCTGGATACGACTGACGCGAGCCGGACGCATCGCGCTGCGCGCCGAGGTGACCGCGCTGGAGCAGTTGGTCAGCCGCATCCGCACCGCCACCGGCGAGGACGAGGACTGAACCCGGCACGGGCCGCGCCCGGCGTCGCCCGAGACGGCTCAGCCGGGTAGGGGTGCGCCGTCGCCCCGGGTGCGTCGCGGGGTGACCAGGCGGCGCACCATCGGGGCGGCGTTCCAGCGGGCCGCGCCCACCAGGTCACGGGCGTGCTCCAGGACGGTGTAGTCCGGTCGGGCCCGGCCTGCGGCCATCGCCGCGTCCAGGTCGTTGCCGCAGCGCGTCAGCACGCTGTCGAAGTCGCGCCGGACCGGTTCCAGCAGGTCGTAGCCGAAGGAGCGGTGCAGGCGGGCGAAGAGCGGCTTGTACAGCCGGGCCCGCTCGTGCAGGCCCGAGGAGTACGACATCGGGTTCTTGGGGCGGCGTCGGATGTAGTCCGGCAGCAGGTCGGCGAAGGCCCGGCGGACGATCCACTTCTCCTGGCCGTCGCGCATCTTGAGGTCGAGCGGCAACCGCATGGCCAGCTCGACGAGGGCCAGGTCCAGGAAGGGCACCCGGGCCTCGACGCCGAAGCCCATGCTGGTCCGGTCGACCCGCTGCAACTCGGTACGACACAGGTTGCGGATCTTGTGCAGGAACAGTCGGCGGGACGCCGCCGGGCCGACCTCGTGGTACATCGGGTAACCGCCGAACAGTTCGTCGGAGCCGTCACCGGTGAGCACCACCTTCACGCCCAACTCGCGCAGCCGACGGAAGATCGGCACCGAGACCACCGCGTTGATGATGTCGCCGTACTCGGTCAGCTCGGAGATGCGGATGGCCTCGCGGACGTCGGCGAGGCGGATGTCGCGCGGACGCAACTCGACCACCTCGTGCGGCACGCCGAGCTCCCGGGCCAGCCGCCGGGCGTACGCCAGATCGGGGCTGCCCGGCGCGCCGACGGTGACCGCGACGCAGTCCGGGTGCGACTGTGCCGTGTGCAGCAGCGCCAGCGAGCTGTCCAGCCCGCCGGAGAGCACCACGCCCACCGTGAGGTCGGTGTCCAGGCGTACCCGGATGCTGTCGGTGAGGGTGTCCCGGACGAGCAGGGCGGCCTCGTCCGGGTCCGTCACCGGCGGCCGGTCCGCGCCGAGCGAGAGCAGGTCCACGTACGGGCGGAGGTGGACGCGGTGGTCCTCGCCGACCCAGCCGTGGTGCCCCGGCGGCACCTCGGTCACCGGCGCCCGTGCCGGGACCAGCGCCTTGACCTCGCTGGCCACGTGCAGACACCCCGGTGCGCGGGACCAGTACAGCGGTTTCACACCGAGCGGGTCCCGCGCCAGGTACACCCGGCCGGTGGCCCGTTCCGCGATGGCGAGGGCGTACTCGCCGCGCAGCCGGGTCACCATCTCCTCGCCCCAGCGTTCGAAGGCGGCGAGCACCACCTCGGTGTCGCTGGTGCTGGTGAACCGGTGCCCGAGGGCGGTCAGTTCGGCGCGCAACTCGTGGTGGTTGAAGACCTCGCCGTTGTAGCAGAGCAGCCACCGCTCGTCGGCGGAGAGCCAGGGCTGGACCGCACGGTCCCGGTCCACCACGCGCAGCCGCCGGGTGCCGGCGAGCAGCCCGCTCTCGTACCGCGTCTCGGTGACCTCGCCGCGCGGGGCCAGCGTGGCGAGCATCCGTCGGAAGATCGCCGGGTCGGCCTCCGGACCGACGCTCAGCACGATGCCGCACATCGTCAGATCCCCATCTCCGCCTCGTACGCGCGACGCAGCCGCCGCGTCGCCGAGGGCGCGAGGCAGATGTGCCAGGCCTGCCCCTCGTCGATCACGTTGAGTTCGCCGGCACGCTGCCGGTCCAGCAGGATCCCGGCCAGCGTGTCCCGCGCCCCGAAGCGCTCGTACCAGGACATCTCCACGTCCACCGCCCACCCCAGGCAGTGCCCGCTCGGCACCATCGCGGCGTACCCGAGACGGCGCAGCCGGTACTGGTGCTCGGCGCTGCGGACCAGGCTGGTCACCCAGAGCGGCGGCGTGCCGACCGTGGTGGCCGCGGTGAACTCCCGGCCGATGTCGTTGAGGAGCGCGACCACCTCCCGCCGGGCCCGGCGGAACAGCAATCCGGCGGTACGCGGAGTGGCGTCCGGCAGCACCCGGCGCCGCACCGCGCGCACGCCCCGGCCGAGCACCGTGCGGGGCTGTTCGGTGTAGCGGAACCGCAGCAGTCCCCGGCGGCGCAGCCACTCCAGGTCGACCAGGTGGGTGCTGTGGTGCACCTCCTCGTCGGTGACGAAGGTGGACGCGTCGCGCCACCACATCACGTCGATGCGCGACAGCAGATAGATCCGGACCAGCGCGGCCAGGTCCCCGGCGGAGCTGCGCGCGTTGGGCTGGTACCGGGCCATCTCCAGCAGCAGGGTCTCCCGCGCGCCGATCAACCCCTGCGGGGTGTCGTCGAGCACCGCGGCGATGGCCGGCTCCCGCAGCCGCTGGTCGATCAGCACCTGGCGGGCCTTCGTGCTGCTCGCCGCCGCGAGCGCGCCCACCTCGACCAGCAGCTCCCCCACGGCCTCCCGATACGCGTCCAGGTCCGGCCCGTCCGGGGAAGAGTTCGCGAGCCCCCGCACCGACATACGACGCCCGGCCGGTGCCGCGTACGGGACAGGAGGACGCGGTTGCTGCCGTCTGGGGCTACGGTTGGGCACACGCATGGCCGGGCCTCCCTCAGTCGCGACATCACGGCGTATGTCACCCTCTGCGGCACCGTAACCACGCAGACCGGAAGGACCCCGAACAATCCTTCTGTATTCCTCCCTAAGGGGTCAGAACAGACCTTCACGCACGGTCATCTCGGCGACAACGGTCCCGGCCAGCCTCTGCGTGAGCCCATCGACGTCGCACCTACCTGGCAGTACAGGGCGTTCGCGGCGCTGACCTGGCTCGCCGGTGCCGATGGTGACGAAACTCCCCGTGGTCGCGCCGTCACCACCACGTCGATGATCGCGCCAAGGCTCCGGCGGGAACGACACCACCGGTCAAGGTGACGGTACGGGTACCACCGCTGGCACCGATCGGGCCGGTGGTGGCGCCGAGGCCGCTACGGGTACCGAAATTGGTCAACACCTCATCCTTGGACACGGTGAGCGAGGCCACGATCGGCCGGGTCGCACCGTTCGGAAAGACCGTCAGGTAGGTGATCCCCGTGGGGTTGACAGCCGCGATGTCGAGAAGAACGCGCACCCCGATCGTCGGCACCCCGCCCACGCCTAGCGCGGTGAAAGTCGTCGCCCCGCGCTTCGGTCACTCCACCTACACCGCTTCGGGTGGTCCAACAGAACGGTATTGGCCGGAACGAAATCCCCAACCCTCCCGGCCGCGTCGACACCCGCCGGCCCCGCCGAAATTACGACCACCGACTCCAGAACCAACGACACGGCTGCCGACAGGACTATAATCAGCTCAATTCAACGTCCCGGGTGTCCGCTAGTGTCGGTCGAAATCCGCGGCCAACCGCCCAAGCCTCGGCCCGCACCAAGAGGCCGCCCACTTCTCCGGGAGAAAGTTCGAGATCAGCTGCGATCGAAGCAAAGAGCAGCATCTTTAGCCCCTCATGCCTATACCCAGGAATTCCGGCCACTGACACGTGCTCACCCAGCGCATCGCGCATCACCGACTCCACCTCGTCGACGTCGAGACGAGAACCCCTGAAGCGTCCCACCATCCGGCGCGCACACTTTCTTATCTCAGACAGGCGCGGAGAGTCACCAAACCGATCCGCCAAGATGACGGCGAGGGCACCATCAACTACACCCGAGGCGTCTACCCAGCGTGCAGTTGCGAGCTTTTCCTTCAGTCGTTCCTGCGAGGATCGATCTCCCAGAATCGTAGCCAGCAGAAACTGCGCCATGAGAGTACTAGGACCATCATTCTGTATCATTGACGATGCTTCCCCTTACAGCCATCACGCAGGACGCGTTGAATTCCCATTCCGAACGCATACAGAACGACCCCAACGCCACTGACGCCGCCACCTACGGCCACATCCGCAACCTGCGGGACTCCAACCTTTGGATACATTTCAGCAAATAACTCGGCACTCTCCCTCGACGGCATCAACACCGCGCCCGATCATATCTCTCCACGGCTGGTTCGGCTCATCGAGATCCGGGAAATCTGGCCGGCTGACGTCACCAACCTCGAAGCAGGAACCTTTCCGCATCGACCGACCTTCAGGGTATCCGGCGAGTTGGCCGCCGCAATTGTTTACAATTAATGGAGTCTCGCCAGCCAGAACATGGTACGTATGGTTGTCAGCGCCCGCAGAGTCTCACATCTCCTTGGCGCCAACGTGGTTGTCGACCTCAGTGAGAACAACCTTGTTGCCGTCGGCCGTACGGAATTCGTGGCCGACGGTCAACTCGGAGGCGTTGCCCCAGGCGCCGGTCGCCTTCCCCCGGAAGGGGTGGCTCGTCGTCGTCTGCAACTCCACCGCAGCGGCCAGCCCCGCAACCGCCACATCGGCTGCGACAAATCGAACTCACTCCGACACCTGACCAGTCAAGCCGGAATCGAGGCTAAAAGCTGGGTCCATAAATCACTCCCAACTAGTGATTCCGATTTCCGAAGCTCGCTCTCGAATTGCAGTCAACGAAGCCCTTGCCCCGTTTAGCGCTTTGTCAAACGCCTCACCCAATTCACGCCCTGCAGTTCTATCAATTTCGAGCCCACGTTCGACCAGCGCAGCGTAACGTTTCCACGTGGACTCGAAAAGCCCATAGGAGCGCGCATAGTCACCGCTGCACCGAACCCAATCAGATCGACCGATCGCGTCCTTTGCACGTCCAAGCAAATGATTTACCTCTGCATGCACCGCAATCATCTCGCCCACCATTGCCGCAAGACGGCCGCGCGTACCGTGGTGCAACAGCACCTCAACGAACAGACCGTATGGACCGGGAGACTCCATGGCCACCTTCTCGGGTAGAGCTCTGGCGGTATCATTGTCGTTAGGAGATCGGCCCCGCCTTGCCTGACTCGAATTCAGTTCGGCCGCCCGCCCGAAGAACGTCGGCACAATAAGTGATGCAGCAATCGACAACGAGTCGCAGTCGCGGAGATGCCAGTTACCTGCCGTGTCCACTTGCGCATCGATCAATTCAATGCTTTCTGCGGATTTGAGAGTTCCAACTCGCGAGTGAATGAATTCGGTCTCGGGTCATCGCCAATCGGTGGAGTGTTGAGGTTCGACGAACCTCCAAACGGATCCGGGGCCTCCATTGACACAGCGTGCATTGTGATGTTTTCGCCACCTAAATTCACCTCAAGATAGGCGTGCCCCTTGCCTGGATCCCGGTGAAACCCTCGCTGTTCCGCAGTTGTGTACGAATACCGGTGTGTTGCCGGCGATCACATAGTACGTGTGGATTTCGTCGACGGTGACGGCGCTCACCACCAACCGCAATCACGAGCGACGCGAACGGCCTCGGCCCGGTTGTCCACACCCAGCTTCTGCACCGCGAGCGCGAGATAGTTGCGGACGGTGCCGCTGGAGAGATGGGCGCGGCGGGCGATCGCCGCGACCGATGATCCGTCCTCGGCCAACCGCAGCGTCTCCAGTTCGCGCGGGGTCAGCGGGCACGGCGGGATGCTCAGCGCGTCGGCCGCCAGCGCCGGGTCGACGTACCGGCCACCGGCGTGCAACCGGCGGATCACGTCGGCGAGGGCCCCGCCCGGCGCGCCCTTGGGCAGGAAGCCGCGCGCTCCCGCGGAAAGCGCGCGGGCCAGGTGTGGCGGGCGTCCCTGCCCGGTGAGGATGACCACCGCGCACTCCGGCAGCACCCGGGCCAGCTCGGCCGCGACTGCGAAGCCGTCCTGGCCGGGCATGGCCAGGTCGACCACGGCCACGTCGGGTCGGTGGGCCAGGGCGGCGGTGACCGCCGCCGGCCCGTCGGCCGCCTGCGCGACGACCGTCAGGTCCGCCTCCAGCTCCAGCAGGGCGGCCAGGGCGGCACGGATCAGTTCCTCGTCGTCGGCGAGCAGGACCCGGATCATGCGACGGCCGGTACGGTCGCCTCGACGGTGAACACGTCGTCGGCCCGGTCGACGCGGAGCCGTCCACCGGCAGCGGCGAGCCGGTCGGCCAGTCCGCGCAGGCCGTGACTGTGCCGGTCCGCCGTCCCCGTCTCGGTCGCCCCGTCGTTCGTCACGGTCATCCGCACCTCGTCCTCCCGCTGGGTGATCTCGATCCGGCACCAGGCGGCCCGGCTGTGTCGCAGCACGTTGGTGCCGGCCTCGCGGAGCACCGCCGCGAGCTGGGTGGCCGTCTCCGGCGACAGCTCACCGTCGGGCGGCACGACGGTGCACCGTACGCCGGACGAGCGCAGCACCTGCGCGACCGCCGTCACCTGCTCGCCGAGGTCGACCCGGCGGTAGCCGTGCACCGTCCGGCGTAGTTCGGTCAGCGCGGTGGCCGCGAGCCGCTGCGCCTCGCCCGCCTCCCGGGCCGCCCGCGACGGGTCGGCGGCTGCCAGCCGGGCGGCCAGCTCGGCTTTCAGCGTGATCACGGTCAGGTGGTGCCCGAGCAGGTCGTGCACGTCCGCCGCGAAACGCAACCGCTCCTGGGCGGCGGCCAGCCGGGCCTGGGCCGCCCGCCCCCGCTCCGCCTGCACCAGCAGCCGCCAGAACCACACCTGGAAGCCGTTCACCACCGCGACGCTGGGACCGGCGGTGCCGACGACCAGCAGCGCCGGCCCGATCGACGCGCCGGTCACCTGCGCCACCGCCCCGGCGACCACCATCGCCGCCACGGTGGCCGGAAGGGTCGCCCGCAGCGGGGCCAGCAACGGCACCCCGCCGACCGTCGCCGCGCCGAGCCAGGCCCAGGTGGGCCAGTCGCCGACGGCGACCGGTGCGGCCAGCGGCACACCGAGCACCGCGACGGCGGCGTACCCGATCCGCAGCCGTCGGCGCCGCGCGGCGGACCACCCGGTGGTCAGTGCCGCGCCCACCGCGCCCGCCAGGACCAGCGCGAGCGCGCCGATGGCGAGGACGCCGGAGGCCACCCGCCACGGATCCGGCTCCCGTGCGAGGCCGACCGCCGGCAGGAACAAGGTGGCGGCCATGCCGGCGGCGAGGGAGACCATCGTCGCCGTCCGGGCACGGCGTAGGGTCCGCCCGCCGCCCGGCACCGTCCCGTCCGTCCCCACGCCGGTCAGGGTAGAACCCGCCACCCCACCGGCGGAGCCCCCGTTCCGCCCGGTCCGACCGGGCATCGTGCCCGGCCGACCGGGGACGGAACGCGGATTGTCGCCGACGTCGTTCGCCACGACGATCGACGTCATGACCGACGCCCTCGCCGCACCCGGCGGACCGACCCCGTCCACCCCGACGATCCACGGGCCGACGGCCGCGCCGGTTCGCCACTCGCGCCTGTCGCCGCTGGCCCGGCATCTGATGGAGATGGCGCTGGCCATGGTGGCCGGCATGCTGGCGCTCGGTGCCGCCCGCGCCACCCTGGGCGGGCTGCTCGGGCTGGCTCCGGCCACCCCCGGCGTCGCGTCGCTGCTGATGGCCACCGACATGAGCATCGGCATGGCGGTCTGGATGTGGTACCGGCGGCATTCCGGCCCGGCCGTCGGCGAGATGGTCCTGGCCATGTACGTGCCCGTGCTGGTGCTGCTGGTGCCGTACCGGGCCGGGTTGCTCGACGGCGACGCCCTGATGATGGGCACGCACGTGCTGATGGTGCCGGCGATGGTGGCGGCGGTGCTGCGGCGTCGGGCCGAGTACGCCGTGCACCACCCGAACCGCGCCGCGCCGCGACACCCGTGGGCACGGGCGGTGGCGCAGCGCTGGCCGGCCGGGCTGGCGCTGCTGATGACCGCCGACAACTGGAGCTCACCCGTACCGCTGGCCGCGTACACGCTGCTGGTCCTGCCGGCCGGATACCTGATCATCGGCACCGTGCGCCGGCAGTGGGGCGTACCGGGTGCCCTCCGCCTCCAGCTCGCCGGCCTGGCCGGCTGGTCGGGCCTGGCCCTGCTCGCCCTTCTCCTGGGTGGCCCGGCCGGACAGTGGCTGGTGGCGTTCGGATGGTTGGCCCACGCGGGCTGGGACGTGATCCATCACCGCACCGGCAAGGTGGTGCCCCGCGCCTACGCCCAGTGGTGCGGCGTGATCGACGCTGTCCTCGGGATCACCATCATCCTGGCGCTGGTCACCACCTGACCGACCGGCTGCGCCACGGCCCGCCGCCACCCGGCGGCGGGCCGTGGCCGCGTGTTACCGGTGGTCGCCGCAGCGGCCGGGAGGGCGTGATGAAAAACTTGACCCATGAGTTCCACGCCCGTACCGCCCGACGCGACCATGGATCCGCCCGCCTTCACCGATCTCGGCCTGCGACCCGAACTGCTCGCCGCGCTCGCCGCGCTCGGCTACGAGGAGCCGACGCCGATCCAGCGGGAGGCGATCCCCACCCTGCTGACCGGCCGTGACCTGCTCGGGCAGGCAGCCACGGGTACGGGCAAGACGGCCGCGTTCGCGCTGCCACTGTTGCAACGAATGCCGGACGACCGGCCCGGCGGTGATCCCCTGGCGTTGGTGCTGGTGCCCACCCGGGAACTCGCGGTGCAGGTGTCCGAGGCGTTCCACCGGTACGGCAAGGACCTCGGGGCCCGAGTGCTGCCGATCTACGGCGGGCAGCCGATCGGCCGCCAACTGCGGGCGCTGGACCTCGGCGTGGACGTGGTCGTGGCCACCCCCGGACGGGCGCTGGACCACATCGCCCGGGGCACGCTACGGCTCGGCAACCTGATCACCGTCGTCCTCGACGAGGCCGACGAGATGCTGGACATGGGCTTCGCCGAGGACATCGAGGCGATCCTGGAGCACGCGCCCGCGCAACGCCAGACGGTCCTCTTCTCGGCGACGATGCCGTCGCGCATCGAGGGCATGGCCCAGGCGCACCTCACCGACCCGGTCCGCATCCTCATCGCCCGCGAGCAGCCGGTGGCCGGCGCGGCACCCCGGGTACGCCAGAGCGCGTACCTGGTGGCGCGGGCGCACAAGCCTGCGGCGCTGGGCCGGGTGCTGGACGTCGAGTCGCCCACCGCGGCGATCGTCTTCTGCCGCAGCCGGGAGGAGGTCGACCGGCTCACCGAGACGATGAACGGACGCGGCTACCGGGCCGAGGCCCTGCACGGCGGGATGAGCCAGGAGCAGCGGGACCGGGTGATGGGTCGGCTGCGCTCCGGCACCGCCGACCTGCTGGTCGCCACCGACGTCGCCGCGCGGGGACTCGACGTCGAACAGCTCAGCCACGTGGTCAACTACGACGTGCCGTCGGCTCCCGAGTCGTACGTGCACCGCATCGGCCGGGTCGGTCGCGCCGGCCGGGAGGGCGTGGCGATCACCCTGGCCGAGCCCCGGGAACACCGGATGCTCAAGACCATCGAGCGGGTCACCGGCCAACGGATCACGATCGACAAGATCCCGACCGTCGCCGACCTGCGTACCCGCCGGCTGGAGCTGACCCAGGCGGCGCTGCGGGAGAGCCTGCTGGAGGACGACCTGGAGCCGTTCCGGGTCATCGTGGAGACGCTCAGCGACGAGTTCGACCTGATGGAGGTGGCGCTCGCCGCGGTGAAGCTGTCCCACGAGGCGACGCTGCCCGGCTCCGACGAGGCCGAGGAGGAGATCCCGCAGGTGGCGGTCCGTCCCACCCGGGACGCCCGGCCCGGCCAGGACAACCGGGGCGACCGCCGACCGGCACGGCCCCGCACCGGCGGCACCACCCAGGTCTTCATCGGGCTGGGCCGGCGCGCCGGAGTCCGGCCGCAGGACCTGGTCGGCGCGATCACCGGAGAGACCGGCATCCGTGGTCGGGACATCGGCTCGATCGAGATCGCCGACCGGTTCTCGCTTGTCGAGGTGCCCAACGGGGTGGCCGACGAGGTGATCGCCGGGCTGCGCGGCAGCACCATCAAGGGCCGTAAGGCCACCGTACGCCGAGACCGCGACGACAGCCGCTGACGTGTAAGGAAGGGCCCCCTGTTAACGCCTGCGGTATAGCAGGGAGCCCTTCTCACCACGGCATGCCCCGACATGCAGCGACTGGCGCCACCCCGCACGGGATGACGCCAGTCGATGGTGCCTCGGGTTAACAGGGGACCCCTGCTCTACCTCAGGCGTTAATAAGGTGCCCTTCCTTGCATCCGTCAGGCGGCGGTGAGGCTCTGGCCGCCCAGCGAGGCCGGGTCGATCTCGGCCGGGCGCAGCGCCAGGGCGAGCACGTCGGCGACATCGGCGAGCGGGTGTACGGTCAGCGCCTCGCGGACCTCGGTGGGCAGGTCGTCGAGGTCCGGCTCGTTCCGGGCCGGAATGATCACCTCGGTCAGACCGGCCCGGTGCGCGGCCAGCAGCTTCTGCTTCACCCCGCCGATGGGCAGCACCCGGCCGGAGAGTGTCACCTCGCCGGTCATCCCGAACTCGGGGCGTACCGGCCGGCCGCTGGCCAGCGACGCCAGCGCGGTGACCATGGTGATGCCGGCGCTGGGGCCGTCCTTGGGCACCGCACCCGCCGGGACGTGCAGGTGGATCCGCCGTCCGGCGAGGGCGTTCGGGTCCAGGCCGAGCCGGCGGCCGTTGGCGCGCAGGTAGGAGAGGGCGATGTGCGCCGACTCCTTCATCACGTCGCCGAGTTGGCCGGTCAGGGTCAGGCCCGGCTCACCCTCCATGCTGGTGGCCTCGATGAACAGCACGTCGCCGCCGGCACCGGTGACCGCCAGGCCGGTGGCCACGCCGGGCACCGCCGTCCGCTCCGCCGACTCCGGCGTGTGCTTGGGCCGGCCGAGGTAGCGGGTCAGGTCGTCGGCGCCGACGCGGACCGGCGTCGGTTCGTCGGTGAGGGCCACCGCGACCTTCCGCATGACCTTCGCCAGGGCCCGCTCCAGTTGCCGTACGCCGGCCTCCCGGGTGTACTCCCCCGCGATGCGGGCCAGTGCCGGGGCGTCGAGGTCGACCTCGTCGGCGGTCAGCCCGGCCCGTTCCCGCTGCCGGGGCAGCAAATGGTCCCGGGCGATGGCCACCTTCTCGTCCTCGGTGTAGCCGTCCAGGGTGACCAGTTCCATCCGGTCCAGCAGCGGGCCGGGGATGGCCTCCACCACGTTGGCCGTGGCGAGGAAGAGCACGTCGGACAGGTCGAGGTCGACTTCCAGGTAGTGGTCCCGGAAGGTGTGGTTCTGGGCCGGGTCGAGCACCTCCAGCAGGGCGGCGGCCGGGTCACCGGCGTACCCGACGGAGAGTTTGTCGACCTCGTCGAGCAGCACCACCGGGTTCATCGAGCCGGCCTCGCGCAGGGCCCGCACGATCCGGCCGGGCAGCGCGCCGACGTAGGTGCGCCGGTGGCCCCGGATCTCGGCCTCGTCGCGTACGCCGCCGAGGGAGACCCGGACGAATCTGCGCCCGAGCGCCCGGGCGACGGACTCGCCGAGGCTGGTCTTGCCGACGCCGGGCGGGCCCGTCAGGGCGAGCACCGCGCCGGAGCCGCGCCCGCCGACCACACCGAGGTTGCGGTCGGCCCGGCGGTTGCGCACCGCCAGGTACTCCAGGATGCGGTCCTTGACGTCGGCCAGGCCGGCGTGGTCGGCGTCGAGCACGGCCCGCGCCGCGGCCAGGTCGGTGTTGTCCTCGGTACGCGTGCTCCACGGCATCTCCAGCACCGTGTCGAGCCAGGTACGGATCCAGCCCGCCTCCGGGGAGGCGTCACTGGCCCGCTCCAGCTTGCCGACCTCGCGCAGTGCCGCCTCGCGTACCTTCTCGGGCAGGTCGGCGGCCTCGACACGGGACCGGTAGTCGGCGGAGCCGTCCGGGGCGTCCTCGCCGAGTTCCTTGCGGATCGCGGCGAGCTGCTGGCGCAGCAGGAACTCCCGCTGCGACTTCTCCAGCCCCTCGCGGACGTCGGAGTTGATCTGCTCGGTGACCTCCTGCTCGGCGAGGTGTTCCTTGACCCAGCCGACGAGCAGTTCCAGCCGGGCGGTGACGTCCGGCGCGGCGAGCAGTTCGGTCTTCTGCGCCAGGGTGAGCCAGGGCGCGTAGCCGGCCGAGTCGGCCAGTTCGGAGAGGTCGGTCATCCGCTCCACCGCGTCGATGACCTGCCATGCGCCGCGCTGCTGGAGCACGGAGGTCACCAGGGCGCGGTACTCGCGGGCCAGTTCCCGTGCCTTGCCGGCGGGGGTGGGTTCGTCGATCTCGGTCGCCTCGACCCAGAGCGCCGCGCCGGGTCCGGGCACCCCGGAGCCGATGCGGGCGCGGGCGAGGCCGCGGACGACGGCGGCAGGCTCACCGCTGGGCAGCCGACCCACCTTCTCGATGGTGGCGATCGCGCCGACGGAGCCGTACTCGCCGTCGAGGCGGGGCACGGCGAGCAGCCTGCGGTCGCCGGTGGCGCGGGCCGCGTCGACCGCGGCCTGGGTGGTCGGGTCGAGGGTCACCGGGATGACCATGCCGGGCAGCAGTACCGCGTCGGTCAGTGGAAGTACCGGAAGAGTTGCCATCGAACACCTGCTATCGCATTGAGTTGAGCGTGTCTGACTCAAGTCGACGCGGGTCGGCGTTGTTCCACGGTGTGACCCAGCACACGAACCGGCCGCGATCGGGTGCGGCACCGACACATCCGTACCGACGACGGGAACACCGGGTAATCGGGATTTACGCGCGGCGCAAAACGCGAGACGCGGCGGACAGGGGCTTTTGTTGCGCAATTGCGGGGCGATGAGTCAAACTTTGACCACACCCCGCCAGACACAGGGAGTAATCGACGATGGCGAGAAAAGTAATCACGGTGCTGACTGACGACCTCGACGGCGGAAAGGCCGATCGCACGGTCGAGTTCAGCCTGGATGGCGTGAGCTACACCATCGACGTCTCCGACGAGAACGCGGGAGTCCTGCGTAAGGCGCTGGATCCGTTTATCAATGCGGGCCGACGGCTCGGACGCGGCAGCGCCGACACCGGTCGCGGACCGCGTCGCGTCACCGCGGCGGCACCCGGAATGAACCGCGAGCAGAACCGCGCGATCCGGGAATGGGCGGTCGGCAACGGCTACAAGATTTCCGAGCGGGGTCGTATCCCGGTCGAGGTCGTCGAGGCGTACAAGAACCGCTGAACAGCGGCGTCGCCCCACAACGACGCGGGCCGTCCGGAACCTGGTTCCGGACGGCCCGCGTGTTGTTCCGGGTCAGTTGACCTGGATCCGCACCGCGTCGAAGGCGGGGGTCTGGTTGGCCCGCTCCGACATCGGGATACGGTGCGAGCCGTCGCCGGCCCAGACCGCGCACTGTGCGGTACCGGACTCGGGCAGGCCCGGGATCTGGATGACCACGCTGTCCGGCTGGCTACCGCCGCCGCCGTCCTCGGTGGCCACGAAGAAGGCCGGTACCGGATCCGCCGCCGGCGCCTCGTTCGTGTTGTTCAGCATCCGGCAGGCGGTGTGGAAGTGGCCACGGGTCAGGCCCTCACCGTTGAGCAGCGAGCTCTCCAGGTAGTAGCCACCCTGACCGGCCGGGAGGAAGCGGTCCCGGACCAGGTTGCGGGTGCTGACCCGCAGGGCGAAGCCCTCGTTGCGGTTGATCTGCTGCGGGAACTCGGTGATCAGCAGCGACGGGTTGTTCGCGGCGGAGCCGACCTCACCGAAGGCGGTGCTGATGCAGCGGTTGCCGTTCTGGAAGCCGTCGTGCGGCTGGAGCTGGCTGTTGTTGCAGTTGTTGGCCAGCACGTCGAGGCCGTTGTTGCCTCCGCCGTTGTTGCCGCCGTTGTTGTTGCCCCCGCCGTTGTTCCCACCGTTGTTGGGGTTGTTGCCGCCGTTGTTCCCACCGTTGTTGTTGTTCACCGGCTGCACCTGGCAGGCGGCCAGACCGGCGAGGCCACGCGGCCGGGGGCCGAAGCGGTCGATGGAGATGGTGATCCGGTCGAGCGTGGCCCGCCGCTTGCTGGCCAGCGGGTCGAGGATCGCGTTGCGGATGAACGCCTGGCCCTTGTTGCCCTCGGCGGCCAGGCGCTGGTCGGCCTCGGTGATCTGGGTCTGGAGCAGGGCCAGGTTGCGGTCCACCTCGGCGCGGGCCCGGTCGGGCACCTGCGGCAGGCGGCTCACCACGTCGGGACAGGCCACGGCGAAGGAACCGGCGGGGGTCGCGCCACCGTTGCCGCTGCGGGTCTCCTGGCACTCCTCCACGGACTGCTGCCCGTCACCCCAGTGGTTGGTCACCCACCGGCCGTTCTGGAAGGTACGGGTGGTGGTGGCGCCACGGGCGGTCGGCGCGGTCGCACCCGGGCTGGGCTCCACACACTCGGCCGAGATCGGGCGGGTCTGCTGCTTGTTCGGCCGTCGGTCACCGGCCGACGAGATCTGGGTAACGGCAACGACGCCACCGAAGACGGCGAGCGTGGCACCAACGGCCAGAAGTCGTTTGGTCCGCGTGTTACCTGAGGGTCTGCGTGACCGGGTGGACCTGCGCATCGAATTGCTCTCCTTCTCGATCCGGTACCTGACGCGTGACTCGACGGACCGAACGGAATCGTGGTGGCGCGTTCGACGGAGGCCGTTCGAACGCACCGGTGGTACGTCGACAGACGACGATGCCCTTTCCGCACCGCCTCCCGCGCCCCCGGCGCGGGTTGGGAGATCCTGTCCATTCCCGGTGAGGTACGGCCCCGCCGTGGCGGGAGTTCAAAAGAAGGTGGACTTTTTTTCGACGACCCGGGCCGTACGGCTCCTGGGCAGGTCAGACCTGGTGCAGATGGTCGTAGGCGAAACCGTCCACGAGTTCGTCGCGGCGCTGCCCGAGTCGCCGGATGTCGTCGAGCAGATCGGTGCGATCCACCACGGCGGGACTTTCGTTCTCCAGGGTGCGCAGACGCTCACCGACAGCGAGCGCGGACAGATCCTCGGCCAGTCGTGCGGGATCGACACCACAGGAGAATCGGTGCGTCCGCAGAATGACTCGCTCCACCAGGAACGCGCCGGGCCGCACCTCGACCCAGCTCCACCCCTCGACCGGGCCGTCGGCCCAGCGCACGTGCAACCCGCGCAGGATCGGATCCGCCAGTCGCCGCGACACGTACGCCTCGACCGCCTCGGCCCGGGCGAGCGCGCCGAGGTCGTTGACCGCGCCGGTGCGCCCGTCCGGCAGCCGGCCGACGATGTCGCGGAACCCGACGGCGGGTACGTCCGACCCGGCGGCGCCGTCGGCGTACCGGCGGGCGTCGATCACGTAGCCGACGATGCCCGGACCGTGGTCGGCGGCGCGCAGGGTGACCGAGCCGATCCGCAGCAGCGGCAGGCCGACGCTGGCGGTGACCGCCTCGACGATCCGGTCCACCCGCCGGGCGGCGGCGTCCGGCGCGGGCTCCCGGAACTCGACGGCGAACTGCGGCAGGCCGGTGTCGTCCGCGCAGACCACGTGGTCGAGCACCACCCGCGCGGCGGTGTTCCACTGGCTGCCGGTGAGTCCCGGCGGCCGGCGCCGGATCACGTCACCCAGACGCGGGGCGGCGTGCACCCGTTGTCCCGCGCGGGCCAGCACAGGCGTACGCCCACCGGCCGGAACCGTCGACAGCCACGCGTCGCCACCGGTCATCGTCGTATCCACCCAATCCTGCCGCCGACCGACCGAGTCTAGGATGACGATCATGCCGGGCGGCTCCCCCGGTGGGCCCGCGATGACCGCCACGACGGTGACCGACCGCGCCCGAGCCGAGGAGGTGGACGGATGCGGGTGGTGTCCCTGGTGCCCTCGCTGACCGAGGCGGTGGCGGTGACCCTGCCGGGTCTGCTGGTCGGAGCCACCGACTGGTGCACCGCTCCGGCCGATCTGGACGTGCCCCGGGTGGGCGGCAGCAAGTACCCCGACCTGGACCGGGTGCGCGCGTTGCGGCCGGACCTGGTGCTGCTCAACGTCGAGGAGAACCGGCGCGAGGACGCCGAGGCGCTGTCCGCCGCCGGGGTGCCGGTCCGGGTCACCTACCCACGCACCGTGGACGCCGCCCTGACCGAGCTCGCCGACCTGCTGCGTGACCTGGGCGCGTCGGGGGAACCCGAGTGGTTGACGGCGGCGCGGCGGGCCTGGGCCGACCTTCCGGCTCCGTCGGTGCGGCACCGTGCGGTGGTGCCGGTCTGGCGGCGCCCCTGGGTGGTGCTCGGCGCCGACACCTTCGCCGGTGACGTGCTCCGCCGGCTGGGCGTGACCAACCTCTACGCCGGACAGCCGGAACGGTATCCGCGACCGTCCCTGGACGAACTGCGCGCCACCGGACCCGACCTGGTGGTGCTGCCGGACGAGCCGTACCGGTTCACCGCCGACGACGGGCCGGAGGCATTTCCGGACGTACCGTGTGCTCTGCTCTCCGGTCGGCACCTGACCTGGTACGGCCCGTCGCTGGCCGAGGCCCCGTCGGTGCTGGCCGCTCAACTGGCGGACCCGGTCCGACGGCCCGGGCCGGAAGGGGTCGAAGGTCCCGTCCGGTCCGGGCCCGGTCGGCCCTGACCGCACCCGGTCCCACCGGCGTCCAATGGAGGTGTCACCGGGACAGCGGTGCGAAGCAGAGAAGGGACGTGGACATCATGACCGCGATGACCGAGCGGAACACCGCCGCCAGGACCCCGGGCGCCGAGACCGTTCGGGAGCAGGTCGACCGGAGGCGGGTCACCCGCCACCTGCTCGCCGGGCTGCGGCTGGCACTCGGCTGGATCTTCCTCTGGGCGTTCGTGGACAAGCTGTTCGGCCTGGGGTTCGCCACCGAGGGCGAGAACGCCTGGATCAACGGCGGCAGCCCCACCAAGGGCTTCCTCAGCTTCGGCGTCACCGGTCCGTTCGAGGGCTTCTACCAGAGCATGGCCGGGGCGGTCTGGGCCGACTGGCTGTTCATGATCGGTCTGGCCGCGATCGGCACCGCCCTGATCCTCGGCATCGGGGTGCGCGTCGCCGCCGTCGCCGGTGGCCTGCTACTGGTGATGATGTGGACTGCGGCCCTGCTGCCCGCGAACAACCCCTTCATGGACGACCACCTGGTCTACGCCGGGGTGCTGGCGCTGCTCGCGGTGACCAACGCCGGTGACACCTGGGGCCTCGGCCGCACCTGGGCCCGGCTGCCGATCGTCCAGCGCTTCGCCTGGCTCCGCTGACCTGTCACCTCCCTCCCCACACGGCGGGCGTCACCCCTGCGGGTGCCGCCCGCCGCCACGACGGCCCGGGTGCTCCCGGGCCGTCGTGGCGCGTGCGACGGGCACCGCTGGCGTAGCATCCGGCAGGATTGTGCTGACCAGAACCGACGTCACAGGAGAATCCGCATGAACCAGGCAGCGAGCAAGCCCGAGATCGGTCCGATCGAGGGTGCCCCGCCCGCCGACCTCGTGATCGAGGACATCACCGTGGGCGACGGCCCCGAGGCCCAGCCCGGCCAGCGTGCCCGCGTCCACTACGTCGGGGTCTCGCACTCCACCGGCGCCGAGTTCGACGCCTCCTGGAACCGGGGGGACGCCTTCGAGTTCCCGCTCGGCGGTGGCCGGGTCATCGCCGGCTGGGACCAGGGCGTGGTCGGGATGCGGGTCGGTGGGCGGCGCAAGCTGACCATCCCGCCGCACCTGGGCTACGGCAGCCAGGGCGCCGGTGGCGTCATCAAGCCCAACGAGACCCTGGTCTTCGTGGTCGACCTGCTCGGCGTCCGCTGAGCGCCGCGTCCGGCGCCGGCCCCCGTACCCGGCGCCGGACGCGCGGTCGGCGTCGGACGCCGACCACCGCACGCCCCGGCGGGCGAACCCGCCGTCGCGGCGTCACACGCCGGCCAGCACCCGCTCGGAGCACGAACCGACGACCGGGATGACCCGGCGCAGGCCGGTGGCACGCAGCACCCGCTCCACCACCGGCGGCGGGTCCGTCAGCACCAGTTGGCCGCCCTGGGCGCGCACCCAGAGCCGGGCCGCGATCAGCGTGCGCACCCCGGCGGCGGAGAGCACCCGCACCTCGGAGAGATCCACCCGCAGCTCCGGCCGGGCCGGTGCAGCCCAGAGGGCCGCGCGGAACGCCGCGACGGTGGCGATGTCGACGGCACCGACCACGCGGACGCACACCGCGTCGTCGAAGACCGTGGTCTCCACGTGGAACCGCTCCTCGCGCTCTGGCATGAGAAGAACCTATCCCCCACCACCGACACTCACACCCTGCGTAAAGGCGGTTCCGGGTAAGCCCAGGGCATGACCCGCAGGCCCGGTGCATCCACCCTAGGGACGATCCCGGGCACCACCCTCCGCCCGCCCACGACGGGAACACCGGGCCGGTGACGACCCGGCGCCCGACGTCGGTGTGTCACCCGCCGCTCGCCGAGGGCTGCGGCTCCGGCGAGCCACCGCCGGCCACCGCGCCCGGGTCCGCCGACGCGGTCGGTGCCGGCTTCAGCCCGGCGGGTACGGGCAGCGCACTGCCCTCGGCGAACCGGTCCCAGTCGACGTTCCACGCCGTCCAGCCGTTGCCCTCGCCGAGTTCGACCTCGGTGCCCTTGACGGTGACCAGGTCACCGACCTGGGTGACGCCCATCAGCCAGTCGGCGTTGGCCGCGGAGAGGTTGGTGCACCCGTGCGACACGTTGGTGTACCCCTGATCCCCTTCCGACCAGGGCGCACCGTGGATGAACTCGCCGCCCCAGGTCAGCCGCTGCGCGTCCTCGACGTCGACGACGTACGGGTCGGCCGAGCCCGTGGTGTCGAACGTGGTGAAGTCGTGCTTCTCCATGATCACCATTTTGCCGCTGGAGGTCGGGGTGCTCGGCTTGCCGAGGCTGACCGGGAGCTTGCGCAGCAGCTTCCCGTCCCGGATCACCGACATCTGCTTGGTCGCGTTGTCGATCTCCAACGCCGTCTGCCGGCCGATCTTCGACGTGGCCCGCCGGTCGGCGTCGCCGACGTTCTCCTTGCCGATCGGCAGACCCTCCAGCGCGGCACGAACGTTGATGGACGTGCCGGGTCGCCAGAAATCGGGCGCCCGATAATAGACCTGACTACCGTCGGACACCCAGGACCAGGTGCCCGGCTGCGGCGGATCGGTCTTCACGAACAAACGACGTTGCACATCCGCCCTGGCTTCTTTCGGAATGGGCGGGTCGAACGCGACGGTTACCGGCATGGCCGTGCCGTACGTCCGATTACCGGCGAAATAGAGCGTACTGGTGATCGCCGGTTTGGACGATTTCGGTTGCGTCGTGAAGGTCGTCTTCCGAGTGACCGTCTGCCCCTTCTCGCCGGTCACCGTGACCTCGGCGGTGTAGGTCCGCTTGGGCTGCAACACCTCGGCCGGCACCCACCCGGTGCCGTCCTCGCGCGGCTCGGCCTCGACCTTTCCGCCCTTGTCGTCGGTGATCCGCACATCGGTGACCCGCCCGTGCTTGACCACGGTGCCGATCTCCCCGCTGATCGGCACGTCCCGCGCGCCCTCGGCGGGCGTCACGGCGAGTTCCGGAGCCGCCTGCCGACCCTCACCGGGTCCGGCGGTCCTCCGATCACCCGTGCACGCGCCCAGCGCCAGCGGCGCCGCTGCGACGGCCACCGTCAACAGCGCCAATCGCCCCCTCAGGTTCATGATGCGTCCCCCCGTTTATTTCTCGCCCTCCGCCACATTCTCGCCGTCTACCCACCATCGACTCAGCAATTCTGCGAAACCGCGCGCCAATACCGGGTGGACATTTTTGCGCTATTACGCCGGACCAGGCCGGGAAATGCCCGACCGTGATATCCCGACCGTTAGTCGGCGACCTGCGTCCATTGTCCGCGCACCCGCCGGTCCACGACGCTTCGCCCGGTCTCGGGCCTACGGCCACCCGTGGACCCGGCGTCCCTTCAGCCGCCGAGCCCCCGCCCCGACCTACCCACGCCCACGCCCACGCCCACGCCCACGCCCACGCCGGAACATGGTTGATCAAGGAGTTTTGGTCCGAATCCGCCGCCCACCCAGACCAAAACTCCTTGATCAAAGGGGCGATCTTGGGAAGCGGCCTTGGGGGCGCCGCGCGTGCTCGGGCGCGACTCTTCGTGCGTGTGGTCGGTGGTCGGCCAGAGAGCTGCGAGCTGCGAGACACCTGGACGGTCGGACAGGACAGGCATCGACCGCATGGCGACCTTACGGCCAGCAGGAGGTGAAGTTGTCCACGCCCACGCCGATCATGGACGTCTGGTTCCCGTCCGCGCCGATCATGGAGTTGTGGCCGGATATTCGACCTCTATATGCCGTTATGCACTGTACACAACTCCATGATCGACGCCTGAGGGGCGGGCGGCGCGGGCCGGGGGCGCAGGCCGGGCGGGGCGGGGGCGGACGGGGCTCAGACGGCGGCGATCAGCAGGGCCGGTTGCTCGACGCAGTCGGCGACGTGCCGCAGGAAGCCACCGGCGACTCCCCCGTCGCAGACCCGGTGGTCGAAGGTGAGGCTGAGCTGCGTCACCTTGCGCACCGCCAGCTCTCCCTCCACCACCCAGGGCTTGTCCACGATGCGGCCCACTCCGAGCAGCGCCGCCTCCGGGTGGTTGATGATCGGGGTGGAACCGTCGACACCGAACACCCCGTAGTTGTTGAGCGTGAACGTGCCCCCGGTGAGCCGGGCCGGTGGCAGCTCACCCGCCCGCGCCGCGGTGGTGGTCGCGGCCAGCTCGGCGGCCAGCTCGGCGGTGGTGAGCCGGTCGGCGTCGCGCAGCACCGGCACCAGCAGGCCACGATCGGTCTGGGCGGCGATGCCCAGATGCACGGCGGCGGACTGGACGATCCGCTGCCCCTCGGTGTCCACCCGGGCGTTGAGCTGCGGGTACCGGCGTAGCCCGGACAGGCAGATCCGGGCCAGCAGCGCCAGGATGCTCACCGGCTGGTCCGGTCGGGCGGCGTTGATCGCGGCCCGGGTACCCAGCAGCCCGGTGGCGTCCACGTCGACCCAGATGGTCACCTCCGGGATCTCCCGCCGGCTGCGGGAGAGCTTGTCGGCGATCACCCGGCGGATGCCGGTCAACGGGATCACCTGGTCCCGTTGGTCGGCCGGAGCGAGTCCGACATGCGCCGGGGTCCCGGCCGGCAGGTCCGGCGTCGCGGGGCCGGTCGCGGGCGGAAGGCCCCGCGTCGTAAGGCCCGGCGCGGGCGTACCCGTGACCGAACGGTCCGTCGCGTACGCGTCGGCCGCCGCCTCCACGTCGGCGCGGCGGACCACTCCGCCGGGTCCGGTGCCCCGCAGGGTGGCCAGGTCGACGCCGTGCGCACGGGCCAGCCGCCGCACGATCGGCGAGATGACCAGTGCCGGCGTCGCGGACGGATCCGCGCCGACCGCCGACGGGGTCGGCGCGGCCGGAGCAAGGCTCGGGGCGGTGACCGGCGCGGTCGGGGCGAGGCGGGGACGCCGACGGCGGCGGGTGGCACCGTGCCCGGTGCCGTACCCGATCAGCACGTTGCCCGAGCCGGCCCGCTCCTCCTCGCGGTAGACCGCGTGCCCGGCGGGCTCGGTCGCGCCGGCGGCACCGTCGGTGACCGGCGCGGCCACCGTGATCAACGGCTGGCCGACCGGACGCACCTCGCCCTCCGCGCCGTGCAGGGCCACCACCCGGCCGGCGTACGGGCAGGGCACGTCCACGACCGCCTTGGCGGTCTCCACCTCGACCACGCTCTGGTCCACGGTGACCACGTCACCCACCGCGACCCGCCACTGCACGATCTCCGCCTCGGCGAGCCCCTCACCGAGGTCAGGAAGGAAGAAGACTTGCTCGCTCATGCCGGCACTCCGCTCCGCTGCGTGCCGCCATGAGACTCCACCGCACCGCACCCGATGACTCGCTCGCTCCGCTCGCTCATGCCGGCACCTCGGCGAGCCAGCGGGAGTCCGGCTGGTCGTCCCACTGGAGGCGGGCCACCGCGTCCAGCACCCGGTCGACCGAGGGCAGGTGGGTGTGCTCCAGCATCGGCGCCGGGTACGGGATGTCCAGCCCGGAGACCCGCAGCACCGGCGCGTGCAGCGCGTGGAAGCAGCGTTCCTGCACCCGGGCGGCGATCTCCGCGCCGACTCCGGCGAAACCCTGTGCCTCCTGCACCACCACGCAGCGGCCGGTACGCCGGACCGAGTCGGCGATCGTGGCGTCGTCGAACGGCACGATGGTGCGTACGTCGACGACCTCCAGGTCCCAGCCCTCCTCGCGGGCGGCCTCGGCTGCCTCCAGCGCGACCGGCACCGCCGGCCCGTACGCGACCAGGGTGGCGTCCCGGCCGGGCCGACGGACCACCGCCCGGCCGAACGGAGCGGTCCGCGTCGGCAGGTCCGCCTCGGCGCTGGTGAAGTAGAGCTTCTTCGGCTCCATGAACACCACCGGGTCGGGGTCGTCGATCGCCTCCCGCAGCAGCGAGTACGCGTCGTCGACGGTCGCCGGGGTGACCACCTTCAGGCCCGGGGTGTGCGCGTAGTACGCCTCGGACGAGTCGCAGTGGTGCTCCACGCCGCCGATGCCACCCGCGTACGGCACACGGATCACCATCGGCACGCTCAGCGCGCCCCGGGTGCGGTTGCGCAGCTTCGCCACGTGCGAGGCGATCTGCTCGAACGCCGGGTACGCGAACGCGTCGAACTGCATCTCCACCACCGGACGCAGCCCGGACATCGCCAGTCCGACCGCGAAGCCGACGATGCCGGCCTCGGCCAGCGGGGTGTCGAAGCAGCGCTTGTCGCCGAAGCGGGCCTGTAGTCCGTCGGTGATCCGGAAGACGCCACCGAGTTGCCCGACGTCCTCGCCGAAGACGACGACCCGATCGTCCTCCAGCAGCGCGTCGGCGAGCGCCGCGTTGAGCGCCTTCGCCATGGTCATGGTGGCCATCAGGCGTCCTCCTCCTGCGCGGCGAGCTCGGCGCGGACCTGGTCGCGCTGTTCGACGAGCTGCGGGGTGGGCTGCGCGTAGACGTGGTCGAAGAGGGTGAGCGGGTCGACGGTGGGTTCGGCGTTCATCCGCTCGCGCAGCCCCGCCGCGTACTCCTCGGCCTCCTGCGCGACGGCGGCGACGGCGTCGTCGTCGAGGGCCTCACGGGAGCGCAGGTACGCCTCCAGCCGGGCCACCGGGTCGCGGTCCCGCCACGCCTCCACCTCGTCGGCGTCGCGGTAGCGCGTCGCGTCGTCGGCGTTGGTGTGCGGCTCCATCCGGTAGGTGTGCGCCTCGACCAGGAACGGCCCCTTGCCGGCGCGGGCGTGCGCCACCGCCTTCTCCAGCACGGCGAGCACGGCCACCGGGTCGTTGCCGTCGACCTGCTCGCTCGGCACGCCGTACCCGACGCCCTTGTAGGCCAGTGACGGGGCGGCGGTCTGGCGGGACAGCGGCACGCTGATCGCGTACCGGTTGTTCTGCACGAAGTAGACCACCGGGGCCTTGAACACGGCGGCGAAGTTGACCCCCTCGTGGAAGTCGCCCTCGCTGGTCGCGCCGTCACCGACGTAGACCAGTGCCACCGTGTCCCGCCCCTGGTAGGTCTCGCCGTAGGCCAGGCCGGCGGCGTGCACGCACTGGGTGGCGAGCGGGGTGCACTGCGGCGCGGTGCGGCGCACGGCCGGGTCGTACCCGCAGTGCCAGTCGCCGCGCAGCAGGGTGAGGACCTCGACCGGGTCGATGCCCCGCGCGGTCAGCGCCATCGACTCGCGGTAGGTCGGGAAGACCCAGTCGTCCTCGCGCAGCGCGAGGACCCCGCCGACCTGGCACGCCTCCTGCCCTCGCGAGGACGGGTAGACCGCGAGGCGGCCCTGCTTGGTCAGTGCGGTGGCCTGCGCGTCGAACCGGCGGCCGACGACCATCCGGCGGTACATCTCGCGCAGTGTCGCCACGGGTGGCTCGGGATAGTCGGCCCGGGACGGCAGCAGGGTGCCGTCCGGATTGAGCAGCCGGACCGGATCGGCCTGGGGAAGCAGGGCGGCGGCCGGGTCGGGCGCGGTCGGGGTGGCCGACCGGCGCTTCCGCGGGGTTGCCCTGCGGGCCGCCTGAGGGGTGGTCGTCACGGCGGAACCTCCTGGACGTGTGGTGGACCTATGCTCCTTTGGTCGGATGATTGACTCAAGATGGCCGGTGAAGGCGGGATGTATGGCACTGATGGGAGGCTCGGGTGAGCCAGGAGACCGCTGACACAGTGCCCCTGCGGGGTGGCACGGGACGAACGGCACCAGGGTTGGACGAGGTGGACCGACGGATCCTGGACGAACTGACCCGGGACGGGCGGATCTCCGTCCGGACGCTCGCCGAGCGGGTGCACGTGTCCCGCACCAACGCGTACGCGCGCATGGAGCGACTGCTGCGCGACGGGGTGGTCACCGGGTTCGCCGCCCGGGTCGCGCCGGAGCCGGCCGGGTTGGGCACCTCGGCGTACATCGCCCTGACCATCCAGCAGAACACCTGGCGGGAGGTGTCGGCGGAGCTGGCCCGGGTGCGCTACGTCGAGCACGTGGCGCTGCTCAGCGGCGAACACGACGTACTCGCCCTGGTCCGGGCACCGGACAACGCCACCCTGCGGGACGTGGTGCTGGACCGGGTCCAGCGCATCTCCGGGGTGCTGTCCACCCGGAGCTGGCTGGTCTTCGAGGAGTACGACGGCGTCCGCAGCCCGTGGGCCTGACCGCCGCTCAGCGTTCCGGCGGCGCGGCCAGCCCCTCCCGGTCGGCCAGCTCCAGCAGCGGGTCCAGCGAGAACCGTGGCCCGTCCAGACCGGCGTGCGGGTCGCCCCGCTCCGCGAACCGGGCGGGCATGGTGGTCACGTCGAAGTCCTCCGGCCGTACGTCGTCCAGCTCGGCCCAGTCCAGCGGGGCGGAGACCAGCGCCGCAGGCGTCGGCCGGATCGAGTACGCCGAGGTCATCGTGTGGTCCCGGGCCATCTGGTTGTAGTCGACGAAGACCGGTCGGTCCCGCTGGTCACGCCACCAGGTGGTGGTGACCAGGTCCGGCCGGCGCCGCCGCATCTCGCCGCCGAGCGCCAGCACCGCCCGACGGCAGTCGCCGAAGCTCCACCGGGGCTCGATCGGGACGTACACGTGCAGGCCGCGCCCGCCGGTGGTCTTCGGAAACCCGGCCAGGCCCAGCTCGTCGAGGAAGCCACGCACCTCGTGCGCCACCGGGACGACCTGGTCGAACCCCACCCCGGGCAGCGGGTCCAGGTCGATCCGGAGCTGGTCCGGCCGCTCGACGTCGGCCCGGTTCACCGGCCACGGGTGGAACCGCAGCGTGCCCAGGTTGACCGCCCAGATCACCACCGCCAGTTCCCCCGGCGCGACCTCGTCGGCGCTGCGCCCGCTGGGGAACGTGATGTGGGCGGTGCCCACCCAGTCGGGCGCGCCCGCCGGCACGCGCTTCTGATAGAAGGCGTCGCCCCGGTTGTCCTGCCGGGTGGCGATCGTCGCCCCCTCGAACACGCCGCGCGGCCAGCGTTCGAGCATGGTCGGCCGGTCCTTGAGCGCGCGCAGGATGCCGTCGCCGACGGCAAGGAAGTAGCGCACCACGTCGAGCTTGGTCAGCCCGCGCTCCGGGAAGTACGGCTTGTCCGGGCTGGAGACGCGCACCGTCCGCCGCCCCACCTGGATCTCCTCGGCCGAGGTCGCCATCTGCCGAGCGTACGACGCGTACGGCCGGCGCGGTGGCGACCTCGCGGGGCCGGTCGGGGCGGGTCCGACCCGGTGTGCGCGGGGCCGGAGAGCCCACCCGCTAGGATCGGCGGGGGCCGTGACTGGCGCGTCGAGATGGAGCACCATCGGGAAGCGGCCCCGTCATGAGGACGCACGCCGAGCGCCTGGGCCTTCCGCACGTCACCAGGAGGTCGCATGCCGCCGAACGCCGAATCCGCCGCTTTCCGCAGCGCGCTGGAGGTCATCCGCGCCGTCGAGCCCCGGGTGGCCGACGCCATCGGGGCGGAACTGGTCGACCAGCGCGAGTCGCTCAAGCTGATCGCCAGCGAGAACTACGCCTCGCCGGCCACCCTGCTGGCGATGGGCAACTGGTTCAGCGACAAGTACGCCGAGGGCACGGTGGGGCGCCGGTTCTACGCCGGCTGCCAGAACGTCGACACGGTCGAGGCGCTCGCCGCCGAGCACGCCCGGGAGCTGTTCGGCGCGTCGCACGCGTACGTGCAGCCGCACTCGGGCATCGACGCCAACCTGGTGGCGTTCTGGGCGATCCTGGCCGACCGGGTGGAGTCCCCCGCGCTCAAGCGGGCGCAGGCCCGGCACGTCAACGACCTCACCGAGCAGGACTGGTTCGCGCTCCGCCGGGAGCTGGGCGACCAGCGGATGCTCGGCATGTCGCTGGACGCCGGCGGCCACCTCACCCACGGCTTCCGGCCGAACATCTCCGGCAAGATGTTCGACCAGCGCAGCTACGGCACCGACCCGGCCACCGGGCTGGTCGACTACGACCGGGTCGCCGAGGCGGCCCGCGAGTTCCGGCCGCTGGTGCTGGTCGCCGGCTACTCGGCGTACCCGCGCAAGGTGAACTTCCGGATCATGCGGGAGATCGCCGACTCGGTCGGCGCCACCTTCATGGTGGACATGGCCCACTTCGCCGGTCTGGTCGCCGGCAAGGTCTTCACCGGCGACTTCGACCCGGTGCCGCACGCGCACATCGTCACCACCACCACGCACAAGTCACTGCGCGGCCCGCGCGGCGGCATGGTGCTCTGCGGCCCGGAGCTGGCCGACCAGGTGGACCGGGGCTGCCCGATGGTGCTCGGCGGGCCGCTGCCGCACGTGATGGCGGCCAAGGCGGTCGCGCTGGCCGAGGCGCGCCGCCCCGACTTCGCCGACTACGCCCAGCGGATCGTCGACAACGCCCAGGCGCTGGCCGACGGGCTGCTGCGTCGGGGCGCCACGCTGGTCACCGGCGGCACCGACAACCACCTGGTGCTCATCGACGTCACCGGCTACGGGCTGACCGGCCGGCAGGCCGAGCAGGCGCTGCTGGACTCGGGCATCGTGACCAACCGCAACGCGGTGCCGCAGGACGCCAACGGCGCCTGGTACACCTCCGGCATCCGGATCGGCACGCCCGCGTTGACCACGCGCGGGCTGGGCACGGCCGAGATGGACGGCACCGCCGAGCTGATCCACACGGTGCTCAGCCAGACCAGCGCCGGGGCGAACCCGGACGGCACCGCCTCCAAGGCCAAGTACGTGCTGGACCCGGCGCTGGCGGACAAGGTCAGCCGGCAGGCCGGCGAGTTGCTGGCCGGATTCCCGCTGTACCCGAACGTCGACCTGGGCTGACGACGCAGGCGCGTCGGGCCGGTGCACCGGCCCGACGCGCACCGGGACGATCAGGAGTAGTCGAACGTCCAGAGGAACCACTGGGCGCTCTGCGGGGCGTAGCTCTGCTCGCAGTACCACCAGTCCCATCGTCCCTCGGCGGCGCCGGTGAAGCCGTACGAGCGGCAGAAGTCGTAGCTGTAGTACACCCCGCGCAGCGTGCCGCCGGGCGGATCAGCCTGAGCCGGTGCCGCACCGACCACCAGAGCCGCGCCCACCGTGGCGAGCGCCGCCAGCGGCGCCAGGATCCTGCGTTTGCGCATGGTTACCCCCTGCAACAGACCGGCCGACGCGCATGCATCGACATCTGTCGACAAGCGTGACGACGCCCGGGACGCGCCGTCAACGCGTTCCCGGGCGGTGGTCGACCGACGGTGGAGTGGGCTCAGTTCAGTGGACGCTTGAGGTGGTATCGGTGCACCTCGGTGCTGCCCTGGACGTTGTTGACGTCCTCGGCGGCGGTGACCAGTTCCCAGCCTTCCCGGCCGTACCGGTTGAGGTGCGCCACGGCGGTGTCGCCGTACGCGGTGACGTCCTTACGCGATCCGTCCGGGCCGTACCAGACGAACGACACATGGAAATTGCGGCCCTGTCCCTGGTAACGGCGGACCAGCAGGGCGTACTCCCAGGCAACCATGCCGCCCATTATGACCGTCCACGCAGGAGCACGATACGGCGAAGGTCACCGTTCGCTTTCCGACGAACGCGGTGTGTCGCTGCCGGGAAGAACCCGGGCAATGGCCTCCGACACGCCGGGCGCGACCGGCGCGTGCCCACCGTCGATCCCGGCCGGGGCGTATGGTCGGGCGGTGGCGAGTTGGGATGACGTGCGTCGGATCGCGTTGAGCCTGCCGGAGACCGGTGAGCGTCCCTCCTACGACGGTCTGCCCGCCTGGACCGTACGGGACAAGTCGTTCGTGTGGGAGCGCCCGCTGCGCCGAGCCGACCTCGACGCGCTCGGACCGTCCGCGCCGACCGGCCCGATCCTCGGCGTCCGGGTCGCCGACCTCGGCGTCAAGGAGGCACTGCTCGCGGACGACCCGGCCGTCTACCTGACGACGCCGCACCTCGACGGCTACCCGGCGGTGCTGGTGCGGCTGGACCGGATCGACGGGGCCGAACTGACCGAGATCATCACGGAGGCGTGGTTCGCCCGCGCGCCGAAGCGCCTCGCCGCCGCCCACCGCGCCACGACGGCACCGCCCGACGCCTGACTCCGTCCCCGCCGGCCCCCGCCCGTCCCCGCTGGCCCCGCCCGTCCCCGCCGGCCCCCGCCCGTCCCCGCTGGCCCCGCCCGTCCCCGCCGATCATGGAGTTGTGGTAGGCGAAATGCCACGATTAGCGGCTTAAGTCAAGGCCCTAACTCCATGATCGGCGAGGTCGCAGACCGGCATCACCGGTGGTGAGTCTGGAGTGTGCCGGTCGGCGGCCTGGCGCTATCGCTTCTCGCAGGCGACGCCGTCCTTGTCACGGTCGAGTTTCGTGTTCGCCTTGTAGATCGCCGTCGAAACCTTGAAGTTCGTGACCGGCTTCGTCCTGCCGCGAACCTTGTCCCGCGCGCCCTTCTTGCCGACGCCATGCCGGTACTTCTTGTTCAGGGCGGTGCAGTTCTTGAACTTCGTTGGGGCAGCCTGCGCGGGTGACACCACGGCCACGGCACCCCCGGCCAGTGCCAAGGTGACGACGAGTGCCATCCGGACCAGTCTGGAAACCAATCCGTCCTCCATATCGGATAGTGGGTGGAGAAGGCACGCTACCGTCACATGAATCGGCACAGCGCCCTCCATCCGACTCGTCCGGCAGGGGCTTACGGCGGCACTTCGATCACCGTCCAGGCAGCACCTTCGACACAACGCCACCCAAGGTCTGACAGCTCGGATGACACCGAGCTGGTCACCGGCACAGATCTCCCACCGGCAGCCGGAGAAGCGCCCGCCTACCGAAGATCACGCTCGATCCCGGATCGAGTGGTATCCGAACGCGACGATGACCACTCGATCCCGGATCGAGCGTGATCTTGCGATGGAGGCGGGAGCATGGGCCTGCTGAGGGCCCGGGTGGGCCCGGGTGAAGCGGGTGGGCCCGGGTGAAGCGGGTGGGCCCGGGTTACCGTCGCATCACCCAGACCGGGATCGGGTCGGTCAGCGTGTCGACCAACTCCCAGCCGGCACGCCGGTAGATCTCCACGTTGACCGGGTTGCCGGTCTCCAGCACGGCGGGGAGCCCCGCATCGGCGGCCCGCCGCAGCCCGGCACTCATCGCGGCACGCCCCAACCGGCGGCCAGCATGGGCCGGGTGGGTGCCGAAGATGCCCAGGTACCAGTGCGGATGGTGGGGCAGGACGGCACGCAGCGCCTGGTCGTAGGCGTGCACCCGGCGCAGCACGTCGTCGGGCAGGGCCGGGCGGCGGCCGTCGTCGAGGACGGCCGTGCCGGCCACCGGCGGCTCCCAGATGGCGGTCGCGGCACCCTGCTCGACCGTCCAGACGGTGCCCTTGACGACCTGCTTGTCGAAGAGGTGTCCGAAGAGGACGGCGGCCGACCGAGGGTAGGTCTCGTCGTCGGGGAAGAAGAAGCGCACCACGGGATCCGTGCGGAACGCGGCCACCAGGGCGTCGACCACCGGCGTCCGGTCCGCCGGGCTCGCGACGCTCACCTCGGGAGGATGCACGAGGTCGGACTCTAGCCGCCCGGGACCCGCCGCGCTGACCGGTCGACGGGGGGGGCCCGGGGGCCCGGGGCCCCCCGCCGCCCGGGGGGCGGCGGGGGGGCGGGGCGCCGTGCGCCGGGGGGGGCCCCGCCCGCGGCGGGGCGCCCCGCCAGCCCCCCGGCC